>NZ_JAVFVT010000010.1 GCF_030929555.1 Paenibacillus sp. LHD-117 | reverse complement strand
TGGAAGAAAATCAGGAAGCTGCATCGAGAAATGCGAAGAAGAGGATGGGGGAGTAAGGAAATGCCGGGCATGCGCATGACAGCATGGCGGAGCTCCATGTCAACCTATGCCCAATATGCATTGCCGAACCGATGGTTTGACGAGATCGGTCTATGCAGTCTCTATACGATTTGCAAAGAACTTCACCCCCAACGGGGATAATCACTGGAGGAGCCGGATGCGATGACCCGCAAGTCCGGATCTGTGAGAGGCCTATGCGCATGCGCATAGGCCTACTCGATTTTTCTACGAATAACCTTCTTTCTGATCTTTGCACGAACGGTATCGGTTAGGTTTGCGATCCTCCATACGCGGACATGCTGATAAGACCAATCACATTCGGATAATCCGTTAAAGGAGGAACGCTACATGGTAGGCATTCATCCCGTGCATCGGCGTCTGGCCGAGCTAACGCTTAAAGCAAGAGCAATCGGAGGTTACCATATGCTGTCGCCGCTGGAGAAACGCGAGATGGAGCATTGCCTGAAGGTGAACTTCGATCTCGTATCCAATCTCGATTCGCTGAAGTCCGTCGCGTTCGTTGCGTATACGAGCGGAGATGCCGAGTGGCATCAGGAGCTGTGCGCCAAGATCGAGCAGATCGAATCGAAGCTGATATAAGAGGTCAATCAGAGTCAAAAGAAGAAGGTTTGCGCGTTAATGCCAGACAAGCAGAAAAAAACAGGACTGTTATACTCATCGTAGACGTTGTTTGATTTTCAATCCAATTACGATGAGAAGGTGGCGAATCGATGAAAAAATCTATGATTGCGGCTCAGCTATACACGCTCAGGGACTACTGCAAGGACGAGGCGGGACTCAGGGAATCTCTTCGGAAGGTGAAGGAAATTGGATACGAGGCGGTGCAGATGTCCGGCGTAGGTCCGATTGCTCCGGAAGTCGTGAAAGCGATTGCGGACGAATTCGGCCTGACGATCTGCGCGACGCATGTCGGTTACGACGCCCTGACGAACGACCTGGAAGCGACGATCGCAAAACATAAGCTTTGGAATTGTCGGTATGTCGGATTGGGAGCCATTCCGGAGTCGTTCCGGAACGCGGGAGGCGCGGGGTACGCCGAGTTTGCGGGCATTGCCAGCGAGATCGGCCGCAAGCTGAAGGAGCATGGACTGCAGTTTATTTACCACAATCATCATTTCGAATATACGAAGTTCGAAGGCAGAACCGGCATGGTTATCCTGCAAGGCGAAAGCGACAAGGACGCGGTCCACTTTGAGCTGGATATGTATTGGGTGCAAGCCGGCGGCGCGAATCCGGTGGAAGCGGTTCGGGAGGTCGACGGCCGCATGCGCGTCGTTCACCTGAAAGACATGGCGATCGTCGACAACAAACAAGTTTTCGCGGAGATCGGCGAAGGCAATCTGAACTTCCCGGCCATTATCAAAGCTTGCCGCGAGATCGGCGTGGAATGGTATGTCGTCGAACAGGACGTCTGCTTGCGCGATCCGTTCGAAAGCTTGGCCATCAGCTATCGGTACTTGAGCTCGCTGGCTGAGGAGTAAGCTATAATCGAAGTCATTTCTTATTTAACGGACCGATCGAATATCACGAAAAAAACCAGCCTGCCGAGCGCTATCAGCTCGTTGCAGACTGGTTTTTTAAAATTCTAAGAATCTATAAGTGTTGCACCTTATCCAGGCTTAGAATTCTCGGAATGAAACGCACTGCTCCGCCAAAGGACGGCGACAGTCGTTTCACCTTGGTTGTGCGGGCGGGACTGGATGCGAAGCGGTTCGCGGGAATTAGGGCGATGCCATCTCAGCCGCGAGCAAGGCGCAGCCTTACGATACGCGTTCCTTCCGCTCCGCGAACATCGTCAGTCCGATGAGCGTGACGAGGATGGTCGCGCCCATATCCGAAAGGATCGCGATCCAAAGCGTCAGCCAGCCCGGGATCGTGAGCAGCAGCGCGATCAGCTTGAGCCCGAGCGCGATCGCGATGTTCAGGCGGATGATCCGGCCGGCATGTCTCGCGATCTTCACGGCGTAAGGCAGCTTGCCGAGATGGTCCTGCATCAGCACGATGTCCGCCGTTTCCATGGCGCTGTCGGTACCCTTGCCCATCGCGATTCCGAGTCCCGCGGCGGCGAGAGCGGGCGCGTCGTTGACGCCGTCGCCGACCATCGCGACGCGTCCTTCTGCCGATAACGCGCGAATCGCCGTTACTTTATCCTCGGGCAGCAGGCCGCTCTTCGCTTCCGTCACGCCGACTTGCCGAGCTACTTTCTGCGCCGTTCGAGCGTGATCGCCGGTTAACATAACCGTCTTGCGGATTCCCAACCGATGAAGCGCAGCAATGACGGCAGGGCTTTCCTCGCGCACCTCGTCCTCGATGCCGAACAAGCCAAGCACATCCGTTTCGTCGGATACGATCACTAACGTGAGTCCGGCAGCCTTCAATGCTTCGATATCCTCGATTACTTCCTGCGGCAACGCCAGATGCGCCGCGCTTTTTTCGTTGCCCAGCCTGTAAGCGCGGCCTTCGATGACGGCCTCCATGCCGACGCCCGCGATGTTTTGGATGGATGCGGGCGCCGCGTCCACCCGGATCCCCCTTCGTTCGGTTTCCTTCAGCACCGCCTTCGCCAGCGGATGGCTCGAAGCGCCTTCGATCATGCCGGCGATACGGAATAGCCGGTCTTCGTCATATACCCGCGATTCCGTTACATGCGGTTCGCCCTTCGTCAAAGTCCCTGTTTTGTCGAAGGCGATCATGTCCAGCTTGCCAAGCTGCTCCAGATAGACGCCGCCTTTGACGAGGATTCCGTGCCTGGCCATCCGGGCGATGCCCGAAACGATCGCGATCGGCGAGGCCAGAATCAAGGCGCAAGGACATCCGACGATTAGGACGGATAACCCTTGGTACAGCCATATTTTCCACTCGCCGCCGAGCAGCAGGGGAGGAATCAAGATGACGAGCGCGGCGATGATCATGATGGCAGGCGTGTAATACCGCGCGAATTTGTTGATGAACAATTCCGTAGGCGTCTTCGTCTCCTGCGCTTCCTGCACGAGATGGAGAATGCGGGCGAGCGACGAATCTTCGTAAGCCTTCGTAATCCGCACGAGCAGCATGCCGTCTTGGTTCAAGCTGCCGCCGAATACCGGTTCGCCGATGCTTTTGTCAAGCGGCAGCGATTCGCCCGTAATGGCGGCTTCGTTTACGGAGCTGATGCCTTCGACCACGACGCCGTCGGAAGGGATTTGGACGCCGGGCTTAATCCGCACGATATCGCCTGCCGACAAGGCGCTGATCGGAACGATGGATTCGCGTCCGTCTTCGACCTTGAGCGCTTCCTTCGGAGCGGTCTTCAGCAGCGCGTCCATCGATCGCCGCGCCTTCTCCATGCCGAGTCCCTCGAGCCATTCGTTTAGTCCGAACAGGATGGCGACAAGCGTCGCTTCCTTCCACTCGCCGATCGCCACGGCGCCAATCAAGGCGACGGTCATCAGCGTATCCATCGTAAATTTCAGCTTCAGCAGATTGCGAAGACCCTTCATAAAGGTCGGGTATCCGCTAATCGCGGTCGCGGCCAAATAGAGCAGGATGGCGATAGGCGGCTCCGCCCAGCCGTCAACAAGCAGAGTGGAGGCGTAGAGGACGGCCGCCGCAAGTACCGGCTTCAGCTTCGCAAGACCGCCGCCATGGGAATGCTCATGCCCATGGTCATCCGCGTGCGTGTGACCATGGGTATCTGCATGCGTATGTCCATCTGGGCGTCTATGTGAATGCTCTTGTCCATTTCCATTCGCATGCCCATCGGGAATCGCAACCAATGACGCTCCATCCGACTTCAAAATACGGCGCACGGCGTCCAGCGATATATCCCCATTCACCTTCAGCTTGCCGGAATTGTAACTGAGCGTCGCGTCCTCACCATGATCAAGCTCCCTTATTTCCTGCTCGAGGCGCATGGCGCAGCCGCCGCAGGACATCCCCTTTACCTGATATTCTTTCACCCGCGTACACCTTCCTTCTGCGCTCAAACATATGAATACTTGTTCATATGATATTCCTCGATAACTTGTTTTGTCAACGGCGTCATTCGATTTTTCGTTTTTCTAGGCACACTTAACAACGCTTTAATCGGACTGTAATAAAATTGTGCGAATTTTCCTCCTGCCGCATGTGGAGGATGTCCTCATGTTATGGTACGCTAATTGTCATAAACCAAACGAGGTGAATGAAGAATGAGTGCACAGGCAAGACGCAATAAAAAAGCTTCGGGCTCCCGCAATTTCGTATTGTATACGGCTATTATCATCCTGATCGTCGTATTGCTCGTTGTCATCAACCAGGTTCAGAAGAAAAACGAAGGCGAAAACCGGGAATTGTCCGTCGCGCCGTCGACCGAATCCCAGCCTGTTCTTGGCGATGCGAACGCCAAAGTGTCGATCGTCGAATTCGGGGACTACATGTGCCCTTCCTGCAAACAATGGGGAGAGACGATCTGGCCGCAGCTTCAAAAAGATTACGTTGATACGGGCAAGGCGACGTTCTCTTATGTTAATGTCGATTTCCACAATCAGCCGTCCATTACCGGGGCAGTAGCGAGCGAATCGATCCTGCAATCGTACCCCGAGCAGTTCTGGGCATTCCACAAAGCGTTGTTCGACGCGCAGCCGACGACCAATCATGACAGTGCCTGGCTGACTGAAGATAAGGTCGTGGAAGTAGCCAAAGCGACCGTGCCGACTTTGGACGAGGCAGCCTTCCGGGCGAGTTTGACCGCTGAGGAGCCAACCAAACAATTCGAGCTGGACAAAGCGCTCTATCAGGAGTTTAAGGTGAACCAAACCCCTACCATCATGATTAACGAGACGCAAATCGCAAATCCGTTCGATTACGCGGCGATTAAAGCGGCAATCGAGCAGAACCTGGAATAGGGGTGGGCTTATGGCATTAAGGCGCAACGCGCTGTATCTCGCATGGCTGGTCGCCGTCGTCGCGACGCTGGGCAGTCTGTATTTTAGCGAAATCGAAGGTTATATTCCGTGCGATCTGTGCTGGTTCCAGCGCATATTGATGTATCCGCTGAGCGTGATCCTCGGCATCGCGGCGTTTTATAATGAACATACGATTCGCAAATACGTGCTGCCGCTCTCCATTGTCGGCATGGGCATATCGACGTTCCATTACATGATGGAGAAAATTCCAGGCTTCAAAGAGATCAGGCCGTGTACGCAGGGCGTTCCCTGCACGACGGAATGGATCAACTGGCTCGGATTTATTACGATTCCGTTCCTGGCGTTGACCGGATTTACGCTCATTACGATCTTGTTGTTCATCGCCAAGAAGGACGATAACGACTAAGAAGGCTGTTTGAAGAAGCAGAAGCATGGAATGGCCGCGGTTAATGCGGCCGTCCTGCTGCTGCTTCTTTTTTGTAGAGCGGAATAAAAGCGCAAGATTGCGAAATCGGCTTGGCCGACGTTCTGTGGTACAACTATGAGTATGAAGCGACCGAGAGGAAAGTGAATTTGCGATGGAAACCGTTACGCTGCCCGTGCCGAAAGCGTTCGACTTCGGGCAGCATTTGGCTTATTTGAAACGATCGAGCAACGAATGCCTATTCCGCGTGGAGGGCGACGCGGTGTACAAGGCCATGACCGACGGGCGATTCGCGGCCGTATGGAAAGTAAGCGAAGATGAATCGGGCGGTTTGAAGCTGGAGCGGTTGTCCGAACCAGTGCGGATCGAACGCGTACGGGCAGCGGGCTTGACTGAGCCGGTTTCGGGGCATGTTCATGCATTCGCGGAGCCGAAGACTGTGCTTGCGCCTTCCGCTCTCACCCCCTTGACCGCCGCGGCGGTCGCCTACACGCGCGAATGGTTCGATCTGGATCGCGACTTGACTCCGTTCTATGAGCTGGCGGAGGGGGATCCGCTGCTCAAGGAACCGGCTGCTCGCTTCCGCGGCCTTCGGCTGCTCGGCATTCCGGATTTGTTCGAGGCGCTCTGCTGGGGCATCATCGGCCAGCAGATCAACCTGGCGTTCGCCTATACGCTGAAGCGCAGACTGGTGGAGCGGTATGGCGAGTCTATCGAGCATGGGGGCGAATCGTATTGGCTATTCCCTTCACCGGAGACGATCGCGGAACTGACGATAGAGGAGCTCGATCCGCTGCGCATGACGGCCCGCAAGAGCGAATATTTGATCGACACGGCCGCGGCGGTCGCTTCGGGAGAACTAACGAAGGAGCACCTGCTGTCGGCAGGCGGGCTGAAGGAAGCGGAGCGTTTGCTGGTCAGCAGGCGGGGGATTGGCCCTTGGACGGCGCATTACGTCATCATGCGCTGCCTGCGTTTCCCGGACGCGTTCCCGATCGACGACGTTGGGCTGCACAACGCGATCAAATCGTTGACGGGGCTGGATCGCAAGCCGACGAAGGCGGAGCTTCTCGAGATGTCGGCTGGCTGGACCAGCTGGGAGGCGTACGCGACATTTTATTTGTGGAGGCTGCTCTATTGAGCGGCCTTTTCATTTTGCCGCGCCCGCCGCTGGCTATCTAACATTTAACAGGAAATCCTCCCTATAATTTCGAAGGCTACCTGAAAATTTCGAGGTAAACGGGAATTTCTCCAACTAATTGGTCGTTTTCGAGGGTCAAACCATCGTATCGATCAAATTAGCGGGAGACTTTCCTTCTAACCGGCATCGTCCAAGAGAAGGTGCAGATTAGTGGGAGTTTTTCCTTCTAATGGACGCCTCCGCTACGACTCTCTTACCTTCTTGTAGTACTGCATCGGCGACAATCCCACGTATTGCTTGAACACCTTGCTGAAATAATACGGATCCTCGAGGCCCGTCAAATACCCGATCTCGCCAAAACTCATATGCGTCGCCCGGATCAGCTCCTGCGCGTGCTGGATGCGAATTTTGTTCACGTAGCGCATAATCGTCTCGCCCGTATGCTCCTTGAAGACGCGGTTCAAGTAATCGTAGTTGGACTCGAACTCCCGCTCAATGAGCTCACTTGTGATTTTGCCGGTGTAATGCTGCTCGATGTAATCCAACAAGGCGTGCACCTTGGAGATGGCTTTGGATCCTTTGCCGCCTTCGTTGCGGAGCACATTCAGCAGGTAGTCGCGCGACAGCTCGATAAGAAACTCCGAGAACCGGAGCGCGGTCAAGCCGCGATTGTAATGTTTCCGGCGGTACAGGAGCAGAAGCTCGTTCATAGCGTGCATGAGCTGGTGAAAGCTGGTTTTGTCAGTGATGGAGCAATGTTTCGGCAAATAATGGAGCGGCTCCTCGCCCGGCTCCGCGGCTTCCTCGAGCACGTAGCTCCGGGCAAGCTCCGAGGGATCGATCTCTTTCGCCGTTGCCTTCAAGCCGGGATGCAGGAAGTGAAAATAGTAATAGTCGCAGGTTGCCTTTCGCGTCCCTTCATGATCCATGCCGGGCTCAAGCAGCAGCATGTCCCCGCGTTTCAACACGTATTCGATCCCGTTCTCCTTCATATGAAGCTCCCCGCTTTTGATCACGTAGAGAATATGCTCGTCCGAATGCCGGAAGAAGTGAATCCAAGGCGTCGCATACGAAACGAACCCCATCAGTATGATCTTCGGCACTCGTTCCACGTTCATCTCCAGCATGTCCGTCACATCCTTCCTCGTTTTGGAAAAGTCGGTATTATACAAAAAGCGTCATGATCCCACATTCCCGATTATTCTAGCACACTCTATACTGTGGATGAAACGGATACAACATTCAAGGAATGGATGGTGGCTATGGGAAAGCTGAAAATCGGCATCATCGGAATGGGCGGCATCGCCAATTATCATATTTGGGGCATCGAGAATAGTCCGGACGCGGAGCTGTACGCGATCTGCGACGTCAACGAAAAGGCGCTCGCCGAACGGGGAGAGACGCTAGGCATTCCGCCGGAGCGCCGTTATTCCCGTCATGAAGATATATTGGCCGACTCGGAGGTCGACGCGGTCATGATCGGCACACCGAACATGAACCACTTCGCGGTCGCGCTGGACGCGATCCGGTTCGGGAAGCCATTCGCACTCGAGAAGCCGATCGCGCTCGACACGAAAGAAGCTTTGGTTCTGCGCGAGGAGCTGGCGGGCAAGCCGGTGCCGCATATCGTCTGTTTCTCGTACCGGTACCGCGGCGCGGTTCGTTACGCGCGGGAGCTGATAGAGTCCGGCAAGTTGGGCGAGATTCGCCATGTCTACAGCCAGTACCTGCAAGGCTGGGCAATCTCCGAGGAAGTGCCGCTGTACTGGCGCTTTAGCAAAGAGCTGTCCGGATCCGGCGCGCTCGGCGACCTGGGCTCGCATATTCTGGATCTTCACCGCTTCTTGGTCGGGGAGACGACGAGCGTTGTCGGCCACGGCGACACGATCGTCCGCGAACGCGACAAGCTGGACGGCAGCGGCAAAGGTGAGGTCGACGTCGACGACTTCTGCCACGTGCTCGGCCGAATGGAGAACGGCATTTCGTCTTCGATGCAAATTTCCCGGTTCGCTTATGGCCGCGGCAATTACCAGCGGATCGAGGTATACGGCTCCAAAGGCTCGCTTGTCTATAACCTCGAAGCCGAGGATACGCTGGAGGCGAACTTCGAGGACGAAGAGGGAGACTTCCGCTTCCTGGACGTTCCGGAGTCGTACAAATCGGATCAGATGCAGGCGTTTTTCGACCTGTTAAAGGGCAAGGACGACGGGCTGAACGCGACGATCGAAGACGGGTACATCAACCAACGGACGATCGACGCGATCATCGAGTCGTTCTCGGAAGGCCGCTGGGTATCGGCGCAATGATACTTATTGAACATTATCGGGAGGGCTAACCAATGACAACGCTAAAAGTAACGGTATGGAACGAATACCGCCACGAAAGAAACAATGAGCATGTAGCGAGCATATATCCGAAGGGCATTCACAACGCGATCGGCGACCACTTGCTGAAAGCGGAGCACATCGAAGTCCGCACGGCGACGCTGGACGAGCCGGAGCACGGCTTGACGGACGAAGTGCTGGCGAACACGGACGTCCTGCTCTGGTGGGGACATCTGGCGCACGGCGAAGTGCGCGACGACATCGTGGAGAAGGTGCGGGATCGCGTGCTGGACGGCATGGGTCTGATCGTCCTTCACTCCGGCCACGCGTCCAAAATATTCGAGCGGATGCTCGGCACGAAGACCGGCACGCTCAAGTGGCGCGACGAAGGCGAGCGCGAGCGCGTCTGGGTCATTGAGACGGGCCATCCGATCGCGGAGGGGCTGGGCGACTATTTTGAAATTCCGAAGGAAGAAATGTACGGCGAGCGCTTCGAAATTCCGACTCCGGACGAGCTCGTGTTCATCTCCTGGTTCGAAGGCGGCGAAGTGTTCCGCAGCGGCTGCACCTATCGCAGGGGCAAAGGCAAAATCTTCTACTTCCGTCCGGGCCACGAAACGTTCCCGGTTTACCATCAGCCGGAAGTGCTGCAGGTCATTGGCAACGCTGTCCGTTGGGCCGCGCCGACGAATGGCGCATCGTCCAAGGCGGGACGTATGGAACCGATCGAGCCGATCGGCGTAGCGAAGTAAGCCGGTAGTGTTGAATCCGGGATAATGGTTAGCCTTGTTTGGACCGAACTTTTTGGTCCGAACAGGGCTTTTTTTCGCGATAGAATGTATAAGTTTTCGGTTATCTGATCGTCCTCCAAGGCAATGAGCCGCGCAAAACGCCTTTCGGAAAATATCAGTCTCTTTTTCGTTGTCTTCCAAATTTGCCAATCGTATACTAGTTTTTATGAGCCAAATGAACTAGATCGATAGAGTGGACCTAAATGAAGGAGGACATACATGACTGTATTAAAAAACTATAAACCGTTGGCAACCTACAGTCCGGCAATAAGCAAAACAATTTCAACAGCAGCATCACAGCAATCTTCATCGGCGTCAACAGCTAAAGCATCGACTCCGCAAAGAGCGCCAATCGCCGCTACATCAACACCTGCTCCGGCTCAAAAGCCCTCCGTGCAAACGACTGTACCCAAGCCCCAGGCACAATCGACTGTCGGAACCATCTATACCGCGAATAAGTCGATCATCAACCAGCCAACTCAAGCGGGAACGAAAGTAAATGTAAGCGCAAATACATTTACTCCTTCAAGCAAAGTTGGGGGTACAGCGGCATCAGCGAGCCAGAAATCGAATCCTGCCTCAAATACCCAATCTACTGCTAAACCGCCGACACCGAACGAACAAATATTAAAAGCCAAACAGGATTACGAGACCGCTCAAAAGGCAGGCGATAAATCCGCTATGGCCACCGCAAGCAAACTAGCGGAAGAAGCCAGGAAGAACGGAGGTACCATATCGTCGAACGTAACCTTAAGCGATACTAAGGTAATGGTGGCAAACGAACAAATCTTAAAAGCCAAACAGGATTACGAAATCGCACAGAAGGCAGGGAATTCGGCTGGGATGAGAACGGCTACGGCGGCGGCAGATGCCGCCCGCGCTAGTGGAGGGACGATTTCAAGCCAAGTGACACTGGATCAAGCTAAAACCATTGTTGCAAACGAACAAATCTACATAGCCAAAACGGACTACGCCGCCGCTCAGAAGGCAAGCGACTCCGCGGGGATGAAGGCGGCCGAACGGTTAGCGGAGCAAGCACGGAAGAATGGCGGGACGATATCCGCCGATGTTACACTGGAAGAAACGAAGCAGGCGCTTGGGCAATTAGGTAAGCTGCCCATGGATCATATCTCCGCATCCGATGAAGCATCGTTGATTGCCAAGGCCAAAGAAAACGAAAAAAAATTTGGCGTAAACACCCAATTGAATCAAATCGACAAGGCAATTGACGAACTGAACAAATCAATCGGAATAACGGGAACAACGTTGAACGAGCTGAAAGATAAAGTAAAGGATCTTAAGAAGCTTCGAGAAGAATATCAAGACGGTATTTTGGTTCTTGAAGAAGCCGGCCTCCGAATCGATCAACTTCAAGAGCAAACTGAGGAGATGATGAAAGAAATTGATAAACTCATGGCAAGCATGGGGATATCGAAAGAATCCGCAGCTCAGTTCAAACAACAATATCGAGAAGTTAGCGGTTTAGCTGAAGGTAAACGAGGCACGCTTCTTCAAGAAGCAATGTACGGCTTTTTCTCGGGGATGTACCATTCTGCTGTTGAGACAGCGGAGTTTGCCCTGTTTGCTTTCGAGAATCGCACGGAAGCGGGTAAACAAGTCATCAATGGCGTAAGCGGGACGATACAAGGGATCTGGGACGCGGTAAGCGATCCCAAGGCGACATATAAAGAAGCTCAGGCGGCATACGATGACTTTATGGAACTGAGCAAGGAAGACAAAGCGCGAGCTTTCGGACTGTTTTTATTCGAAATCAGCCCATCTGGTCGAACTAAGTTGTTTGTGCCCGACAAAGGTGGTGGTAACGGCTCGAGCGGTGGTGTAAGCGGGATTGGTGAGGGCGTAGGATTTAACCCAACCGCACCATCACTTCCAAAAGGCGGTAAGCCAAAAGGGGAATATGCACAAGAAAATGCTAGAGGTTATATAAAGCAAAATGAGTCCGCTGACTTGTTTGCAAATGAAGGCTATGATATTGAAATGATAGATGAACTGCCTAATGGAAATGGATATGGAATTGAACCACAAAGTAATCCTGACTTTATTATTGAAGGAAATGTTTTCGACCATTACGCACCGTTGAGTACTAAAAGTGCTAATGGGATAGCGACAGAGATAGCAAAAAAGACAAAAACTCAGGCGGAAAGAATTGTATTGAATTTGGATGACTTTACGGCGGAGCAAGTAAAAGAAGTGACTGAAAAAATTTTGGGCAAGGCTAATCCTAATGGGGACTTGAAACATTTACAAGAATTGTTTGTTGTAAGAGATGGTGAAATTAACTTACTCTACAGGAGGAAATAATATGCAACTGTCAATATATATTTCTTACTCTAACAATATTGAAGAGTTAGCGAAATTAGTGAGACAAATTTTTATGGAGATTTCGGAGGAGATTATTCTTCAGAATACAAATAACATTTATTATGTGAATCATGCAAATTTTGCGTTACGAATAGATTATGATGATAAGATTTCGGTAGATCATATTAATGAAGAAGCGAAAATCGATATTAATCACTGCATAGATGTTTCGGTTTTTGCCAAAACCCTTGATGTTGGGCTAAACACATTGTTTCGGTTTATCAACCGTTTAATGAGTTGTATTGATGGAGATATCGCATTTGATGATAGTGAATCAGGGGTCATACTTATCAGGTCTGGTGGAGATTTGTATGTAAACTCATCTTGGAAAGAAAATCCTGACATCTATAAATGGCCTTTTGAGTTAATCGATGGCTCTTTCAAGGAGACACTATTGTAATAATGAATGAATAATAGCCAACGACCCGTTCTTTTGAATGTGATTCAAGATACCGTTTATTGCAAAGTGAGTGGTTTCGTAATAAAGGAGGGAAATGAGGTGTTTTACACATTTTACTTATCGTCGAATATTCCTTTTGATGAATTGAAGAGGATTATTTCGGAATCAATAAGTAATGACGAGATAATTGAAAATTCCGAGAAGAGATACGAAATCTCGTCCGATGGCTTTAACCTAAGAACTAGGGAGGGAAGCGACGGGGTTAAGTTTAGAAGTGAAGATTACGGAATCAATTTTAGATTTGAATTCTGGTTTGATATCTATAGTTATCATACAGATTGGGCACGAGAGTTAATGGGTTTCATCGGAAGAATCATGCATCGCTTGGATGGTGACTGTCTTTTGGAATCCAATGGTGAAATACCGATATTACTTAAAAGAGACAATGTTGTTATCGTAGATGATAAAAAGTTGGCAGGAATCGAAAAGTTTCCTTTCCATGCGTTGAATTTGGACTATAAAGAAGAAGACATTAAGATTAATAGATAATAGTATGGGAACAACGGCAGTTATATTAACGAAAAAAGTTACTTATTCACATGAAAAGCTACTAAACGACATTAGCGTTGCAACAAATCACGCCGGAATTAATATGCATATTGATAATTACCAACACTTAACATTAGAAGGTGACTTTTCATATCGAACATTGAACATTAGCACTGACAAGGTATTATCCGAAGATTCTAGCCACTCATTATTAATGTACGTCCATTCTAACAGCAATCCAAGTATCGATTTTTATTATTATAATGATTTAGATCTAGACAATGAATTATCGTTAGTTCAAGTTGGTCACATAGAAGAAATTTTTGGAGTGCAACATCTGTTGCTAGATTTTGTTTACGAGTATTTGAAAGTTAATCAGAATGATTACTTATGGATAACAGATTATGATTGGGTATATGGATGTGAAGAAATTAGCAAATTAAAAATGATGTCTTCGTATGATGCAAATTGGTGCTACAAAAATCCCAAGGAAATGTGATTTCAATTTGAGAAGATAGGCGTGACGAAATAAGCGGGCATAGACGTATGCCGGAATAGGAAAAAGCCTTGCAACGCCCGATCGTATCGGGTTCATGCAAGGCTTTTTTTGTCCCGTGCTTACTTTCATCTGCTGCCTAGCGACAGCTTGTCCTCCAAATAACCGGATAACGCATCCAATGGATTCGCCGTCCGGATTCCTTCCATACTTATGACGCTTGCGGCATCCCGAGCGGCGGGAGCCATCGATAATTGCGCGGCTGCGATAAGCAAATCGGGATTTTCTTTGGCGATTCGAATGAAGCCGGCGGTCACCTCGCGGAGATAGTCTTCCTTCCTGCCCTGCATGATGAGCTCGAAGGTTCCCTCCAGCAGCCGGGCTTCCGCGCGAGCAGCTATTCCTTTGCCTGCCATCAATTGATTGAACCGCTTCATGGTCCCCTCGATCGTTTGGGGATTGGTGAATACCAAAACAACCGGCCTGTCCTGCTCCGTAAGCAGTTCGAACAACGGTGCATCGATCTTAATGACGGGAACCCGGGAAGCATGGAGATCATCGCGAAGGATGCCCGTAAAAAACGTACATGTGACCAAGATCGCATCAACATGGCAGCTTTCTATCCATTCCAGCGTGTCGAGCACCTTTTTCTCGGCGAACTGCATGGTGAAACCGGGATCTTTTTTCAGCCGGTCCAGCCCTGGGTCGACAAAATGGATAAGCTCGACATTAAATCCCTCCAACGCTCTATCGATAAGTTCAATATTGGAATGATGCGCGTGAAAACAACCGATCCTCTTCATGTATCGGTCTCCTGCTTCAATTTTTCCTTCATTGGATAAACGCGGCGATCATAGGAGCAGATCGGGGCGCAAACGCCGGGCTAACAGTCCGGTAGCCTCCTCGGGACGAATATCGCAAACGACGAGTTGCTCCCTCCCAAGGTCAGCGGCGCACAATCGCTCGCCTGACGGAGATATGACCGCCGTCCGGCTTCCTTGGTCGGGAAGCGCATAGTTGACGCTGGCGAAGAAGATCCGGTTTTCCTGACTCCGACACACCATCGCGTCATCATAAAAGGATGAAGAGGTCCGGCCGGTAAATTGCGGATGAAACACGATGCTGGCTTCGCGAAGCGCGGCCCACCGGACGGTCTCCGGATATCGCCAGCCTTCATGGCAGATCACGATGCCGAATTTCACGCCCTCAAGTTCGAACATTCGGCGCCCCGCTCCGGGCGTATAACCGAATTGGTCTTCATCCGGGTCGATTTGGTTTTTCGTTTGGTACCCGATGACCTGCCCTTCGGCCGAGATGACGAAAGCGACCAGATGCAAACCGAGTTCATCCTCCCATTCCATCGGCAAAATAACGGATATCCGGTGCCGCTTGGCGAGAACGGCGACCGCTTCAAGGGATTTTTTTATGCTTGGATGATCGTAAGCCTCGACTTCGTAACCTACGCCGCGGAGCCCGGGAATGATGGATTCCGGGAAACAAATAAGGTCGCAATGCTGCTTGGCCCCGTTCTCGATCATCTCCTTGACCGCAGCCATCCCGTCCTTCAGGTTTGATGGAAATCTGGTTTGAGCTAGTCCGATTCGCATGGTGATCCTCCTAGAGCGGATTAAGATGGATTTGACGCATAGTCAAATGATAACCGCAAGTCGATTATTTGTATAACGAAATGGTGAAAAGAGCCCGCACCGCTTGCCGCCGGTAACGGGTTTTTGCTTTTCCGCGTGAAGGCCTGCGACGAAGGGGGACAATCTTACGCCCCATCGTAATATCGGACACCAAGGCGCGGGGAGCGCCGCCGACTCGGTAATATTCGACACGACCATGAGAATGTAAACGGTTACCGATTGCCAGCTCGCAAGCGATAATCAGAGTGTAGCCAAATCGACATGCAATAGAGGGGAGCAATAGAGAATGAGCAATTTGAAAAAAACAGCGCTTGCGGTCATGGCGCTCGTGATGGTATTCGTCATGGCGGCATGCGCGGGAGGCAACGGCGGAAACAACGGCAACGCGGGTAACGGCGGCGCAAGCGATGGCGGGGCAAGCAATGGTGGGACCGACAAGCCGTCCGGCAAGAAGGTAACGATCGAGTACTGGCACACGTACAGCGACGCGGAAGAGATCGTGCTGACGGACAAGATCAAGCCGGCGTTCGAGGAAGCTTATCCGAACATCGAGCTGAAGCTGACGCGTATGCCGTACGAGGGCCTGAAGCAGCAAGTTATCGCGGGCGTTGCGGGCGACGCGGCTCCGGACTTGATGCGCATGGACATCGTGTGGGTGCCTGAATTCGCGGCGCAGAACGCGCTGATGGACGTAAGCAAGCTGGAAGGCTTCGAGGAGCTGAAAGGCAGCGTGTTCGAAGCGCCGATGGCGACGAACTACTACAACGAAGGTTACTATGGCGTGCCGGTCAACACGAATACGAAGGTTGCGATCTACAACAAAGCGACGCTCGCGGAAGCGGGTCTGACGGAAGCGCCGAAGACGATGGACGAGCTGGCGGCGGCGGCTCGGACGCTGAAGGATAAAGGCAAGTTCGGCATCGGCGTATCCGGCATCCACGCATGGGGTCTCGGCCCTTGGTTCTGGAGTCTCGGCGGTTCCATCACGAACGAAGACTACACGCAAGTCGACGGTTACCTGAACAGCGACGCGAGTGTGAAGGCGCTGCAGACGATCGTGGATTGGAACAACGAAGGCCTCGTTCTTCCGGTTATGCTTGGCGGCGAGCCTGGGACATGGGACGGCATCATCAGCGGCGACTATCTGATGAGCGACGACGGCCCTTGGTTCTACAGCACGAAGATCGCGGAGAAGGAAGCGACGGGCTTCGATCCGCTGGAGCAGACGGTTAGAGCGGTCATGCCGGCTGGCGACGGCGGCAGCCGTTCCGTCATCGGCGGCGAGAACCTGGTCATGTTCGCGAACTCCAAACATCCGGAAGAAGCGTGGACGTTCGCGAAGTGGATGCTGACGGAAGAGCCGCAGAAGATCATGGCGGAGACGGGCCTCATTCCTTCCAATAAAACGGCTGCCGAAGCCATGAAGACTATGAACATTCCGTTCGTGGATACGTACGTCGAGCAGCTCGCAACGGCGCTGCCGCGTACGCCGATCCCGCAATGGGGCGAAGTGGAAGCGATTTTCAACCTGGCATTCGAGAAAGCGATCCGCGGCGAGCAAGAGCCGAAGGCCGCGCTGGACGAAGCCGTGAAGCAGATCGACGCGATTTTGAAATAAAGACGGTATCCGATAGAAGGAAGGGCGGCTGCGCCGGGCGGCGCCCAGGCGAAGAACCCTTCCTCCCTTACGGTCGACGCGCGTCGGCCGATTCCCTATTTGCAGAAAGGAGGCCTCGAGGCTCATGAAATTCAAGTCAGGGCTGCGGCAATGGGCGGCTGTGCTGCCCTACGTGGCGATCGGCTTCATCGGCATTGCCGTATTCGTCATTTATCCGATGATCCGAAACATCATGATCAGCTTCCAGGATTACAGCATCATGCCGAACGCGGAGAACCCGTGGGTCGGCTTCGACAACTATACGAAAGTATTCGAGGATCCGAACGACCGGTTTCTTATCGCGCTTCGCAATACGTTTCTGAACGTGCTCGGTACCGTGCCGATCAACTGGTTTCTCGCGATCTTCTTCGCGGTGCTGATCAATGCCAAATTCGTCAAATTCAAGATTGCGTTCCGGACGGTCTATTATTTGCCGATCGTGACTTCGTGGATCATTATCGCACTCTTGTTCAAATATTTGTTCGCCGACGGCGACGGAGGTTTCATCAACTATATCCTCCACAAGCAGCTGGGTATCCTTAACGAGCCGATCGCTTGGCGCAGCAATTACTGGTCCGCCATGGTCATGATTTGGCTGTTCCATATTTGGAAGACGGTCGGCTGGGGCGTCGTCATCTATCTGGCCGCGCTGCAAGGCATCCCGAAAGACCTGTACGAAGCGGCGGAGATCGACGGCGCGAACGCGAACCAGAGGTTCTGGCGGGTAACCATTCCTCTGCTGAAGCCGATCACGTTGTTCATCGTCATTAATCTCATCAACGGGGCATTCGGTTTCTTCCCGCAAGTGTACTTTATTACGCAAGGCGGCCCGATGAACCAAACGCATGTCATCCCGAGCTTGATCTACATCGAAGCGTTCCAGAACCTGAAGTTCGGACCGGCTTCCGCCATGGGCGTCATGATGGGTCTCTTGGTATTCGTCCTGACCTACACGCAGATGAAAAAAATCGGAAGACAAAAAATGTTCTAAGGAGAAGCGCACATGAAAACATCGTTTATCAACAAGTTCGTCGTTTACGCGATCATCATAGCGGGCGCTCTTCTGTTCGTCTTCCCGTTCATCTACATGATCCTGACGACGTTCTTCCAAGGCACGAACACGCTGCCGAAGCCGGATCAGGTGTTCTCGGTCAAGGCCAACTTCGCCAACTACGTCACGGTATGGAACAAAAACAATTTCGTCGGCTACTTCATGAACAGCGTCATCGTAACCTCGGTCGCGATGGTGGGGTCGCTGTTCCTCGGAGCGCTGACGGCCTACGGCTTCGCCAGATTTGACTTCCCGGGCAAGGAGCTCGTCTTTCGGATCTTCCTCTTGACGATGTTTATTCCGGGCGTCATCAACATCATCCCGCAGTTCGTCATCATCAAAGACATGGGGCTGGTGAACTCGTACAGCGGCTTATGGCTCGTTTATATCGCGGGCGGCGTCATCGGCAACGTGTTCTTCCTGCGAGGTTTCTTCGAGAGCATTCCGAAGGAACTGGAGGAATCCGTCCTGATCGACGGCGGCGGAAGCTGGCGCATCTTCTGGAACATTTACCTGCCGCAGTCGCTGCCCGCGCTCGGCACGCTGGCCATCTTTATTTTCCAAGGGACGTGGGAGGAATACTTCCTGGCGCTGACGCTCATCAAGAGCGAGGCGATGCGGACGCTGCCGATCGCGATCCTCATGTTCAACGACAAATATTCGACCAACTACGGTCAAGTGTTCGCGGCATCCATGATCGCGCTGCTGCCGGTCATCCTGCTCTACGTGACGTTCCAGAAGAAGTTCGTGCAATCGGGCTTCAATGAGGGCGGCGTGAAGGGGTAGAGCTAATCCACGAAAAAGGAGCACGATATGAAATCTCAAGCATCCCGCATGAAAACGGCGGCGATCGGAGCCGGCGTTCTGGTCGTTACCGCGCTGATCGGAGGCTGCGCTCGTGATCAAGCGGCGATCGATCCGCAAGAGGCGGGCGACGCCGACCTGCTGTCGTATGTGACAACGGATAAGGCCAGATACAATCCCGGAGACCCGGTTCGCTTTACGCTCAAGATGAACGAATCGGCGGGGGGCGGCGACCTCGTCGTCCGCTACAAGCATTTGGACGAGATCGTGGAAGAGAAGGCGATCGAGTGGGACGGATCACCCGAAGTCAATTGGGAGTGGCAGCCGTCCGAAGACGACTACCGGGGATACATGACGGAAATTTTCTTGAAGCAAGACAAGGAAATCGTCGACCATGCGAACATCGCAGTCGACGTATCCTCCGATTGGGGCAAGTTCCCGAGGTACGGTTATCTTGCCGACTTTATGGCGATGGAAGCTTCCGAGCAGGAGGCGGTCATGGAGCGGTTGAGCCGGTATCGGATCAACGGCATCCAATTCTACGACTGGCAATGGAAACACCATATGCCGATGAAGCTGGAAGGCGAAGCACCGGCGAAGACATGGCCGGAGATCGCAAACCGCCCGGTTGCTTACGATACGGTTAGCGGTTATATCGATCTCGCACACGAACGCAACATGAAGGCGATGAACTACAACCTTCTCTTCGGCGCGTTCGAGGATTCGGAGCAGGACGGCGTCAAGCGGGAATGGGGCCTGTTCAAGGACCCGCTGCTGAAGAACCAAGACAAACATCCGCTGCCGGACAGCTGGGCGAGCGATATTATGCTGCTTAACCCGGCGAACGAAGAATGGCAGAGCTACTTGTTCCGCGAAGAGAAGAAAGTGTTCGACCGCCTGCCGTTCGACGGCTGGCATGTCGATCAGCTCGGAGACCGCGGCATCCTGTACGACGCGAACGCCGATAAGGTGAATCTGCCGGATGCCTACGAATCGTTCATGAACAAGGCGAAAGAAACAATCGACGTCGATTACGTCATGAACGCCGTAGGACAATTCGGGCAAGCGAATATCGCGAAGACGCCCGTGAAATTCCTGTACACCGAAGTATGGGACGCGCATCCGCAATATCGCAATCTGAAAGAAATAACGGATCAGAACCTGAAATACAGCAAAGGCGCGCTGAACACCGTGTTCGCGGCTTACATGAACTACGACCACGCGAATTCCGCGGGCGAATTCAACATGCCGGGCGTTCTGCTGACGGATGCCGTCATGTTCGCTTCCGGCGCCTCTCATCTGGAGCTTGGCGAGAACATGCTGGCGAAGGAATATTTTCCGAACCGCAATCTGAGGATGACCGAGGAGCTGCAGGTCGCGCTGATCGCTTATTACGACTTCCTGACGGCTTACCAGAACCTGCTTCGCGACGGAACCGTCGACAAGGAACTGGAGGTCGCCGGGACCGAAGCCGCGGAGCTGTCCGACCTGCCGGAGCGCGGCAAGGTTTGGAGCTTCACTAAGGAAGCGCAGGGCCGCGCGGTGCTGCATCTGATCAACTTCACGGACGCGAAGGGAATGGAATGGCGGGATGACCGCGCGGATCAAACGGAGCCGAAGGAAATCAAGGACGTGAAGCTGACGGTTCGGATGGACGGCAAAGTGAAGAAGGCATGGGTCGCGTCGCCGGATTATTACGGCGGATCGCCGGTCGCGCTGGACTTCGAGCAGAAGAACGGCGAGCTTACGCTGACGCTGCCGCATTTGAAGTATTGGAACATGGTTGTTCTGGAATATTAATGCAATTAAAGGCGCCCTGCGGGGGCGTCTTTGCGCCGTTGGAAAGCAAGTTCGGCCCGCTCAGTGTATACTAGACGACAGAAAGGGAGGAGAAGCATGTCCGATAAACTTCGAATGCGGTTTCGCATGTCGTTTACGACTAAAATGATCGTGGCATTCGTTCTCGTTATCTTAATTCCGACGCTGTTCACAAGCTTCTCCTTCTATGTCGTGTCGAATTCTACGGTGAAACAAAATGTACGGGAGGCTTCCATACAGATCGCCAAGCAAGGCGCGGATTCGTTATCGTTTATATTCAACGCGGGAAGCGACGTGTCCGACATGATCTATATCGATCCGAGAGTTCAGCACGTCATCGCGAACCAACCCGCGAGCGGAGCGGATTTGCTCCTGTGGCGGGAGAACGAGGAATATATGAAAAGTTTCCTGAACAACATCGTCTATTCCAGCTCTTTCGTCAATATCGTGTACGTCCTGAAGGATCACGAAACGGGCTGGGGAAGCGGCACGTTCTCACGGATCAAGCTTGCCCGCTATTTCGTGGAAGAGAAGCCTTGGGCCCAAGAGGCGGAGAAGCTGGAAGGCGGACTGGTCTGGAACGAAATTCGCGCGGACCAGCTAAGCAGCGGCGGTGACACCACGGAACTGGTGCTGCCGATCGGCAGGGCGATCAAAGATTATGACAGCGGGGAAACGGTTGGTTATATTCTCGTTAATTTGAACGGGCGGAAGGTCATCGATAAGATCGACGAGATGAAGCTCGGAAAGACGGGAAGTTTTATGGTCGTCAACGGCGAGGGGCGGATTATGGTCGCTTCCGATACCGAAAGCATCGGGCAAATCGTTCGAAACGAGGAGCTTCTGGCCCATGTGACGGGCAATCCCTATATCGAATTCGAATTCAAGCGCGACGAGGTGCCCTATTACGGGGTGAAGCAGACGCTAAGCAACGGCTGGCTGCTCGTCGGCACGGTGCCGGTTCACGAAATCACGGATCGCCTAAGCGCGCTGCACCGCAATATTTTGTTTTCGTTCGGCATCTTTACGTTACTTGGCATCGGCATGGGACTTATTATCGCAAGCAGGGTTACGCAGCCCGTCAAGCAGCTGACCCGGGGCATGAAGCAGGTGCAGAAGGGCGATTTGACGGTCCGTACGGATGTGAACACGAATGATGAATTCGGGCTCATGAGCCATCAATTCAACAAAATGATCGGCGACATCAATCTTCTGATGGAGCAGGTAACGGAAGAACAGCGGCTGAAGCAGGAGGCGGAGCTGAGGGCGGCCGTTCACCGGATCAATCCCCATTTCCTATTCAACACGCTAGGCACGATCCGCTGGTTGATCAAATACGGACAATCCGAGCGGGCGTACGAAGGCATTTCCGCACTGACCAGGCTGCTCGAGGCCAATATGGGGCGGAAAGGGAACTTCATCACCATCGCAGAAGAACTCGACATTATCGAAAAATATTTGGTTATTCTGGAGATGCGCTATAGCCGGCGATTTACGCTTCATGTCCGCAAGGATGAAGAAGCGGCGAAGCTGCTTGTGCCGAGAATGCTTATTCAGCCGCTCGTGGAAAACGCGATATTCCACGGCATCGTGCCAAAGGGCAGCGACGGGGAGATCGTTATCGAGGTTGCGCGGGAAGGCGAAGCGACGATCATTACGGTATTCGATGACGGCATCGGTCTGTTGCCCGGCAAGGAAAAGGTGCTGGAGTCGGTCGAAAGGGCGGTCAAAGACGGCGAAGCGGGTATCGGCCTGCAGCATGTATACGAATGCACGAGACTTTATTTCGACCGGGAATCGGGCGTGTCGATTCATTCGCGGGAGGAAGGCGGCACGCTGGCACGAATCTTGTTGATACCAAAGGAGGATGCCTATGTGGCGGGCAATCATCGTGGACGATGAGCCGATAATTCGATTCGGCATCAAGGCGTCCGTCGACTGGAGCAAGGAGGGCGTCGAGCTTGTGGCGGACTGCGCGAACGGAGCGGAAGCGCTGCAACTGCTCGAGAAGGAGCCGGTAGATCTGCTTATTACCGATATCAAGATGCCGGTACTGGATGGTCTTGCCCTATCGAAGCGGGTGCTTGAGCTGTATCCGGAAACCAAGGTTGTATTGGTGAGCAGCCATAACGATTTCGAATATGTCAGGGAGGGCTTGAAGCTTGGCGTTACGGATTATATTCTGAAGCATACGCTTGAGCCGGAAGAGCTTCAGCAGGTGGTCAGGCGCTGCTTGGTTATGCTGGAGAAGGAAGCGCGAAAGAAAGGGCAGCGTGTCGATCAGGTGGGCAACGGCGAGGAGATGCTGCAGCTTCGCAAGCGCTGCGAAGGCGAACTGAAGCTGCTGTTGCTGCAAAAAGAAGGAAAGCCGCAGGGCGATGTGTTTCCGGCTTGGCTGGATCACGGTTATTTGGGACTTGCAATCGTGTTGAACCGTGTGTCATTGATCGAGGAGCAACAGGGTTACTTGTTTAAATCCGTGGTGCTGGAACAGCTGGCGGAAGCGCTGTACGGGGAAGAACAAGAGGGGATCGCGGTGCAGACCGCGGAGCATGAGCTCTTTTTCCTGCTGCCCGCGCCCCAGTCCCGGGAGGAGCAAGCGAGCCGGCTGCGGAAGCTGAAGGCGAAGATGGAGGAGGAAAGCGGGGCAAGCGTGACGATCGGTTTCGCGCGAGGGGAGGAGACGGCCGGAATTCGCGAAGCTTACTCGTGCAGCAGACTGGCTTCGGATCGAGGTTTTTTTGTTGGAAGCGGCATTTATGGCTACGAGTCGTCCGATGCGGTTCGGCGCGATGGGCTTCGTCTGCCTTCTTCGTATCAGTCGCTGGAGGGCGCGGACGACGAGCGGCTGGCTGCGCTGCTCACAGAGTGGCGCATCGACTGGTCGCATGGCGGCTGTTCGCCGCTATCGTTGAAGGAAGAGGCTAGCAAGGTGCTGTCGATGATGTTCAAGCAACAGGTCGATCCTTACGCGCTCGTTGAATCGTTCGACCGGCTGTTCAAAACGGAGACGCTCGGGGAGTTGTGCGAGGTGCTGCAGACCAGCATCGTCGAGCTTCGCAAGGCGTGCTCGGACAGCTTTGACGCCCAAAGCTCCTACCATCCGATCGACAAGGCGCTCGACTATATAAGAGGACATTATCTCGAATCGATGACGCTGCAACAGGTGGCGGATTACGTACATGTCAGCAAAAACTATTTTTCGATCCTGTTCAAGAAGATTACGGGGCAAAACTTTATCGATTACGTCATCACGCTGCGCGTTCAGCGGGCGAAGGAGCTGCTTGGCGGCACGGAATTGAAGGTGTACGAGGTGGCGGAGCGGTCCGGATTTAACGACGTCAAATATTTCAGCAAGCTGTTCAAAAAGATGACCGGGCATTCGCCCGTCGAGTACCGGGAGCGCCGGCTTCCCCCGGCGTCTGCCGTACAGCCGCGGAGAGGGGGAGAACGGCAATGAAGCGGGCCGCGCTCCGTTGTTTGGCGTTGGCCGTCTTGCTCACGACGCTCTCCGGTTGCTTGGGCAACTCGATTATCGACGATCCGAATACGGTGAAGCGGATCGGAGAGGAACCGCAGAAGAGAATCGTCATCTGGCATACGTACAGCGACGAAGAAACGCTATTGTTCGAGAAGGAGATCATACCGGCGTTCGAGGCCGAGCATCCCGACATCGTGATCGAGTCCGTCAGGCAAACGCATAACCGGGAATACCATGCCGCGCTGCTCGCCCGCGCTTCGGCCGGCAAGACACCAGACATTATCCGAATGGACTACACTTGGATTCCGGTTTTCGCGCAGAGAGGGCTGCTGCATCCAATCGAGTCGATGCCGGGTTTCGATACCGTATCGGAGCAGCTCCGCGGCAGAATGCTGGACACGAACCGCCACGAGGGTCATGTATACGGCTTGCCGCTTAACATAACGACGAAGGCCGCGATCTACAATACCAGGCTTCTCGACAAAATGGGAATGCAAGAGCCGCCTTCTTCCTTCGCGGAGCTCGCGAGACTGGCGCGTGAAAACGGATATACGCTCGGGATGACCGGCATCGATCTGTGGAACAGTCTCCCGTACTTTTTCGCGAATGGCGGGCAGCTTGCGGACGAGGCGTTTACGCGGACGGAAGGGTATTTCAATAGCGACCGGAGCGTCGCGGCAGCGGAAGAGCTCCTCCGGCTGTTCCGGGATGGCATCATCAATCCTTCGCTGCTTGCAGGTAACGCGGATCTTTGGCGTGAGGTTTACGCGTCCCAGAAACTTCTGATGATGGACGAAGGACCCTGGTATTACAGCATCCTGCTCAACAGCGCCGGCGTGGACGTCAATCTGCTGCAGCGGACGAGGCCCGTGCCATTCCCGAGCGGCGGGGATTACAGGTCGATCATCGGCGGCGAGAATCTGGTCATGACGAAAGGCACGAGAAACAAGCCGGAGGCATGGATCTTCATGAGCTGGATGACCCGTAAGGAGACGCAGTTAAAGCTACTGGAGGCCGGGCTTATTCCCGTCAATACGGATGCGTTCGAAGAAGGAGGCAAGGCGAAAGGAACCGTCAGCCTCTACCTGGCGCCGTATATGGAGAGCATCCATGACGCCTTCTACCGTCCGTCGATTCCGCAGTGGAATGAGATCGAGCGGATTTACAATTCGGCCATGGAGGACATTTTCATCCGGGGAGAAAACATTAAGGAAACGTTGGACGATGCGGCGCGGAAGATGGACGTTCTGCTTGAGGCCGCAGAGCGCAGCTGAACAATGGGATAGGGCTGATTCGAAAGCGCGGCGCCTTTCGAGCAGGCCTTCTTTCCTATTTTTTATCGGCTTTTCCCAACACTTGATAATATATGACACTTTCATCGATATGAAAGCGGTTACCGTTCGAGTGGCTTTTCCGCATACTGAAGAGGAACTTCATTATCGGGAATAGGGGAGATTGGAAGATGAAAAATTGGAAGCGCGGATTGCTAAGCGTCGTTTGCTCGGCGGCGCTGCTCACGCAAGTGTTCTTCGGGCCTATTGGCGTTTATGACGCCGAAGCGGCTTCGATAGAAGGGGCGCGTGCGGCGGACGCCGCAGTGCCTGAATCGCCCATCGAGGCGTTGACTGTCAGCAAAGCGAGATATCAGCCTGGGGAAGAAGCCGAATTTCATATCGACTTTAACGAGTCGGCGAGTTGGAGCGGAAAGCTGATTCTGGCGTATTATTCGGCGAACAGACCTGTTGGAAGCGTCGAACGGGAGATTACCGTCCAAGAAGGCGCGGAATCCGACCTGACCGTCAACTGGCAGCCGCCGGCAACGGATTTCCGGGGCTATCTCGTCAAGGCGTACATCGAGGAAATGCCGAATGCCTTCAAGACGGCGGCGGTAGACGTATCCAGCGATTGGACGCATTTCCCGCGCTACGGCTATACGTCCGAATTCCCGGACGAAACGTCTGAGGAAAGCGACGCGAAGCTGAAGCAGCTGTCTCAGGAGTATTACTTGAACGGCTATCAGTTTTACGACTGGATGTGGCGGCATGATGTATCGGTCATTTCCAAGCTCGACGAGAACGGCGAGCCGCTGCGGGACGAGAACGGGGAATTCGTCACGCAGGAGATTGCGCCGGGACTTTCCTATGACGATCTGCTCGGCAGGCCGCTGTATCCGGCAACGGTCAAGCAGCAGGCGGAGGCCGCTCAGAAATACGGCTCAGCCGCGATGGCTTACCAAATGAATTACGCGGCGCGAGAGCAATACGAGAAGTTCGGCGTCAAGAAGGAATGGGGGTTGTACAACAAAAACGCCCGGTTTCCGAACCCCGATCCGCTCATGTACCAGAACGGTTTTTTCTTTGATTGGGTACCGTCTGCGCTTTACCTGCAGGATCCGGGCAATGAGGAGTGGCAGGCTTACATTACGCGGGAGTTCAGCCGCTCGGTCGACGACTTTGGCTTCGACGGCATTCATCTCGATCAATGGGGGGCTTCGGACAACGACTTTCTGTACGACTATTATGGCAACGAACGTTATTACTCGCTCGATTACGACGAATTGATCAATGCCACGAAGGAAGCGTTGACGGTCAACGATCCCGGCAAAAACGACGTAACCTTCAATATGGTCGGCGGCAACGGAGGGTATTCCGAAGTGCCGAGCCCGTCCACGATGACCGACTTCGATTACAGCGAAATATGGACGGATAAAGACAATTACCGCGATTTGCTTAAAGTGATCGAGGATACGAAATCAAAAAACGGAAACAAAGCGATGGTTATCGCGGCCTATATGAACTACAAGCAGGCGACGGGCGACGTTTACCCGGCGGAGGAGCTTGAGAACGTAGCCCGTACGGTCGAGTTTCAATCGCGAATCGGCAAAGCCCACGGCTGGGTAGGCGATTTCGGCAAGAAGGACGAGGACGCGATCGTCTGGACGGTGCAAGCGCCGGAAGCGGGGACGTATCGGCTGACGCTTCATTACGGTCATGACAACGGGGGCGGCAACCCGGTCGGCAAGCTTTCCGTTAACGGGCAGGAGGCGGACGGGGAGTTGGACTTCACGGGGAAAACCGGCTGGGGCAACCCCGTTGCGGAGCTTTCGCTGCAAGCGGATCTGAAAGCGGGGGCCAATACGATCAAGCTCCAGCTCGCTACGAATGATCTCTGGCTTAACGTGGATAGCCTTACTGTCGGCGGAGCGGATTTCGCGCAAGTTTACGAAGCGGAATATGCCGAGCTGATCAGCTGTAAAGTGGATCAATACGGGCATGTCTATTATTTCGAGACGGAAGGCGACTATGTCGCTTTCGAAGTTGACGCGGAGACCGACGGACTATATCCGCTTCGCTTCCGGTACAGCGCCGCGTCGGCAGCTTCGAGAGACGTACTGATCAATGGCGAAACGGTTGCAGACCATCTAGCTTTTGCACCTACGGGCGGCTTTGAAAACTTCAAGAACGGCACGGAAATCGTAGTGCCTCTTCGCGCCGGCGCCAATACGGTCGTGCTGAAGCATACCGGCGCGACGGATAGGGGCATTAAGCTGGACTACGCGCAGGTAGGCACGGTTAGATACGAAGCGGAGAAGACGGAATTCGGCTGGCAACCGACGAGGGAGGCGAAGATCGAGCAGCATGCGGGCAACGGCGAGATCGGTTATGCGGACCGTTTCATGCAGAAAGGCGACTTCCTTCGTTTCGTTGCGGGAGCTGTCGCTGCCAGCGGCCGATACGAGATCACGCTGGCTTATCGCAATCCGGGGGCGGAATCGAAGCGGTCCCTTTACTTAAACGGCAGAAAGGCGGGGGAAGTGGCGTTGCCGGCGACGGGCGAAGCGTGGTCGACCGCTCAAGCTTCCGTATATATCAGCGACGCGGCCGAATTGAACGTGCTGACGTTGAAGCATGAACTGCAGGATGATGTGTCGGGAATCGCCATCGATTATATCGAGTTGGACGGAGTCAAATTCGAGGCGGAATCGGCCGAGACGGGCTGGGAGACTGTCTCGGCGAAGAATGGAGGCGTCCGGATGACGCTCGGCAAGACGGACAATCACGGCCGCGCGGGCCAGAGCGTCGCTTTCGACATCCAGGCGACGCGCGAGGCCGACGAGCTGTCGTTCCGGTACCGCAGCGGCAACAACCCTGCTTTCGATATCTATTGGGATGGCGAACTGATCGCCGAGGACGCCGTATTCGGCGCGACTCCGGGGGGCTGGGACGGCGGAATGGCCGAGAAGTCGATCAAAGTTCCGATCCGGCCGGGGACGCATAGGGTAGAACTCGTAATGGCTACGGACGGCCAATATATAAACCTGGACAGCCTAATTGCGGCAGATGCCGAATATGAGGCCGAGGATGCTATTTTTGGTCCGGAAGGTCATGGCATTGCGGTCAGCGATGGTTATGCGACGGATTTTGCTGAAGAAAACGATTTTCTGACCTTTCGTTTAGAAGTGGCCGCTGACGAAACGGCCGAATTGACATGGAGGTACCGCAACGGTTCCTCATCCGGGGAAAGCGCCGCAAGAGTCTTGTACGTGAACGGCGCGAAGCAGGAGGCGGAGCTTTCGTTCGGGCATTCGGGAGGCGCTTGGACGGAGCTCGTCACGCAAGGCATCGAGCTGCGGCAAGGCGCGAATGAAATTGTTTTGCGCCTGGAAGGGCGGGACGATGAAGGCATCGATCTGGATTATCTTTCCGTAGGCGGGAAGAAGCTGCATGCGGAGAAGGCCGATGCGCTGCCGCCGATGGTGTTGTACAAGGATTTGCTGCTTCATTTCGGTCATTCAGGGGACGAGATCGCGTTCCCGATCGAGATCGGGCAAGAGGGCGAAACCTCGCTTATTTTTACGTACTCCAATGACGGAGCAGCGTCGACCAAGACGTTGTATATCGACGGCGAGCCGGCTCTGGACGAATCGGGAAAACCGGTGCGCCTCTCCTTTGCGCCAACGGCGAACGGCGATTCGTTTAACGAGGACGCTTACTATATCGTCCCTTACCTAAGCCAAGGCATGCACGAAATCACGCTGCGGCATGAATCGGACGACAAGGGCAGCATCACGCTGAAGAGCATGACGCTAGGCTTCTTCGACGAACCGTCCGTCCGCTTGACGGACGCGGCGCTTGCGGCGATGGGAGCGACGCATATCGAGCTCGGCACGGCCGAATCGCTTCAGGAAGGTCCGAACATGCTCGCGCACGAATATTACCCGAACCGCAGCAAAAAGATGAAAGGCTCGTTGAAGGAAGCGCTGAAGGATTACTATAAATTTTTTGCCGCTTATGAAAATTTATTGTTCGACAGTCGGTTGAACGTGGACAAAGCCGTTTCTGTAACGGACTTTGACGGCAACGATGTCGCCGTCAGCGGCGAAGGCGCCGCGGAATCGCTGCTAGTCCTCCCTCGGGACAATGCGGATAACGTTGGCTTCGAGCAATACGAGCTCGTTCACCTTGTCAACCTGCTAGGCAACGACGAGAACTGGCGTAACGCCGCGGCCTCTCCCGAGGTTCAGCAAAATCTGGTCGTTCGGTATCCGATAGGCGAAACGGAAGGTCGATGGCCGGAGCTGAAGGCATACTCAGCTTCTCCGGACAGGGATGGCGGCATGTTCCGGGAATTGAGTTTCGAATGGAGCGGTACCGATCTGCTGATCAACGTGCCTTCTCTGGAATATTGGGAAATGATCATCATCGATAAAGGGAAAGCCGCATCCGGCGGAGAAGGCGCAGGCTACGTTCCGCCGGCCGACGGACAGGCGAAGTTGAACGAAAGGATCGTCAGCCGGGAAGAGCTGACAGCGACCTCCGAAAGCATCGCGGTGAAGTTCGAGGAAGGACAGGATACGCTTCTGCTTCCTGTTGCCGATTTGAAGCTGCTGGGAGATCGGCCGCTTGAGCTGGTCCGGAACGGACTGAAATTGAGCTTCCCGGCGTCCGTCCTGAGACAGGCTGCAGGAATGCAATCGGAGGGGACCCGATATGTGGCGGTAATCGCATCGCCGATATCCGAAGAGGAGAGAGAGAAGCTACTCGGTTCGCTGTCGCAGATTCCTGCGCACGCGACGGCCGTGCCCGTATCCGGGATGTATTCGTTCCGACTGGGCTTGCTATCGGACGACGGATTTACCTCGATGGAGGATGATTTCCGCGATAGGGTGAAGCTGGAACTTCGAATTGATGCCGGCAAGGAAGAACCGCTGACGGGCCTATACGTCCATGATGACGCGCTTTCGAGATGGAGCTATGCCGGAGGAGCTGCGGAGAAAGGCGTCCTGCGAGCGGAGCTGTCGCATTTTAGCCGCTATACAGCGCTTGCCTGGAAGCAGGCTTATGTGGATATCCCTGCAGACCATTGGGCCGCTGCAGCCATAGAGGCTCTAAGCGCCAAACACATCGTGAAGGGGAAAGGCAAAGGGGAATTCGCTCCCGAAGCGTCGGTTACGCGAGCCGAGCTTGCGGCGCTGCTAGCCAGAGCCTACGGTCTGCAGGAGCGAGAAGGGGACTCCATTTTCCGGGACGTCAGTTCGTCCGCTTGGTATGCCGGCAGCGTGACAGCCGTCTATGAAGCGGGCTGGCTAAAGGGACGAAGCGATCATGCTTTCGCGCCGAATGCGCCCGTTACGAGAGAAGAGGCGGCCGTCGCGATCGATCGCATCCAAGGAGGCGCCTCGGATACGGCGACGGAGCCGTCGTATGCCGATTCCGGCGAGATTGCCCCGTGGGCAAAGGATGCGGTGTCGAGGCTGAGCGCCGCGGGCATTCTGCAGGGCAAGTCGGACCGTAAGTTCGCGCCGAAGCAGGAGTTAACGAGAGCGCAAGCAGCGCATCTTATCTCTCTGTTGTTATAGTCGTATTCATTGCAACCGAACAAAAAGGGGAGCGAAACCCGACAAAAAGACGAAAGCAAGGCATGGCGCGGCCCGCTGCCAACAAAATGGCGAACAATACGCGCCTCCCGCGAGTCTGCCGAAAACCGTTCATCCTCTACACTGAAAACATAACGTTTGCAGCTTGGGAGGGAAACGGATGGTATTCGATATCAAGCAAGTGCCTTATAGCCGATTCGGCTCGTTTCTGGTCGTATCTCCGCTCGGAGGCGTCGGCGATCTGGAGCAAGGATTATATATACGCACGGTTCAAGGAGGCGACCTTAGCCATGGGGCCGTGCTGCGAGTTCAACTGATCGACGGCGGCACCGGATCTGCGATCGATGAAGCGGCAACGGACATGGAAGCTTCACCGGACGGCCTTTTCATTTCGTGCCAGCAAGGCTCGGCGGAAATTTGCGTGACCGGCGAAAGGACGCTGCAGCTCCATGCTTCGGGCGTCGGCTTGCGGCTTAGCCTGACCGGCGGCAGCTACGATTACGCGTCCCCGATGAGCGACGGGCGATGGGAGATCAACCATTTCACGACGGAGTCGAGGTTCATGCTGCAGTGCCATTCAGGCGGGCTGCGCGTGGATGCGCCGTGGTCGGGAACGCGCTGCGCTTACGTGCTGGCCGAATTGGCTCCCGGACATGACGGGACCGTCGACGCGACGCTGGAGCAGTTCTGGACCGTGCGGCCGCCCGTCAGGGCGTTCGCGCCCATGGCGGAACGCAGGGCGGAAGCGGGGGCGGAGTTTCGGGAGTGGTTGTCCAAAATATTGCCCGTCAGAGCGGAGTGGAGCGAAGCGCGCGAGCTGGCCGCCTATATAACTTGGTCTTGCGTGGTGCCGAAGCGCGGATTGCTGACGAGACAGGCGATGTATATGTCCAAGAACTGGATGACAAACATCTGGAGCTGGGACCACTGCTTTAACGCGATGGCGCTGATCCGATCCAGGCCGGAGCTGGCTTGGGATCAGTTCATGATTTTTTTCGACGCGCAGGACGCAAGCGGGGCGCTGCCCGATTTCATCAACGATAAGTACGCGTTATGGAACTGCTGCAAGCCGCCGATCCACGGATGGACGCTGAGGTGGATGATGGAGCGGACCGACTGGATCGGCGCCGAGCAGTTGGAGGAAGTCTACGAGCCTCTGTCCCGCTGGACGAGGTGGTGGTTCGAGCAGCGGGACGACAACGGCAACGGTATCCCGGAATACCAGCACGGCAACGACTGCGGCTGGGACAACAGCACCGTATTCCTGCACGGAGGGCCCGTCGAGACGCCGGAGCTGTGCGCGTTCCTCATTCTGCAATGCGAAACGCTCGCGCTCGTCGCCGAGCGGCTAGGGAAACCGATCGAAGCGGATCAGTGGCAGATGGCAGCCGACGCCCTGCTTGCCCGGATGCTGGAGCGGTTCTGGACAGGAGACCGGTTCGTCGCGTACGTGAGGGATGAGCGGCATGAAGGGCAAGGGGACAGCCTGCTTCTCTATATGCCGATCATTCTCGGACTCAGGCTGCCGGAGGATGTTTTCCAAACGTTGCTTGCGGGGCTGCGGGAAGAGGGCCGCTTCCTGACGGAGAACGGCTTCGCGACGGAGAACGTCGCAAGCGATTATTACTCGCCTGACGGCTACTGGCGCGGCCCGATCTGGGCGCCGGTCATGATGCTGCTGGCGGACGGGCTCGCATCGGCCGGCGAAACCGAGCTGGCTTCGCTTGCCGCAGAGCGGTTCTGCCGCATGGCCGGCAAGAGCGGCATGGCCGAGAATTTCGACGCGCTTACGGGAGAAGGGCTTCGCGACCGCGCCTTCACCTGGACGTCCAGCGTCTTCTTGATGCTCGCCAGCGAATACGCGCCGACCGCGGCGCAATAACTCACTAGTTACGCCCTTCGAATTCGGAGGGCGTAAGGTCGTTGGCGGCGGTCTGCGCATTTATTACCGTTTGATGCCCCGCGAGCGGACATGGTACACTTCTGGTACATCCAGTACGAACCCGAAGAAGAAGGAGAGCGACGATATGGCGAGAGGGATGGCCGCGTGGCTCCGGGGCGCGTTCCAATCGCCCCGCAAGAGCATACGCTTCAAGCTGGTTAGTTTTTTTCTGATCGTGGCGATCATTCCGTTATTGTCTTTGGGGTTCTTGTCGTACCGCACTTCGTCCGATCTCCTGCACGTGCAGTTCGGGAAATTCGGCCAGAACGCGGTGGGACAGCTGCAATCCCAGCTGGACGCGCAGCTGAAGCAGATGGCGCTGACGGCGAGCTATATCCATTCCTACCTGCTCGACCCCGCTAAGAGCGTGATCACGGAAGAAATTCCGAAGTCTTATTCGCAAATTCAAGAGAAAAACAATTTGGAGGATTTTTTGAAAGCGCTTAAAACGGAGGCGCACGCGGGAATCTTCATCGTTACGCAATCGGGTTATTATTACGGGGAGAACGCGCTGCAGACGAGGGAGCTGGAACGGGAGAGCTGGTGGAACGACATTCCTCCTTCCCATAGAGGTCCCTACTGGGCCGGGCTGTACGAGCCTCGCCATTATTCCAAGTCGCACGGCAATCCGGCTAACCGTCTGCTGGGCCTTGTCGTCCCGATCCGGAACCAGGAAGGTCCGCTGAGAGACAGCCGGATTCTGGTGGAGATGAAGGCGGACGGAATTTACCGGCAGCTCGAAGCATTCGAACGGGACATGAACGCGAACCTGACGATCCGGGATGCCGGCGGCCGGGCGATCTACGAGTCCGGGACGGACTACGCGCCGCGTGAGAACGACGTCATCTGGACGAAGCGGCTTCAGGAAAACAATTGGACGATCGAGGCGCGCGTGCCTTACGAACAATTTTACCAATCGTCTACCGTCATTCGTTTCTATACGTACATCGGCATCGGATTGTCGGCGCTGCTTGCGCTGCTGCTCGCGTTCCTGTTGTCGTCGCGCTTCACGTTCCGCATCAAGCGGCTGAAGGAATCCATGAACAAGGCGGGTACGGGCAGGCTCGGCACGCGGATCGACGTCGATTCCGACGACGAGCTCGGCGTGCTCGGACGCAGCTTCAACAACATGCTGGGCCAGATCCAATCGCTGGTCGACGAAGTGACGCTGACGGAGCAGCTGAAGAAGGAAGCGGAGCTGCGCGCGATCCATTATCAAATTAACCCTCATCTCCTTTTTAATACGCTCAACTCCATTCAGTGGAAAGCGCGGCTTCAGGGGAACGAGGAGATCCGCCAAATGTTGTACCATCTTACGATGGTGTTGGAGGGAAGCCTCGATATTCGCCAGGAGCTCGTGACCGTGGAACGCGAGCTCGCGATGATCGACCACTTCCTGCACATCCAGCGCATCCGGTACGGGGACGTGTTCCGATACGAGAGCGACGTGGACGGCTCGGCGCTCGGATGTCTCATTCCGAGAATGAGCCTGCAGCCCCTGTTCGAAAATATTTTTTTCCACGCGTTCGAGGACGGGGAAGGCGCAATCGCGCTGCAGCTCCGCGAAGAAGGCGGGCTGCTCGTCTTGACGCTGTCCGATAACGGGACGGGCATGGCGGAAGAGCGCAGAAGAACGGTGCTGGATCCCGGCGCGAAACGAATCGGCAGAGGCGGTCTCGGCGTCGGCAACGTCGACCAGAAGTTCAAGCTGCATTTCGGGCCGGCTTACGGACTGAGCATCGAATCGGCGGCTGGGGAAGGCACAACCATTACGATCGTATGGCCGAAGAAGGGGGCAGAGAGCGATGAGCGAATCGATTAAAGTGTTGATCGCGGATGACGAGAGCATCGTGCGCAAAGGTCTGAAAGCGACGGTCGACTGGGCCGGGTTCGGCATGGAAGTCGTCGCGGACGCAGCGAACGGCCGGAAGGCGTGGGAATGTTTCCTGGAGCATCGGCCTCAAGTGGTCGTAACCGACATCGTCATGCCGGAGATGGACGGAATTGAGCTGACCCGCAAGATCAGGGAAGTTTCCCCCGCTACGAAAATATTGCTGCTAAGCTGCCATCGCGATTTCGAATACGCGCAGCAAGGCATCCAGCTCGGCGTCTCCGGTTACTTGCTGAAGACGGCGTTCGAGGACGACGAGCTGGGCCGTCTGCTGGGCGGCTTCCGCGACGAGCTGAACGCGCCTGCAGCGCCGGCTTCGCTCTCTCCCGAAGCCGGGGAAGACCGATGCAAGACGCTCTTCTGCGCATGGCTATACGGTGCGGGGCAGGAGTTCGAGGAGGAGCTTCGGCTGCGGTCGCATGGCCCTTGGAGCTTGCTGACGCAGGAATATTATGTGTATCTGCTGCAGAAGAATAAGGGAATGGAAGAGATTGAGGCGGGTTTGCCGCCGGAGCTACAGGCCGTCACGATGCCATGCGGCAGAGACCGCTGTTACGTTTGGTTCCCGCCGCATGCCAAAAAAGAGCTGGACGCTTACATCATGTCGCGAATCGGCATCGATCCGACATTGCGCTGGTACAAGGAAGAGCCGCGGATCGGCGTCGAGGCTTGGATCTCGGCCGTGCGGGAGCTTCATGCAAGAGCCGAGCGGGACAAAAACTACGGCATTCACGCGGAATCGTGGCCGGAGCCGCTTCGGCAGGCCGTCCATATCGTGTCGCAAGACCTGAAGCACCCGTGGTCCGTCAGCGATGTGGCCGACCGCGTCGGACTCAGCCGGAGCCACTTCAGCACGGTGTTCAAGAAGGTGACGGGCGAGAATTTCGTGGAATTTATATATCGGATGAGGCTAAAGGCTGCGCGGGATCTGCTGGCTCATACCCCGATGACGCAGCAGGATATCGCGGAGCACATCGGCCTGATCGACGGCAAATATTTCAGCAAATGGTTCAAGCGCGCCGGCGGCGAGACGCCAAGCGAGTTCCGTCAGAAACAAAAAGGAGAACAGCAGAAAACAAAATAACGAGCGTCCGGCCGGTCCCGTCCGATTCGAACAAAGGGCGACCAATCGGCAAACGCCAAAACGTTTTGAACCGCTTTCATTCAGGCTACAATGAAAGCGGTTCAATTATTTTGTCTCAAGAATCTTACATCAGATTAGGGGGAATTCGAAATGAAGAAATCAGCCATTCTTCTTCTCGCCATCGCAATGCTGGCCGCATTCGCGCTTAGCGCATGCAGCGGCGGCAGCGCCGGAGGCAGCAACGCCGAAGGCGGGACCCAAGACAACGACAAACCGTCGGAAGGCAAGGGCGGCGAGGCGACGATCCGTTTCGCTACATGGGATACGGGTGAAGCGCTTAAGATTCAGCAGGATATCGCCAAGAAATTCGAAGAGAGCCATCCCGGCATTAAAGTACAGGTCGAGCCTTACGGCGATGGTTTCGACCAGAAGCTGGCGGCCGGCTTCGGCGCAAGCAACCCGCCGGACGTCATGTATATGTGGGACTTCCCGACGTACTATAAATCGCTTGAACCGCTGGATGCTTTCGTGGAGCAGGACAGCAGCCTGAACATCGACGATTTCTACCCCGGCTTGTTCGCCTACAACAAGGTGGAAGGCAATCTGTACGGCTTGCCCGCCGGATTCACGACGCGCGTGTTTTACTACAACAAGAAGCTGTTCGACGATGCAGGCGTCGCGTATCCGCAGGACGGATGGACATGGGACGACATGAAGGCGGCCGCCCAGAAGCTGACGGATAAGAGCAAGAAGCAATACGGCATCGGCGTTCGCGCCGAGAACGACACGTACGACCTGCAGGGCTTCGTATGGAGCAACGGCAGCAGCTTCATCAGCGAAGACGGCACGAAAATCGAAGGGTTCATGAACAGCAAGGAAACCGCCGAAGCGATCGGCGTGCTGGGCAGCGCGGTGAAGGACGGTTACGGCGTCCTGGTCGGCGGCAAAAACCAGCAGAGCGGCGACGATATTTTCAAAGCGGGCAAAATCGCGATGTGGGAAAGCGGCATCTGGCCGCTGGAAGGGTTCAAGGAAGCGGGCATCGACGTTGGCACCGTGGAACCCCCGGCGTTCGCGGGCAAGCCGGTGAAAGGCGTCCTCGCGCAATCAGCCGTCTCCATCGCCAAGGACTCCAAACATAAGCAAGAGGCATGGGAATTCGTGAAGTTCTACGTTTCCGAGGAAGCGATCAAGATGAGAACGGCCGACCTGCCGATCCGCATCAGCGTCGTGGAAGAGAAAGGATTGCAGAACGACGCGCTGTATAAGCCGTTCTACACGATGCTGGAGCGTTCGTCGAACGGACCCGCGTTCCTGCTTCATCCGAACTGGAGCCAGATGAACCGCAATCTGTCGACGGCCGTGGAGGCGATCATGCTCGGCAACGATCCGCAGGAAATGCTAAACCAGGCCGTGAAGGATTCCGAGAAATTCCTGAAATAGAAGCGCCGCCAGGAAAGGGGCAATGACGATGACTACTTTGAACGAAACAGCGCTCGTCCCTCCTCCCGCCGCGAAGCGAAGACGCAAGTTCCGGAGGGGTAGGGTTACGCCCTACCTCTTCATTCTTCCTTGGATCGTCGGTTTGTTCGCTTTTACGCTGGGGCCGCTCGTCTTCTCCCTCGTCATCAGTTTTTTTGATTGGCCGATCGTGGGCGAAGTACGGTTTGTCGGGTTGCAAAATTACATCGAAATGTTCACGCAGGACTCCATGTTCTGGAGCTCGCTGCTTGTGACCTTGAAATTCGCGGCTTTATTCGTCCCGCTGAACATGGTCATCGCGCTGGGACTCGCCATGATGCTTAACCAGAACGTGCGCGGCAAAGCGGTGTTCCGCACCGTGTTCTACCTGCCGTCCGTCATATCCGGCGTGGCGCTCGCCATGATTTGGGCTTGGGTATACAGCGGAGAATACGGCATTCTAAATTATTTCCTGTCGATGATCGGCATCGCGGGGCCGGATTGGCTGAACAGCACGACATGGGCGCCGGTGGCGATCGTCATCGCGAGCTTATGGGGGCAAGGTACGATGATGCTCATTTTCCTTGCGGGACTGAAGAACATCCCGAAGGAGCTGTACGAAGCGGCTTCCATCGACGGAGCCGGCAAGGTCGGGCAGTTTTTCCGCATAACGCTTCCGATGCTCAGCCCGACGCTGCTTTTTAATCTGATCACGACCATTATCGCGGCATTCCAGCAGCTGACGCTGGCGCTCGTGCTGACGGGCGGCGGCCCGATGCTCTCCACGTACTTCTACGCGATGTACATGTACGAGAACGCGTTCAAATTCAGCAAGATGGGCTACGCTTCGGCGAATGCCTGGTTTATGTTCCTGATCGTGCTGTCGCTTACGATGCTGGTGTTCAAGTCGTCCAGCATGTGGGTGTACTACGAGGGCGAGATGAAAAACGGCGGAAAGAAACGCAAGCGAACGGAGGGGCGATGATGAAAAAAACCTTTACGTACGCGCTGCTTGTCTTGATGTCCCTCCTTTTCCTTGCGCCGTTCTTCTGGCTGCTGACGACTTCGCTGAAGTCGCCGGAGGAGCTGTACCTATACCCGCCGCGGTGGATTCCGTCGGAGCTGCATGTCGGCAATTTCGCCAAGGCGTGGACTTCGCAGCCTTTTAACCAATTTCTGAAAAATTCGCTGATCGTGACGATCGTCTCCCTGGCGGGACAGCTGCTCTCGTCAGCGCTGGTCGCCTACGGCTTCGCGAGATTCAAGTTCAAGGGCAGGGACGCGCTGTTTGTCGTGCTGCTGTCCACGATGATGATCCCGTGGGAAGTGACGATGATCCCGCTTTATATGGAGTTTAATTACCTCGGATGGATCAATACGCTGAAGCCTTTGATCGTGCCGTCTTGGTTCGGCGCTCCGTTCTTTATTTTCCTGCTCCGGCAGTTCATCATGACGATCCCGATGGAGCTCGAGGACGCTGCCAAGATCGACGGAGCGAACCCGATCCAGACGTTCCTGCGCGTTATCGCGCCGCTGATGGTACCTGCACTCATACTCGTGGGCGTATTCCACATCTTGAACAGCTGGAACGATTATTTGGGACCGCTCGTGTTCCTGAACGACCAGAGCAAATACACGCTGACGCTCGGCCTCGCCCAATTCCGCGGCATGTACGGCGTCGACATGGAAGGCATCATGGCGGTGACGACGCTCATCTGCATTCCGCCGCTCGCCATCTTCTTCTTCGCGCAGCGTTACATCGTCGACGGCGTGGCGGGCACGGGCATTAAGGGGTAGAAGGGTTATTCATCATGGGAAGTTACTGGAGACAATTGTTCGACTTAAGCACGGGGGTTCGTCGATTTTTGAGCAGCGAGGCGCTGTACGGGATCGGCATGGGATTGTACACGCTGGCGCTAAACTATCATCTGCTCGCGCTCGGCATGAGCGAAGCAGCCGTCGGCGCGGTTGCGTCCGCGGGCATTTTGACGATGGGCGCATTGGCGATTCCGGTCAGCGTGCTGGCCGGACGTACGGGGCGGAAGCCGCTTCTGGCGGGAGGCGTTCTGCTTGTAAGCGGAGGGATTCTTCTATACGCATACGGCAAGAGTCTGCCCGAATTTTATGCCGCTCAGCTGCTGGTATCCGTCGGGCTGGCGTGCATCGAAACGACGGAGGTGCAGCTGCTGTTCGGCTACAGCCGCAACAGGCGCGAGGAGACGGCGGCGTTCAGCCTGATGTTCGCGGTGTTCACGATTTTCATCGGCGCGGGAACGCTGCTCGGCGGTTTCATCCCGGAGTGGCTAGGCGCGGATGGCGAGCTTCGTTATCGGCCGGTGCTGGTGTGCGCCTCCGTCGTGTTGCTGGCGCTGGGATGTCTGAGGGCGTTCTGGCTGCCGAGTGAAAAGCATGCGAAGAGCGCAGTCTCGGAGATAGCCGCCGCAAAGGAGGCAATTGCTCGAGAAGCCGCCGCAAAGGAGGCAATCGCGCGAGAAGCCGCCGAGGTTGCCGAAGCCGCCGAAGCCGCTAAGGTCGCCGAGGCCGCCGTCATTCGCGAACCGGAATCGAATGAATCTACGGCCAGACGTCTGGGCGTTGATGGAACGCCATACGTTTCGGAAACTCGGGGGAAAAGCCGAAACGGCGCCAATGCCGTCCCGCTTAAAGCGACGAACGCGCCAAAAAGCGTCGCGAGCTGGCCGAGCCGCACCGTGTGGAAGCTCGCGATTTACACGCTGATCAGCGGGATCAGCTTCGCTCTGATCGGCGGGTTCCTGAACGTGATCGCGAAGGAGCGGCTGCAATGGGACGACGGCATGGTTTCCATCCTGTTGTCCGTCAATGGCGCCTTTATGTTCATTGGTTCCCTGCTGACGCCTTGGATGCTGGAGCGTTACGGGGTGAAGAGGGCTTTTCGGTTCATGTACCTGGGGAACGCGCTCATTGCATTCGTGCTGGCGCTGCAGCTTCCGGCTGCCGCGTTCGCGGTTCTTTTGCTGCTTCGGGGAGGCGGCTTCACGATGCTTAGCAATATGATCGACAGCCGGTCGATGTCCGCGCTGCCGGAGCGGGATCGCAATCTGTACGCCGGCATGCGCTCGGTGTTTCGGAGCGCCGGCGCGGCCGGCACGACATTCGCCGTCGGCTTTATGCTAACCGCGGGCTATTATTCGCTCCCGTTCCTGATCGCGGGATTGATGTTATTAATCGGCTATGGCTATTTCGGCCGCTACGTACAACCACTGATGCAAGAGACAGAGATGGGAGGCCATACACGATGAACAAACATGCGAAGCTGCCCGACTGGCAGCGACTGGACGTGCTGGAGCGGGGGAGAGAAGCGGGACGGACGTACTTCGTGCCGTATTCCGACAAGCCTTCGGCGATGAGCTACGACCGGGGGATGTCCCCATGGTTTCGACTGCTGAACGGGGCTTGGAAATTTCATTATGCGGCATCGCCGCAGCTCGCGCCCGAGCATTTCCATCTTGACGGTTACGATACCGGGACATGGGCGGATATTCAGGTGCCGGGGCACTGGCAGATGCAAGGCTACGGAAGTCCGCATTACACGGATTTATATTATCCCTTCCCGATTGATCCGCCGCGCGTGCCGAACGACAATCCTACCGGTTGTTACCGGCGGGAATTCAAGCTTCCGGCCGCATGGCTGTCGCGCAAGGTGACGCTGCGGTTCGAAGGCGTGGACAGCGCGTTCCACGTTTGGGTGAACGGCGAGTTCGCGGGATACAGTCAGGGGAGCCGTCTGCCTTCCGAGTTCGACATTACGCCATATCTTCGGGAGGGGAGTAACTCCTTGTCCGTGAAGGTGTACCAATGGTCGGACGGCAGCTATATCGAGGACCAGGATATGTGGTGGCTGAGCGGCATCTTCCGCGACGTCTCGCTGATCGCGCATCCGCGCGTCCATATCCGCGACTTTACGGTCCGCACGGAGCTGTCGCGAGAGACGGGAGAAGCGATGTTGTCCGTAGACGCGGAGATCGCAAGCCTCGAAAGCGCTTATTCCTCTGCAGATGGAGAGTCGGGAGCAAGCAAGGATGCGCAGCGCGGCGACTATCGTCTGGAATACGCATTGATCGAAGTGCCTTCCGGCAAGGAAATCCTCGTTCGCGAGGGAGCGCCTTTCCAAGCGGCAATCGGCGAAGGCGGCATTTCGCATACGAATGAGAAAATAACGGTGGTTTCCCCGCGGCAATGGTCCGCGGAAGAGCCGAATTTATATATGCTGCTGCTTACGCTTAAGGATGCCGCGGGCGCGACGGTAGAGGTTGTGCCGTGCCGCGTCGGCTTCCGGCAAGTGGAGGTAAGCGGAGGGCTGATGAGGGTGAACGGGGTGCCGATCACGCTGAAGGGCGTGAACCGTCACGACCATCATCCCGAGCTCGGCAGATACGTGCCTTACGAGATCATGAAGCAAGACATTCTTATGATGAAGCGGCATAACATCAATGCCGTCCGGACGGCCCATTATCCGAACGATCCGCGATTCTACGACTTGTGCGACGAATACGGCCTGTACGTCATGGACGAAGCCGATCTGGAATGCCACGGCGTGGAGCTGGTGGACAAACCGGACATGCTGAGCGACGATCCCGCCTGGGAAGCCGCCTACGTGGACCGCGTCGCGAGAATGGTGCAGCGGGACAAAAACCATCCGTCCATCATCATGTGGTCGCTCGGCAACGAATCCGGCTTCGGCTGCAATCAGCGGGCGATGAGCGCGTGGGTGAAGGCGAACGATCCAACAAGGCTCGTCCATTACGAGGGGGACCGGGAAGCCGAAGTCTGCGACGTGTACAGCACGATGTATTCCTCAGTGGAGAAAATAACGGGCTTCGGCCAGCGCGCCGAACTGGACAAACCGCATATTCTGTGCGAGTACGCCCACGCCATGGGCAACGGACCGGGCGGCCTGCATGAATACGAGGAGGCGTTCCGTGCGCACGACCGGCTGCAAGGCGGGTTCATATGGGAATGGATCGATCACGGCCTGCTGACGAAACGGGAGGACGGCACTTCCTTCTACGCTTATGGCGGTGATTTCGGAGACGAGCCGAACAACGGCAATTTCTGCCTCGACGGCTTGATCCTGCCGGATCGGACGCCATCGCCGGGACTATTGGAATATAAGAAAACGATCGAACCGGTGACGGTGGAGGCCGCGCGGCTGGAAGGCGGCGAGCTGGAAATCCGCAACCGCTTCGATTTCCTTACGCTCGCGCATGTTCGTCTTGTATGGACGGTGACGGTGGACGGCTCGGTTAGGGACAGCGGAGCGCTGGATCTGCCGCCGATTCCGGCAGGCGCAACGGGCATCGTAAGCCTTCCGATCGCAGGCAACAAGCATGATGAAGCTTGGCTGCGCGTCGGCTTTGTCCTCGCGACGGATCAGCCTTGGGCTGGAAGCGGACATGAGCTGGCTTGGGAACAATGGCGCCTCCCCGTAGCTGCCGAGCAAGAGCGGCCGTCGTTGATAGCGGCGCCGATCGATGTTCGCGGCAAGCTGATCCGCGAACAATCCGGGACGGAGCTTCGAATAACGGGCGACCGCTTCTCGATGACCTTCGATCTGCCTTCCGCCTCGCTGACGGAATGGACGTTCGAAGGGACATCGCTCCTGAAGGCAGGACCGAAGCTGGCGTTCTGGCGCGCGACCATCGACAATGACATGTACGTCGTCAAGGAGTGGCGGAAAGCGCATCTCGACCGCCTTACGACGCGGGTCGACGCTTGGAGCGTCGAGGAAAGGGACGGCGAGCTAAACGTATCGTTCGAGCTGCGGATCGCGCCTCCGGTCTACGACTGGGGCTTCCGCTGCGAAGTTAGCTATGCGATCCGTGGGGACGGCTTCGTGACGCTGCGGGCATCGGGCACGCCGGAAGGCAAGCCGCCGGAGCTGCTGCCGAGAATCGGCTGGCGGATGGAATTGCCGGGCAGCTTGCGCAATACCGTTTGGTACGGCCGCGGGCCTGGCGAGAGCTATTCCGACAGCAAGCGGGCAAGCGCGATGGGGATCTATCGCAGCTCCGTCAAGGAGCTTCATTTCCCTTATATTTTTCCGCAGGAGAACGGGAACCGGACCGATGTGCGCTGGACCGCGCTGCATGACGACAGAGGCCTCGGCTTGATGGCTTGCGGACTGCCGGAGCTGAATTTCGGCGCCCATTATTATACGACGGAAGATTTGGACGAGGCGAGACATCGGCATGAATTGACGGAACGGGATTTTATTACGCTGCACCTGGACTGGAAGCAATCCGGCCTCGGCAGCAACAGCTGCGGACCGGGCCAGCTGCCGCCTTACCGGGCGGTTCCGGAGCCGTTCGCGTTCGGGATCGGGCTCATGCCGTTCCACGCGGAGGAAGTGTCACCAATTACGCTCAGCAAAACCTTGCAATCGGAGAGGAGCAGCTAAGATGACGAACAAGATGATCGACGGACTTTTGAACTTGAAGGGCAAGGTCGCGGTCGTGACGGGAGGCGCTTCCGGGATCGGACTCGCGACAGCGGGAGCGCTGGCGAATTTCGGCGCGAAGGTCGCGATCCTGGATATCAACGGGGAGCAGGGGCGCAAGGCCGCCGAGGACATCAACGCCTCCGGAGGCGAAGCGGAGAGCTTCCGCTGCGATGTCACGTCGGCGGAACAATGCGAAGAGACGGTCCGCGCGGTGAAAGAACGGTTCGGCGGGGTTGATATCCTGTTCAACAACGCCGGCGTTATCCGCAGGAAGACGGTCGTCGAATTGGAGGAGCGCGAGTGGGATCTCGTCATGGACGTGTCGCTCAAGGGCGCATACCTGCTCTCCAAACACATCATTCCTTTGATGGCGGCCGGGGGCGGCGGCAGCATCATCAATACGGGCTCCGGCTGGGGGCTGAAGGGCGGAGACAAAGCCGCCGCTTATTGCGCGGCCAAAGCAGGCATGGTCAATCTGACCAAGGCGATGGCGATCGACCACGGCAAGGAAAACATCCGGGTCAACTGCGTCTGCCCGGGCGATACCGATACGCCGCTGCTGCGCGACGAAGCAAAGCAGCTGCAGCTGGACGAGGGCGCGTTCCTCGTCTCCTCCGCCGATCGCCCGCTGGCAAGGCTCGGCACGCCGCGGGACATCGCGAACGCGGTCCTGTTCCTCGCAAGCGACATGTCTCTTTGGGTAAGTGGATCGGTACTCGTCGTCGACGGCGGAGGTTTGGCTTAAAGGTTATTCAAAAAGTCCACTTTTGAACTTATAAATCTATCTAACTGGAGGCGAATGTGATGACTCGAAACGATAAACGGATTTCCCATCCCTATATCCCTAACACCGTGCCGGAAGTGCAGGAGTCGATGCTGCGCGAGATCGGTGTCGCGAATTTGGAAGAGCTGTACGCGGGAGTGCCGGGAGAGCTGAGGCTTTCAGGTAAAATGGATCTTCCGCCCGAGCTGACGGAATACGAGCTGCAGCGGCATATCGAGAAAACAGTAGCCCGCAACGTCAGCGCGAAGGAAGCGGTAAGCTTCCTCGGAGCCGGCTGCTGGCAGCATTTTATCCCCGCGGTATGCGACGAAATCAGCCAGCGTTCGGAGTTCGTCACCGCCTATGCGGGCGAGCCTTACGAGGATCATGGCCGCTTCCAGACGCTGTTCGAATACCAAAGCCTAATGGCGGAGCTGCTCGACATGGACGTCGTCAACGTGCCGACGTTCGACTGGGCGCAGGCGGCTTCGACGGCGCTGCGGATGGCGGCCCGGATGACGGGACGCGGCAAAGTATTGGTAGCCCGCTCGATCTCGCCCGATAAGCTTAAGATCATCGTCAATTACTGCTCGCCTCAGGTCGAAGTGCGGACGGTGGAGTTCGACGAGCGCACCGGTCTCATGGACCTGAACGATCTGGCAGCCAAGCTGACGGACGAGGTGGCCGCGGTTTATTTCGAGAACCCGGGTTACCTGGGCATGATCGAACATCAAGGACGGACAATCGCGGATATGGCGCACGGCGTCGGCGCGGAATGCGTCGTAGGCGTGGACCCGAGCTCGCTGGGCGTGCTTTCGCCTCCGAGCTCTTACGGGGCGGATATCGTGTGCGGCGATTTGCAGCCGCTCGGCATCCGGATGAACTACGGAGGCGGCCAGTCCGGCTTTATCGCAACACGCGACGAGGAACGTTACGTCATGGAATACCCGTCCCGTCTCTTCGGCATAGCTCCGACTAGCGTGGACGGGGAATACGGCTTCGGCGACGTTGCTTACGAGCGCACTTCCTTCGCGAAGCGCGAGAAGGGCAAGGAGTCGGTCGGCACGCAGACGGCGCTTTGGGGTATCGTTGCCGGCGTCTATCTGGCCTTGATGGGACCGCACGGGATGAGTGAGCTTGGGACGACGATTCTGCAGAAATCGCAGTATGCCGCAAAGCGGCTTGCCGCCATTCCGGGCGTTGGCATCCGTTTCGGATCGCCGTTTTTCAAAGAATTCGTTGTCGATTTCAATAACTCCGGCCTGAGCGTGAAGGCGATTAACGAGATGTTGTTGAAGGAAAAGATCTTCGGCGGCAAGGATCTGTCGGAGGACTTCCCGGAGCTTGGGCAATGCGCCTTGTATTGCGTAACGGAGGTTATCGGCGTGGAAGACATCGACAGGCTGGCGGATGTTTTGGCGAGAGCGACGGCCAAGGCGAACGCCTTGTCATAACGCGGAGAAGAGAGGAGAGAGATCGATGAAACGTATTCGTAGAGAACATAAGGTAAGAGCTTTCCATCAGGCCAAATGGGATGAACCCGTCATCTTCGAGCTTCATCAAGCGGGCGAGAGAGGCGTGCTTCCTCCGGAAGCGGAAGCGGGCATCGCGGCCGCCGTCGGCGACGGCATATCCGCCATACCGGAAGGGATGCGCAGAACAATCTCGCCGAAGCTTCCGGAGATCGGACAAGCGAAGGTGCTGCGCCATTATTTGCGACTGTCCCAGGAGACGCTCGGTTCCGACTTTAACGTCGAGATCGGCCAAGGCACCTGCACGATGAAATATATCCCGCGCGTGAACGAAATGCTGATCCGTACCGACAAGGTGGCTGACCTGCATCCGCTTCAGGACGAAAGCACCGTGCAGGGCATGCTTGAAATCTACCATCGCATGGATCTGGCGATGCGCGAAATTTCCGGACTGGACGCGTTCTCCTTCCAGCCGAGCAGCGGCACGCAGGCTCTCTTCGCCATGGCGTCCATCGTGCGGGCCTACCATGAGGCGAACGGCGAGGGCGAGCAGCGGGACGAGATCATCACGACGATCTTCTCCCATCCTTCCCAAGCGGCGACCGCCGCTGTGAAGGGGTACAAGATCATTACGTTGTACCCGGACGAGAACGGCTTTCCGGATATCGAGAAGCTGAAGGCGGTCGTCTCGGAGCGCACGGCGGGATTCGTCGTGGCGAATCCGGAGGACACCGGCATTTTTAACCCGCGAATAAAAGAGTTTACGGACATTGTGCGTGAAGCAGGCGGCATCTGCTACTACGATCAAGCGAACGCGAACGGATTGCTCGGCATCGCCAGGGCGAAGGAAGCGGGTTTCGATATGTGTTTCTTCAACCTGCACAAGACGTTCGCGGCACCGCATATGTGCGGAGGTCCGGCGACCGGCGCGCTAGGCGTGACGGAGGAGCTGAAGCCGTTCCTGCCCGGTCCTTATGTCGAAAAGGAAGGGGACCGCTACACGTTCAGGTGGGATCATGACCGCAGCATCGGAAAGGTTCGTTCCTTCCACGGCGTCGCCCAGACGGTGCTTCGTTCCTACGCCTGGATTCGCAGCTTGGGCGCGGAGGGGCTCGAGCAGGTCGCGAAGATCGCGGTGCTGAACAACAACTATCTTTATCACAAAATCACGAAAATCCGCGGCGCGAGCGCGCCTTACGTATCGGGCAGCCGCTTGGAACAGGTTCGCTACAGCTGGGAGCAAATGACGAAGGAGACGGGCGTGACGACCGAGGACGTGCAGCGCAGAATGTGCGACTTCGGCCTGCATTACTGGACCAGCCATCATCCGTATATCGTCAAGCAGCCGTTCACGCTGGAGCCGACGGAGTCCTATTCCAAGGACGATCTGGACGAATATATCGCGGCGCTCGAGCAAATTTCCTACGAGGCATACCATACGCCGGGCGTCGTGAAGGTTGCCCCTCATGCGAGCACCGTCCACCGGATCGACGAATCTTCGTTCGACGAGCCGGACAAGTGGTGCACGAGCTGGCGCGTTTATTTGCGGAAGACCGGGCAAGAAAACGAGTAACAAGTATTTGTAAATCTTTTGACCGCATCAACTCCCATCGTTATATAAGCCGTTGTCCGACCGCCGCTAGCCGCAGTCCGGACGACGGCCTTTTTTTAGGCGGAAGCATCTAATAGGGGCGATTGACCGGAGCCGGAATTTCTTTCTCCATGATGTAATCATCCATGACGAATCCATTTCCGATATCCGCAAGTTGATCTCGGACGATCCTAAAGCCTTTTTTCTCATATACTCCAATACTAGATTCATTATGGCGATTGACCGTCAGCCAAATACGTCGCAGATTTCGTTCTTGGCACAACTGCTCTAGGAAAACCATCGCTTGGCTCGCATAGCCGCGTCCCCGGCGCTCCTTGTCTATATAAAACTTGCTCAGGAAGAGCTTATCCTCTTCTTGTTTGCATGATAAATACCCGACCGCGAAGCCATCTTCACGGATCAAATAATATTCGTAGCCTTGATGATTGATCTGATCCGTGATCGCCGGAACCGATTGGAATTTGCCAATCATGTAATCGATCTGTTCCATCGTAATCAGGATTACATAATACTCGCGCCATATTTCGGCCGCCAGACTAGCTAGATCCTCGATCTCTTCCGCTGTCTTCACTTGCAGAATCGTTAACTTCATATGATCCATCCGCCTTTCTTGGGATTCTCGCTTCAAGCTTTTAATTAGAATAGCACGAATTGACAATATTCAATATAGGGAACGGGGGTATTGTAAATTTATGTTGACTAATATACCTGGGTGGGGTATACTCAAACCATAAAAGGAATGGTTACTAACGATTTGAATGACAATAATCGGATAAGACGGGAGCGTGTCTCACCCATGGAAGCACAACGGAATGACCGAAACGACCAAACTTTGGAACAAGTCACTTTGAATATAACTGGTATGACCTGCGCGGCATGCGCGAACCGAATCGAGAAGGGGTTGTCCAAAATGCCGGGAGTCGCGAACGCGGCCGTGAACTTCGCGATGGAGACCGCCAGCGTCTCCTACTCGGCAAACGAGCTCACTGTAGCGAACCTTCAGGAGAAGGTAAAGCAGCTGGGATACGAAGCCGTCCAAAAACAAGCGGAGAAAGATTCCGCGGGAAGGCGGGCGGAGGAGCTCGGGAAACATAAGCGGAAGCTGATTCTGTCCGCGATTCTCTCGCTGCCGCTGCTTTGGAGTATGGTCGGGCATTTCTCCTTTACTTCATGGATCTATGTGCCGGAGCTGTTCATGAATCCGTGGTTTCAGCTGCTGTTGGCCACGCCGGTGCAATTCTACGTTGGCTGGCCGTTCTATTCCGGCGCTTACAAGGCGCTGCGCAACCGTAGCGCCAACATGGATGTGCTCGTCTCGCTCGGCACGTCGGCGGCTTACTTCTACAGCCTGTATTTGACCATCGAGTGGTATTTGTCAGACGCATCGACGCATGGCGGGCATGGAGGACCGGCGCTTTATTACGAGACGAGCGCCGTCTTGATCACGCTCGTCGTGATGGGCAAACTCTTCGAGTCCATGGCCAAAGGGCGGACGTCGGAAGCGATTAAATCGTTGATGGGCCTGCAGGCGAAGAACGCCACCGTTATTCGGGAAGGAGCCGAGCAATCGATCGCGGTCGAAGACGTCGTGCCCGGCGATATCGTGATCGTGAAGCCAGGAGAGAAAATACCGGTGGACGGTATCGTTCTGGAAGGAACGTCCGCCGTGGACGAATCGATGCTGACCGGCGAAAGTTTGCCCGTATCGAAGGCGGCGGGAGACCCCGTCATCGGCGCGACGCTGAACAAAAACGGAAGCCTTCGCCTTCAAGCGACCAAGGTCGGCAAGGATACGGCCCTCGCGCAAATCATCAAAGTGGTGGAAGAAGCGCAAGGCTCCAAAGCGCCGATTCAACGGGTGGCGGACGTCATCTCCGGCATTTTCGTGCCGATCGTCGTCGTCATTGCGATTGCGGCGTTCCTGGTTTGGTACTTCTTTGTCACGCCGGGCGATTTCGCCGAGGCGCTCGAGAAGGCAATCGCCATTCTCGTAATCGCATGCCCTTGCGCCTTGGGTCTCGCTACGCCGACTTCGATTATGGCAGGCTCCGGACGGGCAGCCGAGCTCGGCATCCTGTTCAAGGGAGGCGAACACCTGGAGAATACGCACCGAATCGACACCGTCGTCTTGGATAAGACGGGCACGGTGACCAAAGGCAAGCCGGAGTTGACCGATATCCACACGGCTATGGACGAGACGGAGTTCTTGCGGCTTGTTGGAGCGGCGGAGCGAAATTCCGAGCATCCGCTGGCGGAAGCCATAGTTGGCGGAATCGAGCGGAGAGGCGTGGGGATGCCGTCGGCGGATTCGTTCGAAGCGATTCCCGGATTCGGAATTGAAGCCGTAGTGGACGGAAGATCGGTGCTCGTCGGAACCAGACGGCTCATGGAGGGCAGAGGGGTCGATGCATCGGAAGCCTATAATATTATGACGATGCTCGAAAACGAAGGCAAGACGGCGATGCTCGCTGCCATCGACGGCTCGTACGCCGGGCTCGTAGCGGTGGCCGATACGGTCAAAGAAACATCGGCTGCAGCCGTAGCAAAGCTTCAGGCCATGGGCATCGAGGTCATCATGATGACCGGTGACAACGAGCGTACGGCAAAAACGATCGCTTCCCAAGTCGGAATCAAGCGCGTGTTGGCGGAGGTGCTGCCGGAAGGAAAAGCCGACGAAGTGAAAAAACTGCAGGCGCAAGGCCGCAGGGTGGCCATGGTCGGGGACGGCATCAATGACGCGCCGGCTTTGGCTACGGCGGACGTAGGCATGGCCATCGGAACCGGTACTGACGTCGCGATCGAAGCGGCCGACGTAACGCTCATGCGCGGAGACCTCGCGAGCATCCCGGGCGCCATAGAGATGAGCCGCAAGACGATGGCGAATATTAAACAGAACTTGTTCTGGGCGCTCGGTTACAACACGCTCGGCATTCCGATTGCCGCGATCGGCTTGCTGGCGCCGTGGGTAGCTGGCGCGGCGATGGCGCTAAGCTCGGTATCCGTCGTTCTGAACGCGCTGCGGCTGCAGCGCACCAAGATTTGAGAAGCAGCGAAGACCGGCGAACGAGAATAAGTTAGACTCAAAATCCACAAGCTCAAATAGCTGCGTGGATTTTTTGCTGCGACCGGACAGAAAACGTACTTGACTTAAGTAAGTTCACATTATATACTTAATAACAAATAGTAAGTAACACATAAAACGAAACAGGAGGGTGAGCTTCCTTGAGCCATAAATTGCATCCTGGCACCAAGCTGGGTGTGGTTAAACTAAAAATAAGCGACTTGGAACGTTCGCTGAAATTTTACGAAGACGTTGTCGGTCTTCGACTGCTGAAGCAACATGGCCGAACGGCTGAGCTGACTGTTGACGGCAGCACGGCGCTGCTCATTTTGGAGGAAGTTCCGAACGCCGTCATAACGCCGCCGCGATCCTTCAGCGGTTTGTACCACTTCGCGATTCTGCTGCCGACGAGGAAGGATCTCGGTCTCGCGCTCAGAAGATTGATCGAGTCGGGCATCGAGATCGGGCAAGCGGATCACCTGGTCAGCGAAGCGCTGTATATCTCCGATCCGGATCATAACGGCATCGAGATTTATCGAGATCGTCCGCGAGAGGAGTGGAACATCAATTCCGACGGCACCGTGCGCATGGCTTCCGATCCCATCGATTGGGACGGATTGCTTCAGGAAGCCGGGAGCACGGCGTGGAGCGGCATGCCCGCCGGAACAACGATGGGCCATGTCCATTTCCATATCGGGGATATGGCGAAAGCAAGAAGGTTCTATTGCGACGTTCTCGGATTCGACATTGTTGCCGATTGGATGCGAATGGGCGCGCTCTTCATCGCGGCCGGCGGCTACCATCACCATGTTGGCTTGAATCTGTGGGCGGGAGCAGGCGCGCCTCCGACACCGCCAAATGGCACGGGTATCGATTATTTCACGATCGTGCAGCCGAATGACGAAGAGACGGCGAAAGTAGCCGAATCCGCCGCGGCGGCGGGCTTTGAGCCGACCAAACAGGACGGCGCGATTTTTTTGACGGACCCGTTCGGAATCCGAGTCAAGCTAGTGTCAGAGGGGAAATAAGGTCACACGTACGGATTGACTTCTTCAAATGATTTGCATTGCATGAACTTTTCATCCATTTCATTACGAATATACGGAGGTTACAAACATGGGAACTTTAACAGCGACGAAAGACTTTTATACAGCGTTACAATCGAGACGATCCATCTACGCCATCAGCAATGAACAAGTTGTCTCGGACGAACGTATTCAAGAGGTAATTAACCACGCGGTGAAACATACGCCTTCTTCCTTCAACTCCCAAAGCGCGCGCGTTGTCGTCCTGCTTGGCGACCAGCACAAGAAGCTGTGGAGCATCACGACGGATACGCTGAAGGCGATCGTTCCTGCCGATCAGTTCGGCCCTACGCAAGAGAAGATGAATGCTTTCGGAGCGGGTTACGGCACGGTGCTGTTTTTCGAGGACAACGAAGTCGTGGAAGGTTTGCAAAAGCAGTTCGCTTCATACGCCGACAACTTCCCGGTCTGGTCCAACCAATCGAACGGCATGCTGCAATTCGTCATCTGGACATCGCTCGAGCTGGAAGGCTTCGGGGCTTCGCTGCAGCACTATAACCCGCTGATCGACGACAAAGTGAAGGCCGAGTGGAACGTTCCGTCCAGTTGGAAGCTGCTTGCACAAATGCCGTTCGGCAAAGTCGTCGCTCCCGCTGGCGAGAAACAATTCAGCCCGCTTGAGAATCGCGTGAAATTCGTGAAGTAATAATAAAAACATGAACGCCCATTCAGGCAGTCGGAGACTAGCTCCCGCCTGAGTGGGCGTTTTTTTCGCTGACTAATTAAAACGAAAAACAATGGCGGAGCGGCGAGCGCGATAGGCCGAGAAAGTCGGCTCACGAGTGCTCGGAGCGGGTGTGTCGGCAGCAATAGGCCGAGAAAGTCGGCTTACGGGTGCGCAGAGCGGGGGCGGCGAGCGCGATAGGCCGAGAAATTCGGCTTACGGGTGCGCGGAGAGGGTGTGTCGGCAGCAATAGGCCGAGAAAGTCGGCTTACGGGTGCGCGGAGCGGGTGCGGTGAGCGTGATAGGCCGAGAAAGTCGGCTTACGAGTGCACGGTGCGGGTGTGTCGGGGCAATTGGCCGAAAAATCAGCTTACTGGTGCACGGAGAGAACGTATAGTCAGCGCGCATCCGCCATTCTTTTTAAATACCCACTTGACAGGTATGATTAATTGGTTTAATCTTACTCCAAGATCATTTGATTAAAGCTCATTAAACGAACGATCATTATCTCGAATTTATAACATAAGGACAGCCGATTGGACCGCCAAAGGCTCCCGACTACTCTTACCGCTTGAACGGAAGAGTTGCCGGGAGCCTTTCTGTTTACTTGGAACTCGAAGCTGGAGTAGGAAAGGAGCGACATGGACGACAGAGACATAGCTTTGCTAGAGGAAGCCGACTGGCTATTTCGTAAGCTGGTCCGGAGATTCGTGAAGGAACGCGACAAAATCGCGATCGACGGCGTGGCGCTGCCGGGCATGCTCATCCTGAACGCGATCGCCCGAGAAGGAGAACAGCGGCTGGGCGAGCTGGCGGAACGGCTGGACTTCACGTCCGGCGCGGTTACGGCGCAATGCGATAAGCTGGAAGCTGGCGGTTATGCGATCAGGAAGCGGAGCGAGACTGATCGCCGCTCGATTGTCCTCGACATCATGCCGAAAGGCAGGGAGCTGCTGGTGCGCACCCGCGAAACGGGCGGCTATATGATCGATTTGTTGTTCGGCTCTTTCACGAAGCCCGAGCTGGAAGCGCAAATCGTGATCTACAAACGGCTCATCGATCATCTTGAACAGTTCGCCGACAAGGTTATGCTGCATGCGGGAGAAGAGGCCGCCGTGACAGTGCCGCCGCGCAAGCAGGTGCCGAACAAACCGGCGAATCGATTTATTTCCTACTAAAATAAAAGAACGAACCTATGCATGGAAGGGAGAAATGAAATATGGGACATCCCACGATTTATCCGACAGGAACAACGGTATACAAGCCTGAGAAGGCATGGAGCGGTTATACGATTTACCAAGCGGCAGATACAGGTGCGCTCCTCATCGACATGAACGGCAGGGAAGTGCATTTATGGAAAGGGCTGCGCGGCTTCCCGAACAAGCTGCTACCAGGCGGTTACGTGCTCGGAAGCACGGCGGAGCGCGATCCGAAGTACGGCTTCCAGGATGAGCTGAATCTGGTCCAGGTCGACTGGGACGGCAACATCGTCTGGAAGTTCGACAAGTACGAATGGATCGAGGATCCCGGACATCCGGCGCAATGGATGGCAAGGCAGCATCACGATTACCAGCGAGAGGGCAATCCGGTCGGTTATTACGTCCCCGGCCAGGAGCCGAAGACGGATTCGGGCAACACGATCATCCTCTCGCACAAAAACGTGACGCGTCCCGAAATTTCCGATAAGGAGCTTCTCGACGATACGATCATCGAAGTGACTTGGGATGGCGAGGTCGTCTGGGAGTGGGCGGTCAGCGATCACTTCGACGAGCTTGGCTTCGACGAAGACGCCAAAGCAGCATTGTACCAAGATCCCAACACGCGGGCATTCGGCACGCATTACGGGGATTGGATGCATATCAACTCTGCTTCCACACTCGGGCCGAACAAACATTACGATGCGGGCGACGAGCGCTTCCATCCGGACAACATCATCTGGGACGCGCGGGAGTCGAACATTATCGCGATCACGGACAAACGGACGGGCAAGATCGTATGGAGACTTGGCCCCGACTACGATACGGAGGAGACGAAGGGCATCGGCTGGATCATCGGCCAGCATCACGCCCATCTCATTCCGCAAGGACTGCCCGGCGCGGGCAACATCCTGATCTTCGATAACGGCGGCTGGGGCGGCTATGGCAAGCCGAATCCGGAATCGCCGGACGGTCTCAAGAACGCCCGCCGCGACCATTCGCGGATCCTGGAGATTAACCCGATCACGCTGGAGATCGAGTGGCAGTACACGCCGACGGAAGCCGGCTTCCAAGCGCCGCTCGACTCCTATCGGTTCTACAGCCCGTACATTAGCTCCGCCCAGCGGCTGCCGAACGGCAATACGCTTATCACGGAAGGCGCGGACGGCCGGATTTTCGAAGTTACGGCCGAACACGAGCTGGTGTGGGAATACATTTCGCCGTACAAGAACAAACGGAACTCCAACATGGTCTATCGCGCCTACCGCGTACCCTACGAGTGGGTGCCACAACTCTCGCAGCCGGAGGAATCGGAGATCGAGCCGATCGATGTAGCGGATTTCCGCTTGCCGGGAGCGGCAGCACGAGGCGCCGTTACGGCCGTCGAAGTGGAAGGAACGATTTCCTACGGGGAAGGCGCCTTGTGCGTCGCCCGGACAGACGAGAGCCAGGAGCTAAAAAAAGAGGGGGATTCCCATGCGTAAATTCCGTGTAAAACAATTGGCATTATTGGTATTTATATTGGCGCTAACCGGCGCCTTGTTAACGGCCTGCGGAGACGGCGGAGCGGGCGCGGCAGGGACGGTCACCAAGCTGAAAATCGCCGACATCACGACGAACATAACGTTCCGGGTTGCGAAGGAGAAAGGATTCTTCGAGAAAAACGGCATCGACGCCGAACTCATCACTTTCGCAACGCCGGCGGAAGGCGTCAATTCGTTGTTCATCAAGCAGGTCGACATCGCGTTCGGAGCGGACTTCCCGCTGCTGAACGCGGTAAGCAAAGGCGAATATTCGATCTTCGCCTCGTCCGGCACGGCGACGGATCTAAGCGCAAGCGACTGGAAGCTGTTCGTCCGCGACGAGATCGCGAGCGGGGCGGATCTGAAGGGGAAGAAGCTGAGCTTCCTGCGCGGTACTTTTCTTCCGTATCTTTGGGACCTTTACCTGACGGACAACGGGCTGACGCTAAAGGACGCGGAGCTGATCGGCCAAGGCGGCCTCGACGAAGCCTACGTGGCGCTGAAGAAGGGTGAGATCGACGGGGTATGGGTGTACAACGCGGTCAACCATGAGAAGTTCGGCGCGCTGGAGGGCGTGCACGAGATCAGCGACATGTCGAAAACCTCGCTCCGTCTTGGGCAAGGCTTGATTGCCTCCGACGAATTGATCGACGGCAAGAAGGACGTATTGGTCGGCTTCCTGAAGGCGCTCGACGAAGCGTCGACATATGCCCAGGCGCATCCAGACGAAACGGCCGACATCATGTACGATGCCGTCAAACAGCCGAAGGAAGCGACACTGAAGGATTTGCCGAAGAACCCATGGAAGATCGGTTTTACCGAGAAAGCTTACGAAGGATTAAAAGGGCAGAAGCAGTACATGGTCGAGACCGGCATCATCGAGAAGGACTTCGACCTGATCGGCAAGCTAAGACTGGATGTCGCGCGGGAAGCGTTCCCGGATCGCGTCATCGAACCCGAATAAGGAGCTGAGACGATGGGACCGGCGGCGAAACGGAACGAAATTCGGATCGAGCGATTGGACAAAAGCTATGCGCAGCCTTCGGCAGGCGAGCTGCATTACATCATTCAGGACGTCAATCTGGCGGTGAAGGGCGGGGAGTTCTTCGTGCTGCTGGGGCCGAGCGGCTGCGGCAAGTCGACGCTGCTTGGGCTGATTGCCGGATTCGTCTCCAAAACGTCGGGTGCGGTACGGGTCGGCGAGAAGGAAGTGGAGCGCCCCGGCCAGGATCGCGCGGTCGTGTTCCAGCAAGCGGATTCTTCCTTGTTCCCTTGGCTGACCGTCCGCGAGAACGTCGAATTCGGACTTCGGATTAAGCGGATCGCGGCGGCGAAGCGCAAGGAAATTTCCGATCAGTTCATCGAGCTGGTCGGGCTGAAAGGGCATGAGGGGAAATTCCCGCGCGAATTGTCCGGCGGCATGAAGCAGCGGGTACAGCTGGCACGCGTCCTGTCTAACGATCCGGCGATCCTGCTCATGGATGAGCCGTTCGGCGCACTAGACGCGATGACCCGGCGCACGATGCAGAAGGAGCTCGTCCGGATTTGGCGGGATACCGACAAAACCGTTATTTTCGTCACGCACGACATTCAGGAGGCTATCCTGCTAGGAGGTCGCATCGGCATTATGTCCCCGGGACCTTCCTCCAAAATATCGCATATTTACGACGTGCCGCTATCCTATCCGAGGGATATCGCCGACCCGGCCTTCCACGCGCTGCATGCCCAAATCCAATCGCATTTCGATGAATAAAGGAGGGATCGACTTGAGCGGAAAATGGAAAAAAATAGGGTTCACCCTTCTGTTCTGGATCGCCGGACTCGGACTCTGGCAGCTGCTTGCGCTGCTGTACGGACCGGAAATACTGCCGGGTCCCGTCTACACGGCAAAGGGCGGCTACGAGCTGCTCTCGGACGGCACTCTGCTGCAATATATCGGCATTAGCTCTTACCGGGTATTGCTAGGCTGGACGCTCGGAAGCCTGGTCGCGATTCCGGTCGGCCTGATCATCGGGAAGGTGAGCGCGGTCCGCATCGTGGCGGAGCCGTTCCTGAACTTCATCCGCTTCATTCCCCCGATCGCGTTTATTACGTTGTTCCTGGTCTGGTTCGGCATCGGCGAAACGTCGAAAATCATGCTGATCCTCTACGCTACGTTTTTCATCGTCGTGCTGAACACGCTCACCGGCGTTCTGTCCGTCGAGGAGGACAAAATTCGCTCCGCCCGCAGCATGGGCGCCTCCGAGTGGCAGATCGTGCTCCACGTCATTATTCCCGCGACGGTGCCTTTTATGTTCACGGGCATCAGACTCGCGATGGGCACCTCGTTCATGGCGATTATCGGAGCGGAGATGATCGCGTCCAACGAAGGCGTCGGCTACTTGATTTGGAACTCGCGGCTGTTCTTCCGCACGGATTGGATCTTCGTCGGCCTCATCTGCCTCGGCTTGATGGGTTTCCTGACCGACCGGGCCGTCGCGCTGCTGGGCCGCAGGCTGCTATCGCGATATGGCGTCGTGAGCACTTCTTCGCTGCGGAGGTAGACTAGTCTAGTGGAACGATTCTAAAATTCCGTAACCATCGCGACTTCGGCGATCCTTCAAACGGTATGCCGAACTGAAAAGATGGCTAACGGAGCGCACAGCCGTTATTTTGCCTTTCATGCCTCATTCTAAAATCTAACGGAGCTACGCGCGCTTATTGGACGGATTTCCAGGGAAATGGCACTGTTTGATGGCCAATAGCAGCCTCCAGCTCCGTTAGAATTAGTAAACAACCGATTTTGGAGCAAATAACGACTGTGGCCGCCGTTAGCCATCTCAAACGGTTGCCATCGATTTGCAGATCATGGCTGTATGGCAAATGTAGAGTAGTGACGGTAATTCTGAATCGAACTACTAGTCTAGTGGAGCGATCCTAAAACCGTTATCATTTCGGTTGATCTCGAATGCCAGCGGAAGCCTCTGAAGGAGGGTCGCTTATGCGTACAAATACCAAACGCGAACCGCGGCCCGGAAAGTCAGCGTCCCGGGTTCGAGCGTCGTCGCGGCGTCGCCGACGGGCATCGCGGCTTTGAATTGGACCGGCTCGAAGCCGGTCTTTTGCGTTTCCTCTACCTTGCAAGGCACGGCCGAAAGAGAGACACCCAGCGTGTCGGCGATGGCGAGCGCTTTCGCCTGCGCGTTGCGTACCGCCAGCGTCAGAGCATCGTGCTGCGCCTCGTCAGCCATGGACGAGCGGAACGAGACGTCGGTGACCGTGTTCGCCCCATTGGCAACCGCCGCGTCGATGATCCGGCCGGCGGCTTCCGTGCCGGCGATCGTTACCTGCAGCAGGTGGGTCGCCTTGTAGCCGCGGAAGACCTGTTTGCCGTCGACGTAGTCGTACTGCGGCTCGATGGCGAAGCTCGCGGTGGCGATGTTCTCGCGCGCGACGCCAAGCGCCGTCAACGCTTGAACGATCGCCGCGATTTTGGCGGCGTTGCCCGCTTGCAGCTCCTCCAGCTTCTCCCCTTCGCTTATCACGCCAAGCGTCACGCGCGTCTCGTCCGGTTTCGCCGTTGCCAGACCTTCTCCCAAGACTTCAATGGTAAACGGACAAGCCGATTCGTTCTGTTCTTTCATTTTACGGATCCCTTCCTTTCCATGGCTACAAGATTCTATGACTTCCTAGACGAATCGATGACGTCGGATGTTTCTAGCTTGCGACTCCCGGCAATCGACGCGTTGTCACTGACTTAGGGCGGGGAGGCGTCCCGTTCTTCGGTCGGAAACGGCAACCGTCCTACGGAGCAGGGGAGAACCCTTCCAGCGACTGTTACGCCTCAGCTAGTAATCCTGTAAATTTAAGGAAAACGATGATGGGGATGATGATTATGGGAACAGATAAGGCGCAAGGCGAAGCCGGTTGGTTCACAGGCGAGAAATGGATGGTCGCGACGGGGCTGCTGGGTTTCGCGCTGGCGCTGATGTGCGGCGTTTGGGCACTCATCGGAGGCGCAGAAATGCCGCCCGACGGGAATCTGTGGAAGGCGTTTTCGTTTAACGCTGCTTTGGGCATATTTATGCTTTCTACGGCGGCAATTAGTCCGTTATCGGGCATGGGACGGAAGGGGAGGGCATTTTTTCGCTGGTCATATATCGTGCTTGCGCTTTATTCCTACTTCTTGGAGACCGTGCAAAATATTCGCGGAGTGAATCCGCGTTTCGCGGAGAACGGCTCGACCTTCGACATCATTGCGGCAGGGGTATTCGGCCTCGTCGCCCTTCTGTTGGCAGGCTACTATTTGTTATTCGCGATTCAATTCTTTAAAAGAACAACGTATGAAGCGAACCCGGAGCTCGTGCTCGGCATTCGTTACGCGATGGTTTCGATCATGGTCGCGTTTGCCGGCGGCATCTCGATTTCCATGAACGGCGGCCGGTTCATCGGCGCGGAGGGCAATCTGATCTGGCTGCACGGTATGGGCTTCCATGCCATTCAGGCGCTGCCGTTCATCGCGTGGCTGGCGGTGGGATCGGCGCTTCCCGCGGCGTTCCGCCGGACGCTGATCCACGTCTCGGGCATCGCGTTTTTCCTCGGCCTGCTCGCTATGGGCTGGCAGACGCTGCTCGGCCGCCCGCTGCTGGAATGGTCGGCGCTGCCTCTTGCCGCGGCCGCCTGTTTCATCCTCGTGACGGCCGCCGGCGCAAGATCCTTGTTCGCGGAGCGGCAGCGCCGGTCGGACGGGAAGGGGATTTCCGCATGACGTTTACAATAGCTCAACTTTAGCCTATAAGCGGAATCGGGTATAATGGTTCCAGTCAATGACTCCCACTTAATTATTGTTTGAAGTGGGAGCTTGTAACTACCCAATCGTGGTAACGTCTCTACGACTCCGATCTCTTTGCGTTCAGAAGAACGTGGTGTTACATCCACGATAAGCATACGCCTATCGATGGGCAGATTGACAGCTGCCCTGCAAGCCTAGTCATGCTACGCCTGCACCTTGAAGAAGGTACTGTTTTCCCTTCAGACAGAGATTCATAGCGCCTATGCGGTCATCATTGCTTGCATATCCGCAATCCCGGCAATGGAAACGATGCTTCCCTTTATCCCGATTTTCTTTTGCGATGTGGCCGCATACCGGACACGCTTGCGACGTGTGCTTCGGATCAACCGCAATCGCGATCGATCCAACAAGCTGCGCCTTGTACGCCAGCATGTTGCGAAGCTGGTAGAACGCCCATGATACCATCACATATCGATCCTTTAGCTTGGTCTTTTCCGTTGCACGGCGAATACCTGTCAAATCTTCCAGCACGAACAGCGTATTCGCCCCGTACCGGTGGGCGAGTGCCTTACTGACCTGATGATTCACATCAGTCATCCAGCGGGTTTCTCGCTCTCCGATTTGTTTCAGCCTGCGGCGTGACGAGGCCGTTTGTTTGCGCTGAAGCTCGGAACGCAATCGTTTGTAGTTCGCTCGTTTTCGTTTCAGCGCCCTGCCCCGATAGAAGACGGTCTTGCCATCGGTGCCGTACGCCGTGGCAATAAAGTTGATGCCTAGATCGATCCCAGCAACTTGTTCAATGTCCTGCAGCCCAGGAGCTGCTATTTCCTTAGATACAGGAATATGCAGAAACCATTTGCTTTTTTTCCAGATAAGCTTTGCTGTGCCGAATGTCCAAGAGCCGTCGAAATAGGCTTCCATTCCCTTGGATTCGAAGGGGACTTTGATGCGGCCCTGAAGTGTATTCACGGAGAACAGCTGCGCGTTCAGCGAATAATCCCTATTCCAGACTAGATCATATTCCGGCTTCTTAAACTGCACGCGCGTCCAATCGTGGCCGCTGCTCCGAATCGTCTTGTATCTGGCAATGACGGTTTTCATCACCGACTGAGCCATTTGGGAGCGCAGACCAATCGTACCGCGGAGGAATTGATAGGTCATTCGGTGCAAAGCAGGCTGCTTTAATTCGCTCGAGTCGAACACACAGTCAGAGACCAGATTGCAGCCTCGCCGATAAGCAATCATGGTTTGATGCAGCGCCTCCATTTGACTATCCGTCGGCTTAATCTTGATTTTTGCCGTAACGGTTGCGATCATACGTTCGCCTCCTTTCTATACTTATGATAGCATATATTGGAGGTCAAGAACATTTGAAAAATCATTCAGGCTAGCGCCTGACGCACATTCCTCCCCCACTTGAAGAAGGGGGGTATCCTCTAAGATTTTGATGAATTGCAGATCGGTTTGATTCTACTGGCATTGGGGGCCGGGGAAGTGTCGGGCAGAGGCAAACGATTATGGGAGCTATTCGCGGTATCGACCAAGCTTGGGCTGACGTCCTTCGGCGGGCCGATCGCGCATCTGGGTTATTTTCATGAAGAATACGTCCGCCGCCGCAAGTGGCTGGATGAAGGCAGTTATGCCGATATAGTAGCGCTCGCGCAGTTCCTGCCGGGGCCGGCGAGCAGCCAGGTCGGCATCGGCATCGGCATTATGCGCGGCGGATTGATAGGCGGCGCGGTTTCGATGGCTGGTTTCACGCTGCCGTCGGCGATAGTGTTAGCTGTGTTTGCCTTGCTCCTTCAAGGAGCGGGCATCGTCGACGCGGGTTGGCTGCACGGCCTCAAGCTCGTCGCGGTGGCCATCGTCGCGCAGGCGGTATGGGGGATGGGGCAGAAGCTGGCGGCGGGGCGCACCCGCATGACGATGGCTATCCTATCGGCGGCGATCGTTTTGTTATGGAATGCGGCGTACAGCCAAGTCGCCGTCATCGCCGCCGCCGCGCTCGCCGGCTGGTGGTTATTCGGAAGGCGCGGGGCGGGAGGCGCCGATGCTGCATCCGGAAGCGGCACGGGCAAGGTTGATGGGAACCAAGCGGTGGACTTGGTTAGGCCGAAACCCGCTGATTCCATCGCGCTCGGACCATCCGAAACAGATGTCCCCGGCGTTTCCCGAATAGCCGGCTTCGTTTGTTTGGCGTTGTTCCTGCTGCTTCTCCTGGTTCTGCCTTTGGCGCGCGAGCTGACCGCGAACCACTGGATCGCGATGGCGGACGGCTTCTACCGGTCGGGATCGCTCGTATTCGGCGGCGGCCATGTAGTGCTTCCGCTGCTTGAGAGCGAGGTCGTGCCTACGGGATGGGTCACGGAAGAACAGTTTCTCGCCGGCTATAGCGCGGCGCAAGCCGTTCCGGGGCCGTTGTTCACTTTCGCGTCCTTCTTGGGCGCGGCGTCGGACGGTTGGTTAGGCGGGTTGGCTGCCACGCTCGCGATATTCCTGCCAGCCTACTTGTTGATGGCGGGCGCCATGCCGTTCTGGCAGACGCTGCGAGCGCTGCCGAAGGTGCAGCACGCCTTGGCCGGCGCGAATGCGGCGGTCGTCGGCATCCTGCTCGCGGCGCTTTATGATCCGATTTGGACGAGCGCGGTCGCGTCCACGCGGGATTTTGTGCTGGCGGCCTCTTTATTTGTTTTGCTGGTTTATTGGAAGCTGCCTCCTTGGACGATCGTGTTACTGGGAGCGGCGGGCGGATATCTGGTAGAGAGCATGGGCTAACGATACAACTTCGAATGCAAGATAGGCGAACGATATTTCAACAAGATTAAATAATAGTTCGGGAATTTCCGGTAAAAACAAACATTTTTATTGACTCGAGTGTCCGATTGCAGTAATCTAATGATCGCAGAACATTCGTATATCCTCACTAATATGGTTTGAGGGTCTCTACCAGGAGCCAATTAATCCTGACTACGGGTATAGCGTGCGCGTCTTATGACGCACCCTATATTTGGGTTAGGATTATTTTTTTTGGCGGAGGCATCGGACATGTTGGAGAAGTGGTTTAGGTTAACAGAAAGAGGCACGACCGTGCCTACGGAATTGATCGCGGGCGTGACGACGTTTTTCACGATGGTGTACATCGTCATCGTCAACCCGGGGATACTCGGCGAGGCGGGCATGGACTTCCACGGCGTGTTCGTCGCGACGGTGCTGGCCAGCATCGTCGGCACGCTGATCATGGGGCTCGCGTCGAATTATCCGATCGTCATCGCGCCGGGCATGGGGCTTAACGCGTACTTCGCTTTCACCGTCGTCGGCGGGGAAGGGATTGATTGGCAGACGGCGCTTGGCGCGGTGTTCGTCGCGGGAGCTTTGTTCGTTCTGCTATCGCTTACTTCGTTCCGCTACATGCTGCTGGACGCGATTCCGGCTAGCTTGAAGCATGCGATTACGGCGGGCATCGGTCTGTTCATCACGTTTATCGGGTTGCAAAATTCGAAGCTGATCGTGGATTCGCCGGCTACGCTGCTCACGCTGGGCAAGCTGACGGAGCCGATGACGCTGCTTACGATAATTGGACTGATTATATCGCTTGTGCTAATGTCTTATCGGGTCAAAGGATACTTGTTCATCGGCATGATCGTGACGGCGATCATCGCTTATTCCATGGGTCTGCTGGAGCTGCCTTCGCAAATCGTGGCGCTGCCGAGCGGCCTCTCCGAGACGGCGCTGCAGATGGACATCGGGGGCGTGTTCGAGAACGGCCTGTACGCGGTCATCTTCACGTTCCTGCTTATTACGCTGTTCGACACGACGGGCACGATGCTCGGCGTCGCCGAGCAGGCCGGAATGATGAAGGACGGCAAGTTCCCGCGGTCGCGCTGCGCGCTGCTCGCCGATGCGGTCGGCACGACCTCCGGCGCGATGCTCGGGACGAGCCCGACATCCGCCTACATCGAATCCAGCGCGGGCGTCGCCGTGGGCGGCCGCACGGGACTCACGGCGGTAACGGTCAGCTTGCTGCTCGCGCTGACGTTGTTTTTCTCACCGATCGTTTCGGTGCTGGCGTCGATCCCGGCCATTACCGCTCCGTCACTCATCATCGTCGGCTTTCTCATGATCAGCGTCGTCCAGAAGATCGAATGGCAGGATTTCGAGGTCGTGTTCCCGGCGTTCTTGATCATCGTGCTTATGCCGCTGACGTACAGCATCGCGACGGGCATCGGCGTCGGCTTCATCGTCTACCCGATCCTGATGGCGATCCGCGGCAAGTGGCGCGACGTTCATCCGATCTTCTACCTGTTCGCCGTGTTGTTCTTCATCCAGCTTGCGTTTCTAAGCCATTAATAAGCGCATGACCGGCCGCCCTTCCGCTCTCCTCCGGAGACTAGCGGGAGGGCGGCTTAGTAAATTTTAATGTTTTGAGCCGCTGTCATTCGGAAAGGTGTTGGGCGTCTTGCTTTTTGTCACCAAATTGCCATCCATTCCTAGCGCATGGACGGGCCCACGGGCTTGCGCCAACGGCGCCGAGATTTTATCATAGAATAACTTACGGCTCGAGGAAGATTCGGGGCGATGTTACGGCTCGACGGCATGTCGCATGGAAAGGAAGTCGTTACGATGACTAAAAGCTTGTCCCGGAGATGGAGCGCCAGATCCATCCTCGTATTTTCTGTCATTATGTTGATCAAAAGCTATCTCACCTGGACGGTCCTGTTCGAAGGAAGCTCGTTCAATACGGTGTGGCTCAAGGAGCTCCCTTTTATTCTGATCGTGTTCTGCTTTATCGAATGGTTCGCGGTCAAACGGAAGCTTTGGTGGTATCTGTTCGTCAACCTGCTCATTACGGTGTTGTTTTTTACCTTAATCGTTTATTTCAGGCATTTCGGCATCATTCCGACTTATCATGTGCTGGAGCAGGCCGATCAAGTCGGCGCGGTGAAGAAAAGCATCTTCTCCGTCATTCATCCGAAGTATCTGCTCATCTATATGGATATTCTCATCCTCGGTTATGTTCTTCTTCGCCGCAGGATTGCGGTAGACTGGAAACGCGCGTTGACGGTCAGAGCCAGCCGCAAGACGGTGGCGGCGGTATTCTCGATCTCCTTGTTTGCTTGTCTGTTTAACATACTCCCCCATACGGAAAGTATTAATGAAACCGTGCAGGCGGAGCAGATGGGCATTCTGAATTACGAAGCTTATAGTCTGCTGGAGGACGATGAAGAAACGCCGGTCCAGCAAAACTTGATTACCCAATCCACGATTCACGAGCTGAAGGGCATAACGGAACCGGCGACGCCTGTCCTGTTCGGCAAGGCGAAGGGCAAGAACGTGATCATTTTGCAGATGGAATCGTTCCAAAACTTTTTGATCGATCTGAAGATCGACGGACAAGAAATTACGCCCGTCATGAACAAGCTCGCCCATGGCAACTATTATTTCCCGCGCTTCTATCAGCAGGTGGGGCAGGGCAATACGTCGGATGCGGAATTCGTGGTAAACACTTCGTTCTACGTTCCGCCTGACGGCCCCGCCACGCAGATCTATGCCAAGAAGGAGCTTCCGAGCATGGCGAAACTGCTGGAGTCGCACGGCTACGATACCGCGACCTTCCATACGAACGAAGTGGGCTTTTGGAACCGCGACGAGTTGTACGAAGGGTTAGGGTTCAATCGCTATTATGACAAGACGTTTTTCGGCGAAGGGAATGACGAGTTATGGTTCGGACCTTCGGATGAGGTGCTCTACAGCAAGACGGCGGAAGAACTGCAGCGGATGGACGCAAGCGCGCAGCCGTTCTACGCGCATGTCATTTCGATGTCCGCCCACAATCCGTTCGAGCTTCCCGAGGAGAAGTACAAGATGACCTTGCCGGAGCGGTTCGAAGGCACTTATGTCGGGGATTATATCCAATCTCAAAATTATGCGGACTACTGCTTAGGGTTATTCCTTGAAGACTTGAAGGGAAGGGGCTTGCTCGAGGATAGCCTCCTCCTGTTCTACGGTGATCATCGCGGACTGCCGGTGTTCTCGCTCGACGAGGAGGACCGCGTGCTGCTCGAGGAGATCTTCGGCGGCACCTATCTCGAACGCGATATGATCAACGTGCCTTTCGTTATTGCGGGTGATGGCGTCACGACGCCTTCGGAGTTCCAGCAGCTAGGCGGTCAGGTGGATATTTTGCCTACGCTGGCCAACTTGCTGGGCATATCCATGAAGGAGCAAATCCACTTCGGACAGGACTTGCTGAACCAGAAGCAATATAACTTGCTGCCGCAGCGTTATTACTTGCCGACCGGCTCGTTCGTCAACAACGAGGAGCTGTTCTTGCCGGGCAGCGGCTTCGAGGACGGCAAACACTATACGCTCTCCGGAAGCGACAGCACGGAAGCATCCGCTTCGACGGAGGACGAGTTCAACCGAGCTCTGGAGTTGCTTCATCTGTCCGACAGCTACGTGAGCCAGCTGCCGGACCAGCCGGAGCCTGAAGACCGGGGAGAGTAGGCGGCTGTGAATGGGTATGAGCTAGTATGATCATAAGGGGCTGTCTCACAAGTAGTTCTGCACACTTGATGAGACAGCCCTTTCGGCCCCGGTTGGGAGTTGTGTGTATGGTTTTTCGTATACGTTCGCTCCGTTGCGCCCCGGTTGGGCGATGTGTGTATGGTTTTTCGTACACGTTCGCCCCGTTGCGCCACGGTTGGCGTTGTGTGTATGGTTTTTCGTACACATTCGCTCCGTTGCGCCACGGTTAGGCGTTGTGTGTATGGTTTTTCGTATACGTTCGCTCCGTTGCGCCGCATGTAGACGAAGAAAGGCTGTCCCTAAAAGAGTATAGGATTTCCACCAAAACGTACTCATTGAATAACGCGGTACTTTGGATTTAGCCATTACTCCTCCGGCTTTTCCAACATATCCAACTCCCTCTTGATAACAAATAAAGAAATTCGCAGCTCTCAAGTGGATACGCTTGGGAGCTGTATGTATAGAGCCGATAAGCCTGTCTCTAATCATTATAACCCCCTTGACGGCATTAATAAAAAACGGTCAAACTCCGTGATGATGGATGATTTGAATCTGAAAGAACTAGCTTTAAATTGGTAAGTAAACTTTAGGATGCGGTCGAGCTCTCAACAAATTATACTAACTATAATGTTATGTAGACGGGAATTCACTATCAGAAGCCGGTATCAACTATTAATCGTATTTTCCTTCACGGGATCCGCGGCGATTACAAGCATGCTTCTGAGTATGTTATGTTACAGGCTGCTATTCACAAAAGAGCTACAGTTGAAACCCTTGTCCAATAGCGACTGAAAGAAGGGATGGATGGACGAGATGAATGCGAACGAACATTTCGCTGTATGGAATGAGGTGTCGATCACGATCATCGATGTATGGCGTAATAGGATGAGATTGGAGGATGCATACCGTTCGTATATTACGCCAGCGCATGCTTTTGTATTTGTTGTAAGCGGCAAGGCGCGATTCGTGTTTAATGGAACAGAAGAGTTAGTCGGCCATAAATTGACCGTGCAATACGGTGCTAAAGATATGATTCTCGATTTGACCGTTCTTGAAGAGCCGTTTGAGTATTACATCATCTTGTTTTCCGCAGAACTGCCCGTAAACGGTAGCCCGGAATTAGAAGCGGTAATGCGTCGAGGGGATCCTTTTCAGACCGTCTACGATTCGGCGTTAACCGATCCGCTTTATATTTTGAGCAAAGTCGAGCAAATGTACCGTTCTTGGAACAAACCAGGCGTGATCGATCGATTCTATGCAAAAACGTTATTTTACCAATTCGTGCATGACTTGTTCCGTCAAATATTGTTCGGGAAAACCAAGGCGGCACCTGCACTCATGGAACGCGTGGAGCAATACATGGAGGAACGATACAAGGAGAAGATTACGCTTCACTCGTTAGCGCAGGCTTTGGGTAGCACTCCTGGTTATTTGTCGAATGTTTTCAAGAAACAAACCGGAATTAGCCCAATCGAATATTTGACGCGGATTCGCATTAACAAGGCGAAAGAGAGGCTAAGCCTGACTGACGACAGTCTCATTGAGATTTCAAGCGGCGTAGGTTATTCCGATGTGTATTACTTTAATCGCATGTTCAAAAAGTATACAGGTGTACCGCCCGGCCAATATAAATCGAAACTTCTCGCAACGCGAAGTCGGGAACAAGAACCTAAAGCATAAGTCAACGATTGTGAAGATCGTCCATCATCAAAAGAAGAATGTATATTGATGGGGGAAGACAAGCGAGATATAATTTCGATGATAATAATTATCATCCTCGATCATCGAAGTCAGTATAGCGGCCGTTAGTTAGAGGATGTACAGAAAGGTGAACTCTGATGAAAAAGCTGATATTATTTGTTGTACTAAGCGTAGTTTTAATCGCTGGATGCTCTTCGAAGGAGTCTGACACTGAGAAATCGACCAGAGGTGAAACTTCAACAGCATCATATCCCATTTCGGTCGAGCATGAAGCCGGCACGACTGTGATTGAATCTGAGCGCAAGCGAATTGTCGACATAGCCTTTGCTTCGGATTATTTATCCGCACTCGATGTGCCGATGGTAGGGGCCTCCGCTAAGGACTGGGGGGCCGGCAAGATCGAAACGGTTCCATACTTAAACCTTGAAGGTGTTCAACCTATCGAAATGATCGATAATAAAGCAAATTTAGAGCAAGTACTAGCGTTGGAACCTGATCTTATAATCGCGTATGCAGATCAATTGGATCAATACGAGCAACTCAGCAAAATTGCTCCTACAATCGTGCTCGATATGACAAAGAGTGATTGGAGGGAATTATTCAAGACGATTGCCAAGACAGTACAAAAAGAAGCTCATGCGGAACGTATTCTGGAAGATCTGTCCGATAAAATTGAAGAAGTTAAGAAAAAAGTCGACCCGCAGGACGCTGTGTTCTTTCATGCCGATTTCGGTTTGAAACAGATCGCGTTAGCTGGACCGCTTAGCTCTGCGGATGCCTTATACCAGGAACTTCAATTGCCAAAATCTGATATTGTACCTGATGGTTACGCGGGTATGGTTGAACAAGAAGCGTTCATTATTGCCGATCCAGGGACGATATTCCTATACTCGGCTACTGATCCGAAGAAAGCATTGGACGAGTTGAAGAAGGATAGTCTGCTTAGCAATTTGAGAGCCGTCAAAAACGATCGTGTCTTCTTGCTACAAAAAGCCTTCTGGATGAACTCGGGTCCAATTTCTATGGATCTGAGGTTAGAGGATCTGATGAATGTATATAAGCCTGTGAGCTAATATAAGAAGAGGCATTGCCTAGGAAGCTTCACACTTCACGCAGAATCAAAAAATCCTTAAAAGATGGTTTCCATCTTTTAAGGATTTTTTATTGGTTAAGGCCATTTTCATTTTTTTTTGGTTCAATTCAGACAAAGTCATTTGTGCATTAAAACCCAAAAATCTTTTGTTTTCAGCTAATACCTTCAAGTCAATAACTTTATACTGTTTATTCGCTACCCGAGCATCCCCTATATCTGTTGCAATTCCATGCTTGATAGTAGCATCTACAAATGGCCGTTCATGAGAGAGTAGCCTATTTCGAATTAAAGGTGGTCGCCCAATTCGGACATGGTATATAATAAACTGATATGATTTTACAAAAGAAGGGGCTTTGCGCAGCGATTATGGAAGACAATCGACCACAACCGACACGGACAAGCGCGGCGCCGCGCCGCACGACAATTAACAAAATTCGCAAAAAACGATACGGCCTGCTGGGACTCGCGTTCGCTTTATTCTTTTTTGTCACGGCCCAATTCGCCGTCAGCTATTACGTGAAGCTGGATACCGTCTACAACCATCGCATCAACTATAATATGTTTCTGGAAGACCGCGGGATGATCGAGGTTGTTATCGAAGAGATGGCGAAGACGATCAAACGCGACAACCTGACGAATTACGCCATTATGATCGGCAACTCCGTCGCATGGGGCACGAACGAAAGCTCGGAACATTCGTTGGGCAGGTATTTGAACGATCAGGCGATCTCGGCCGAAGGCGAGGACAAGCTGCAGGCGGTGTTCAACCTGTCAGCGCCGTCCATCATGGCGGGCGACGCCTATACGCTGCTGTTGATGATGGAAGACCACGGCATCAAGACGGACAACGTCATGATCGGGCTGTCCTACTCCGCGTTCGTCAAGCCTGATCCGATCACGGGACCGAGGCAGGTTTTCTGGCTGGGAGACTACCTCAGAACGCAGGATCCTGAGGCGTTCAAGGACGTGCTGCCGCATCTGCAGGGAATCGGCTTCGAATATGAAGAAGGCTGGAAGTACGCAGAAGAGAAGGCGTTGGACAAGCTCTTTCACAACATTCCTGTCGTGATGTACAAGGAAGTGATTCCGGCGTATTGGGAGCAGAAGAAGGCAGGGACGGACCTGCTCGGCGATCCACGCACGTGGAACGAGAAACAATTTTCGGAGAAATGGCTGACCGATCCGTCTTATCTCAGCTTCTTCGATCCGACGCCGTTCGTGATGGACGAGAGCAACTGGGGCGTCTATTTCATGAACAAGATCTCCGAGCACCAGCAAGGCAAGCGCCTGCTTGTCTTCGTGTCCGGCGGCAACGGCGAGTTGTCGAAGAAGGAAGTGACGGATCCCGGTTACGTGGACAACACGGAGAAGATCGAGACGTATCTGCAAGGACTCGGCTCTCCTTACTTGATCATGCAGGATAAGATCGATCCGAATTTATTTACCGATCACGTGCATTTGACGAAAGAAGGCAATGAGCTGCTTGCCCGTTTCGTATGGGACACCTGGACGGGTAAGGGGGCTTAGCGCATGTTATTTAATTCACCGACGTTTTTGTTGTTTCTGATCGCGGTATTCACGCTTTATTATTTATTCCCGCGCGGCCGCATGCTTGTGCTCGCCATCGCGAACGCGGCGTTCTACGCTTACGCGGGGGTTGGCTATTTCCTGCTGTTCGGCGTAATCGTTGCTGCCGTGTACGGGATTTCGAAGTTTCTTGGGGGCAGGAACGGCAAGCTGGCGCTTGTCGCGGGGCTGGTCGTCGTACTTGGCAATTTGGTCTTTTTCAAATATTCCATGTTCTTGCTTGAAAATATCGAGCGGATGCTCGGGTTTACGTTGTCGCTGCAAGGGACGGCGTTCGACGACCGGATGATCGCGCTGCCGATCGGCATCTCGTTTTACTCTTTCCAGCTGATCGCATACCTCGTGGACGTGTATAAGGGCAAGCTGAAGCCAAGCCGCTCGCTGTTCGAGTTCTGGGTGTTCATCTCCCTGTTCGCGCATTCCGCGGCGGGTCCGATCCTGCGGGGCGGCGACTTCCTGCCGCAGCTTCGGAACATTGCGTCTATTCATTTCCGTACGCCGCGCGTGAAGCTAGGTCTGGCGTTTATCTTGCTCGGCCTCGTCAAGAAGGTCGTCATCGTTGAGAAGATCGCGCCGTACGTCAACGAGTACTTCAACAACGCGCAGACGCTGAACGGCGTAGAATCGTGGGTTGCGTCGTACTTGTTCGCATTCCAGATTTACTTCGACTTCTCGGCCTACAGCGAAATGGCGGTCGGCATCGGCTTCCTGCTCGGCCTGCGGCTCGACTTGAACTTCAAGACGCCGTACCTGAGCGGAAGCTCGACGGAATTCTGGCGGCGGTGGCATATTACGCTGTCGCAATGGATTCGCGACTATGTCTTCATTCCGCTCGGGGGTTCGCGAGTCAAGAACTGGCGCATTTACGTCAACCTGATCGCCGCCATGACGATCTCCGGCATATGGCACGGCGCCGCTTGGACATTTATTATTTGGGGCTTCTATCACGGCTTGTTGTCGGCGGCGCACCGAATGTACGGCAAAGGCATCAAGAAGCTCGGCTGGCAGAAGCTGCAGCGCAACTGGCTGTACAAGGTGCTGGCCATCGCGGTGTTCTTCCACCTCACCGTCATCGGCTGGGTATTCTTCCGGGCAAACAGCTGGGCCGACGCTGTCCACATGCTGAAGCAGATGACGCTGCTCGGCGGCGTGACGTTTACGAAAGAGACGCTGATGCTGCTTGCCGTCGCGGCAGGCTTGTATTTGCTCCACATCGTGGAGTCCGTCGCGGTGAAACATTTCAAGCGTTGGTCGCTCGCCTGGGAGATGACCGTGCCATCAATTGTCCGCGGCGCGGTCTACGCCGCTATCGCGATCGGGCTGCTCATGCTGCTCATGAACGGAGAAGCGAGCACGTTTATCTACTTCGCGTTCTAATTTGAAAGAAGGCACCGTCCATCCAAAATGAAGAGGACCGTGCCTTTTTTTCATACTAGCGTTCTATTCAGATTTTGATTATCCCAGCATCTTCTTGTAGGAATCCACTCTGCTCGCGTAGAATAGAAGGATAAATCGTGCACGATTATATGATCGATGGAGATGAGAAGATCTTGAAAAAAGGGTTAAACCGTTATGTATTGACTGATGAAATCTATTCGCTCTTAAAGGAACAAATTTTGAATCATCAGATCGCCCCCGGAGAAAAAATCAATATCGATCAATTGGCCCGTGAATTTGAGGTTAGCAATATTCCCATCCGTGAAGCCTTGTCCAGATTAGCTTCCGAGCGATTGGTAAGCGTCGTGCCCTTCAAAGGCATGTACGCAATGGAAATGACTTTGCAGGAGCTTGACGAAATATTCGAGATCAGGAAGGAACTTGAGTGTTTAGCCATTCGGAAAGCCGCCTTGCGCATTCCCGATTCATTGTTAAGCAAATTGGAATCCGAAATGAGCATGCTGTCTGGAAAACATACGACTGATCTGGTTGGAAGCATCGAGTTTATTGCAGAAATGAATCAAAACTTGCATGGTCTCATTCTTGACTATTGCGAAAACCAATCCCTAAAAGAACTGATTCAAGCCTACATCCAAAGAATCCAGAGATATTTATTGGCGGTTCATCAGGAGATGAATCAACGCGTTTTGGAAGAGGAATGGAAGGAGCATATGGAGGTTGTTCGTTGTTTGGCATCCAAAAATGTTCAGGACGCGGAACATGCCTTGCTGAACCATTTGGATCGTTCACATTTGCGAACCCGAAGTTTATTTTCATAAATGCGAATGGGGATCCATTGAAAAAAAAGCAGCTCGCTGAACTTAGCGGCTGCCTTTTGTTTTTCGGCTATGATGTTGAAAATTGATTATTGGCGGTACGTTAGAAGGTGCTGGCCTTGCTTGTATCCGGACACCAACGGGAGGAACGGTAATAGCGAATCAGCAGATCAACCGCTTCCTTGGAGCGCAGATGCGTGAGTGCTTCCGCTGCATAAGCTCTGACATAACGGTCCTTGCTGTTAAACAAAGCGGTCTCGAGCGAGTTGACCACTTCCAGCATATCTCCAGCTTTGCCGATGCGCAGCAGCGAAAGCGCAGCGGTATAACCGATTTTATTCATAATATAAGGTTGATGATTGGCGAAGGTCTTATTGGATTCGTTCGGCGCAGACAATTCGGAAGCATCGCCGGATTCGCTTAGAACCGATTCTTTCAAGCATTTGGCTAGCGCCGATACAGCCTGACGATCGGGATTCCTGAGCTGCCCCAATGCCTCAATTGCATTCCGGCACACCCATTCGCTCTCATCATTCAGGCTTGAGATTAGTGCGGACATGACACCGCCTTCAGGTGATCCGATCATGCCAAGCACGAAAATCGCGAGCGCCCTGCGTCTCTCGTCTATATGCGTCAAACAGTGAAGAAGCTCCGGAATCGCTTCAATACCGGCGCTCTGCAGGCCATATGCCGCCCTTTCCGCCGTTTGGTTGGATCCACCTTTGATATGTTTGATCAGAATTGCGATGCCTTCATCACCAAGCTGACCAAGCGCGTAGGCTGCATTTAACGCGGTCGTTTCCACTGGATCATTTAATTGATCGCCTAGCGCCGATGCAGATATACGTTCATCCATCGCGGCAGTGTCGTGATCTTGGTTCGAGGAACGTTCTCCCCGCAGCCAATTCCAAACATCTTGCCATAAATTCAAATGAAGGGCGGGCGTGCCGTCCGGCACGATCATCTCTTTGTTTTGATGATTCCAGCTAGGGAATTCAGGCGCGCTTAATCTGACGAATTGGAATTTGAGCATATAACGATCTAACTGCGATACGTTAAGCGAAGCTTTATGCCATAAGTCGAAATGGACGAGCACCATTGTTCCCGCTTTGCCGGTAGGCAGCAGCGTCTCCCCTCGTTTGCCGATAAACTTCTCGTAGTATTGAGTCCCCGGCATGATTGCAGTCGGACCTAACTCTTCGGTAATATCATGGGTATAGTAGAAGAGCATGACCCACCAAGGACGATGGCTGCGCATGGAAGACCAGTAGCCGTCCTTGTGCCATTGTCCGCCGCCCGGCGATCCATTACCCGGTTGATTGTAATGGCAATGACGATGAGGATGCATGTAGTAATCCGGGCCGAGTACGCTGCTCAGGGCTCCCTTGACGACCGGTGTATCAAACACTTGTTGGATATCCGGTACGCGTGGCAGAATGTTGTTGCCGGGATTCCCTTCGTTATGCATAACATGGTGGATTTGATTCATGATGCCTTGATGAAGCTGCCCAGGCAATTCGTTGTGCAGGACAAGATAACCTTTGGTAATAAATTGAACCATTTGTTCATCCGTCAATAAGTAGTTGCTGTCGATCATCGCAAATCCTCCTTCAAAATCGAGTTCATCACAATCTGATCGTACAACAGCGGGCTTTTTTTGTATTTGCAGAATCGTCATTTATTTGTACAATCGTCATATCATGTGTGAAAATATTTCGATATAAGGCGGTCGCTATAGATGAACTTCGCAAACATGCACCCGTATCTTTATTATGCAACCCGCTATCCGTTCTCCAGAGGGCAGGTTAGCAACAATCGAATCTGTTATGCTTCCTCCCTCTATTTAATCAGCGAGGGGAAAGGCATGCTGCGCACATGCGGTCAATCTTACGAAACGACGATGGGCTCCCTTGTCTACATGCCTGCGGGGCAACTGCATCATTGGGTTGCGGACGCCGGGGATCCGATGGTCCACGTCTGCTGTTATTTCGATTGGTCCTTCTTCGATCGCCAGGATTACTTCAATCATCCTAGCCATATTTGTTTTGATGAAGCAACGCTGGTACCTGGTTTGATCGGCCCGGCATTTCCGTATGAAATCCCCGTGCATCTCAAAGTAGATAAGCCGAAACTTTGGATCGATCATTTCGAAAAATTTTATACGGATAATCGCTTTACAGACGAGAAAACGTATATGCGAAGTTTGAAAATCCAAAGCAGCTTTCAGGCTTTTATCGAATTTTTCCTAACGTTTGCTCTGAAGGAAGAACATATCCCGAATCCTCGCATGTCCAAGATGATCGAGCGATTGGATTTCGATTTATTACAAGGAGCGGTTCAACCGCTAGGAGCCTACTATAACGACTTGGGCATCAGCCGCGGTTATTTTTTTGATCTGTTCAAACAAGCGACCGGCATATCGCCCGCCCAATACGTCATCCAGTTCAGAATCAATCGATCGAAAGAGGATCTCAGGCTTACGGATTTATCGATTACCGAAATCGCGGACAAACACGGCTTCTCGTCCTTGCACTACTTCTCGAAGCTATTCCGAAAGCTAACCGGACTTTCCCCGCGGGAATACCGCGAAGAGAATAGAAAGGGCCGGTAAGTGAAATTGACCCAAAAAAGATATTGCCAGCTTGAAGGTCGTTTGTTATCATAAATCGTGTATGATTCACGATAATGGATAGAGGTGTGCGACATGCGTTTTGTCGGGAAAACGGCTATCGTTACAGGAGGCGGATCGGGGATAGGCGAAGCGATTGTCCGCCTATTCGCCTCGCAAGGGGCGAATGTCGTTATTGCGGATGTGAATGAGGAAGCAGCTGCGCGGCTTGTAGAACAATTGCAATCGACAGGAGCCAACATCGTCGCTATTGCGGCCGACGTATCCAAGGAAGAGGCGGTTCGCGGACTCATCCAAAAGACAACGGAACGATTCGGCAGAATCGATATCGTTGTAAACAATGCGGCAGCGATCATGCCCAAATTTCTGGAAGAGTTTCAAGAGGAAGAATGGGATCGGATTATCAATGTGAATTTAAAAAGCGTATTTCTAATGACTAAACATTCGATCCAGGAGCTAAAACATACGCGCGGAACAATCGTGAATATGGCTTCGCTGAACGGCCTCGTCGGTCAAAGGATGAATCCCGTGTACGCGGCAACGAAGGGCGGAATCGTCGCTATGACAAAGTCGCTTGCCTTGGATTACGCGCCGTACGGCGTTCGCGTCAACTGCATTTGTCCCGCGGGCGTTAGTACGCCGCTGCTTCAGCAATGGACTCAGGAACAGGAAGATCCGGCAGCAACGGTGCAGATCTTGAACGACATGCACGCATTGGGCAGGCCTGCGACCGCCGAAGAAGTGGCGCAAGCCGTGTTGTTCCTGGCAGGAAATGAATCCGGTTTCATTACGGGCGTAGCGCTTCCCGTCGACGGCGGAGCTTCGCTAGGTTACTAATACATACAACGTTAAGGAGCTGGAACTCATGAAAATTACAAAAGTAGAAACATTTGTCCTGCATGTCCCGATTACGCCCCCGATTACCGATGCGATTAACGCAGCTACCCACTGGGGGCTTGCCGGCGTACGCATTTACACGGATGAAGGCTTCGTAGGTTACGGCTACACGGGTACCTGCGCGGAAGGCGACGATATGATCGTCGATACGATCGAGAAGTATTATGCTCCGCTATTGATCGGGAAAGATCCGTTTATGGTCAAAGAACTATGGAACGAGATGCGTTTCGGCAAAATGCATTGGATTGGCAGGGCGGGCGTTACGCATATGGCGCTCGCCGCGGTTGATATCGCGTTATGGGACATCATGGCGAAAGCATCGAACAAGCCGCTCTGGCAATATCTCGGCGGGGCCAAATCAAAGGGAATCAAAGCCTACAACACGAACGGCGGATGGTTGAACTGGAGCAAAGAACGGTTGATCAAGGACGTTACGGAAATTGTGGAGCAAGGCTTCACCGGCGTTAAGATCAAAGTCGGCAAGACCGACCCGCGAGAGGATTACGACCGATGCAAGGCGGTTCGCCAAGCCATCGGCGACGACGTGATCTTCATGATCGACGTCAATCAGCAATGGAACATCAATACGGCTATGACATGGGGAAAGAAGCTGGAGGAATTCGACCTGTTCTGGCTGGAGGAGCCGCTCAATCCGGACGATATTATGGGACATAAGAAGCTGGCCGACGAGTTGAACGTCCCGATCGCGTTAGGCGAGCATGTCTACAATAAATACGCCTTTAGAGACTATATCCATCAAGGCGCGATCGAATATTGCCAAGTCGACGTGACGCGGGTCGCCGGCATTACGGAATGGCTTCAAGTCGCCGGACTTGCCGCGTCTTACGACGTGCCGATCTGTCCGCATGTCGGAGATATGGGACAGATTCACCAGCATCTGGTCGCGTCTACGCAAGGAGCCATCATGCTGGAGTATATCCCATGGATCAGGCATATTTTCGTGGAGCCGGCTACCGTCAAAAATGGGTACTACGTGCTTCCGGAAATGCCCGGCGCTTCGACGGAAATCATTCCGGAGCTGTTCAACGAATATCGGATTAAGTAGTAGGCGATATCGAACGCGGTTTCTCTTATGAGAAGCCGCGCTTTTTTATATGAGCCGAAGTGTACGTTCGATGCGCGCTATTCACAAACTATATATATCATGATATATTAGTATATAAATCAGATATGGCGATTGGACGAGGAGGAGTACCGGATGGCGAACGATTCGGGGTCGAAGCCGATGTATGAACAAATATTCGAAGCGCTGCGCGATCAAATTAAAGCAGGCAAGTATGCCGTTGGGGATCGTGTGCCTTCGGAGAAGGAGCTCGGCGACGAGTTTGGGGTAAGCCGGATTACAAGCAAGAAGGCGCTGGAGCTGCTCGCGATGGACGGCTATATCGTGCGGCAGCCCGGTAGGGGATCATTTGTTGCGGAGCCAGGCCGCGCGGGAGCGCTGGCTTCGAACGCCGCCGCGTCTCTGCCGAAGCAGCGCCGGACGGCAAGCAGAAGGTTGATCGGGCTCGTCATGACCGATTTCGGAGACGCTTACGGTACCGGACTCGTGTACGGGATGGAACAAGCTTCCCGCGAGCACGATTCCTACCTCGTCCTTCGGAGATCGTTCGGCATTCCGGCGAACGAAGAGGAATCGATCAAAGGGCTGCTGGAGCTCGGCGTCGACGGGCTGATCATATTCCCCGCGCAGGGCGAGTATTTTAACGCCGAAATTTTGAAGCTCGTCATCGACAAATTCCCTTTCGTGCTCGTCGATCGGCACTTGAAGGGGTTGTCTGCGGGTTCGATCTGCTCGGACAACGTAGCGGGAGCGGTTAAAGGGACGAATCATCTCTTCGACCTTGGGCATAAACATATCGCGTTCCTTACGCCTCCGCCGATGGATACGACCGCGATCGAGGATCGGATCGAAGGATTCGTTCAGGCGCACGCGGAGATGGGCATCGTCGTCGACCGGGATATTTGGATCCAGGACATCACGTCGACGCTGCCGACCGCATACGTGGAAGAGAACAAACGCAAGGATATCGAGAAAATGAAAGAACATTTGAGCCGGCACCCGCATATTACGGCGTTGTTCGCCACCGAATACAACATGGCGCTGCTTGCTGCGGAAGCGGTGAAACAAATGGGGTTATCCGTGCCGGATGACATCTCCATCATTTGTTTCGACAGCCCGTATCGGAACGGGCTTCAGCCGTTCACGCATCTTCGGCAAAATCAAGAGGAGATGGGGCGCCTCGCGTTCGAGCATGTGCTGAAGCTGCGAGACGGCGAAACGATGCCGAATCGGGTCCTGCTTGATGCCGAGCTGATCATCGGGAATTCGACGGCGAAGGCCAAGGTACGCGCGAATTAGCAAGGCGGGTTATATAAACGATGGCACGATGATTTCGAGGCCATCGTTTATTTTTTTTTATCGAGCATAGACGATTGAGTCCGTCACGCCAACTGGTGCAGGCCAGAAACGCGAATTTTGTCATATAATATTATATCAATTAGTTTAATAGACATATTGGTATATGTATATTTACAAATTACATATTGACATATTAGTTGCATGCCCATATAATCGGGAATGTAAGCGGTTTATATCCGAAGCCGCAAGACGAAATCGAAAGCAATTCATCACCATCACGGAGGTGGCAGCTTGAAACAAACGTCTCCACAAACGCCCTTTTCCATTTTATCCATTATCCAGAACGTATCGGAGCAATTGGGTCATGAAAACAAAATCGCGGGGATGTTCGAAAATTGTTATATCAATACGCTGCAGACGACGATCGAACGAAAGGAGGACGGCACGACCTTCGTTATCACGGGGGACATTCCGGCCATGTGGCTTAGGGACTCCGCGGCGCAGGTGAGACCGTATCTTGTGCCGGCCGCGGTCGACGAGGACTTGGCCGAAATGATCGCCGGACTCGCGCGGCGACAGCTCGATTGCATCCTGATCGATCCGTACGCGAACGCGTTCAACGACTCTCCGAGCGGCAATGGACATCAAGGGGATCTGACCGAGATGAGCCCTTGGTTATGGGAGCGGAAATACGAGATCGATTCCTTATGTTATCCGATTCAGCTCAGCTATCTGCTATGGAGGAACACCTGCAGAACGTCGCATTTCGACGAAACGTTCCGCGCTGCTGCGGCGGCGATCTTGGAACTATGGCGCACCGAGCAGCATCACGAATCGAATTCTCCCTACACGTTCGAGCGGCTGAATTGTCCGGAGACGGATACGCTGCCGCGAGCGGGCAAAGGCAGCCCTACCGCCTACACCGGCATGACCTGGTCGGGCTTCAGGCCAAGCGACGATGCCTGCACGTACGATTATCTTGTGGCCGGCTTCTCGCTGGGCGACAACGGACTATTCAATATGTATCTGCAGCAGGCGGAAGGCTCGATGTTGTCCGAGGACGGCACGAAAACGGGCTTCAACAGCGAGCAAGGCAAGTCGGTGCTGCAGTTCTGGAACAAGCTTCTGAACGAGGATAAAGTGTATAAAGTCGGCTTCGAGCAAGGCCTCGGCGAAGGCACGGACGCCTTCGTCACCGGCAAGCTGGCGATGCAGTATACGGGACCGTGGATGCTCAGCACGTACAAGAAATACGGCAAGGACCTCGATTTCGGCATCGTTCCGCCGCCGGCAGGTCCCAACGGCGACAAGGGCAGCGTCATGGGCGGCTTCGGCCTCGTCATTCCGGAAGGTGCGAAACATAAGGAAGAGGCTTGGGAGTTCATCAAGTGGTGGACGGCGAACAAGGACAACGCGCTGCTCTGGGCGAAAACAAGCCTTAACATGCCGGGTCTGAAGGAAGCGCTTGAGGATCCGTTCTTCAAGGACGATCCGTTCTGGCAGCCGTTCATGGAGACGCTCGAATTCGCGAAGATCCGTCCGGCGCATCCCGGCTACTCCGTCATGGAGAACGACGGCCTGATCCCGAATCTCCAGCTGTTCCAGCAAGGCGAACAAAGCCTGGAAGACACGCTTAGCAAGGCGCAGACGCAAGGCGACAAGCTGCTGGCGGACAATGCGGAAGTGAAGTAACCGGCACGAATCGAATACGAATCGGACGCGGCGAGGGAGGGCAACCTCCCTTGCCCCGTTCCTAGCAACCGCAAGGAGGGAACCGGCTTGGCTTCCATCGGCAAATTAAACCGCCATCAAGAGAAGATGGCATATCTGTTCATTACTCCGACGATGCTGCTATTTCTCGCGTTTACGATCGTGCCCGTCGTCATGGCGCTGTACCTCAGCTTCACCAATTACGACGTGGTCAGCCGAATGGACTTCGTCGGCGTCGACAACTACAAGCGCCTCGTCGACGATGCGTTGTTCTGGCAGACGTTCAAAAACGTGTTCTACTACTCGATCATTTTTGTACCGCTCAACATCATGATTTCGCTCTTGCTCGGCATGCTCATGAACTTCAAGCGAATCGGCGTCAAGCTGTTCCGCACGATGAACTATTTGCCTACGCTGACGTCCGCCGTAGCCGCCGCCACGGTATGGATCTGGCTGCTGCATCCCGAATTCGGCTTGGTCAACGGCATCTTGAGCTACTTCGGCATCATCGGGCCGGCTTGGCTCGCTCAGACGGAGACGGCGATGCTGTCGATCATCCTTGTCACGCTCTGGCAGTCGGTCGGCTCCAACATGATCATCTATATCGCCGGCTTGCAAGGTATTCCGGAGTACTTGTACGAATCGGCGAAGCTGGACGGGGCAACCGCCTTTGACCGCTTCCGCTACATTACATGGCCGCAGCTTCGGCCGACGACCTTCCTCGTGAGCACGATGTCGATCATCGGGGCGCTGCAGCTATTCGACCAGGCGTTCGTCCTGACGCAGGGCGGACCGGGCAACGTGACGAAGACGCCGGTCTACCTCATCTACCAGCAAGGCTTCAACCAATTGCAGATGGGGTACGCTTCCGCGCAGGCGTTCATCCTGGCCGTGGCCATTCTCATCTTCTCGTTCATCAACATGCGCATTAACAAATCGGAAGAACCGATCGTATAGGAGGGGACGGCATGAAGACACAACCATCGAACCGAAGCGCGACCGCTTTATCCGCATCCCCGGTCATTTCCTATCCGGCCCGCGTCTTGACGGGGAAGATCCTGTTCTACGCGGTGAGCATCCTGATCGCGGTGTTTATGTTCCTGCCCTTCTTCTGGAGTCTTATGACTTCGCTGAAGCCCAGCGACGAAATTTTTTCGATCCCGATCCGCTGGCTGCCGTCGGAAGTGACGCTGGAGCATTACCGGAAGGCGTTCACGACGGTGCCGTTCGGGCTCTACTTCTGGAATTCGCTTGTACTTGCCGTAGCAGGCGTACTGGCAAACCTGTTCTTCGGCTCGATTAGCGGCTACGCGTTCGCGAAGCTGAATTTCCGGGGCAATAAGGCGATGTTCCGGGTTCTTCTCGCGGCCATGATGATTCCGGGCATCGTCACGATGATTCCGAGCTTCTACGTGCTGAAGCATTTCCCGCTTATCGGCGGCAACGATCTGCTCGGAGGCGGCGGCAACGGCTTGCTGAACTCGTTCTGGGGCATTATTTTGCCGGGGGCGTCGGGATCGTTTGCGGTATTCTTCATGCGGCAATTTTTCTTGACGCTGCCCTCGGACATGATGGAGATGGCCAGGATTGAAGGCTGCAAGGAGTTCCGCATCTTCTGGAACATCTACCTGCCGCTGACGAAACCCGCGCTGGCGACGCTCGGCATCTTCACGTTCCAGGCGGGGTGGAACAGCTTCCTGTGGCCGATGATCGTCCTGAACGATCCTGAGAAAGCTACCATCCAGATGGGCCTGCAGGCGTTCTCGTATAACTACCAGACGGATTACGGACCGATGATGGCGGGCGCGTTGATCGCGATTTTGCCGATTCTGGTGCTGTTCCTGCTGCTGCAGAAATATTTTGTCCAAGGCATCGCGTTTACCGGCGTGAAGGGGTAGACGAACGGCAAGTGCTTCACCATTTCGTTTGGCGAAGGGGTGCATGTAATGAAGAAGCAATGGAAACAGGGGAAGAGGTGGCTGGCCGTTCTGATCGCCGTGTCGCTGGCCTTGCCGGGATTGGCGGCGGGCGGCAACAAGGCTGAAGCCTTTACGTCCGCGAACGCCGATACGGCGATGAACGGTTTCATTAATACCTTTTACGACGCGTCGGCCAAATATTTTTATACGAATAGCGACCATCTCGTCCATCCGGAGCATGCGCACGGTCCGAACGGCGGATTGTACACTGATTTCTGGTGGGAATCGCAGTTGTGGGAGACGGTCATGGATGCATACGAACGAACGGGCAGCGCGACGTACCGGACGATGATCGACGATGTGTACGCCGGCTTTAACGCAAAGTATCCGGACATGCTCGCCAATGACTTCAACGACGATCTGGGCTGGTGGGCGCTCGCTTGCATGAGGGCCTACGAGCTGACGGGGACGGACGAATACCGCAACCGGGCGTGGTTTCTGTTCAACGAGATTTACAACTACTATGACAGTACGTACGGCGGCGGCATCTGGTGGAAGCGGGACGGCACATCGCCTCAGAAGAACATCGCGACGAACGCGCCGATGGTCATGACGGCCATCAAGCTGAAAAACGCGACGGGCGACAATACGTATTTGACCAAGGCGCAGAATATCTATAACTGGATCAAAAGCCGGCTGATCTCGGGCAGCAAAGTGAACGACCACGTGGAAGGCACCGGCAGCGGCACGGTGGTGGATTGGGATTTCACCTACAACTACGGCACCTTCCTCGGCGCGGCACTCGCGATGCATCAAGCGACCGGAACGGCGAGCTACTTGACGGACGCGAACAACGCGGCGAATTACGTCATCTCGAACATGACGTTGTCCTATTCGCTCTTATATGAAGGAGAGAACGACGCGGCCGGTTTCAAAATGATTTTCGCGCGAAACTTGAATAAGCTGCGCATCGCGACGGGCAATGCCTCCTACCTGAATTTCCTGCAGCAGAATGCAACGCAGGCATTCAACCACCGCAGGACGTCGGATAACGTCATCGGCAGCGACTGGACGGCGCCGACGGGATCGGGTTACGTGCAGAGTCTTGCGGCGGCAGCGGGCGCTTCGATCCTGCAGTTTACGCCGGCTGACAATTACACGGGCAACATCGCGGGCAACGGGACGTACGAGGCGGAGAACGCGCGCAAGACTGGCGCGATCATCTCCGAAAGCACGCATGCGGGATTTAGCGCGAGAGGTTACTTGGCGGGGTGGAACAGCAGCGGTTCGTACGTGACGTTCCATGTGAACCAGAATTCGGCCAGCACGCGGACGGTCACGATCCGCTACGCTGCGGGCGCAGGCAACGCGGGCAGGTATGTATCGGTGAACGGAACGGTCGTGGCGAACAATCTTGCTTTCGGCGGAACCGGAGGATGGGGGAGCTGGAATACCGTTACGCTGAACGTGAGCTTGAACGCCGGCCATAACACGATCGTCATCGGCTACGACAGCGCCAAAGGGAATAACAACTATTTGAATCTGGACCGCATTTCCGGACTTTAATTGGAGGACGAATGAAAACAAATCGGATCAAGCTCATCGCTGCGGCCGCGATCGCGGCCGTCGCCGTTCTGGCGGTTTGGCAGAGCGGTCTCCTTCGCCAGACGTTCGGGGAGGAATCCGGCATCTGGGCCGAGCGGGCCGAAGAAGCGCAATCGCAATTCCAAACGTCGTTCTGGGACGACGGCAGAGGGCTCTACAATAACGCATCGCCTTGCATGCTGCAGCTATGCACCGACCCGTTCAACTACTGGTGGCTGGCGCACGCGGTCGACGTACTGGTTGACGGCTACGAGCGGACAGGCGACAAAAAGTACGCAGACCAGCTAGGGAAGCTGTACCAAGGGATTTTGGACCGCAACGCTGGCGTCTTCCCGAACGAGTATTACGACGACATGGAGTGGATGGCGCTCGCCTGGCTGCGCGCTTACGACGCCACGGAAGACGAGCGGTACAAGGAAGCGGCACTCGTGCTGTGGGAAGATATTCAAACCGGTTGGAACGAGGAGATGGGCGGCGGCATCGCCTGGCGCAAGACGCAGCTCGATTACAAGAATACGCCGGCCAATGCCCCTGCCGCCATTCTCGCGGCGAGGTTATACCAGCGGTTCGGGGCTCCGAACGATCTGGCATGGGCGGAGAAAATATACCGCTGGCAGAAGGATCATCTCGTCGATCCGGAGACGGGGCTCGTCTGGGATGGCATGAATCGCACAGGCGACGGCTCGATCGACAAGGATTGGAAGTTCACTTACGGCCAAGGCGTCTATATCGGAGCGGGAGCGGAGATGTACAAGGCGACGAAGGACGAAGCTTACCTAGCCGATGCCCGCAAGACGGCCGCTCATCTCGGGGAGGCGTTCACCAGTCCGGCGACGGGCATGCTTCCGTCCGAAGGGGAAGGCGACGGGGCGCTGTTCAAAGGCGTGCTCGTACGGTACATGGGCGAGTTGATTGCCTTGGATCCGGACGACGCCGTCTCGAAGAAGCTGGCGGAGATGCTGGAGACGAACGGCGACAGTCTATGGGAATACGGCAAGGGCGCGGACGCGGCGCTGTTCAGCAACTCGTGGGCGCAGACGCCCGACGAGGTCGTCCAGCTCAGCACGCAGCTTAGCGGGATGATGCTGCTGGAGCAATTGGCGCGGCTGGAAAGCGTAGGTTCGACGAAGTAACAAGCGTGGGTTTGATGGCATTTCTTATAGTAGATGTTCAAAAAGTCCGGTTTTCAGCACCGAGAAGATTGGAAGAAGCTAGGAAATGAGGAGCGGAGCGTAGCTAGAAGCTACGTGAGCACCGGAAGTTCCGGCTGAGTTCAAGATTCGATGTCGAATAGGCTTCTTGAGATACCTCGTGATCAAAATTGGACTTTTTGAACTACCTCTTATAGAAGATGTAATAGAGCAGGAGCAAGGGAGTGGGAGACATGGAATGGAGCAATCGGGCAGGAATTGCCCAAACAGCGCTAGACATTGAATTTTGGAACGGCCAAATCAACTTGTACAATATCGAGACGCCTTGCCCGAACGGGGAATGCAATACGATTTTCCACTATTGGTGGATGGCGCATGCGGTCGACGCGCTGGCGGACGGCTATCTCCGCACGCGCGACAAAGGTTACGTCTACCGATTGGAGCAATTGTATGACGGTTTGCTGAAGAGGAACGGGGGGGCGTTCCCGAACGAGCTGTACGACGATATGGAATGGATGGCTATCGCTTGGCTGCGCGCTTACGGGGCCACGGGCATCAATCGGTTCAAGGAAGCCGCGCTGATCTTGTGGGAAGACATACGGACGGGCTGGAACGATCATATGGGCGGCGGCATTGCCTGGCAGAAGTCGCAGCTGGACTACAAGAATACGCCGGCCAACGCGCCGGCCGTCATCCTGGCGGCAAGGCTCTACCGACAATTCGGCAGGGAAGAAGACCTATCGTGGGCGCTTCGAATCTATGAATGGCAGAAGGAAAAGCTGGTCGATCCGGACAGCGGCTTCGTCTGGGACGGCATGAATCGGACCGGCGACGGCTCGATCGACAAAGATTGGAAGTTTACGTATTGCCAAGGCGTGTACATTGGCGCGAGCGTGGAGCTATTCCGGATTACGAAGGACGAAGGTTACCTTCGCGACGCGATCCGGACCGCCGACGCCGCGCGAGCCGAGCTGACGGATGCCGCGACGGGACTTCTTCCCGACGAAGGCGATGGCGACGGCGGCTTGTTCAAGGGCATTCTCGTGCGGTATTTGGGGGAGCTGGCCAAGGAAGCGCCGGGTCGTTCGGCAGCCGAGGAGATGCTGCTCGCCAACGCGACCAGCCTGTGGGATCAGGGCCGGGACGCCGGCCGGCAGCTGTTCCATACCGACTGGGGCTCGCCGCCTCCGGAACGTGTAACGCTCAGCACGCAGCTTAGCGCAATCATGCTGCTGGAGAGGGCGGCGGAGCTTGAGCGGAGCGGGCTGCTGAAAGCGAAATCCGCCTAATCCGCGCACCAAAAAGCTCATTCCGATCTGACCGCGAGGGCGGAAGGAATGAGCTTTTTTTCGCGTGTTAGGGTATATTACATGCCATTACAGAAAGACTAGTTAGCGGGGACCAACTTTGGAAAGGAGTGGAGACATGGAATTCACACTTGGCGCGGATGAAGTCGTTCGCCGGATCAAGCATTTGCAAACTTCCGGTGGATCAGTGAGCAAGAAGCAAGTGAAGCAAAGCGATCCCGAACTTATGAGGAACGCGCTGTTCTACTTCCCAAGCTGGGAGCATGCCTTGAAGAACGCGGATCAGCTGTAATCGGGCTGCCGGTACCCTGCCTTACATATAGAAACGTGGAACGATAGACGTTCCGAATCGAAACCATAGGTATTTCCCGAGTGAGCGGGGACCTATGGTTTTTTTGTAAACCGATTAATACCTTCCGGTTGTCGGCGGAGCATGATAAGGTGAAACGTAGTATATGCAATTAAAGGGGAATTAATGCCATGTCCATAAATACAAACGAAATGCCATTAACGGCAGCCGTCATTGCGAAGCAATTGACCATAATCGGCATAGAAAAAGGAATGACCGTGCTTCTTCATTCCTCGCTCAAGTCGATGAACCGCTGGATCGTAGGCGGCGAGACGGCCGTTATTATGGGATTGGAGGAAGCATTGGGCGCCGACGGGACACTCGTCATGCCGACGCATACTTCGGATCTGTCGGAGCCGTCGCTCTGGCAGCATCCTCCGGTGCCGGAATCGTGGTGGCCCGTCATACGCGAGGAGATGCCGCCGTTCATGCCAGACTTGACGCCGACAAGCGGGATGGGCGCCATACCGGAATGTTTCCGCAAGCAGTCGGGAGCGTTGCGCAGCAACCATCCCCAGCTGTCGTTCGCCGCGCGCGGCAAACATGCGAATTGGATTACGGCGAATCATTCCTTGGAGCATGGACTCGGAGAGGCGTCGCCGCTGGCAAGGCTGTACGAGCTGGACGGCTGGGTGCTTTTGCTTGGGGTTGGCCATAATCGCAACACGTCGCTGCACTTGTCCGAGCATCGGGCTAATTATGCAAGCAAAGAAATCGGTCAGCAAGGAGCGCCGATTCTCGTGGACGGCGATAGGCAATGGATCATGTACGATGAGGTTGGCTATGATTCGGGAGATTTTTATTCCATCGGAGAAACGTTCGAGAAGGAGCTCGATGCGGTTAAGCACGGTAAGCTGGGGGATGCGGATATTCGATTGATGCCGGTGCGCGAGCTTGTCGATTACGGCGTAAAGTGGATGGAACGCAACAGGAGTTAGGCTTGGGAGCGGGGAAGCTGATGATTTTGCAGGGCGAAGGCCGTTTCGATATGGATGAAAGCAGTGCCGTTCTCGACGAAATAGTCGCCTTCCAGCTCGTATCCGTTCGTCATGATCGTGCCTTCTGCCAGAAGAAGAGAATAAGAAACGACGCCAACGGTTATATCGATGGACGATGTCTCGCGGTTATAGGTTAGCCGCCCGCCGAGGTTCTCCACGTAGCCGCGGAGCGCGACATAAGTTTTCCCATCGCGCTCGATCGTGTCGCCGTCTGTCGAATAGGCAATCGTCTCGGCGCGTTGAGGCTCGATCTGTTGAGTGGTGCCGCCTGTGCCGAGTTTCTCGATGCTCGGTACGGCAATCGCCTCGGCAGGCTCCACGTAAGGCGGATTGAAGAGGCCTCCGAGCAAGGTTGCGGAAGCAAGCAAGACGACTAACGCGTTCCGAAAAACAAGATTCATGGCGGTTGCCTCCTTAGAATGGATCGGGGATCATGCCCTTGTTAGAATCCAGTGTACCCGCCAAGTGTACTGGCAATGTCAGAGGAATATAAAGTTTTGTTAAAATCGCGTTTCGCCCGCCAAGGATGACCTTGGCGGGTTTCTGATAAAGTTTTTTTGACCCGTGAAAAATAATGGGCTCCCTAGTTGTATTCATAGTGAAAGGGGGACATGAAGTGCAGCACGATTCATCAAAATCGCACAGGATACTCCCGCTTCTTCAAGCGGGGGAGGAATGGGCGTCAGGCGCTAGCCTGAACGATTTTTCGAATGTTCTTGCCCTCCACGATATGCTATACTAAGCATAGAAATGGAGGCGAACATATGATCTTAACCGTCACTGCAAAAATAAAAATCAAACCGACGGAAAGTCAAGTAGAAGCGCTGCACCAAACTATGATTGCTTATCGCCAGGGCTGCAATCTCGTCTCTGCCCTTGTGTTTGATACGAGCGAACTCAATCAGCCTGCCCTGCACCGAATGTCGTATCAAACCCTTCGAAGCATGATTGGCCTGCGCTCCCAAATGGCGCAGTCGGTGATGAAAACCGTCATTGCTAAATACAAGGCGATTCGGAGCAACGGGTATGCTTGGGCGCTCGTGCGCTTCAAAAAGCCGGAATATGATCTTGTCTGGAACAGGGACTATTCGCTGAAGGCGCAGCTGTTCTCCGTCAACACGCTACAAGGCCGGATCAAGATCCCCTTCGAAGCGAAAGGCATGGAAGTCTATCTCGACGGTTCCTGGACATTCGGCACTGCCAAGCTGGTGTACAAAAAGCGAAAGTGGTTTCTGCATATTCCGGTGACGAAGAACACGGAGGTTCCTGAGCTCAAGGACATCAAACAGGTGGCAGGGATTGATCTCGGCATCAACTTTATCGCAACGGCGTATGGGAGCGACGGCAAAACGGTTTTCTATCGGGGGAGGGCACTGAAACGAAAACGAGTAAACTACAAACGGTTGCGTTCGGAGCTGCAGCGCAAACAAACGCCGTCATCCCGTCGCAGACTGAAGAAAATCGGAGAACGAGAAAACCGTTGGATGACCGACGTAAACCATCAGGTCAGCAAGGCACTCGTTACCAGGTATGGAGCAAATACGTTGTTCGTGCTGGAGGATTTGACAGGTGTCCGCCGCGCAACAGAAAAGACGAAGCTCAAGGATCGTTATGTGACGGTATCGTGGGCCTTCTATCAACTTCGTAAAATGATAGAGTATAAGGCGCCGCTTGCTGGCTCAAAAGCAATTGCAGTCGATCCGAAGTATACCTCGCAGACGTGTCCGTTATGTGGTCATATCTCAAAAGAAAACAGGGAAAAACGAAAGCATCGTTTTCGTTGCCGGACATGCGGTTATGAAAGCAATGATGACCGCGTAGGCGCGATGAATCTGTGTTTGAAGGGAAAAGAGTACCTTCTTCAAGGTGCAGGTTTAGCATGGCTAGACTTGCAGGGCAGTTGTCAATCTGCCCATCGGTAGGCGTATGCTTATCGTGGATGTAACACCACGTTCTTCTGAACGACAAAAGATCGGAGTCGCTAAAGACGATAGCACGATCGGGTAGTTACAAGCTCCCACTTCAAATGATAGTTAAGCGGGAGTCATTGACCTGAGCTCAATGAATCCGTTCGCAAAGCCGTGATCAACTATTCGGACAATTTGATCAAGATCGCGTTCTCTTATCTCAAAAACATCGCGGATGCGGAAGAAGTGGCGCAGGACGTATTCCTGGCCTATTTGCAATCCTCTCCCGACTTCGCAAGCGACGAACACTAGAGGCTGGGTTGATTCGAACGGCGATTAATAAAAGCAAAAACCGACTGAAGGCGGGATGGTTCCGAAACCGAATCCCGCTGCCGGATAATCTGTCCGATCTGACGAGGGAGGAATACACGGTCCTGCAGGCGGTGTTGTCCCTGGATCGGAAATACCGGATCCCGATTCACTTGCATTATTACGAAGGATGCCTCCGAACAACTCGTGAGCAAAGAGTTCAAAGTAGGCAACACGGTTTCCGGCTTTACCTCGGATGACGTATCCAGCGGTAAAGTGACCGCGCTCAGAATTTACAACAACTTATAAGTTTTAAGCAATAAGGGTTAACTTAAATAAAAGCAAGCTGCCTTATCAAGAGGCGGCTTGCTTTTTTTGAAATCAAGGTATCTAAGAGTTTGTTTTCTTATCTTCCGCAGCTTAAGACGAAGCTTTGATCGGCTGCACGGCTTCGGGCTTGGCGGCCGTCATCTTGCTGCTGCCGTTGAACACGCCTCCGGATTCGATAATCAGCGACGAGGCCGAGATGTTGCCGTTCAGCACGCCGGTCGAGTTGATCGTCAGCTTGCCGCGCACGTCGGCGTCCCCGTTCAGCTGGCCGGCCAGAATCAAGTCCCTGGCATTGATGTTGGAGTTGGCGACGCCGTTTTCTCCGATAATGACATCGCCGCTCGACATGATGTCCCCCATAATGCTGCCTTCGATGCGAATGCTTGCTTCGGATCTGATTTTGCCCTCGAAGATCGTTCCTTCCCCGATGAGCGTGTCCGTCGTATCCGGATTGATTTTGCCTGTGCCGGGTTTATTCTTGAACATGTTTATTCACGTTCCTTTCTATCTTCTTGGATATAGGGCATGGGGTCGACCTGCGTTCCGTTCACGATGACCTCGTAGTGCAAATGCGGTCCCGTGCTGCGGCCGGTATTGCCAAGCTCGCCGATCAGCTGGCCTTTCTTCACTTTGTCGCCGACTTTCACCAATCGTTCGTTCAAATGCATGTACCTGGTTTCAATGCCTCGCCCATGATTGATAATAATGTTATTGCCTTGCGGGTATGCGCGTTCGGATAAGGTGACGACGCCGTCCGCGGCCGCATAGATCGGATCGCCGCGGTTGCCTCCGATATCGAGACCTGCGTGCAGAGCGGAACGCCGGGAGAAGGGATCCCGCCTCACGCCGAAGGTTGACGTGATTTTCCGATTATCGGCGGGCCAAATCGTAGGGGTAATGTCCAGTATTTGCTTATATTTCAGCATAGCCGATTTTGTCGCTTCGAGGCTGGGCCTTAACGCTTCCATCCGGGAGGATAGAGCTACGAATTCCTGCTCCGTCTGGCTCGCTAGCGAGGTCGGCTCGGCCGACGCCGGAAGTTCGATTTCTTCCCCGCCTTGGCCGCCTTCCTCGCCATCTTCGATCGTCGCCGAAGAGATATGTACGTCCGGCTCTTTGATGCCGGCGATTTTCTTCAATTGAAGCTCAAGCTCCGTAATCTCGCTCATCTTGGTTTCGATCTGCTCGGCCTGCGCAGACAATGCGGTCAGATCGGCTTCCAGCGATGAGATATGGTTCTCTTTGTCCTGCAGCGTCTCCGCGTAACCGGACTCGGATGCCGCAAGCTGTTTTTTGAGATGCCTAATCTCCGACATGTTACCGCCGAATAATATGATGAACAGAGCGGAACATACGGCGAGCAGCGCGATAACGGACGGCACAAGCACAAGAATGAACCCGTTTAACCGGAACCGCTGAACGGACTGGTTAGCATCGGGAATGATGACGAACGTAAATTGTTTGGATAACCAATTCATCGGGGGCCTCCTACTAAGTACCTATTCATGCTCAACCCTGAACATTCGACATCCTCGCGCGGAAATCCTTTTCATCGGCAAAATATTCCTGCATTCGCGCTGACAGCCTCCGCCGTCGATTTCGCGATGCTGTCGAATTTTGATCGTCGATTGCTGTCGCGTTCAAGGCGATCGTCGCGAAAACGGAATTTACCCGGGGGGCGGACACGTGGTACGCTTAGGCATAAGAGTATAGTAGAGAGAAGTATTATGGCGAAGGAGCTGCGAGACATGTTGAAATGGGATGGACATACGCACACGCGCTTCTGTTATCACGGAAGCGACGCGGAGCAGGAACTGTATATCGAACGCGCGATTGAGCTCGGATTCGAACGTTACACGATCAGCGAACATCCTCCGCTGCCGGCGGGATGGATCGACGACCGGAAGCTGATGGACGAGCTTGCCATGCCGATGGAAGAGATGCCGGAGTATTTGGCGTACGCCAAAGAGATGAAGCGCCGCTACGAGGGGCGAATCGAAATCGCCGTCGGCCTCGAGATCGACTATTTGCCGGGGGCTCCCGAGTTCACGGAACAACTGCTCGAACGGTGGGGCGGCGAGCTGGAGGATGTCGTTTATTCGGTCCATTATTTGCCGGGCATCGGCGGCATGCGATGCATCGACTTCACGCCGGAAGACTTCCGGAAGAATCTGCTGGCGCATTACGGGACGATGGATCGGGTGGCGAACGAATATCACGACCATGTAGAAGAGGCGATTAAGTTAGCGGCGAAGCTCCCGATGCGCAAGCGGATCGGTCATATCAACCTGATCGAGAAGTTCAGCAAGGAGCTTCCACCGATCGAAGAGACGCTGATCCGTCGCCGCTTAGAAGGGATCTTGCCTCTGCTGGAATCGACCGGGGTCGGCATCGATGTCAATACGGCGGGACTTCGCGTGCCGACCTGCGGCAAGCCGTACGTGCCGGAGTGGTTCCTCGAGGAATGTTTGCGGCGAGGCATCGCTTGCGTCTACGGTTCGGATTCGCATAAGCCGGAGCAGGTCGGGTTCGGTTACGACTGGTTCGAGGAGCGGATGAGACGTGGATAAGGCGAAGAACATGACGGAGCCGACAGCGAATGTCAATGGGAGTAGGCTTGACGGAGCAAGTTTCGAAACCGTCGGGAAGAGGGCCGTTGCAACCGAATCAGACTCGGTTACTCCGGAGCAAATGATAACGGTTAGGGAGGTGCCTTGCGACGACGAAGGACTTCTTGCGCTAATCGCGAAGCTGGATCATTATTTGTCGAGTCTGTATCCGGCCGACGAAATATTCGGCGTCGACTTGTCGGCGCCGGCGACGCGGGAGATGGTTTTCGCCGTCGCTTTTTTGGGGAACCGGCCGGTCGGCTGCGGCGGAATTCGAGGGCTCGACGACGGAACCGCGGAGCTGAAGCGATTTTATGTAGAGCCGGACGTGCGCAGGGCCGGCATTGCGGGCAAAGTGTACGGGTACTTGGAGCATCGCGCTGCGGAGATGGGGCATACGATCCTCCGTCTCGAGACGGGCGAGCCCCAGTACGAATCGATAGGCTTCTACCGGAAGCAAGGCTTTTACGAAATCGAACGTTTCGGTGAATATGTAGATTGCGACTCCAGCTACTGCATGGAGAAACGAATCAGCCGGTAACAAAAAAATACCGCTTACCCTTCGTAGCCGCGCTCGGCCTCTTCGAATGGGAAGCGGTATTTTGTTTTGATAGTCGTGCTGGCGCGCTGCAGGTCCGTTTTGCGTACCTGTAAGCAAAGCATGGGTCAAGTCCATATTAATGTGTGAAATCTCATCTCGCTGCCCGTAAATGGTTACTTGTTTTTGTCGCGCCACTCATGGTATTCATTCATGTCCATGTACAAGCGAATCGCGAATACGCTATGAGATAATCCTCCTCAGAAGTCAATCAGAGGAGGGTTTTTCTATGGCTAGAGAAGAGATTCGAATGAAATGGGAAGCGCGTATCGCGGCATTTCACGCAAGTGGCGAAAAGGCAACCCATTGGTGCAAAGCGAATCAGGTCAATCGTCGTCAGCTCTACTCTTGGATAAAGAAGCTGGACGGATAGCAAATTGAAAATTAACTATTGCAATTTTTTTTAGTGTAGAATATATTATATATAATCCATTATATATAAGGAGAATGCGCCGTGAATATCACGAAACAGATCATTTTGGAAAAACAAAATATTAGCGAAGATCTAGTGCAATTGATTAAACAGCAAATTTTGGACGGGGAATTAAATCCGGGAGACCGGATCATCGAGACGAAATTCGCCAAAGACCTCGGCATAAGCCAGACGCCGGTGCGGGAAGCGATTCGCCTATTGTCTGGAGAGGGTATCGTCACGATCGTTCCGAACAAAGGTCCTTTGGTTCGCGCGTTCCATATGAAGGACGTGTTCGAGGTCTATTCGTTACGGGCGGTTTACGAAGGGCTGGCAATTCGTCTGGCCGTAAAAAATGCATCGGATGAAGATATTCGGCACCTGCAGGAGTTCTATGAATCGATGGAAGCCAAACTCAATGACAACTCGGTGCCGTCCTTGCTTAAAGATTCGTTGTACATCCATCAATCGATTATCAGTCTGTCCCGACATGAGAGGTTGATTCACATGTACAAGACGATTTCGTTTCAAATCGCTCTTGTTAACCGAATGCTGGGAAGCACATCGACCAAACAGAAGGAAGTCGAGCAGCATTGGGAATTGATTGATGCGCTGAATCGCAGAGATGCCGATTATGCGGAAGGGATCATGAGGGCCCATATCCACCGTTCCTATCGGGAGTTCGCGGATATGAAGGAGATTGACAATTCGTCGTTTGACGACAGTGCATGGTTTTGAGCAGTCAATCGAGGAGGGATTAACACTTATGATGCACAATTCTTTGCTAATCGCTGACCGTCTGCGGCAAGCGAACGAAGACAAGATCAGCCGCGATCGGAGGGATCCGCACCGGAACGTCGTTCCGTTAGACAGTTGCAATGTAATAGGAAGGGAAGAGCTCAGGTTGGACGGAGAATGGGAGATTCGAATCGAAGCGGACTTTCCCGGCATGGAGGAGGCGGCCGCCGATTTGGCCGACTATCTCGATCGATCCGGCATCCGTGTAACTGACCGCTCGCCCCGGACGATTGTTCTTAGGAGCGATGCCCCACTTGACGCAGGGAGCTTCAGACGCGAAGTGGATACCGATCGGATCGTGGTCTCTGCTTCGGACATCGGCGGGATATGGGCCGGGATCGTATACTTGGAGAAAGAGCTGTCAACGCGCGGCGCGCCAGCGATCCGGCGGGGGAAGATCGATCGGTCGCCCGCCTGGGACGTTCAGATCGGGCAAGCTCCGTACGGCGCCAACTACCTGGTGCCGGATTTGGACGAGGAATTCCTTTCGGACGATGCCTTCCGTCTCATGATTCATTACGGCGTGACGGGCATGACCTTATACGGAGACTGGCTCTTCTATGTTAGCAGCAGCATTTTTCCCGAGTTGAACCACCCCGATTACATACACAGTATACAAGTTCTGAAGCGCGCTGCGGCGCGTGCGAAGAAGTATGGCGTGTCCCTCTATTTCGTACCGGTCAGTCCGAAGCTGGACGGTCACCATCCATTGTTTGAAAGAGTTCCCTCAGCAAGAGGTGCAAAGATATCACCTGGTCTCAAGGAGAATGGCAAAAGCATCTACAACCTGTGCTCCTCCGATCCGCAGAGTCTCGCCTTCCATGCAGAGACGATGGCCGGTCTGTTCCGGGAAGTGCCGGATCTTGGTGGTTTGATTCTGATCATCGGTGGTGAATCGTATTATCACTGCTTCATGCGACCCGATCTTACCGATATCGAATCGGATGCACGGACGAATTGTAAGCGCTGTCAGGTCAAGCGACCGGAGGAAGCTGTCAATGCCCTCCTGCAAGCAACGGCCGACGCGGTACATAAGGTAAAGCCGGATGCGCCTGTGATGGCTTGGCCATACAGCGCGTTCGTCTGGTCGAGCGATCCGACGCAGTTGGAATTGCTGAGCGGTATGGCCCCCGGAGTTGCTTTGTTGAACACCATAGAAAAGGATGAATGGGTGAAAAAAGACGGTTACCGGAAGCTGATTTGGGACTATTCGGTCGATTATACCGGTCCGGCATCGAACCTAATTCAACAAGCGGAGATTGTCCGGAGGAAGGACATCCCGCTGTATATCAAAACAGAAACCGCAATCGGTCTGGAATGCATCCATATTCCATATCTACCATCACTCGGCAGGCTCGCCGACAAATGGCGCCAAACGGCCAACATGAAGCCAACCGGCGTTCTTCAATCTTGGATGTTTTTCGGAATGTGGGGATCACGGGCGGAAGAGCTCGGCTGGTGGGCATCCTGGTTTCCAAATCAATCCACGGAAGAGACGATCCGCCTAATGGCGCAACGTGATTTTGGATCCGACGCGCCGGCCTACATTCGCGCATGGTCGGAGCTTGGCGAAGCGGCTGCCCGGCTTCCTTACATCCCGCAATATTTCACCGGTCCGGAGTTTATCGGTCCGGCTCATCCGCTCATATTCGGCGACGAGCCCGAGAACAAGGAAACTTACGAGGCGCTGCTTTACTATTTGCAGGAAAATGAAGAGACGTTCTCCACCGTGGTGAACAAGGTAAAGCACTCCCTCGTGCTGGTCTCGATGCCTTACCGTCATATGGAGAGCGTGATGAAATCCGAAGACGGTCGCGAGTTATCCGAAATTTTGATAACCGAATATTCGATTGCGTGTACGCATGCGCGCCGCGCCTTCGAAGAAGTCGCACATCTGGCTCTTCTGGCAGACCCGCAGCTGGCGGCAATTGCGACTGAAGAGCGGCTATTGATCGAATTTGTATACCGGACGCTACAGACGGCGCTGCATACATACCGGTTCCTGCTCGCAAAAGAACGGGGCGAAGAAGCCGAAATGACGCGAATCGCTATTCTTGAAGAGGACAATACGAGAGCGGCCGCCCGACTTCTGAATGAAGCTCCTTGGCTCGATCTCTCACGGCGCAACGACGGGAACTTCCCTTCTTCCCTGACTATGATTGAAGCCAAGCTGACTAGCCTGAACAAGGCAAGGAAGCGATTGGAAGGATCCGCATGATTTGAATTTTTCCGATTGCGTGCTCACCTGCGCAAGACGGGTGCGAGGGGCAATGTGGCTGCAACGGAAAATTTAAATAGATTACAAGTTAGGCGAAGGAGGGAAGAAGGGGATAGTCTTTCGTTCACAAGAAAAGCAAAAAACCCGGAGAAAAGAATACGGCATGTGCCACAAGCGAAGTGGCAACTTCAGCGAATGGCGTGTCATGCATATTCGTCCAACCGGGAGTTGCAAGAGCAGATCACTTGGCGTGGGTAAGCTCTCAACTCTATTGTCTTAGAGAAGAGACCAGAAATCAACCCCCTCACAGAAGCGGAATTCCTAAAATACACTTATACCGAATTGGGAGGAATAAACATGAGACGCAAGTTCAGTTGGGTTTTGATTTTGGTTCTTATCGCAGCGGCGACGATGTCCGCATGCAACGGCAAAAACAAGGTAGAGCCTTCCTCGAGTGCGACCAGCGAAGCCAGCGTTGCGCCATCCGCTTCCAACAGCGACGAAACGCCTGCTCCGTCTGACGGAAAATTTGATCCGCCCATCACGTTGACGACGGTCGGCACGCTCGCTCCAACGCTCAAATACGCCGCCGGTGACGATGTCGACAACAATCCGTGGACCCGGGAATACGAGAGTCGCTACGGCGTTAAAATCAAAACGGTGTGGACTGTCGACGAAAGCCAGTGGGAGCAGAAGACGAACCTGATGATCTCCACAGGGGACATTCCCGACTTCTTCAGGGCTTCGGCGACGCAGTTCAAGCAGCTAGCTGAAGCAGGTTTGCTCGAGGACTTGACTGCAGCATATGAAAGTGCTCCCGAGAGAGCGAAAAACATCCTAACCGAAGGGGGGGCGAATGCTCTCGAATCGGCGAAGGTGGACGGCAAGCTGCTCGCTATTCCGTTCACCGGTACGCCGAAGGAAGGCGCCCAAATGGTCTGGATCCGTACCGATTGGCTGAAGAAGCTGAGTCTGTCCGAGCCGAAAACGATGGACGACCTGCTCAATATCATCGACGCGTTCACGACGAAAGATCCGGACGGTAACAACAAGAACGATACATTCGGGCTGGCCGTGGACATGAATTTATCGACGCTGACCGGCTTCTTCAACGGCTTCCACGCTTATAACAACATATGGCTCAAAGACGCGGACGGCAAGCTGCAATACAGCAGTGTGCAGCCGGAAATGAAAAACGCGCTGCAAGCGCTCCAGAATATGTTCAAGAAAAAGCAGATCGATCCGGAGTTCGGCTCCAAGGATTTAGGCAAGGTAGTTGAGACGATCGTCAGCAGCAAAGTCGGCGTCCTGTTTAACAGCCCGTATGCCGGCCTATGGCCACTCCAGCAAAATATTGACCAGGATCCGAACGCCGAATGGAATGCTTTCCCAATCGTGTCGGTCGACTCCGAACCCGCCAAAAACCAGGCCGCGCTCGGCACGCTCGGCTACTGGGTCGTTAAGAAAGGCGTCGAGCACCCGGAAGCTTTGTTCTCGATGCTCGATATGTGGGTCGAACTGTTCTATGAGAATAAAGACGACGCGATCAACAAGCAGTTCATCAATGACGGCAACACCGAAATCTGGCAAATGAACAAGATCGCATCCTACCGTGCGTTCAAAAACGCCGATCAACGCATCAAGGTGACAAAGGCGCTTGATTCGGGCGACACCTCGGAGCTTACTGGCGACGACAAAGGTGTGTTCGACAAAATCAAGTCCTTCCAAGGCGGCGACCGCAAGCTGTGGGGCTGGAACGCCATCTTCGGCAAGGACGGCTCGATGGCTGTGACGGACAAATATCGCCAGAACGATCAATATGTGAACGATGAATTCATTACTTCACCGTTGCCGATCATGACGGAAAGAAGCGCGGATCTGACAAAGGTTCAGCTGGAGACATTCACGAAAATTATTTTCGGCGCTGCTTCGATCGACGAGTTCGACAAGTTCGTGACCGAATGGAAAACACGTGGCGGCGACGCCGTAACGGAAGAAGTTAACGCATGGTACGCAAGCCGGTAACTAACCGCTTCGGGTGACGGAACTGCGGGGAAGCGCACAAGCTTCCCCTGTTCACCCACTCTCGAACCCAGGAAAGGAGACCAGCCATGAAGCGCTCAGCCGTCTCGAATTTTCCTTTGCATCTGCTACTCCTACCGGCGGTCATTCTGGTCCTGATTTACAGCTACGGCCCGATGCTCGGTATCGTCATCGCTTTCGAGAAATACATGCCAACCAAAGGCTTCTTCCGGTCGGAATGGGTCGGCTTGAAGCACTTCCACTACATACTGAGCTTGTCCGACACGATGGAAGTGCTGCGGAACACGGTGTTCATCTCGGTCATGAAAATCATTGCGGGTGTAATCGTACCGCTTACGGTATCCTTGCTTCTCAACGAAGTCCGGCACCGCGTCTTCAAACGAAGCGTCCAGTCTCTTATTTATTTGCCGCATTTTCTGTCCTGGGTCATCTTAGGGGGTGTGCTGATCGACATTCTCTCTCCCTCCACCGGAATCGTGAACACTTTTCTCGGCTTGTTCGGTATCGAACCGATTTATTTCCTCGGTGAAAACCGCTGGTTTCCGTACGTGCTCGTCGTCTCTGACATATGGAAGGAATTCGGTTTCAGCACGATCTTGTATCTGGCGGCGCTCACTGGCATCAATCCGGCGCTATACGAAGCTTCCTTCATGGACGGGGCAGGACGGCTTCGGCAAACGTGGCACATTACGCTGCCCGGTATCCGGCCGATCATCGTTCTCCTACTGACGCTCAGCCTCGGCAATGTGCTTAACGCCGGGTTCGAGCAAGTGTTCAACCTGTACAGCGCTCAAGTGTACGACAGCGGTGACATTATCGACACCTATGTATACCGGATGGGGCTTATATCCGCGCAATACGGGCCTGCAACGGCTATCGGACTGTTCAAATCCGTCGTTTCACTGGTGCTTATTTCCACGACCTATTATTTGGCCTACAAACTGGCCAAATACAGGATCTTTTAGGGGGGCGGCATGCAGAATCGATCTTGGTCCAGACAAGTTTTCCAATGGTTCAACTATGTCCTGCTCGGCTTCCTCGGGCTTCTGTGCATCTTGCCGCTCATTCATGTTTTGGCGGTATCGTTCAGTTCAAACGCTGCGGCCACGGGGGGACTCGTCAAGTTCTGGCCGGTCGGCTTCAACTGGAAGTCATACGAGTTCGTCATGAGCTCGGACCGTTTCCTGAAATCCCTCGTCGTGACGCTTGAGCGCGTGGCGCTCGGCGGTGGCATCAATATGCTGCTGACGCTGATCACGGCGTATCCGTTATCTAAAGAAAGCGAACGGTTCAAACCGCGTACGTTGTACGCCTGGTTCTTTATGGTGACGATTCTATTCAGCGGCGGGCTTATTCCGCTCTTCATGGTCGTCCGGGAGACAGGAATTATGGGCTCGATCTGGGCGTTGATTTTGCCGGGCGCGGTTCCCGTATTCAATATTATTTTGTTGCTCAACTTCTTTCGCGGGCTTCCCCGTGAGATGGAAGAGGCGGCATTCATAGACGGTGCCGGCCATCTGAGTACACTGTTCCGGGTGTTCGTGCCGCTATCCTTGCCCGCACTTGCCACCATTACACTGCTGACAGTCGTCAGCCATTGGAACGCCTGGTTCGACGGATTGATTTTCATGAATTCGCCGGACAGGTATCCGCTTCAGAGCTACCTCCAGACGATCGTCATAAAGCAGGATTTCACCAACATGACTGAACAGGATTTGAAAAACATGCGGCTAATTTCGGATCGGACGATCAAGTCGGCACAAATTTTCCTCGGGTCGCTGCCGATACTGCTCGTCTATCCGTTCCTGCAAAAATACTTCGTAACTGGCATGACTTTGGGCAGCGTCAAAGATTGAGCGGCGTTAGGGGGACTATCCGTGGGAACTGAACAAATTAGGACACAGGCGAATGCCAGCCGGCATCCCGTACTGCTGCTGCTGGAAGATCTGATCCGCATCGAGAGCGTCAATCCGCACTTCGACGCGAACGCCCAGGGAGAGGCGAAGGTAGCGGACTATTTGGAGGAACGGCTGACGAGGGCTGGGCTTGCGGTCCGAAGGCAGCGGGTGTTCGAGGGTCGCGACAATCTGATCGCAGAGCTGAGAGTCGGTCGGCCGGAAGGGGCGCTGCTGTTCGAATCACACATGGACACCGTTCCGCTCGGCAGCATGGACAACGCTCTGGAACCGATTTACCGGGACGGCCGGTTGTACGGGCGGGGCGCCTGCGACACGAAGAGCTCACTCGCCAGTATGGTTCACGCGATGGAATATTGGGCCGCGAACCGTGACCGGCTGCCGCGCGATCTTGTGTTGTGCGCCGTCGTCGACGAAGAAGCGGCTTATCGCGGTGTGCTCCGCTGGTTGGAAGAGCCGGTCGCCGTTGCCGGAGCCGTCGTCGGGGAACCAACTGGGCTGCGCATAGTCACCGCGACGAAGGGCTGCGCTCGTTTCGCGATCCGCACGAAAGGAAAAGCCGCGCACAGCTCCGTTCCTCACGAAGGCGACAACGCCATCTATCAGATGATGGACATTTTAACTTTCATACGAAACCATGCGGAACCGGAGCTGAGCGGTTTGTCTCACCCGCTGTGCGGTCGGCCAACGATTTCAGTCGGCACTATCGAAAGCGGCGGCCAGATCAACATCGTACCGGAAAGTTGCGAAATTCAGGTAGACCGCCGGATTATCCCAGGCGAGCGACCCGACGAAGTAAGGGGACGACTCGTAGCGGATTTGGAGCGTTCGCTCGATTTGACCCGCGTGCGGTTCGAGTGCAGGGAGCTTCTGTCCGATTGGGCGCTGGATACTTCGCCGGATGCCGAGGTCGTGCGGCATGCCCAGGAAGCCGCCGTTTTGCTCGGGATAAACCCGGAGGTGATCGGGGTTCCTTACGGCACCGACGCAAGCAAGCTTCAGCAATTGGGGGGCATCCCGAGCATTGTATTCGGTCCGGGCTCGATTGCACAGGCCCATTCCCGTGAGGAATGGGTGGAGGCTATGGATGTCATCCGTGCCGCCGAATTTTATATTGCGCTGGCGGGCATAAGCTGAACCGGCGTTGTCGAGAGGGGCTTGAACGAAGCGATGCGCAAAGAAATCATTTATACCGATAAGGCACCGAAGCCGAGCGGGGCATATTCCCAAGCGATCAAGTTGGGAGATTTGGTTTACGTGTCCGGGACGTGTCCGTTCGACCTTACGACGGGCGCGGTGCTATCTCCCGGCAACGCAGCCGAACAAACGGCGATCGTGCTGACGTACATCGATGAAATTCTGCTGGCGGCAGGGACCTCCCTGGAGCATGTGGTTAAGGTTACGTCATTTCTCGAGGATTTGAACGATTTTACAGTCTACAACGAAACCTATGTTTCCTATTTCCGGGAGACGCCTCCTGCAAGAAGCACGGTGGAGATCGTCAAGTTCCCGCCCGGCATGAAAGTCGAAATCGAATGCATCGCATTCATTCCATAGGAGATGAGCGTTATGCGGCTTGGGGAAGGCGTATGGCTGGTTGGCAGCGGACAGCATGGCTTCGAGATGAGCCACACGCTTGACTGCAGCGTGTATCTGGTAGGAGACGGCGACGAGTATGCTCTGATCGATGCTGGCGGCGGGGTCGAACCGGAGCGCATCGAGCGAAAAGTCGAAGCTGCGGGCGTTGCGATGAAGTATGTTACACAATTGCTTCTGACGCACGCACACGCGGACCATGCGGCCGGGGCGGCTTACTTTCGGCGGGCATTCGGCTTACGGGTCATCGCCTCGGAAGAGGCGGCTCCGTGGGTGGAAACGGCCGATCCGGTCAAAACAAGTATAGGCCCGGCAATCGAAGCAGGCGTGTACCCGACTAACTTCGTGTTTCCACCTTGCCCTGTCGATGAGACTGTCCGGGAAGGCAGCCGGATTCGCATCGGCCGCCGAACGCTGAGGGTTATTGATACGCCCGGCCACGCGCGAGGACATGTCAGCTACTTCATGGAAGAAGCTGACGGAGCACGTTCGTTATTCTCGGGAGACACCGTCTTCGCGGGCGGGAAGACAGTGCTGCAAAACATATGGGATTGCAGCATCCCTGACTACGCCGCAACCTTGAAGAAGCTGCGTGGACTCGCGATCGAAAGGATGTATCCCGGCCATGGACCTTTTCTTCTGTCATCCGCCAGCAAACACATCGAAAAAGCACTGAACCATTTTCGGAGGCTGAATATTCCCCCCAACCTATAAGGACGGATTGAAATACGAGGAGTGAGAGCCTATGGAAGCTTTATTGAACAAACAATTGTTTATCGGCATGGAGGACAACACATGGTTTTACAGCGGCGCCGAAACCCCACCTCTCAAGGGAAGCTTGGAAGCCGTCAACGATTATATGAACCTTCGTAGCGAGGGGCCTGGAGGCAGGGAGAACAACGCAGCGATCGAAGCGTCGTGCAAATCGAACCTCGCTCTCCTGCTCGGCGGAAAACCGGAAAATATCAGCCTGTTGTCCAACTCTTCGGAAATCATCTCCATGATCGCGGGCTCTCTCGCTTTCCGCCCCGGCGACAACGTCGTCGTCAACCGGCTGGAATTCCCGTCAGGCATTCTACCTTGGCTCGTGCTGCAGGACAGAGGCGTGGAGGTCCGGTTCGTGGAGCATACGAATTGGCAAATTACGCCAGATAATATACTGGAATGCGTAGATGAGCGAACCCGGCTCGTCATGACGAGCCATGTCAGTTATTTGTCGGGTACTCGACTCGACTACCGCGGATTGTACGATCGGTTGAAACGAACGGAAGCGCTGCTTCTGCTGGATGCCACGCAATCGCTCGGCGCCGTTCCGGTCGACATGAATGAAACCGATTTTCTCGTGTGCAGCTCATACAAATGGCTGTTGGGTATTCATGGCCTCGGCATTCTCGGCATCAACCCGGAGCGGCTGGCGGATTTCATGCCGCGTTCGGTCGGCTGGCGAAGCGTGGTTGATATGTTTAGCCCGATTCGCCACAGCAGCTACGAATTCCATAAGAACGCCCAGCGGTTCGAAACAGGGTATCCGAGCTATCCGACGGTGTATGCGCTCAATCATTCCACCAAGTTGCTGCTAGATACGGGAATAGACCGGATCGAAAACCATATCCTGAGGCTCGGCGACGAGCTGATCGGCAAGCTGGAAGGGCTCGGCTTCGAGATCATGACGCCGAAGGACCCGCTCAGGAGGGCCGGCAACATCTGCGTCATTTCCGAACGGGGCGATGAGATTTCCGAGCTGCTGCAGATGCAGCGGATCTATTTGTGGGGCGGCGACGGCCGGTTCCGAGCGTCGATTCATTTGTTTAACGACAGCGCAGACGTGGACCGCCTGATCGATTGCTTGTCGGAAGGCTTCGTCGGCCAGGCGAAGGAGGTCGAAAAGTTATGAAAACGGCAGTATGGAGCGCCCCGGAGCACATTCGGATCGAAGAGCGCGACATCCCGGAACCGGGGCCGGGCGAGGTGCTACTTCGCATTCAGTCGGTCGGAATTTGCGGATCGGAGCTGGAGGGCTATCTCGGCCACAACAGCCTTCGAGTGCCTCCTCTCGTGATGGGCCATGAGACTTGCGGCATCGTGGAGCGTAACGGTGCCGGAGCAGACCGTTACGTCCCCGGACAGAAGGCTGTCGTCAACCCACTGCTGTACTGCGGATTATGCCGGAGTTGCCGTAACGGCTATACGCAACTGTGCGAGAAAAGACAAATCATCGGTGTCCACCGGCCGGGCGCGTTCGCTGAATTCGCAGTCGTACCTGAAGGTGCTTTGGTCGCGGTGTCCGCGGAGCTGAATCCTTTCCGGGCCAGCTTGGCAGAGCCGCTCGCCTGCTCGCTGAGGGCGACGCGTCGGGCGATGGTCCGCCATCCGCTCGCGGCGGTCGTCGTTTTCGGAGCCGGAGGCATCGGCATGCTGTGCGCGATGGCGGCTCGGATACTCGGGGCGTCAGAAGTGCTGATCGCAGATACGAACACCGAGAGGCTGGAAATGGTCCGCCGCCTCGGGTTTCGGCTAACCGCGAACCCGAGGGAGGAGTCGCTCGAATCGGTCGTACGGGCTGCTTTCAACGGCAAAGGCACCGATGTCGTCGTAGATGCCGCTGGGTTCCAGCCGACACGGGAAACCGCCATTCGACTCGTCAATCCGGGCGGCACGTTCATGAACATCGGGCTCGGCATCGATGAGACAGAGTTGCCGATCAATTATTTGATCCGCAGCGAGATTGAGCTGCTCGGCTCTTTCTGCTATACGGCCCGCGATTTCGCCGACGCAGTCGAACTGCTCGAGCAGGGGAAGATCACAGAAGAAGGCTGGACGGAAATCCGGCCGCTGGACGAAGCCGACGCCGCCTTCCGGAATCTCGTTCAAGGCAAGGTCAGCAGCGGGAAAATTTTCTTGCAGCCCGTTAAGGAGGAGCATGACCATGGATAAAGTAAGAGCGGCCGTCATCGGCCTTGGCAGTTGGGGAGAAAGCCACCTGGAAGCTTACCGCTCCCTGCCGCAGGTCGAGCTCGTCGCCATATGCGATAACCGCCCGGATCGCCTGAGGGCGATGGGAGAGAAATGCGGGACGGCTGACCGTTACGAGTCCTACGAGGAGTTGCTGCGAAGGGACGATATCGATCTCGTCAGCGTCGTCACTTACGAGAAGGAGCACCTAGCTCCGACGCTGCAGGCGCTGCAGACGGGCAAACATGTGCTCGTTGAGAAGCCCATATCCACCCGGCTGGACGAGGCTCGCGCGATGCTGGAGGCCGCTCGCGAAGCAGGCCGTCAGGTGCTGCCTGGCCATCTGCTGCGGTTCGATCCGCGCTACGCGGAAATTTACCGTTCGCTGCGCGAAGGGCAGCTTGGGGCGCCTGTCAGCATGTACTTCAAAAGGTCTCGTCAGCGTTCATTGTTCGAAACGTATAAACGGACGCACACCGTTTACGAGCTTTCGATTCACGATCTCGACTTGGCCGTCTGGTTTGCATCGAGCAGGGTCATCTCCGTGCGGGCGCAAGGACGGTTTCTGACCGGGGCTGCGGCTCCGGAAGTGCTGTGGGCGACGCTGCAGTTCGAGAACGGTACGCTCGCCATCCTTCATAGCAACTGGATGACGCCGGACGAAGCCGGCATCGCCATCGCCGACCAAGTGGAAGTGATCGGAACGGGCGGTATCGCGCACTTCGAAACGGCGGGTTCAGGGCTGCAGGTTTGGAGCGGCCAAGGGCGGCGGACGACGGAGTTCAACATTCACCACGAGCTGAACGGGCAAACTTATGGCGCCTTACGAGATCAGCTCAGCTTCGTAGCCGACTGCATTCGCGGCGGCGGACAGGGCTTTGATTATTTGTCGTTCGCCGACGCTGTTCACGGGGTGGAGATTGCAGACGCGATCGTTCATGCTTGCTCGTCCGGACAAGAAATTCGCCTGTAAGCCCGCAACCCGACGTTATAGGAGGAGTTTAGTCATGAGCATGAATATTGGCGATAATGCAAAGGAACAGAGAGTTCTCAAAGCAGGGCTGATCGGCATCGGCTTCATGGGCAGGGTTCATTTGGCCCAATATTCGAGACTGGAGAAGGAAGGATACCCGATTCGGCTGACGGCCGTGTGCGATATCGACCAGCGGAAATTCCACAACGTGTTCGTGGAAGGGAATTTGAACGAATCGATCGAGAATATTGACTTCTCACCTTATCGACTCTACGGAGACATCGACGAGATGCTAGCTTCGGAGGAGCTGGATTTCGTCGATATCGCGCTGCCGACCGACCTACATGCCGACGTGTCGGTCCGCGCGCTTAAACGGGGGCTTCACGTGCTCTGTGAGAAGCCGATGGCGCTCAACGCCACGGGCGCCCATCGGATGTTAGAAGCCGCCGAACAAGCCGGCCTTACACTGATGATCGCTCAGTGCCTGCGTTTCTGGCCGGTTTACGAATATTTGAAAGCGTGCGTCGCGGAGGAACGGTACGGTGCTCCCTTGGCGGGGACGTTCTTTCGGGGCTGCTCCCCGCCGGTTTGGTCGCACGGCAACTGGATGTTAAACGAAGAGAGGAGCGGCGGCATCCTGCTCGACCTGCACGTTCACGATGTGGATATGATTAATTGGCTTTTCGGGTTGCCGGACAGCGTCTCCTGCATGGGAAGGAATGTTTATCCGGGCAGCGGCTTCGACATCGTCTCCACCCACTACAGTTACCCAGACGGCAAGGTTATCCTTGCGCAGAGTGACGGGACGCTGCAGGGCGATTTCGGCTTTGAGATGAGCTTCCGCGTTAATTTCGAGCGGGGCAACCTCATATTCGAAAAAGGCGTGCTGACTGATCATCCTGCGGAAGGAACGGGCTTCAAGCCAGAGCTGGATGAGAATCTCGGCTTCTATCGGGAAATCCGCTACTTTGCCGAACGCATAGCTGCAGGAGAACCCGTCGAGCGATCACTTCCCGCGGATACACTAGGCACGATTCGGATCGCTGAAGCGGAGCGACTGTCCGCTGTTCGCGGCGGGGAATGGGTAAAAATCGGGCGGTAGTGCGGGGGAAAGAGAGATGAGAGGGGTATTCGAAATGGATAAAGACACGTTGCCGTGGTACCGGAACAGCTACCGGAGAAATCTCGTCGACATGCATATTCCAGACTGGGATGAGCGGTTTATGAGCAAATTCGATACGGCCCGTTACGTGGAGCTGTTGAAGACGGCCCGCGTCGATACGGCCATGGTATACGCCAGCTCCTGTCTTGGCATTTGTTATTGGCCTACGCCATATGGCCACATGCACACAGGATTGGGAGGAAGAGACCTGATCGGCGAAGTAACCTCCGCATGCCGGGAAGCTGGTATCCGCGTCATCGTGTATGTGAATTTCTGGAGCAAATGGGCGTATGACACCTATCCTGATTGGCGGTTCGTCTCGGACGAAGGAAGGAACACGGCGGAGTACCTGTGGGACCGCGGGCGATTCGGGGTGTGCTGTTTCAATACGCCTTACCGTGCCTTCATGCTGTCGCAAATCGAAGATCTGTGCGAACGGTACGATTTCGAAGGCATGTGGATCGATATGATCCATTGGCCGTATTCGCCCTGTTACTGCGGGGCTTGCATAGCGAGATATTTGAGGGAAACGGGATGTGAAATTCCGCGGACGGTCGATTGGTCAGATCCGGCATGGATCCGCTTCCAGCGGAAGCGGGAAGCGTGGCTGGCCGAGTATGCAGCCGAGATGACAAAGCAGATCAAGGAGAAGAAGCCGGGCGCCACGGTCGGGCAGCAGAGCTCCTCGTGGTCGGTCGGCTGGCAGAACGGCTTGACCGCCGATTTCTTCAAGCAGACCGATTATGCAAGCGGCGACTTCTATGGAAACGCTCTGCAGCAGACGTTCATCTGCAAGGCGCTGCACCATTTGACGGAAAACAAGCCGTTCGAATTCATGACGTCGCGCTGTCCCGATCTCACCGAGCACACGACGACCAAATCGAAGGCCATGCTCCGGGCCCAGGCCTTCTCTGCCGTCACCAACGGCGGCGCGTTCCTGTTCATCGATGCGATAGATCCCGAAGGTACGCTGGATCCTTCTGTATATCGGCTGATGGGTGAGGTGTACGGGGAAATCGAAGCCTACGAGCCTTACTTCGATCCGGACGCGGAAATCGTGCAGGATGTCGCCATCTATTTAAACTTCGAATCGCAAATCGATTTCAGGGACAACGGCCGACCGGTTATGGCCGGCGGACTCGAGAAGCCTGTTATTCAGTCAGCGATGAATGCGGCCCAATCTCTCATGAACGCGAACGTTCCGTACGGCGTCGTTACCAAGAAGAACCTTCCTGAACTGGCTCGATTCTCTGTCATCGTGCTACCGAATCCTTCGGTTCTTGATGACGAGGAAATCAAGGCGTTACGCGATTTCGTCCGGAGCGGCGGCGGTTTGTACTCTAGCAAGGACGCTGCGTTGTTCGACAAGGACGGCAGCCGACGTCAGGACTTCGGGCTTGCAGACGTGATAGGCGTCTCCCGCGTGGGGGAGACGGCGGAAGAGATCACCTATCTATCGCCGACGGACCGTTACGGCGAGTGGTTTCCTCGTCATTCGGCGGCGTACCCCGTCATGATTTCCGGTTCACAGGCGATCGTAACGCTCTCCGGCGCCTTGGAAGCGGAAGTCGCGGCCTCGCAGACGCTGCCCTATGTCAATCCGAGTGACGCGGAGCATTTCGCTTCCGCGATTAGCAATCCCCCGGGAGTCTTTACCGAACGTCCGGCCCTCGTTCTGAACCGCATTGGTGAAGGCCGTAGCGTCTATTGCACGGGAGAGCTCGAGAGGATGACTTCGGACGACCACCGCGATCTGTTCGTCCGGTTGATCTGCAGTCTTTCCCCTAACGGATGGTCCACAGGGAGCGATGCACCGAAATCTGTGGAGGCGGTATGGTTTCATCACAAAGCGGATCGACGATATACGCTCCGGGTGCTTAATTTCCAGGAACAGTTGCCCAACATACCGGTCGCGAACATCGGTTTCAGCCTGCGTTGGCAAGGTCCGTCGCCGCAGAGCGTCGTCCTTTTGAAGGAAGGGACGCCCTTGGTATATGAGTTCCGAGACGGTTACGTGTCCTTCCGGCTACCTCTTCTGGAGACGTTCGCGATGGTGGAGCTGGCCTATTAAGTTTCAGCGTTCAAAGATTTGGTTCGGAAAGGAGGCGATATTTATGCAAACAAGAGAAACACCCTTTTGAACAAAGGAGTTAGCAACAAGAGGGTTTTGACATTTACTCATCCGAATGATCCGACTTGATTTGCTTCGGCTATCAGTAACCCGCCAGTCATAGCTACTTCACATCCTGCTATTGTACTGAATCGTTTTGGGAAAGGGATCACTAATAAATTTAGGAGATGAATATGATGTTGAAAGCGTATCTTAAAACAAGACTTATCATACTGTTAACCACTGTACTTCTTATGAGTTTACTTGTCCCAGCCGCTAACGCTTCCGTATTCGACGATCCGCTGCTGAGACTGGATTCGGTTACAGTAAACTCAACAAGCGGCGCGCCGGCACTTTATATTAACAACGTTAAAACCCCGACGATTATGTTTACGCAGTGGGGAACGGCCATTCCTGACACTTGGATTACAAAGTATCCAAATTTTGCAGGAGATGCCAAATATGCAGGCATCCATTTATATCAGGTTAGAGCCATTGTCGGAAGTACAGTTGCAGCTTTACAACCGCTGTTGGATAGTATTATTGCGCAGGATCCCGAGGCATATTTTGATATTCTTATATGGACTGCCACTCCATCCGAGCTTGAAATTACCAACTATGCGCTTAACGATCCGAATATCGATCCAACGGCACCTTACCATGTTTCATTAGGTTCGGAGAAATGGAGACAAAATGCCGGTCTGAAGGTAAGACAACTTGTTCGTGATATAAATTACAGTCCATACAGGGATCGTGTCATCGGTTATATGTTAACGGGGGGGTTATCCGGGGAATGGATGGATCCTGAAATATTCGGCAACACGGATTTTGACCGCAGTCTGTCAAATCATGTGAATTTCCGCAATTTTCTTAAAACAAAATATGTAACCGATGCAGCGTTAAGAACAGCGTGGAACCATCCAACAGTTACATTAAACACAGCGTGGATTCCAACAAAAATTACTAACGGTCCGTTTATTGATCCTAATATATACCAATCCACTATCGATTTTATGGAATACGATTCGCAGAATGTAGCTAAAAGCATAGAATATCTGTGTTCAGTCGTTAAGGATGAAACGAATAATAAAAGAATTTGCGGTGTTGCTTATGGCTATTCGATGGAGACTGCCCAATTTAATAATATTTCCGGACATCTTGGTTTTAACTACCTGCTGAATTCCACTTTAATAGATTACTTTTGTCAAATTCTTTCTTACGATACGAGACAAGTGGATGGGTACTCAGGTTGGCATGGATTTGCCGATTCCGCAAGAAATCATGGGAAATTAATCATTAGCGAGGACGATACGCGAACCCATGTCAGCTTAGACCCGGAAGATGATTGGATAAGATTTGCCACGAATGAAAATGAAAGCAGCGCAATACTGTGGAAAAATTTTATGGCTGCATTAACGAAACGATTTGGCCATTGGTGGTATGACAATAGCGGCAGCGGCAATGTGAATACCCCGGGACTGATCCATCAGGTAGCGATGATGAATTCGTTAGCCGAAGCGGCAAATTCTGTAACGCAAACAAATTGGACAGAAGTGGCGCTTATTGTGGATGAAAAAAGCATGCTATACCAGACGCCCGCACAATCCGCCTTAAATGCTAAATTACAACCATTCAGAAGACAAATGGGTAAAATGGGAGTGCCTTTTGATGTGATTTCATTGGACGATCTCGTTGCAGGATATGCAAATAATTATAGAATGTATGTATTTGCCAATTCCTATGCGTTAACATCCGCACAAAGAACCGCCATTAACAATTTAAGAAATAGCGATAAGGCCTTTGTCTGGATTGGCATGTCGGGAATATTGGATCCCTCGACGAAAGCCGCATCTTACACAACATTGCAGGATATTACCTGGATGGATATAAGGCTTGCTAGTTCGAGTGCCCCTATGGGGACAACCGGAAATTTGACAGAAGTGCCACTAGCCAATTTTTATAGCTCCTTCAGCAATACGAACCCTCCACATGCTTTTGCAGTTGCGTTTCCTAACGAGACTTTAGTCAGTTCCCCAGATGGAAAAGCCATCGTAGTTAGGCAAGATAAAAACACATGGTTTTCTTTTTTTGCCGATGACATTACCCTGCTAACCCCGGCGCTATTAAGGGGAATGCTTACCGATGCCGGCATACACATTTACAGCCACAATGATCGCGTTGTTAATGCAAACAACAAATTTCTTGCTGTTACGATGCCCGGTGGAGGAACTACAGAAGATATCTGGTTTCCCATTAACGGAACATTCTATGAAGTAATATCGGATACAGAGTACACGGTTACAAATAACAAATTAACGATGAGCGCTTCATTGCCGCGCACTTATGTGTTTTATTATGGCACAAGAGCTAGCCTGGGAATGGTAAGACCGGTTCTTCCTTCTTCGACAGTTGACCATATTGATCTGACCAAAGGAGAAACAGCAAATTTACAATTGTATCCGACGCAAACCTTTAAGATTGACCCGGATATTATGACTGCAGAAAACTTTGAAGTAACGGAAGGGAAAACCATCACCTGGAGCAGTGATAATGCAAGTGTTGCGACGGTTAACAGCTCAGGGGTTGTTACTGCGGTTGCCGTCGGAACAACGACAATACGCGCCTCGAATAGCGGTAAGACGGGCACAAGAACGGTTAATGTGGTAGCGGCCAATACGATTAAATCGATCAGATTTACAGAAACGGGGCATTCCATAAATAAGGGTTCCACTTATGCACCAACCTTAGAAGTTGTCTATATCAATGGGGGGGCGGCAACATTAAGCTCCTCATCTGCAACATGGTCCTCTCAGAACACGAATATTGCTACTGTGAATGCATCAGGAGTGATTACAGGAGTTTACGATGGAGCTGTGGCCGTAACTGCCACTTATCTAGGAAAGACAGCTGCGATCGGCATTAGTATTAATGATACGGTTACGAATATACCTCGCGATATATGGTTTTCGAATGGCGGGTATAAAAGATTTGATTCGATAAGCGGCACTTATGCTCTAAACGTGAAAGCAGTCGATAAATTTGTAGTAGAGACAGACGTGACTTCAACCTCAACGTATACTTCTTTAAATCCTGCAGTAGCCACGGTTTCTGCAAGTGGTGTAATCACTCCGGTAGCTACGGGAATCACTGTGATCACTGCGGGCAAATATAACAAAGTGGCCCGTATCTTGGTGGAAGTGAATAGAGTAGAAATGGATCCAATGACCATTGGCATCAATACGACAATGACTGTAGGTCAGACTCAAACCCCTACAGTGACTGCGAAACCACAGTTTTCGTCCGTTACGAAATCGTGGAGTTTATCCAGCGGAACTTCCGTACAAATTACGGGCGGAGGGGCTTCTTTGTATGGGGCCTCGACCGGCCAGTCCAAGGTTAAGGGGAATATTGGTTTCAATTATCCCAAATATGATATTACCATTAATGTTATCAGCAGCGTGCCAGGACAAATACGACCGATTTATACGATTACTGTTAATTGATTTAGAGTGATTAATCAGACGTACCACTGTATGGCAACTCTATGCATCGGTGGTGCGTCTGATAAAGAATACGTTGTAGAAGGAGGCGACAGAAGCATGGAAATTGGAATTTTTAATATGTTGAATGATTCCGAGAAATGTTTTGATCACGTAACCCGTTTTGGATTGAACGTTTGCCAGTTGGGAAGTTGGGATATGAACCTGGCAACCAGAGAAATAGCAGAGAAGACAGTGAAACAATCAATAGCAGCGAATGTAAGGGTAAGTGCGGTGTGGGCTGGTGTTCCCGGTCCGGGGGAGTGGAATTTCCGTGAGGGTCCGACTACATTGGGACTTGTCCCTGAACAATACCGTCAGGTTCGTGTGGAAGCATTAAAGAAATGGGCCGACTTTGCTGTCTGGATTGGAGCGCCAGCCATTATTACCCATTGCGGGTTTATACCTGAAAATATGATGGATTCAAATTATGAGCCTGTTGTAGAAGCTATTCGCGAGGTCGCACAATATTGCGAACAAAGAGGAATTGAATTTTGGTTCGAGACGGGACAGGAAACTCCTGTTGTACTTCTAAGGACGATAGAGAGAGTAGGGACATCCAACCTCGGTATCAATTTCGATCCTGCCAATCTCATTCTATATGGTAAAGGAAATCCCATAGACGCTCTGGATGTTATTGGCGGGTACATTAAAAATGTTCATGTTAAAGATGGATTTTATCCAACCACAGGGGACCAGTTAGGACGAGAGGTTGCTCCGGGATTGGGTAAGGTTGAATTTCCCAGGTTTATTTCTAAGTTAATGCAAAGTGGATTTAACGGGGAATTGATTATCGAACGTGAAATAAGCGGGGAAGAGCAGATCAATGATATCATAAAAACGATAGAGGATTTAAAAATTTGGATAAGGCAGTGCTGATAATATAAGGAGAGTGCATGTAATGGATAATTCGATAGAGATTCCGAAGTATGCCGGTGTGTGCAAACTGGAGGAGGCATGCCGCATCGGTCTTCCAATAGATGATAATGTTAGCATTTTGAAACGGTTTAATTATATCAAATCCAAACTATACGACATTATGGTGAAGCATATGAATCGAACTCCGGAATGGGAAGTTAAAGGAGCAATGAGTCTGCACATCTGGCTAGACGCCGAACATATCACCTCAGTACGCAAACGCGTATCAGAAATGCGGGAACCGCCGCTTTACTTGGACAAGATTCCTGATCCCAAGCTGGAAACGTTAATGAATGAACTCATTTATTCCAGTACAACGGTTGAGTTGCTAGCCGGAATTTATGGTGTGATCCGTCCGTCATTGTTGGCGGCATACAAAGAACACTTGCAATTGACGAATCCACTTGTCGATTATCCGACATGTCGAATGCTGAAAATGCTAGCCCTGGATGAAGAGGATATGATTCAGTGGGGACAGCAAGCTCTTCAAGCAATGGTAAAGACGAATCAACAACTGGACGAAATGAATCGATGGATGAATCACGTTCATGCTTATCTGCAGGATGCAGAAGGGATAACGGGAAGACAAGTATATGTTGAATCTGTGGAACTTCCCGCACCGCGTGCAATAAAACCATTCGAGGCCGACTTTGTTCCGCGCAGAGATGAACGCTTTACTGACATTTATAACAGTGTGTTATCCGCAGATGAACTTTATCAGGACAAATCGCGAGATGCAAAAGAGAGGGTTTGGGCGTTGCTGTACAAGAGACTAAGAGAAATGGATGTGCCCGAAATGCAATGCTCCATTGTCGCTGAAACGAAAGGAAAACCTTGGGAATATTATCACGATATGGGGAGACAAATTTGGGACGAAGCCAGACATTCGATGATGGGTCAAGTCGCCTTTGAACATATGGGAATAGATTGGACGAAATTGCCCATTCGGATCAACTTCTCGTATGAGTTGAACACGATGCTTACACCTCAGGAAAGGCATGCGATTTTATATGACATTGAATTTGGACTTATGCCCGGAGATACCGGTAAAAAGTATGAATGGAATATCTCCAGAGAAGCCGGTTATGCGCTGGCAACAACATTTCACGACCACGATTGGGCAGATGAAGTTCTTCATGCGCAAATTGGGAGAAAATGGATTGTGAAAGATGTCGGAGGCGTTCAGGAAACCCTAGATATGGCAAAGAAAGCATGGAAAAAACTTGAGGACGGCAGGCCGGCTTACCCAGCGGAAGATCCGGATTGGTGGCAGCACTTTTACGATCAAGTCAAGGATATCGAGTTCAAATAAGAATGAATCCGAAACGGGGTGTATAAGAAATGAAATTGCTTACGTTTGCAACGGAAGAAGGCTTGCGGTTGGGTGTCAAGACGGAATCAGGAGTCGTAGAAATTCCTGCGGAGGACGGATGGCCTCGGACGATGGAATCTTTGATCGCCGGGGGTGACAAGGTGATCAAGCAAGTGAAGGAGCATCTTCGGAGTGCAATAGAATCCGGCAATCTGCTGCAAGAGGAAGATCTGACATTCGGCCCTTGTGTTCCCAATCCAGGGAAAATCATTTGCGTCGGCTTAAATTATCGTGAGCATGCCGCGGAATCCAACATGAGCATTCCGGAATTCCCAGTTCTATTCAATAAATTTAACAATTCTATCTCCGCCCATGGGCAGACGATTCCGCTGCCTCCTTCCGTGAAGGAAGGGGATTACGAAGTAGAGCTTGTGATCGTGATCGGCCAGACGGCGAGCAAAGTTTCCAGAGACGAGGCGCTGGAGCACGTATTCGGATATTGCATCGCCAATGACCTTTCATCCAGAGATTTGCAGTTCAGAACGAATCAATGGATGCTCGGAAAAAGCCTGGATCATTTCTGTCCGATCGGCCCGTACTTGGTTACTGCAGAGGAAGTCGGAGACCCGAACCGTCTGGAGATCGGATGCCGATTGAACGGAGAAATTCGACAGCAATCCAATACGTCGGATATGATTTTTTATTGCGACGAATTGGTTAGTTATATTAGCGAATATATCACTTTGAACCCTGGAGACATCATCCTGACCGGAACGCCGCAAGGCGTCATCTTCGGCTATCCGCCGGAGAAGCGCATATGGCTAAAGGACGGGGACGAAATCGTCGTTGAGATCAGTAAACTGGGCAGCTTGAAAAATCGGATCCGGGGCTAACCCGGTGTGTCCCCAACCATAAGCCCAAGAATCTCACGGTTGCCATCTGAGTTCACTCCATAACCAATAAAGACACCTCGGGAGCGAATTCGACTGTCTTCATGTACCTTCACATACATCGCGTCTACGGTTACAAAAGGATAAGTGACCTCGTGTAGTGACCGGGTTTCCACGCATGCACAACGGGATCCAGCTGCTTACATAGTTCGCTTACTGTGGATTTGGAGAATTGTGTACCGCATAGCTCCTCTGTCACTTTAGTAACTTTTCGAGTGGATACTCCATTGACGACGAGTTCCATAAGCGATAGCACAAGTGCCTGCTCTGTTCGTTGATAGCGCTGAAACAGTTCTGTAGAAAACTTGCCGTCTCGAAATCGTGGAATCTGCAGCGTTATACTACCAACACGTGTTGTAAGCCCACGATTGTAGCTGCCATTACGCACATCTTGACGCTCTGCCGTGCGTTCGTACTCCATTGCACCCAATTGCTCGGTGGCCTGCGCCTTCAACACTTGGTTTAAGACCGTCTCAAGCAAAGCTGCTACTCTAGCATCCCGAGATTCTCCGATAAACAGTTGGTTTAATAATTGGTGATCTAGTGTAACCTGATATTGAGCCATGAACAAATACTCTCCTCTGGAATGGTCTAGGCAACTTTTCTAGATGAGTATTTGCTTCATGGCTTTCTTTTATGAAGTTCACTATTTTACACAATTATATGGACTCAACTAAGCATGTGCCCATTCGGCTGAATTAAGTACGCGAGGCGAATCTAAATGACTCGCATGTCCCCATTCGGTTGAATCGCGTTAACCCGCACTGCGCTCGAAGCCGACGATCCACTCGCCTTTGGTGGCCGCGAAGCCGGTGTCGCCTTCAACGACGAGGCCGTATATATTTTTGACGTCGAGGAATTCCTTCCGGCTGCCGTTGTCGAATTGCAACGTAATGTAATAATACGTCCGCGATGATGAAGAAGTATGGCCGATATTGTTGTCATGATTCTGATGATTTGTGTGATGGCGCACGTCCATGCGTTTCGCTACGACCTGGGCATAGGCGCTCTCTTGCGGGGCGCTCGAATTCCGAACGTATTTCACGCCGGCGAAGATCATGCCTCCGATGACGACGACGAAGCCTAGGAACACCAAGATCGGCACGATGGTAAACATGAGGTCGAAGCCCGCAGGCGGCCCGAAGTTGCTGCTCATTCCGTAATCCTCCTCCAATTGGAAATAAGTGTCTTTCGAACGTAATACGTCATTTCCCGGGAAAATGTTTCGGCTCGGGCAGCACGGATCTAACCTATTTTTTGGCGCGATCAAGCACATTAGCAGGCCACTGGTCCCCAAAATAGCGCCGAGGATGTTTCAACGGAACCATAAATCCTTGAATCTCACCCAGCTTAGCGACTCCAGCGTAATGCCCCGGACGGATGGATGGAAAGCCGTTTTCAAATGTTTCCGGTAGAGGAAGAAGAGGCTATGGCGACGGGTGAGCTCTTGCTCGATTCGAATAAATAGCTTCGCGCGAGTTCCGGGATCGGATTCGGCCATGATCGCCCGAAGCAATCCGATCAGCGCGCTGCCTTCCGTCTCGCCCATATGCTGGAGCATGCTCGTGTACAGATCGATCAGCCGCAGCTCGCGATATTCGTCGAGCATGACGGCGAACAGCAGCAGATCCGCTTCCATTCGCATTTCGCCCTTGAACTGTTCGGCCGGAAGCAGCTTGATGTCGAGCGCGATGCCATGCGACTTCAACACTTCCGCGACCAACGAAGCGTCGGCGGCATATTGAGGGATGGTCATAAGCGTTAGCGCGCCTCCTCCTGAGCGGCCAGTTGCCGGATTCAGCTTCGTCAGCAGCTCAAGTCGTTCGTGCTCCTCCAACACGGTCGCAGGAGACCTTCCGTTACCTTCAAGCTTCTCCCCGCCGCTCGCCCTCAGCCAGAAGCTCGATGCGCCTTCGATCACGTCGCCCGACAACAATCGTAGCAGGTCGGATCGGTTGATCGCGAGATTCAACAGCTTCCTGAGGCGAGGATCGGCCAGCGGCCCGTCCTTCAACTCGTTCACGGTCAGAAATTTGCAGGTCGTGCCCGATTGCCTGACTTGCTGCCATTGCCCGCCTTCGCCCTCGACCATGCGAACGTTATGCATCACTTGGTACTGCCTCAGTTCGCGGCTATCCTGATAAGGTTGGTCGACAGGCAGCGGCATCGTCCATACTTCGACCCTGTCGAGAAACGCGCGGCCTTGAAAATAGGACGGGTTCGCCTCCAAGGTCAGAATACCCTGGTCGCTGGAGGCCAGCAGGAAAGGGCCCGTGCCGATGGTGGTCCCGCCCAGGGCGGCACGGCCGAACCGTTCGCCTTCGGCTTCGCATACATCCTGCGGCACGATGGAAGCCCGGTTCGTCGTCAGGAACGGGAGGAACAGCTCGTTCCGTTCCTTGAGTTTGAAGCGGATCGTCGTGTCGTCGGGCGTCTCGATCGAAGCGATGTCGCGGTAAGCCCAGCTATACAAACCCTCGGGCGCGCAAAGTCGAAGACGTTCGATGGAATAAGCCGCATCCGCGGCGGTCATCTCCCGTCCATGGTGGAACAATACGCCCTTGCGGAGATAGAAGGTCCATTCGGCTCGTGTCTCGTCCGTCTCCCATGCATGTGCGAGATGGGGGAGAACCGCGCTTCCGCGGCTGTCCATCCGGACTAGGCCGTCGAAGAGCTGGTGGACGAGATGGGATTCGCCGAAGTAATGGATGTTCGCAGGATCCAGACTCGCGATCGTGCCCGGCAGCGGGAACCGAAGCGTATCCGTGCGGCGTTTGCCTTCTACCTGGGAGCGGAAGCCGAATTGTCCAGTGAGCCAGTCTTGGAAGGTTTCCCTTGCCGCAGCGCCGTCCGTCGACTGCAGCGTGTCGAGTCCGGCCTGCAGATCGCCCCGGCCGACCAGCTCTTTGGCCTCTTCCAGCAGCATGAAGTCGAGCGGCACGAGGAAGATCAGCTCGGATCGGTTGCCCCTGCCGCGCTTCGACTCCCATCTGATCCAGCCTTCATCGACCATCCGCTTCAAAATCATGACCATGTTGCGAGTCGTGCAATCGAGCTTTTCCGCCAACTCGAATGTTGTCGCGATGGCCGCTTCGCCATCCGCTATGAACGGAAAAGCACGCCTTAGCGCGATATAATGGCGTCGAATCTTCATGCCTGCCAACCTTTCTCACTAAAATATGAAATTACGAGAAATGAAATTGCACTTTTTGTTCTTATTTTATAGGTTACAATAAAAATAGCAAGTTCATAAAGTCCAGTTTTCAGCACATGAGCTTATGCTTCCGATGCTGCGTTTTTTTCAAAAACGCTGTAGAAGGTTGGATGAAGTTAGGAAATGAGGAGCGGAGCGTAGTGATAGCTACGTGAGCACCTGAAATGTTTCCGGAGGAAACATACTTCGTAAGCATACGCTTGTTCCGGCTGAATTCAAGATTCGAAGTCGAATACGCATCCTGATATGCTCCGTGATCAAAAGTGGACTTTATGAACAACCTCTGAGGAAAAAGCAAAGGGAGGGCATTACGCGTATGAGAGATCCTGCGCCTTGGCAAAAACGATATAGCCGCATGTGGATGATCGCTCTGCTTCTAGGTGCCGTGGGCCAATATTTATTCGTGGAGAACGAGCCCGGCATCTCCATTCCGTTGTTCGTGCTCGGCTGCTACAGCCTATTCTTTTATTCGGTCCAAGGACGGCTCGGCGGCTTTGATAAGTGGAAGGGGCAATCCAAAACGGGTTGGCTGTTATTCGGTCCCATCGCCGCAATCGCGCTGACATACGGACTGTTTGCGAACGAGCTGTTCCGAGTGCTGAATCTAGGGGCACTCATGATCATGATGGTCGCCCAGACGATGCTGCTGACGCGCGGCGGCTCGCAGCCTTGGCATCGTCCGGGCTTCTTGGGCGAGCTGCTCGCTCAGTGGCTGATAACGCCGCTAACCCATCTGACCGTCCCGTTCGGGATCCTTGCCGGGTGGTTCGGCTTCGAGAAAGGCTCGTTCCGCTCTCGGGGAGGCAAGCTCGGCAAGGTGGCGCTCGGACTGCTCGTCGCCGCGCCGCTGATGCTGATCGTCGTCGCCCTTCTGGCTTCCGCGGACGGAATCTTCGAATCTTGGATTGAACGCATTCCGAATCTAATCGACGACGAGACGATTGGGGAAGGCATCGGCAGAATCGTGTTCGGCGCGGGAATCGCCTTCTATGTTTTCTGTTATGTATGGGGACTGCTCTTCCGGAAGCCGAAGACGGACGATGCGCTGGAAGCCGCGTTCCCGAAGGAACCGCATGGCGTCCCGGGAGAGAAGAGGCAGTCGATCGCTTATATCGATCCGACGATTGCCGCTACCGTTCTGGTCTGCGTCAATATCGTCTACGTTTTATTCGTGGCCATCCAATTCTCGTATTTGTTCGGAGCGGCGGAAGGAATGCTGCCGGAAGGCACGGCTTATGCAGAATATGCTCGAAGGGGATTCGCCGAGCTCGTCGCGATTGCGATCATCAACATGGGGCTGCTGCTCTTAGGCCTGCATTTCGTCAAGCTGGAGGGCAAGCTGCTCGAGAGGCTTAAGCAAACGTTGCTTACGGTGCTTATGGGCTGTTCCGTCATTATGCTGATATCCGCTTACAGCCGCCTGTCATTATATGAAGAAACGTATGGCTTCACCGAGCTTCGGTTGCTCGTTCACGGCTTCATGGTGCTGCTTGCCGTTATGATGCTGGCCGCGATCGTCCGGATTTGGTACGGAAGATATTCGCTTGCCAAAGTTAACATCGCCCTCGCTATTGTGGCCTACGTTATCATGAACTATGCTAATCTTGACGCGCGCATCGCCGAGAACAACGCGGACCGGTACGAACGAACGGGCAGGATCGATTGGGCTTACCTGTCGACGTTGTCCGTGGACGCGGCCCCGGCGCTCATGAAGCTGCAGGAGCGGCATCCGCAGCTTGCGGAAGTTCGCGACATTTTGAAGCAAATGCGCATGGAGGCGGCCGGCAGGAAAGAATGGCAATCCTGGAACGCCGCGTTCGAACGGCTGAAGCCTGAGTAGGGAGAGAAGGGTGGAAGTGATGTTGAGCAGGACGAAACGGTGGTTTCTTATCTATATTCCCGCTATCATTCTAGCAGCTTTCTTGTTTTTGTATCTCGAGAACAACGCGATCGGGGTGACGAGCTACCGGATATCCTCGGAGAAGCTGCCGCAAGGGTTCGACAGTTACCGGATCGTCCAGCTTTCCGATCTGCAGAGCAAGGATTTCGGCCGCAATCAGCGTCCGCTGGTTAGCAAGGTAGAGAAGCTGAAGCCGGACCTCATCGTCGTTACCGGAGATCTCGTCGATGCCAACCATTACGACGGCGAAGCCAGCTTGGCGATGATGAAGGGGATTGCCGAGATCGCCCCGGTTTATTTTGTGGCGGGGAACCATGAGTATGCGGCGGAAGGTTATCCGGGGCTGGAGAACGAGCTGCGGGAGCTTGGCATTCACGTACTGCGCAACGAACATGAGGTTATTCCGCTCGGGGACGGCTTCATTCGCATTGCGGGGGTAGACGACCCGATCTTCGACCGGGCAGGGGATGGCGACGTCGATAAGATGAACAACCACTTGGCGAAAGCGTTCGAAAACATCGGACATCCGGAAGCGTATACGATCCTGCTCACGCATAGGGCCGAGCTGTTCGAGGTGTACGCGGAGCATGGCATCGACCTTAGCTTCGCCGGCCATGCGCACGGCGGGCAATTTCGGATTCCGTTCGTGGGGGGCGTCTATTCGCCAGAGCAAGGCTTCTGGCCGAAATTATCGGAAGGAAAACACGAAAACGACGGTTCGACGCTGATCATTAACCGTGGACTTGGCAATAGCACGTTCCCGCAACGATTGTTCAATCGTCCGGAGATCGTCTCCGTGGATTTGGCAAATGGCTGATAACCGCTCGCGGTCGGCCATGGCTGCAGACACATCCCGAAATTCGCCTTAGGATCCGGCGCGCGTCAACAAAAGGCGCTTGTTCCTAATGGATGAGCCAATGCGCCGCCAAGCTAGGCCACGTACAATAGGGTATGGAACATGACTGAATCGAAGGATGATGATCCCATGCCCTGTTATTACGGCAAAGTCATAATCGTCAAAAATAATGGCACGATTATATTCGGCCATATTTGGGAAAATTCGCCGAGCGTCAATCAAACATCGAATACGGGCTCCGGCGAGAGCACGGAAGAAGAAGAAGAAACCGAAAGCGCCCAAAGCAGCTCGACCAGAAGCAAGCGGAGGAAGAAGGCCGGGAAGTGCCGGAAGCGGAAATAAGGCTGCGCGGAATACGTACGTTTTGATTCGGATTTGAATGAATGTGAGCAAACTCCTTTTCAAAACTGCTGATTTGTTGATAGAATCTCCTGTTTCCGCACGCTGGCGGGGGCCTATAATGAGGTTGCCACGAATTGAAAGCGTATACATAACGATTCTCGCTAACGATCCCATAGCGCAGATGTTCGTCAGGCTTAACGGAAAAAGGGAGATGGTAGGATGAGAAAATGGTTTAGCGGAATGCTGGCTGTCGCAATGCTTCTGACCCTCGGACTTGGCGGACCTTGGAGCGGTGCGGAGAAGGCGGAGGCGGCTCCGGCGTTCGCAAAGGGGGCGGATATTAGCTGGGTACCAGGGATGGAGGCGCAGGGGTATACGTGGAAGGATAAGAACGGCAACACGCGTGACATCATCGATATTCTGAAAAACGACTACCAGATCAACTCCGTGCGCATCCGGGTATTCGTGAATCCTTCGAATGATTACGGCAACGGCTATATGAACAAAGACCGCGCGGCCACGCTCGCGCAGCGCGCCAAGAACGCGGGGATGAGCATCATGCTGACGCTGCATTACAGCGATTCGTGGGCGGATCCGGGGAAACAAACGAAGCCGGCCGCCTGGCAGAGCTATACGTTCCAGCAGCTGATGGACGCCGTCTGGAATCATACCAGGGACGTCATGTACGCGATGCAAGCCAAAGGCGTAACGCCGGATTGGGTGCAGATCGGCAACGAAACGAATAACGGCATGTTGTGGGAAGATGGCAAGGCGTCGGTGAATATGAAAAATTACGCTTGGCTCGTGAACACGGGCAACAACGCGGTCAAGTCCGTCAGCAGCGGCACGAAGACGATCGTCCATCTGGCCAACGGTTACGACAACGCGTTATTCGTATGGAATATCGGGGGGCTGATCGCGAACGGAGCAACGTTCGACATTATCGGCATGTCGTTGTATCCGACGGCATCGGATTGGTCCACGAAGGTAAACCAGACGATCACGAACGCAAACGATATGATCTCCCGTTACGGCAAGCAGGTTATGATTACCGAAATTGGGCTAGACTACAATCAGGCGACCGCTGCGAAGAGCTTCGTGACGGATATTAAGACGAAAATTCGCAATATTGCCGGCGGCAATGGACTAGGCGTATTTTACTGGGAACCGCAAGCTTCGCCAGGTTACAACGGCGGCTACAACAAAGGAGCATGGCAATCGAACGGCCGTCCGACAATTGCGCTTGATGGTTTTATTAATTAACGTGTTAAAACGACAGAGGACTCGAGAATTCGAGTCCTTTCTCCATTTTCATAGGTAATAATATCCATTACTTTACGCATACTATTGCTATTATCGAGTTACATATTATAATAGTTCATGTTCATATACAGAAAAGGAGAGGAATTTAATATGAAAAAAATGGTAACGGCATTAGCGGTTATCCTTTTGACGGCTTCGTTGTCGGCTTGTGGCGCGGATCCGAAAAACGAGAACGGCGGCGCGGCGGCGGGGGATGACACGCCGAAGAAGAAGATCGTGCTTGGCACAAGCGCGGACTACGCGCCATACGAATTCCACAAAACGATCGACGGCAAAGACCAAATCGTCGGCTTCGACATCGAGATCGCCAAAGAAATCGCGAAAGACATGAACGCCGAGCTCGAAATCCAGGACATGGACTTCGACGGCTTGCTGCTCGCGCTGAACGCGGACAAGGTCGATTTTGTCATCTCCGGCATGACGCCTACGGATGAGCGCAAAAAAGCGGTCGATTTCACCGATATTTATTACCTGGCCGGACAAGGCGTGCTCGTGAAAGCGGGCGAGGAAGGCAATTATTCGTCCTTGGATGATTTGAAGGGCAAGAAGATCGGCGTGCAGAAAGGTTCGATCCAAGAAGGCATCGCGCAGGAGATCGAAGGCGCAAAGCTGACTTCCTTGGCGAAAATTCCCGAGCTGGTGCTTGAGCTGAACAGCGGACGCGTCGACGCGCTGATCCTCGAGAAGCCGGTTGCCGAGCAATACGATTCGAAGCAGGAAGAAGTCGTGATGACAGGCATTACGATCGAACAATCCGAAGAAGAAGCAGGTTCCGCCATTGCCGTGAAGAAGGGCAACCAGGAATTGCTGGACAGCATCAATACGACGCTTGAGCGTTTGAAAGCAAACGGCGACATCGACCGTTTCGTCATCGAAGCCAACGAGCTGGTCGGCGAATAGGACGACAGCGGACGGGAGTTAGCGGATGGATTTGGATTTAACGATCTTAGGATTGGATTTTAATTTCTTGGAGGAGCACTGGCCTTCCTTCTTGAGAGGCGCCTGGATGACGCTTCAGCTGTCGTTCTTCGGCGTTCTTCTCGGCACCGCCCTCGGCGTCGTTTTCGCGCTGCTGCGCATCTCGAATTTCTGGCTGCTGCGGGTGATCGCGTCGGCCTACATCGAGATTATTCGGGGCACGCCGATGCTGGTGCAGATCATTATCATTTACTACGGCTTGACCGAGTTCGGTATTAACTTGCCGCCATTTATGTCCGCGGTTCTGGCGCTTACCATCAACAGCTCCGCTTACATGGCGGAGGTGTTCCGCGCCGGGATCGCCGCGATCGACAAGGGGCAGATGGAAGCGGCGCGATCGCTTGGACTAAGCAGGGCGCAAGCGATGCGATACGTCGTCCTTCCGCAGGCGTTCCGCAACATGCTGCCAGCCATCGGCAACGAATTTATCGTCATTATTAAGGATTCGTCGCTCGTATCCACTATCGGGATCGCCGAGATTCTATACAACACCCAGACGATTCGCGGAGTGACGTTCCAGCCGCTGGAGCCTTTGCTCGTCGCGGCCGCGATCTATTTCGTAATGACCTTTACGCTGTCGAAGCTGCTGGGCGCATTGGAAAGGAAGCTGAGTACCGATGATTAAAGTTCAGGGTCTGCGCAAGGCGTATGGCAAAAACGAGATTTTGAAGGGCATCGACACCGTCATCCGCCAGGGTGAGGTCGTTGTGGTCATCGGTCCGAGCGGCTCGGGCAAAAGCACGTTCCTGCGCTGTTTGAACAGGCTGGAGGAGCCGACCGGCGGCGAAATCTGGTTCAAGGACAAGCAGGTGACGCGCAAGCAATCGGAGCTGAACCGGATCCGGCAGAAGCTCGGCATGGTGTTCCAGCAGTTCAACCTGTTCCCGCATATGACGGTCATGGAAAATCTGCTGCTGGCGCCGACGAAGCTCAAGAATGTCGGTCGCGTCGAATCTGAGCGAATCGCGCTGGAATTGCTGCGTTCGGTCGGACTCGAAGATAAACGCGATGCTTATCCGAACAGGCTGTCGGGCGGGCAGAAGCAGCGCATCGCCATCGCGCGGGCGCTGGCCATGGAGCCGGAGGTCATGCTGTTCGACGAGCCGACCTCGGCGCTCGATCCGGAGATGGTCGGCGAGGTGCTCGACGTTATGAAGAAGCTCGCCGCTCAAGGCATGACGATGGTTATCGTCACGCACGAGATGGGCTTCGCCCGCGAGGTCGGCGATCGGCTGCTGTTCATGGACGGCGGCGTCATCGTCGAGGAAGGCGTGCCGCGAGAAGTGCTCGCGAACCCGCAGCATCCGCGCACGAAAGACTTTTTGAGCAAGGTGTTGTAACAAGGGCGGCCCCGCGCGACGTTAATGTCCGCGAGGCCGAGATTGGCCATCCATACTAAATGCTCGGAATCCTGCTGGATACAGGATTTTCGGGCATTTTTGCGTATGCGGAATACGATCCTGTTATGGTATAATATTGACAAGGATGGGAATTGATTCGGATGCATGATCTGCTTGATCCCAAGAACGATTTCGTCTTCAAGCCCATCTTCGGCAGCGAAGAGAGCAAGGATATATTGCTTGCCTTTCTAAACAGAACTTTTCTGGAGGCTGGGAGCCGCCGCTCACCGAGATCATTCTCATGAATCCGTACACGGATAAGGATTCGCCGCATAGTCTTACAAACGGCTGAGGAAATGCGTCACGATCAACATTCTTAACTTCTCCATACTGTCTAACGACCGTTACCATAATGTCATTCATTTGCGGGAAGACCACAGCGGCATTACGCTGATTGACGACATTGAAATACACATCATGGAGCTCTCTAAGTTGAATGCGCAGAAGATACCAAATGAAAGCGGCTTACTCAACTGGCTGTTGTTCCTGAAAAGCGAAGATACAACCAACTGGGAGGTGTTGAAAGTGAACGAACCCGCTTTGGGCAAAGCAATGACCGCTTTGGAATACCTCAGTCAGGATGCGGAAGCGAGGCGTCAGTATGAGATGCGGCAAAAGGCGCTTCATGACGAGGCTTCGATGCTTGAAGGCGCAAGAGAAGAAGGGGAAATTGAAGTGGCTCAAATCATGCTGGCTAAAGGCATGGACAAAACAACCATAGCTGAGCTGACTGGACTTTCTGCCGAGCAACTGGAAACGCTGAGTAGAACACATTAAAATGGCTCAAGGCTGCGTGAGGATTGACTCATTGCCTTAATTCGTTTACACATCGAAACATCGATCTTAGACATCCTTGCGCATCCTTGCTACTTAGTTTGGATATTCATTCCGACCAAAACGGGTTTGCCGACCATTTTCCCAAGTCCATAATCGCTGCGAACCCTTACGCCGTGAGGGTTTTTCTTTATTTGGACAAAAAGGGACCCGTTGCAACGGGCAACGGGTCAAAGTGTTTATATTTAAAAAGGGGGTCGAGTTCTATTATAGCCCGCCTTCATTAAAGAAGGATGAAAGAAATATTTCAGTTCCATTACAAATTATTGGTTTTTTTTACCAACGGCAAACTGTTGGTGAGAGAAAATAAAGTTCTTTAACTGAAAATCTGGACAGTCAAAAGTTTTTGTCGAAACATAGTTGCATAGTAAAATAACCCAGCCAGGCGATTTGTATGGTATCCTAAGTCTCTCACAACGAAAGGATAAAATCGCTGATCTGGCTTTGAATAGCCGCTCTTACGAAACGTTGATTCACTTTCTCCGATCATCTGCCTGGTCGTTGGAATCGTTGCGAAATACCTGGATCCAGGTGGTTCGCAAAATGGCGCCTCTTCTTGTTGTGAACGACCGAGTTGTACTCGTCGGTGATGGGATGAAGCAAGCCAAAGAAGGTCGTCGGATGCCGGGTGTTAAAAAGCTCCATCAGGAATCGGAAAACTCATCTAAGGGCGAATACGTCTTCGGTCATTTGTTCGGCGCCATCGGGATTCTAGCTGGCACGGCGCAAAAATGGTTCTGCTTGCCCTTGTTTATGAATCTGCAAGATGGGATAAAAACCATTTACGGGTGGGGTTCTATCAGGAACTGCGCTTCGTGCTCGTGCAACGTGGCGATCAATGCTCCATTCTCGTCAGCACCGATCTTACGCTTGCGGCCACCGACATCATCCGTTTGTACAGCTATCGATTCAAGATCGAATGCACCTTTCGGGAGATGAAACAAGTGGTTGGTACTTTTGGCTAACACTTCTGGAGCAAATCTATGCCGAAGCTGAACCGGTATTTGAGAAAGGGAGAAGCTCATCCACTGGAAGACGTGAAAGACGAACATGTCAAACATCGGATTCGCTTGGCCCTTCAGGCTATGGAGGGTTTCGTCATGTGCCAATGCATTGCCATGGGAATCCTCCAACTGATCGCTTTGCGCTACTCCGGTCGTGTTCCCAAACTGTTCTTACGTTATTTGCGAACGCCATCCCGAACCGTTGTTTCCGAGGCCACCGTTGCCGCTTATTTGCGTTCGTCTATTTTTCGCCTGATGGCGGCGCTAAGGGAGGCATACGGTGAGGGACATGAAGCATTAATCAGATTATGCAACTCGACTTGCCCGAAAGTGAAATACAATAAATGAGTGACGACCCAAAAGCCTTCATCTTTACGAGATGAAGGCTTTTCAACTATGATTTAGAAAATGATTTATAGATTCGAATGGGCGGGGGCGTAGAAGCAATGAGACTCAAACAGAAAAAACTATTCGTATATCACAAAGTCATCATCGTTTTTTTCGTGCTCATTATTCCGGTGTACGCGGTAAATATGGGCATCAACTACTTGAGCTTCTCGTATGCGAAAGAGCAAATCATAGATTCGACTTTATCGAATGCGGACTTTTATTCCAAGCAGCTGGAGAACCAGTTCGATTTCATCCGCATCCGCCAGCTCGATCTGTTGAACGATTCGGACCTGCAGAAGCTTGGCTTCCAATCCGATTCTCTCGAAACGTCGGAAGAAATCCAGATCGTAAAAAAGATAAACGAACATCTCCTCACGATCCAAAACGCGAGCCCGTTAATCGTCAATGTAGGCGTATACATCGACTCCTTCCAAAAAACGATATCGACCGGCAGTTATGTCACGGCGCTTCCGAATCGCGAATGGGATGAAATCAAAACCATGATGGGCGGCGATTCGGGAAAAGCCGTCTATTATTCCGAGCAAAAAATGATTCTTCTCAAATCGTCCAACAACGAAAACCTGATCTCCTATATCGAATTGTCGGTCGATCGCTTTAATCAAATGCTGCAGCAGCTCACCCTGCAGAACAGCCATCCGGGAACGGCCATTATCGCCGACAACACGCCGGTCGTATACGACAAGACCAACCTCTCCTTAATACAATCCGTGTCCAATAGGCTCGGCACTCTTGATTTGCTGGATAAGCCCGTCAACATGTCTATCAAGGCGAATGGCCAGACATTTATGGCAACGGTGACAAAGCTTCAGTTTTTTGACTGGACGCTGTGCACGTATATTTCGGAAGAGGAATTGACGGGGCCGTTAAAAAAATATAGCGCATGGTTTTTTATATTATCGATCATTTCGGTCGTTGTCATCGTCATCTTTGCCTTTTCCGTCAATCGCATGATTCACGTCCCATTAAACAAATTGATGCAATCGTTCAGAAGGACGGAGATTGACTACCTTCATGCCTTCAATTCGCCGAGCAACAACAACGAGTTCGATTATCTTTACGAAAGCTACGGCAACATGCTCGATAAATTAAAAACATCGATTAGGGAAAACTACGAGCAGCGAATCGCCTTGCAGGAATTTGAGCTCAAACATCTGCAATCGCAAATCAATCCTCATTTTTTGTATAATGGGTTTTATAATATTTATCGGCTAAGCAAGTCAGGCCATCATGAGAATGCAGCGACGCTCGCACAGAAGCTGGCCAGCTACTACCGCTTCATTACGCGGAGCGGCTCCGATCAAGTCCAATTGCAAATGGAATACCAGAACGCGCTCGATTATTGCACCATACAAGGCATTCGATTCTCGAACCGGATCGACATACAATGCGATGAACTCCCGGAACAGTTACGCCATATAATGGTGCCCCGCCTGATGATTCAGCCGGTGATCGAGAACGCTTTCGAGCATGCCTTCGAGCATAGCTCGAAAGGCGGGACGCTGCACATCCGAGTGAAGTACGACGACCGCCTCCACATTACGGTAGAAGACAGCGGAGCCAATCTCGAGGATAAGGGGATTGTTCAGTTGCAAGAGCGGCTTATGGACCCTTCGGGAAACATAGAAAAAACCGGGGTGCTGAACGTCAATCAACGAATCCGGCTGAAATACGGCAGCAATAGCGGCATATTCGTATCCCGAAGCCCGCTTGGCGGGCTTCGGGTCGAAATGATCATGGACATGAACGGGGGGAATACGGATGTATAGACTGCTTATCGTCGACGATGAACCGGCCATTGTAGAAGGACTGGCGCTGCTCTTTGAACAATGCGAGCATCTGGAGCTCGATATATGGCAGGCGACTTCCGCGCAGGAAGCGATCGAAACGGCCCGGAAGATGAAATTGGATTTGGTGCTCAGCGATATTCGCATGCCGGGGAAAAACGGGCTTCAGCTCATTGACGAGCTATTGGCATTTTGGCCTTCATGCAAAATTATTTTTTTGACGGGATACAGCGAATTCGATTACGCGTACAGCGCATTTCAAAAAAACGTGGAAAATTATCTGCTGAAGGATGAGGATGATCAGACGTTAATCGAGGCTGTGGAAGCCGTTATCCGAAAGCTAGACGAGGAGAAACGCAAGCTGCATCTACTGGAAGAAGCTATGAACGAAGTGGAGGCGTACCGGCCTTATCTTCGCAAACAATATTTCGAAGGTATTTTGGCCGGGGAACCAACCGACGGTCTGGCGCAGTATGCGGGACTTTATCCACACACCTTGCAAGTCAACATGAATACGCCCGTTTTGCTGCTGACCGGTCATATTCGGAATTGGCCGCGCGAGACGACATACGCAAGAAAGCTGGAGATTCATTTTGCGGTCCAAAATTTATTCCGTTCAACGCTTACTCCTCTACTAGCCGCCGAAGAAGTTATTTACGACCGCAGCCAGCTCGTTTGGTTCATTCAGGCGGGCACAGCGGAGCGGCTGCTTCAAGAGGAACATAAGACGGATTGGAAAGCCGTCACGGAATATTTGAAAGGCATGCTCGAATATGTGCAGAATACATGCCAGGATACACTCGGCGTCGATCTCACCTTCTACATCTCCAGAGGCGCGTCCGCGTGGGAAGACGTGCACCGCGAGTTTGAATTTATGCGATCCTATACGGAAATGCAGAACTGGATTGCGCCCGATATGACAATCATCGATTTAAGCGTCGCCGCCGATCCGAGCTTGTTCAATCCGACACTGAAGCGTCTTTCCGACAACGAGCATTACGAACGGCTGCTTCATCGTCTGGAGCTTGCATTCCGAGACGGCGACGGAGATCAGGCGCAGCAGTCATGCGGCCAATTGCTTCGATTCATCAAGCAAGACATCGCGTTCAGCTATGCGGACGGCATGAGGAAATATTTGAATTTGCTGCTGCTATTCATGTCCTATGTTCTGGAGATGGAATTATCGTTGAAAGTAAACGAGGATATGGATTTAACCCGATTGTTCCGCCTCGACATGCCCGAGGATTGGGAAAACGAGGAGAAGTATTTAGTATCGATCGGGCGATTGATATGCGATCAAAGCCATAGCCGGCAGGAGAAAGGGATGCACGAGCTGATCGGAAAAGTCCATCAGTTCATCGACGCCAATCTAAGCGAAGATCTATCGCTGATCAAGCTTGCGGATGTCGTCTATATGAATCCGTCCTATTTCTCCAGGTACTATAAGCAGCAGACGGGCCGCAACGTCTCCGCCTACATTCAGGATTCCAAGCTCGGCGCGGCCCAGACGATGCTTCAGAACGCCAAGCTGAGAATACAAGACATCGCGAGCCGTTTGGGCTTTACGTCCCCTTCGTATTTCTCTATCTTTTTCAAAAAAATGACCGGCATGACCCCGCAGGAATACAGGGATCGGTACGCAGGTTAACAGTTCGGTCATAATAAAAGCTCATCGCGGATACCAATCGCAAAGAGCTTTTATTTTATTTCGTCGCTAAAAATATAGAAGTAAACCAATTAAAAGAATGTAAAAATAAAGAGATGGAAAGCGCTTTTACAAGAAACTAGAATGAAACGTGTAGGGACCTACACACATTCTAGAAGGGGGCAATCGAAATGAAAAAAAAATACGGTACAATCGTTCTCGCTTCTTCACTTGCGATGAGCATGATGCTTGCATCGGCCTGTTCGAATCAGAATCAACCGAATAACGATCCGCCGGCACAGAGCAATCAGACGGAAAATACGGGCGGTTCCAATAAGCCGGCCGACCCGCTCGAGAAATATCCCGAGACTGTTACAGTAACGCAAGTACTTGGCTTCTCTCCTCCCCAGGATGGGAAGACGCCGGCATCCACAACGCCGGAAACGAACGGTTATGTTCTCAAATTGAAGGAGATGCTGAACATCGACTTGAAATATTTGTGGACCGTGCCATCGGACCAATTTGAGCAAAAGTTTTCGTTATCCGTCGCGTCGGGAGATCTGCCCGACATCATGTCCATCGGCACAACCGACTTCGAGAAGTTTAAGGAAGACGGACTGCTCGCGGACTTGACGGATGCTTACAATAACTACGCGTCCCCGCGTTTGAAGCAATACGTGGAGCAAGACGGCGGCGCTACGCTTAGCATGTTCAAAGATAAGGAAGGCCGTATTCTCGGATTGCCGAATTTCGAGGATCCCTATATGTCATCGCAAATTTTATGGATTCGGGGCGACTGGCTGGCCAATTTGAAATTGGAAGTTCCTGAGTCTCTGGAAGAGCTTGAGCAAGTGGCGGAGGCGTTCGTCAAGCAAGATCCGGACCAGAACGGCAAGGACGATACGTTCGGTATTGCGATGAACAAAGATTTGGTCACTTGGGGCTTCGATGCCAGAGGATTGTTCCATACGATGGGCGCTTATCCGAAGGCTTGGGTGAAAGGCGCGGACGGCAAGCTCGTGGCCGGCGAGGTGCAGCCAGAGACCAAAAAAGCGCTCGAAAAGCTGCAGTCTTGGTACACGAACGGCCTGCTCGATAAAGAGTTTGCTTATAAAGATATCAATAAAGTGGTAGAAGACGTGGTAGCCGGCAAGGTCGGCATCACTTTCGGCGAATGGTGGTACCCGGAATGGCCGCTTAATTTGAACCGGGACAACGATCCGAAGGCGGATTGGAAAGCTTTCGTGCTTCCTTCCTACGAGGGCAAGCCCAGCATGCCTATGATTCCGAAGGTGAGGTTGACCAAAGTCTTCGTTGCCAATAAGGAGATGAAAAATCCCGAGGCAATGGTGAAGATGGCGAATTTCTTTCTCGAATTGGAAGATCCGAAATATAAAGACGTGGTAAAGCCGGAAGACGGCTTCGTCTACAGCTGGTACGATCCTCGCTTCTTTAATCCGACCGCTATTGCCGACGGTTATATGGCGGTCAACGAAGCGTTGAAAGCCGGGAACGCGGATTCACTCGACCCCCAATACCTAAAAGCATACGATACAGCCAAAAAATATCTAGACGGCGATCAATCCTCCTGGGGGACGTATACGAGCCGCGTTGACGAAAACGGCGGTTGGGCAACGACCGAAAAAGTAAAAGAAATGCCGGTCGTTTTCAATGAATTTGCAGGTTCTCCTACTCCGACACAGGTAGAGAAAGGCGCTTCACTCGATAAATTAACGGACGAAACGTTCATTGAAATTATTGTCGGCAAGCCGATCAGCGAATTCGATAAATATGTGGAGAGTTGGAAGAAGCTCGGTGGCAACGACATCTCGGATGAAGTCAATGAATGGTATGCGGAAAGCGCAGCGAAATAGGGGCTAAGGCGGACGGGGAGAGTTTCTCCCCGTTTCTATTAACCGTCCGTCCCAATTTTAATCGGAGGTATTCCATGAATGAAAGAGTGATGAAATTCAAGCGGGTCAAAGTGGCGTTTCCTCTGCATCTGATGTTGATCCCGGGCGTGATCGTTACGTTGATCTATGCGTACGGCCCGATGGCTGGCATTGTGATGGCCTTTCAGAAGTTTAGGCCGACTTTAGGTTTTTTTGAATCCAAGTGGATTGGCTTCGACAATTTCGAATATGTGTTCAACTTGCCAGATACGCTTCAAGTCATTTGGAACACGTTTATTATCGCTTTATTAAAAGTTATATTTGGGCTTATCGTTCCGCTTGCCTTGGCTCTACTTGTGAACGAGATTCGAAAAGTATGGTTTCAACGCATGATGCAAACCAGCGTTTTTCTCCCCTTTTTCTTATCCTGGACCGTACTGGGAGGCGTTCTGTTCGAGATTTTTTCGCTCAAGGGGCCGATTAACGGCCTGATCGGAGCGTTCGGCGTAGAGCCCATCATGTTTATGGGCAGCAACGGCTGGTTCCGGGCGATATTGGTAGGATCCGACGTGTGGAAGGGCATGGGGTATAACATGATTATTTTCCTCGCGGCCATCACGTCCATTAATCCTAGCCTGTACGAAGCGGCCGAAGTGGACGGGGCCGGCAAGTGGAAGCAAATGCTGCATATTACGCTGCCAGGCATGGCGCCGATCATTATATTGCTCACGACACTTAGTTTGGGTGGTTTATTAAATGCCGGGTTTGATCAAATTTTGATTTTATATCATCCGACGGTTTATGAAAGCTCCGACGTCATCGATACGTTCGTCTACCGCATGGGCATATTCGATCAGTTATATGGACCGGCTGCTGCCATTGGATTGTTCAAGTCCGTCATATCGACCGTGCTCGTCGGCGTGTCTTATTGGATGGCTTTCCGGTTCAGCAATTACCGAATTTTTTGACAGGGTGGTGAGAGGGCTTGTTTTACAAAGAATCGCTTTCTAGAAGAGCGTTCGTCATCTTCAATTACGTGCTGTTAGCTGTCGTTACGCTGCTTGGCATTATACCATTTATTCATCTGCTCGCCGTTTCGCTGAGCTCCAATATCGCCGTGTCGGCGGGAGAAGTAACGTTATGGCCCAAAGGATTTACGCTGGAGGCTTATCGCTTCCTCGGTCAGAAGGTTGAGTTTATCCGGTCGCTTGGCGTTTCGCTGCAGAGGGTCGTGCTCGGCACTTTCATTAACATGCTGCTTACGATTCTCACGGCTTACCCGCTGTCGAAGGAAGTAAGGCAATTCCGATCCAGAACGATTTACGTATGGTTTTTTGTATTTACGATTTTTTTTGGCGGCGGACTGATCCCGTCCTATATCGTCGTGAAAGAAACGGGACTTATGAATTCGATATGGGCGCTTATTATACCGGGTGCGCTTAGCGTATGGAACATGATTATGCTGCTTAACTTCTTTCGAGGCATATCGAAGGATTTGCAGGAGGCGGCTCTGATCGACGGCGCCAGCCATTGGCGGCTTCTATGGAGCATCTACTTGCCGATATCCAAGCCGGCCATCGCCACGATTCTGCTCTTTACGATCGTCGGGCATTGGAATTCGTGGTTCGACGGCATTCTTTACTTGAACTCGCCGGAGCAATACCCGCTGCAAACGTATTTATCGACGCTCGTCACATCGATCAACAAGACGATGATCGGAGTCGACGATTTGAACGACTTGCAAAATTTGAGCGAACAGACGTTGCGGACGGCTCAAATCTTTTTGGGCGCGCTCCCGATCATGCTCGTCTATCCGTTTTTACAGAAGCATTTTACGAAAGGCATCACGATTGGCAGCGTGAAGGAATAACGAAAAATCCGTTCACAAATTGAAGGAGGGCGGAGATGAAACGAGTAACGGAATTGAAAATGGTTGAAGGCGAATATTGGTGGGGAGGCGCGGTATCCGACGGCATATATATGCCGTTCGGAACGGAGACGTTCGCCAGAGAGCTGAATCCGAATCTGACTCCCAACCAAGCTGCGCCAATATTGATCTCGAGCAAAGGCAGATTTGCTTGGTCGGAAGATCGGCTAAGGTTCGAATTCAAAGACGATTCGCTGTTTCTTGAAGGCGGGGCGGCGGATATTGAAATCGAGGACGGTTACGAAAGCTTGCGCGGAGCGTACAGGGCCATTCAAGCGAAGAAGTTCCCGGCCAAGGGACAAATTCCGGACGAATCGATGTTTACGCATCCCCAGTACAATACGTGGATCGAGCTTATGTACGATCAGGAACAGCATCGGATCATCAAGTATGCCGAGTCGATCGTTTCGAACGGAATGCCTCCTGGACTGCTCATGATCGACGATAACTGGCAGGAAGACTACGGGGCGTGGGATTTCCATCCGGGAAGGTTCGAGAATCCCCGGAGGATGGTCGAGCGCCTTCATGAATTGGGCTTTAAAGTGATGCTGTGGACGTGCCCGTTCGTCAGCCCGGACAGCGCCGTGTTTCGCGAGCTGTCGCGACTAGGCTATTTGATCAAAAACGAAGACGGTACCGTTGCAATCCGGGAGTGGTGGAACGGCTTTAGCGCCTTATTGGATTTGACGAATCTGGCCGCGAACGAGTGGTTCGAAGCACAATTGAATCGACTGAAAGATCAATACGGCATTGACGGCTTCAAGTTCGACGGAGGGGATCCGATGTACTACCGTGACTCGGATCAATGCGCCGCGCGGACGACCGCGAACGGACATTGCGAAGCCTATGCGAGGATCGGATTAAAGTACCCGCTGAACGAGTACCGGGCATGCTGGAAGCTGGCCGGAGAACCGCTGGCCCAACGATTGTGCGACAAAGCGCATAGCTGGGGCGAAGACGGACTCGCCTCCCTTATTCCGAACGGATTGTCTCAAGGCTTGATGGGTTACGCCTTCACATGTCCCGATATGATCGGAGGCGGCGAATATATGAATTTCCTTGCCAACTCGGATCATTTGGACGAGGAGTTGTTCGTCCGGTACGCCCAATGCGCCGCCTTGTTTCCGATGATGCAGTTCTCTGCAGCGCCTTGGAGGGTGCTGAACAAGGAGCATTTCGGTTATTGCGTAGAAGCTGCGAAGCTGCATACTGAATTCGGAACCCTCATCGTGGAGCTAGCCAATCATGCGGCTATGACGGGCGAACCGATCATGCGGCATATGGCTTATGAGTTTGCGGATGGAAACTTCGAAGAGGTTAACGACCAATTCATGCTCGGACGCGAAGTGCTGGTTGCGCCAGTCATTACGAAGGGAGCGGAAGAAAGAACGATCCGTTTCCCCGTCGGAATATGGTGCGGCGACGACGGAAGCGTCGTACAGGGACCGTGCGAAACGATGGTAAAGGCTCCTTTATCGCGATTGCCTTGGTATAGGAGGGAAGCTTAGTTTAAGACACAGGAGGTGAGTTGCTGTATGAAGCATCCGTTAGAGAAGTTCGAGACCCGTTCCGTCAGTTCGCTGGCGAAAGTATTTCCCGATGTGCCGTTAACCGAAGCTACGTATGCGAAAGGATCCATGTTAGCGAACGAGACCTATTCCTATCAAGTGGCATACCGATCGGACCGGCTTCGGAAAGGGATACGCGTGAAAGTCGAATCGGCTATCGCAGAGTGGATCGCGGTCCGAAGCGTCGGCCTCGTCCCGTCGGAGCTTCCGGCGTACCATGATCATGACGAGCATGTACTTCGCGCTACGCCCGGACTATATCCCGATCCGTTGTATCCACTGACGGAGATCGATGGGGTGACCGCGCTGCCCGGACAATGGCGGTCGTTATGGATATCCGTAGAGCCGGGGGCGAATGCAAAGCCCGGCCAGCATGTCATCAGCCTGGCGTTCGAGTCAGTTGAGGGAGAGCGGCTTGGGGAGGAGACATTTGAGCTGGAGATCATTGCTGCGCATTTGCCGAAGCAAAGGCTGATGCATACGGAATGGTTCTATGTCGATTGCCTGGCGACGTATTACGAGGTGGAGATCTACGGAGAGAAGCATTGGGAGCTTATCGACCGTTATTTGCAAACGGCGGTCCGTCACGGGATCAACATGATCCTGACGCCAATACTGACCCCTCCGCTCGATACGCAGGTAGGCGGGGAACGGCCGACGGTTCAACTGCTCGACATTGAGGTGACCGCTCCCCATACGTATTTGTACGGCTTCGACCGGCTGAAACGATGGGTAGACTTGTGCCGGAGCCGGGGAATCGAATATTTCGAGTTTTCCCATCTGTTCACCCAATGGGGCGCGAAGCATGCGCCGAAAGTGATGGCGACGGAGCAAAGCGAATACAAGCGGATATTCGGATGGGAGACGGATGCGTCGGGAGAAGCGTACGGCCGATTCCTGTCGCAATTGCTGCCGGCGCTGACCCGTTGGATTCAAGAGAATGACCTGGAGCAGTGCAGCTTCTTTCATATTTCCGACGAGCCGACGATCGACCACTTGGAATCTTACGGTAATGCGAACCGCATCGTGCGGCAATATTTGGACGGCTTCCCGATTATCGACGCCTTGTCCGATTACGACTTCTATGAGAAGGGGCTTGTCAGAAACCCCGTTCCCGCCAACAACCATATGGTTCCATTTGTAGAGAATGGAGTGTCGCCCCTGTGGACTTATTATTGCTGCGTGCAATACAAGGAGGTTTCCAACCGATTCTTTAACATGCCGTCTGCGCGCAATCGGATATTGGGCATCCAGCTTTATAAATATAACGTCTCCGGGTTTTTGCATTGGGGCTACAATTTCTGGTATTCGCAATATTCGCGGCAAGCCGTCGACCCTTATCGTGTCACGGATGCGGACCGCGCATTCGCTTCCGGCGATTCCTATTTGGTCTATCCCGGCGAGGACGGTCCGATCGAATCGATTCGGCTGGAGGTGCTGCATGACGCGCTGCAAGATTTGCGGGCGCTGCAGCTGCTTGAGGACATTTACGGCAGAGCCTACGTGTTGAACGCTTTGGAAGAAGGACTCGACGAGCCCATCACGTTCACCCGTTATCCCCGGGAAGCTTCATGGCTGCTGTCGAAGCGTGAATGGATCAACCGCAATTTGAAGGAGCATACCCATCTTGGCTAAAATTCTGGAGGTGCCGTTATGGCTTACGTGACCGTATATCCGGTTGAAAATAAGGTCGATCTGATCCGCAATCCTTGTATGGGCTGGGTGCTATACATTGATGCCTTCGAGGGAGGATTCCCCGAGGCGAGGGCTTATTGGGCGCTGCAGCAGAACAATGTGGCCAAAGCGAGCATTTTTTACGTCAGGCTACCGTGGTCGATCGTCGAACCCCATGAAGGAAAGTATGCATGGGATGAGGACCCGAACTTCAAGCTGCTCATTCAGATGGCGCTGGAACGGGGCTTAAAGCTGGCATTCCGCGTATATGTGGACAGCAGGAACGCCTTTATTCAGGCGACTCCTCAGTATGTATTCGACGCAGGGGCTGAAGGGTACGCGAACCACGAGGAGCACTCCTCATTCCTTACGCCTTATTTATATGATCAGGTGTTCCAAGAGAAGCTGACACGGTTTATTGAAGCTTTCGCAAGACAGTATGACGATCCCTCCATCGTTGATTTTATCGATGCTCAAGGACTCGGCTGGTGGGGAGAGATGCATAACGTCAGCTATTTGACCGCCTCCCAGAGAAAGCAAGTGTTCGAGTGGATTACGAATGTATACAGCTCAAATTTCAAGCGGGTGCTGTTAGGGGCCCAATACGGGGAAAATGCGTTCGAATTGCCGCTGCAAGATTGGGCATTAAGGGAAAAAGGGTACATGATTCGCCGTGACAGCTTCGGAAGCCCGATTTGGTTCCAAGAGGAACATAAAGACAAGATCAGAAGCCACTGGCCGAACGTGCCCGTATTCGCAGAGAACTGCTATCATGGCTTCGCAGGAAGGTCGGAATGGTACCAGGGAGACGGATTTGCGACGTTACGAGATATGATGGCGAAGGTGGTGAGCGACGCCGAAGAGCTGCATGCCAATACGCTCGATCTGCGGTACCCCGAGGATGCGACGCTGTGGACGGAGACCGCTCCGGATTTGGTGCAGAGGTTCGCTGTGAACGGCGGCTATCGGCTTGCCCTCTCGTCAATTGAATACCCGGAAGAAGCAGCCGCCGGAGAAGATTATTTGATTTCCCATGTTTGGAAGAACAGCGGAGTAGGCATCATCCCGAATCGTCTGCGCAATTGGGATTACAAGTACAAACCGGCATTTGCTTTGTTGGACGAGGCAACCCATACGCCGGTCTTACGGATAATCGACACCGCCGAACCGTCGGACTGGTTTCAAGGGCGAAGCTGCAGCTACCGCACACCGGTATCGTTCGAGGGTGTTCCTGCCGGAAAATATTTCCTTGCGGCGGCGATCGTGAATCGTGACAATGGGTTCAAGCCCGAAATCGGACTGGCGATCGACAACGAGAAGACATCAGATGGCTGGTATATCCTTGGCCGGCTGGCCGTTCGATAGGGCGGTCTAGGGAATAGACGCAGGGGAGGTGATCACCGCAAGCCAAAGGCTTGGATGTGTTTGAAGCATGGATTTTACGCGCAAACCGTAACCAACCAGCAGGATCCGAATATGGGGAAAGCGAGCATCCTCTATATTCGGGTGCCATGGTCGCGATGGAACCGACGGAAGGCCATTATGCATGGAACGAAGACGCCAACTTTAAGCTGCTTACTCGATTGCGAAGGATCGCGGCTTGAAGTTGGCGTTTCGAGTCTTTGAAGACAGCCAGGACGTGCACATGCAGGCGACGCCGAAGTTCGTATTCGAAGCCGGAGCCCAGGGATACGCCCCTCAGTCGAATGCGGGCTTCAAAACGCCTTATTTGACCGATCCCGTATGCAAACAAAAGTTTGAAAATTCGGTCAATTTCTCCCCCCAAAAGTTTGACGGGGTAAATTACACGCAAGCGGCCGCCGGCGCATGGGCTAACGATGCGACGGAAAAGACGGCGGTTTTCACCGCGACGTAAGTTGGAAGCGCTTAACGGGAATGGCGGATGGGCGTCCGCCGCCGAGATTAATCAACTGTACAGGCTATAACGATTGCTAACGAAGAATGAGATTTTGAGGAGGAACGAAGATGAAAAAGTCTATTTTGGTTATGCTGGTTTGCGCCATGCTGCTGTTGGATTTGTTGGGTTTGTCGTACGGTTCTAAAGTAGAAGCCGTCGAGACTGTGGAAGCTACGAATGTGGCGCTGCAAGCGACGGCGAGCACGACGGGCGTCACCGGTCAAAACGATATCAGCAATATTATCGACGGAAGCGATGGGTTCGGATGGACGACCGGCAATCATGCGCTGCCTCAAGACGTCGTGCTGGACTGGGGCGATAAGAAAGTGAAAACAAACAAATTAACGCTGCTAACCAACTACGGTCCGGGTCAAGGCATTACCAAGCTGGACGTTGAGTATTTCGACGGGACGGATTGGAAGACGGCGAGAGCGGACGTTACGATCGACTGGAAGAAGAACGAGCAACTAGCGGAAGCGATTGATATCGCCATTCCCGAAATAGAAACGACTAAAATTCGTCTTCATGTGGAGGAAGCGAATCTCGCTTGGGACGGCTTTGCGATCATCGAGCTGAAGGTATGGGGCGAGCTGGCATGGACGGCGGATATGGTGGCTCAATCGATAACCGCCATCGATCAGCCGGACAGAGGTCAGACGCGGCTGACGCTGCCCGCCGTACGAAGCGGCTTTGATGTTCGGATTCTGTCCTCCGACCGGGAAGATCGGATTGCCCTAGACGGGACAATAACGCAGTCGAAAAACGCGGCGACCGTTACTCTCGTATTCGAGGTTACGAATAAAGCCGACCAGTCAAAGGCGGTTACTTCGCCCATCAAAGTTGAGTTGCCCGGCGTTCCGCCTGCGGATTACGCGACGTTTGCTCCCTTGGAAGACAAAACAAGCATCATAAAAAACCCGGCGATGGGTTGGGTGCTCTACGTCGAAGAGTTTCCTCAGCCGCTGATCGATGCTGAGGAGTATTGGAGCGCCGTCGATCCTTATATCGAACCGGCGAGCATCCTCTATATCCGGGTGCCGTGGTCCCGCATGGAGCCGGAGGAAGGCCATTATGCGTGGAACGAGGACGAAAATTTCAAAAAACTGGTGGACATGGCTTTGGAACGGAATCTGAAGCTTGCTTTCCGCGTCATTGTGGACAGCCAGGATGTGCATATGCAGGCGACACCGCAGTTTGTGTTCGATGCGGGTGCTCAAGGTTATGAGACAAGCTCTAACGCGAGCTTTCGAACGCCGAAGCTGACGGACCCGGTCTTCAGGGAGAAGTTCGAACGATTCGTAGCCGCTTTCGCCCGCCAATACGACGATCCGAGTAGGGTCGACTTCATTGACGCGCAGGGTCTCGGATGGTGGGGTGAAATGCATAATATAAAAGGTTTGAACAAAGAGGAAATGAACGATACGTTTAAATGGATCACCAATCTATATAGCTCGGAGTTTAAAAGCGTGCTGCTCGGCGGACAGTATGGCAACGTGTTCGATGACGAGCTTGAGGAATGGGCGATCAACGAGAAAGGTTATATGATTCGCCGAGACAGCTATGGCAGCCCCGTATGGTTCCCGCAAGGGGACAAGGATAGCATCAACGCTCATTGGCCGGACGTTCCCGTATTTGCCGAAAACTGTTACCAGAGCTTCGTATATCGGCCAACGGCTTGCGACAGCATGGCTAGACCGATTCATGACATGTTGACACGGGTTGTGAACGATGCCGTATACACGCATGCCAATACGCTTGACTTGCGCCATCCGGAGGACGTCGAGGAATGGGTAACGAATCATCCTGAACTGGTGCAGCGGTTCGCTCTTGAGGGCGGATACCGGTTGGTTCTGAATGATGTCGCTTACCCGAGCTCGATGACAGCCGGACAATCGTATCCGATCTATCATTCGTGGAGCAATGCCGCGGTCGGCAAATTGCCGAACGATATGCTGAATTGGGAGCATAAATACAAGGTTGCGATGGCGCTGCTGGACCGGGAAACCCACGCGCCGGTTCATATCGAGATAGACGATACGGCGGAACCGTCCGACTGGATCGCTGGCGACAACTATTATTACACCGGCATGCTGGACTTAAAGAATGTACCCGCCGGCGACTATGAGCTGGCAATGGCGATTGTCGACAGTACCAATAGGAATGAACCGGCCATCCAATTGGCCGTCACAGGAATCCAAATGGATAGCGGATGGTACAAATTGAGCGATGTTCGTATAGCGCCGGCCGACCGCACGCCAGAAACACCACCTACTCCACCGACAACAACGCCGGAGAAGCCGCCAACGTCAACGGAGACTATGATATCGGGGAATACAGTCACAGTTACGGCTGTTCAAGACGATAAAGGAAACGCATCCATCACGGTTTCGGAGGCCGATCTGCAGGAGGCGGCAGGTACGGGCGGCAAGACGGTCGTTGTTACTGTGAAGCATCTTACTGCTTCATCGCCGAACAGCGTTACAATGAAGCTTCCGGTAGGACAATTGAGGAAGATGGGAGACCAAAGCCAATCTCTAGTACTGAACGCGGGACTGGCTACCGTGACGCTGTCCGCAGAGCAGATAACTCGAGAGATCGGGCAGGACGGCAAGCAACTGCAAATGTCCGTAAGCAAGGCAGACATCTCAAACTTGTCGGAGGACGAGCGCGATCAAATCGGCAGCCGTCCGGTATTCGACTTCACGCTGAGCGTTGATGACGTTATCGTTAGTCAGTTCAAGCAAAAAGGCGATGTGACGGTAGGCATTCCGTATAAGTTGAAAGCGGGAGAAAACCCGAGTCAAATGATCATATACTTCATCTCGAGTAAAGGGGAATTGGAACTCGTAAAGAACGGAAAGTACGATAAGGCAACCGAAAGCATGATATTTAGCCCTAGTCATTTTAGCCGTTATGCAGTCGCTCACCGGAAAGTCATATTCACAGACATTACTAGCCTTGCATGGGCAAAAGATAGTATTGAGGCGCTGGCTTCCCGCGACATCATAAAGGGAGTAAAAGAGGGGCTATTCAATCCGCAAGGCGAAGTGACTCGGGCGGAGTTTCTAACGATGCTGGTGAATGCATTGGGAATTGCAACGGATAGCGGCAAGCCGCAATCGACTTTTAGTGATGTGATGGTAGGCCAATGGTATACCAATGCCATCTATTCTGCGCAGCGGCTTGGCATTGTCAATGGCAGGGGTGACGGCACATTCGGTGTGAACGATAAGATCACCCGTCAGGATATGGTGGTCATCCTCTATCGGGCTTTGAAATTGAGCAAACCGGCAATCGTCGCTTCATCTTTCAAGGATAAATCGTCGATACGGACCTATGCGCAAGAGCCTGTTCAAGCGGTGTTTGAGGCGGGCTTCATCAAAGGTTTGCCAAACGGCAACTTTAACCCGCTTGAAGGAACGACGAGAGCAGAGGCGGCCGTAGTCATTCACCGTATTATTCAATAATTAATAATTTCGAGGATTTAACGAAAGAGCACCACACAAGGAGGCCATTGAAAAAGTCTCAGGTGATGTACGGCTGAACCAATTGGCCGATTTCATCGAAGATCAATCCGGACGGTCTATCGATCCTTCATTCGCCAAATTGTTGATTTCGGAAATTGATTTTATTCGTGAAGAGATACGATAACGATAGATAAACGGAATAAGAGGACTATTCGAATAGAGAGAAGGGGCTGTCTCAAAAGTCATTAATGACTTCGGGAAGCCCCTTATTCATTATCGCCATCCAGTTCTACGCGGGTCAGATTGCCGTATATGCGCTCGACATACTTCTACCGGATTTTCAGTGCGCCCAGCATGGGCGCTATCTCTAGGGTTCAAGTCCCGAATGGTGAAGGCAGTGTACGGAAGGCGAAGTAACTTCGCAACCTTGCTCGAGAGAGGAAGCTGAACGTACAGAAGTCAGCAGAAGCCATACTAATTAAAGCTTGCAAGGTATTCTGATGGCGACATATTATAAGTCTTTTTGAACATTCTGCTGAAGTAAAGCTGATCCTCGAAGCCCACAAGGCTTGAGATTTGCTGGATATTCAAGCGGGTATGCTTCATCAGATCACATGCCTTCTGCAATCTGAACCGGTTCAAGTACTGGAGAGGTGTCGTATCCGTAATCCTCTTAAATAAAGTGGTATATCTGTCCGTGCTCAGATGAGCAATATCGGCAAGATTCTTCACGTAGATGTCCTTGGCATAGTGCTCGTGGATGTACTTAATCGATTCATAAATCTCTTTTCTGTTTTTGTCGGAATACATATCCGTTCGCTGGTGAATCAGTCTTGATATCATCGAACATAAATAAGAGAGAAGCGAGGCAGAAGCAAGCTCGAATCCAGCCTTCTTATCGCGGACCTCATTCATCATATTTTCGAATAGATTAGCCACCTCGAGATGAATGCCTATATAGAAAATGCGCTCTTCAAATAAATTGGCGTTTTGAAGAAGCTCAGCGACACCTCGGCCGGTAAAGTGTACCCAGTAACAGTGGAATTTCTGTTCTTCATAATGACCAAAATATTGCTCCTCGTGCGGATGATAGAGGAACACACTGCCCGGTTGCAAAATGTAATCTTGCCCTTTACTGCGCACCGTCATGGGGCCTGATGAATTGTAGACAAGGTAAAAATCCTTACGTCCTCCCTTGCGATGGCTCATTTTGTAGAAGGCTTCAAACGCATAGAAACCAACCGAGTTTACGAGCAAATAGCTACTTAAGTCCACGCATCCATTGTCATCTTCGTCCGGCACCCGGTACATGCTACTAAACTTCATCTCGTTCATCCTCCCGGATTCATCTTAGCATAATAGTGCTAAATAGAAGGATACGTGAAATATCCATATATACAAGGAGAATATACATATGGATCCGATCATGAGCGATCTATAATTCAAGTGTCACTAACTTTTACGCTTTGGAGGGATCGCAATGAATATCTCACTGGGATTAGAGAATGCTAGCTATAAGTACATTCATGGAGTTTTAAACAAATTCGTGCTGCCTTTTGATGAGTATAAGGAAATCTCACTTGTGTGCGGAAGAAACGATCGGGCTGCCGTTCAGTTGCTCGTCTATTCCGAACAGGAAATGCTGGTATGTGTAAATGAGGATGCCGCCTTCTATGAGAGGGGCCCCATCGACATCGTACGCGTGGATGTGGATGTGCCAGGCTTGAAGAAAGGAAGCATCACAGCGAATCTGATTGGTCTTGTGGAGGATGATGATCGGCAGTTAAAGTCCGATATTATTTTGAAGCAGCCCTTCATCCATGTAGAAGGAAGAAGAGTACAGCCCATTTGGATTGAAGTTGAGATCGATCAGGATGTTGAGCCTGGCCGTTATCTGCCTCAAATCAGTGTGCTCGGACATCGCATGTTCGAGGATGAGTCACTAATCAGAAAGTTAACGTTCGAGATACAGGTAATGAACACCACACTCAGCGATGCAAAGGATTATTCGTTTAACCTGGATCTGTGGCAACACAATTCCAATATCGCCAGGAAGTATGATTTAGCCCTATGGAGCAATGAACACTTCGATCTTATGGAGCACTATATTTCCTCTTTGGCCGACCTAGGACAAAAGGCTCTAACTGTTATTGTTTCCGAAATCCCATGGTCGGGGCAATTCTCCAGCTATGACCGGATCGATCCCGCGAACCTGTTTGAATATAATATTGTCAAAGTTAACAAGTTGGAGAATGGCGAGTGGTCCTTCGATTTCGAAGCACTGAATCGATATGTTGAATTGGGCATGAAGTATGGAATTAATCAGGAAATTGAAGTGTTCGGCCTGATCAATATTTGGGTTCTGGAGGATGCCGGCTTCGGCGGAGTCATAGAGGATTACAAGGATGCCGTACGGATCAGATATTGGGATGAGCGTAACCAGGTCTACAAATACATGAGACGAAGGAAGGATTTAGAAACCTATGTTCGTGCATTAGAGCATAACTTCATTACTAAAGGCTGGATCAACAAAGTAAGGGTCATCGCAGACGAGCCCTCTGATATTGAGCTCTTCACGATACGCCTTAACGAGCTGAAGAAGATGGCGCCTTCCTTCAAATATAAAGCTGCCATTAATCACTCGTCTTTCATCGAACAGGAAATTGAAGGCATTCTGGATTACGTTCCAATCCTGAATTGTATCGCGGGTGAATTTGAGAAAATTAAGAGCTTGAAAAATAACATCAACGGGAAGATGACCTATTATGTCTGCTGCGGACCTGAGTTGCCTAATACCTTCATTCGCTCTCATTTGCTAGAAAGCAGGCTCATCCCGTGGCTAGCCTTCTACATGAATATGGATGGCTTCTTGCGATGGAATTACACGGTGTGGCCGAATGATCCTCTGCGGAAAATCTCTTACCATTATCCGATTTATCCAGCAGGCGATACCAACTTTGTCTATCCCGGTAAGGATGGCAAGCCCATGCTCACCCTGAGGTATAAGCTGCTTCAGAAAGGGATTCGCGATTACGAAATCATCCATAAGTACCTGAACCAGGGTGGAGACAGGGAGAAGATTGAACAGTTGATGAGGAAAGTATTCTTGTGGAAATCCATAGATGAGCTTCATCCCAACGCAAGAAAAACCAGAGAAGAACTCTTTTCACTAGAAGATAAAGACTACGAGGATATTATTTCTGAAATTCTTACAGAAATCGTCCAAGGAGGCCCTCTATGAGAATTGGCATAATCGGATACGGAACTCGAGTCTTCTTAGCGCACTACTGTGCCTAAAAGCGAATGAATCTGCTAATACGAATACGTTCTGTAACTCGGTACGATGGTAGCTTGGTTGATTGAAATACGTGGTTTAATATCCCTTTTAATACAATAATCAGAAGGAGACCGGCAAAATGAACTTGTATCAATTGTGCGAAGGTATTCAGTTGGATGAGGGAGCCCGTCAGACGATCAATCAGTTTCATATCGATGATAAAAGCTATAATCAACGAAAACTGCAGTTTATTAGCGATAGGTTTGCCTTCTTTGACAGCGTGAAGGAATCGCCTTCTTACCGCGAGACGTTCTTGGCCCTCTTCGCAAGATTTGCGGTGGATGCCTATGAAGAATATAGGAGCCGAGGCATATCGGACGATATTTATTACGACACATTCTCCGATCTGCAAATATGGTGCAAGAAATGTTACCAGGATTTCGGTGTCTATGGTATCGAAGAATACGGGTGGCTGCAGGAGCATGTTCAACTACGGTTATTTCGGTTAGGCCGGCTGCAATTCCAGCCTATATCGCTGGATCAAGACGTGAAGGCGGAAGGAAGAAAGTTAAGTAAGGGAGAACTGGCGCTTAACGTTCATATTCCGGAAGGCGAATCGCTGGATGGGCAAAGCGTGGAGCGATCGTTCGAGATGGCGAAATCGTTCTTCCGAGGTATTTCTTCAACTTTCGTATGCCATTCGTGGCTGCTCTATCCGCAGCTCAGCGAAGTGTTGCCGCCGACTTCAAACATCCTGAAGTTCCAGAAGAACTTCGTCATCTATGAAGTGGACCACGATGCAAAGCAAGCAGAGGAACGCATATTCAACCGCGTGTGCGAAGACCCATCGCTTTATGAAGAGCGAACGTCATTACAGCAAAGTGCAAAGGCCTATCTAATGGCTGGTAATCAGCTGGGGAACGGATATGGTGTAATATTCTAATATCCGTATTTGTATAACAATCTGAATGGTATGAAGAAAATCGTACAGAATTATAATAGGTTTTGACCAGACTGCCGGCCGATTGTGCCGGCGTTTTCTATTTCATCAATGAATGTGATGCCACAAGAGGTTATCTAAGGGATGTAAAAGTTAAAATCGGGGCATGGGAAAAGATGCTAGGCAGTCGTTAAAATATTAGTGAAAAAGTCAATATAGACAAGTTGGTAAGCAAAGCCGCGGTTGAACTGCTGCCGTCATACGCAGCTTTCAATAAATAAACAAGGGAGCGTGAGGACATGACGAGTATTATGAGAATCATCTCGGCTTTACTTGCGTGCTTATTGGTCATTCTTATAGTCACAACCAATGGCACAAGTCAGGTAGCGCATGGGGAAGCACAGAACCAAGGCACCGATTATTACGTGGATGCATCAAACGGAAACGATGCAAGCGAAGGCACAGGCACAGGGGGGGCCTGGAAGACGCTGGATAAAGTGAACAGTAAAACCTTCGAGCCCGGTGACCGGATCTTGTTCAAACGCGGCGAGTCATGGAGTGGAACGCTTCACCCCAAAGGCAACGGCGAAGCCGATCAGCCCATCGTTATCGACTATTACGGCGATCAAGCGGACTCGTCTCCGCTCATCAATGGCAACGGTAATGAAGCGGCAGTCTATTTATATAACCAGCAGTACTGGGAAATCCATAATCTGGAAATTACGAACGACGACGGCAGCCGGGAAGACATCAACAGCCGCACGAAGAAGAATGGCATCTACATCGTTAATGACGATGCCGGAACGCTGAATCATATTTACATCATCGGCAATAACGTGCATGACGTGTACGGCAACAACACGAAGGACGGTAACGGCAGCAGCGGCATCAAAGTCCGGACGATCGCGGGAGACGTGCCGTCTAACTACGACGATATCCTTATTGATGGGAATACGGTCGGCCCCCGGGTAGACCGAACCGGCATCGACATCAATTCGGATTATTGGTGCAGACCGGACAGCGGCTGTACGGGGACGCCGAATTGGTACCCGAGCCATAACGTGGTGATCGAGAACAACTTCGTGCAGGACGTCGGCGGAGACGGCATCGTCCCGATGGCAACCGAAGGCGCTATCGTGCAATACAACACAGTGGGCGGCTTCAATATGCGCTCGGGCACGGTGAATGCTGGCATATGGGCGTGGAACGCGGATAACACGATTATCCAGTTCAACGAGGCGTACAACGGCCATACGACGCTCGACGGCCAAGGCTTTGATATCGACTACGGTCAGACCGGTACAATCGTGCAGTACAATTACAGCCATGACAACGACGGCGGCTTCATTCTGATCTGCCAGCCATCGGGAGCTATCAATGCCGGGGGCATCGTGCGGTACAACATTAGCCAGAACGACAAGGAGCGGGTGTTCCAGCTGGCCGGACCAACCACGAATACGCAAATTTACAACAACACGATTTATTTGGAGAATGGTTCGACGACGAAGCCGATCTATGCTTCGAGCTGGGACGGCTACACGAAATCGGCGGCGTTCTACAATAATCTGTTTTATCTCGAGGGAGCGGGTGAGTGGCAGGGCTTGTCCAATATCGCTTCCTTCGAATTCGACCATAACACGATATTCGGCGTTCATTCGGCCGGCGAGCCGGCGGATGCCAATAAGAGCGTCGAGGATCCGAGATTGGCGCTGCCGGGCAGCGGAGCGCTGGGACGAGATACGGTAGACGGCTATATGCTGGCGGAAGACTCGCCTGTTCTTGGCACGGGCCGTTTGATTCCCAATAACGGCGGATTGGATTATTGGGGCAATGCGTTGTCAGGCACGGAGCTGCCTAACCGCGGCGCTTATAACGGTATCGGTATTGACATTCAGCTTCCGGTCGTTGAAGTCGAGGGCATTGAAGCGGAGCATTCGCGAGTCGTGCTGCAAATCGGCGAAAGCGCAGAAATTCCGATCCGGGTCCTTCCGGCTAATGCCACGGATAAGACGTTTACGCTGATTAATGACAATGAGATGGCTGTAAACACAACCGGTGATTTCGGCAGCGTTCGGATTACAGCTATGGAAGAAGGAGAAGCGTCGCTCACGATCGCATCGAACGATGGAGACTTCCGGGAAATGATTCGAGTGAAGGTCGTACCGGTGTTCCAATACGAGAACAAACACATAGGGAATCCCGGCTTCGAGAACGAGCAACTAGCGCCGTGGGGCTCCTGGAAGACGGGAAGCGCGGAGACGACCGAGCATGCCAGATCCGGGGAGAAGGCCGGTCAAGTGGACAGCTTAGAAGGCTCTCTCGAGCAGAAGGTATCGAATTTGCGTCCGAATACGACTTACGTGCTTACGGCCTATGGCAAAGTGACAGATTCACTCGACAAGATGGATATCGGCGTCAAGGACTACGGAGCGGGCCAGGTCATCCGAAATATCGGCAGCCTGGACTACTCGGAAGCGACGTTCAAATTCACGACCGGTCCGGAAAGCACAAGCGCGGCCGTGTTCTGCTACCGCTGGAACGGCAACGCTCCGGTCTATTGCGACGACTTCAGCTTGAGCGAATATGCAGTAGGCATCCACGTCGACGAGCAGAAGCTTGACCTCAGCATCGGCGAACAGAAGACGATCGATGCGGTGGTGCTCCCGTTCAATATCGCTAACCGGTCCGTGATCGCGGAAATAGCGGATCCGGCGATCGCCGACGTAACGGTAGAGGGCGGCAAGGTGACCGTCAAGGCCAAGGCGGCTGGAGCCGCAAAGCTGACATTGACTTCCGTGGATGGCGGCAAGATGGCCGAACTGGACGTCAAAATCGCGGCGGCCACTACGGAGCAGCCGCCTGTGCCGGGTCCGGTGACCGACGAGCCGAAACCTAATCCGACCATCCAGCTTGTTAACGCAGCGGAACTGCAACGAGGAGCGGACGGAGAGGTCACGATAGCCTTGAAGCCAGGCAAAATCGAGATGTCGCTGCCGCGGAATATTGCGGACATTCTGAATGGAGAAGAGCTGACTGTCAAGGCAACCGACGTCGCCTTGACGATTCCGGCTAAGGTGTTAAAGGAGACTGCGAAGCTTACGGGAGATCTTGATCTTCCGGAGACCAGAATCCATATCCGCGTCGAACAGCAGGAAGAAGCGCTGGAGGTAGACGAGGATATGCGGCCAAGGAGCGGTCTATACGATTTCCGTCTATACTTGAAAACCGCGGACGGCAAGGAGCATGTGCTAACGGCCTTCAGTGAGCCGGTAGAAGCCGTATTCGAATATGACGAAGCCGGTACGGACGAAGAGCTGCTCGGACTCTATTATCATAATGAAGTAACAAAGGCGTGGGAGTACGTCGGCGGGGAGATTGACCGAACGAATGGAGGGCTTCTCGCGGAATTGGATCATTTCAGCTCCTATGCGGCATTTGAGCTCAATCGAGCGTTCGTAGACGTAGCCTCCGAGCATTGGGCGTTCCGCACGCTTCAGATCTTGGCAGCCAAACATCTCGTGAACGGCGTGACGGAGAGGATGTTTAATCCCGGCGACCCAGTGACGCGAGCCGAATTCGCGAGCTTGGCGGCAAGAGCGCTGAAGCTCGAGAGCGACGGTTCCGCAAGCCCGTTCGTTGATGTCGACGCGGAAGCCTGGTACGCGGATTCCGTCGCGGCCGCTTACGAGGCCGGCCTGGTTCAAGGCAAATCCTCAAACGAATTTATGCCCGAGGAAGCTATAACGCGCGAGCAAATGGCGGTTGTTCTCGCAAGAGCCTACATTTATAAAGTCGGCTTAACGCTTCCGGAATCCGATTCGATGCAAGCCTATGCCGATATAGCAACCGTCTCGCCATGGGCGAGAAATGCGGTGAACGGCGCGCTTGAAGCGGGCTTGCTGCAGGGCAGAGGACAGGGGCGCTTCGCGCCGTCTGGGACTCTGACGCGGGCGGAAGCTGCGCAAGCGATATGGAACTTGATGAACAAATAGCGTTATTCGAGGGAGAAGTGATGGGGCGGTCCCGTCACTTCTCCCTTTCAAATATTCCGAAGGTGCGGCGGGGTATGCACCGCAGTCGAATGCCAATTTCAAGACGCCTTATTTAACGGATCCCGTCTTCAGACAAAAGTTTGATCATTTCGTCCATTCATTCGCTGAGCAGTTCGATGACCCGTTAACCGTCGATTTTATTCGTCTTTACGATGCTGTTCTACGGCGGCTTGGTGCCCGGCTATATTCTCATAACCGAGCTGCATCTCATCGATTCGATCTGGACGCTTGTGCTGCCGGGCGCACTGAGCTGGAATTCCTGGTTCGAAGGGCTGATCTATATGATGGATACAAAAAACTATCCGCTCGCCACGTTCCTGCAGACCGTCGTCGTCCAGCAGGATTTCAGCAAAATGAGCATTAACCCCGAGGATATGGAAAACCTGTCGCAGCGGACGGTCAAAGCGGCGCAAATTTTTATCGGCGCGCTGCCGATCCTGCTGGTGTACCCGTTCCTGCAAAAGTATTTCGTCAAGGGAATCGTGCTTGGCGCCGTAAAAGAATAGGAGGGAGTGGATTATGGTGGACATGTTGAACATGAAGCCAGATTTGTTTCGTTGCGGCGAACATACGGAAATGCGGGAGTTAGGCGGAGGAAGGTTCCGGATCATACTAAATGCCTTTTTACTAACATGACATACTTACATATGGTCGATTACTAATTATAGGTGGAATTAACTTGGACTGAGCATTGCACCCGATTCATAAGGATTTCGATAGAAAAAATTGAATTTGAATTCGAACGATGCTCTCAATCCACCATAATTGCTTAAGACATATATCAGCTTAGATTGATAGTCTTTTCATTAATTTCCAACTGTGGATCGTATCAGCAGCCTTTTTTTAGCACGATAGTCAAAATAGGACGATTGCCGAGGGATGATCCGAATGGTTTGCGGTCATATTAGGCGAGGATGATGAATTGATTTAAATTCTAAAGCCTAGTAAAAGTCGCTAATTTCGTGGTTATGATTGTTAAAATCGGGGCATGTACGCTATTCGTGCCGTTTGTTAAGATAAAGCCGTAGCATAAGTTGAAGAGAGGGGAAAAAAAATGAAAAAAAAGAAATGGGTTTCGCTGATGCTTGCGCTCGTCCTGACAACCGTTGTCGGATGTTCAAATGGGAGTGGTAATGCAAAAACCGATGAGACAACGAACACGCCGGACAATACCGCACAGAAGGAGCAAACCGCGCAGAATGACGACGGCAAATTCGATCCGCCGGTTACGATCACAACTGCTCGCCCGGTAGGAACCGACTACAAGTTCATTAACGGAGAAGACATCAATAATAACGTGCACAACAAATGGGCGAAGGAAAAGCTCGGTATTGAGTTCAAAGACCTTTGGAACACTGCCGACAACGGCGCTTACCATACGAAGCTCCGGCTTTCGTTAACGACGGCAGATCAGCTGCCTGACGTATTTATCGTCCAGGACATTAATCTGATCGCTGACCTGATCCAATCCGGAAAGGTAAAGGACATCGGGGCGGATTTCGAAAAATATGCGAGCGAGCGAATAAAGAAAATTTATGCGGATAATTCCGATGCCATGAATCAAGTGAGAAAAGGCGATCAATTGCTCGGACTTCCGATTTTCGCTGCCGGAGACGGTACGAACCCTCTTCTATGGGTGCGCCAGGATTGGCTCGAGAAGCTGAATTTAAAAGAGCCGACGACAATTGAAGAGTTTGAAACTGTCATGGATGCCTTTACAAATCAAGATCCAGACGGCAACGGCAAAAAAGATACGTTTGGTTTCAGCTTTGCAGGCCGTAACAATTTCTCGAACTGGATGTCCGACGCCAGCTTCGTGTTCGGTGCCTTTACCGGCAAATATATTCCTGGGACTTGGCAGAAGGATGAAGATGGCACGTTAAAATATGGCTCCGTACAACCTGAGATTAAGACAGGCTTGGGAAAGTTGCATGAGTGGTATTCGAAAGGCTATTTGGATCCGGAACTGGCTGTACTTGATGAAGTGAAAGCGACCGAGAGCTTTATTCAGGGCAAATCCGGCATGATCGCTGCGCCGTATTGGGCATATGGCTGGCCGTTGGGAGATACCAAGGCCACAAATCCGAATGCTAAACTTAGAGCGTATAAACTTCCTGTGGGGCCGGATGGCAAGTCAGCACGTTTCACAGGGCTTGTGAATGAAGGCAAAGTCATGATGTTTAACAAAGATTTCAAACATATGGATGCGTTCTTCGCTTATTTCGATAAAATTTACGACCTTGAATTTGAAACGGGAGACTTCAAGAACGGTTTCTTCGAAGGCTACGACTATGCGCTCGTGGACGGCCAACCGGTCTATGACTCGACGAAATTCCCGACACCGCTTGAAAAAGCTCCTTCGCCGGACAAGTACAACCTATTCTGGAACACGCCAAAGATTCCATTCCAGGAATCTGCCACCTATGATTACCTCTTCAATGGCAATGAAGTGAAGAGCAGGGCACATAAAGGAATATCGATCCAAGATCCGGAGCAGATTCGCGCAGGGGCCTTGAATTACCAGATGAGCGATATCAACGCACCGACGGAATTCCTCGGCGCTCCGACGGAAACGATGCGGAGTAATGGCGACAATCTCAAAACAATGGAACTGGAGACGTTCGTTAAAATCATATATGGTAATGAACCGCTGGATAAATTCGATACCTTCGTGACCGATTGGAAGAGTAAGGGCGGCGATAAAATCGATCAGGAAGTAAATAAGTGGTATAAGAGCGTAAACCCGTAACGGAAGGAAAGCAAGGCAGCCGGGCGTGCAGAAATGCATTCTCGGCTGCCTTTCTATCGATTGCGGAAGTTTTTCGGCGTGCAGCCGTAAAATTCCTTAAAAATATAAATAAAATACTGTGTTTTCTGGTACCCGACCTCCTTAGCCACGTCAGCAACCTTCATATTGGTCGTCTCGAGTAGACGCGCCGCTTTTTCCATTCGGATCCTGGAGATATAAGCAGACAAGCTCTCACCGGTTTCTTTTTTATATAGGCGGGAGAGGTAAACCGGATGAAGGTAGACGTGCTCCCCGAGGCGTGTCATAGACACATCCATCTGCAGGTGCTCTTCGATAAAGTCGTGAATTTCCCGGATAATGTGGTTGCGGTTCGGCGATATCTCCTGCAGCGAACGCTTAAACTGTACGATTAGCGGAAGAGCCCATTCCTTGATTTGCTCGGTGCGTTGGAAGTAATACGATTTGCGCTGCAAAGAAAAGGAATTGATCATTTCGGCAAATGAATCCCCCTGCTTGTGCGCAATATAGGAGAAGCAGCTAAGTAAATAATAAACCGCTTCCATCAGATGATGCTGCGTTCGGAAATCCGGCATATCTAGCTCTTCCAAGATGTAATCGAGCTTGCCGTTAACTTCCTCCCAGCGGTCGGAATCCATCAACTGCAGCATGGTCGGCGATTGGTAAAGCCTTGTTAGAGGTTTTATTGAGTCTCCCGGCTCAGGGTTCCTCAAGTCATTCATGTCAAGCATCACACCATAGCGCGTTCCCACCGACCGCCAGAAAACGTTGATAGCCTTCAAATATTGGCGGTGAAGCTCGTACTGAAACACGAATGGTTCTGACAACAAGATGGAGACCGTTCGTTTCATATAGATTTGAACCGCTTGCTTCAGTTTATTGATTTGGACGTTAAGCTCCCTGTGGTCGACTACAACATCACAAGGCAGTAATACAACGATGAATTGATTGTCATCTTTGCAGGACCAAATGGAAGGCTTGTCCCCGATTCGCCCGAAAAAAATCTCTTCCGCCACATTAAGCAACGCAAAGTTGAGTAATTCATAATCCTCTCGCGTCATATCTTCCGTACCCGTCTCGATCCGAATCAAGGCAAGCACGCAATCCGTTTCCGGCTCGAACTGCAGGTGGAGGGCTTGAAGGTGGCGCCTTAATTCCTCGGCGTTATATTTCTTACCGAGCAGAAGATCGAACAACAAATGCTCCCGCATTCGGCCAATCCCGAGATTCAAGACGTCGCTTGCAGCTTTCAGACTCCGTATCTGCCGCTTTTCCTCCTCGATTTTTGCGAACACCTTCTTCAAGCTGAGGAGCACCTCGTCTTCCGTAACGGGCTTCAACAAATAGTCGGAAGCACCCAACTGCAGCGCCTTCACCGCGTACGAAAAGTCGGAGTGACCGGATAACAAGATCACTTTCGTGTCCCGATGATGCCGCTGAAGCGACGAGAGCAGCTCCAGTCCGCTCCGTTCGGGCATGCGAATATCCGTTATGACTATTGCGACAGGGACTTTTTTGACGACGTCAAGCGCTTCCTTGGCCGAGCCGGCACGGTATACGTTTGATATGCCGAGGGTCTTCCACTGGATCTCGGTCTCCAAATAATCGAGGACGTAGTCCTCGTCATCAACCAGTAATACGTTCATTGAAATTCTCCTTGTTCAGAATTTGAAGTGCAACGCGGAAGCCGCCCCATTCGTTAATGGAAAAAGACAGCCCGGATGGCTTGCCGTATCGATTCATCAGCCGGTGATGGACGTTTCGAAGTCCGCAGCCCATCTCATCGGTATTCTGATAGTTGGCCTGCACGCGGTCATAGAGCGATTTTAAATCCTCTTCACACAGCCCCTCTCCATCATCATCGATGTTGATGATGTATTGGCTGCCGTTGATCGCTCCGTGGATATGAATCTTTCCTGCATCTCGTTTCTGCTCGATGCCGTGCACAACTGCGTTTTCCACGATCGGCTGCAGAAGCAGACTTGGAACGGGCAGTCCCAGCATAGCGGTCGGAATTTCGATCGAGTAGGTTAATCGCGTATTCCGCAGAGACTGCACCTCCAGATAGCTTTCGATCAACCGGATCTCATCCGCCAATGTCGTGGTTTCTCCCGCTTTGAGGGTGATGTAGCGGTAGAAATCGGATAAATTTTTGGCCATGGAAATGACGGCGCCAGGCGATTTATTCGCCATGCTGACAATGTAGAACAAGCAGTTATATAAAAAATGGGGATTGATCTGTGACTGTAAATGCTTATATTCAGCTTCTCTCGTTCGGACTTTCTCCTCGTATACGTTTTCGATCAACGACTGAATCCGTGAAGCCATCTCGTTGAACCGGTCGAACAAATAATCGAATTCGGTTTTTGTCTTCAGCGTGGCCCTGCTGCCGTAATCGCCTCTCCCCAAATTTTCAATTTTACGCATCAAATAGCCGAAGGGCATGCGAAATTGCCTGTAGAACATCAAGGAAATCGTAATTCCCGATATTAGAAGGAAGAACAGACTGCCATTTACGAGCAAATTTACTTTCTGCAGCGGATTAAGAAATTCGCCGAGCTTAATATAACTGAATAACGTGCCTCCAAGGGAAGGGCTTTTCATCGATTGCACCAAATATTCGACGCCTCCGATCTCAAACACGGTCAGCTTTGGATGATCCGAAATGTTTCCGTCAAGCACGTTTTCCTCCTCATTCAGAAAAAGCTCAAATAAGGCCGGATCAACATCCGCATTACCGATCAGATCACCCTCGGAGAAATAAAAAAACGAATTGCCGTTGCCGGTCTTATCGAGCCCTTTAAGCACGGAGCGCAAATACTTACTGGAAATAGTTGTCTCGACTATCGAGGTGATGTGGCTGGAATCGGCGGCGATAATCGACGGGTTCGTCATTAATAGATGAAAAGTAAGAAGGCCGTTGGTTTTCTGTGCATACCATTGATTCTTCGGTTTGTTCACCAACTCGTTCTGATTATATTTGACCGTTTTAGAGGTCGATATCGCCTCTTGAATGACAGGCCAATAGACGGTCAGTTCATGGATGAGCGGTTCAGCTTGGCTTTGCAGCTCAAGCTTTTCTTCAATCGTCTTGCGCATCAGTAAGTGGTTCAAGTATTCGGGAAATTCCCAGGAGCTCGCATAAGATTTAATCGTAGTATCATTCGCTAGCAGGAGTGTCTGCTTCTCCAGCTGCCGAAGCGATTGCTCCATCTGTTGCATCGTAAATTCCATCTGCTTCGCGGCAGAGTTTTCAAGCGTTTTCGTCACTACGTCCTTACTTGTTTGGTTTGCAAAGGCAAATAAGATTGTGGCCGGGACAAACAAAAAAGCCAGCATAAGCAACAGTCTTTGGAACACTTTATATTTTACCATGCCAAACACCACCTAATAGGAGTTTACCGCAAGAGGTTATCATTGGGGTTATAGATGTTAAAACCTTATCATAGGTCTGGTGAAATCTCGTTGCTATAATAGTATCAGAAGCTGACCAAAGTGCAATTACGGTAATCGCAGAGAGGAGTATTTTTGTATGAAAAGCGGACTTCAAGCATCGCTGGGGCAGCCTGCAGCGATCAAACGAGAGTCAAAATGGAGAAGGGGATTGAGGATAACATGGCCGCTTCACCTGCTCGTTTTACCAGCGACAGTTATCGCCATTGTGTTTCATTATTTGCCTATATTCGGTCTAGTTATGGCCTTTCAGGACTATAAACCATGGCTCGGATTTTTTCAATCGGAATGGGTAGGCTTCAAGCATTTCGAGTCACTGTTTATGTTCGACGAATCGGTTCAGGTCATATGGAATACACTGATCATCTCGGTATTAAAGATCGTATTCGGGTTATTCGTGCCGATTGTCATCGCACTGCTGCTCAATGAAATCCGAAAATCTGGTATCAAAAGAAGCATTCAAACGCTTGTCTATCTTCCCCATTTTCTATCGTGGGTTATCTTGGGCGGTATTCTGATCGATCTCTTGTCCGTGAAAGGCGGTATTGTCAATAGGATGCTTGTCGATTGGTTCGACATGCAGCCGATCTTCTTCCTCGGCGATGGAGATTGGTTCCGGTTCGTTGTCGTCGTCAGTGATATATGGAAGGAATTCGGGTTTGCGATGATTATATATCTTGCAGCAATCGCAGGGGTGAATCCGTCGCTGTACGAGGCGGCTGAAGTCGACGGCGCAACTCGTCTGCAGCAAACGATCAATGTGACGATGCCGGCTATGCTGCCGATTATCGTCGTGGTGGCGACGCTTCAACTCGGGAACGTACTCAACGCTGGCTTCGACCAAATTTTCAACTTGTACAATCCTCTGGTCTATAACAAAGGAGATGTCATCGATACGTTCGTGTATCGTTCCGCTATGCTTAAGGGTGACTTCAGCTTTGCCACAGCGGTCGGGCTATTCAAATCCATTATCAGCTTTATCCTGATCATCGTATCGTACCGGCTCGCGTATCGATTGGGCAACTATCGGATTTTCTAAGATTGAGGGGGATAGAATATGTATTTTAAAACAACCGGCTATAGAACGTTCAGCATATTTAACCATGTGTTTCTTATTGTACTGTCCTTGTTATGCATTCTACCGCTTATACACGTGCTGGCGGTGTCGTTCAGCGGCAAATCAGCAGCGAGTGCCAATATAATCAATCTTTGGCCCGTAGATTTCACTTTGGAAGCATATGAGAAAACGATCGACAATCCCGCGTTTGTCAGGGCGTTGTTTTACTCCGTATATCGTACGGTGCTCGGAACCGCGATCGGCATGGCTGTTATCATTTTTGCGGGATACTCACTGTCCAAGCGAACCGCAGCATTCAAATCCCGCAATGTATATATGTGGTTTTTCGTCTTCACGATGCTGTTCTCTGGAGGGTTGGTGCCGGGCTATATTCTGATTTCGGAGTTGAATCTCATTAATACGATATGGGCGCTTGTGCTTCCAGCAGCTTTGAGCGTCTACAACCTGATCCTTCTAATGAACTTCTTCCGTACAATCCCGGTGGAACTGGAGGAGGCGGCGCTAATCGACGGAGCGGGGCTTTTCCGCATTTTATTCAGCGTCCATTTGCCGGTCTCCATGCCCGCTTTGGCGACAATAACGCTTTTCACATTGGTCGGCCATTGGAATTCCTGGTTTGACGGGCTTATCTACATGCTAGATACCAAAAATTATCCGCTTGCGACATTTCTGCAAACCGTCGTCGTCCAACAGGATTTCAGTAAGATGAGCATCAATCCGAAGGACATGGAAAACCTGTCCCAGCGTACGGTTAAAGCGTCGCAAATTTTCATCGGAGCGCTACCGATCCTGCTGGTGTATCCGTTCCTGCAGAAGTATTTCGTCAAAGGTATTGTGCTCGGTGCAGTGAAAGAATAATTAGGGAGCTGATTTGTTCGTGGAAAATTACGAATTACCGGCCAAGCTTTTTCATAGCAGTGATAGCACAAGGATAGAATTGCTGGAAGCAAACGGATTTCGCATACGTGCTTCACCGGAAGGGGGAAGTGTCCAATTGGACGCGAAGTCGATAACGACTATCGCCTGGAAAGAATACGGATATTTATCAGCTGACATTTATCATGAATCGCATGATGTGCTCGTCGTTTTGTTTTCATTTATCGATAGGGTTGACCGATCGATTTCGGTTCATTATGGCATATTGCCCGGTGTAAAGACGAGGATTTGCCTGCCATTAAAGGCTTTGAACGGAGAAAAACTATTTCTTGATCGCTTTCCCGGGGTTATGCAATCCGTGCTGCGCGGAGACGCATTCGTAGACAGAGCCGGGATCGCGAGGTTTTCGGTCTCGACAATCCCATCGTTAAATCCGAGAACCTTGGAGATCTCCAGGCTGACTTTAAGCCAGTCCATCCCATCCTTTCAGTATGAGCATACACCGTATGTCGATTGTCTAGGGCAATGGGCAGGAAAGGAATGGGTGGACAAAACGAAATTGCCGAGCGTTCTCGTACGCGCGCTCAGAAAGGAATGGCAGCTTGCACAAGAGAAAATCGCCCCGTCTGGATACGGCCGTTACGGTGGTTGGAAGGGGCTGCAATTTGTCTCAACTGGTTTTTTTAGAACGGAGCATGACGGACAACGGTGGTGGTTTGTCGATCCGGACGGTTATGCTTTGTTCAGTGCCGGGATGGATAGCATTCATCCCGCCGAGACGATGTGGGTAGACGGAATGGATCATCTGCTTCCGGAGCTTCCAACACGGGAGGGGGAATACCGGGACGCCTGGCGGGACCGGGGGTACAGCTTCGGGATCGCTAACCTTATCTTGGCCTTCGGAGATGAATGGCACAAAAAGTGGGCGGATCTAACTGAATACCGGATGAAGCTGTGGGGAATGAACACAATCGGCAACTGGTCCAGTCCTGAGTTCATCCGTCATTCGGAGCTACCATACGTGTATCCGATGGAGGGCTTCCCGATGACGGCACAAACGATCTTTCGGGACTTCCCGGACGTGTTCAGCCCGGAATTCGAGAACAATGCCACGGTGTTCTCCGAACAGCTGCACGCGATGCGTGAAGACCGTCGCCTGGTTGGATATTTTATGCGCAACGAGCCGCACTGGGCGTTCGTCGACGGTCTGGACTTGACAGAGCAAATGCTTCGTTCGCCGATCCAGTTCGTAAGCAAGACACATTTTCTGGAATGGCTGAAGGAAAAGTATGGGGACGTTACCGGCATAAATCTCGCTTGGAAAAGTGACTTGCAACATTTTGAGGATTTGCTTCACGGTCTCAATTTCTCTGACTGGTCGGACAGCCCTGTCAGAAAAGCGGATTTCAATGCGTTTAACCGGATTATGATCCGGCGTTATGTTGAGGTTCCGGCCAAACTTTGCAAGCTGGTTGACCCAAACCATCTGAATTTGGGGATGCGCTACGCATGGGTAGGCAGCGACGATGTGCTGGAAGGATGCGAAGCCTTTGATGTCTTCTCCATTAATTGCTACCAGATGGAGCCGAACCGGGAGCAAATCCGGCACATTAGCCAGTGTTTGAACAAGCCACTCATGATTGGCGAGTTTCATTTCGGAGCGGCGAACGCAGGTCTGCCTGCGTACGGTATCCGTGCTGTCGCCACACAGGAAGACCGCGGAGCGGCCTACCAGTATTTTGTCGAGCAGGCAGCCTCCATTCCAGAGTTAATCGGGGTGCATTACTTCCAACTCAATGATCAGCCTGTTTTAGGACGCTTTGACGGCGAGAACTATCAGATCGGGGTTGTGGACGTCTGCCAGCAGCCCTACCACTCGTTCGTGGAAGCGATGAAACTTACACATGGCCGGATGTACGACATCCGTACTGGAAGGCTTGATGCGACCGGAGTTTACCCGAACGAAATTCCGAAAACAGGATTTTAAATACGTTTACCAATCCCGGCTCGGAGTGGACGGTATCAGGATGATTGGACCGTGAGAAATCGAGGTTGAGGTGCACCTTTCAAGGTTGCCGTGGTTTCGTAGAACATAACGGTCCGTTGGGAAGCAGTGATTTTTTGCTGCTTCTTTACTATTCCTTTTGGAGAAAGCGGGTCAGTTGAAGGATGAGGCGAGTGTTCTGACGGCGCACGGCGTGGCGGTTGCTTCCGCGGGAGTAGATATTCCGAACAAAAGACAATGACAACATAAAGGATTTAAGCCTGCAGAACAGTGTTCACTATAATAATGAAAGCGCTTCAAAAGGTTTTCGTTAGGGTGTTAAAGTTACAATTGGGTCATAGAATGGGTCCAGATTCCATTTAAGTAGAGGAAGTGATAGGTTATGAAACTCCAACAACGCCAAGCAATTGTTTTAGTCACAGTACTTAGTTTATTAGTTATCTCCTTTACTGCGTTCGCTGCATATAAAAAAAACTCCGATGATCCCCCCGAAAACATCGTCGCCTATATTAATGGCAGTACTATAGAGGCTGAAGAACTTATAATTTTTACCCAAATGATGAGACATCGCGGAAATAGCTTTACTCAGGTCAAACAACATGCATTACAAGATTTAACACGTGCGAAGGTCGTACAACAGGAGGCTGTTCGCTTAGGCATTATCGAGAACGATACCTACTCCTCATTCTTGGATGAATGGAAGAAGGAGAATGAGAGGCGTAAAAGTGCGATTGAGAACGAAGTTGTTATATTTGGACCAAGAGAATATTCAGTGCAGGCATATTTCGACTTTAGGCAAGCAAATATTCTAAATAAACTTAAATATTTGTGGTTGGAGCGACAACCAACTGTTTCAGAAGATTCATTACTTCGTTTCTTTGATGAAAATAGCGAGAAGTTAGCAAAAAAACATGACTTGATTACAATCTATAAGTTAATAGAACCAACACAGGAAAAGATGGAGCAATTGAAATCCCAATTGGAGACTAAGTCATTCATCGAGTTGTTTAATGCACGAAAAGCTGCTGGAGAATTAACCGAAGTTGAAATTATTGAGGAGAGGAACTACAAGACTATATCCAAGTACAGCAGTGAATACTATAACCTTGTACTGGGACTGAACGAGGGAGAGATCAGTAGCATCATCAAAAATAATGGATCCTACATGATTGTGATGTGCATGCAACGGAGACCGGGGGGAGAATTCGATTTAAACGAAAAAAGAGAGGAGGTGATGACGATGTACTTGGATCAAGGATTTGGCGAATATGTTGACCGCCTAGTTACCATGGCTAAGATTGAAAAGACAGAACATTTCGGAAACATTGTACTTAATTAACTTCAGTCTCAGGCGAATTCAAAATTATTTAGGAGGAGTAATATGAATTCGGTATGGTGTAGAAGCATTTTTATGACTTTGTTCTTCTTTCTTGTAGCTTCGATTTCATTCGCTGCATCTGTTGCTGCAGCTGATTATTACATCGATGTAACAAATGGCAGTGATACCAATAACGGGACCACTAATGGAACAGCGTGGAAAACATTGAGTAAAGTTAACGGTACAACCTTCGCGCCGGGGGACACGATTTATTTCAAGCGAGGGCAAACTTGGTCGGGTAGACTCTGGCCCAAGGGAAGCGGAACGAATGTTGCGCCCATCAAGGTCGATACTTACGGAAGCGGGAACATGCCTATTATCAACGGTAACGGTCAAGAATCGGCGGTATATCTGTATAATCAGGAATACTGGGAGATACGAAATCTCGAAATAACGAATGATAACGGCACCAGCTCAAGGCGTATGGGCATCTATGTTGTGAATCAGGATGCCGGCACAATGGATCATATTTACATTATCGGCAACGACGTTCACGATGTCTATGGCGACAACGTAAAGGATGCAAGCGGTAGTTCAGGTATTAAAGTTCGAACGATCGCTGGAAGCGTGGATTCTAATTTTAATGATGTAAGAATCGACGGTAACACCGTGGGACCACGTGTGGATCGTACCGGAATCGATGTGAATTCGGATTATTGGTGCCGTCCGGACTCTGGATGTACAGGTGAATATAACTGGTATCCCAGCACCAATGTAGTAATCGAAAACAATTACGTATCCGATGTAGGCGGGGACGGTATTGTACCGATGGCGACACAAGGTGCAATTGTTCAATACAATACGGTCAATGGTTTTAATATGCGCTCCGGGACCGTGAACGCCGGGATTTGGGCATGGAATGCCGATCACACCATTATTCAGAATAATGAAGCTTTCAATGGAAACACCACACTGGACGGACAGGGCTTCGATATTGATTATGCACAGACGGGAACGATCGTTCAATATAACTACAGCCATGATAATGACGGCGGGTTTATTTTAATCTGCCAACCAGGAGGAGCGAAGAATGACGGTGGTGTTGTTCGCTATAACATAAGCCAGAACGATGGAACGCGGGTGTTCCAACTCGCAGGCCCGACGACGAATACAATGGTTTATAATAATACCATCTATTCGCCGCCCGGCAGCACAACTTATCCGATTTACGTCAACTCATGGGACGGTTATACAAAGTCCGTATCGTTCTACAACAATATTTGGTACCTAGAAGGGGCGGGCAGTTGGCAAGGTTTGTCCAATATACAAGCATTAAACTTCAAATACAATACCATCTTCGGAGTCCATACATCCGGTGAGCCGGCGGATCCGAACAAGATGACATCCAACCCGGGGCTCGCGTATCCGGGAAGCGGAGTAAACCGAACGTCGGTGGAAGGATATAAACTATTGCAGAACTCTCCTGCGTCAGGAACAGGAATGGTTATTAATAATAATGGAGGTCGAGATTATTGGGGGAACCTTGTATCGGATTCCAATGCCCCCAATCGCGGGGCTTACAATGGTACAGGAGTTGCAGTAAGCACAGCCATTCATGTTCAGAATATCACCATGGGACTGCAAACTGCTCAAGGACAAACGCGGGCAACGGCTACAGTCCTGATTGTCGACGGCAATGGGAATCCAGTGGCGAATGTGACGGTCAACGGACAATGGTCCGGCAAAACGTCGGATTCCGACTCTGGCGTAACCGGTTCGGACGGCAAAGTAACGCTTCAATCCAATCAGGTACAAAACAAAAACAGCTCAGGCACCTATACATTCACTATAAATAACGTGACGCACGGTACGTTAACATACGAATCCAGTGCCAATACCGAGAACAGCGATTCGATAACGAAATAAAATTTTATTTTCTGCCCCGATTATTCCTGTTACTAACTGAGCGACATAGAAACAGCGACCCTTCTTAATAACTGAGGAGGGTCGCTTTTTGAGCATTGATTTTTTCTTGGCACGATTGCATTCATATCGTTCTGAAAATAATGATGCTTATGCTGTAATGAGCATGGATCTACTTAACAGACGAATGATGCAGACACGCCGGACGGAGAACCCTTGAGTTTTCCTCAAAATGGGTAGGGCGGTTTTTTTGGAAGAGATCCCTAACTAATTTGAAGAGGCATTTTCTTCTGATTAGTGTGCTCGAAACATTTGTATAATGAAAATTTAGATTGCGGGTAGCTGTACGGGACGAAGGTTAGTCTTGGAAAAATACACAGATAGGACTGATACACGGAGATGTGAGCCCCTTTAAGCGATAGATTGTGCAATAAATTCCTACACAATTTCTGCCTGGATCATAGCTGTTGCGATGGTATACTTCCTGGAACCGTACCTCACACAATATAATCATTATCACGTTTATGCTATGACCAGCCTGCTGGTCAGATCTAATGTGACAAACAGCTGCTCGCCAGCGATAAAATGGTGCTTGCTACGCAATTCTTTTTTGATACAAAACGAGGTATCTCCATACAGAGATCACCTCGTTTTTGTTTTTTGAAGATTCCGGGAAGCTAAGAATTTTATGCAACGATTAAAGAACTTTATTTTCACTTATGCATCGATGTTGTATAGGGTTGTCTGGGTCATTAAAGAACTTTATTTTTATTTTGGGTCAGTTTGAGCATTAAAAAACGCGTCAAATCAACGACGTGATTAAACAACTTTATTTTCTCTTACCAACTGTCCACAATCCGGATCAGCGCGCAGTTACGCCAGTGAAAAAACATATTGAACAAAAATAACGCTATGATATAATCAATAGCGTTATCGACATTTAAAAGTAATAGCCAGTGCAGTTTTATCCCCACTTTAATTGTACATCTGGAACTTTGATTTGTCAATGCTCTTTTTAATAATATAAGAAAGTATAAGTTTCATTTATACTTTCTTATATTTCTCGGAATGAAACGCGCTGCGCCGCCAAAGGACGGCGTCAGCCGTTTCACCTTGTCCCAGAAAACGGAAAAAGGAGTGTGTTCAAAAGAGATGGAAGCGAAGGATTGGCGGCAGGAACTGGAACGGCTGGAGCGGGTCGGGAACAAGCTGCAAGCGAGAATCGCCGAACTGGAGCCGGAGGTTGCCGGACTGAGCGGTCAGGCTACGGATATCCGCAAGCGGTTTTGGGAAGAAGTGACGATTAATACAAGCACGTACGAAGATTTCGAAGAGAGCTTTTACTCGATTAACCAGCAGTCTGCGATATTGGCCGAACGGGAGCGCGGCCACAAGCTGTTGATGCAGCAATGGAAAAACATGAACCGTCTGCTTCCGTCTCCTTACTTCGGACGCATCGACTTTCAGGAGGATGGACTTGGCCTGAAGGAACAAATCTATATCGGCGTTTCTTCATTCGTTGACGAAGACGGATTGAGCTTTTTGATCTATGACTGGCGTACGCCAATCGCGAGCATGTACTACGACTGCTCTCCCGGTCCGGCGTCTTATGTGACGCCATCCGGAGAAATCGAAGGGACGATGGAGCTCAAACGGCAGTATCAGATTCAAAATGGGCAAATCCGCAACATGTTTGACGCGAGCGAAACGATCGGGGATGAATTGCTGCAGCAAGTGTTCGGCAAAGGCGCAGACTCGCAGATGAAGAGTATCGTGGCCACGATCCAGAAGGAGCAAAACGCCATCATCCGCAATGACAAAAGCCGGATGCTTATCGTACAAGGGGCGGCCGGCAGCGGCAAGACTTCAGCGGCATTGCAGCGGGTGGCGTACCTGCTGTACAAACACCGCCAAACGATAAAGGCCGATCAGATCGTTCTTTTCTCGCCGAATACGATGTTTGCCAGTTATATCTCCACCGTTCTTCCGGAGCTCGGCGAAGAGAACATGCAGCAGACGACGTTTCAGGAATATCTCGACTATTGGTTGGGTTCCTCGCTACAGCCGGAGGATCCCTTTGATCAGATGGAATATGTATTGACCGCGCAAGGAGAGCAAGGGTATGTGGCCCGTCTTCAAGGGATGAAATACAAGTCGTCCGAGGCTTTCCTGCAAGACCTGCAAAACTATGGAATGTGGCTGGGGCAGAAAGGCATGCGCTTCAACGGCATTCGTTTTCGGAACCGCAATTTGATTACCGCAGAGCAAATGCGAGCGAAGTTTTACGAGTATGATCGTTCCCTGCCTTTGTTCAATCGGGTCGCTCTTTTGCAGGAATGGCTGCTGAATGAACTGGCTTCGCTGGAGCGCAAGGAACGGGAAGCGCCTTGGGTAGAGGAAGAGTTGAATTATCTGGACTCCGATCAGTATGGGGAAGTCTTCGGAATGCTGCATAAAGAGAAGGAGCTATTCGACCTTACGGAGCATTTCACCTCCGTTCGCGAGAAGCTAAGCAACAAGCGCCAGGCAGATGAAAGCGACTTTGATTTCGCTTCGAAAGAGGAAGAACTGCTCCTCCGAAGGGTTGTGAAAGAAAGCTTTAAACCGCTAAGGAAAGGAATTAAAAAGTTCTCGTTTGTGGATGTCAAAGGCATATATGGCCAACTGTTCGAGGGCGAAGCCGCTTATCGGAAGAGGACAAATAGGGAAGAGCTTTTGGCCTGAGATCTGCAAGCAAACCAAAGAAAGGCTGGATCGGCAAAATTATTTTATGAGGATGCGACTCCATATTTGTATTTAAAAGAACTGATCGAAGGCGTTCGGACCAACACGGAGATTCGGCATGTCTTCATTGACGAGGGGCAAGATTATTCGCCGTTCCAATTTGAATATTTGAAAAAGCTGTTTCCCCGTGCCCGGATGACGGTGCTTGGCGATTTCGGGCAAGCGATTTTCATGCAGGCTATAAGTTTGGACGCACCTGATTCGCCGCTGGTCCGCCTTTACGGCGAAGATGAAACTAGCATTGTTCGCCTGTTGCGCAGCTATCGTTCAACGAGGGAAATTGTGGAATTTACGAAATCGATGATTCCAGGCGGGGAAGAAATTGCGCCGTTTGACCGGAGAGGCCGGAGGCCCCTTCTGACGAGGAGGGACGACGGGGAGAAGCGCGATGGGCAAATTCTTGCAGACATAGCGGCACTAAAGGCCGAGGGCTTCGATTCCATCGCCGTCATTACGAAGACCGCAGCCGAAAGCCGGGAGGCCCATGAGTCGTTACGGCTTCAAGGAGGCGAAGCTCTGCAGCTCATTACGAAGGAGACGCTTGGCTTTGAAAAGGGAGTCATGGTCATTCCCGTATATCTCGCCAAGGGTGTCGAGTTCGATGCAGTTTTGGTCTATGATGCTTCGCCCGAAGCTTACAGCCGGGACAACGAACGCAAGCTTCTTTATACGGCGTGTACGCGGGCCATGCACCGGCTTCATCTTTATACGACGGGCGATTGGTCGCCGTTCGTGCAGGCATTGCCCGCGAATTTGTACGAGAAAGCAACCTATTGACCAATCAACGCTCGATGAGCAGAAAGCAGGGACTCATGTCAGCTCCTATGCAAACAAAACCGAGGTCAGCCGGCGGAGACGACTTCTCGCTGAAAGCCATTCTGCCGCCGCTCATGGCGATTATTGTCGCCATGATCATGGTTATTTTGGACAGCACCGTCGTCAATAATGCCATTCCGAAGCTCGTTGACTACTTCGACACCGATCTAAAGACGATCCAATGGACCGTCACCGGTTATACGCTCGCCTTATCCGCCGTTATCCCGCTTGCAGGCTGGATGACCGATAAATTCGGCTCCAAGCAAATTTTCATGATTACGATCGCCCTGTTCACGATCGGCTCCGTGCTGTGCGGCATCGCGCAAACGCCGGAACAGCTAATCATTTTCCGCATCATTCAAGGCCTAGGCGGCGGCATGGTTGGCCCGATCGGGATGACCATGGTGTTCAAGCTCGCTCCTCCGGAGCGCCGCGGATCCGTTATGGGCCTACTCGGCATCCCGATGCTGATGGCGCCGGCGTTCGGTCCGGTGTTATCCGGCTGGCTGGTCGATACTGTCAGCTGGCACTGGATTTTCATCATCAATCTGCCGATCGGCATTATCGCGTTCATTCTCGGTTATAAATATTTGCCGAAAGCGGACCGCCATGCGGCGCCGCATCTGGACGTCATCGGCATGTGCCTCGCTCCGATCGCCTTCTCCATGCTGGCGTTCGGCGTAAGCGAGGGCGGCACCAGCTGGTCCTCGGCTTCGACGATCACGGGCTTGACCGTCGGCGGCATAGCGCTGATCCTCTTCATCTTCGTGGAACTGCGGCAGAAGCAGCCGCTGCTGGAGCTGAAAGTGTTCAAGTCGTCCGACTTTACGCGCAGCATCATCTTGACGTGGATCGTACAGCTTGCGCTGTTCGGCGCAATGCTGATCGTGCCGCTGTACCTGCAAGGCGTCATGCACTACACCGCGCTTGAAACGGGCTGGATCCTTATGCCTTATGCGCTATGTGCGGGAATCGGCATGCCGATCAGCGGCCGGCTGTTCGACAAGATCGGCGCGCGCCCGCTCGCCTTCGCCGGTCTTTCCGTCGTATCCATTGCCCTGTTCATCTTGTCTGGCATATCGGTAGATACACCACTATGGGTTATCATCTTGTGTATCTGCATCATGGGTATCGGCATGGGCTTCTCCATGATGCCGCTCAACACGCATGTCCTGAACGCTGCGCCTCGCCGTCTGGTGAGCCGCGTTACACCGCTGACAACAGCAGCTCAGCAAGTCGTCGTTTCGTTTGCGGTCGCGGGCCTGACAGGTTATCTCACTTCGCAAATCGCTTCCCAAGCCGCAATCGCTGGAGCGGACGCGAATCCGCTGACCGCCGTCGTCGCGGGTTACGGCGACACGTTTTTCCTATCCGCGTGTCTCGTGTCCGCGGGCGTGGCGCTGTCGCTCCTTCTGCGTAAACCTAAGATGCAGGAAGAAGAAGGAACCGCCGGCGGGGACAATCCGGTCCCTGCGATGATGGAGCACTAGCACTAGTCGCGGATCGGCTCCGATTCGCTTGTATGCAAATAGCTTGAGCCTTGGCCGTTCGTCGGCCAAGGCTCTATTTTTCGCGATCCAATAATAATCCTGTTCAACTTAAAACAATCCAGTAAAGCGGTTTCAGAAATGAATTTACAATATAAACGAAATGGGGATTGCAGGAGTGGCAACCCCTTGCGGAAGGAGGCGACTCGTTCTTAACGATTTGTGGATTCGAAAACATCACATATGGAGGCTAAAAGAAAATGAAACAAAGCAAAAAATACGTATCCTTGTTGCTAAGCGTCATTATGCTGCTGGGAATTGTAGCGCCTACGAGCGTATTCGCATCAGGGGTGTACAGTATTATTTACAAAGCCAACGGAGGAACCGATGCCGATTTTGCTGACTATAACGGCGGTTCCGGGTATGGTTCGGCTGACCCTTATACGATCAAGTCTAATTCTGAGACCGCTTTCACTTATGCGAATCACACGTTCGTCAAATGGAACAGCGCAGCTAACGGCTCCGGTTCGGACTATAATGCCGGCTATAGCGGAACGTTTGCCGGGGACGACAATATGGTTCTGTATGCTTTGTGGTCGTTGAACGCTCCGACGAGCGTCACCGCCGTAACTAATAATCCTACTCATATCGCGGTTACATGGAATGCAGTTCCTTCCGTCGACGCTTACAAAGTCGAAAGGAAAGTGAATGGCTCCGCGGACTCTACGTACGAGACGATCGCGAATAACTATGACGGCACGTCATATAACGATGCTACGGCTGTCGCCAACGTTGAATATATTTACCGCGTTTCAGGCATCGACGGCAGCTATGCGGCTCAATCGATCGTGACTTCTTCTCCCGCCATGTTGACTCCGAGCCCGGTTTTGAGCGGAGTAACGTTTGTTAGTCGCGTCAGCGATACGACCGCTTCGGTGAAATTTACATCGAACGATTCCGTAAGCGGAACCAAATATTATTATGTCGTCATGCCGACCGCTGATGCGGCACCAGTAGCTTCGGCTGTGAAATCCGGCGCGGTGAATGCCGGGGGCACCCAGGTGGCTCCAGGCGAAAATACGATCAATGTGACAGGCTTGACCGCAGGGGGCAAAGTGGTCTATATCGTCGTCGAGAATATCGTCGGCATGAGCGCGGTTGCTTCCATTCAAATTCCGCCCAGCGTGAATCCTTTACTTACAGTGCCTACGATTACGGGCTACTCTAATGGCGGTCTTACGACAATTTTAGGAGTGACTGCAAGCGTTACCGCAACAGCAGCCCCTTCCGGGTCAACTCAGTACTTTACGCTTGACGGTACAAACCCGACTACAAGCTCAACCGCCCTGCCTGGCAATTTAAGAATTACGGTTGCTCCAGCTGCGAATCTGCCGTCTCCGGTACAATTGAAAGTCGTTTCGTATGACGGCACATCTTATTCCAATGTTTTCACGCATACATTCGTATTTAAACTGCCAGCGCCAACGGATGTCAAAGCCGGTACTTTTGCAAACAATACTTATTTTCCAAGCGCCGCTGTACTTTCAGGAACTGCCGGTTCCACGATCTACTACACTTTAACTACGGATGGCACTGAGCCTGCGATTCCGACCGAGGCTTCCTCCGTTTATTCGGCGGCTATTCCCATCAATTCCAATCAGACAACGAGAATTAAAGCTTTCGCCAAAGCAACTGGAGCTACGCTTCCGAATGTTGTTAAAAGTGATGTCGTTGAACTTACTTATAAAGTGGATACGTCGTTGAAATCGTTGCTTGCCCTCAAAACGGGATCATGGACGGATTCAGAAAAGAAACAATTAATCGAGCAGGTGATCTCGCAGCTTACGCTCGATGAGAAAATCAATTTAATCGGCGGAACGAAGGGCTCAACCGCCGATGGCACCGCAATCAAGAACAACGGGGCTGCAGGCGGTACGTACACCACTCCTCGACTGATGTCCATGGGGATCGCGCCAATAACGCTTTCGGACGGGCCTGCGGGCGTTCGTATGGGATATAAGGCGACGACTTGGACGTCTCCGACGGCCATCGCCTCATCGTGGGACGAACAGCTTATGCACGACATCGCTATTCAAACCGGTAAAGAAGCGAAGTTTTACGGTATCGACATCATGCTGTCGCCGGGCCAAAATATTTTGAGAAACCCGCAAAGCGGACGCAACTTCGAATATTTTTCGGAAGATTCTTATTTGTCCGGCGTTGTGGCTCGCGAATATACCGAAGGTGTACAATCGCAAAACGTCGGCGTAACGCTGAAGCATTACGCCGGGAACGAGCAAGAGACGAACCGTCAAGGCGGCAACACGATCGCGTCGGAGCGTTCGCTCCGCGAAGTGTATTTGAAAGGGTTCGACATCGCGGCAACGGCAAAACCGTGGTCCATCATGTGTTCTTACAACCGTTTGAATGGCATCTATGCTTGCGAAAACGGCTGGTTGTTGACTGATGTGCTTCGCGGCGATTTCGGCTTCGACGGTTTCGTGATGTCAGACTGGGGCGCGACCCAATCGATCGTGGATACCGTGCGGGCTCAAATGGACTTGACGGAACCTAGCCTCAGCGCAGCCAAAAAGGCAGAACTGAAAGCCGCGATCGAGATGAACGTACTGGACGTTTCCTATTTGAACCAAACGGTTACGAACCTCTTGAACGTGGTCATCAAATCGAATACCTTTAAAGGCGAGTATGGAGCATGGGGACAACAATACGATTTGGTCCAAAAAGAGCAAGAGTTTTATAGCAGCAACTTGTTCGACGAGTCGAACTCGCTTGCCCGCAAAACGGCGGCAGACGCAATGGTACTGCTTAAGAACAACAATAATCTTCTTCCCCTTGCCGAAGGTTCTAACGTAGGTTTGATTACAAGCTCTAATTTGAAAGGACGCGGCGGATTCGGCGATAACGCCATAACGTCGTCTGACTTCGTATCCCGCGGAGGCGGCAGCGCCGGCGTTTACTTCGACCCGACGCATGCTTCCGTCGTCTCGCTGGAAGACGCCCTTCAAGAGAAATTTACGGTCACGAACGCAGACAACGTCAAAGATATTAAACAAGCGGCCGGTTATACGAAAAACTTGAGCTATACGTCCACGAGCGGACGAGTAACCGGCATCAACTTGACGTATACGGGAACATTCGATCAAGCGACGCTGGATGCATCGGCAGCTTCCCTGGCTGCTAGCTCAAACTACGGAATTTATGTAGTTAGCCGCCAGACCGGAGAGGGTGCCGACAATGCGCTCACTGGCAATGACGGTTATTACTTAACAACCGAGGAAGAAAAAACGCTTAAAGCCTATTCCGACGCCTTCCATGCGCAAGGCAAAAAACTGATCGTCCTGTTGAATATAGGAGCGGCGCTCGATACGACCGTCATCGACCAGTATGCGGATGCCATTCTTATTTCATGGCTGCCGGGGCAAGAAGGCGGACATGCAATTACGGATGTGCTTTCGGGTTTAGTGAACCCTTCGGGCAAGCTTACGCAAACGTTCACGAAGCATTTCGAAGACAGCCCGTCGATCGCGGCATCCAAAGAGTTGCCAGCCCGCCAATTGAATTTGGCGAATGCGGGCAACGCGGCAAACGCCGGAATAACGAACGGCGGATGGGGGACGAACCCGGTTTATTACGATGAAGGCGTACTTGTCGGATATAAGTGGTTCGATACGAAATTTTCCACCAAAGCTGAGTATGATGCCAAAGTTGCTTATTCTTTCGGTTACGGTTTGAGTTACACCAAGTTCGAGTTCAGTAATCTGTCGCTTAACAAGTCGGTATTTAATCAAAATAATCCGGATGACACGGTCGAAGCGACAGTAACGATCAAAAACGTAGGCTCCGTCAAAGGAAAAGAAGTCGTGCAGCTGTATCTCGGCATGCAAAACCATGCTTCTGAAGGACGTCCGATGAAAGACCTTCGCGGCTATCAAAAGGTCGAGCTTGAGCCGGGAGCATCTACTACGGTAACGTTTACGATTAAGCTGAGCGATCTTCAATACTACGACGACGGCTTCGAAGGAACGTTGACCGGTACGGAAACGACTTCCGACGTTGTGTATGGCAACGGTACAGGCTGGACCGTAACTCCGGGCAGCAAGTTTAATGTGATCGTCTCCAATACGTCGAACAATTTCGTAATCGAGAATGAAGAGGGGAAACAAGGCGTTACCGCTACGTTCGAATACGGAACGCCGGCTTCTTCCGGCAATGGAAGTGTTACGCCACCGGCAATTGAGCAACCAACGGAGCCGGAGACTACTCCGGAACAGCCTTCGGCTTCCGAAATACTGAAAGAAAAATTTAATGACGCAAGCTTGATTCCTGGCTGGGCACGGGAAGCGGTCGCGAATCTCGCCGAAAAAGGCATTATTGTCGGCAAGGCTGACGGTTCTTTCGACCAAGCAGGGGAAGTGACGCGCGCGGAGCTGCTGACGATGATCGTCAGAGCGTTCGGCTTCAAAGAGCAAGGCGAACCGACGGAATTCAATGACGTTCCCGAGAACGCATGGTTTAAATCGTTTATCGATATCGCTTCATCGAACGGCATTGCGAACGGCATCGGCAACGGCCAGTTCGGACCCAAAAAAGATATCACGAGACAGGATCTTAGCGTCATGATCTACAACGCGCTCAAAGCTCAAAACGTGCAATTGCCGGAGGTCGTATCCGGAACGTTCACGGACGACGATGATATCTCGGGTTACGCGAAAGAGGCGGTATACGTTCTGAAAACGCTTGGAGTCGTTCAAGGACGCAACGACGGCGATTTCGATCCGAAAGCGACCGCATCCCGCGCGGAAGCTGCCGTCATCATCCATCGCGTTCTCGAATATCTTCAAAAACCGAACAACGCCGAACAAACTAAATAAGCATGATCCAAAAGGGACTGAGCGACGTAAGCCGCTCAGTCATTTTTTCACTTCAAGAGATCCATTTGATTTCCTTAAAAAAATCCAGATTGAACGCAATATAATCCAGATTGTACCTTCGACATGACTAAAGATATTTAAATATCCTAATGTTATAATAATTAAACAGTCGATTACCCAATAAAATTCGACAATGAGGGAACAACGATGCTGCGCTCACACAAAACTTTTTATTTCTCGATGGCTGTCATGTTGCTCGCGTTCTCAGGCATCGCGGTTTTTTATGCTTGGAAAGCGATGCAAATCAATAATAACTTGACTTCCGATATCACCGTGGACAACCCGGCTATCCATCTTGTGCTTATATCGCAGGAATACGATAACCCCTACTGGAGATTAATACAGCAAGGCGCGAGGGAAATGGCGATACTAAAAGGGGTAGAAATCGAATATTTGGGGCCTACGCAGGCGGACGTTCGAGAGCATATCAAAATTATCGAAATGGTGATTGCTTCTAAGGTTGACGGAATCATCACGCAAGGCTTGGACGAGAAAGAGTTTACGCCAGTCATCAATAAAGCAATGAGTTTGGGCATCCCGGTCATCACCGTCGATTCGGACGCTCCGGACAGTCAGCGCGTTGCCTACGTGGGCACTGATAATTACACCGCGGGTTACATGGCCGGTAAAGAGCTCATCCAACAGTCCGGCGGCAATGCCCGAGTGGGCATTATTACGGGCAGCTTTACCGCATCCAATCAAATCGACCGGGTACAAGGCTTCAAGGATGCCGTGAAAGCTTATCCGAATATTCGGGTGCTCGATGTCACCGAATCGAACATCAGCAGGATTCAATCCGCAGCCAGCGCATATTCGATCGCCCAGCGATATCCCGAAGTCGATACGTTCATCGGGACTAGCGCGCTAGACGGCCTCGGCATCGTGCAGATGCTAAAGGAATCGGGAGATGAATTGGTGAAGGGAAGGGCGCGGATTATCGCTTTCGACGACTTGCCGGAAACGCTGTCCTATATTGATCAGGGCGTAATCGAGGCTACAGTGGTACAACAACCTTATATTATGGGACAAGAAAGCGTGAATCTGATGCTCGAATATCTTCAAGGCAAAAAAATTGTAACCGTATTCAATACGGATACTAAAGTTGTGCGCCGAGCCGACCTTACCGGGACGGGAGAGAAACAATGATCAAAATACAGACGAAGTTAATGGTATTTATTATCGCTCTAGTCATGTTCTTAAACGCGGTGGCTCTCGTGCTGTTTACGAACAGCATTAACTCCGTCGAGCAATACAATGCGATGCTGAATCGTTTTTTTCTATTGAACAATATTTATCAAAAGACGATCAACGTTAATTCCGCGATCAATTCATACGTTTTGTCTCCTACTCAAGATAGAAGCCTCCAAAATGCGTATTTGGCGCAATCGGCAGATCTTCGCGATAACAAGAACAAGCTCGCTGAACAAGTCGGCAACGATCAAAACCGTATGCTGATTCAAAACTACGGCAATATGATCAATAGTTTTTTGGAGGAAGGCAGCCTTACTATCGAGCAATACGACGCCCGCAATTACAACGATTATTACGATCATTTGACCCAGACGGGGAAAATATCGCAATTTATACAGGAATCAACATTATCTCTTATTAATAATGAACTGACGAACTACCAGCACTTTTATTTGTTAATGAATCAAAAAAACGACTATTTCCGGTCGATGGGAATTTATATCTTCCTGTCTACTCTCGTTATTTGCATCATGTTCACGTTTTGGTTCTCCAAAGGAATTACGAGACCGATCCAGTTGTTGACGGTCGCCGCCAAGCAAATCTCTCGAGGAAACTTCGATATTAAAAAGGTTAAAGTAAGAACGAAGGACGAACTGATGTTTTTGACCGATACTTTTAACCATATGTGCAAAAACATAAGACGATTGATCGCCGAAATCGAAACGAAATCGGAGTTAGACCAACTCATGAAGAAAATGGAAATTAAAAGCCTGCAAAATCAGATCAATCCGCATTTCTTGTTTAATACGTTTAATATGGTCGCAAAAATGGCTTTTCTCGAAGGCGCGGAAAAAACGAGCGAAGCCGTTGAATCGGTGTCTACGTTGCTTCGTTACAATTTAAGCAAACTTAATCATACCGTGATGCTGCGCGACGAACTCGAAATTGTTAAAGAATATTTTTTTATTCAAAAGATGCGTTTCGGCAAAAGGATAAATGTTGTCGAGCAGATATCGGAGCATGCGCTGGACTGCCCGATTCCTCCGTTAACCCTTCAGCCACTGGTTGAAAACGCTTTTACTCACGGCGTCGAATCCTATGAGAAGGGAGCGGAAATCGGCGTTAACGTATTTCGGTCGGGTGGCCGGGTCATCGTCGAAGTGAAGGATAACGGCATCGGGATGACGGAGGTTCAATTACGTGCCTTGCTGCAACCGGAAGACCCCGATACGATTGGAAACCTCGAACGATCGAAAGATTCCAACGGCATAGCCTTGCGAAATGTCAGACGGCGGCTTCAACTCTTTTATCAATACGATGACGTGATGGTCATTGAATCCGTTCCGGGCGAAGGAACGATCGTCCGTTTGTTATTGCCTTGCGAGGATGGACAGAAAGGGAGCATCGTACATGTGCAGGCTGCTTATAGTGGATGACGAAGAGATCGAGCGCAAAGCTCTCCGCATGATTATCGAAAGATATTTTCCAGAGATCGAGGTTGTAGGAGAATCGGAAAACGGCCGGATGGCAATCGAGATGACGGATACGGTTCAACCCGATCTCATTACGATGGACATCAAGATGCCCGGAATCGACGGGGTGGAAGCGGTTCAGACGATCCACGAGAAATACCCGGACATTCGGTTCATAATGGTTTCCGCTTTCGATACGTTCGAATACGCGCGAAAAGTCATGCGCAACGGCGTGAAAGAATATTTGGTCAAGCCATGCAAAAAAGAAAAAACAATAGAATCGATCCGGAGGATGATAGACGAAATCCATTCGGATCAAGATCGAAAACGTAAACTGAATGAACTGGAAAACAAAGTTCATCAGACCCTTTCGGTCATCGAAGCAGAGTCCGTGTCGGCGATTCTGATGAACTATATCCAAGACGTGGATCTATCGGATTGGGATGACAAAATCGGCTTTAAAGCCGGACAAGCTTATGCCGTCGTAATCACGCTTAGCGCTTTGGGAAGAGAACTTGACAAGGTTGAGAAAATGAAAATATACGCTGAGTTAAGGATGGCGTGCAAGCAATTGGAGCATTGTCTCGTCGGTCCGATGTCGGGAAGTCAAATCCCTTTGTTCGTCTTTCCGGACGCTTCTTCCGGCTCTAAATTATCGCCCCGGGCCCATGCAATGCAATTCGCCCGTAAGTTGACCCGTTCGATCGACAACCACGATTCCAATGTACGGGTATTCATCGGGATCGGTACGCCTTATCCGGAACGGGAGCGTTACGTCATGTCCTATCACGAGGCACTTCTCGCTTCCCGGGATCCGAATCTGCCTTCGCGAATTAAATATTTCGAAGATTTACGGGAAGCGGAATCCGACCCGTTCCGGTTGTATCCGAGAGACACGGAGAAGGCGTTGCTGCTCGCCATACGCAAAGCCGATAAAGAAGCGGCGCTAGATGTTTTTGATCGATACTTGGACGAGCTTTTTCAGGCGTCCAAATACGAGCTTCAAGTCGTGAAGCACGAGTTGGGGAAATTATTTTCCGTTATCGCTCAAATGTTAGGAGAAAGCGGTTTCAATACGGTTAGCTTCGAGGGCATGGATGCTTTTCATTCGGAGAAGCTGATCAAGGAACTGGTCAAATATCAAATGAAGATATTGATCGATAAGCTAGTCCAATGGTATGCGAACGATACGAGAGGGAACATGGAGAAAGCGAAAGCCTACATTGCGGACCATTACGCCAGCGACCTTTCCCTTGAGCACGTGGCCGACATCGTACAGCTTAACCCCTACTATTTTAGTAAATTGTTTCATGAGCGGTGCGGCTCCACTTTCGTCGATTTCCTCACGCAGATCCGAATCGCCAAGGCGAAGGAATTGTTGTCCGATCCAGGACAAAGCTTAAAAGATATAAGCAGCCAAGTCGGGTACCGCGATCCGAATTATTTCAGCCGGGTATTTAAGAAATGGACCGGTCAATCGCCTACGGAGTTTCGGCTTACGAGTCGCATCGGATAAACCACTAGCGAAAGGAAAGGCGGCCAATCATGCAGCGTAATTCTCGATACGTAATCGTCTCTCTCCTCGTAATATCGTGCTTGGTTGTTTCGGGCTGTACGGAATCGGGAGTCGGCGACGATCCGGGCAACGCTCCTGAAGGATCCGTTCGCTCTTTCCCCAATATCAATGTCACTCCGGTCGCGCGACCCGACATTAAGAACCAGATCGAAATATTAACTTGGTGGACCGGAGCCGGAGACGAAGCCGGGTTTAGAGCTTTACTGCAACTGTTCAAGCAAGAGCACCCTGACATCTATTTGTTTTCCGCCGCGGTGGAAGGCGGCGCTGGAGTCAATGCCAGGGACGTGCTGAAGCGCCGAATGGAGGAGGGCAATCCGCCGGATACGTACCAAGCAAATGAAGAGACCATTATCCGATCGGCGTCGCAAGGGCAATTGGCAAGTTTGAACGATCTTTTCGACGAAGAGGGCTGGAAGGATAAATTCCCGAAGGAAATCATCGACGAGCTGACGTTGGACGGAAACATTTATGCGATCCCCCTCAATATTCATCGAACTAACGTGTTGTGGTACAACAAAAAAATATTCAAGCAGCTAGATCTTGAGCCGCCCGGCACTTTCGAAGAGTTATTGGAGTTATGCAGACGGATTAGGGATGCGGGAATCGTTCCGTTAGCTTCCGGAGACAAGACGGAAATCTCTTTATTAAACAACGTTATTCTTGGAACGATCGGAACGGATCGTTATTTGGAACTGACCCGAGACGAGGCCTTGTACGACGATAGCATATTGACGAAAGTTTATGAGAATATGAAGGAACTCATGAGCTACGTCAATGCCGATCATGGAAATCTTTCATGGTCTGAAGAGGCCAAATTGTTCGGGGAAGGCCAAACGGCAATGCTCTCGATGGGGGATTGGGTTAAGGGCAATTTAAGCTTCATTCAGGAAATGATACCGGGAGAAGATTACGGATGGGTGACGTTCCCGGGAACGAAGGGGACGTTCCTTGCTACAATGGACACCTTCGGATTGCCAAAAGCCTCTAAAAATCCAGAAACGACGAAGGAATGGCTTAAGCTATTAGGTTCGGTTGAAGGCCAGGATACGTTTAATCCGCTCAAAGGATCGATTCCTTCCCGAATCGATACCGATTCAGCCAAATACGACGCTTATGGCCAACAAACGATCAAGGATTTCAAAGAGAGCCTGAAGCATTCCCGCCTGATTTTTAAATCGGTCGGAAGGCAAGTGTATCAAGGCTATTTAGAAGCCAAAAAGATTGATTCATAACGTTTGCTTGCAAAAACCCGAAAAGCTCCATTGCTTGTCGGGTTTTCGCGTTAAGCGGCAATTTTGAGGTTCGGCGGTTTGCCGTATAGTTTATTAAATATTTGGATTGTTCGCTTCTCTTCCTTGTCTTACATTGTAGGTACGATTGTAAGCGCTTCAGTGTTTGAGCGTTCAATCGAACAGAAACGAATGGGAGGCAAGGAGTAATGAGAGTCATTCATGGATTACGATCCGGCAAAAGCAAAAATGCGCTGCTGATCCTGGCGGCCGCAATACTTATTTTGGCGTCGTTTTTCTCGCCGGTGCAGCCGATCCGGGACGTCGAGCATGTATCTGCTACGACGGCGGAAGCGGAGGCTGCGGCAGCGGAAACCGCGACGTATTCGTTCGAGGCGGAGGCGCTTGTCAACGCGCTCGCCGGGAAGGCGGAAATCAAGAATTGCCAGGAAGCCACGGGCTGCTCGGGCGGGAAGCTGGTCGGCGGCTTATGGGGAGGTTCGTCCTTGACTTTCAACGAGGTTGTCGTCGAGGAAGCGGGCGTCTATACGATGACCGTGCATTATATATCCGGCGATCCACGTCCCTTCGCGCTGAGCGTGAACGGCGGCGGCAGCGATCAGTACAGCCCTCCCGCCACAGCGAATTGGGAAACGCTCGGCGCGTACGAGCTTCAGCTTGAGCTGCAAGCCGGCGCCAACGTTATCGCGTTCAGCGATGGCGGCGGCTACTCCCCGGACATCGATCGGATCGAGCTTCGTCTGACCGGTCCGGATGAACCGGGCAACCCGCCTGCGGGAACGGTTTACGAAGCGGAAGCGTCGGCAAACGTCCTGACGGGCAATGCAGCCGTATCCGGCTGCCAAGCGGCGACCGGCTGCTCGGGCGGCCAAAAGGTAGGCAATCTGTGGGGCGGCTCGATGCTGCAATTCCGCGATGTCACGGCCCGGAAGGTCGGCGTTTACCAGCTGAAGATCTCTTACGTATCCGGAGACCCGCGCCCGATATCGATCTCCGTCAACGGAGGAACGCCGGAAAATTACGCGTTTCCGAAAACCGATAATTGGGACACGCTTGGCGTCTTCGCCGTTGAAGTCGAACTGAATCAAGGAGCGAACACGATTACCTTCGATGACGACGGCGGCTGGTCACCGGACATCGACAAGATCGAGGTTGTCGCGAGCGGCGATTCCGGCGAGGATCCGGGTCCGGTTGACGATATCGGCCTCATCGGCGAAGCCGTCCGGTCGGAGAAGTTCGGCTCGATCCGCGTAACCGAACACGAGAAAGGGGCCACGTTCGCCACCCGTAGCTATGGCATTACGTTCAACACGGAATCCGGCTTGTCCGCGATCGCCTGGAACGACGGCAAGACGGTCATCAAAGGCGCTTACGCCAGCGCGCAGCTTGACGATGGCACGCTCCTAGACAGCCGGAAGTACGGAGAACACCGGTTCAGTCTGCATGACGTGGTCAAAATCAAAGACAATCACGGCAAAGGCATCCGCGTCACCGTCGAGAACCGCGAAGAAGGACTGCCGACGATGAAGCAGGTCTACCACCTGTACGATGATCAGCCGTATGTCCTCGTGTCGCAGCAGCTTGTCAGCGATTCGGCCATCCGCTCGAACGACATGGCGCCGCTGGCGGTGCATGCCAGCGGAGGCGTCGATATCGGCAGCTACGGAGACAAGCGCGTGCTCATCACGCCGTTCGATAACGATATGTGGTCGCGATACCAAGCACGGACGATCAATACGTCCCTGAATAACAATAATTACATCAGCTCCGAGATGACGGCGGTGTACGACAACGATAGCCGCGCGGGTCTGGTCATCGGTTCCGTTACTCATGACGTATGGAAAACGGGTATTTATTGGAGCGGATCGAACGACAGATTAAACAAACTGAAAGTATTTGGCGGCTTTACGTCCCAAACTTCGACGCATGACACGATCGCGCATGGCTACGTTGAGGGGACGACACTAACGTCGCCGCAAATTATGATCGGTTATTACGACGATTATCGTGACGGGCTGGAGGGCTATGGCGAAGCCAACGCAGCCGTCGCCCCGCCGCTCGAATTCGGCCGCGGCGTTCCTTCCGGCGTGCCGGTCGGCTGGAACAGCTGGGGCGCCTACGAGAGCTCGCTCAGCTACGATAAAGTCGTGGCCGTGTCCGATTTCGTCAAAGCCAATCTGCAAAAAACGTTCAACAACAAAGGCAACGTCTACATCAACATGGACTCTTATTGGGACAACCTAACCGATCAGCAGCTTCGCGATGCGGTCAAGAAAATCCGGAAGAACGGCCAGAAGGCGGGCATCTATTACGGGCCGTTCGTGTACTGGGGCGACAATATGGCGCAGCCGGTAGAAGGCACGGACGGGAAGTACACGTACGGCGACATTATTTTGCGGGACTCCTCGGGCAATCCGCTGCCGAAGGTGGACGGAGCCTACGCGATCGATCCGACGCATCCCGGCTCCAAGCAGCGCGTGGAATACGTGTTCAAGAAGTTTCTCGATTATGGCTTCGAATATATCAAAATCGACTTCCTGAGCCACGGCTCCTTCGAGGGCGTCCATTACGACCCGCAAGCGACGACGGGCATCCAGGCTTACAATCAAGGCATGGCGCACATCAACCAAACGCTGAAAGGGCGCATGTTCATCAGCGCGTCGATCGCGCCGCTGTTCCCGAGCCAGTACGCGCACGCGAGACGGATCTCCTGCGACATCGACGGATCGCTCGGCCGAACGGAATATCAGCTGAACAATCTAACGTATGGCTTCTGGCAGAATGGCACGATTTACCGTTACACCGACCCGGATTACATGACGCTCATCAAAGGCGGTTCGTACAACGCGGCTCAGACGCGGGTGAATGCGGCAGCCATCTCAGGCACCGTCTTCATGAGTTCGGATGACGTGTTCAATCCCGAGGCGCAGCAGCTCATGAAATCCCTGCTCACGAACAAAAACGTGAACGAAGTCGCGCTGCTCGGCGAAGCGTTCCGTCCCGTGGAAGGCAATACGGGAACGTCGGCAGCCGACGTATTCGTTCTGCAGGACAAGAAGGACGTTTACTTGGCCGTGTTCAACTATACGAACGAACCCGCGGCGAAACAAGTCGACCTCGGCAGGGCCTTCGGCGTCAAAGCGGGAATCAAGGCCGAGTTGACCGACGTCTGGACCGGCGCCAAATCGGAAGCGAGCGGCACGCTGGACGTAACGCTCGAAGCCGGCCAATCGAAGCTGTACAAGGTGAAGCTCAAGAAATAGCGAAGCAGCATAACGGCAATAACCAAAGCATAACATGCTCGCAGCGAAAAAAACGCCAGCCAACCGGACGATCCGGCGGACTGGCGTTTTTTGCTGCCGCGCGATGTTGGCAGCGGCTGTGTTAATCGGTCTAACGGACTCTGGGAGACTGTCGATTATTATTTCCAATCGCTTCAATGATCGTTTTTCAGCTTGCCAGTCTGCTTCGTATTCTTAAGGACATCGTAGATCGCTCCGAAAGGAGCGTAACCATTCGATCTTTCTAGCTATGATGAACGTAAAAACAGCCCCGTATGTGCTTCACGTCGTAGGTTAAAAATGGGAAGTAAGAACACAACCATTTTCAGAGCTACATAGCAAAAGGAGCTGTTACTATGCAG
>NZ_JAVFVT010000009.1 GCF_030929555.1 Paenibacillus sp. LHD-117 | reverse complement strand
TAATTCGTTCAATACGTTGATTTGTTGCATCTTTTTGAGTAAACTTCATATTAAGCTCCTCCTTGATGGGTTTAAGGGCATTGACCCGTGTACACCCCCATCATACGAGGAGCTCCTTTTTTTGTCTAAGTCCAAATCTTAGACTCTACAGGAATGTTTAGCATCAAGAACAACCACCGCTTTCAGGATCGTTCTACTAGCAAGTTATAACGCGGAGCGGATGTGTTGAATAAAATCGTCGGCCCGCGACAACTGATGCGCGGCAAATTCCATATCGCCATAGCCCTGGGTGGCAAAATCGATATTTCCAAGCGTCGACATGAGCACGCGCGCGGTAAGTGCGAAACGGAATTTGTCGCGATCGGTCACGACATCCGTGCGGCTTAACATGTAACGAATCACGGGTTCATCCAATCCATGGAAAAGCGCCTGATTAGCCACGAACGAAGCCAAATCCCAATATTCCGGCATCCACGAAACATCTTCGAAATCGGTCCACAACCATCCTCTCGGACTTGCCAACAGGTTCCCGGCATGAGCATCCCCATGAGAAGGAACAAGGATGTTCGCGCCCGAACGCATTTCCTCATCAACGAAACGAAATCTTTTCAATAAAGCTTGTATGCGCGGATCCGTTTGTTTGCTTAGCCGCTCTACGGAACGGCTCGTTCTTTCCCATACGCCTAATCTAGGCAAGGGCAAAGGGTGACGGTTCATAGCGGCAGCAAGCCGATGGATATGTTCGACCGCATCCATCGGCGAAAGTGCCGGCAAGGAAGTGTGTGGGATATACTCCCAAATAGTCGTCCATACACCGTCAATGTCATACGGACCCGCATCCGTCAACGAAGCGGGGAGGATAACGGGGACCCCTTGCCGATGGAGATGCCTGGCCGTAGACAGCTCTCGAATTGCAAGCTGACGCGCGGCTTCGTTCTCTTCGGAAGCGAATACCGCCAAGCGGGCTACGATTGGGTATGGCGCAAGATGGATGACGAGATTGCCGCTCTCATGGAGCAATACCGGCGTCAGATTTGAAAGTCCGGTCGCTTTGGCAAGCGAATGGATAGACCGATCGAATCGATTGTGGAGAATCAAACATTCAACTCCCATGCAAAGTGTTAATAATAGCTTAGCTCGGGATGTGCGGCTTGCAAAGTGAGAGAACGTTTAAAAGGAAATGATACTTCGGCTAGAGCGAAAAAGCCGCATCCAGCCGATGCACCCCTTTCGGCTCGTAGCCGAGCGCATCGGAGATTCCGCATAGATCGGACAGCAAGTATAGGATGCTTAGCCACATTTCCGTTCCTTGGAGTCCCGTCGATTCGTGCTCCTGCAAGCGGAAGGCGAAGCCGCGGCCGGGCACCCAGTTGCAAAGGACAAGGTCGATGTGGCGCCGCGCCCAAGGGACGATCTCGTCGCAGCGGTAGTGGGTTTGCTTCGCGCACAGCCACAATGGATGGACGACGTCCAGCACGTTGCAGGCGTTCAGCCGGCCCTCGCGGAAGAAGCTTTGGTTGCGGCTGTGGGAGAGCACGGTGTCGATGGCGTTCTCGGGATACGGGAGAGGCATGCCGAACTGGGCGTACGTGGCGCGCGTCAAGCGGTAGAAGCCGTTGACCGGCTGCAGCCACTCCTCCGCAGTGGTCGGCTCGCCCCATAACCCCGTGCGGCGATTCGCGTGGGTGAGCAGCCAGCCGAACAAGTCGTCCGGACGTTTCTTCGAGCCAAAATGTTTCGAGTTCATATACAGCCCGGTCGCGTAACAGTCAATCCAATCGCCGCAGCTCCAGGCATTTTCCGCCCAAGGCAGCTCTCCCAGCTTGCGGTACAACGTTTCCGTACTCATGTTCTCGACGACATGGACGGCGTGCGGCAGCTTCGATCCGAGTACCTCCAGCGCATATCCGACGGCGAGCAGATGGTAGCGGGACAAGTGGTCCGTAAGCATCGCCGGTTGATCCGTCTCCGTGTTCGGCGGCGACCAAGGATCGGGCAGCAGTCCAGTCGCCTCGTCTTGGAAGCTTCCGAGCTTCGCGATCAGCTCCTCGCGCGTCCAGCCGGGAGGCAGCCCGCCGAACATCGCCGCAATCTCGACGGCGTCGCAATAGGCGCGCACGGTGCGCTTGAAGCCCGGCCGGTCGCGGAAGAAGCGCTCGCCTTCGCCGCCTTCGGCATAGCTCAGCAGCAGCGATTGCAGCTGCTCCGCCGCCTCGGAGCCGAAACGCCTCAGCCGCTGCGCGAGCTCGGCAGAAGAGACGGCCGTGAACGGCGCCTTCGTGCTTGCCGCCTCGGTGACCGTCGCTGCGACCGCTCCGCGCATCCCCGCCGCGTCCGCCGCCGCAAGCCAAGTCGCCGTGGCTTCGCCCACCTTACCATTCGCGCTTTCCGCCTCGGTGACCGTCGCCCCGCCCTCGCCCCGCGCTGCCGAGGCGGAATCGCCGGCATCAGCGAGCCTGCTGCGGATGACCTTCGCCGGGTTGCCGCCCACGATGGCGTAGTCCGGCACGTCGCGGGTGACGACGGCGCCCGCCGCGACGATGACATGCGACCCTACGCGGACGCCGTCCAGGATGACGGCATTCGCGCCGATCCATACGTCATCGCCGATATGGATGCCGCGCGAGGTATGCGGCTGCCGGAAGATGGGCAGCTCCACCGAAGCATAACCGTGGTTGAAGCCGTAAATGCTGACATGCGAGGCAATTCGCACGCCGTCGCCGATGGTCACCTTGCCCGCGACGACGGCGTAGGCGTTAATGGAGCAATCCGCGCCCATGACGAGATGGGTGTTGCGGATGATCGCTCCTCCCGCGATGTAGCTGCGATCCCCGATGCTGAACGATTCCGGATGGAATAGCGCCTCCTGCGACACGAAGCAGTCGCTCCCGAACCGCCCGTCGAACCTCGTCTCCAGACTTTCCTGCAGCGCCCGCTGCTCCTCCTTCTCTTCTTTCGATTTCGCCATCCATGGCATATAATCAACCGCTCGAAGCTTCATGTCATCGGCCTCCCTTGTCTATTTCAGGCTTAGTGTAGCATGAAGAATCCTTGATCAACATGGAGGAATCGCGTCTGTACTTGTCAAAAACGCCACAGAGGATTATGCTCGGAACAACGACGAAAGACTTCGGAGGGGGAACGGAGTGGAGGAGCTTCTGAACAACCTAAGCCTGCATCTGTACTGGATCATGGACAAACGAACGTATCCGGGTTGGAGCGACATTCGCCAAACCAAGGGCGTACACACCTTCTACTGGATTCGGGAAGGCAGAGGCGTCTTCAGGGGCGAGGCGGACATTGTGGTTCGGGCCGGCATGCTTTTTTATCTCAAGCCGGGACTGCATCTATCCATGGAGACGGATGACCGTTACCCGCTCAGAATTACGATGGTGCTCGTATCGGCGTTCAACACGGCGCAGAGCGGCCGGCAATGGCGGCCCATCGAGTCGGCGCTTCCGTTGCCGATGCAGCTGATCCCCGAGAGGGAGGATGCCATCGCGTTCGACGCGATCTTCCGGGAGATTACCGACTGCTGGGTGCCGGGTCAACCGGACGGCGAGCTGATCACGAAGTCGTTGCTCTTCCGGCTCATCCAGCGCGTGCTTCGCATCGTCCGAACCGAGAGTGCCGGAAGTGCGCAAGCCGCGGATGCGTTCGAGCAGGCCAAACAAACGATCGACCGCGGTTATGCGAAGGACATCAAGCTCCGGGATCTTGCGGCGGTGTGCGGGATTTCGGAATCGCATCTGCGCAGCCTGTTCCAGCGTCATCTGGGGCAGAGCCCCAAAAGCTATCTCGGCGCGCTCCGCAACGAACATGCGAAGAAGCAGCTGCTCTACACGGACAACCCCATGAAAGCCATTGCCGATAGCTGCGGGTACGCGGACGAGTTTCATTTTAGCAAAAGCTTCAAGAAGCAGAACGGCATGCCGCCCAAAGCATGGAAAGCGTTCATGCTCAGCCGCCCATAGCCCGTTTGCGAGGGATACTGCTCTACGCATGAGGGCTTTTTGGCGCGCTTCGTTTCGCTTGCCGCCGTTTGTCACGATTTTTGTCATCGCAGTCACGGAATAGGGCGGAGGCTCTAGGCGAAGCGTCCCGCGTTTGGTACTATTTCGATAATAGAGGTTGAGGGTGGCGATGGGATGGCGGAACGGAACATATCGGTGATGATCGTGGATGACCAGCGGCTTCTGCGGGAAGGGCTCCAGACGATTCTCGGGGCCGAGGAAGGGCTTGAGATCGCGTGCTTGTGCGAGAACGGGCTCGAGGCGTGCGAGCAGGCCAGGCTCAGGAAACCCGACGTCGTGCTCATGGATATCAAAATGCCGGTGCTCGACGGGATCGAAGCGATGAAGCGGATCAAACGCGAGCGCCCCGCCGCGGTCGTGCTTATGCTGACGACCTTCGCCGAAGACCGGTTTATCGTGGAGGCGATGGCGGGAGGCGCGGACGGCTTCCTGCTCAAGGACATGCCGTCGAAGACGATCGCGCAGACGATCCGCGACGCGGTTGGCGGAGGCGTCATGCTTCCCGCGCCGATCGCGTCGCGGCTGGCCACGCGGCTGTCGGCGCTGTCGCGCGGGGGAACCGTTGCCTTCGACGAAACCAAGCTGAAGCAGCAGAGTTACGCCTTCACGGAACGCGAGCGGCGAATTATTTTGCTTCTGATCGAAGGGTATACGAACCGCCAAATCGCTACAGCCCTATTCATGGGCGACGGCACGGTCCGGAACTACGTCAGCGTCATCTATAACAAACTCGGCACGAGCAACCGCCAGGAAGCGGCGACGATGTTAAGGGGGCTGCTGCTGGATGACGCACATTAAGAAACGGGATGCTGGCAGGAATCCGATAGCCAGTCCGAAGGTTTCGCTGGCGTTATGGCTGTTGACCTGCCTGATCGTACTAGGGCTGTTCCTTCCCGCGCTGCTGATCGAGCGCCCGAATATTGCGGACAAAAACCGCGAGGTGTTTACGGTGCTGGTCAAATATTGGGAGGTCGCTTACGGCGAGGAGCAGCCAAAGGAGAACGAATGGACCGTCTTCGACGCAGACGCCAAAAGCGGGCTCGCGGATGATAAGGGCACGGTATGGCTGCGGCGGGAGCTGCCTGAGCTGAACTGGAGGAGCCCTTATTTGTTTTTCTCCGGCATGACGAGGTTCGAGGTATATCTCGAAGAGAAACTCCGCTATTCCTATAATATGGATGGCCGCGACCGCCAAGTGCATCCGATGGCGAACCTGCATCCAGTCCCGTTCGACCCGGGCGACGCAGGGAAGCTGCTGACGATCCGGGCGGAGTGGGAAGGATACCCTTTCATCGGCAACGATCTGGTACTGGCGGGAGAACCGGATCAGATCCTGTTCGCGCTGCTGAAGGCGGAGGCTGGATTACTGGTTTATTCGATGCTGAACATCGCGGCCGGCTTGGCCGGCTTCGCGCTCCTCGTTCGCCGGAAGGAGAAGTTGTACGGCTGGTTCGGCCTGCTGGGCGTTTCCATCGGGTTTACGCTTCTCTTCTCTTGCCGGTCGCTCCAATGGTTCTCCGAGATGGGAGCGCTGTATTATTGGAAGGATATTTTTTTCCCGATGGCCATGTTGGCATTCGTCGGATTTTACGGCGAAGCCATGGGCGCCGCGCGCAAGCGGCTCGTAAAAGCGGCCAGATACGCGATAATCGCCTTCTTCGCCGTCTATCTATGCGCCGCGGTCTGGCAGCCGCTGTTGTATTGGAAGCTCTCCGTGCAAGGACTCGTCGTCGTCGCCGTGATCGACCTTGTCGCGGTATCGTACGGTTTGCTGCGGTATCCGCAGCTCCCGGATCGGGGGGCAGAGCGGAAATGGCTCATTCGGGGATATTGGGTGCTTGCGGCATGCGCGATCTCGGGCATGTCCTTGTTCATGTTCCCGACCGCGATGAACCATCTGCTTCTTAATTGGACGTACGTCTATCGGGTGTTCGAGAGCCTGCAGCCGAACGGGGTCCTGCTGTTCATGATCTGCATGGTCATGGTCGTTGCGAGCAGCGTGAGCAGGGTGCATATGGAATCGGAGCGCAACGCTCTGGAGCTGCTGGCGAAGAACCGTGAGCTGGAGCAGTTCCACCGCAATCTGGAACGGCTGGTCGAGACGCGGACGGAAGAGCTGGCGGAGGCGAACCTTCATCTGGCGGAGACGCTCCGGGAGCGGGCGGAAAGCCTCGCGGAAATATCGGTGCTGGAGGAGCGGAACCGGATCGCGTACGAGATGCACGACGTGGTCGGCCATACGCTGACGGCCGCGATCGTCCAGCTGGAAGCGACCAAGAAGCTCGCCGCCGGCGAGAACGGCGTGCCGCCCGAGAAGCTGGACATGCTGAGCGGCCTTGTGCGCAAAGGGCTGGACGATATCCGCGGGGCCGTTCGGCTGCTCAAGACGGAAGAGATGTCTCTGCCGCTTGATGTTTCCTTGCTGGAGCTGATCCAATATGCCGAGGATACGATGGACATTCGTGTGGACGCGGACATCTTCGTGCCGGCCGAGCTTCAGCTTGGCAGGCTGGCGGAGCAGGTGCTGTACCACGCGCTGCAGGAGGGCCTCACCAACGGCATCCGCCATGGCCGCTGCACGCGCTTCCGCTTCTCGCTGCGTCCGTCCGGGAAGCTGCTGCGGTTCCGGCTCGTCAGCGACGGCGAGCCGTTCGGATCGGCGGTGCCGGGCTTTGGTCTTGCCGCCATGAAGGAACGCGTGGAGCTTATGGGCGGCGTGCTTTCGGTAAGCTCTTCCGTCTCGAAGGAAGGAGCGCCGGAGGGCTGCGCGCTGTCGATCGACCTTCCGCTTCCAGCCGGTCGAGAGGTCGGCTGACGATTTCAGCTATTCTGCAGCGCCGGGGGGTAAACCCCGCGGCCGCGGAATAGCTTTTTTCATGACAGCTATGACAAAAACAATGACAGGAAGTCACTTCCTCGCGTCGCTTCCGCTCTTTTACAATGTTGGTGTGTGAAGGACGAAACGGAGGCGGTTATAGATGAGAACGCATTACGATGTCATTATCGTGGGCGCGCGGGTAGCGGGTTCGACGCTCGCATACGAGTTGTCGAAGGCGGGGTACGACGTGCTGCTGCTGGACAAAACGACGTTCCCGAGCGATACGCTGTCGACGCATAACTTCTACGGCAATTCGCTTGCGATGCTGAGGGAGATGGGTGTGCTGGACGCGCTGCTAGAAACAGGGACACCGACGTATAAGCGGGCGGTCGTGCAATTCGAGGATGCCGTCATCGACGGCGACTTCCCCGCGGTCCAAGGCGAGACGGACTGCCTGTGCATCAGGCGTACGCATCTCGACGACATCCTGTTCCGGCATGCGGCGGCGCAGGACCGCGTGACGGCGATCGAAGGTTTCCGGATGACCGACGTCATTCGCGCAGGCGGCGGGGAAACGGTGACGGGTATTGCGGGCGTGCGCCGAAGCGGGGAGCGCGAGAGCTACTCCGCCAAGCTCGTAGTCGGGGCTGACGGGCGCGGCTCCCTGCTGCGCGAACATGTGGGAAGCAAGTGCAAGGGGTCAGTCCCGACTGATTTTGCCTCCTATGTCGGGTATTATTCTGGTTATGTCCAGGACGGCGAGATGCATGTGGAGCTCTACAAGCTGGGGGACAAAATCGGCATCGTGTTCCCGACGAGCGACGGGCTGTACGTCGTGGGGATCATGTTCCCGCTCGCGGACGATGCGTGGATGAAGCGGTTCAAGGAATGGCCGGAGCGCGCGATGAGGGATATCGTTAACGACGGTTTCGCGAATACGCCGCTGCCTCGCCGGATGAAAAACGCGGAGCTGGAAGGGCCGATCCGCGGGCTGCTCGGCTACGATAACGATTGGTACCAGGGGATGGGTCCCGGCTGGGCGCTCGTCGGAGACGCTTATTCCTTCAAGGATCCCGCCGTCGGCCAAGGGATGCAGGATGCGCTCTACGGCGCCCGCATATTGACGGACGTGCTCTCCGGTTACCCGGATTGGAGCGCATGTTGGGCGGAGATGGCGGAGCGGTACCAAACGCTGATGGAGGAGAAGATGATGTTCCACTACCATCTGGCCTGCCAATTTACGAAAAACATGCCGTTCACGGCGGAGCAGACGGCGGTCAACCGACTCATCGCCTCCGATCCCGAAGCGACGCGGGCGTTCCTCGGCATTTACAACCGCGCGACCTCTCCGCAGGAATTCGAAAGCGCGCTGATGCGGCTTAGCAACTGGCAGGTTTAGATGCGCATCGTTACGCGGCTTTCTTCCGAAAAGCCGCCACGACCGTCAGGAGCAGCAGCGGAACGACGAAGACGGAGCCCGCCCACAGCGGATGCACGGTTGAGACCATGAAGCCCCAATTGGCGGGACCGTCGAACGATACCAGACCCGACAGAAAGCAGAATAAGGCGATCGGCATAACGAGCGCCGAACGTTCCTCGATCTTGAAGAGCCGCGCGGCGAACAGACTGGCTGCGTACAAGGTTATAGTTGATTTCATGTAGGAGCCTAGAATGAGAGACATGCCGATGATCGATTCGATGCGCTGGATAATTTCCTGAAATTCTACGAGCCGAGCCATCGAGAACAGGATGTAGGGAAGATCTCCCCCGAAGGGACCGAATACCATGATCGAACTGATCGTAGTCACGCATAACGTCAGCACGTTGACGCCTAACGACAGCAGCATCGCAGCGGGAACCTTCTTCCTGTATTCCTTGGCTACGTGATGAAGAAGCATGCCAAAAACGAAAACCTCCGCGTACGGGAAGCCGAAGGAGAAGTAAGCGCCGTGCAGGACCGGCCTGATGCCCTTCGGCAGAATCGGCAGCAGCTGCTCCGGCATGTAGTCCGGAATCGCGAACACGAGCGTTGAGAAGACGAATAAGGCTGTAAGCAGTATGATAAACATGAACATGCGCGCCATCACTTCGATCCCTGCCCTTGCGGTAAGGGCGGAGATCAGCAGAATAAGCGAGGTGAACGTGTAGATCGGCGTTTCTCTCAGCATGGAGCTGACCATAAACAAGCCGACATCCATGACCATAGCCGTCAGCATTTGGAACAGGAAGGTCAGCGACAGCAGGCCGAATATGACGGTCAGCATGTTGCCGATCAGCTTCCGGCTATAGTCCACGTAGGTTAGTCCGGGATAACGGCCAGACAAATACAGCAGCATGGCCAAGACGCCAAAGCCGCATAGGCCCGACAGGAGCAGCGAGATCCAAGCCCCGTTGCCTGCCATGGCAATAAGCGGACCGGGGATATTAATGATGGATGAGCCGGTCATAAAGACAAAGAAAAGCGCGCCGGCCTGGTTGTGATTGATCCATTCTTTGTTCATGAGGCCGCTCACGTCCTTCCTTGTCTAACGTTCCCAGTTCACTTTGAGCGATTGCTCCACGCTCTTCGACAGCTGGCCAAAAACCGCATCGGCAAGATCGAAATAATCCGGCCAGTCCAGATTGACGAAATAGTCGATGCCTGTGTATAGGGACATGGCGATCAGAATCCCGTAAACCAGCTTGCCGCCCGCCGATAATTTCCGCTTGAGCGCAAATCCGTCGAACACGAGCACGCCGCCAATCGCGACGGCCAGCACCAGCATTTTTTCCAAAATGGGCGAGCCTCCTCAGCCATGTACTAGGACATTGATTTGCTGCTGATCGTTCCGCCGGAGATCAGCTTTATTTTCACCCGAATGTCGTAAGGGATAGCCGCGAAACGGCTGCTCCAGTTCGATTGCAAGCGCGCCCATGCCTTCGGGTCGCTGCGGTAAATCCGATTGCCCAGCCCGATGGCATCCATTTGGCGTTTCTGCAAAAAATCGAGGGTGCCCGCGGCTTGCCGTTTCACAGCTTCCTCGATCTTGCGGACGAATGCCTCTTCATCCTGCAGCGTGTTGATTTTCGTGCATTTCATCTCATTAATTGTGATTTGACCCTGAATGCGAATGCCTAGGCTGACATCGTCCCCTTTTACGACGGGATTCAAGCTAGCGTGCAGGGAAAGCACTTCGGCAGTTTCCTTTTCCAATTTCGTGCCCGGGCAACGAATCTCGACAACGCCCGCCTTGTAATCGTTGCTCAGCATAAGGAAACCTTCTACTTTGCTTGCCGGCAGAACGGACTTCATGACACCTTTCTTAAAGAGCGCCAAGCCGGCGGCGGAGAAGGTCTCTTTGGACTTGGGATCCTCGTAGACGTAAGCGAGCGCGGCATCCGTCTGGACGCTCTTCATCCGCAACATCAAATCGATGAGCGTCGTATCCAGCGTTTTGGCCGCGTTCCGATAAGAGGATTCGCCCGTCCTCAAAAACTGTTGCGATGTCGTCTGTTCGATCATAGGTTTCTTCTCGAACAGCTTCGCTGCCTTGCCATTGGCGATCATGAGAGAGACGTTGTCCCGCGGTTCATGGTCGCGATAGAACAAATCCAGCGTCTGAAGGATATTCGTGCTCCTCGCCAGCTTCTCTCCCACGATAATGATGCGCATATGGCTCCACTGCGCTTTCCTGCCCAGATGGATCGGAATGTCCCGAATGGCTTCCATTACCGTATCGTCAACCGTTTTGACGTTCACGCTCGATTCCGCGACGGTTGAAGTCGACTTGCCGATCTCGGTGGAGGAGGGCCGGTATACCTGCGTCAGCATTTCGATCTTCCCGTCTTCCCTTTGGTCGAGCGCGACGCCCATGACGAACGCGCGCTCCGGCAGCTCGAATTTGCTCCAACAGCCGGTCAGCAGGGCGGCCGACAAGGCGGCCAACAAAGTTAGCGATCCTACCCGTATGAATCCCATGTCATCTGTCAACTCCAAGTACGGTTTGCGCGGCCGCGACGTCGGCTAACGCTTGTGCAAATTCCTGGGCGAGCGAAGCAGGTTCTTCAGCGGGATGCGCAGGAAAATATCCCTCAAATCGCGAAGCCGAAGCGGCGATAGGGAAGCCATGTACGGCTGACCCAGCGATCTTAGCTTGCTAAGATGCAGCAGAATGAACAAGAGGCAGATCATCATGCCGAACCCTCCCAGCAGCGCGGCGCTCACCATGAGGGGAAACCGAAGAATGCGCAGGGCGATCGCCATGCTGTATTGCGGCATGGCGAACGAGGCAATGCCCGTCAGCGCAACGACGATAACCATGATGGGAGACGCGATGCCCGCGCTGATCGACGCGTCGCCGATGACGAGCGCGCCAACGATGCTGACCGCCGAGCCGATCGGCCGGGGCAGCCTGACGCCGGCTTCCCGCATCAGCTCGAAGAAAAACTCCATCAGCAGAGCCTCGAAGAAGGCGGGAAGGGGGATTCCCTCCCTCGCGTTCAGAATCGCGAGCAGCAATACCGTCGGAATAAGCTCCGGATGAAAGGTGGACAACGCGATATAGATGCTGGGAAGGGTGAGCGCGATAATAAACGCCACGATGCGGAGCCAGCGTAACATGGTAGAGATAACGGTCCGCTGGTAATAATCCTCGCTGGATTGAAAAAACTCCGTGAATATTCCCGGACATAACAGGATACCGCCCGTTCCTTGCACCATGACGGCGATTTTGCCGTCCAGCAAGGCTGCAACCGCCGCATCCGACCGCTCCGTGTACCGATGCTGGGGGAACGGAGAGAAGCTGGAGTCCTCGATCAACTGCTCGATATAGGACGTCTCCAATATTTCCACCGTTTCGATCGACTGGATTCGGCGCTTGAATTCCTTCAGCAACTCGCCGTCCACGGTGCCTTCGATATAACCGTAAGCAACCGTCGTACGGGTGTCGCCGCCGCCTGCCGTGTATTGAATTTTGAATTTCGGCGTCTTTAGCCGCATTCTTAGCAAGCCTAAGTTTTTTTGCAAATTTTCGACCGTGCTCTCGCGGGGGCCGATAACGACGGATTCATTGACCGGCTCGTCCACCTGTCTCGTCTCGACGGATGCCGCTTTGTAGCTGAGCGCCTTGTCCCAGCCGTCGAAGAGAATGATCAGCCTCCCGTTCGAAATCTCGTTCACGCAGTCGCGCAGGTCATGGACGACATCCGCTTTTTTGGCGGACACGCCGTGATGCTCGAAGAAGTCGCGAATTTCCTCCAGCGTAATGTCCGTGCCCGGCCCTACTTCGTGCGTCTCCAAATCCTGCAGCGAATGCTTCATGAAATTAACCTTGTCTTCCTGCACTAGAGAGAGGTAATAGATGGAGCATGCGCGCGATTGATAGCCGGGGCCGTAGCCCCACTCATGGAAAATGATATCTCCGCTGTCCGCGAAAATCGCTTCGAGCTCCCGTAAATTATTCTCAAGCAACGAAGATAGAGGCATGGGGTTGCCGTGTTCTTGCGTATGCTCCTGCTGCCCCGTTGCGCCGGCGGACTCGGTAGAGGCTTGCGTCGTGTTCCCTGTGTCCAAACCCATATGGCGTTCACCCGTCCCGTTTATTTCGACATATTTCTTCCATTATTTCCTACTGGAGCGGACACTATACGGCGGGCTGGGTGGAAGGGGTGCGAACATCTGTTTGAAAAAGATGAAAAAAGACGATTGATTGTTTCACTTTATTGTGATGTACTTCCTTGACTAAAATGGAAGTGCAGCTGGAACATTCATCTGCTAGCGGCGAATCTGCCCCGATCAAGTCATTGGTTTCGGGCATGGAGGAGTTGGTCTTCATTGAAATCAATCGTACAACTGCTGCATTTTGGCTATCATCAGGCCATGAGCTGCCTATTTCCCGTTGCGATCTTTGGAACGTTAGCGCTCTCTCGCGTAATCGAGATCCCTTTCATCTATCGTTACGATGCGATTCTGCTCGTCCTGCTTGGCGTTCAATACTTCATGTATCGCAGCGGCCTCGAGACACGCGACGAAATCAAAGTCATTTGCATGTTTCACGTTATTGGCCTGTTGCTCGAGATTTATAAGGTGCGAATGGGATCATGGTCATATCCGGAGCCTGGGTATACGAAGTTTTTTGATGTCCCGCTCTATAGCGGATTTATGTATGCGAGCGTAGCAAGCTTTATGTGCCAGGTATGGCGGAGACTGCGGATGGACATGACCGGCTGGCCCGGACTCGCGCCTTCGGCGCTATTGGGAGGGGCCATCTATTTCAACTTTTTTACGCATCACTTTATTCCGGATTTTCGTTGGTGGCTGACGGCGCTCGTGTTTATTGTCTTCTGGAAAACATGGATCCTATATCGGGTACGGACGACGACGTATCGAATGCCATTAACGCTTGCATTTATGATTGTCGGTTTCTTCATCTGGCTGGCGGAGAACATATCCACATTTTTTGATGCCTGGAAATACCCCGACCAGCACCAAACCTGGCAGTTGGTTAGCTTCAGCAAGATCAGCTCCTGGTTCCTTCTGGTCATCATTAGCGTCATCATTGTGGCTCAACTGAAATATGTAAAAGCTGGTCGGACAAACGAATTTACGAACATCTGTTGACGAAATGTGCATAAGTCTGTGGATATTGTTTACGGACTAGCAGCGCCGCCGCGCGAAATGTTTTGTTCTGACTACCGTCCCGTATTGTGGTATGATGGTAAGAATGACCGAATACCAAAATACATGTGGACCATAGGAGAACGAATGAATTTTAACGATTTGCAATTGATGCCAGACATATTGAAAGCGCTGAAAGAAGAAAATCTGGTGCAGCCGACGCCGATCCAAGAGCAGGCGATTCCGGTCGCGCTGCATGGCCGGGACGTGCTCGGCTGCGCTCAGACGGGTACAGGCAAGACGGCGGCGTTCTCGCTGCCGATTATCCAGCAGCTATGCCAAGGGCAGAATCCGCCGCAGAAGCGGCGCCCGATCCGTTCCCTGATCCTGACGCCGACGCGGGAGCTGGCGATCCAGATCGACGACAACATCCGCGCCTACAGCCGGTTTACTCCGCTAAGAACGCTCGCGATCGTTGGCGGCGTGTCGCAGAAGGGGCAAGAGAAATATTTGGACCAGGGCATCGACATTCTGATCGCGACGCCGGGCAGGCTCATGGATCTGATGAACCAGGGGCTCGTAGACTTGAAGCAGGTTCAGGTGCTGGTGCTGGACGAGGCGGACCGGATGCTCGACATGGGCTTCATTAACGACGTGAAAAAAATTGTCGCGAAGCTGCCTACGAAGAAGCAGACGATGCTGTTCTCGGCGACGATGCCGCCGGAGATCGCGAAGCTGGCCGACACGCTTTTGGTCAATCCGGCCAAGATCGAGGTTACGCCTGCTTCCTCGACGGTGGACCGCATCGAGCAATCGGTGTATTTCGTCGACAAGGCGAACAAGATCGCGCTGCTGGCCGACCTGCTGTCGGACAAGTCGATCGCTTCGGCGCTTGTCTTCACCCGGACCAAGCACGGCGCGGACCGGGTTGCGCGCGCATTGAACAAGGGACGGATCACGGCGCAGGCGATCCACGGCGACAAATCGCAGAATTCGCGGCAGAATGCGCTGAACAACTTCAAGAACGGCGCGACGCGCGTGCTCGTGGCGACGGACATCGCGGCACGGGGCATCGACATCGAAGAGCTGTCGCATGTGTACAACTTCAACCTGCCGAACATTCCGGAGACGTACGTGCACCGGATCGGCCGTACCGGCAGGGCCGGACATAGCGGCGTGGCGGTCTCCTTCTGCGAGGAAGAAGAGCTGCCGTACCTGAAGGACATCGAGAAGCTGATCAAGAAAAAGATCCCGGTCGTGGACGGCCACGCTTACCCGATGCAAGGCGAGGCTGCCATAGCCGCGGCCGCGTTCGCCGCTGGCGGATCCGGCAAAGGCTCGAAGCTGCAAGGCAAAGCGCAGCAGAAGCAAGCGCCGAAGCCGCAGCAGGGCAAAGGCCAGCAGCCGAAGCAAGGCGCGGCGGGGCAGCAGGCGTCCAAGGCGCAGCAGCAAGCGAAGCCGCGGCAAGGCGCGAAGGGGCAGCAGCCTGCGAAAGCTCAGCAAGCGGCAAACGGCCCGCAAGCTCCGAAACCGCAGCAAGCCGCGAAGAGCCAGCAGCCGGCGAAGCCGCGCCAATCGTCGCAAGGCCGTTCGTCCGGGCGTCAAGAACCCGTGAACGACCGAAACTCGCTGGCGTCGAGCTCGTTCAAGCCGTATTTCCTTCCGGCGCGTCCGGTGCAGTCAAAGTCGCCGAAGAAATAACCAAAAACCGAGCAGCGCAAGGATCAGACCTTGCCGCCGCTCGGTTTTTTTAACAACATAAGAATTTATAAGTTTCCGAGTCTTTCGGAAGGGGAATTCTTATTGGCGATAAAACCTACCTTGTGCTTACGAAGATGCTTTGCTTTGCAAAGCTGAAGGGGCGCTCATCATCGAGTGGCCTCGATAGAGTTTTTCTCACTTAGGCTCCCACATCAAGCAGCTTTTCATCCGACGCCTTCTTGCCGACGCCGTAGCCTGCTAAGCGGACGGATGCGACTGCCGTTACGGCCGCGATCGTTACGCCTGCCGCTCCGATCCATGTGATGGATGACAGCGACAGCTGCTCGACGACGACGCCGCCAAGTCCCGCGCCGGCAGCCATGGCTAATTGCAGCATTGAGGTATTCAGGCTGAGCATGATGCCGGAGGCTTCCGGAGCCAGACTGATCAGATGATACTGCTGCGTTGGTCCCGACGACCAAGCTGCAAAAGACCAAAGCATTAGCAGCGGGAAAATAACGGCGGCGGACTGACCGGCAAGCGAGAGCAATACTAAAGCAACCGCGTGAAGCAGCATGCCGATCACGAGTGTACGCGGAGCTCCCCATCGATCGGTGCTGAAGCCGCCAAGCTTGGAGCCGATCAGGCTGGCGATGCCGAATGCGAAGAGTCCGGCGCTCACGCCTTGCTCGCTCAGACCCGACACGTTAAGAAGAAACGGCGATAGATAGGTATTCGCGATCGAATAACCGCCGATCCAGAAGAAGGTGACAAGCAAAGCGACAACGATCTTCGGCTGCTTCAGCAACGCGAGCTGCTTGCCGATCGGAACCGGTTCTTCACCGTCCGTGCGCGGAATCGTGAATTGGATCAGCAGGATGGCGACGAGTCCCAACAGACCGATTCCGGCAAAAATCAATTTCCAATCGTATGCGGCTGCAGCAACCCTCCCGATCGGCACCCCGATAATAAGAGAGGTGCTGAAGCCCATCACGAGCGTCGCGATGGCGCTCCCTTGTTTCCCGGGCGCGGCGAGCTTCGCGGCAACGGTAAGCGCCGTAACGACGAACACCCCCGTGCTGAGCGCCAAGACGACTCTTGACGCCATAAGGAATCCGAAGCCCGGCAATAAGACGGCGATTCCGTTGCCTACGGCAAATACGGCAAGGGCGTAGATGAGCAGCTTCCGGCGCTCCACTCTGGCCGTTGCGGCCATTAGAATCGGCGTGCCGAATGCGTAGGCAAGCGAGAACACGGTAATCAGCTGGCCGGCCGCGGACACCGATACTCCCGCATCCTCGGCTACTTTATCCAGAATCCCTGCAATAATAAACTCGGACGTACCGACAAGAAAGCTGATGACGGCCAGCATGTAAATTTTCCAAGCGTTCGACATGACGGTGTTGCTCCTCTCTCCACTCCACAATTTTTATATTTCTAAATGTATAGAAATAAAGATTAAAAAAAGACTACTTTTTTTACCACATCAGAAAGTTCTTATGGCTCGCTACAATTCAAGCAAATACGGTGCATACTTCTCCGCCAATTCGCGGTTCACGCTGTAATAGATGTAGGTGCCGTCCTTGCGGGTTCTGAGCAGTCCGCAGTCCGTCAATTGCTTCAAGTGATGCGAGAGAGTCGATCCGGCAACGGATTCCAGCTTGCTCCCGATGTCGGAGCAGCATAAATTCCGCTCTTCGGTGAGCATAAGAGCGATTTTGAGCCGCGTAGGCTCCCCGAGCGCTTTGTATACCTTGACCGCTTGCCGAATTTCCGCGTTCTCCTCCATCATCGTCCCCACACCTTTGCCCGATCTCGTATTTCTATGGATGTCGAAATAAAGATAACACAGCTCATTCGGAATGTAAAGCCCATGCGAACATTGACACCTCTTCGCACCCGTGCTACCATATACTGTTAATTAACGAAGGAGTGATCGACATGGAGCCATTCGTATTTCAGCAGCTTGCTTTCGTGCGGAAGTTAACCTTGAAAGCCGCGGAAGGTTTGACCGAGGAGATGGCGGACATCGTGCCGGACGGATTCCGGAACTCGCTCAGGTGGCAGCTCGGCCATCTCTACGTGGTGCTCGAGAGGTTCGCGTTTAAAGCGCCCGGATTGCCGCAGCAGCTTCCGGACGGGTTCCGCGAACGGTTCGAATTCGGAACGTCGCCGCTGACATGGGCGGTCGATGCGCCGTTGCCGACGCTGCCGGAGCTTAGGGAACTGCTGGCCGAGCAGCCGGCAAGGGTCGAGGCGCTGCTGGCTCAGCGATTGCGCGAGGAGGTCGCGCCGTACACAACGTCGACCGGCTTTACGCTGTCGACGCCGGGGGAATTCCTCGGCCTGGCGCTTTACCATGAGGGGCTGCACCAAGGCGCCGTCAAACTCTACAAAACGATTCTAAGCCGCTAATATTAACGACATCGACTATCATGCAAAAAGGGGATTGAATGCCGTTCGCCACAGCAGCCGGATCGGGATCGCTATCGTTTTTTCGCTTTCAATTGTTTTGTTTTTTGTGTTTTTTTCCCAATCCGGGACGAATCGGGAATCTCCTTTGGCTGACCAAGGCGTTCTCGACCTGTCGGGATGGGATTTTCGCGAACAGGGGCTTGCCGATCTGAACGGGCAATGGGAATTCGTAGAGGGAGAGCTGGCTTCGGCCTCCCGGTTCGGCGAACAAGCCTCGGCCTCGTATCTGTCCGTTCCGGGCACATGGCAGGGCAAGAACGAAGAGGGCGGCATGTCCAGGAAGGGATTCGGGACGTACCGGCTGAAGGTGATCGTTCCCGCATCCGACGAGCTGTACGGGTTGAAGGTCCGAAGCATCCGGATGGCCCACCGCTTGTTCGTCGACGGCAAAGAAATCGGAGGAAGCGGCCGTCCGGGCATCGATGTTACGTCGCAGCGGCCGGGCAATACGCCTTATAGCGCTTACTTCCACGCGGTCGACCGCGAAGTCGAGATCATGATCCAGGCGGCCAATTACGAATACGTCACGGGGGGCATTGTCAATCCGATTCTGATCGGCTTGCCCGAAGATATTACGCAGGCAAGCGTATTCCTCGCGGGCGCCGATATCGCAATCATTCTCATTTTGGCCATGTTCGGGGCGTATCATGTCAGTTTGTTTTTTCTGCGTAAGCGGGAGAAAACGTATTTGTTCAGCGGTTTGTATCTCTATTCGCTCATGCTCGTCCAATTGCTCTATGGGGAGAAGATCGGCCAGAGGCTGCTGCCGCAGCTTTCATTCGAAGTCGCCTACAAGCTGCTGGATGGCGCGCAATACGCCAGTATGGCGCTGATCGTTCTGTTTCTATGCTCCATCGACACCCGTCTTCTGCAGCGAAGGACAATCGCCGTCATCTTGAGCCCGATTGCCTTGATGATCGCCGGATTGGCCGTGCTTCCTTACTCGACCGCGAGCCTGGCCAGAATTGCGATTTACCCGTATATCATCCTTATCGTTTGGGTGATTATCGCGAGAATGACGGTTCTCTACTTGGTTAAAGCAAGGCAGTCTAGCGGCAAGAGAGAGCTGTTCCTATTCGTCCTGGGCTGTATCTCGCTGTCGGTTTACCAAGTGGGCGGAAGCCTTTATTCGGAAAATATCGTATCGACAGACGCGGCGGCGATGATGGGCATCGTAAGTTTTATCATTTGCATGAACGTATTGCTCGCGACGAGATTCGTTCACGCTTACGGCGAGACCGAGAAACTCGCCAGGGAGCTTGCCGCAACGAACGAACGCAAGGACGAGTTCTGGAGCCAGACATCGCTCGAGCTGAAGACGCCGCTGCAGGGGATCCTGAACCTGTCTTCCGATCTTCTGGCGGACGAGGAGCGAGGAATGTCGGCGGTGCAGAGGCGCGACTTGTCGGTCATTAAGGATACATCGGTCAAGCTGACCATGCTTGTCAACAATTTGATTGACGTCACGCGGCTGAAACACGGCGAACTTTCGATGCGGGCAGTGGCGGTAGATGTCCGGGTTGCTGCGCAGATCGTATGCGACGATCTACGGTCCGCGCTCGTCGGCAAGGAGGTGGAATTAGAGAATCTTATTGCCGAAGGCACCATCGTCTTAGCGGACGAGAACCGGCTTCGCCAAGTGCTGTACAACCTCGTTCATAACGCGATCAAACATACGGACAAGGGGACGATCCGGCTAACGTCGAACGTGCAGGGCTCCGCCGTTCGGATCGGCGTGCAGGATTCGGGAGACGGCATCGACGGCGCGAGGGTCGAATCGATTTTCGGCCACTTCGAGCAGGCCGAATCCGCCGGAAGTTCCGGAGGGAATGGCGGAATGGGCGTCGGGCTTTACTTAAGCCGCAAGCTGGTCGAACGGATGGGCGGAGAGCTTGCCGTCGAATGGACGGAGATTGGCCGGGGGACTCGCATGGCGTTTACTCTGCCCGCCGCGGAGTCTCTGATTCCCCAGGCGGCGCAAGGGAACGCGCGCGCGGAGATCAAGACGGGCCATGATGCCGGAAGGCCTCCCGACATCCTGGACAGCGGGGGTTCCACGGTATTGATCGTGGACGACGAGCCAGCCAACATTCATACCTTGATGAGCATGCTTCGCCGCAACGGCTATAACGTCGTAACGGCATATTCGGCGAAGGAAGCGATCTCCAAGATGAGGCAGCATCCGCAAGTCGACCTGGCCATCATCGACGTCATGATGCCGGATCTATCCGGCACCCAGTTGTGCCGCATGTTAAGGGAGCAACACTCGATCTTGGATTTGCCAATTCTGCTCGCCACGGCGAAGGACATGCCGCGCGATATCGCGCTTGCCTTTCAGGCAGGCGCCAACGATTACGTGACGAAACCGTTCGACGGGGAAACGCTGCTGGCCCGCATCCATACGCTCCTCGCCATGAAAGCGTCGATCCGGGAGGCGATCCGCAATGAACAGGCGTTCCATCAAGCGCAGATCAAGCCGCATTTCCTGTACAATGCGCTGAGCAGCGTCATCTCGTTCTGCTATATCGACGGGGAGAAAGCCGCACATTTGCTTATCATGCTAAGCCAATACTTGCGTTACGTGCTGGATATGGACCGGATGACGCTAGTCGTTCCCTTATACCAAGAGCTCGAGTTGGTCGAGGCTTACGTAGAGATCGAAAAAGCGCGTTTCGGGGACAGCATCTCCTTCGAATGCGTAGTCGCCCCCGAACTTCGGGATTGCCCGATTCCGCCGCTGTGCATTCAGCCGTTCGTCGAGAACGCGATTCGCCACGGCATCTTCGAGAAGAATCATGGACATGTGTCGCTCCGCATCGACGAGGGAGACGGGTACTTGAAGGTCGTTGTAGAGGATGACGGCATCGGCATTCCGGATGATCTCTTGTACCGTTTGACGAAGGGCAGCGGCAAAGCGGGCAGCATCGGCATAACCAACATTCGCAAGCGGCTGGCTTCCATGCCGGGAGCGTCCTTCCAGATCGACTCCGCCATCGAGCGTGGAACGAAAGTGACGATTTATTTGCCTTGCGAGTAATTTTGATGCGACCGCGCCGCCGGGCTTTATGGACCGGCGGATGGCGGTCTATTGTAGACAAAAGACGAAAAAACCAAGGATGGGGTCAATCGTTTTGTATTGACAAGGAAATCGGAATCGTATACTGTATTAATTAATAAACCTAATTAATTAACCAAATCGATGTACATATAACGAAACGTTGAAAAGAGGAACAGTGGTGGTCAAACGCTCCGCGGATCAGAAGCTGATTCGAATAACCAATCAGAATCTCATTATAGACACGATACGAACAAATGAAAGCGCTACGAGAAGCAGTCTTTCGAAGACGCTTCAGCTCAGCGTACCAAGCGTATGCGCGAACGTTGACCAGCTGATCGAGCTTGGAATCATAAGAGAGACGGGCGAGGAATCGTCAAGCGTAGGCCGTAAAGCGAAGCTGCTCAAGCTGAACAACGACTTCGGGTACCTTGTTTCGATCGATCTGAGCAACCCTTGCGTTACGATTGCGATCAGCAGCTTGAAGCCCGAAATCGTTCATGAACACAAGTTCGATCTTGAGCAGTTCGAGCTTGAGCGATTGACGGACTTGTTGCTGGAAAATATCGAACGGATCTTAACCGCCAAGCAGCTGCCCTTGGATAAAATGCTGGCTATTTCTTTGTCCGTACCGGGTATTGTAGACAGCAAAAAAGGCATTGCCGATTGCGGCTCCTATTTGACTAAGCTTGGCAAAGTGCCGTTTCGCGATTTGATTCAACGAAAATACGACGTCCCCGTTCTGGTGCAGAAGGATATCGATGCGGCTGTCATTGCGGAAATGAAATACGGAGTCGCCAAGGCATGCAAGGATGTCGTCTTCGTAAGCGCCGATGTTGGCGTCGGTCTTGGCATCGTGCTGAACGGCGGATTGTTCAAAGGAAGCTCGCAGGCATCGGGCGAAATGTGCAAGTTTGTCATGGATCGAGAAGAAAGGCTGGATGATTCGCCAAAAAAACGTTTAGTCGATCTCGTATCGGTCGGCTCGCTCGTTCAAGCGGTAAGAAGCGATCTTACTTCGGGCGCGCAGAGTGTCGTGCTGAATGAAGCTGGCGGCCAAATCGAGAAAGTCGATTTTAATACCATTATTAGAGGCACGCTGGCGAACGACGATTTGTGCGTCAAGCATGTCAGAGAATGCGCCAGGATCATGGGAATCGCCGTAACGAATATGCTGCTGCTGCTTGATCTGGAATGCGTCATACTCGGAGGCGGGTTCGTCACGTTGGGTCCTGCGTATACCGATACGCTGGCCGCCGATGTACGCAAACATATTTCATCCGATCTTCATATCGTAAACACGATGCTTAAGAATAAAGCCGTGTTGCTCGGAGGAATCGCGATCGGCTTGGAATCGATCTTCGAGGAAGTATTAAAGGAAAGGTCCGTCGAATGACGCCTTTTTTTATCGTATTAATTAGGAAAGTTAACTAACTATTGAGTGATTGATTCTTGGACGACTCATTCGTCCGAGTTCAATATATAACGATTTAAGGGAGTGTCACCGAAATGAGAAAAGGAAAGGCAAGCAAGTCCATGGTCGCTATGTTGCTAATCGCGCTTGTAGTTGGGCTTCTGTCAGGCTGCAGCGGCGGCAACAAAGGAAATGAAAGCAACGGGCAAAGTAATGAAAACGCTTCAAAATCGGCAGGCGGGGGCAAAGAGGTTAAGCTGCGCGTCGCAACCTCGTTCGCCGGCTCCGATCCGTGGGTATCCGCTTGGACGGAGGCAATAAAATCTTTCGAAACCGCGCATCCCGGCGTGAAGATCGTCGACGAATCGACTCCGGTCAATCAAGAAGCGCTCCGGACGAAGATCAAGGCCGACGCGGCGACCGGCAACCTTGCCGACGTTATGTTCTACTTCAACGGCAGCGAAACGAAGATGTTGTCGGAATCGGGAAAGATCGTCTCTTGGGAGGAAGAGCTCCAGAAGGATCCGGAATGGGCCAAAACGTTTAATGCCGCCATTCTCGACAAAGTGAAATACGAAGGAACGCTTTACGCCTTGCCTTATATCGGCTTTTATGAAGGATTATTCTGGAATAAAACGTTGTTCGACAAATACCAGCTGGCTGCTCCGACGACTTACGAGGCGTTCATGAAAGCCGTCGAAGTATTTGCGCAGAACGATATCGTTCCTTTCGCGACGTCGCTCTCCACGCCGTACATTCAAGAGGCTTTGGTGCTGTCTTCGGTCGGACCTGAAGGCCAGAAGCAAGCGTACGACGTTTCCTGGGCTCCTTCTATCAACCTAATCAAAGACTTATATGAAAAAAACGCGTTTCCGAAGGACGTTCTTACTCTCGACGACGACAAAGCGCAAGCGCTGTTCTCTGGAGAGAAAGCGGCGATGATGTTTAACGGCTCTTGGACTGCTGTCGGCTTGGCCCAAAATCCGGGCATTCAGATTACGCCGTTCCCGCTCGTACCAGGCGGCAAGGGCGACAATATGATCGTATCGGGCTTCGGTTCGGGCTGGTATATGAAGAAAAACGATGATCAAGCGCAATACGATGCGGCGCTCGCCTTCATCAAGTATATGACCTCGCCGGAGATCGCGGGCAAATTCGCGGCAATCGGCGGCACGTACGCGGTTCAAACGGCAGACTCCGGCAACACGGCGGAGCTCTTGAAAGCCGGCAACGCCATGGTCGCGCAAGCGAAAGACTTCGTTATGCCGATCGATTCCTATGTCTCCCGAGAATCTTACACCGATTTCTTGGAAGGAATCGCTTACGTCGTGACCGGCAAGAAGACGGCCGAAGAAATTCTCGCCCAAGCGAAGAAGCTTAGCGAACGCAACTAAGGTTAAACGGTACAGGCCGGCCCCCCGGAACGAGATGCGCAGAGCAACGTCTCTTTCGGGGGCAAGCGGCCTAGAGGAGGAATACCGGCTGTGAATTTCAAAGACAAAAGATACATTGTGCTTTTCCTTGCTCCGACGGTCATTCTGTTGTTCGCGTTTTTGTTGTATCCTTTGCTCCAATCGGTCTTCTACAGTTTCCACGACTGGTATAATTTCTCGAACGAGAAAACATTCATCGGATTGGACAACTACAAGCAGCTCGCAGCCGATCCGGTCGTGGCAATCGCGCTGAAAAATACGCTGATCTTGACTGCGGGAGCGATCGTGCTGCAAGCAGGCGGAGGTTTGGCGCTCGCGCTGCTGACGGATAGCATCAAGCGGGGATTCAAATTTTTCCGGACCGTATTTTTTTTCCCTATCGTCATCTCGGGGACGGCGATCGGACTCATGTTCTCGATTATTTACAATTACGATTATGGACTCCTGAACGCGATCATGCGAATGTTAGGCGTCCCCGAGCAAGTCTGGCTGACGGAGAACAGCTCCATCTATCTCGTGCTGATCCCGATTTTATGGCAATATGTCGGCTTTTACTTCGTGATCTTCCTGACCGGCATATCCAAAATTCCCGAGGATATATACGAATCCGCGCAGCTGGACGGAATCACGGGCATCCAGAAAGCTTTCAAAATTACGATACCGCTGCTGCGGGACGTTATCGCTTCCTGCCTTACGTTAGCCACTGCCGGCGCGCTCAAAGTGTTCGACGTCGTCTACATCGTGACGAAAGGCGGGCCGATGAACTCCAGCGAGCTGCTGAGCACGTATATGTACGACAAAGCCTTCAACGGTCAAAATGTCGGATACGCCAGTACGATCGTTATCGCCATGATGGTGCTTGGCGTCATCATAACCGTACTTTTAAATAAAGTCCTCAAGAAAGATACAGTTAGCTTCTGAATGAATCATTCAGCGGCTAGAGCAGGTAGGTGATCATCATGTCAACCTTAGCGGGATCCGCCGGAGCTAAGCTTAAGCCGCGCTCTAACGCTGCTAAAGCTAAAGCAGCCGCATACGCCACATACGCTATTCTTATAGCTTGGTCTTGCACGACCATCTTGCCCTTGCTTTGGGTATTGCTGAACAGCTTTAAGACATCCGATGAAATTTTGACGGACGCCTTCGGCTTTCCGGAGGCTTTCCGGTTCGGCAATTACATCAACTTGAACGAATACGGCAACATCAATATGTTGAAGGGCTTCGCGAACAGTCTGATCATCTCGGGCTCCGTTGTCCTGGGCGTCGCGCTCGTAGGCGGACTTGCCTCCTTTGTCTTGGCCCGGTTTCAGTTTGCCGGGAAGTCGATTTTTCACGTTTTGTTCGTTGTATGCATGCTGCTGCCGCAATTCGCGGTCATTATTCCTAATTTCATACTCATTCAAGAGCTGCATCTTAACGGAACGTATTTGTCGGTCATCCTGCCGCAAATCGCTGGAAATCTTAGCTTTGCGATCATTATGATGACGGGATTCATGGCATCTTTGCCAGCGGAACTGGAAGAAGCGGCGGTCATGGACGGAGCGAGCATTTGGAAAATTTACTACCGCATCCTGCTTCCGCTTTGCCTTCCGATATTCGCTACGGTATCGATCATGATTTTTTTGTGGTCTTACAACGAGCTGCTGATTCCGCTCGTTTACTTGCCTATTCGCGATATGCAGCCGATCTCCGTGCTTCTGTCGCTCGTATCCAACGCTTACGGCACTGATTACGGCGCCATGATGGCAGCGATAACGATCTCGATCGTTCCGTTGCTTGTCTTATACATGCTTTCTCAGGAAACGGTTATTAAAGGCTTGACCGCTGGCGCGGTCAAAGGCTAACTCTGGAGGAATAAAGCCATGACTCACACACTTCACATTATCGTAATCGCAGCTCATCCCGACGAAGCCGAGATTTATGCAGGCGGTACCGCGGCTCTGTATGCCGAAATGGGACACCGGGTCAAGTTTGTATCGTTGACGAATGGAGATTGCGGACACTTCCGCATGAGCGGGAAGGAGCTCATCGAACGAAGAACGCAAGAAGCTTATGAAGCCGCGCGCAGGCTTGGCGTTTCGGAATATGCCGTGCTCGACGTTCCCGACGGACAACTGTCGACCTCTTACGAGCTAAGGGCGGAAGTTATTCGGCAGATTCGCGAGTGGAAAGCGGATATCGTCATTACGTTCCACCCGGACGGGCCGGGGCACGTCGATAACCGCAACGCCGGAAAAATCGTTCGCGACGCGGCGGACTTCATCGCCATGGTTCCTAACGCGGTGCCGGGAACGCCTCATCTGGAGAAGTCGCCATTATTCCTGCTCATGCCGGACTATGCCAAGAGAGGGACGTATCAAGCCGATATCGTCATCGATACCGGACCGGTGATCGAAAAGAAGCTGCTCGGATGCGATGCGCATGCATCTCAATTTTACGAATTCGCCCCATGGCAGCGCGGGTTCCTTGACCAAGTGCCGGAGGGTTGGGAGCAAAGGAAAGCATATATTCTGGAAGGATGGAGCACGTTCTTGCAGGTTTCCCCGGAAATGCTCCCGGCATTGAGCAAGGCTTACGGCGAACACCAAGCAGCCCGCGTGCGTTATGCCGAGCCTTTCGAAATCGCCGATTACGGCAGAAGGCCGACGGACGAGGAGAAAAACGTTTTATTCCCCATGCTTCATGTCTGATTCCTTGAGAAATATGCGTCGATTACTTCCTATAGGCGCGGGCTTGCGCGCGATGCAATGGTTCATTTTTATGACGGCTAGTTCCGTCGCGCTGCCGATTGTTATCGGCGGCGTATTTCATTTGCCACAAGACGAAATCGCGTCCCTCATGCAGCGGACGTTCCTTGTCGTCGGATTGAGCTCCGCCTTGCAATCGATCATTGGGCACCGCTTTCCGATCGTCGACGGCCCCGCCGGCTCTTGGGTCAGCGTCTTTATTATGATGGCGGCCATGGCCGCGCAGCAGGGGCAAAACGCGAAAGAAGCGCTCCAGCTCTTGCAGGGAGGCATGCTGCTTGCAGGGTTGCTGCTGTTCGTACTCGGCGTTACGGGACTGTTCTATAAGCTGATCTCTTTATTTACGCCGCTTGTGACGAACACGTTTTTGTTTATTTTGTCGTTGCAATTAAGCGGCGTGTTCTTAAAAGGCATGTTAAGCCTCGGGGATGAAACCGGAATGCCAAGCGGCTATTGGGGCGCTGTTGTCGCATTGGGCGTGTTCGTCTTGGTCATCTTCTTAACGATTAGAGGAACAGGGTGGATGCGTCAATATGCCGTCTTATTAGGCATTTTAACCGGATGGGGGCTTCACGTATTGGTTAGCGGGGGAATAGCAACCGATATGCCGATGCAGATGGAATGGGCAATGAAGCTTCCCGAAGTATTCGCATGGGGAATGCCTCGGTTGAATCCGGGCATGGCGGTTACCGCAAGCTTGTTCTCCCTCATTCTAGTATCGAATTTAATCGCGGCCGTAACGGCCGCACGCCAAGTCATTCCGAGGGAAGAGAAGGAAGAACGCAAAACGTTTAACCGCAGCAGCATGATCGGAGGCGTTTCCCATGGACTTGCCGCAGCGTATTCGGCTATCGGCATCGTTCCGCTTCCCGTTACCGCCAGCTTCATTCGCATGACGGGGCAAACCCGGAGAAAGCCTTTTTTATGGGCATGTCTGGCGTTGTCATTCATATCTTTCGTCCCGGGCATCGTCAACTTTCTAGCTATGCTGCCCACGTCCGTTGCGAGCGCCGTATCGTTAGCTACTTTTGTGCAAATGACCGGAAATTCTTTTCAATCGTTGACGCAAGCGGCGCAAACCCAACGGCAGCTGACGATTCTCGGAATCGGCTTGCTCGTCGGCGTTGGCTTCACGCTGGTATCCGCTTCTTTGCCGCAGGGGCTTCCGATCGTCCTGCAATATGCGTTAGGGAACGGACTCCTCATCGCAACTTTGCTCGTCATGGCGCTAGAGAAGCTTTGGCGGCCCGAGAGCGGAATACCGCATTCCAGCTCCAATGCTTACCCATCGTGACGAGGGCCATCCGCATAGCATGTAGACAACAAGTACGCGTTCCGCGATTACATCGCGAAGGGTGCTATCGAATATGTCCTAGGTGCCGCTCCCTGTCCGCTGACCCCTTGGACAAGCCGAGGATTGCCCCTTCCGCTTTCCCCTCGCTTGCTGTATAATCGGAACATTATTCTTTCGAAACCGGATGTATGTTCGCTTCCTACGGTTCCGGAAGCAGGCGACGATTACGCAGCATGAGAAAGAGGGTTCATCGATGTTCAGACGGTTGCAATTATCCCTAAACGGTTTTCACCCGATCGTGAAAGTGCTGCTCGTCGGCACGATCTTCGCGCGCGTGGCCAGCTCGATGAGCTTGCCGTTCCTCGCGATTTACCTGATCGCCAAGACGGACATGAGCCCGACGATGATCGGGATTACGATCGGACTGGGTTCCCTCGCGGGCATGCTCGGCGGTTTCTTCGGCGGTCATCTATCTGACCGGTTCGGGCGAAGAATCGTTATGCTGGCGGCGATCTATACGTGGGGTGCGGTATTCCTCGGCTTCGCGGTCACGGGCGTTCCGATTGTGTTCGCCTTGCTTAACGCCGTCAACGGCTTATGCCGGTCGTTCTACGAACCGGTGTCGCAGGCGTTAATGGCGGATTTGACCGAAAGCGAGAAGCGGTACCAGATATTCTCTCTTCGTTATATGGCCATTAATATCGGCGTGGCCGTCGGACCGCTGCTCGGCACGCTGTTCGCCGCGATGGACGGCAGTCTGCCCTGGACGATCACGGGCATTACTTATATCGTCTACGCGATTCTGTTGCATGTGCTGCTGAAGAAATTCGGCATCCGCAACATCGAGGGCGAGAAGAAGGAGCCCGTCACGATCGCGAAATCGTGGAACGTCATCCGCGGCGACCGCGCGTTCCGGTACTTCATTCTCGGCGGGATTGTGACGGCCATCGGCTATTCGCAGATGACGTCGACGCTGTCGCAGTTCATCGAGCAGAATTTCGCGAACGGGGTTGCCGTTTTCGCATGGATGATGAGCGTGAACGCGATCGCCGTCGTCCTGTTCCAAATTCCATTCTCCAAGTGGGCGGAGAAGAGGAAACCGCTGACGGCTATCGCGGCGGGCAGCGTCTGTTACGCGCTTGGCGATATCGGCTTCGCGTTCAGCACCAACTGGTGGCTGCTCGTCTTGTCGATGCTCGTCTTCACGTGGGGCGAGATTCTGACGTTCCCGGCAGGCTCCGTCATGCTGGACAAGCTGGCGCCCGAAGGGATGCGCGGCACTTACTTCGGGGCGCAAACCTTCACGAACCTTGGTTTCTTCATAGGTCCATGGCTCGGCGGTTTCCTTCTGCAAGACTACGGAGGCACCACTTTATTCATCGTCATAGCGGCCATCTCGCTAGTCGCCATCTGGTTCTACAGAGCCGGGGAGATAGGCGAGGCGGCGGTCCAGAAGAGAGCTGCGTAACGCTTCCAATTGATGCGGACCGCGCACAGCAGATTTAGAAAAATGATAGAGAATATTCAACCCCATCGTGACAACAAAAAAGCATCTCCACGGAGCCGCTAGGCCAATGGAGATGCTTATTTTGTGTACCGCCATGTCTTGAACGGGCATGTCTGTCGTTCGTCGAGGCTCCTACTTCACCACGCCGCAAGCGATGCGGGCGCCGGAGTTGCCGGATGGGTCGGTCGCGTAGTCATCCTCCTTTTCATGGATAACAAGCGAGACCCCGTCTTCCTTCATGATGGAATTCGGCTGTCCGGGCTGCAGCGTCACGACGGCCGTCTCGATATCGGCGGTTACTTTGCCGTCCGCGCCGACCTCGATATTCGGCAAATCACCTTCGTGGAACCCTTTCGGGTTGTTGAAGCCGTGCTGCTTATGCTGCGGGTTGAAGTGGTCGCCGGCCGACTTGAAGTCCGGCGCCTCGCATTTGCCGAACTGATGAATATGGAAGCCGTGTTTGCCCGGAGGCAGCTTCTCTGCTTCAAGATGAATCAATACCTTGTCGCCTTTCTGCGCCAGCGTCGCTTTGCCGATCGCCTGGCCTTCGGCGTTTACGATGGAGATCGAGGCGCCCGGAGCCTCGTTGCTTTCATTGGCATACGCCGCCCCGTATCCCTGCGTATATAGCAAGGCGAATAGGAAGACGGCGGTCATTGTAATTTTTTTCATGGTTCGGTACCTCCGCTTTTATGGACATTCAAGCTTGGCCGATGAATCGGCAACAACTTTATCATGTGCATAAAATTGGAAAATATTCATTTGACCGCTAGGTGGCTGCGTTGCTAGCCGCTTTTTGTATGCTATGGACACCCATGACGACCGCGATAAGCTCATAGCTGTCCAGCAGCGTGGACTGGTTCGTTAGCCGAAAAGCGCCAGCTTCGAACCAGCCGCTCACTTTCTGAAAGGTAGCGATCTCTGCCTCATTTTCGTCAAGGATGACGTATTCGTTAGAGAAGGCAGGCGATTCGATCTGGTAGATTCCCCGACTCCCCGCATCGTATTCATATCGTTTGCTGAAGAATGACATCCGCGCGCGCAGGACGCCGATTTCGAAGCCCGATCCGTCCAGCACCTCCCACTTGCCCGAGAAAACCCGGAATTTGCCTGAGAAGCGAAGAGCGTTCTCGGAATTGTAAACGGATAACGAGGCGGACAGCATGCTCTCCAAATCCATCGTGCCGACCGAAGCCCCTTCCTCGTTCATAATGTCCGTCGTTCCCGCGCTGAAGAATCGGTCGCTAAAGTAAAGCTCCATGCAAACGCCACCTTTCCGCATTTTAGTTCTATAGGGTTATACGCGGCGGAGAAAAAAATTGTTCCATGGCCATCTAAATAAATACCGTTTGTTGTTATTGGACGGTTTTTTGTTTGAAAATCGAGTGCAAACCAAGCGTTGCCGCTCCCATGGCCGATCCGTGCATTTTCCAATGGAAGGGCAGCACAGGCGTATCTCCGTAAGGAGATTTCTCGGATTCTCGGATGGCCGTCACCAAGCGGTCGAAAAATACGGCATTGTCGGTAATCCATCCGCCGAGAATCATCTTCTGGGGATTGACGAGTTGAAGCGCTTTGCCGCAAAAGTCAGCAATGTCGCTGATCATCAGTTCGACTTGATCGTCGAAAGGCTGTACGCCTTCCAGAGCAAGACGGACGTAATGTTGAACGATTTCATCGTGTGCCTTCCCGCCGAACGTATCCGGAAATTCCTTCAGCAAGCGATCCGCAAGAATCGACGTACAATAAGGCGCGAAGAAAGGCGTTCTGCCGGCAGAGCCGTTTGAACCATGATAAATCTGTCCGTTGATGACGATTCCGACGCCCGTACCGTAGTCGATCATGAGGAAGATGATCGTATGGTCCCCTTTGGCCGCACCGCTGAATCGTTCGGCGAACCCGGCGGCGTCCAGGTCGTTCGACAGAAGCACGGGGACAGGCAGCTGGTCTTCCAACGTTTGACGAAGCGGGAATTGATGCAATCGCAAATAGGTGGACGTCATAACGACGCTTTGCGTTTCGTCCAGTCTGCCCGGCAGGGAGATGCCGATGCGTTTGATCCGCTCGATTGGAATTTGATGCTTTTGGATAAAAGCAGTGATATGCGCCGCAAGCTCTGCCTTGATTTGTTCTTCTCCGATCATCGGCTTAAAGCTTTGGCCCGCGATAAGCTCTCCGTTCAAGTTAAGTAGGACGCAGCGGACAGGCGCGCTCGACAGGTCGACTCCGATCACATAACCCCCGTCGGCCCGGATGTTCAACATCGTCATCTTGCGGCCGACGCCGCTGCCGATCGTACCGGTCTCGTGAACGAGCCGCTCCCGGATCATATCCTCTATCAGAACCGACACGGTTGTCGGACTGAGCTTGGTCTTTCGGGCTAATTCGACACGGGATATCGGCCCATGCGTAAATATGGCATGAAGCAGCGTTGATAAATTGATTTCCCGCAGCATTTGTTGATTACCGATTTTGTTCATAAGTTCATGTCTCCACATTCTGAAGTGAAATGGCATGCAAGGATCAAAGATAGCGGCTAATAGGAAAATAGGGCGGTCGGGGGTATAGCTACGAGTACGGGCAGCATGGGAAGCGCGATAGGAGGAGGAGTCCGACGCGTCTTTCGCATAATGTTACGGCGGGAGGAGGGTCCGTCGCAATAGAGATGTCAAAGCGATTATAGAAAACCAATCGATGATATGTCAACTTGAAGCCGTGCTTCGGGTAATGTTTTTTTCGCTTTTCGTGCCTTTTATCCAAATTTTCTAAAAAAACAAAATAGTCGTTGACAAGCGGCGAGAACCGAAAATATAATGGACACAAACGAGGCAGGGCAGCCGAAATTTTTTTTGGTTAATTAGTTTTTCCGCTGGAATAATTAATTCAAGGGGGTGCTTTTGATTTAAGCTAAGGTCGACTTACATGCTTTATCACAGGGGAGTCAATAGCTGAAGCGATTGTCGGCAGGCAGGAGGAGTCGGAGGGCGGAGAGGAGCCATCCATCAAACCGAGGGGAAGGGAATTGCCATGATGTCGTGGTTAAACCAGGCAATAACGTTTAAAAAAATAAAAAAATACAAAGCGCTGTACTTCATGATCCTCCCAGGCATTGCTTATTTGCTCATTAACAACTACATCCCCATGTTTGGAATTGTGATCGCTTTCAAGGAAATCGATTTTTCGAAAGGAGTGTTCGGGGGAGACTGGATCGGACTCCGAAACTTCAAATATTTGTTCAAGACGTCGGAAGCTTACGTCATTACGAGAAACACCATTCTGTACAACGCGGTCTTTATTGCGCTTAATCTCGTTTTTTCGGTCGCCTTCGCGATTTTGTTGAACGAGCTGAAAAACAAGTTTTTGCGCCGCTTCTACCAAAGCGCGATCTTGCTTCCATACTTGATCTCGACAGTTATTATTGGGTACCTCGTATTCTCGCTGCTAAGCATGGAGACCGGGTTCGTGAACAAATCCATCCTCCCCCTGTTCGGAAAGGAAGCGGTGATGTGGTATACGGAGCCCAAGCATTGGCCCGTTATTTTGACGATTGTGAAGGTGTGGCATAGCGTCGGCTACTTATGCATCATCTACTTCGCCGCGGTGGTCGGCTTCGACCACGAGTATTACGAAGCGGCCAAGATCGACGGAGCGGGCAAGTTTAAACAAATCCTGTACATTACGCTCCCGGCCCTTACTCCAGTCATCGTTATTATGACGCTGCTGCAGATCGGAAGAATCTTCTACGCCGACTTCGGATTGTTCTACCAAGTGCCGCTCGACTCGGGTCCGTTGCTGCCGACGACCAACGTTCTCGACACGTACGTCTATCGCGCTTTGCTTAAGAGCGGCGATATCGGCATGGCGTCCGCGGCGGGCTTCTACCAATCCATTGTCGGGTTCGCGCTCATCATCTTCGCAAACTTCGTGGTCAAAAAAATCAATTCGGACAACGCGTTGTTCTAGGGGGGCGTATCCATTGAAAAAAATCACTTGGGAACAGAGCGTCATCAACGTCGTCTTTTTGCTCATCGCCTTATTCTGCATCGTTCCGTTTCTGTTGCTGGTAACGGCTTCGTTCACGGAAGAAAACACGATTATCCGGGACGGCTACTCCTTCTTCCCGAGCCAGTTCAGCCTGGAGAGCTACCGGTTTCTCTTCCAGCAATCGAGCGATATCGTAGGCGCGTACGGCGTTTCGTTCATCGTGACGACCGTCGGCACGTTCACGAGTCTGGTCTTGATGACGCTGCTTGCATATCCGCTTTCCAAAAAAGATCTACCGATGCGAGGCTTCTTCTCTTTCCTCGTATTCTTCACGATGCTGTTCAACGGCGGGTTGGTTCCGACTTATCTGATATACGCGAACGTCTTCAATATCGACAACACGCTTTTGGCGCTCATTGTCCCCGGCCTGCTGATCAGTGCTTTTTACGTCATCCTTCTGAGGACGTTCTTCACTGTTTCCGTACCCGGGCCCGTTCTGGAATCGGCGTACATTGACGGGGCAGGAGAATTCAGAATTTTCATGCAAATGGTGCTGCCGCTGTCCCTTCCGGTCTTGGCGACGGTCGGATTATTCCAAGTCATCAATTACTGGAACGATTGGTTTAACGGGCTTATCTACATTTCGGACAACAAGCTGTACAGCATCCAGGTCATGCTCAACACGATTTTGCTCAACGTCCAGTATTTGCTCAACAATGTCGACTCTTCTACGCGGGTAGGGGATGACATGATTCCTACGCAGGGCGTACGTCTGGCGATTGCGGTCATCGGCGTGCTGCCGATTCTAATCGCTTACCCGTTCTTTCAGCGGTTTTTCGTCAAAGGTTTGACGGTCGGCGCGATCAAAGGCTAGCAGATGCAGTTGTAGCCGGAGCTTAAGCGGAATGCGAACGAGGGGAGGTGATACCGGCGAAGGTGGCGATGGACAGAGGTTTTGGCGTCTGGCAAGAAAAGAAATGCGATTTTTTACGGACACAGGAGGGGTAAACAAATGAAAATCAGCATCGGCGGTTATTCCTTTAACAACACGATGAACGAAGGCAAGATGGATACTTTCGGCTATTTGGAGTCTTCCAAATACAGGTATGGGCTGGATACGGTGGATCTATGGAATGGAACGTTCGATAAGGCGCGGCAAGACATCTTCACGCTGCCCGACGAGGCATACATCCGCAAGCTGCGCGAAGCAATCGACGAGAAAGGGATGAAGGTCGTCAATATAGCGGTCGATGGCGCCCATCTCTGGGATGCGGATCAAGACAGGCGGAAGATGCTGTACGGCAACGCCGTCGCTTATATGAGAATAGCGGATACGCTCGGGGCAAGCTCGGTACGGATCGATACGGGAGATAAAAGCTCCGAACCCGAGACGGAGGAGCAGGTCGATTACAACATAAGCAAGTTTCTAGAGCTGAGCAAGCTTGCAGCCGACCTAGGCATGATGGTCGGGCCGGAGAATCATATGGGCTCCGCCAAAAATCCGCACTATCTGAAGAAAATAGCGGAAGGCGTAAATCATCCGAATTTTGGCATCTTGCTGCATATGGGCCGTTGGTCGGCGGATGAGGAAATCGGGGACAGCTTGGTGGCTCCATGGGTGTACCATACGCATTTCGACGGCAAGACGGTTGCGTCGGGCAAAGGGGAGCAGCTGGTCCGAACGCTGTTTGATGCCGGATACGACGGATATTGGGGCATCGAATACAATGCTCCGGGCAATCAGTATCTGGAGATGGAATGGGCCATCGCATCTGCCAAACGCGTATTGGCCGCCGCGAATCAACCGAAAGCATAAGAGATAAGGGAGATGACAGGAATGGGGAAAACAGTACGCATCGGAATTATCGGAGCCGGCTTGATCGGCAAAGCGCATTTGCGAAACTACGCCAATATCCCAGATGTCGAGATCGTCGCGATCTGTGACGTGAACGAGCAGGAAGCGCGCAATGTGGCGGGGCAATACCACATCCCGAATGTCTATACGGACTTCAGAGAATTGCTGAAGAGGGACGATATCGAAGCGGTCGATGTCTGCCTGCACAACAACCTGCATTCGCCGGTGACGATTGCCGCGTTCCAAGCCGGGAAGGACGTTTATTGCGAGAAGCCGATCGCCGGCTCCTATCATGACGGCACGCTCATGCTCGATGCGGCCAAGATGTACGGCCAGAAGCTGCATATCCAGCTCGGCACGCTATACCGCAAGGAGACGAAGGCGGCAAAGGCGCTGGCCGACGGCGGCATGCTCGGCAAGCTGTACCATGCGAGGGCGACGGGGCATCGCCGCCGGGGCCGCCCGTTCATCGACGGCTACGGCACGCCTGCCTTCCTGAACAAGGATATCGCGGCGGGCGGCGCGCTGATCGACATGGGCGTCTATCATATCGCGCAGATGCTTTATTTGCTGGATACCCCGACGGTAGCGAGAATATCGGGAAAAGGCTACAGGGAAATGGATGTGGATGCGGGCCGCGCGGATCAGGCGGTATTCGACGTAGAGGAGCTCGGGCTTGGTTTCGTGAAATTCGAAGGCGGGGCGACGTTGGACATCTATGAAGCTTGGAGCATCCATCTGGGAAGCATCGAAGGCTGCAGCCTCGTCGGTTCCAAAGGCGGGTTGAAATTGCCAGCCTATTCGGACCAGGCGGTGCTTGCTCCGTTCAGCTTCCACACGACGGTATGCGACATGGACTTGAACTGCACGGTCAACTTGGATGAGATGGACGGACGCTGGAACCACCTGAAGCCCGACTATGATGCGTACCAGTCGTCGCAGCATCATTGGGTTGCCGCTCTGCAAGGCAGGGTCGAGCTGCTTCCGACCGCCCATATCGCCTTGCAGACGATGCTCATCAGCGAAGGCATCTACCTGTCGGATCGTCTTGGCAGAGAGGTGAGCGCCGACGAAATATTGGAACACTCCCTGACGACTGCAATCAAACTGTAAACTTCTAGGCTGTTAAGGGGGGAATGTTAATCCGATGACGGATCAATCGGTTCAAGCGCAAGTTAGCGAGAAGTCCTTAAACGTACTTAAGCGATTCAACTTTTTCCTATACGGCACGATTGCGATACTGACGTCCTTTTTTCCGTTATATTTTCAGGAAATCGGGCTCAGCAAAGTGGAGATTGGCATGATTATGGCAGGCGGTCCGTTCATCTCCATCTTCGCCAACCCGTTCTGGGGATATTGGAGCGACAGGCTTCAGAACGTTAAGCGAGTTCTGATCATGCTGCTGATCGGCAATCTGATCGCGACCATTATCGTGTTTCAGACCAAGGAATACGTCTTCATTTTTGCCCTGATGCTCATTTTCTTTTTCTTTAACAGTCCGACCTTCTCGCAGAGCAACAGCCTGATTCTGAACGCGATCGAAAACACCAAACATAAATTCGGCGCTTTCCGCCTGTGGGGATCGCTCGGCTGGGCCATCATCGCGGTACTGGCCGGCCCCGTCCTCAGCTGGATGGGGCTGCTTAACCTATGGGTGCTGTACGGCATCATGATGATCGTTTCGCTGCTCTTTACGATCGGGCTGCCGCAAGGGAGGATCGCGAGCAAGGCGAAGAGAGAAAGACAGAGCTATTGGAAGGTCATGCTGTCCAGTAAAGTGTTTTTTGTATTCGTTGTTCTCGGAGTTTTAATATCGGTTCCCAATTCCATTAACCAGACCTTCGTATCGCTTTATATATCCAACCTGGGAGGCTCCAACGAGCTAATCGGCTGGTCCGTCTTTCTGTCGGCGATATTCGAAATTCCGGTATTTCTTCTGTTTGACCGTTTTTTGAAAAAATCGACGAAAATGATGCTCGGCTGCCTGGTCGCCATCAGTCTGTTGTTCGTTGTCCGTTGGCTGCTCATGTCGATCGTCAGCGGACCTCTGGACATCATTTTCATTCAAGTACTGCACTGCATTACGTTCGGCGGCTATTACTACGTCGGCACGAGCCTGTCCGCGCATCTCATTCCAGCCGAATACCGGGCGACCGGCCAGGCGATATACGCGCTCACTTGGGGCGGCATATCCGGCATCATCGCAGGATTGTTCGGCGGCTGGATGTTCGAGAGCTTGGGTCCGCAGACGATGTATCAAATATGCGCCGTTATTTCTGTGGCTGGCGTCATCGGATTTTTGTCCATGTGGCTGGCGTTCAGCAAACGTTCCGAATTGGCATCATGACGAAGGGGACGAGGGCGGGCATCGGCGATATCACGGGTCCCTCCCTCCCCGGGCAGCATGGGAACCTGAAAGACATGCAACGCAGGTGTAAGGATATTTCATCGACTCAATCTGAAAATCCAAGGGAGGTCATTTGCGATGTTCGAAAAATCGGTTCGTTTATTGATGTTATCCATGCTCGCCTTATTTATGTTCCTGGGAGCTTGCAGTTCTTCCACCGGCGGAAACGGCGAGAAAGGCGGAAACACAGGGAATAAGGGGGATGGCGACGAGCTTGCGCCTTATGAAATAACGCTCGCATTCTGGGGTGCTGACCAGCGCGATCTCGGTTTGATTGAACAGGAAATCAGCAAGCTGACGAAAGAAAAAATTAACGCGACGGTAAGGCTGAAGCGGATCGAACCCGCGGCATGGACGCAGCAGAAGGTGCTCATGTTTTCCGGGAACGATAAGCTCGACATCGTCTTTACCGGGGAGAACCAATATATTTCCGAAGTCGCCCAGAAAAAGCTCGTTCCGCTCGACGATCTGCTGCAAACGCACGGACAAGGTTTAATCGATGCGTTCGAACCGAGCGTGCTCGCCGCTTCCAAGATTGGTGGAACAACGTACGGCATTCCGACCATTCGGGACTTGGCCGCCTACCCGACCATGTTAATGCGCACAGACCTGGTGGAGCAGTTCGGCATCGATACAAGCGCGGTCAAAACGATCGACGACCTGGAGCCGGTCTTTAAGAAAGTCAAAGAAAACAACCCTAACCTGTACATGATCGGCAAGGCGTCGGGCGGCGCATCCATCGCTTATCCGCTTCTGCTCACGACGATCGATCCGCTTGGCGACATGATCGGCGTGCTGACGGACACGAACGCTTTGAAGGTCGTCAATCTATATGAGAGCGAGGAATACGCCAAGTTCGTGACTACGCTTCATGGCTGGTACAAAGAGGGCTACATTCCGAAAGACATCGCGACGACTACCCAGTCGGGCAGGGATTACTTGAAGGCGGGAATCGGCTTCTCGACGCCGAACAAAGGCAAACCCGGTATTACGACGCAGACAGGTGCGGCGGTCGGCGTCGAATTGACGGAAGTTAAGCTTGCGCCGGCCAAGATGAACACGCTGACGATTACGAACGCGATGCTTGCCATTGCGTCGACATCCAAGGATCCCGAGCGGGCGATGATGTTCCTGAACCTGCTGTATACGGATAAGGAAATCGTTAATTTGCTTCATTGGGGTATCGAAGGCAAGCACTACAAAGTCAACGAAAACGGCACGATCGATTTTGCGGACGGCGTGGATGCCAAAACGAGCGGCTACAACTTGAGACAAGGATGGATGTTCGGCAACCAGCTGCTGGCGTATCCGTGGACGACCGACAGTCCGGACATCTGGGAACAGATGGATACGTTCAACAAAGGGGCGGAGAAGTCGGCCGCGCTGGGCTTCATGTACAATCCGGAGCCGGTCAAGACGGAGCTCGCGGCCATCCAGAATGTCATCCAGCAATACGCGATGGGATTGGAGACCGGAACGCTTGACCCGGCGGAGAACTTGCCGAAGTTCAACGCCGCGCTGAAAGCGGCCGGCATCGAGAAGGTGATCGCGGAGAAACAGAAGCAATTGGACGAGTGGGCAGCGACTAAATAATCGGCAACAAACAAACAACCATCCCAGCCGCATGCGGCGAAGATGGTTGTTTGTTGTTTGGATCGGAGTAACACGATTCGAACGTGCGACCTCACCCACCCCAAGGGTGCGCGCTACCAGGCTGCGCCATACCCCGACGATTGATATAGGAATCGTCATACCAAAAAAATATCGTCATACTCACTTCATTCGATTATTCCCAATTATACTATTTAAGCGCTTACCCATGCAAGATAAAATCCGCTAACGTGTCAGTAATAATGGGCTTATTCAGGAATATTCCGATTGGTTGATTCGTAGAGTTCTTCGAGCTGCATGAGCACATGTCTTGCGAGGGAGTGAGCCCTTGATCTTAGGGTCGAAGATGATGATGATATCGGACATTTAGAGAAATTGTAACTGCACCTGCGTCCCGACCAGTTCTGTGGGGTGACGAAGTGAACGTGCATTTGGAAAACGTGACGGACATTCCTTATACGATTTATTCAATAGAAAGAGCACCCTCATACGAGGATGCTCTATTCTATTGATTCATCAGGTGTAAATGTATCACTCGACTTTTCATTGCCAACTAATCCCGATCAGTGGACCACAACACCTTATAAAAAAGAATAACAACGATACATGACAATAGAATATCGGTGACTGGTGCATCCGTTTTAAAAATTGCGCCAAGAATATAAAATAGCACTCCAGCACTCAGTAGCAAGTAAATTCCGATTTTCAATCTGCTCATTCAATAATCACATCCTAATTTGCAGTTCTGCCTCCGCTGCTTCTTTGGAAATTCTTGTTTGCCGCTGAATATGTGACCGTTAACTGATAGCTGACGCCGGTTAAGCCTATGTTACTAAACTCGGCCGAGGCATTCCAGACGTATGTCTTCCAATTATGATGAAAATCAAGGAAGGCTTTGGTTGTAGAAGCTGTGGGAGAAGTTTTCTTAAAGTACATGGAACAACGACCTTTGTACGTTTCATACACGGGAAGATGGGCGGCATACCATGAGTCGATAACATTGAATACGACTCCACCAGCATCTTCGAAGCGTTTTGTTACTAATGAATCTGATGGAGAATGCTGCCCAAATTCATCTACATAGCCAGTTTCCACACCGTAATTATCCCATGTCTTAGCATACGACTTTGTGATCAGCCAACCAGAGGCATTAGATAATCGCAATGCCGCCAAATCCTCCAAGTCTACAAAGTTATCGTAGTTGTTGTTCCATTGCCACTCACCGGAGAAAAAGTATGTCTTAGTCGTTGAATTGTATGTTAGGCTATCCGTTAATGTGACGTCATTGGAAGTCGACATTGGTGATACTAGAAAATCAGAATCGGATTCTTCAACAGGAAGGAAGCCATACTTCGCTTGAATTTCTTCGAATTCTTCCTTGATTACCGCACTCTGCTGACGACATCCTTCACTGTAGGTCCTTCTACATTACCCCGACCGCCATTTGCGGATACGCTAGAAAACGCCAGGGTGGAGATCATCGCCGTTGCTAGGACCACAGAAAATGCTTTTTCTCATAACCAATCCTCCAATTGTATAATGTTGTCATTTCCAACTTTATGGTAATTCTTTTTCTAGAAATTGGATATAGGACTATAGTATTGATTTCATATGTGGACTTTGAGCAGTCGCAGGTGAACCTATCAACGTTGCAACGAATGCGTCCTGTGGCCCTATTAAAAAACGGGCTGATCGTTATGATCACCCGTTTCGTTTAAATTGCGCCGATAAGCGAATAAAGCGCAATATATTTTTTTTGTTCTTTGCGCCGAAAATCCCGCATTTCCTATACAATGAAAGCAAACGGTTCCATTCGGGAGGCCAAGCCTTATGAAGTCATTTTCGAAGGAAGAAAGAAGCTGGATGTGGTACGACTGGGGCCATTCCGCTTACTCAATTATCATCTCGACGGCCGTCTTTCCGCTGTTCTACAAAGCTTCGGCCGAGAACGCCGGCGTCAGCGCCGCGGATTCCACGGCCTATCTGGGTTACGCGATCGCGATTTCGACGTTCATCCTTGCTTTGTTAGGTCCGATTCTGGGCACGGTTGCCGACTACCAAGGGTTCAAAAAAACGTTTTTCGCCGGCTTCAGCCTGCTCGGCATCGTCGCTACCGCGCTGCTTACGTTTATTCCGAACGACAGCTGGCAGCTCCTGCTCGTCTGTTATATGTTCATCGCGATCGGCTCGGCCGGCTCCAACGTGTTCTATGACGCGTTCCTCGTGGACGTTACGGACGACGAGCGGATGAACAAAGTTTCCGCCCGGGGCTTCGCGCTCGGGTATATCGGGAGCACGATTCCTTTTATCGTCAGCATCGCGATCATTTTGCTAGCCCAGCAAGAGGTTCTTCCGATCTCCGTCACGGCGGCCAGCCAAATCGCGTTTTTCATCACGGCCGTCTGGTGGGGAGTCTTCACCCTGCCGATGCTCCGCAACGTTCGCCAGAAGCATTACATCGACCGCGAGCCTCGAATCGTCGCGAACAGCTTCAGGCGGCTTTTCGCCACCTTCAAGGAAATCAAGCGGCATCGCGCGATTTTCCTGTTCTTGCTCGCCTATTTCTTCTATATCGACGGCGTTGGAACGATCATTACGATGTCCACCGCTTACGGAACCGACCTCGGCATCGAATCGACGGACCTGCTCATCATTTTGTTCGTCACGCAGGTCGTCGCGGCTCCGTTCGCGGTGCTGTACGGCCGTCTGGCGGATCGGTTCTCGGGCAAAATCATGCTGTACGCCGGCATCGTCGTCTATATCATCGTGTGCGTGTACGCCTATTTCATGAAGTCGGCGTTCGACTTCTGGGTGCTCGCGATGCTGGTCGCCACCTCGCAAGGCGGCATACAGGCGCTGAGCCGCGCATATTTCGCTCGGATGGTGCCGAAGCAGGGCGCCAACCGGTTTTTCGGGTTTTACAATATTTTCGACAAGTTTGCTTCGATCTTGGGACCGCTGCTCGTCGGGGTGACGGCGCAGCTGACCGGCAACACAAACGCGGGCGTGTTCAGCCTTGTTCTCTTGTTCCTCATCGGGATCGTGATCCTTATGCGCGTGCCGGAGGTTCGGGCGGAATAACTTTTTATTTCGGCGGTTCGATCATTACTTATCACAATGGAGGGTGACCTTATCATGAATGAAATAAACAGGGATTCTTTTGATTCAATAGACGGTCAGAACAAGATTGCCATGGAGCAGTTTATACAAACCGTTCAAGCCGGTGATGTGGAAACGACGGCGCAATTACTCCAAAGCCATCCTTTATTAGCGAGGCGGATCGATGAACCGTGGTTTTCATTCGATTCGCCGGCCATCGTCGTCGCGGCTTCGAGAGGCAATCGAGAGATGGTCGATTTGTTGCTGGAGAATGTCGCGGATATCAATGCCAAAAGTAGTTGGTGGGCGGGAGGCTTCGGCGTTCTGCATCACAACCATCACGACTTGGCGCATTACTTAATTGAGCGAGGCGCTCGTGTCGACCCGCATGCAGCGGCAGCGTTAGGCATGTTGGATACGCTCGAAAAGATGGCCGAAGAGGACCCTTCTTTCGCCAATCAGCGGGGGCCCGACGGACAAGTTCCGCTTCATTTTGCCACTTCGCATGAGATCATAGACTTTCTTCTTGCTCACGGGGCAGACATCGATAGGCGTGACGTCGATCACGGCAGTACACCGGCCCAATGGTCCGTGGACAACCCGGATAAATGCAACTATCTGATCAAACGAGGCGCCCAAACGGATATCTTCATGGCCATTATGCTCGGAGATGTCGAACAGGTTCGCCGTATTCTTGAGTCGGATCCGGGCAGTGTCCATGCTCAAATCGGAAAAGGAGACTTTACCTCCGGCTCTTCGGATGGCGGACATATTTATGAATATATAATCGGTAGAGCATTCCGGCCGCTTTATCTCGCAGCCTGTTTAAAACATGCTGATATAACTGAACTGATGCTGAATTACGCTTCGGTTGAGGAGAGATTTTTGCTTGCTTGCGGAGGAGCGGACAGAGCAGCCGTACATCACATCATTCGTACGCATCCGAACATGGTCCAATCCCTGCAACCGGAGGATCAAGGTTTGATCGCGGACGCGGCGTGGGATAATCGAGTGGAAGCAGTCCGCCTCATGTTGGAGGTTGGTTTTGATGTAAATGCAAGCAGTCAATCCTTTACGGCGCTTCATCGTGCGGCTATTCGCGGGAACGTAGAGCTCGTTCAATTGCTGCTCGAGCAGGGCGCATCCGTTCATCTGTTGAACGAGTATGGCGGGTCTCCCCTGGGCAGCTGCATCTGGGGATCCTTGCATTGCGAGGATCCGCGCGGTAATTATCCGGCGGTAGCGGAGAGTTTGATCAGAGCCGGATCCGATCTGCCCGAACACGCAGCCGGCAAAGACGAAGTGAAGAATGTGCTTATCGGACATGGAGTAGCGCGATAACTTTAAAACAGCGGAAGCTGGGACCGTCTCTTTCTCGTCCATGGCTTCCGCTGTTTTGTTTTATCGGGACGCAAGCCGGTTGCTAACGGCGTGGATCAAGCCCGCAGCTAGGCTTCCGCGATGATCTCGCCGGTCCGGCTCAGGTCGTAATCAGCGATCGAGCGCAGCTCGCGCTTGAACGATTCCGACCGGAGAATGCGGAGCACGGCTTCGATCCAGGGACCGTTGCCCGGTTTCTTCAGCATGACCAGATCGTATCGTTCCTTGACGAGCGGGACAAAATCCACGCCCTGGACGATGGCGGCGGCCTTCTCCGTGCCTACGCCGACATCCGCATCGCCCGAGGCGACTTTGGCCGCGACGGAAAGGTGGTTCGTCGACACGTCGCCGTAACCGAGGAGGCTGCTCTGCGGAATGCCGTGGAGCCGCAGTTGCTCGTCGAGCAGCACGCGCGCGCCGGAGCCTTGCTCCCGATTGGCGAACCGCAAACCCGGACGTGCCAGATCCGCCCATTCGCCGATGCCGAGCGGATTGCCGGCCGCGACGAACAGCCCGGCGGTTCTGGTCAGCAGATTGACGACGAGGTAAGGCGAGCCGACGAGCAGACTTCGGATATAGGGCAGGTTATACTCGCCGGAATCGCCGTCCAGCAGGTGGGTGCTGACGAGATCCGCTTCGCCCTTGTACATGCGAATCAGGCTGTCCATGCTGCCGACGTGGGCGCGCAGCGTACGAAACTCCGGCGCCTGCTGCTCCAGGTGCCGGGCTAATATATCAAGGCTGATGTCTTGTCCCGTAATGACGATGGAACGGGGGGCTTGAGCGAAGCTCGCGGGAGGCGATACGTTCGCCGATTCGGCGTTCGCGGCTCCCCGTTGGCTTGCGGCAGGCGAAACTTCGGTCGGCAATCCGTTCGCCGCTTGTTGCCGGTCATCGCCATGACTGAAGGCCGCCGGCGAGGCAAGCGCCGCCCGAGATGAACGAGGGAGCGGCGTCTGCTCGGCTTCCTTAACCGTGCGGTTCCTCCGTTTGTACGCTTCGAGGTCGGCGGCGTCCACACGCATTTGTTTGCCGACGCGGTAGGAGGGAAGCTCGCCTTTTTTGATCAAATCATAGACGGTCAGCTTGGAGATCTTCAAGAGCTTCGCGATTTCGTCGGTTGTATAGGACATATCGGGTGCCTGTGCCATTCGGTTGTTCCTCCCACTGATCTTAACCGCAATCTTGTTGCTAGTATTGTAACACAGAAGAGTCCGGATTCGACCTCCAGCGTCTTGCGCGTTCAATCTTCGGAGGCGGGCAAGGCATTCAGCAGGCCATTCTTGGCGAGGCGAGCCGTCAAAACGGGCGTAGGCCAAGTTTCCTTCCGCGGCTATCTACATACGATGGTACGGGGAGGTGAGTACCCATGCCATGGTATCAGAAAGCGCTTATGCTGGTTGGCCAACCAGTCGGCGTCTCGCTTAAGAACGGCCAAGGGGTATCCGGCGTCCTGTGCAGCTTGGACAATAATACCGTCGTGTTGACGGAATACATGTACCAAAGCCAGTTCGCGTCCAAACATTATCCGTTCTCGGCGATTCAGGACATCAACGGTTATCCGGGTTGCTCGACGTCGGGGCCGTTTTATTAAACGCGTGAATGCATACCGTAAGATAAAAAAGGGGGCGAGGGTCCTCTTTTTTTGTTGCCGCCGTGATGATTTACATTTCGGTATTTCGAAACTATAATTATATCTAGTTATAACTAAATATATCTAAATATAAGGATAGGGTGAGTGAAGATGAGAGAGAAAAGAAAGATTGGTTTGGTTTGGTTATTCGCGCTAATGATGGCTCTCGCATTGAGCGCATGCGGTTCCGCCTCGAATGCGGGTAATAGCGCGAACGCGAATGGGGAGGAAACGAGCGGTCCTGTCGTCCAATTGACAATATCCGCCGCGGCTAGCCTAACGGACGCGCTCGAAGAGATCAAAGGCATTTATGAATCGCAACATACCAACGTCAAGCTGCTCTTTAACTTCGGCGCATCCGGCGCGCTGCAAACGCAGATCGAGGAAGGAGCCCCGGCGGATCTGTTCCTGTCCGCGTCGCCAAAAAACATGAAGGCGCTCGTCGACGGCGGCTTCATCGAGCCGGACAAGCAGATGAATCTGCTGGGCAACGAGCTCGTCGTGGTCGTTCCGGCCGATAGCAAGCTTACGTTATCCACATTGCAAGACTTGCAAAAGCCGGACGTGAAACGGATCGCGATCGGTATCCCGGAAAGCGTTCCAGCCGGCAATTACGCCAAAGAAGCGCTAACGAAGGAAACGTTGTGGGATGCCTTGCAGCCGGTGCTGGTACAGGCGAAAGACGTCAGGCAGGTGCTGAGCTACGTGGAGACGGGCAACGTGGACGCAGGGTTCGTGTACCGGACGGACGCGCTCTCCTCGACGGATTCCAAAGTAGCGTTCGCGGTCGCGCCCGGCAGCTATGCGCCCATTCAGTACCCCGCCGGCATCGTGAAGGCGACCGAACATCCCGAAGAAGCCGCCGGCTTCTATGACTTCTTGCAAAGCAAGGAAGCGCTCGACGTCTTCGTCAAATACGGCTTCTCCGTCCCTGAATAATGGCGGCGGAATTCGATTGGCAATTGTTCTGGCCTCCGATCCGCTTATCGCTGCTGGTCACACTCCTCTCCAGCATCGTGGCGGCTATCGTCGGAGTAGCGGCAGCCTGGTGGATGTCTCGGCGGAGGTTTCGAGGTAAGACTGTCATCGACACGGTGTTCTTGCTCCCGCTCGTCCTTCCGCCGACCGTAGTCGGCTTCCTGCTGCTCATGCTGCTTGGCCGCAGAAGCTGGGTAGGACAAGCGATCGAATGGCTGTTCTCCGCGCCGGTCATCTTCTCTTGGTGGGCAGCCGTGATCGCGGCTATCGTCGTCGCGTTCCCGCTCGTCTACCAGACAATGAAGGTAGGGTTTGACTCGGTCGACCGCGAGCTGGAGGATTCGGCACGATCGATCGGCGCCTCGGAATGGCAGTTGTTCCGGCGCATTACGCTGCCGCTCGCCTGGCGCTCGTTAGTAACAGCGTACATTCTTGGCTTCGCGCGCGGACTCGGCGAATTCGGCGCGACGCTGATGATCGCGGGCAACATTCCGGGCAAGACGCAGACGGTGCCAACGGCGATCTACGTAGCTGTCGATGCCGGCAAGATGACGATGGCATGGGCATGGACGATTGGCATTATCGTCATTTCGTTCCTTATGCTGCTGATGACGGGGCGATTGAACCGCCGATAAGCAAGCCGTTCTCCTACGGTTTGGCGACTTTTCCGTCTATCACTTTGTAAACGGCGGGGTTATTTTGGTCCGATGACTTAAACATGCCGGTATCGAAGTCCGTGCCGATCGCTTTGAAGAACAACCCTTCGATTTCGATCCCCTTGGCCGCGCCGAACCGCAGCTCAAGTCCTTCCGAAGAGTGAATCAAATGGGCTCTCACGCCAGGCTCGAATTCATCGCCGTAGTCGGACAACACTCGCTTGACGGAAACGACATGAACGTCGACGTCGTCGAGTTCGCGAAGAATTTCGTTGACGAGGGAGCCTTTTATTATTTCTTCCCAACGGCTTTGCGCGGAATGCCCCACGACGATATGCGTGACTCCCCTTTGTTTCGCAGCCTGTACGATGACTTCCGAAATGCGCCGCGACTTGCTGGCTTCGGTCACGAAGTCGGCTTTGTACTGCTTCGCCAGACGCCTCCATTCCGCCAATTCGTTCGTTTTGTGCTCGTTGTATTCTCTCGCGAGAGGCGGATCGACGGTCAGAATCGTAAGCGATCCGTTCAGCGATTGAGCAAGCTTGGCTCCGCTCATAATGAGCCGTTCCCCGTTAGGACCGTAGTAGACGCATACGAGAATATGTTCGTTAGACGGTTTGTTTCGACGCATGATTCTGCTCCCCTCCTAAGCTCCAAGCATCTTGCTTCTAACCGGACATTACCGATACAGGTATTATTGCGCTACCCGCCGGAAGAAGTAAACTTTCGGCTGAGCACGATAGCGCAAGAGAAGAAGAGCTATTTGTTGAAGTAGTCCGGTTAAGCTTCCATAACGAGCAGTGAAACGCTATTTTGCCGAATGCATGGGATAGATCGGCCTAAGCAGGTTCATATTCACGAAAACAAGAGATAATCGGAGAATAAAGGAGGATTTCTCAGATCGTTCAGATTGAAAACGTTTTTTTGCGTTTAACTTGCTGGAAACTGGTAAACGAAGACTTAACTACTCCTTTACTGCTGAACCCTGGCGGGAGTAAGATTCGGTATATGATTTACAAATCGATGGAATGAATCATCATTCTTGATCGCTGAGTTTCCCTAAGGGGGAAACGGGGGACCCAAACGTCCGCGGAAGGTACGGTGTGAGAGCCGGCCGATCGTTGGACACGGGGTGAATCGCTTGGGCGGCAGCCATGGAAGCCGCGGGCCAAGCGTAGGGCGACTCTCACCGCCCGAATCCGGCAGCTAACCTCGTAAGCGTGGATGGAGAGAGGATGTGACTTGTGTTCGAGCGATCTTAGCGACCACAGGGCGACATGCGCCTCTGTGGTTTTTTGTTGCCTAAATTCGATAACGGAATGGAATAACGCTGAATTTCTTATTCAGAAAACGGGGGACCCAATCGGATGCCGGCGAGGCATTCAGGGGTGAATCCGAATCGGCTTGCGCCGGTTCGGTAGGGCTAGCTCAGGCCCGAATCCGACAGCTAACCTCGTAAGCGTACCGAGAGAGGCCTACCTGCGGCTCTGTATAGCATTAAGCGATGCTTGTATTCGCTATGCAATCCGGAAGCTTGCGAGGATCCCTTCCTCGCAGGCTTCTTTTTTGTTGAAATATAAGAAAGCATAAGTTTTTCTATACTGTGCTTATATTTCTTCGGAATGAAACGCGCTGCGCCACCAAAGGACGGCGACAGCCGTTTCACCTTGCCGCGAAAGGTCTCGAATACCGAAGGAGGAGACGGGATGTGCGACGCCCCGTTAACGTTGGTCTATGCGCCGAACGATTATGCGCGCCAATTCATGAGGGTTCTGAAGGCTCAGGGCAAACAAGCGGCCGCCGTCGTGAATAGCGCCAGGCAGCAAAAAATATTGGAAGGCTACGGCATTAACCGATTCGTCAGATTGGATACGAAAGCTGCGGAATGTCCGCTGCAGTCGGGACTTATAGGGGATGTCTATCTGTTCGACGACTCCTTCCCGCTTACTTGCCGGTACATTCGGCTGATCAAACCTCATGTAACCGGACGTATCGTCGTTGTGCTTCAGTCGGCGGGGATTCCTGCCCTTTATCGCCATTTGGGAGCCGACAAACTATGTCACGAAGCGGCTCACCCCTATCAGTTGTTGCTGGAAGATGAAGAGTCAGAGGAGGGTCATGTATGTTAGATATCGCAATGGTCGCCATTTTGATTGTTTTGCTGCTGTCCATGTTCGGACTGGCGGCATGGGCTAGCAAAGTGACGGACAACGACGGAGAGCAATCGTAGCGCCGCCGCTCGGAACTAATTTAACGAAACGAGGGACTGAAAGTGACGTTTACCGCTATTTTATCGATAGCCGTTATTATTCTAATCGCGGGCTTGCTGGCCAAACCCGTCGGTATCTATATGGCTCATGCGTTTGATTACAATCCGACGAAAGTAGATCGGCTGTTCGGCTGGTTCGAGAAACCGATCTTGCGTCTAGGCGGCATCCGCAAAACGAATCAGAGCTGGAAGCAATATGCATTTTCACTGCTTATCGCCGGCGGCGTGATGATGGCGGTCGTTTATGCGATCTTCCGCCTGCAGCATCTGCTGCCGCTCAATCCGAGCGACATCCAGGCGATGGAGCCGACGCTGGCTTTTAATACGGTGATCAGCTTCATGACGAATACGAATCTCCAGCATTACAGCGGCGAGAGCGGTTTGTCGTACCTGTCTCAGATGCTGGCGATCGTATTCATGATGTTCGTCGCTCCGGCAACGACGTTGGCCGCGGCCATCGCTATGATTCGCGGACTTGCCGGCAAGCCGCTGGGCAACTTCTTCGTGGATTTGGTGAGAGCCATTACGCGCGTGCTACTGCCGGTCGCGTTCGTGACAGCGCTGATCTTCGTTTCCCAAGGCGTTCCGCAGACGCTTGAGCCGTCCGCGACGGCGACGACGCTGGAAGGCGCGGAGCAGACGATCGCGCGCGGCCCGGTCGGTTCGTTTCTATCTATTAAAGAGTTTGGCAATAACGGGGGCGGCTTCTTCGGCGTCAACTCGGCGCATCCGTTCGAGAATCCGACCAATATTGCGAACGCCCTTCAAATCTTGCTTATGCTGTTAGTCACGACGTCGCTGCCGTTCACATACGGCAAGATGGTCGGCAACCGCAAGCAAGGGGGCGTTCTGTTCGCGGCGATGGGGATTATGTTCGTCGTTATGCTTGCCGTATCCCTGATCGCCGAACAAGCGGGCAATCCGGCGCTGAACGCCATCGGCATCGATACGTCCCAAGGCAGCATGGAAGGGAAAGAAGCGCGCTTCGGCGCCGCTCAATCCTCCTTCTATTCGGTGGTTACGACGGCGTCGGAGACGGGCGCCGTAAATGCGATGCACGATTCGCTCACGCCGATCGGCGGCCTGGTGACGATCGCCAACATGATGCTGAACACGATATACGGCGGTATCGGCGCAGGCTTCATTAACGTGCTGATGTACGCGATGATCGGCGTCTTCCTCTCCGGGCTTATGGTCGGCAGGACGCCAGAGTTCCTTGGCAAAAAAATCGAAGGAAAAGAGATGCTCCTGATCGCGGTCACTCTTCTCGCGCAGCCGTTCCTGATTCTGGCGCCGGCGGCCATCGCCGTCATGGTGTATCCCGAAACGATTTCCAACCCCGGATTCCACGGGTTGACGCAGGTGCTCTACGAATATACCTCTTCGGCGGCCAACAACGGCTCCGGTTTCGAGGGGCTCGGCGACAACACGCCGTTCTGGAACATCTCGACGGGTATAGTAATGTTCCTCGGACGCTACTTCGGCCTAGTGGCGATGCTCGCCGTAGCGGGATCTCTGCTGGCGAAGAAGTCGGTTCCGGAATCCAGCGGTACGTTCCGCACGGATACGGCATTGTTCGGAATCGTGTTCGCGGGGACGGTCATCCTGGTCGGCGCGCTTACGTTCTTCCCGTCGCTGGCGCTTGGACCGATCGCGGAACAGCTTACGCTGAAGCCTTAATGAGGAGATGAATGAAAGTGAATACGAAACGCAAATCGATATTAACCGGTGAGATAAAACGCAAAGCGGTCAAGGACGCTTTCTTGAAGCTGAACCCGCGCGTTATGATACAAAATCCCATTATGTTCGTGGTGGAGATCGGATTCGTCATTACTCTGCTGCTGACGTTTGCCCCCGATTTGTTCGGTGCAACCGACGCGGAGCCTTGGTTTAACGGGATGGTTTCGCTCATCTTGCTGGTTACGATTCTGTTCGCGAATTTCGCGGAATCGCTGGCGGAAGGAAGGGGCAAGGCGCAGGCGGATTCGCTGAAGTCCGCGAAAGAAGGCATAACCGCAAGAAAGCTGGAAGGCTCCGGCATCGTGAAGGTTTCTTCCTCGGAGCTGCGGAAAGGCGATGTTGTCCTGGTCGAGCAGGGCGAATGGATTCCCGGCGACGGCGAAGTCGTCGAAGGTCTCGCCGCCGTGGACGAATCGGCCATTACCGGCGAATCGGCGCCCGTCATGAAGGAAGCGGGAGGCGATTTTAATTCCGTAACGGGAGGAACGCGCGTCGTAAGCGACCGACTGAAGATCCGGATCACGAGCGACCCGGGCTCCTCCTTCCTTGATCGGATGATCGCGCTTGTCGAAGGCGCCAAACGCCAGAAGACGCCGAACGAGATCGCGCTCAACACCGTCCTGATCAGCTTGACCGTTATTTTTATTATTGTTGTCGTTACGCTGCCGTTCTTCGGCCACTATCTGGGCATCTCGCTCGAAATTCCCGTTTTGATCGCGCTGCTTGTCTGCTTGATTCCTACGACGATCGGCGGATTATTGTCCGCCATCGGCATCGCCGGCATGGACCGCGTCACGCAGTTCAACGTGCTTGCGATGTCCGGCAAGGCAGTGGAAGCGGCGGGCGACATCAGCACCATTATTTTGGACAAAACAGGTACGATTACGTACGGGAACCGGATGGCGAGCGATTATCTTCCGGTGAAAAGCGTAGAGAAAAAGGAACTGGCTTATTGGGCGGGCGTAAGCTCGCTGAAGGACGAAACGCCGGAAGGGCGCTCCGTTCTCGAGCTGGACAAGAAGGTCGGCATCTCGGTGGACGAGGAGCTGGCGGACGGCGCCGAAATCGTGGAATTCCGCGCGGAAACAAGGCTCAGCGGACTGAACTTGAAGGACGGGCGCAAGGTGCGCAAGGGCGCGGTCGACTCCGTGACGGAATGGGTAAGGGCGCAGGGCGGTTCCGTGCCGCATGAATTGAAGGAGATCGCCGAGGGGGTTGCCGTGTTAGGGGGAACGCCGCTGGCGGTCGCCGTCGACAATAAGTTGTACGGCATCATCTATCTGAAAGATACCGTGAAGCCGGGCATGCGGGAGCGGTTCGAGCAGATGCGCAAGATGGGCATCAAGACGGTCATGTGTACGGGCGACAATCCGCTAACCGCGGCAACGATCGCCAGGGAAGCGGGAGTAGACGAGTTCATAGCGGAAAGCAAGCCGGAAGACAAAATCGCCGTTATCCGCCGCGAGCAAGCGGAAGGCAAGCTGGTCGCGATGACAGGCGACGGCACGAACGATGCGCCTGCCCTGGCGCAAGCCGACGTTGGCATCGCGATGAACAGCGGCACGGCGGCGGCGAAGGAAGCCGCTAATATGGTCGATTTGGATTCCGATCCGTCGAAGATCATCGAGGTCGTCGCCATCGGCAAAGGGCTGCTTATGACAAGGGGAGCTCTGACGACCTTCAGTATCGCGAACGACATCGCCAAATATTTTGCGATTATCCCCGCGATGTTCATGCTGGCGATCCCGGAGATGGACGCCCTGAACGTGATGAAGCTGGGTTCACCGGAATCCGCGATTTTATCGGCACTTATTTTTAACGCCGTCATTATTCCGCTGCTGATTCCGCTCGCGATGAAAGGCGTGTCCTATAAACCGATGGCATCCTCCAGCCTGCTTCGCCGGAATTTGCTGATCTACGGGCTCGGCGGGGTATTGGTGCCGTTCGCCGGCATTAAGCTCATCGATTTGATTGTTCATCTGTGGGTATAAATAGAAATCATTGCGGAGTATAGAAAGGAAGTTTAAACGATGATTGCGACATCGATTCGTATCACTGCAGTTCTGCTTGTCGTCTGCGGCATTCTGTACAACTTGGCGGTTACCGGCATAGCGGAAGCGCTCATGCCAAAACAGGCGAGGGGCAGCTTGATCTATGCGGAAGACGGCACCCTTGTCGGCTCGGAGCTGATCGGCCAGCCGTTCACGGATCCGGGCTGGTTCCACGGGCGCGAATCCAGCATCGGTTATGCCGCGAACGGTTCGGGAACGCCGAACTACGCGCCGTCCAATCCGGATATGCTGGCACGTACGGAGGAAGCGGTGAAGGCTTGGTCGGAGGCGAACCCGGACGTGCCGATCGCGCAACTGCCGATCGATCTGGTATCGAACTCCGGCTCCGGACTCGATCCGCATATTAGCGTCGCGGCGGCCATGGCGCAAGTTCCGCGCGTCGGCAAGGCGTCGGGCGTAGCCGAGACGGAGCTGATCCAGCTCATCCAGGACAACACGAAGGAGCGCGAGCTTGGACTCATCGGAGAGCCGGTCGTGAACGTGTTGATGCTGAATTTGGATTTGCGCGAGTTGAAAAAATAGGAGAGAATGCCCCGGCGGAGGGTTACCGCCGGGGCATTTTCTCGCGATTAGGAGGTCATGGCCCAAGGCATTGGTAGAAACCTATACGCCGATTCTTCTCTCTAGTATGATAATGATAGATTCGCAAGAACGCTTACAACGGATAAGGGGGATAAAAGATGGCGGGCAAACACATTCGGTTCGACCGGTTCCCGGGCGGCCACGCGAAGGCGGCGGCGTTTAGCTTCGACGACGGACGCGAGCATGACCGCAGATTAGTAGCGATGATGAATCGGCATGGGCTTCGGGGCACGTTTCACCTTAACTCGGGTTTCTTCGGGCGGGACGGTTATATCCGATCGGAGGAAGTCGCGGAGCTGTACGCCGGGCACGAAATATCGGCGCATACCGTGACCCACCCGTTTCTAGAGCAGTCTCCGTCCGATCAAGTCGCGGAGGAAATATTGTCGGACAGGCGAGCGCTGGAATCATTGGCGGGATATCCCGTTCGCGGCATGAGTTATCCGTTCGGGACGTACGACGACCGGGTGGTCGGCATGCTGCCGTCGCTCGGCATCGAATACGCCCGGACCGTAAAGAGCCATGGCGGCTTCGTTATGCCGGAGGATCCTCTTCGTTGGCATCCGACATGCCATCATAAAGAGATGGTCGAAGCGGCGGAACGGTTCCTGGGATCGAAGCCCCGGTTCAGCCGGATGGAGCTACTCTTCGTGTGGGGCCACAGCTACGAATTCGAGAACGATGGCAATTGGGAGCTGGTCGACCGGGTAGGCGAGCTCTTGGGCGCCAGGGAAGACGTCTGGCATGCCACGATGGCCGAGATCGTAGCCTATCGAAAAGCGTTAGGCGAGCTGCGATTCTCAGTCGACAGAAGCTTCGTTCACAATCCTTCTTCGCTCACCATATGGTTCAGCGTGGATGGCGACGCCGTGTGCGCGGACTCGGGAGCGACAGTTAAGTTGTAGCACGGACAATTAGACTTCACGATGGAATTGGCGATGCCGCGGCGATGGCCGCGGCAATTTCGGCGACTTGATCACTGAACGAGCAACGGCCGCAGAGGCACTCATTCAATCTCGAACGCCTCAGCCTCACCACCGCCCTCACCCCGCCGCCTTCCGTGCCGCCTCACCACCGCTCCCACCGCCCTCGTCACCCTCGCAGACTCCCCACCGCCGCTGTATTCAAGCCTAACGGATCACGCAGCCGCTATTTGGAGTAAAATAGGTGTTTTTAAAACGTAACGGACTGCAGCGACGTTATTTGCCTGATTGTCGGCTTCAAAGCGAAATTTATCAGGAAATAAGAGCACCTGAGTCCGTTAGATTTCAAAAAGGTCTCATTCCGATCAAATAGCGTCATTCCGGTCCGTTAGAGGGAGCGATGCCCCAAGCATTCGATCGCAATCTCACAAGCGCGCCCGATCGCAAGCTCCCAAGCGCCCGTTTCCAAGCGCCCCGACCTACCCGACTGTCCCCCCTGTCCGCCCTTCCCGCTACGCTTGAAGCTTCGCCAAATATTCGTCCAGCAGCTCGAACGTGCCCGCGAAGCCGACCCTGACGTTTTCCTTAAACGATTCAAAGAATTGAATCTCCGCTTTCGTCGCCTCGTACGCCTTGCCGTGCATCGTCAGCTCCGTCTGGTCGCCTTCCGCCTTGAAGGTGAGCGTGTTCAGAATCCGAAGCGGCCACATCTGGCTGAAGGGGGCGCGCAAGGTGTTGCTTTCTTCGTCGGAGAAGGAATTCGTGTAGACGAATTTTTCGTTCGGCACGATTTCGACGTACTCGAACTTGCCCCACATGATTTGCCCTTCCGGGCTTGTCTGGCTGTAATGCACCATGCCGCCGGGGCGCAGCTCCTGAGTGACGATATTCATCTCGAAGCCCCGAGGTCCCCACCAGTGTTTCATATGTTCGGCCTGCGTGAACACTTCGAAAAACAGCTCCAGCGGCGCGTTGAATGTACGTTTAATGGTCAGCCCTTGCTCTTTGGACTTCCCCAACAGTTTTCTCATCGTTATCCCTCCGATTGCCATGTTACATGATTCGACTATACCCTATGGCGGACGCATATGCCACTATCCAGAGATTCATACGTTTATTGCGGCGGCGGAATCTATCGGAAGGCAGTTATGATACAATAATCCCTATAGAGGTAGCTTACGAACGGAAAGAGGGCAAGGCAGGATGAAGGGGAAAAACGCTTTTTTGGAGCGCAAAAAGAAGGAGCTCGGCGTCGCGCTGAACGACGTGCAGCGGAAGGCCGTCCTGCGTACGGATGGACCGCTGCTGCTGCTTGCGTCGCCGGGCTCGGGCAAAACGACGACGATGATTATGCGCGTTGGCTATATGATCGAGGAGAAGGGCGTATCGCCGTCGCGGATCAAGGCGGTGACGTTCAGCCGCGCCTCGGCCAGGGATATGAAGGACCGGTTCGGGCGCTTTTTCCCGGAGCTGACTCCGGTCGATTTCTCCACGATTCATAGTCTCGCATTCGAAATTGCGCGCGAACGATTCTGGAGGGACGGGACCGCCTACCAGATCATCGAGGGCCGGTCGGAAGACGAAGAGGAGGAAGATGGCAAGAGGCAAGGAGAGGACGCCCTTCCGCTGCACAAACGAATTATTCTGCGCAATCTCTTCAAACAGGCGAACGGCGAGAACATTACGGACGAGCAGCTCGAAGAGCTCAGCACGTTTATTAGCTACGTCAAAAACAAAATGATCCCCGAAGCCGAATGGGACTCCGTCAAATCGGATGTTCCGCTGGCCGCGGACATCATGCGGGAATACGAATCGTTCAAGCGCGGCGGGCACGCGAAGCTGCTGATCGACTTCGACGACATGCTGACGATCGCGAACGAGACGCTGGAGCGGGACGCACAGATGCTGAAGAAGTACCAGCGCCGCTACGATTACGTGCTGACGGACGAGAGTCAGGATACGTCCATGGTCCAGCATGCGATTATCGAGAAGATGGTCCGGGAGCATCGCAACCTGTGCGTCGTGGCGGACGACGATCAGTCGATCTACAGCTGGCGAGGGGCGGAGCCGTCGTATTTGCTGAACTTCAAGGATGCGTACCCCGAGGCGGCGATCCTGTTCATGGAGCAGAATTACCGGTCGACGAAGGGCATTGTGGAGGCGGCAAACAAATTTATTAAGCGAAACAAAAACAGGTACAACAAAAACATGTTCACGAACAACGCCGCCGGCGCGAAGCCGATCTTCAAGCGTCTGCCCGATTACCGGAAGCAGGCGGGGTATTTGGTGAGACAGCTGCAGCAGGAAGAGAAGCTGTCCGAAGCCGCCGTCCTTTTCCGCAATAATTCCTCTTCGATCGTCCTGATGAATGAATTCGACCGGGCGGGCATTCCGTTCTATATGAAGGACGCGGACAACCGGTTTTTCTCCCATTGGGTCGTCGAGGACGTGCTCAATTTCATGCGGATGACCTTCACGGACAAACGGGCGGATCTGCTGGAGCGCATTCACCTGAAGCTTAGCGGCTATATCAGCAAACATCAGATGGCGGTGCTGAAGGAGATCGACAACAACGAGTCGGTGTTCGACAACCTGCTTCGCTTCGTGAAGCTGCATGATTATCAGGTGAAGCCCATTACGGAGGCCAAAGAGACGTTCCGCGAAATGCGCGGCATGCCGCCGAAGCCGGCGATCCGGGTCATCCGCGGCAGGCTTGGCTACGAGAAGGCGCTCGAGAAAATGTGCGAGCGCCTCGGCTTCCGCAAGGAGTATCTCGTCGGCATTCTGAATACGCTGGAGGATATCGCGGACGGTCTCGAGACGATGGAGGACTTCGCGGCCAGGCTAAAATATCTCGAGACGCTGCTGCGGAGCGCCAAAGGCAGGCGCGGGCAGAACGTAGTCACGTTCTCCACCTTTCACAGCGCCAAAGGACTGGAATTCGACCGCGTCTATTTGGTCGACCTGATCGAAGGCATCATCCCGTCCGCGGAGGACGCCAAATACGCCGGCGCCCACAAGAAAGACGGCGGCACGGGCGAGCAGCCGCTGATGGAGGAGGCGGTCCGGCTGTTCTACGTCGGCATGACACGCGCCCGCAAACATCTGGAGCTGATCTCGTACGCGAAGCGGGACGGTGAGGAGACCGCGGAATCGTCCTTTATGCTGGCCATCCGCGACATCGTGGAGCCGGGGAAGCGGGAAGCGGCGGCGAAAGGGGCCGCAGAGAGGAGGATGTCGGCCGCCGGCGTGAACGGGCTGCGTGCCGGCGGGGCAGGCACGGCGCTCATAGGTCGCGGCGGAGAGTCGTCTGACCGGGGCGGCACCGGCGCGAACGCTCGCGGAACAGGCGTCTCCCGTCCGGGCAGCCGATCGGCTTATCAGGTCAAGGCTTCGCTTTCTCCTGGAGTGCCGACCGTCACGACGACGGAAGGACGATCGGCCGCCCCTTCGTCCGGGGGCAGCCCTCGCGCGATCCGGGAGCGTTCCGCGCTCAAAGCGGGCCTCTCCGTACGGCATCGCGTGTTCGGATCAGGGATCATCCGCAAGGTGACGGGTGACGGGGTCGAGATTCTTTTTGGCGAGAATAGGGTGAAGTCGCTGTCGGTCTCGCTGTGCCTGGAGAAGGGACTTCTGGAGCCGGAAGGCTAAGATGTAGTACACTTGAATAAGCGCGCATGATAGCGGTGTTGGCGGGTATGTCGCCAGGCCGGTTATGCTTGCGCCGAATTTACCGAAAGCGAGGTGCTGCTGATGCTTCCGATCGATCCATCGGTCATCCAGCAACGAATCGACAGCATGGTTAACGAGCAACTCTATCTCCACCTGGAACAGACGACGGGCGCATACGCGGCGCATTTCGATAGCTCCAAACATCCCGCGGCGACTTTCATCAGCAATATTGCCATCCATTATTCCCATGGCAAAATATCCGGAGGCGGCCCGTTCCGCGTCGGCCTCAAGATGGAGCACGGATGGGTATATTCCGAAGGGCTGACCCATTACGAAGAGAGCGAGACCGAACGTCTCATCATGGCGGGACACGATAACGCGGGCAAGCTCGTCGTCGCGATGCAGCTGAGCCGAGAGCCTTTCTGAAAGGGGACGAACAACATGACGGAGAAAATATTAGTCGTATTGCCGCATCCGGACGACGAAGCGTTCGGCTTATCGGGCACGCTGGCCAAATACGTGCAGCAAGGCGCACGGGTAACCTACGGATGTTTGACGCTGGGCGAGATGGGGCGGAACATGGGCGTTCCGCCGTTCGCGAACCGGGTGACGCTGCCGGGCATCCGCAAGCTGGAGCTGGAGGAATCTTGCCGCGCGATCGGCATTCAGGATTTGAGACTGCTTGGTTTCCATGACAAAATGATCGAGTTCGAAGCTCCCGAGCTGCTGGACGCGAGCATCCGAGCACTGCTGGACGAGGTTCGTCCGACGCTGGTGTTCACGTTCTACCCGGGCTACGCCGTCCATCCGGACCATGACGCCTGCGGGGAAGCAGTCGTGCGCGTCATCGGCAGCCTGCCGGAGAGCGAGCGGCCGACGGTGAGAGGCATCGCCTTCTCCAAGAACCATCAGGATTATATCGGCCAGCCGGACGTTGTGAATGACGTGCGCGGCTTCTTGCGGCAGAAGCTTGCGTCCATCCGGGCGCATCGTTCCCAATTCCAGGCTCCGGAGCTTATGGGCAGCAAAGAATTGTCGCAGGCCGAGCTGGAGGAGCGGTTCGGCACGGAGCGGTTCTATACGTACAAGTTTCTATAAATACGCGATGGAACAATCAGGGAACCGAGGCGGCGATCAAGTAAAGCTCGTACGTCGCTTGAACGCCTTCAGGGATCCCGTAACGATCCTCGTAATAAGCGAACATCGCGTCGAATAAATGCCGCGAGCCGAGTCCGGGGCCATCCGATGCTTCCGAGGCGCTGGCTCCGGCGGCTTTGACCGCATGCAAGAAATCTTTGGCTGAACGGTAGCTTTGCGAATGCACGGTCCGTTCGACGGTTATCGCCTGGAACCCTGCCTCCCGCAGCATGGATTGCCATCTGTCCGCGGGCGGGAAGGACAACCCGTGCCGCTGGGGCTCCCTGCCGGCAGCTAGATAGGCGTATTCGAACGACCGATGCAGCTCGCGGAACGTCTGCGGTCCGAAGGTTGTAAATAGCAGCAAGCCCCCCGGGCGAAGCACCGTTCCAAGCCGGGAAAGCGTCTCCGCCGGATTGCCCATCCATTGGAAACATGCGTTAGAGACGATCATGTTCTGCGATGCCGCCGTCGCGGTTGCCGCCCACTTCTCTACATCGGCAAGGATGAAGCGAGGCTGGTTATCCGATCTTCCCGCCAAAACAGACCTCGTCCTTTTGCGTGCTTCTTCCACCATGGCAGGAGCGATATCCATCGCGAGCAACGAGGCATCGGGGTAATCACGCAGCAGCCTTTCGGTCAAGGCGCCCGTGCCGCATCCGATTTCCAAAAGATCGGGTTTCGCGGAACCGATGTTGTTCCTCAGCCCTTCCAGCGAGCCCGCCAGCCATTCCGCCATTCGGCGCTGAACATGAGCGTGACTGTCATAAACGTTTGCGCTTCGATTGAATTGCCTCCGAATCCTGTTCTCCAAGCAACCATCTCCTTACGGCTTCTATTATTTCCCTTTCTCTTCCGAGGAACGGCATGTGTCCGCATCCAGGCATAGGCAGGAGCGCGGCGTTTGGGATTTCCCCGTACAGTTCTTCGGCAGCGCCGAAAGGACATACCCGATCCTCACGGCCGTGTATGATCAGAACCTGACATGCGACGGCCGGCAATCGGGATAGGCGGTCCTCGCGCCGAAGCAGTTCCAAGCCAGCGATAAGCGCCGAGCTAGACCAACTGCCCGCAGGGGGAAGCAGGGCTTCAAGACCTGATCCCTTTTCGGAATCCGATAAAAGAAGCTGCCTGAACGCGGATTCCGCGTCCTGCCGGTTTTTCGCGATCGAAGCGATCATATGCCGAAGATGGGCATCCGGCCAGCCCAGCCCAAGCTGAACTTTGGGGCGAACGAAACGGGCATTCCCTGCGACCAGCACGAGACCGTCCGCTAGGCCTTGGTCGGCGAGCCGCAGCGCGAGCGTGGCTCCGAGCGACCAACCAACGATGATCAGCGGCCTGCGGAGGGCGGGGGAGCCGGCGGCTTGTTCCACGATGCCCAGCATCTCCTCCGGCGTGCCGGCGCTGCTGTAATCCGGTGCGATATGGGCATAGTCCGGAAGCAAAGCGATAAGCGGCTCGAACGTCGAAGCCGGCATGCTCCATCCTTTTAGCCATAAGATCGAGCCGGTCATGGCTTCAACACCCCCAATGACAATCCTGTTTTTCGAATTCGTTCGGCGGCATGGTCGAGCTCCTCCGGAGTATGAGCCGCCGACAGTGAGAAACGGATTCGAGAGGTGCCTTCGGGCACCGTAGGCGGCCGGATGGCAACCGCTAGAATGCCTTCCTCTTCGAGGGCGGAGCCGAAGCGCAGGGCTGTCTCCGGATGGCCGATTCGAAGCGGAACGATCGGCGAATCTCCGGCATCGACTTGAAAGCCGGCGCTCCTAAGCGTTTCTCGAAACCGCATCCCGGCCCGGGACAGGCTCTCGCGGCGCCAATGCGCTTGCTGGACCAGCTCCAGCGATTCGGCGATACCCGCGATGATAGAGGGAGGCAAAGCCGTCGAATAGATGAACGGGCGCGCTTTGTTGACCAGCCACCTTGTTAACGCGCTGCTTCCGCTCGCATAGGCCCCATAGACGCCGAATGCTTTGCCGAACGTCCCGATGTGAATATCCACGTCGCCATGCAGCCCGAGCGAATGGCATAATCCTTCGCCGCGGCGGCCATAGATTCCCCCGCTGTGGGCTTCATCGACCATTAGCATCGCGCCGTGCTTTTGCTTGATCTCGGCAAGCTCGCGGAGCGGCGCCTTGTCGCCGTCCATGGAGAATACGGCGTCCGTGACGATGAGCTTGCGCCTTGCACCGCTGTGTTTATTGAGCAATCGTTGCAGATGCTCCATGTCCAAATGTCGGTACCTCGCATGTTCGGCTCTGCTGAGCGTAATGCCGTCGGCGATGCTGGCATGGTTAAGCCGGTCGCTGAACACGACGTCGCCGCGCCCGACGAGCGCGCTAATGACGCCGCTGTTGGCCATATAGCCGTTCGAGAATACGATCGCCGATTCGCTCTGCTGCCAGTCGGCCAGCCCCTGCTCCAGCCTCTCGTACGTTTCCCGGTTGCCGGTGACGAGCCGCGATCCCCCCGAACCGGCGCCCTCGGCTGCCAGCGATTGGCTCATCGCTTTTGCGATGGCCGGGTGGCCGGATAAGCCCAAGTAATCATTCGACGACAGGTTGAGCAGTACGCGCCCGCCTCGCATCGCGCAGCCTGACCGATCCTTCACGGGAGCGCTTGCGCGCAGCGTGCGTTCAAGGGAAGCGTGGGTTAACGCCGCGAGATGCTGTTCCATCCAGTTCATCATCTGAGATACCGCCTTATAGCGCGCATTCTTCGATCTCGAATCCGAGATCTTCGATGATGGCGTGATCGGCTGCCGCGTCCTGGCCTTCCGTTGTCAAATAGTCGCCGACGAACAGGGAGTTCACAGCGAACAGCGACAAAGGCTGCAAGGAGCGCAGGCTGACTTCGCGTCCGCCCGCCGCGCGGATTTCCTTGGCCGGACACAAGAAACGGAACAAGGCCAACACTTTCAGCGCCTTCAGCGCCGGCGTGCGTCCCGCGTGTTCAAGCGGAGTTCCGGCGATGGCGTTCAAGAAGTTGATGGGGATGGAGTCGGCATCGAGCTCCCGGAGGGCGTAGGCCATTTCGACGATTTCTTCATTCGTCTCTCCCATTCCGATGATGACGCCGGAGCAAGGGGACATGTTTTGCCTTTTTGCCCGTTCCACCGTCTCGATCCGTTGGTCGTAGGTATGCGTCGTCGTAATCGAGGGATAGTTCGCCTTGCTGGTATTCAAGTTATGGTTGTACCGATGCACCCCCGCGGCCGAGAGTCGCTCGGCTTGACTTTCGTTCAGAATGCCGAGACATGCGCATAACTTAAGGGGCATCGATTCACGGATTTCCTTGACGGCTTCGATCACCTGATCCAGCTCTTTGTTCGTCGGACCTTTGCCGGCTGCCACGATGCAATAAGTGCCCGCTTTGCGCGCCATGGCTTCGCGGGCGCCCGCTAGAAGCGTCTCCTTGTCCAGCAAGGCATATCTCTTAATCGGCGCCGTGGATACGATAGATTGCGAGCAATAGCCGCAATCTTCCGGACATAAGCCGCTTTTGGCGTTAATGATCATGTTCAGCTTCACCTTTTTGCCGTAATAGTGCTTCCGCACTTTGAATGCGGCATGCAGGATCGACAATACTTCGTCGTCATCGGCTTCAAGCACGGCAAGCGCTTCGGGCATGGACAACCGCTCCCCGTTCAGCGCCTTATAGCCTAGCTGCTGCCAATCCGTATAAGCCATGGCTGATTTCATCTCGTTCACTCCTCGTATTTTTTCGGAAATAAGGACGTAAGTCTGATCGATTCTTTGGTGGCCCGTACCAACGATTCCCGGTTCATCGGATTGCTTAGGCGCGGGAACCGGCCGAGCACTTGCAGACCGCCGTATTGTTCGATAAGCTCCGCGTTCGTGGCGACGCTGGGGTCATCCGGCTCCGACATATAGTCGTTCATGACGACGCCCGCTATCGGAATGTGCCGCTGGCGCAGCAATGCCGCGGTGAGCAGCGTATGGTTGACGGTGCCAAGGCCGGAACGCGCGACGATCAGTACCGGCACGCGAAGCTCGGTGATCAGGTCGACGACAAGCGCGTCGTCGGTGAGCGGGACGGCGACGCCGCCCGCGCCTTCGATCACCAGCGCATCGTAACGTGCGGCTAAAGTTTCGCCTGCCGCAAGTATGTCTTCCAATCGCAAGGAAACCCCGGAATGCCTTGCCGCTAGCATGGGCGTTAACGGCGGTTCGAACGTAAAGGACGCGATGCGCTCCGGCTTCTCTTCTAATCCCGCCATGCGTGCCACTACTTCGGCGTCGGTATTACCGCTGCCAAGAAGCGCGCCGGATTGCACGGGCTTCCAAACGCCTGCGTTCATGCCGTCCGACCGGAGCGCGGCTGCGATTGCGGCCGTAATTACGGTTTTGCCGACGCCGGTATCCGTGCCTGTGACGAAGAGGCCGCGCCAACGTTTCATCGCTCTGGCCTCCATCCGGATTCCGTGACGTCGCGAATCGCGGAGGCAAGAATATGGAGCATGGCTTCGAGCTCGGCTGTCGTGCTGACAAGCGGAGGAATAAAAACGATGACGTTCCCGAGCGGGCGAGTCAACATGCCCAGCTCTCTTGCGCGTTGGCAGACGAGAACGCCGACGCGCTCCGTCCAGTCGTACGGTTCGCGGGTGATCTTATCGCGAACAAGCTCGATCCCGACCATCAGTCCCTGCTGCCGGATATCGCCGACGTGGGGCAGGTCCACCAAAGCCTCAAGCCGCCGCGCCGCAAACGCCGCTTTCCCGTTAACGCTCTGCACGATGCCCCGATCTTCAAGCAGCTGCAGGCTCGCTAACGCAACGGCGCAGCCGAGCGGATTTCCCGTAAAGGAGTGCCCGTGGAAAAACGTTTTTTGTTCCTCGTAATCGGCATAAAACGCTTGATAGACCTCGTCGGTCGCAAGCGTGGCGGCCAGGGGCAAGTAACCGCCAGTCAAGCCTTTGCCGGCGACGAGCAGGTCGGGGGAGACGCCTTCGAGCTCGCAAGCGAACATGGCGCCGGTCCGTCCGAAGCCGGTCGCGACTTCGTCCGCAATCAGCAGCACGCCGTGCTCCCGGCACAGATCGGCGATCGCGCGCAAACATCCGGGAGGCATCACGATGATGCCGCTGGCCCCTTGCACGATCGGTTCCACGATGAGCGCCGCAATTTCGTTCCCCCGCGTCTCGAGCAAGGAGCGAAGTGCCGCGAGCGTCGCTTCGGCGGCGCCGTCCGCCCCGCCTGGGTGCCGGTAGGCGTTCGGATACGGGATGATGTGCGGCGAGAACAACATCGGGCGGAATTTCTCATGATAGAGCGGAATCGCGCCGACGCTGACGGCGCCGATGGTGTCGCCGTGATAGGCGTGGTTCATCGTGACGAACGACGACTTGCCGCGTATTCCCCGGTTATGCCAATATTGGAAGGCCATCTTGATCGCGATTTCGACGCCGGTAGCCCCCGAATCCGAATAGAAGACTTTGGTCAGCCCCTTGGGTGCGATCCGTACCAGATTCTCGGCCAGTTCAATGGCGGGTACATTGGCCATGCCGAGCAAGGTGGAATGGGCAACTTTTCCTAGTTGCTCCGTGATTGCCGCATTCAGCTCGGGTACGTTATGGCCGTGCACGTTAAGCCAGACGGAAGAAAATCCGTCATAATAACCGCGTCCGTGCAGATCGTAAAGCATAATGCCGTCGCCTCGTTCGATGATGAGCGGGTCGCCGTTACAGTAATCCTTCATTTGCGTAAAAGGATGCCATACATGGGCCTTATTCATGGCGGCAAGACGATCATATTGCGAAGTCATAAGCATCTCCTTATCGTTTTATTGTTAACCTGTATTTAATATTATTGGTTAACAATTATTCGAAGTTATTGTATCAGACGAGCTCTCCCGCGTAAAGAAGATCCTTCCAAAAACAAGTCGCCAGTCCGATGGCTGCAGGTACGCGAAACGTACCTGCAGCGCGGAACGCGCATCCCGAGGCGGCTGTAGGTCCGCGAAACGTACCTGCAGCGCGGAACGCGCACCCCGAGGCGGCTGTAGGTCCGCGAAACGTACCTGCAGCGCGGAACGCGCGCTCCGAGGCGGCTGTAGGTCCACGAAACGTACCTACAGCGCGGAACGCGCGCCCCGATGGCTGCTGTTCGTTAATTAGCAGTCGTAGAAAAAAAGGAGTTCGCCCTCCGGCTTCACATGGAAGCGGAGGGCGAACCCCTCGGGATGATGAGGCCGGCCAGAACATGCTGGCCGGCCCTAGTATTTCGATGCTTATTCGAAAGACGCCAGCAAACGAATGACGGCTACGGTCGCTTGTGCTTTCGTCACGTTCGTCGTCGGGCTGAACGCCGTCTCGGACACGCCTTTCAGAATGCCGAGCTCGACCAGCCAAGCCGCGGAACCTTCCGCATAGGAAGCAATCGACGCGCGGTCCGCGAAGCGGTCAAGCACCGCCGCATCCGCCTCGTTCGCCAGACCGGCGTATCCAAGCGCCCTGCCCAGAACGACCGCCATTTCTTGGCGTGTGATGGTGCCGTTTGGATCAAACGTGTCGTCCGTTTTGCCTGTGACCAGGCCAGCTTCTACCGCCGCGGCAATGTCGCCCGCGAACTCGGAACCGGCTTCGACATCGGCGAACGATTCGGCGGCGTAATCCGGCAAGATACCGAATGCCTTCACGATCATCGACACGAATTCGGCGCGCGTAATGTCATCGGAGGCACCGAATTCGGTCGCGCTGTTGCCGGAGATCAGCAGGCTTGCAGTCGCCGCTTCCACGGCTTCGCGCGCCCAGTCCATCGTGACGTCTTCGTAATCGAATTCGGACTCCACGATAGCGTAAATGCTATTGCCGTCCCGCAGCAGCTCGACCGTAACCGTGCCGTCTTCATTCTCGGTCACGATGGTTGCCACAGGCCGGAACTCTCCGCTCTCCGGCAGATACAGAACGCCGACCAACCGATCGGCATCCAAGTTCTCGCCATCCAGCGTGAAGATCCGTCTGAACAGATTGCCGCCGAAATCGGCGACTTCCTCGTACGTCCCGTCTTCGGTTTTCTTCGCGATTTGGAAGTCCATTGGGTCGACGAGCAGCGTTAGTTCGCCGTCTCCCGCCAGCCCGTCGATCGTTTCGCCGACTTCGCTAGCCGGAGGAGCGAGAGAGATGCGGATGTCCGAGCCTAGGTCGAGGGCACCGGCCGGAATGACGTACGTGATGTCGCCCCAGACGATGGAGATTTGGGCGTCTTCGCCTTTGGCCGCGAGCGCTTCCGCAACGGCCTTCGGTAACAAGACGTCAACGTTGCCCGCCGAAGCATCTGCCGTAATCTTGAAAGCGGTGGAATCGTTGGCCTTGATCGTAGCCAGAGCGGAGGATTCCGACACTTCGATCGTCAGCCCGTCGTTTTGTTTCGTAACCTTGGCATCCAGTTCGTTTTTGTCCTTGGCGGGCGGAATATAATACGTTTCGGCATCCGTTGTTACGCTTATGATACTTGCCGGAGAAACCTCATCGATTTGGGTTTCATCCTTGGCGACGGCAAGCACGTAGATGGAATAATGGGTGCCTGCCTTCAGCCCTTCTACCGTAAACAAAGTACCGGCTGTCGTTCCGATGTACTGGCGGTTCGCGTAAACTTCGTACGCGTCGGCGCCTTCGGATGCAGTCCACTTCAGTTGCGCGCTGTAACGTCCCTTGCCAACGACTTCAAGCTGCGTTGGCGCTTTGAGCGCGGCGTCATTTACCGTTCCGTTAATTGGCAGATCATGCGCCAGCTGATCTTGCAGGGTGCGATTACGGTCTCCGCTGACCTCCCAGCTCATGACGCCGGCGAGATTCAGCGATTTGACGAAGGAAGCATTATACTTCATCGACGTTTCGTCATTATACGTGATAAACGTCCCCGTCTCGCTGTTCCATAGGTAAGCCGTTTTGGAAGCTTCGTTCCAATGTTTTACGTAGCCGTTTTTGCCGACGTAATTATTCTCGATATCGGCTACGTCGAAGACGCCTGCCTCCCATGTACCCCCGGGGATCGCGGTACAAGTTTGATATTGGCCGCCTTCTGCACAGCCGCTCCAGCCTTTGCCGTAGAAAGGGATTCCCATGACCAGCTTATGGGCCGGTACGCCGCCGCCGAGATGGCCATTGACGCCGCCGCTCACGTTTGCCCGGGCCGCCGACTCGCGCGGATGGTTCTTATCGTAATAAAGCGGAGCGTTATGATGGGCCAGCAGCTCCCAGCTTCCGCTGTAATCGTACGCCATGATGTTAATGAAATCGAGGTATTGCGACGAATTAGCCAGATCCGCGTTGACGACGAAATTATCGCCTTGAGCGGACGCGATGGTGATCAAATAGTATCTGCCGTCTTCGGAACCGGCGGCATCGAACGCTTCGCGCAAAGCGTGCATCATCTTCGTAAAGTTAATATCGTCATCGGGAGAGTGGACATTGCCTTCTTCACCGCCCTCAACCGGGTATTCCCAGTCAATGTCGAGTCCGTCCAATCCGTATTCGCGTATGAACTTGACAGCGGAATCGGCAAACGCGCGGCGGGTTACTTCGGAAGCGGCCATGTTGGAGAAGTTGTTCGACCAAGACCATCCGCCAACGGAGACAAGGAGCTTTAGATGCGGATCGGTTTCTTTGATTGCGGCGAAACTTTCGAAGTTGACAAGATCGAACTCCGGATCTCCAATAATAACCTCGCCGTCATACACATAGCCGGATTGCAGCGGCACGTCTTTATTCTGGCATTCGGCTGGTCCGGACCCGTATTTTCGCCAACATAGATCCGCGAAAGCGTAGTTGATATGGGTAATTTGAGAGACGTCAATATCCGTCGGTTTGAAATTACGTCCTTCTTCGGACAGCGACCAGGAAGTGTAGTAGGTAACATTCGTATAATCCGCACCCGGTACAGATGCGATTGGATCGCTTGCCGGCGACTGCCAAAGAGCATTTTTGGCTTTGACCGTGAAGGAGAAGGATTGTCCTTCCGTCAATCCGGTTGCCGTGTATCGGTTGGAGTTGCCGGTCCCGATAAGCTCGCCGTCCTGATAAACGTCATAAGCGGCAGCTCCCGGAGTCGGCGCCCAGCCTAGCGCTACGGTCGTTCGATTCGCCGTCACAACCTGCAAATCCTGCGGGGCCGCGAGCTCTCCCCAAGTCAATTTGACGGTGTTGCTGTTCGCGGATACCTTCTTCTTCACGGAATCTTGGGCGCCAACGAAGAACGTAAAAGCGGTGCCGGCTGTCCGCTTAGATTCGGGAACGGTATACGTAAACTTGTTGGAGCCGTCCCATACGCCGTCTACCCAGCCGTTATTCGCATAGAAGTCGTAACCGTCCGCGCCAGGGCTTCCTCCCCAAGCGAAGGTCACGCTGCTTGGCGTCACGCCCGTTACCTTCAAGTTCTGCGGCGGCGTCAGAGGAGGCTCTTTATATTGGCTTGTATCTTCTAGTGTCGTAAACGTAACGAGATTGCTTTTTTGTTCCGGCATCAGGTTAGCGGCTTGTATGCCGTCCGGGCCGACATAGAAGGAATAAGTCGTATTCGGGGTTAGGCCGCCTACGGTTTGGGCGCCGTCGTTGGCCCAAAAAATGTACTTATTATTCTGGTCCCAAATCCAGTAATGTTTGATAGTAGGCGAGGGATCCCAAGTTAACTCTACGGTATTATGAGTCACCTTCTTGACTTTCAAGTTTTTTGGCCCTACTGCAGGAGGTTGTTCGACTTCCCCCGCGAGCGTAGTGAATTCGATTATATTGCTTTTATGTGCTCTCGTGGCAGGCCGTTCAAACCAAGTCACATAGAGCTTGTAAGTCGTGTTCGGCTGGAGATTTTCGATCGTCCTGCTTCCGCTATTCCCCCATGTGAAGTAACCGTCGCTTCCCGCGGCCGGTTCCGCGTGCCACACGTCGATGTCGTTTTTCGCCGCGACATGATCCCATTGGATCGTTGCGCTGGTAGCCGTAATCGTATCGACTCTTAGATTTTGCGGGGCTTCGGGAACCTGTACAGGTATTTCATCGGCTGCGTAAATCATAGAAAGGTTTAAGAAAGAGCTGAGGAGTAGGGTCAAACAGAGTAACAGAACGAGGGGTTTCATTAAGGGCTTTCGGGTTAATAAGTACACCATATCACCTCGATTAAGATATTCGAACATTGCAGCATAACCGTCATGTGCAAGTCTAAGGTGTAGGGCAGAATCATGATGAGGGGGGAGCGGTGAGGGGAGAGCCTCCTTTGCGAGATTTTGTTAAGGTATCTTGAACCTTACCTTCTCATCATGGGACGAAGCATGGAAGTTCGGAAGGGGGAAATACGTCTCCAGATAGGATAAAAATTTACAAATATAGAAAATGTCGATATAATCCGTCGAGCATTGGCTGATCCTGCCGAACAATGGGGAATGAATGGCTGCGAACAACTGAAAAAATGCTATCGCAAAAGAAAGGCGTCCATCTAGGTCGACGGACGCCTTGCACGTTTTAACGCTAAGAATATTTTTCTAGTCGAAGCGAGGGTTTACTAGTCAGAATCCTTCGATGTCTCGGCAAGCCGGCGAGCCTTCGCAATTACAATTCCTCCAGCGCGCGGATGCCGAGCAGGCCGAGTCCCTTGCGTAGCAGATCCGAGACCGCTTTTACGACCTCAAGCTTGAACGCCTGCTCGGATTCGCTTCCTTCCAGCACCTTCACGTGATGGTAGAAACGGTTAAACGCTTGCGCCAGCTCGAGCAGGTAACGGGCTAGGATAGACGGCTCGTAGCGTTCGGCTGTCTGGCTAAGGCGCGCAGGGTAAAACGCGACGAGCTTCAGAAGCGGCCAAGCATATGCGTTGTCCGCAAGGCCGAAGTCAGCGTCGCGAAGCGGCAGGGCATAAGGGGCGGCTGCCGCGCCGAAATTGCCGGCAGGGCTTGCGTCCGGCGCGCCGTTCGGCGACAAGGCCTCCGATCCGGGCGACATTGCCGCCTTGCGCAGAATGCTGGACGTTCTCGCGTACGTGTACTGCAAGTAGGGGCCGGTCTCGCCTTCGAAGGTGAGCACCTCCGATAAGGAGAAATCGACGTCGAGCGTGCGCGTGTTCTTCAAATCGCCGAACACGACGGCCCCGATGCCGATCGCCTCGGCCGCGGCTTCTTTGTCGCGGAGCGAGGGATTTTTTGCTTCGATGATTCGTTTCGCCTGCTCGACCGCTTCGTTCAGCACATCCTCCAGGAACAGCACCTTGCCGCGGCGGGTGGACATCTTCTGGCCTTCCATCATCATCAGCCCGAACGGGATGTGCTTGCAACGCCCTTCCCATGAGCCGTCCATCTTCTCGAGCACGCGGAACACCTGCTGGAAGTGGAGGGACTGCTCGCCCCCTACGACATAAAGCAGCAGAGATCCGTCCATTTCGTTGCGGCGGTATAAGGCGGTAGCGAGGTCGCGGGTCGCGTAGATGGACGTGCCGTTGGACTTGACGAGCAGGCAAGGCGGCTTTCCGAATTCGTCCAGCCGGACGACCATTGCGCCGTCGCTTTCCTCCAGCAGCCCCGTGCGGCGCAGCTCCTCGATTACCGCATCCATTTTATCGTTGTAAAAGCTCTCGCCAAGCACGTGGTCGAACGTCACGCCAAGCCGATCGTACAGCTTATTGAACTGCTTTAAGCTTTCTCCGATCATTTCGCGCCATAGCTCCGTTGCCACCTTGTCCCCGGTTTCCAGCTTGCGGAACCATTCCCTTGCTTCGTCTTCCAGTTCGGGATGCCGCTCGGCTTCCTCGTGAAACTTCACGTACAGCGACAGATACTCCTTCGTGGCGTTGTCGCTTGCCTGAATATCGGCCGGATTGCCCCATCTGAGGTAGGCGGTAATCATTTTGCCGAATTGGGTGCCCCAGTCTCCAAGATGATTGACGTTCGCTGTATCGTAACCGACCTCCCGCAGGATGCGATAGATCGCGTTGCCGATCATCGTTGAGCGCAGATGTCCGATGCCGAACGGCTTGGCGATGTTGGGGGACGACATGTCGATGATGACGCGCTTGCCGCCGCCAATATTCGGACGCCAGAACGCGTCCGCGCGGACAGCGCGCAGGAGCTCTTCGCCGAACGCCGACCGGTTCAGCCTGAAGTTCAAATAAGGCCCGGCCGCCTCCGCAAGGAAAGATGGATGGCTGATCGTATCCGCGAGCTGCCGCGCGATCAGCTGCGGACTTTGTTTCATCGTCTTGGCCAGCGCGAAGCAAGGCAAAGCGACGTCGCCGAGCTCGTCGTTCGGCGGATATTCCAGCAAGGACAGGATTTCTTCTTTCGTTAACGGGAGATGCGGAGCCAGACTGTCGGCTGCCCATACATTGAACATATCGATTCCTCCTTCTATTCGCGCGGGAACGCAAAAAATCCCCGTCTCTGTTAGAGACGGGGATGTGCCCGCGGTGCCACTCTCATTATCCGAAGCTCACGAAAGAGCCGGATCTTATCTTAGCCGTAACGGTGCCGAACCGGACTGCCCTAGGAGCGCGCTTCGCCCTTCGGAGAGTCGTCTCCCGGGTCCTCTTCGTTCGTCGGCCGTTGACCGGCTCTCACCATCCCGGCTCGCTTGGCAACTTTGCCCGACAACTACTGTCCCGTTCATTGACGTTTTAGAGGTTGTTCAAAAAGTACGCTTCCCATTACGAAGTAATCCCAGAAGCTTATTCGACATCGAATATTGAATTCAGCCGAACCTTCCGTTGCTCACGTAGCTCTGCTACGCTCCGCTACTCAGTTTCTAGCTTCATTCAATCTTCTCGGTACTGATAACCAAACTTTTTGAACACTTATTTATAAAGTATTATAACGATTCGCTTGCGGAAATCAAGAGGCGGGCAGCTTTTAATAGGCATTCTTTCGGTCAATGTACGTGAGCTTACTGACGATGTCCTGGTAGTAGTTGCCGAAGCCGGCGCCGTAGATCGTCAGTCCGCCGATGTTCTTCGCGTCTTCCTTGACCTCGAGCTTGAGGTCCCACTGCAGCCGATTAATGTCGACGTTGTCGATCGTGTAGTCCGACACCTTCGTTCCTTCAATGAACGTGCCGTCGCCGTTGATTCGGATATGGACGAGCAGGCCGTACTGGTTCATCTCGATATTCCACCATTCCGGCGTATACTTGCCGCGAGTGCCGCCGAAGTCGCCGGGGCTCGTCCATTTGCCGATCGGGAAGCCGTTGAACGAGAACGAGATGTCGGAAGGCCAATGCTCATTGGAGAGCGGGGCTTCGGAAGCGAGCTCCATCGTCATTTCAAGCTCTTCGGGCTCTTCATCGGGCTTCAGGTAGTTCGGGATTTTGTACGAGATAAACCCCTTTGAAAACCACAAAATTTTGGCGTCGACGCGCTCCGGGTCGAGGAAGTAACGCGGATCGTCGAAGCCGTCTCCGATGATCTTGTACTTGGAGGCCAGACCGCAAGTCGGCTTGACGTCGAAGTCGGTGAAATGACCGATCGAGATGTTGGAAATATGGAAGTTGCGCGGAATGAGCCCTTTGCTCGGGAACACGAGCTCAATCCGGTCGGCGACCAACGTGCAAAGCTTCTGCGAAGCGCCCTTGCCGGGAATCATCTCCGTGCGGACCAGGTCGGCCCGCTCGAGCTTCTTGACGTGCATCGTAATAATAGAATTGCTGAGTCCGAGCGCTGCTGCCAAGTCTTTCATGATCATTGGCTTCTGTCCGAGCAGCTCCATGATCTTGATTCGGACGTTGCTGGCCAATGCCTCGAATAGGGGGAGATTGTTCTCCGATACGGTTGTCTCCATGCGACCTCTTCTAATAGTTCATTTTTATATTAAATATACCTTACCTACTTGATATTTGACAAGGGGATTCATAGACGGTCGAAAATATAACGTTATTTGCGAATAGTTTAATAAAAACATGAAATATTTGATAATTATCCGTTGACAAAACGATAGGAGCGCTTTAATATGCTAAATATAACAGTCATCTACGAAATACTTCACATTTATGTAAAGCATTGTGGGCGGCATTCATGAGCTGGTAATATTGGTATCGTTTGCTTATAAGCTGCCGCACGGTCAGGAGGGATGACGTTTTTTCAGAAGTAACATGTAAGCGCTATTACGGGGGCTTGTCATTCGTTTTACCAATAACGAGGAGGTTATGAAACAGATGAAAAAAGGTTCGATTATGATCCTCACGCTGATTATCGCGCTGATCGTGACGGCGTGCAGCGGCAACAACGGCGGCAACAACGCAGGCAACGACGGTGCGGCGAGCAACAACGCGGCGAACGGAGGCGGCGAACAAGCGCCTGCGGAGAACGTCGAAATCTCCATCTCGTCGTGGGGAGCGCCGGACGAGCGCAAAGTGTTCGAAGCGGTACTCGGCGAATTCCAGAAAGCGTATCCAAATATCAAAGTGAAATTCATTCACATTCCTAACGATTATACCACGAAGATGAACACGATGATCGCCGGCAACTCGGCGCCGGACGTTATCTTCACGAGCGACGGCGACTTCCCCCGCTGGGTGAAGCAAGGCGCGTTCCTCGACATCACGCAGTACGTCGAGTCGAGCGACAAGCTGGACCTGAACGACATGTGGGAAGGCGGTCTGAACCGCTACCGTTACGACGGCAAAATTACGGGTACTGGCGGCTACTACGCGCTGCCGAAGGATATCGGCCCGACGGTTATGTACTATAACAAAACGATTTTCGACAAGCTGGGCGTTCCTTACCCAAGCGCAGAGACGCCGATGAATTGGGAGCAAGCGCTTGAGATGTGGAAGAAGCTGACGGTCGACGAGAACGGCGACGGCAAGACCGACATTTACGGCGCAGGCCCGGTATGGTGGGAAGGCTTCGTATGGGGCAACGGCGGTGCCGTCCTGAGCGAAGACCGTACGCAATTCGTAGTGAACGAGCCGGCGGCTGCAGAAGCGATGCAATTTATCTACGATCTGACGAATACGCACAAGGTCGTGCCGGATTCCCGCGCGCTGCAATCGATGAACGACGGCCAAATGTTCGAGGCGGGCAAGCTCGCGACGATTACGGGCGGCCGCTGGATGGTACCGACATACCGCAAGCTGAAGTTCGATTGGGACGTTGCGCCGATTCCGTCGGGCAACGGCACGTGGACGAACGGCTGGTCTGGCTCGGTCGGCCTCGGCGTCAACGCGAAGTCGAAGCATCCTGAGGAAGCGTTCAAGCTGGTTGAATTCTTCGCGGGTATCGAAGGACAAACGAAGATGACGGAGCTCGGCTTCCAAATTCCGAACTTCAAATCGATGGCTGACGACGAAGTATATACGCAGCCAGGCCAGAAGCCGGAGCATCCGGAAGTGTTCGTCAAGGCGGGCGAAGGCCAGCTGCCAGGTCCGTGGACGTACCTGCCGAACGGCAAGTGGTTTGATACGCTGAGCCAAAACCTAAGCAAGTTCTGGACCGGCAAAGAATCGGCAGTCGACTTCTTCGCGAAGCTGAAGCCGCTGGTCGAGAAGGACTTGAAGGAAGGCAATCCGGAGCTCTTTCAATAAATCATAACGGGAAGCTGCAACGCGGACGCCGCGCGCGTCCGCGCTCCAGCTTCCTTATTTACCCGGAACAAATCAAGAAGGGGGCCAGCCCTGATGAATGCCAATGCGACGACTACCGCGCAAGTGAAACCGACCAAAAGAAAGTCGCTCTACCGCAATGAGATGTGGTGGGGGTTCCTGTTCATCGCCCCGCCGTTCATCGGCGTGCTTGTATTTCTGCTTTATCCGCTTGTGAATTCGCTCTATATGAGCCTAACGACGTTTAACTTTGGCCAGCCCGCCGAATTTACGGGCATCGAGAACTATGAACGCGCCCTGACGAACGATCCGCTCGTCTGGAAGACGTTGTGGAACACGTTCTACGCGGCGCTCGGCGTGCCGATCGGCATGATCGTGGCATTGTGCGTTGCGATGCTGCTCGACCGGAAGCTGCGCGGAAGAAATTTCTTCCGGATGATGTTTTTCCTGCCGACGATCTGCTCGATCGTCGCGCTCGCGATGATCTGGCAATGGATCTTTAACGCCGACTTCGGCTTGCTCAACTACTATTTGGGCCAGATCGGCCTGAATCCGCCTGCATGGCTCGTCGACGAGAATTGGGCGATGATCGCCATCATCATCCAAGGCGTCTGGGGCGGCATGGGCGTTAGCATCATCCTGTATCTAGCTGCGCTCGGCAACGTCCCATCGTCCCTGTACGAAGCGGCGACGGTCGATGGAGCAGGAGGGTGGAACAAGTTCATCCACATTACGATTCCGGGCATTTCGCCGGTGACGTTCTTCATCTTGATTACGTCGCTCATCGGCGCGCTACAGGACTTCCCGCGGTTCCAGCTGCTTACGGGCGGCGGGCCGAACTACTCGACAACGACGATCGTGTACTACCTGTACACCGTAGCGTTCGAGTACAGCGAGATGGGCTACGCGTCCGCGATCGCTTGGTTTATCGGCATCATTATTATGTTTGTCCTTCTCATCAATTTCCTGCTGTCCAAGCGGTGGGTCCACTACAACTAAGGGGGGATACGAATCCATGAGTACGCAAACGGCAACCGGACGCCGAGAGTTGAAAAAAGGTGAGTTCCTCACCAATACGGTCGTCTATCTGCTGCTGATCTTCGGCGGCATCATAATGGCGGTACCATTCCTGTGGATGCTGTCCACGTCGCTCAAGCCGGACGGCGAAGTGTTCTCGTATCCGCCGCAGTGGATACCGTCGACGATCGCTTGGGAGAACTACAAGTTAATTTTTACGGATGCGCACATGATCCGAGGCTTCTTCAATACGATGATCGTCGTCGTTCCGACGCTCGTGATCGGCCTGTTCGTCTGCGCATTGTCCGCTTACGCATTCGCGAAGCTGCGCTTCCCGGGGCGCGATAAGCTGTTCATGACGCTCGTCGGAACAATGGTTATTCCCGGCGCGGTCATGATGATTCCGGCGTTTATTATGTTTAAGACATTCGGCTGGACGGACAGTTGGAAGCCGCTTATTATTCCGGGCATGTTCGGCGCGCCGATGACGATTTTCTTCTTACGCCAATTCATTAAGCAGCTCCCCGACGAGCTCGAGGATGCGGCGAAGATCGACGGGATGAACCCTTTCGGCATTTTCCTGAAAATCATTATTCCGCTTACGAAGCCGGCACTTATCACGCAAGGCATTCTGTCCTTCAACGCGGGTTATAACGATTACCTGGGACCGCTTATCTACTTGAACACGCCGGAGAAATATACGCTCCAGCTCGAGCTCGCTTCCTTCTCGTCCTATTACGTGACGGAATGGACGCTCATCATGGCCGGCGCGGTCGTCGCGCTCGTGCCGACGCTGATTCTGTTCGCGTTCGCGCAGCGTTTCTTCATTGAAGGTATCGCCCTGACGGGCATCAAAGGATAGGAGCAGCTTTTCACTACCACATAGATAAAGGAGACAAACCACACGATGACCACACACAAAGTAGTCGTACACGCCGACTGGACGGTCGGCACCATTAACCGCCATATCTACGGACATTTCGCGGAGCATCTGGGCCGCTGCATTTATGAAGGACTATGGGTCGGCGAAGATTCGCCGATTCCGAATACGAGAGGCATCCGGAACGACGTGCTCGAAGCGCTTCGCAAGCTGAACATCCCGAATCTTCGCTGGCCGGGCGGCTGCTTCGCGGACGAATACCATTGGAAGGACGGCGTCGGCCCGCGCGAATCGCGCAAGCGGATGGTCAATACGCATTGGGGCGGCGTCGTGGAAAATAATCATTTCGGCACGCATGAATTTTTCCAATTGTGCGAACTGCTGGACGCGGAGCCGTACATCTGCGGCAACGTCGGCAGCGGCTCGGTGCAGGAAATGAGCGAATGGGTCGAATACATGACGTTCGGCGGAGAGTCGCCGATGGCGAACTGGCGGCAGGAGAACGGCCGCGAGCAGCCGTGGAAGCTGAAATATTTTGGCGTTGGCAACGAGAACTGGGGCTGCGGCGGCAACATGGAGCCGGAGTACTACGCGGATCTATACCGTAATTATCAGACTTACGTCCGGCAATACGGCGATAACCGCCTGTACAAGATCGCGGGCGGCGCGAACGTCGCAGACTACCGCTGGACGGAGGTGCTCATGCGCAAAGCGGGCCACCTGATGGACGGCCTCAGCCTTCATTATTATACAATCCCGGGCAGCTGGGAAGAGAAGAAGCCTGCGCTTCACTTCGACGAGAAAGACTGGGCGGAGACGATGGCCAAGGCGTTCTATATGGACGAATTGATTACGCGCCATAGCACGATTATGGATCAGTACGATCCGAACAAACGAGTTGGCTTGATCATCGACGAGTGGGGCACTTGGTTCTTGCCTGAGCCGGGCACGAATCCGGGCTTCCTGTATCAACAGAACACGATGCGCGACGCGCTTGTTGCGGCGATTCACTTGCATGTGTTCCACAAGCACTGCAGCCGGGTGCACATGGCGAACCTCGCGCAGATGGTCAACGTGCTGCAAGCCGTCATCCTGACGGAAGGGGACAAAATGCTTCTCACGCCGACCTACCACGTGCTCGAAATGTTCAAGGTGCACCAAGACGGCGAGTCGCTCGCGCTCCACGGCTCGTTCGGCGAATACGAGGGGCACGGCAAGAAGCTGCCTCAGGTGACGGTATCCGCATCGATCAAGGATGGTGTTATCAGCGTCAGCCTTGCGAACCTCGACCCGGTGAACGTGGCGGAACTGTTCGTCGAGCTGCGAGGATCGTCCGGCGGCTACACGGCGAACGGCTCGATCCTCGCTGCAGACGACATTCTCGCACACAACACGTTCGATCGGCCAGACCGGGTCGCGCAGCGTTCGTTCGACGAAGCGCGCTGGGTAGACGGCACGCTGTCCGCGAAGCTGCCGCCGGCATCGGTGGCGGTTGTGCGGCTGACGCCGAAAGCGTAATGGCGCGCAGGAGCGCAGGCGGCGATATCATTTTTTGGAGCTAGAGAGGGAGAGAGACGATGATTGAACAGAATACAACGGCGGCGACGGAACAACCGATTATATTGCAGCGCGCCGATCCGTGGGTTTACAAGCATGACGACGGATTCTATTACTTCACGGCGTCCGTGCCGGAATACGACCGGATCGAAGTGCGGCGGGCGAGCACGATCGCGGGGCTCGCGAAAGCGGAGCCGGTCGTCGCGTGGCGGAAGCACGCGTCCGGCATAATGAGCGCGAACATCTGGGCGCCGGAAATCCATTTCATCGACAGCAAGTGGTACATCTACTTCGCCGCCGCCCGCACGACGGAGACGAACGACGGGCTGTTCGATCACCGCATGTTCGTGCTGGAGAACGCATCGGCGAACCCGCTCGAAGGCGAGTGGGTCGAGAAAGGCCAGATCAAGACGATGTGGGAATCGTTCGCCCTCGACGCGACGACATTCGAACACCGCGGCACCCGATACCTCGTCTGGGCGCAGAAAGATCCGGATATTAGAGGCAACTCTAACCTGTATATCGCGCCGATGGCGAATCCGTGGACGCTGGCGGCGAACGGCGTCATGCTGACGAAGCCGGAGTACGAATGGGAAGTAATCGGCTTCCTCGTGAACGAAGGGGCGGCCGTCGTGAAGCGCGGCGGACGTATCTTCATCTCCTATTCGGGAAGTGCAACGAACCATCATTACTGCATGGGGCTGCTCGAAGCGTCGGAAGAAGCTGATCTGATGGACCCTGCCTCCTGGACGAAGTCGCCGCAGCCGGTGCTGAAGACGGACGAGGCGAACGGCCTGTTCGGTCCGGGCCACAACAGCTTCACAAAGTCGGAGAACGGCCAGGACGACATCCTCGTCTTCCACGCCCGCACGTACAAGGAAATCGTCGGCGATCCGTTGTACGATCCGAACCGTCATACGTTCGTCCGTAAGCTGCAGTGGAGCGCAGACGGCAAACCGATTTTCGAATAACCAGGAGCCAGAACGACATAGCCGAAGGTGACCGCACCACGACGGCTATTCGTTTCCGGGTGGAATATGAGCGATACGGCATAAAAAATGTATGCGGTTACATTGATTCTAAAGTGAAAGGGATGTTTCTTCTTGCGGAAAAAAGGGGCTTATAAAATATCAATCTTGCTATTGGCTTGTGCACTAATTATTCCGGGAATCGTATCGGCACGCAAAAATCAGCCGGAGCCGGCTGCGTCGGTCTTTCAAAACGTTTCGGTTCACGATCCTTCGATCGTTAAGGACGGCGACACGTTCTACGCGTTCGGCTCTCATATCGATGCGGCCAAATCGACGGATTTGATTAACTGGACGCGGTTCACGAACGGCTACACGACGCCGAACAATGTGATTTTCGGCGATCTGTCTAGCAATCTGGCGGGTTCCTTCGCATGGGCGGGGGAGAATGACTCCGACAGCAAAGGCGGTTATGCCGTATGGGCGCCAGACGTATTTTATAATAAAGATTATATGAACAAAGACGGCTCCAAGGGCGCTTACATGATGTACTACAGCGCATCGTCCACTTACATCCGCTCGGCGATCGGCTTTGCGGTGTCGCAAAGCATCGAAGGGCCTTATACGTATGGAGACACAATCGTATATTCCGGATTTACGCAAGACGAGGCTTACGACAATAACAGCAAGGTTAATAAAAAATGGACGAACACCAATATTAAAGCATTGGTCGACAGCGGCAAGCTTAGCGGCAAAAACGAGGCATGGTTTAATGACAACGGCACGTTCAACAACAAAATGTATCCAAACGCGATCGACTCCACGATGTTCTACGACAAAAGCGGCAAGCTGTGGATGACATACGGCTCGTGGTCCGGAGGCATCTTCCTGCTCGAAATCGATAAAGCGACAGGCAAAGCGATCTATCCAGGTGCGGACGGTCAAACCTCGGACGGCAGAATAATCGACCGTTACTTCGGCGTTAAAATCGCCGGCGGCTACTATGAATCGGGCGAAGGCCCGTACATTGTGTACGACAAAAACACAAAGTACTACTATTTGTATGTTACCTACGGCTGGCTGGGCGCAGACGGTGGTTACAACATGCGCCAATTCCGTTCAAAAAATCCGGACGGTCCGTACGTAGACGCCAAGGGGCAAAATGCGGTATTGCCAGCCGATACAATCAACGCTTCGTATGGCAACAAGCTGATCGGCAACTACTTGTTCGACCGCAAGGTCGGCGACGAAGGAACGGGCATCGGCGTCGGTTATGTGTCCCCGGGCCATAACTCGGTGTATATCGATCCGGCAACCGGCAAGCAATTCCTCGTATTCCACTCGCGGTTCCCGCAAACGGGCGAGTACCATGAGGTGCGCGTGCATCAGATGTTTATGAACAAAGACGGATGGCCGGTCGTCGCGCCATACCGTTACACCGGTGAAACGTTAAGCAAAGTACACAATCCGGATGTGGTCGGCGATTACAAGCTGATCAACCATGGCAAGCTGAATTCGGCAGATATCGAAAACTCGAAGTTTGTTACGTTGAACAGCAACCATACGATTACCGGCGACGCGACGGGCAGCTGGAAGAGGACAGCCCATAACACAGCCGAAATTACGCTTGACGGAGCAACCTATAAAGGCGTATTTGTACGCGGATGGGATCCGGTCTCGGAGAGCTATGTGATGACGTTCACGGCGCTGTCGGGTGAAGGCGTCTCCATCTGGGGCAGCAGGCAGTCCGACAAAACCGCTCAGCAGAGCGTCGATGATGTCGTAAATGCTCTGGATCTCGGCGACACGGCGAATGTCATCGACAATCTGGTTCTGCCGACATCGGGAACGCGCAATACGCAAATCTCGTGGCAAACCTCGGATGCTTCGGTCGTAACGGATACCGGCGTCATCGTTCGTCCTGCGGCTGGCGCGAGCAGCGTATCGGCAGTGTTGACGGCGACCATATCCAAAGACGGCGTAACAGCGACGAAAGCTTTCAATATTACGGTGCTTCCGCTTCAAACGGCAGGGCTGGCTGCACACTTTGCTTTTGAAAATGATTTGAACGACGCTTCCGGCCAGTTTGCAGCGGGCACGGCAACGGGCAGCCGAATCGATCAGGACGGCGGGAATATAACGTATGAAGAGGGCAAGAACGGCAAGGCTGCGTCATTCGACGGCGCCTCCGGCGTCCGTCTGCCGAACGGACTCATTTCCGGCGATTCGTATTCCGTGGCGCTGTGGCTGAAGCCGAATCTGCTTACCCCATTCACGACGACCTTCTTCGGCGCCAAGGACAACAGCAACTGGGTAAGCCTGGTGCCAAGCGGTCCGGTAGGCAACAATACGATGGTGTGGTCCGGCAGCGGCAGATGGTATGACGCGGTGTCCGGCTTGACGATTCCGGCCGGCGAATGGACGCATTTGGCATATACGGTCGACGGCGGAGACATTAGACTTTATGTTAACGGCGTCGAGAAATATGAGGGCACGAACTTCCCGAACATTTTCAACGTTGCAAACGCGATGTTCGCGCTTGGCGTCAACTGGTGGGATACTCCGTATCAAGGTCTGATGGACGAGCTTCGCGTATACCAAGGAGCGCTGACAGAGGCGGAAGTCGCAGGCTTGAATGCGGAAGGGAAATAAAGGAGAGGAGCGCACGAAGCCAGCGGGCTTCGTGCGTTTTTTTGCAGATCTCGCTGTCTGGACAACATCGGTCAGTCCGTTACAAGGTAGCGCAAAATTTCCGCTTGTCAACTTCGTGTCGCTCCCCTTATAATAGGCATTAAGTGAATGAAAGTTAAAACGCTTTAACTTTTGGTGAATGGCGACACTATTTTCGACTAGAATGCTGAACGCGAGATTATTGCTGTAACCGCATGATTACTGTCATGAGTTTACGATAATTGCCACGCTGGTTTCGTTATTTTTTTGTCAATAAAGTTAAAGCGCTTTAACTTTTGGGTACAAGTCATTTAAACAAAAAAAGGGGGCCCTCGAATGAGGTCATCAAAGGAAAGCCGCCGTCAGGGAAGGATGTTCTACTTTTTTGTCTCCCCATGGCTGCTTGGATTCATCGTACTTGCGTTATTCCCGATTCTGGCTTCCCTTTATTACAGCTTCACGGAGTACGACATTATCAATACGCCAGTGTTCATCGGGGCGGACAATTACCGAGAGCTGTTCCAGGACGAACAGTTCTGGAATTCGATCGGCGTCACGCTGAAGTATACGTTCATCAGCGTACCGCTCACGCTGCTCCTGTCGCTCTTCTTCGCGATGCTGATCAATCAGAAGATTCCGTTTCGCGGATTCTTCCGGACGGCGATGTATTTCCCGAGCATGATCTCCGGCGTGTCGATGGCGCTTCTCTGGTTCTGGGTGTTCAATCCGCAGGCCGGCCTGTTCAACTACGTGCTGTCCTGGTTCGGCGTCGACCCGTCATCAAATTCGCACAGGATGCTCCCGCTTCTTAAAGATGGGGAGGAATGTGCGTCAGGCGCTAGCCTGAATGATTTTTCAAATGTTCTTGACCTCCAATATATGCTATCATAAGTATAGAAAGGAGGCGAACGTATGATCGCAACAGTTACGGCAAAAATCAAGATTAAGCCGACGGATAGTCAAATGGAGGCGCTGCATCAAACCATGATTGCTTATCGGCGAGGCTGCAATCTGGTCTCTGACTGTGTGTTCGACTCGAGCGAATTAAAGCAGCCTGCTTTGCACCGAATGACCTATCAATTCCTCCGCGGCACGATTGGTCTGCGCTCCCAAATGGCTCAGTCGGTGATGAAAACCGTCATTGCCAGATACAAGACGATTCGGAGCAGCGGCCACGATTGGACGCGCGTGCAGTTTAAGAAGCCGGAATATGATCTAGTCTGGAATAGGGATTATTCGCTGAACGCGCAGCTGTTCTCCGTGAATACACTTCAGGGCCGCATCAAAGTCCCCTTCGAATCCAAGGGAATGGAAGCTTATTTCGACGGCACTTGGACATTCGGCACAGCAAAGCTTATCTGGAAAAAAAGCAAATGGTTTCTGCATATTCCTGTATCTAAGGAAATAGCAGCTCCTGGGCTGCAGGACATTGAACAAGTTGCTGGGATCGATCTAGGCATCAACTTTATTGCCACGGCGTACGGCACCGATGGCAAGACCGTCTTCTATCGGGGCAGGGCGCTGAAACGAAAACGAGCAAACTACAAACGGTTGCGTTCGGAGCTGCAGCGCAAACAAACGTCGTCATCCCGTCGCAGACTGAAGCAAATCGGAGAACGAGAAAACCGTTGGATGACCGACGTGAACCATCAGGTCAGCAAGGCACTCGTTACCCGGTATGGAGCAAAAACGTTGTTCGTGCTGGAGGATTTGACAGGTGTTCGCCGCGCAACGGAAAAGACCAAGCTAAAGGATCGCTATGTGACGGTATCATGGGCGTTCCACCAGCTTCGCAACATGCTTGAGTACAAGGCGCAGCTTGCGGGATCGATCACGATTGCGGTTGATCCGAGGCACACGTCGCAAGCGTGTCCGGTATGCGGCCACATCGCAAAAGAAAATCGGGATAAAGGGAAGCATCGTTTCCATTGCCGGGATTGCGGATATGCAAGCAATGATGACCGCATAGGCGCTATGAATCTCTGTCTGAAGGGAAAACAGTACCTTCTTCAAGGTGCAGGCGTAGCATGACTAGGCTTGCAGGGCAGCTGTCAATCTGCCCATCGATAGGCGTATGCTTATCGTGGATGTAACACCACGTTCTTCTGAACGCAAAGAGATCGGAGTCGTAGAGACGTTACCACGATTGGGTAGTTACAAGCTCCCTCATCAAAAAATAGCTAAGTGGGAGTCATTGACGGAGTACTACAACAAGGATATGCTGATGGATCTGACGCCTTATCTGGGCGACTTCAAAGCATCGGACTACAGCATCCCGGAAGAAGTGATGGACATCTACAAGGTAGACGGAAAATCGTACGGCATTCCGCTCAACAGCTACGTCACCGTCATGCTCTACAACAAAGACCTGTTCGACAAAGCGGGCCTGCCGTATCCGCCGACGGACTATGAGGACAAGAGCTGGACCTTCGACAAAATGGTCGAATACGCGAAGAAGCTGACGGTCGATTCCGAGGACCTGAACGTCGCGCAATACGGCGTGGACTTCGGCTTCGGCGAGCGCAACCAGCGTCCGCAATATTTTGGAGGCAATGTCTATTCGGACGATGTTTGGACGAACGGCGGCAAGCCTTCCGAGATTAACCTGACCAAGCCGGAAGTGGTCGAAGCGTACAAAAAAGTATACGGCCTCATCTATGACGAGAAGGTATCCCCGACGCCGGCGTTCATGAAGTCCGTGTCCGGTCAGTTCGGAGATCCGTTCCTCTCGGGCAAAGTGGCGATGTCCGTCGTCGGCTCGTGGAGCCTCGCGGCATCCAGCGAGTTCAACTTCAACGTCGGCGTAGCCGCCGTACCGCAAGGGCCGAACCCGGACGTGCGCAGCGTGCTCTACATCGATCCGCTCTTCGTGCTGAAGGATTCCAAACATCCGGAGGAAGCGCTCGAATGGATCAAGTTCCTGGTGACGAAGGAAATTCAGGAGAAATCGATTGAGCTGAGCGGCGGCAACCCGCCGGTGAACCAAGACGCGGCCGAAGCGTACTACAGCAACTTCGAAGGCATCGCGCCGGAGCAGCTGAAGCAAGTATTCGACGGCGCGTACAAATACGGCTTCGAATCCTACAACCACCTAATCGCGAACTACTCGCAAATCAACGAGCTTTTCATTAACGAGCTGGCGAACGTTGAGAATGGCGAGCAGAAGGTCGAAGACGCGCTGCCGGTCATCGAAGAGAAGCTGAAGGCGCTGCTGGAGCGGGTGAACAAGTTGCTTTTCGCGATTGAACTTTCGGCGGAAGTATGGTATTCGTTAAGAAATACGTTTTTAACCGGGAGCCAATGCGATGAAAGTCAGTATCTTTGATGTAGCCAGAAAATCGGGATTGTCGGTCGTGACCGTGTCGCGGGTGCTGAACAATTCGTCTTCGGTCCGCCAGAAGAACAGAGATAAAGTGTTGCAGGCGATGAAGGAGCTCGATTACCACCCGAATGCCGCCGCCAGAAGTTTGGCGAGGGGGAAGACGGGGATCATCGGCCTCACTTTGACGACGCTGCACGACTCGTTCTTCGATGCCGTCGTACATGAGATCAACGGCAGGCTGGCCGACCACGGATATTATTTGGCCTTGTCGGTCTCGAAGAGCTACGCGGATACGATTCATCGGCCTTTGTTCGAGGAGGATCGCGTGGACGGCGTTATTCTGCTGTCGCTTCCCCCTGCGGACGAGGGCAAATTTATCAACGATTTGACCAAGAAAAACATTCCGTTCATCATGATCGATAATTCGAACCGGAATCCGGCGGTGACCTCCATCATCGTCGATAACTTCAGGGGCGGCTATGAGGCGACCAAACATTTAATCGATCTAGGGCATACGGAGATCGCCCATATCGCCGGTCCCGCGGATTACCTCAGCAGCAGGGAGCGGGAGCGGGGTTATCGGAAGGCGCTGGAAGACGCGGGGCTGCAGCCTTACGCGGTGGAGAGAGGACCGTTCGAGATTCCTTTCGGCTACCAAGTCACGATGAACTGGATTGCTGCCGGCAAGCTGCCGCCGGCGATCTTCGCGGCGGACGACTACATCGCGATCGGCGTCATGGACGCCTGTATGAACGAAGGCATCCGCATCCCGCGCGACGTCTCCATCGTCGGCTTCGACGATCAGGTGCTGGCGTCGGAGTTCCGCCCGATGCTGACGACGATGCGGCAGCCCGCGGACCGCATCGCCGCGATGGGCGTCGACCTGCTGCTCGCGGCCATCAACGACGCTGACGCACGCAGAGTCACGGTTCAAGTGGAGCCGGAGCTGATCGTGCGGGAGTCCACGGCGGCGCGGAGGTAGGTCCGCAAACAGTTTTAACACTTCGAGGTCCTGGTACGTTGCTGCTGGGACCTTCTTTTCCTTATTAAGTTAAAGCGCTTAAATAAAATGAGTTGAGAGGCAGTGATCATCGCATATTCCTTGCTGATGGCCGATAAACAATGGGGAAGCGATGGATCGATCGATTACAGCGGCGAGGCCGTGAAAGTAATCAACGCGATTATGGAGAGCGAGGTTCATCCGGAGCATTTTCACCTTCAGCTTGGCGACTGGGTGTCCATCTCCAACAGCGAACCGAGCTTTAAGCCTGCAACGCGGCTGTCGGATATTATCAAAATTAACGAGAATACCCTCACTTCAAGTTTGGCTAAGTGGGGGGGATGAATCGTTCTTTTTTTGAACCAAAATAAGAACATATGTACTATAATAGGTCTATCCACTACTTGAGAGGATGTTGTGCGGCATGTTGGTCCATAAGGCGTATAAATATCGCATCTACCCCACGGAAGAACAGCAAACGCTCATCCGACAGATGTTTGGTTGTTGCAGGTTTGTCTTTAACCATTTCTTGGCGAAATGGAACGACACGTATGAGGCAACGGGCAAGGGGTTATCTTATCACGCCTGTGCCACTGGGCTGCCAGCACTGAAAGCTGCCTTTGAATGGCTCAAGGCTGTCGATAGCATTGCTCTTCAATCAGCCGTGCGCCAGGTAGCGGACAGCTTCGACCGGTTTTTCAAGAAGCAAAATCAAGCTCCGCGTTTCAAGAACCGTAAACATTCTGTTCAAAGTTATACGACAAGATTTACAAACGGCAACATTGCGATGAGCGGCAATGGGGTCAAGCTTCCCAAGCTTGGTTGGATTCGTTGTGCAAATTCGAGAGTCTGCGAAGGCCGCATTCTGTCAGCAACGGTGCGGCGGAATGCGGCAGGCAAATACTTTGTCGCTCTCGTTTGCGAGGTGGAGCAACAACCATTGCCGCCAGCTGACAAGCATATCGGTGTGGATCTTGGGCTCAAAACGTTTGCCGTATGCTCGGATGGCAGTCGTTTCGCGAGTCCTAAGGCATACCGCACATACGAAAAGAAGTTAGCTTTCTGGCAACGCCGCATGAGCCGGCGCGCCAAAGGCGGATCAAACTGGCATAAAGCCAAGCAAAAGGTGGCTCGCATTCACGAGAAAATAGCAAACACCCGTCAGAACTTCTTGCACCAGCTCACGACAAAGCTGATTCGCGAAAACCAAACTATCAGCATCGAAAGCTTGCAAGTGGCGAATATGCTTCAAAATCATAAGCTTGCCAAATCGATCGCGGATGCGTCTTGGGGCGAGTTCGAGCGTTTGCTCCGCTATAAAGCCGAATGGTATGGACGCACCTTAAAAGTGGCGGATACGTTCGCGCCAACGAGCCAAACCTGCCATGTCTGCGGCTTTGTAAATCCGGAAGTCAAAAGACTAACGGTGAGGCAGTGGAGCTGTCCTTCGTGCAATACCCTGCATGATCGAGACGAGAATGCAGCTAAAAATATAAAGAGAGTAGCTGTTTAGCTACTCACTATAGCTGTGGGAACCACAGTTTCGCTTGGTGTACAGCTCATCGCTGCACAATTCGAACCGATAGGATCGATTACCCAAGAATCCCCCACTTCAAGCATAGCTAAGTGGTGGGAGCGTTCAAGCTCCAGCACATGAAAGAATTTTACAAAGCGACCGACGACAAACGCTGGTTGAAGGTGATCGATACTACCTATACGATTATAGGCGATCTGCATGAAGGGTTTAGCGCGGAGACGGGCTTGCTCCCCGGACTTCGTCTACAGGGATGCCGAGGATGGCAAATATAAACCGGTGTCCAGCCACTGTTGGCTGCTGCCATCGATCATCGCGCTTACAAATGCATTCCCGTACGACCCGTGCATTCCTTCCCGGCTCAGCTATCTTAGGGAGGTGACAAGGCGCTTGATATAGCTTTCACGCCGCCAAAATGATATAGTGTTCACGAAATGGAGGTCGTGATTTTGCATAAAAACAAACCGAAACAATCGAAAGCAAGCCGTCCGAATATCAGCCAGTATACCGTCAAAGAGCCGACGGAGCTGCTGCTTTTTTTATTGCATAAACAAGCCAAGCTCGGTCGGAACTCCGTTAAAGCCATACTGGCCCGCGGACAAGTATCGGTTAACGATAAAGTCGTGAAGGAGTACAATTACCCCCTTCAGCCTGGACAAACGGTCATCATTCGAAAGGATCGGGTGGTCGAAGAAGCGCCGCTCATCGGTCTGACGATTCTGCACGAGGACGAGGATATCATCGTCATTCAGAAGAATGCGGGTTTGCTGTCGATCGCTTCGGCTCAAGAAACCGAAATGACGGCTTACCGGCAGCTGATGAGCCATGTTCGCGCAAAAGATCCCGGAAGCAGGGTTTTTGTCGTGCATCGTCTGGATCGGGATACTTCCGGCATCATGATGTTCGCCAAAAGCGAGAAGGTTCAACAGCTGCTTCAGAACGACTGGCAGGACGCCGTCAAGGAGCGTACATACGTAGCACTGGTTGAAGGCAAGGTGAAAAAACCGGAAGGCACGATTTCGTCATGGCTGAGAGAAAGCAGCACGCTCAAAATGTACTCCAGCCAGCGACCAAACGACGGCCAGCACGCCGTGACGCATTACAAAACCATTCAATCTAGTAGCAGCTTCACATTATTGGAAGTCCAGCTCGAAACCGGGCGAAAAAATCAAATACGCGTCCACATGGAAGACATCGGACATCCCATCGTAGGGGACAAGAAGTACGGATCGAAGTCCAAGGCGCTTAATCGTCTGGGTCTCCACGCACGCGTGTTGGCTTTTGTCCATCCGTCCACAGGCCAGCCCATGCGGTTCGAAACGGAGATTCCGAAGGCGTTTCTTGCTTTGATTCGATAATTGGAAGACCGAACATTGCCAGGAGGATCAAAATTGAATCAACATTTATGGTTGAACAGCATCTCCCCCTTTGTTCGAACAGGAAGAATTATGAAGTCCTATTCCTTAACTGGTGAGTGGATGGATCATGATCATGTCTATACGTATATCGAGCAAGGAGAAGCGGAATTTATTCTCAGCGGCGTAAAGTATGAAGTAGGCGAAGGAGATGTGATAATCATGCATCCGTTGATGTCTCATCTGATTCGATCTACCTCCGATCTTCCCCTTATTCAATATATTTTTCATTTTGATTTGTTTTATGACGAAAACAGGAGTCGATTGAAGAACACAAGCGCAGTTCATTTTCGAAGGGATGATATTCTAGCAAAGGAAATGAGCTTGGCCGATATACATCCGGTTGCTCATTTGAAGCTTGCAGATCGAATGGAGTGCAAGAAGCGATTTTTGCAATTGCAGCAAGAAATAACGATCCCGGTTCAGAAAAATATACTTCTAATCAAATCACTTTGTCTGGAGCTGTTGCATTTATTTTTCAAAAACCAGTCTGAGCATAACCAAAGTAAAGGAAAAATGACTAAAGGCTGGCCGACGATTGAGAGAGCCATCGAGTGTATGAATAAGCGTTATCATGATCCTCTGCTCAAAAATGAGGATGTGAGCAACTATGCGGGCGTAACGCCTAATCACTTGTCGTATTTGTTTAAAAATCAGCTTGGAATATCCATCTATAATTATTTGAAGCATGTCAGGATCGAACAGGCAAAGCTCAAAATTTTATTAGGCAATAAGACGATTACAGAGATTGCAGAAGAGGTGGGCTTCTCTAGCATTCACTTATTTAGTCGCTCCTTCAAGGAGCATGTTGGAATAACGCCAAGCAAGTATGCCGCAACACAGTCAACAAATATTCAGATCACATAGTAGGCTAGCAATACAATATTAGGTGTCTGTATCTTCCTTAGATTGAGGGGAGTACAGGCGCCTTTTTGTATGTAATGAAGTCTTTTGCATGGCGAATGAGGCAGTGGAGAGTATAGAAAGCCTTGAGAGCGAGATGCAGATTTATAGATAAATCAAACACATACAAAGTAACGCAACAGTACCGTAGTATCAACTGTAGAGCAGTATATATAATTGCAGGGCTTATCGATTGAAAATGAATCGATCGTAGTCATAGACAAAAAATCATTTTTACAGGTAAAGACATTCTGCGTGTCAGGCTTTACATTAATAGGGAATTGATGATGAGGAGTGATCGCTAATGATAAATAGAAAAATTATGTTTGTAAGTCCTTGGCAGGTAGAAACGGTAGAGGAACCATTCGAAGCAAGAAAACCAGGGAATGGTGAAGCTCTTGTTCAATTAATTTATTCATTAATCAGCCCCGGTACAGAGCTTGCGATGTTATCTGGTAATGAAGGCTGGGCGCCACATCCTGTATGTCCTGGCTATGCTAGCGTTAGCCGTATTATGGAGGTAGGAGAGAATGTAGCTGATTTCCAGAAGGGAGATTTTGTGTTCCATTATGGAAGTCATCAAGAATACCAATATGTGGGGACTAAAGATGTGTTTATTAAAGTTCCTGAGGGCCTCGATTTAAGATGGGTTCCATTTACCCGTATGGCAACAGTAGCCATGACCTCCGTGCGAGTTTCTAATATTGAGCTTGGTGATTATATTAGCGTATCTGGATTAGGCCTTGTTGGTAATTTAGCTGCACAGCTAGCTCGCTTGCAAGGAGCAACGGTTATCGGTGTTGATCTTGCTAAGGAACGATTGAAAACAGCTAGCGTATGCGGATTAGATTATCCGCTAAATGGGTCAGAAGAAAATGCCAGAGATAGAATTATGGAAATTACCGGTGGCAAAGGCGTCTCCACGCATATTGAGGCTACTGGCGTACCAAAGGTTGCTGTAGATAGCTTGAGCTACATCGGTTCCTTAGGGGAAATCGTATTTCTAGGCAGTCCGCGAGGAGAGTACAACACGGATGTCACGCATGTGTTGAACCATTGCCATTTGTACAACCTCGGCTGTATTACGTTCAAGGGTGCTCATGAGTGGCGGTATCCGACTGGGCCGAATCCGTTTGTTAAGCATTCCCTAGTAAGAAATTCACGTATTGTCTTTGATCTAATGAAGCAGAATCGATTGAAAATCGAACCATTAATTAGTCATGTTATTAAACCGGATCAAGCGCCAGTTGCTTATGAGGGATTGAGAAATAATAAAGATCAGTACAATGGCGTGCTATTCGACTGGACATAAGGAGGAGGGAGAAGATATGCTCAGAGGCTTAACTCGTGCGGGTGTGGGATCGATTGGAGCGGACGAGGCTTACATTCGCAAGGCTGCAAAGTATGGCTTTCAGTCTGTAGATCTTAACCCATTAGATTTGATTAGAGTACATGGTCAAGAAGGCGCTATTCAATTACTAGAAAGCAATGGAGTAATCATTGGGTCCTTTGATCTTCATGTGGAATGGCGTTCATCTGAGGAGCAATTTGTTGAAGGACTGCCTTCATTAATGGAAGCGGCGGCGGCGGCAGCTTCATTGCGCTGTTATACCTGCTGCACATACATTTTGCCTGCAACCGATGAGCCGGCGGCATCCTTTATTATTGCGGCAACAAGGAGGCTGCGAATCGTATCCGAAATTTTAGGAGCTTACGGAATATCATTAGGATTAGAGTTTGTAGGCAGTCATCACTTACGCACGCAATGGTCGAATCCAACGATCTGGAGCATGAAGGATACGCTTAGCTGGATTGAAGCGATTGGGTCTCAAAATGTGGGGTTATTGCTCGATTCCTATCATTGGCACACGAATGGATTAACTACTGAAGATTTATTGCAATTAAAGCCGCAGCAGATCGTTCATGCTCATATTAATGATGCGAAAGACTTGCCTATCGAACAGTTAATCGACAACGATCGTTTATACCCAGGAGAAGGCGTGATTGATTTGGCAGGCTTTATCTCTAGCCTGCAAAGCATTGGCTATCGGGGAATCGTTGCACAGGAGGTCATATCTTCATCCATAGAGCAAAGTTCAGATGTTTTACTTGCTAGATCTCAGGCAGGATTTGATAAGGTGTTTGGTGCAGGAGGCGTAATTTAGGATAAGGAGATATGTACGCCAAATAATGATAGAATAAGAAACGGTACTAAACTTTCCATAGGAGTATAGGATAATCGATATCAAACGGAGGATTAGACAGAATGTCACGATCAGAGGGGATCAAGCTAAAGGAATTGCTGAATGGGACTTCAATGGAAACCCTCCCTTTTTTACATAAAGCAATAGCTCTGACGAAATTAGTTCAATCGGTTCATCGGCGAAATACGATGATTGGCGATTTGAATCCAGCAGGCGTTCGAATCCAATCCGAGATGAATCTAGCTGTTCTGGCAGACCATAGTGAGATAGATTACGCCTATATAGCTCCCGAACAAACAGGCAAAATCAATCGTACGCCCGACAGGCGCTGCGACTTGTATGCACTAGGCGTGATGTTTTACGAGATGCTGGCGGGGAGTTTGCCGTTCCAGGCGCACAGTAAGGAAGAGTGGGTTCATGCTCACCTTGCAATGACAACGAAGCCTCTACGCGAGCTGCGTCCAGAGACGGAGGGGTCACTCGAAAATATCATCATGAAGCTGTTGTCGAAGTCGCCTGAGGAGCGCTATCAGAGTGCTTACGGGTTGTTAGCCGATTTGAAAAAGTGTTTTTCGTCTCTGGAGCAAAATGGAGAAATCATTCCTTTTGAAATTGCCTATACGGATGAGGCCAGCCAATTTCGGCTTCCGCGGTCTCTTTTCGGCCGAGAGGCGGAAAGTGAAACGCTGCGCGAAGCTTATGAACAGACTCGTACGGGAGCATCTCCGTTCGTATTCGTTAGCGGCAAAGCCGGCAGCGGTAAAACCGCCCTGATTCGAGAGCTTCAGACATCGGTCATAAGGGACGGGGGCCAGTTTGTAACGGGCAAATGCGATCTGATGAATCGGGATATTCCTTTTGAACCGATCATTCAGGCGCTGGGCAAATTGATCCGGCAAATGTGGAGCGAATCGTCTGAACGAAAGGCGAAGCTGAAGGCTCGATTAACGGAATCATTAGGCACGGGAGCGGGTGTCATTGCACAGTTGCTGCCGGAGGCTGTAACGCTTCTTGGTATCTTTCCTGCTGTAGAACCGCTGCCTCCTGCCGAAGCGACGATCCGGTTGCAACGACTGCTGCCTATTTTTATGAAGTGCTTTGCGAGTAAGGCGCATCCGCTGGTGCTGTTTCTGGACGATCTTCAATGGGCTGATCCGGCAACGCTGGACGTCCTCCGTACGTTGGCGCATGACCAAACGCTGCAAGGTTTATTCATAATAGGCGCATCTCGGGAAGAGTCGCCTCCACTGGCTGATACCCCTCTACAGATGAGGCATATCGCCCTCGAAGCGCTATCCTACATCGAAGTAAGACAGTTTGTATCGCATATGTTACATGAAAATACGTCGCGAGTTCGATCGTTTGCCGAGTCGCTTTACCATCGTACAGGGGGCAATCCGTTATACGTACATCGACTGCTCGACAGTCTGTATCGCGATAACAAGCTTTATTTTGATGAAGAACAAGCGATATGGACTTGGGAAACCGATGCGATAGATCAACTAGCAGAAGATCCTGACATCCTTCATTTGATTGGGAATCGCATTCGGATGCTGCCGGAGGAAACGATTGAGCTGCTGGCGATAGCGGCAGCCATCGGGCACCGCTTCCGCCTTGCCACAATAGCGCTTGTAAGCGGGCGTTCCATATCTGAAACGCTCGAGCTGTTACAATCCGTAGTGGAAGAAGGCTTACTACGACGGGACAACGACACGGATGAAGTGGAGACGGGGGGCGGCCATTATACCTTTTTGCATGACCGTGTGCAACAGGCCGCGTATCAAGCTGTTCCTGAATTGGAGAAAGCGGCTTTTCATCTGAGGATCGGACGAGCGATGAGAAGCGATGAGCCGGGCGAGCTGGAAGAGCCGGAAGAGTCGATCTTCGATGTGGTCTACCATTTGAATCGGGGCTGCGATGAGATTACGGATGAAGCGGAGAAAGAAGCGCTTGCTGCCTACAATCTTCAGGCCGGCTTGAAATCGAAGGCCTCTACGGCGTTTGCGGCTGCGTTGCATTTTCTGGAAACCGGCTTGCGTTTGGCAACGGACGATAAGCAGGGAACAGGCTCTGTTGCCTACCGGATTATGCTAGAGCTGCCCGAGTGCGAATACATGTGCGGTCGCGTAGACCGTGCGGAAGAGTTGCTTGACCAGTTGATGACCCGTACGACGGATACACTAGAGCGTTCCCGCATTTACCTCATCCGGATCGCGATGAATGCTTATTCGAAAAAAGACGATGCAGCATTAAATATTGGGCTTCAGGCGCTAGCGGAGTTTGGTTGGAATTTGCCTGTGAAGCCATCGAAAGCTGCAATGGCAAAAGAAGTGGCGTTGACACAATTCGCCCTGTATCGGACACGTGCCGAATTGCCGTGTTTGCCGGTTAACCGTGAGCCAGTTTATAGAGCCCTATCGGATTTAGTCATGACAATGTCGGCTTCGGTGTTTGTGTCAAGCCCCGAGCTGGCTGCCGTGTTGTATCCCAGATTCATCCGTTACGGTCTGAAACATGGGAACAACGAAGCGTTTATTTTTATGCTAGGCGCATACGGCATGATGCTTGACCTTGGATTTCCACGTAACAATGCAGGCGCACGATTAACGAAGCTCGCTTACGAGCTTTCGACATCCTTTGAAAGCGCGGTGCTTAGAGGTCGTCTTCATTTTGTCATGGGTCTCAGCGGGCAATACCGCAGTTCGCATGAAGCGGTGAAGCATTTTGAGAAGTCGGTAGACTATGGGCTGCAAGCAGGCGATATGACATTCGCTGCCTATTCAACGGTGTTGCGCATTATTAATCATACCGGCGACCTGTATGTGTTGTCTGCATTCATGTCTGATTGTGAACAATCATACGAGAAAGTGCTGGATGAAGTAACGCTGAAGCTATTTCGTATTACACGAATGTATATGAGGGAGCTGCAGGGTGAATCCGGCACTCTTGATGAGATCGATGTTCCGGTGCGAGGGGAACATCTTAACGTGAACCAAAAAAATCAGGCATTCTATTACTGCACATGCAAAATGGAAACGGCCTATTTGGCAAAAGGTTACCGAATGGCTCTGAAATGGGGGGAACGTGCCAGATTTAACGAGACTCGGCAAAATCCGCTCCTAACCTGCAAACAGCTTCTATATCAGTCGTTGTCTCTGGCCGCTCTTTATTGGGAAGATCAGACGGAAGGGTCCAAAGGCATTCGTGCCGCGTTGCATAAGCAACTGCGCTCCATGAAGCAACAATCCTACTATTCTTCAGGATCAATGTTGTCGGCTTATATGCTAGTCACTGCTGAATTGCGGTGGATAGAAGGAAATCGGGCAGCCGCAGCAAAAGGATATGAGGACGCAATCCAGGCAGCGCGAAGCGAAGGATACGGATTGCTGGAAGCGATCGCTTGCGAACGAGCTTCTATGTATTACAGAGAAACGGGGATGACAACGGCTGCGGATGCGCTCATGGCCGATGCCTGTACTGCGTATTCAAGGTGGGGCGCCACTGTTAAAGTAAGCAAGCTGAGAGAGGCATACCCCGAGCTGCCATTGTTTATGGTACAAGTGCAAGAGGACGGTAGGGCGGTCACTGAAAAAGCGGGGCGAGATGAAGCTGCTCGCGAAGCAATGCCATTTATCGTGGACGAAAAAGCGCTCATCCGGCAAATTTCGGGAAGGTCGAGTTCGAGAGACAATGAGGATGTTATGGTTCGTTTCCTTGATTCGGCACTCCACTATTCAGGCGCGGTGAAGGGGTATGTGCTGAGTAGTCGCGAGGAACAATTTTCCGTATTGGCGCGAGCAGGAGGCAGAGAACAACTCGCTGAAGCTCCTTCGTACGCGGAAGCTATCGTTCGTTATGTCGTCAACAGCAGCGAACCGGTCGTACTTGCGGATGCCTCAGACAGCCCTTTTGCAGCTGATCGTTATATCCGTCGCTGCAAGCCGAAATCGGTACTTTGTATGCCTGTTGTTTGGCCAGAAGAGTCGTTGCCGTCAGTACTTTATTTGGAAAATAATTTGATCTCCGGCGTGTTTAACGAGATGAAGCTGGAAGCGCTGGAGCTGATGATTAGCCGAATGGTTTACTTGAAGTCATTAGCGGAATCTCGCGAACAGATTAGCGTGGCGAGCTCCGCACCTCATGCGCAGCCGCTTGTCGAACGGCTGACAGACCGTGAAACGGAAATTTTGTATGCCTTGTCGGACGGCTTATCCAATAAGGAAATTGCCTTCCGTTTCGGGTTGACGGAAGCCACGGTCAAAACGCATCTTTCCAATCTGTATGGAAAGCTCGGCGTCAAACGGCGATTGCAAGCGATCGCGCAGGCAAGGGAACTGAGGTTGCTTGAGTAGTTTCTACAATTCAAACAAACATCCGCAATCGGAGCCAACAGGCTCCGATTTTTCGATGTTTTTCGACATATTTCTGCTTATCTCATACTTTTGGATGATACGTTTCTCGCGAAAAGAGGCTATATTTTATTAACTTGTACACGATGAAGGTGATCAGTGCTCGACATACATGATCATTCACCTGGTAACAGCATATTTGAAGGAGGAACTGGAATGAGTAAACTATTAAACAAAGGAATATCCATCATGCTCGTATTTGCGATGGTGATGGGAGGCATGTTCGGACTAATTGTGCCTGGGGGAGGCAAAGCTTATGCGAGTGTCGACCTGGTATGGGGAAATGTAGGCAATGCGGGCTTTTCGACGGGTGCGGCACGGTTCACGTCTTTGTTTGTAGATCATAGAGATGACAAAGACATTCCGTACGTGGCGTACACCGATGGGAATGGCAAAAAAGCCACAGTAAAGAAATATGACGGAACGGATTGGGTGCTTGTTGGCAGTGGCGCAGTTTCTACGGGTATAGCAGAATACACGTCCATGTTTGTAGATAACACTGGCATTCCGTACGTGGCGTATATCGATAAAGCGAATGGATCCAAAGCCACGGTGATGAAATATGACGGAACCAATTGGGTACCTGTTGGCGGAAGTGCTGTTTCGACGGGTGGTGCAAATTACACATCCTTGTCTGTAGATCACGCTGGAACGCCATATGTGGCTTATATGGATGCAGCGAATGGCAATAAAGCCACGGTGATGCGTTATAATGGGGCCGCTTGGGTACTTGTTGGCGGAAGTGCTGTTTCAACGGGCAGTGGAGAATTCACGTCCTTGTATGTTGATACCACTGAAACGCCATATGTGGCTTATTTGGATGGAGCGAACGGCTATAAAGCCACGGTGATGAAGCTTGACAATGGAAGTTGGGTTACCGTTGGCGATCCTGCTTTTTCGACAGGTATAGCATATAACCCGTCCTTGTATGTTGATAACACCGGAACGCCATATTTGGCTTACTTGGATGGCTTGGATAAATCGAATGGAACCGAAGCCACAGTTATGAAGTATGACGGAGACGGTTGGGTGCCTGTTGGCAGTGGTGCTGTTTCGTCGGGCAGTGCATCTTTCCCATCTATGTTTGTAGATGACAATGGAATTCCGTATGTAGCTTACACGGATGACACGAATGGTTACAAAGCTACGGTGAAGAAATTTGATGGAACCGATTGGCAGCTAGTTGCTAATAGTGCTGCTTCGCCAAATTCCGGAGCATACACGTCCTTGTATGTAAATGATGGCATTCCATATGTGGCCTATTCCGATGGGTCGAAAGGTACTAAATTGACGGTAAGAAGTCTCTTAATGAATCCGTCTGCACTATCAGCGGATACAATTTATAACGACGATGCACACGAGATTGAGATTACTTTTGAGGATAATGCTGCATATAGCAATAATATCAGAGCAGTGATGGATGGAACGACCATCATTCCAGAAGAGAATTATGTCGTCGCGAACGGTAAGATTACGATTGATGCAGGCGTTCTGTCTGTGGGTTACCATGATATCACGGTATTGGCAAACGGTTATGCAGAAGCAATAGTTGAGCAATTCATTAAGGTTGCCTATTCCGGCGAAGGAACGGGTACACAAGATGATCCTTATGAAATTGCAACCGCAACGCAATTGAATGAGGTCAGGGATCATTTAACGGAAGCAGAAGTAGGCGCTTATTTCATTCTAACAGCGGATATTGATTTGAGCAGCTATACAGCCGGCGAGGGCTGGGTGCCGATTGGTCAAAATAATAGACAATTTACAGGGAATATAGATGGCAATGGGTTCAAAATTAGGAATCTAACCATTGATCGAGCAAGCGGTAGAGAGCAAGGATTATTCGGTTATACCGGTAATGCAAGTGTTATTATCAATATGCAACTGGAAAATGTAAATGTTAGCGGCAATAGAAATGTAGGTGCTCTTGTTGGTATGAACAACGGGGCAATCAGCAACAGCTACGCCAAAGGAACCGTGAATGGAGCATATTTTGATGAAAGATCGAGTTATGCTGTAGGCGGCTTGGTCGGCGAAAATAATGCAACCATCAGCGACAGCTACGCATCTGTAAATGTGAGCGGAGATCAATCCTCAAACTTAGGCGGCTTGGTCGGCGAAAATAATGCAACCATCAGCGATAGCTACGCAACAGGAAGTGTAACAGGAACAGGTAATAATTACGGCGGCTTAGTTGGCCTCAATTATGGGGACATTGACAGCAGCTACGCATTAGGAACTGTGAATGGAACAGGAACGAATATGGGCGGATTAGTCGGCTTAAATGATGAGGGAACTATTAGTGATGACAGCTACTATAGAATCGTTACAAGTGTAAGTGTAAGTCCGGAAACAGCGAATGTCGCTCAAGGAGCAACGAAGCAACTGACAGCTACGGTCACAGAGGTGGGCGGAGCGGCACAAACCGTCACATGGACAAGCAGCAACCCTAAAGTAACCGTTAGTGCGAGTGGATTAGTGACGGTAGCTGCAGACACAGCGATAGGCAGCTATATGATCACAGCAACATCAACGTTTGATACGACTAAATCGGGGACTGCGACGATTACAGTAACGGCTGCAACAGTCACACCTGCACCAACACCAACCCCATCACCGAGTGGTGATTCTACAACTCCAGTTACCTCCACAAACGGGTCAATAACGGTACCTGTAGGCAGCACTGGCGAGGTTAGCTTGGGTGATAAGATCACGGTCACTATTCCGGCAGGTGCTAGCAACCAAGAGTTGAAGATAACGATTGAAGAACTTACGAGCACTCAAAATCTTCTTACAGAAGAGGAAGTTCTAGCCAGCCCAGTTTATGAAATTCTGAAAAACTTCTCGGAAAACTTCATTAAGCCGATCACGCTGACGTTTACATTCGATTCGTCCAAATTGAGTGGCGATCAAACGGTAGCCGTATTCTATTTTGACGAAGTGAAGAAGGAATGGGTGGAAGTTCCGGGCGGCACAGTAAACGAGGATAAAATCACAATAACTGTAAACCATCTTACGAAGTACGCCGTATTCGCTGTAGGTAAAGGGACAACCGTACCAACACCGGACACGAAACCAACGATTAACCTCAGCGACATCGCAGGACACTGGGCTGAGGCTAACATCAAGCAAGCAGTAAGCAGCGGCATTGTCGGCGGGTATCCGAACGGTACGTTTAAGCCTCAGAAAAAGGTGACTCGTGCGGAATTTGCCGTCATGCTGATGAACGCGTTGAAGTTGCAAGGCGAAGGAGCGGCGCTGACTTTCACCGATACAGCGAGTATCGGAGTATGGGCGCAGAAATCGGTCGCGGAGGCTGTGCGAGGAGGCATTATACAAGGCTATAAGGATGGAACATTCCGTCCGAATGCCGAAATTACGCGCGCAGAGATGACTGCGATGATCGCCAGTGCGCTTAAACTGTCTATCCAAGAGAATGCCGCAACCGGGTTCGCGGATGACAAGAGCATTCCATTATGGGCAAAAGGGGCAGTCGCTGAGCTGAAGAACCTTGACATCGTCGGAGGCAAAGGCGAGAACACATTTGATCCAAGCGGTAATGCGACAAGAGCAGAAGCGGTTACGGTTCTGGTGAAGATGCTGGCGCAAATGAACAAATAAAGTAACAAAAAAGCGGGTTATCCTGCAGGCGGTTGAACCAACTGCTTGAGGATAACCCTTGTTTTTTTAGGTGCCCTGAAATTAGTATATATTTGTGTGTGGACTCTAACTACACCACATATGTGGAGCGCTGCGTGTCATTCACGAGGAATTAGGAGGCGGGCATGTCCTGGAGTAAATTGAAACAGCAACTGGAAAGCTTTCTGTACCCTGCGTTAGTAGGAACGGTCGAATATCGAGCGACGAGCTACCGTTATTTGCCGGGCAAAGCGGGACAGTGTTATCTTACGGTAGACAAAAAGAACATCCTCAACATGATGGATGCGACGACGTCGATCAGATGGTACGAGACGGAACAAGAAATCAAGAACGATCCAACCATCCAGGTTTTCATCAGCGAGGAAGAGATAGCGGCGATTAGACAAAGCGCGGCGGGAACCATTCCGGAGGAACGGCTGCAGGTGATCGCGAGAAGCCGGAAGTCATCGGAGCTCGCCAAGCGGCTGATGACGGCGCAGTCCGAGTTGAGCAAATCCGATTTTGTCGCCACGGCCACCCGGTTTCTTGCTTCATCCATCGATCAGAGCTTGGAGAGCGACGACATCTTATTGAACATCCTCGCGCTGGTGGATAGACGTGTGGGGAAGAAGCGGCTGTTGAACATGCGAGGGATCATGAAGCAGAAGCATCCGAGCGTGCAATATTTTTATGAGCTGCGGCTCGGCAAATAAAGGAGGGGCGTCCCTTCGTCATCGTTGACGATAAGGATGCCCCTTTGGTGCTTCATTGCATTAGCCGAATCGCCAGTCGACTTTTTGAACAGCCATTTTCACATTGAACTGCACGGTTTTATCGAACGCGATATTCTTAATCTCGCCTACGACGTCATCGATGAAATCGCCCGTATTCTCGTCGTAAAGCTCGAGGTAGTAGGTGCCGTCGAACTTGCCGCTGGCATTCAGCTCGCCGTCAATGATCATCGAGACCTCGCGAATCTTTCCGTTGACGCGGAAGAAACCCATATGCTGCGCTACGATACCGATGCGCTTCGCGTCCATCAGATTCGTCCATTTGGACGTCATGACCAGTTCTTCGCCATCTTGAACACTCCCGACACCTAAGAGGTGGGGGATTCTTGGGTTGATGCTCCTCTTGGAGCAAAGTTGTGTCGATATTTTCTTTTGAAAAATCGCACGCCAAGCGATCCCTGTGGTTCCCACAGTTCCTCATACTTCGTTACAACGCCATGGCCTTTATATTTTGTGCTGCATTCATGTCTCGGTCATGTACCGTTTGACAGAATGAACACTTCCATATACGAATGCTCAAATCTTTCACTTCTGCATGCTTGTTTCCGCAGACGTGACAGGTTTGGCTCGTAGGGGCAAAAGCCGGTGTCTCTTTTATCGTTCGGCCATACCACTTGGCTTTGTAATGCAGTTGTCGACTCATTTCACCCCAGGAAGCATCCGCAATATGTTTGGCGAGGTGTCGGTTCTTCATCATGTTGGCAATGCGCAAGTCCTCGATACTGATCGTTTGGTTTTCACGTATCCATCTCGTAGTCTGCTTATGCATCGTATCCAAGCGGCTATTTCCAATCCTCTCATGGATTTGGGCTACTTTTCTTCTCGCTTTGTTCCAGTTGCCCCCTCCTCGCTGCCTTCTCGCCAGGATGCGTTGCCACTTCGCAAGCAAGCGTTCATACCGCAGCGTATATCTTGGATTATGTATGGCAAGACCTTCCGATGTCACTGCAAGCTGCTTAATGCCCACGTCAATGCCGAGAATACCTTCTGTTAAGGGAAGGGGCTGGATGTCGACCTCACTTATCACCGATACAAACCATTTTCCGCTTGGGGCAAGGCGCACCGTTGCCGATAGAATCCGGCCTTCAACTTCTCTTGACGTGGCATAGCGCACCCACCCTAACTTGGGAAGCTGCAAACGGTCTCCCTTCAAGGTAATGTTCCCATTCGTATACCGGGTCGTGTAGCTTTGTACGGGATGCTTGCGACTTTTGAAGCAAGGTGGATCATTCTGCCTCTTAAAGAAACGCTGAAATCCGTCAGCCAAGTTGCGCACAGCCGACTGTAGGGCAATGCTGTCCACCTCTTTCAGCCAAGGCCACTTACGCTTCATAGCTGGAAGCTGCGATGCACAGGTGTTATAGGATAAGCCCTTGCCTGTCTCCTGATAGACCTGATTCCATTTCTCGAGAAGATGGTTAAACACAAATCGGCTGCAACCCAATGTTTTGCGCAACTGCACGATTTGTTCATGATTTGGATAGATACGAAATTTGAATGCTTTATGATGGAGCATCGTTTGATTCATCACCTCGCTGCAAGAGGGATAGATGTAAAATCAACTTCATATTAGCACATATGTTCGTATTTATCCACTAACAAAATTCCTGATTCATTCACTGCTTACACTCTCACTTCGTGAGCAAGGTAGCTTAGAGGCAGGAGTATTCTAGGTGTTTCTGATAAATCGCGTTAAGTTTGGCATCGAATTGTGCTTCAGTGAAACATTGTCATTGATCTGGCTGTAGGTCGTTCCGTTTGCCATTCAATACGTGACGTCGACCTCCTGGCTTTCGTTGTTCCAGTCGACTTGGGCGCCTAGCGATTGGGTCAGGAACCGCAGTGGCACCATGATGCGGCCGCCTACGATTTTGGCGGGAACATCCAGCTTCACGCTTTTGTTGTCGACGGTTGCCGTCTTGCCGTTGACCGGAATGACGACCGTCTTTTTCTTAAAAGCGCTCTTGTATTGCGCGGTAACCCGCTTGGACTTTTGATCCCAAGTGACGCTGATTTCCATGCTCTCGGCGATTTGGCGGAACGGAACAAGCACTCTGCCATTCGTGAAGATTGGCGTTTGGTCGAACTCGACCTCCAAGCCTTGCACGTACACTTTGACGGGCTTTTGCGCCGCCGCGGACGTCAGCTGCGGGAACATGGACGCGACAAGCAGCATGATTACAATAATGGTTAGACTTTTCATTTTCATTCTCATTTGAATTCACCCCAGAAACATTCTACAGGGTGGCGAAAAAAGTTCATTATGAAAAGGATGGTATGTCTCTCGACGATTGAATGCATAGCACAATAAAGATATTATATGGTTAATAAATGACTGCTACTAAGGGATATGCCTTAGAACGGCGAAGGGGGTTCGTACTTATGGACAATAAAGCATTCTTCCAGCGGGAGAAGATGCTGGAGCTGCGAACTGGATATGTATTTGGAGGGTATTATCAATGAGGGGGGGCGGCGTAAATGATTCGGCAAAATTGTCCATGTTGCGGATATCCCACGTTATTTGAAAGACGGGCGTGGGAAATTTGTAGTTTATGTAATTGGGAAGATGATGGACAAGACGATCCCCATGCAGATAAAGTTTGGGGCGGTCCAAATCGAGACTATTCCCTTACAGAGGCGCGGGAGAACTTCAATAAACATTACATTATGTATAGAGATGGACTAGAACAAACGGACAAAGAAATTCAAACTAAGAAAAGTTTAATTCTTGCTTTTGAACAACTTAAAACGGCCAATGATGAATCGGTTCAACGATTATGGCAGGAAATCGACTCTCTTGAAGAGATATTAGATGAAATTGTTCGGGAACAAGTGGAGCAGTTTAGCAAGAACGCAGAAAATCAAAATGGATGATACCGATACGGTAAGTCTCATGAATTCGGAACTAAGAACTTGGTTTATGCAGAAACGTGGTAAGACTCATGTCATCGCTATTAGGAAGTCTAATTACTTTTTCATTGTATAACTGTAAACGGGATTCGAACTCATCTCGGTTCTTCTCAAATTCTCTTGTCCATCTATACATCATTTTTAACATATTAAGATCAGGTTTATAGCTGCATTTTTCAATTCCAAGGTTTTGTTTGAGGAATCGAGTAAGTATTCTTAAACGTCGCTTCCTCAAAGGTGTATCTAGAAAAATGATCGTGTCCGACATTTCAAATAAACAACGATAGGATGGCCGGTCTGTACCTTCAAAAATCCATGCTCCATTCAGATCTATATTCTTAATAACTTCAATCTGTTCTTCCTCAGTACGTTTAAACCTTCCAGTTTCGGTTTGATGATGTACAATATTATCCAACTCATAGCAAGGAATATTTAGAATTTCAGAAAGTCTTCTGGCTATTGTTGTTTTGCCGCTAGCTACGATTCCGACGATAAAAATCTTTTTCAAACAATCTCCCCTAATCTGGAATTGGACAATAAGTTGAAATAGAATAAGTAAGCATACAGAAAAAAACGACAATCTAGGAGGCATAGAATGGCCCCCGAATTTTTATGGAAGTCTTTAATGAAAAACGGATCGATCGTTCTGTTTTGGAGTCAAAGCCGATTGGAGAAAAACGTCGAACGGATTAAGGAAGAAAAATTCGACGTGTATCTCTTTGATTGCGCGTCATGGGATAGTGAAAAATGCCTCTTAGAAGTGGGCGAGACATTGAATTTCCCCGATTATTACGGCAAAAACCTGGATGCGCTTCATGACTGTCTTTCTGATATCGTACCTCAAAATGAAGGCTTTGTCCTCGTATTCAAGAACTTCGACAGTTTCTATAAGATAGACAAAGAAACCGCGTATCACCTCTTAGATATAATTCAGATTAACGCCTGGCGGCTTCTACTCGAAGAACAAAAGAAGCTGATGGCTTTCGTGCAATCTAACGATCCCGACTTGCACATAAAAGACGTCGGGGCTTTCTCTGTGGATTGGAACTCGGAAGAATGGTTAAAGAGCAGCAGAAGGTAAGCCGAATTACTCCCCCATCCGCCTCCGAGTCGCTTCCAAGATACTCTCCTTCAGTTCCCCAATCTCCGCTGCCAACACAGCGAGCCGATCCGCATACCGCTCCCGCAGCGCCTCATCCTTCAACGCTTCCAAGTTGATCTCGATGGTGAGCAAGGCCGATTGCGCGGACGCCTCGAACAAAATAGCTCCGATGCCCAAATCGGAGATGACGTTCTTGTTGGCCGATGCCGCGATGCTTTGCGTGCACGCGAGACCTGCCTTGACTGTTTCCTTATTTTAAGTCAATAATTCCGACCAGATAAGGAGGGATTACATGCTCGATGTCGAACTATTCAAAGGAATAATACGAATACGACTACAAGGCACAAGGATGAAGACGATCATGCTCAAAGAGAAAATCTTGAATCGCCAAGCCGGAATCATCACTTACGGAATGACGCCGCCCAAGTCGAGCCATCCGGCCGAGAAGCTGGCGGAAATTACGGAGAAGCAATACGAACGGTTGAAGGATCTGGACCTTGACGGCCTGATCTTGTACGACGTGCAGGACGAAGCCGAGCGGACGGACGAGGAACGGCCATTTCCCTATTTGAAGGCGCTTGATCCAACCTTGTACAGCAAGAGCTATTTGGATCATTGGAAGGTACCGAAAATCATTTACCGGGTCATCGGCAATCATACGAAGCAAGAATTAGGCGATTGGCTGCGGCTGGACGCGGCAGATGACAGGTTCTCCGTTTTTGTCGGCACGTCCTCCAGCCAGCAGCAGATCACGATGAGGCTGCCGGAAGCCTACGAACTTAGCGGGAAGCTGAACGACCGGTTAATGCTGGGCGGCGTGGTGATTCCGGAGCGGCACATGAAGAAGAATGACGAGCATCTTCGGATCAAGGAGAAGGTGGACGGGGGCTGCAAATTTTTTGTATCGCAGGCGACGTTCAACGTGGAAGCGTCCAAGAACATGCTCTCCGACTACTACTATCACTGTCGGGAGAATGGCATCGAGACGGTTCCGATTCTGTTCAACCTGGCTCCTTGCGGCTCGCAAAAAACGCTGGCGTTTATGAAGTGGCTCGGCATCAGCGTGCCGAAATGGCTGGAGAACGACCTGCTTCATTCCGCTGATATATTGGACAAGTCCGTTACGTTGTCGCTGAAAATCTTCGAAGAGCTGTTTGCGTTCGGGCTGGAGAAGGGCATTCCGATCGGCTGCAGCATCGAGAGCGTATCGACGCGTAAGGTGGAGATCGAAGCTTCCGTACAGCTGGTGAAGGATATCCAAAGTTTGATCGACCGCAAGCTGAACGTTCATGTAACCGTGTAGCCCTGCAATCGCCAGCCAGGGCAAACGCCCTCATAGCCGCCGTTCCCGCCGGAGCTTGCAAGACCGCGCGCGAACGGCGCTTTTTCGCATCCCGCAAAACGCATGACAACTTAACATTGTAGGGGTAAGAACTTTAATTCGTTCAATGCTATGTACGCGCTTTCATACTATAATTTTCCTTGGAAAGGAGGAAGGCCCAAGACGCAAAGCGGTAAAACGGCACGAAAGCAAAAAAGCAAGCGACGACATCCAGAACCTACCGACGACTGGAAACCGAATGACATTAGGAAGTAGACACACCATCTATTCAAATTGCTGAGGAGGCAGATCATGTTCAAGAAAAAAATGATGACGGCAATTCTCGCAGCTTCCATGACTTTCAGTGTGTTCGCGGTGACGGCAAGCGCAAATACGTATTGGCAGAACTGGACGGACGGCGGGGGCACGGTCAACGCCACGAACGGCTCCGGCGGCAATTACAGCGTGAATTGGTCGAATACGGGCAATTTCGTCGTCGGCAAAGGATGGGGAACTGGAACGGCCAACCGGACGATCAACTACAACGCGGGAGTCTGGTCGCCGTCCGGCAACGCGTATTTGACGCTTTACGGATGGACAAGAAATTCGCTTATCGAATATTACGTCGTGGACAGCTGGGGCACGTACAGGCCGACGGGCACGCACAAAGGCACCGTGTCCAGCGACGGCGGCACGTACGACATCTATACGACGATGCGCTACAACGCGCCTTCCATCGATGGCACGCAGACGTTCCAGCAGTTCTGGAGCGTCAGGCAGTCGAAGCGGCCGACCGGAAGCAACGTCGCGATTACGTTCGGCAACCATGTCAACGCGTGGCAGAGCAAAGGCATGAATCTCGGAACCAACTGGTCTTACCAGGTACTGGCGACGGAAGGCTACCAAAGCAGCGGAAGCTCCAACGTGACGGTCTGGTAACGCGCTCGACAAAGGAAGGGCTGCCGGCTTCAACTCCGGCGGCCTTGCCTCATTCCATGTCCGATCCATGCAAAGGAGAACTCTCATGAGAAAGCCGCTGCGCTTCCTTGCCATCGCCCTCTTGCTTGTCGCCGGCGCCTGTTCGCAAGATCAATCCTTGCCCCGGGAGCGCGCAAAAGCGCCAGAGGCGTCCGAAGCGCCGAAGGCGACGCAAGCGATTGCCGTGCCCGAAGCGAACGATGCTCTCGTCTTCGTCGAAGGCGGAACGATGAGGAACGAAAAGTCCAATTACGATGGGAAAGCCGTCACGATCCCCGATTTTTATATCGGCAAATACGAGGTCACGCAGCAAGAATGGACGGCGATCATGGGCGGCAATCCGTCGGCCTTCCCAGGCGACCGGCTGCCGGTCGAGATGGTCAGCTGGTACGACGCCGTGGAGTACTGCAACCAACGAAGTCTAAAGGAAGGCCTGGAGCCTTATTACCATATATATAAGACCAAAATCGACAAAGCCAACACGAGCGAATTCGATCCCGTCAAATGGACCGTCGAAATGAACGAAGGAGCGAACGGCTACCGGCTGCCGACCGAAGCGGAGTGGGAATACGCGGCTGGCGGGGGGCGGATGAGCGAAAGCTATACGTTCAGCGGGAGCAACGAAGCGGACGAGGTGGCTTGGTACTGGAGAAACGCGGGCAACGAATATTTGTCGGGCGACTGGACCTGGGCCAGCATCGAGTCGAACAAGAATACGACGAAGCAAGTCGGACTGCGGAAGCCGAACGAGCTGGGGCTGTACGATATGTCAGGCAACGTGAGGGAATGGTGCTGGGACCGGTACGGCGAAGGAGACTTGAGTCTCGTCCACGAAGGGGCTTACCGGGTCGTCAAAGGCGGGGGCTGGATTGGCGATGTCGGCAATAGCCATATTTCGTTTCGCGGCAAATTCGAGGCGAGCGGTTATGGTCCCGACCAGGGCTTCCGCGTCGTTCGCCAAGGGTAAACAAGAGGGGCAAGGCGGGGCAACCGTTTTGCCCCTCCTCTTTGCGTTTACCCCTGCGATCGCTTCACTTGAATGCCGACGTTGCTCTCCTGTCCCTTCGCGCGCGCCTTTGACTTCCCCGCCATGTTCGTGCCGATTACTCCCGCGACGATAAGGACGGTACCGGCGAAATGATAGACGGTCAACGTCTCGCCAAGCCAGAACGCGCCGGCCGCGATGGAGATGACGGTGGACAGGTTGGTGAAGACACTGATCTTGGAAGCCTCGAGCTTGGAGAGCGCGTAGATGGACGAGAAGGCGGACACGATCGATGCGAGAATGCCGAGATATACCATCGACCAGACAAATTCCGCATGCGCCAGCGGAGCGAACAGCCGGTTCAAGGTTCCGTCGGCCGCGTGGCTCCAGAGCGACGCGAGCCAGAAGGCGACGAAGCCGATCGACATCATGGAGATGGTCACTTCGGAGGGCGTGAACGTACGCAGTAGATAACGCGACAGCACGGCATAACCCGCGGAGGCGAGGCAGGACAGGAAGAGCAGCAGGATGCCCGACAAGCTCGACACTTCGATGCCAGTGCCCTGCATGGCGAAGATCATGACCACGCCGGATACGGACAGCAGGATGGAGAGCTTTTGCCGAAGCGACGTGGACTCCTTCAGGAACAGGCTCGCAAGGAACGACGTTAGGATCGGGGTCGTGGCGAAAATAATGCCGCCTTCGGCGGACGACGCATGCTGCAGCCCGAACGCTTGCAAGGTGAAGAACCCGAGCGGATAGAAGAGGGCGAGCAGCAGCAGCCTCGGCCAAGGCTTGCCCTTAAGCGATAATTTGAATACGCCCGTGGCAACCAATACGACGATCGCCGCGAACGAGAAGGCGAACCGGAACGCAAGCGTATCGAGCGGGCTCACGTAGGCGAGAGCGACTTTCGTGTACATAAACGACAATCCGATGACGGACGCGTAGACCAGAACAGCGATATAAGCAAGGGTGCGTTCGCGTTTCGAAGGGGATGGCATGATGGAATCTCTCCTCTTTTTTTGTCTCGTGCGGTGAAGCTCGTAAGGCAATGGTAAGACTTTCTTGATCGAGCAACAACGCGAAAAAAGCACAACTGTTCCGGTACAGTTTAGGAGAGAAGGAATGGTGGCAGGGGACGTCTTCCGGTTGACCATCAGGGAAGGACCGGCGGTGGTTCGCCGAATCTAGCCATAGGTTTTGATTATTGCCGCGGTCCATGACACAATGGAAGAAGCGCATGCAGCGAAAATAATCGTGAAGGATGTGTGAGACCTTGGAATTCGAAAACGTGATGCAGGAGCTCGAGACGCTCGGCAAGGAACGGTTGAAGAAGATGTATATGACGAACGGGGCGCTTGAACCGGTCTACGGCGTGGCGACGGGCGAGATGAAGCCCATGGCCCGCAAAATCAAGAAGGATCAAGCGCTCGCCGAGGAGCTCTTCGCGACGGGCAATTACGACGCGATGTATTTCGCCGGCGTCATCGCGGATCCGGCCGCCATGTCGGAAGCGGATTTCGACCGGTGGATGGACGGTGCGTATTTCTATATGCTGTCGGACTTCGTGGTGTCGGTGACGCTCGCGGAGGCGGCCATCGCGCAGGAAGTCGCGGACAAGTGGATTGCCAGCCGGGATGAGCTGCGCATGTCGGCGGGCTGGAGCTGTTACTGCTGGCTGCTCGGCAACCGGCCGGATAGCGAATTCTCGAAGGACAAGCTGGCGGGCATGCTGAAGCAGGCGGTGGAGACGATCCACGATGCGCCCAAACGCGCCAAATTGTCGATAGGCAATTTCATTTATACGCTGGCCGTCTCGTACGTACCGCTACATGATGAGGCAGTCGAAGCCGCGAACGCGATGGGGCAGGTGGAGATCGGCATGGACAAGGGCAAGCCGAAGTATCTTTCGACGGTGGGCAACATCCAGAAGGCGATCGATAAGGGGCAGATCGGCTTTAAGCGCAAGCATGTAAGATGCTGATTGCAGCGGGCGGTCCGGGCATGGAGCGGTAGAGGCGATATGGCGTGCAGCGAGGCAATCATGCGGATAGAAGAAACGGCTCGGGATGAATCCTGTGCCGTTTATTTTTTTTTTACCCCGAACCGAATTCGGGCGCTCGCTGCGAATCTTATGAGAGAGTTTAATTTGGATACACGATAGGCGCGGAAAGGAATGAGCTAGGATGGACAAATCGGATCGCCACTATATATCGGAAGAAGAAATGATCCTCGAAATGGAGGAATTCGCGCGCGTATTTCCGATCCTTATGCACGAGATCGATTATATAGAAAGCTTGCGAGGCAAACTGAACGATTTTCAATTGATGCTCGCGGTGTCCCGGGCGAAGGATTCCATGTCGATCGTGGGCTGGGAGAGACGGCAGACCATCAACGCGATACTAGAGAAATATGCGTACTTGTACCGGGAGTATAGCAGGGAAGACGCGAACGAGTGGGTGAGTGACACGTTCGGTTTCGTGTGGGAACGGAATTACGCGTGGGTGCCTTCGCCCGGAGAAGAACCGGATTCGGAGGCCGTTACGGCGCAAGCGTTGGAGGAAGGGGCGAAGACGCAAGCGGAGGTTGCTTCGGCGTCTCTGGCGACCGACGCGGAGGACGAGGCGGCACGAGAGGCTGCGGCAATGGAGGTAGCCGAGCGAGCGGCGGCCGAGCGTGCCAACCGCCGCATGCATGAGCTATCTAGCCTGATTACGGTGAAGGAGTCCGAGTTGCTGCAGCTGTACCGGGAATTGTATCGATTGTCGGGGCTGCAGGTGAAGTCGGACTTGTAGCGGGCGGGTGCGCCCTGTGACCCATCTGCTTGACGGGCATCCTAGAACGCCCAATTGCCCTTGCGGAACACCGGCTCTATTTGGCCGTCCTTCGTGATGCCGTCGATATCCATGTCTGCCGAGCCGATCATGAAGTCGACATGGTGCTTCCGTTCTCTAGTTGTTCACAAGCGAATATGCGATATTGCAGGCGATCACTTCCTTGACTTTAAGCAGCCAAATGCTGTAGCTGAGCTTGCCGAACGGGTCCATTGAGGTCAACAGCTTTGTACTCCCGCTGTTTTGTCCCAAGCATATGAAGAACTCGGATGAGTTTTCCATATAAGGTGATGAGCGACTGTTTTTTCTTAAGTGGATTGTGACTGCGTGTCGTGAAATACCGATGTAGCGCTTGAAACTCTTTGTTCGCAGCTATCATGGGCATGATTGCTCGGAACAACAGCGCACATAAGCGTGATCGTCCTCACTTTTTTTTGCCCGTCTGGCCTTTGCGTATTCCGGAGCTGTTTTCTATAAGGTTCAGCCTGGTCAGACGAGACGGTTGTTTATATATTTTATAGGCTCATTCTTATATACAGTGCTGGTCTGGGGAAAAAAATAAATAAAAATTAACACATTTTAATAGAAAGGTTCTATATCTATACCAATATAATATCCATTAACAACATCTAAATTGTACTTTCTAGACTTTCCTTCTAGAATAATTTCTTTACTCGTTTCGTCACTCGCTTTTCCGATAGTTAGCCTAATGACATTGTTGGACTCTGTTTTATAATTAAGCTGTATAAAAGGTGAACTAAAAGGAGATATTCCTTGATACCAGCTATACCCCTTATCGGATGTAGTTACACTTGCTAGACCAATAGCGTCTGCATCATTTAACTTATAAAGAAATAGTGTTTCCTCGTCTACTGAAAGTCTCCGTATTTCAAAAGCTCCCATATCTAGTAAGCCATGATGAATAGCATCATCAACAGTATCATACCAAATTCTATCAGGTTCATTAGTGCAACTGGATAAATTAAATGAAATAAAAAACGCTATCAGTACAAGAAGAATTTTTTTCATTCCAATCACTCCATTTGTTGAAAAATTTGTAAATCTAAACTACTATGTATTCGGGGATGGAAAAAAATATGATAGGAGAGTGTAATGTGAAAAAAATCGGAACACTGTTGTTTACAATTTTACTCATGTTTACTTTGAGCAGTGTAGTCAATGCAGCTGGACCTATTTCTTTTAAGGAGGATAGCTATCGCGATCCATTAACGGGAGAAGTAGTTTTAGCAGTATATGAACTTGGTCTTAATGGAGAGCTAGTAGAAGTCCCTATTGAAGTTTACAAGGCTGAAATGGAACGATCCGCAATAGAGAAATCTAAGTTGGATAAGGTGATTAAACAAGAAGAGTCTCTTAATAAGATATTTGACCATTCAAATCCCTTATCACTTACCAACATTACAACTTCCCCAGAAGCAACTGCAGGTGTAATTAATCATAAATATTACAAGTTTGTAAGTCAACATTCTTTTGAACATCATTCTACCAATGCTGTAAAGGTTAGTAATGCAATCTATTGCAACAGTACAACTGAATGCCCTATTACAACAGGATGGACTGAGAGTATCTCACATAGCTTTTCTGCTACCGTAGGAACAGGTGAAAAAATACAAGCAGTACAAGCCGGAGCTGGGTATAACTATACTTATGCGAGTTCAAAATTGATAGAATATGAGCTACCTGTTCCTGTAGGTAAAACTGCGTATGTTGGGTTTAGACCAAAACTTAAGTCAAATTATGGCGTGTTACAATACTGGCATCATTATATAAATACCCATACTCTACTCAGTTCGGAACAAGCATCTGTTACTTATCCATTAAAAAATGCAGATGGGTCAGCAAATGGATACTATCTACTGATTGACAACAATACAGGACAGCCCTTATAAGGTGGAGCAGGAGGCTAGCCCAATATGTACTGAGTCATCAGCTAACTGATTTTAAAAAAAGAAAAGCAAGCACGAAATTCGGTCATTTTAGGCCGTAATAGGTGATTATCTTTCCGTGGAACAATTAAATAAAACGGCCTTGTTCGCATCCCCAGCGACAAGGCCATTTTTTTGTGTTTTCTTAGCTTTGCTCGAAATCTCTACCCGGGATTCAACCAACAATTTAACGAAAATATACGCTAAGAGCTTGGAGGTATTTAAAAAGCGGATTTTTCCTACTCTAAGCCCTTGTCCACTATGTTAGCGTTCATATACCGATGAAAAACGGCTTTCTACGTCCGCTAAGGTCGGTAGCGGCAGGAATGCACATCGGCTAATGGTTAGCGGATAAAAACGTCAAATTGATGGCGATACCCTAACTGAAATACGAAACGCAAGGGGATTGAGTATAATGCAACTTACTATTGTCGATTAAAACAAATGGGTATTTATGACAAAGTAGTGCGGCTTGCGGAGAAAAATGCAATACTGGACGAGCAAAAAGATATGGTAGTAGAGGCGAAAGAATTTTCGAAGGTGTATCCTATATTGATAAATGAGATTGACCATATCGAAAGCGTACGGGGAAAGCTTAACGACTTTCAGCTCATGTTGGCGGTTTCGCGCGCCAAAGATTCGATGGGGGTTCTGGGCTGGGAGCGCCGGCAAACCGTCAATTCCATTTTGGAACGATACTCGCATATCTACCGGGAATACGGACGCGAACATGCGGATGACTGGGTAGAAGTCACGTTCGGGTTGATCGTGGAAAGGAGCTACGCGGCAGAGTCCGATGAGGCTGAGGAAATCACGGCGTCTCCGGATCCGGAGATCGCCGCGTCGGCATCCGAAGAAGAGGACGAGGTGTCCGCGCAAGTCAGCCTTCGAATGCAAGAAATCTCCAGTCTGATCGTGGTGAAGGAGTCCGAGCTGCTGCAGCTTTACCGGGAATTTTATATGTTGTCCCAGCAAGATTCTTGATCGCCGCTGGCGGGCAAAGGGCACTTAGAACGCCCAATTGCCCTTGCGGAATACCGGCTCTATTTGGCCGTCCTTCGTGATGCCGTCGATATCCATGTCTGCCGAGCCGATCATGAAGTCGACATGCAGGATGCTTTGGTTCAGTCCGGCTTGCTCCAGCTCCTCGCGGGACATGGATGCTCCGCCTTCGATGCAGGTTGGATAAGCGTTGCCCAAGGCCAGATGGTTGGACGCATTCTCGTCGAACAGCGTATTGAAGAAAATGATGTTCGAAGCCGAAATCGGAGACTGGTGCGGAACGAGAGCCGCTTCTCCGAGATAACGCGAGTGGTTGTCCAAATCCAGCATCGTCTTCAAGGAATCGTAGCCCTTCTCGGCTTCGAAGTCCACGACCCTGCCGTTCTCGAACGTCAGGCTGAAGTTCTCGATCAGGTTGCCTTGATAGCTCAGCGGCTTGGTGCTTCGTACGACGCCGTTCGTGCCTTCTTTGCGAGGAGCCGTGTAGACCTCTTCGGTAGGCATGTTCGGGTTGAACGTATTGCCGCGTTCGTTTTTGGAGATGCCTCCGTTCCAGAGATGATGGTCGGGCAGCTCGATGACGAGGTCCGTTCCGGGAGCCCGGTAGTGAAGCTTCTTGTACTGCTTGCCTGCCAAATAAGCGCGTTTGGCGAGCAGCGCGTTATTGTGCGCCTCCCATGCCCCGACGGGATCCGCTTCGCTCACGCGGACGATTCGGAAGATCGCTTCCCATAACGCTTCGACGGCCGCTTGCGTTTCCAGCTTAGGGAAGACGAGCTTGGCCCAGCCGTCCGAAGGAGCCGCAACGATGGACCAAGTCATTCTTTTGGAAGACATGTATGTTCTAAAAGTGGCGAGCGCGGCCGAAGAGACTCGCGAGTAGCCCGCGATCCGCTTGGGATCGATTTCCTTCAGCAGCTCGGGGTCTTCGGAATGGATGAGCAGATAGGCGCCGGCTTGCTCTGCTAATTCCGTCATGGCTTGAGCTCGCCACGCCGGGTATTGCTCGAACGCTTCGTCGGGCGCAAGTCCGTAAGTCAGCTTCGTAATCGCCTCGTCCCGCCATTCCACGTGGACCTGCTTCGCTCCCTCTTCGTAAGCCCGCTTAACAATCAACCGGACGAGCTCCGGGACGTGAATGGGCGCGTTGATCCACAACACCTGTCCCCGCTGAATATGGACCGCCGTTCTGATGATCAGATCGGCATATTTTTCTAAATCCGCAATGGTTGGCATATCGTATTCCTCCTGTTCTAAAAAAAGTGTACCACAACCAATCGCCATTATGGATCTCTACGCTGGCGATAAGCGCGAGGAGAAACGCCATATCGATGCTTAAACAATTTGGAGAAATGGAATTCGTCGTAAAATTGCAGGGCAGCGGCGATTTCCTTGACGGACGCGCCCGTCGTCTCCAGCGTCGTCTTGGCGGAGGCCAGCTTGAGCTCTTGCATATAGCGGCTGGGAGACATGCCGGTCCTCGAGCGGAACCGGCTGAAGAAAACGGTGCGCGACAATCCGCTCTGCCGGACCCATTCTTCGACCGGGATCGTCTGACCGATGTTTTTGTGCATGTGGTACAGAATGGCGTCCAGCTCGGGATGGCGGCCGGCGTTACCGGCGAGCCGCTCTCTCGCGAAGAGCAGCAGCAGCTCCTGGATCGCGACATGGGCGGTGTATTCGTAACCGATCGGTTTGACGATGAGGCTGTCGATAAGCCGCTCGCTTAGGCGGGCGGCTTCCGCTATTTTGGCGGACGAAATCGGTTCTCCGACCGGTATGTCCAATTGAAGCGCCATATCCAGCGTGTCGAAGTCGGCAAAATAAAACTTCCAGTCCCCGCCAAGGCATCGGTAGGCGCTTGGCACATGCGGCGGGACGATCATATAGGTTCCAGCCTCCAGCTCATGCTTCCTGTCGCCCAGAGAGATTATGCCTCTCCCTTCATAAGTAACGAAAACTCCCGGGGCTTCAAAGCCGTTCGGTTTGGCGACTTGATAAGCATCATTCGCTTGTACTTTCCAGATCGACTTGAAGCGGCACTGGGGAATGGAGAGCTGCTCTTCCAGCTCGTAAGGGATATCCATATAGGACATGGATGCTCGCAACCTTTTTTGTGAGTTTAGTACGATTATACATGTTTTCGAGAACGGCTTCCATGGCGGGGAGAAGCGGCGGCTTATACAATGAAGCTATTACCGGATAAGGGAGTGCTGTTCATATGCTGCTCAAAGTAGGAAACCGCGAATTGGAACTCGGAGGACCGCATTTAACGGAATTAAGGGATTCGAACGATATTTTGCATGATTACGACGCCTTGAGGAATCGGATTGCTGAGGACGGCTACTTGCTGCTCCGCGGGTTCCATGACCGTGAGCAAGTGCTTAAGGCGCGCCGCAGTATTCTGGAGAAGATGGATCAGATGGGCAAGCTGGAGAGGGACACGCTGCTCGAGGACGGCGTTATGGCCGACGGCAGCCGAACGATCTTCATGGGAGGCACGAACGAAGATCTGCCCGAGCTGCTTGGCGTACTAAACGGAGATCATATTATGGGTTTCTTCGACCAGCTGCTCGGCGAGCAATCGCTGACGTATCATTACAAGTGGCTTCGCGCGGTCGGGAAGGGCGATTTCACCGGGGCTCATTACGACATCGTATATATGGGGCGCGGAACGCATAACCTCTTTACCGTTTGGTCTCCGATCGGCGATATCAATTATGCGATGGGCGGTCTCGCGATCTGTCTCGATTCGCATAACTTCGAGGAATTGAAGCGGTCGTACGGCACGAAAGACTCGGACCGCGACGACATCGGCGTCGGCCACTATACGGACGATCCGCTCGTCATTACGGAGAAGTTCGGCGGCAAGTGGGCGACGACCGAATTCCAAGCGGGAGACGTGCTTATTTTCGGCATGTTCCTGATGCACTGCTCGCTTGAGAATACGACGAACCAATACCGGCTAAGCGTGGACACGAGATACCAATCAAGTCTGGAGAAGGTCGATGAGCGCTGGACCGGCAAGAAGCCTCGCGGCCATCATAAGTAAGGGAAAAAATGAATAAATTTTACCAATACGAGTCGAATTCTGACACAATAGGAATCGGACATGGTACAATGGATGCATTCATCTGTCGGACGACTTAAGCCGTCTATATTAACGCAATCTAATAAGCTGTTCATGAACGACTTAGATTAAGCCCATAACAGGGCTTTTCTTTTTTTCGAAGGGAGTCGCGAGCATGAATCCGGACTATCGGGAACGAATCGACAAAGTTATCGCCTATATAAAAGAAAACTGCGAACGGAAGCTGACGCTCGATCAACTCGCGGACGTCGCCGGGTTTTCGAAATATCATTTCGCCAGAATTTTTGCGGCCGCGGTAGGCGTGACGCCGGCGGCTTACGCGAACAGGGAGAGGTTAAAAAAAGCCGTCGGCCTGCTAAGCGAATCCAATCGAACGATCCTCGACATTTCGGATAGATGCGGGTTCGATTCGGTGTCCGCCTTTAACGCGCAGTTTAAGAAACACTATGGCCAAACTCCGAGCGAAGTTCGGAGCGGCTTGAGGCATCATCGCAATTTCCCGCAGCAGGTCCGCAATAATCAGGCAGAGCCGAAGTCCAAGGAAGTTTACAATCATGAAGAGAACAAGCTTCTGAAGAGGGCGTGGGATACCTTGATAAACATCGTAGACATACCGGAACGCGAAGCGGCTTGCGTGAGGCATGTGGGGAGTTACATCGATACGCATACCGCATGGGAGAAGCTGGTGGAATGGGCTGGCCGGCAGGGACTGACTCCGGACCATGCTTCGTTTATCGGCATTTCGCTTGACGACGGGAACTTGGTGGACGAGCTTGCTTGTCGCTACGATGCATGCGTCACACTCCCGGAAGGTTTCGAGAAGCGAGGCCACCCCTCGCACATCGCATTCCGGACGTTAGCGGGCGGGCTGTACGCGGTTTATCCCTATTACGACACCGTCGAACGATTTGTGCTTGCCTATCAGACCGTATTCGGCTTATGGCTGCCGAACAGCGGATATGAAGCCGACGATCGTCCCTGTCTGGAGTGGACCAAAAACGATCCGGCGACGGATCCGGAAGGAAAATGCAAGGTCCATCTCTATGTCCCGATCAAGAAAAAAGAATAAAACGGTTTAAACGAAAGGAAGTGCCGAATTGGACAACCTGATCGAAAACGTAAAATGGACGGAAAAAACGGAGAAGCTGGATGAACTCATCCGGCAAGGCGTATCCCTGCATGCCATGAATCAAGGCTTCGAAGCGGAGGTCGTGAAGGTAAGCTCGGCCGCGGGAGAGCATTTTGTCTTGAAAAGATGGAACAAAAGCTCGAGGCCTGACGTCGGATTCCAGTTCCGGCTGCTGAACGCGCTTCTCGAACGGGGAGTATCCGTCGCGAGGCCGCTCGGTTGGGGGTTCGATGAGAGCGGCGCCCAAGCGATGCTCACTTCATTCGACGGGGCGCCCGTCGGCCGGCTGAACAAGCGGAAAGTGATCGATATCGCGAAGCTTTTGTCCAGCCTGCACCGTATTCCGATGGACGAGCTGGCGCATCTGCCTCTCCCTGCATACGATTTCGCGGACTACTTTTTCCCTGGCGTCAAGGAAAAGGAACACGAGGACATTCGCGAGGCCGTGCATGCTCTTGTTCGACAGGTCGAGATCAAACAGGATCGCGTCATTCACGGCGATTTTCATTTGGCCAATTTATTGGAGGAGGAAGACGGCCGGTTGACCGTTATCGACTGGACGAATGGGCAAGCAGGCGATGCTAGTTACGATTTTGCGTGGTCGTATATCCTGATGAGCATCTATGTTTCGGAAGGTCATGCGGATACGTTTCGAACCGCCTATTTATCGTCGAATAACGACATCCGGCAGCACGAGCTTGACGTTTTTGAAGCGTTGGCTTGTCTGAGATGGATGCTCCTGCAACGGAATGGCGGCGTCCCATTAGGCCCTGATACAATGGCAAAGGTAAACCGTTTGGCAACAAACAATCCACACTTGCATGCGTTGGAATTGGCGAAATAGGCCAAAAATCGCCAATCCGTTTGCAAAATGTACATGAAGTTTCAAATTGAATATTTAAACCCCCTGTCCGATTCATGCTACTATAGAAATTGTACATTGGATAATGCGGCAAGGGGGAAGCAGCTTGAATTGGGGAAGGGGAAACTTTACGCGAAGCGTGGCGTTTCGGTGGATTGTGTCGTACGCCGTGATTCTGTTCATACCCGTTATTGTTAGCGTAATTATTTACAGCCAGACCCGGGAAATCGTCAAATACGAGATCGAGCGCGCGAGCAGAGCGATGCTTCAGCAAGTGAGATATATCGTAGACGGCGAGCTGCATCAGACGGAGAGTCTGGCCGCGCAGCTGTCGATTCATCCGGATGTCCGGAAGTTTCTGTCTTCGCCGTCGGAAGAAAGCGCTTACCATATTTATCGGACGAAACAGGAACTAAATAAGCAGCTGGCCACGAATGATTTTATCAAAGAGATTTATTTGCATTCGAATTCGCTGCATTCGGTGCTTTCGGGCGAAACGTACGTGCAGGACCGAATGTTTTACGATATGAAACACCATACAGACACGTTCGCTTACGAGGACTGGGTCAAGTTGGTGACGGAGTCCCAGCCGGGGCGATATATTCTGCTCCCTGTCGAGAACCAGGGCAGGATCGAAATGACGCCTTCCTACATTCGGTCGCTGCCGATGCAAGCGGGCGCCGATCCGGCGGGCACGCTGCTTATTCCGCTTAATGCCGAGAAGATCAAGACGATGCTCGAAAACATCGATTGGGTGGAGCAAGGACAAGTGTTCATCATGGATGCAAACGATCAAATTCTGTTCCAGAACGGCGGAGACGCGGAGAATATGCCGACTGACTCGATGATTACGATCGAGTCGTCCGACACGACGGGATGGAAATACGTCAGCGTATTTCCGACCGACGTATTCTGGGAGCGGGCCCGGGCCATCCAGACGATGAACCTGTTCGGACTGCTGCTTTGTTTTGCGATCGGCGGCGCCGTCATTTATTATTTTTCCCGCAAAAACTACGATCCCGTCAAACAATTGGTCAGCGTCTTCTCTAGAGGGCAGTCGCAAGGAACGGGGGCCGACACGGACGAATACTCGTTCATCCGGAGAAGCGTGCTCGAGACGATTCGCGAACGGGACGACATGAACAATAAACAAGTTCAACAGCTCCGAGTGCTGCGAAACTATTATTTGGCGAGGCTGCTGAAAGGCCAGGCGGATCGGAACGTCCCGCTCGCCGAGCTGTCGAAGGCCCATCATCTGTCCTGGGCATCCGACCGGTTCGCGGTTCTGCTGTTCTATATTGATAGCGAAGAAAGCGACGATCGCATTCTCGACATGTCGCCGTTTATCGTATCCAATATTCTCGCGGATTCCGTCGGCGATCGGCTGACGATCCATTTCGCGGATGTGGACGGCACCCTTGCCGCGGTCGTCAACATAGCTCCGGATCGCGAGGAGCAGTGGAAGGACGACATGGAGGACGCTTTGGCGCAGGCGTACGAATTTATTGAGGCCCGTTATAAGCTTCGCTTCACGGCGGCGGGAAGCGAGCTGCAGACCGGATTGGACGGCGTGCATCAGGCTTTCCTGCAAGCGCTGGAAGCACAGGAGTACCGTATGGTGCTAGGGGAAGGCATGTTGATCTGGTACGGGGACGTGAAGCCGACCGAGAGCAGCTATTTCTTCACGGTGAACGACCAGATGATTCTGATCAATCTGATGAAAGCCGACGAATTCGAGAAGGCGAAGCTAATGATCGGAAACGTCGTGGATCAGGCGTTCAAGCGGCAATCGTCGCTGGAAATCGCAAAATGCGTGTTGCTTGACGTCGCGACGACGCTCATCAAGACGATTCCCGACCAGGAGCAGGCCAGCATCGCATGGGATGATCGGCGCCCGCTCAAACGGCTGTTGTCGTGCTCGACGAAGGCGGAGTTCCGCCAAGAGCTGCTGGACGTTTGGGAGCTTGTAAGCGAGGTGCTTCGAAGCAAGCAAGGCGCGCAGACGAACGCGGGACTCGGCGAGAAAGTGATCCAGTTCGTGCAAGAGCATTACGGCGATAAAAATTTGAGCGTGGCGATGATCGGCGATCGCTTCCGCTTGTCACCGCAATACGTGTCTCGATTATTTCGCGAGCAGACGGGCCAAGGATTACACGATTTTATTAGCCAGACCCGCGTGGAAGCCGCCAAGACGCTGCTGCAGGACGGGGCGAGCATCGACGAGACGGCGGCCGGAGTCGGCTTCGCGAGCGGCCACGCCTTTATCCGCGTATTCAAGAAATATGAGGGAATTACGCCCGGGAAGTACAAGACGATACAGTGACGGCCGTGCAATCGGATGCGGAAACAAAGGAGGCACCTTGCCATGGAGGCGCATATGCTTGGTTTATGGAAGAAAGGATGGATCGTCATGATCGCCTTTGCCTTAATCGCGTCCGGATGTTTCGGAGGAGGCGGAGGGGAAAAGCGCGAGGCAACGAATACGCCGAAGGAAACCGGCGGGGCGGAATCGGCCGAGAACGGGGAGCCGTTCGAATATCCGATGGAAGGATTGCCGAAGCTGACACTGATGACGGAATTTCCCGATATGGGCATGCCGAACCGGGGGGCGATCGACCAAGAATACGAGAAACGAACGGGAATCGCGATTCGGCATCTCGGCGGCGTTCCGATGCGGGACAATAAATTTAATTACCTCCTCGCCTCCGGCAATTTGCCGGACATCTTCTTGAATAACTGGCTTGAGTATCCCGGAGGTCCCGAGAAGGCGATCGAGCAAGGTTATATTTTGCCGCTGAACGACGTCATCGATCGTTATGCGCCGAACTTCAAACGTGTACTGGAGGAAAATCCGGAGATCGATAAAATGGTGAAGACGGACAGCGGCGTTTATTATGCGTTTCCGTTCATTCGTTCGGAGCTCGACAGGGTGTACGGCGGACCGATCGTTCGCCAGGATTGGCTGGACGAGCTGGGACTGGCCGTCCCGACGACGATCGAAGAGTGGCATACGATGCTGAAGGCGTTTAAGGACAAGAAAGGCGCCACAGCGCCTCTGACGTTGCGAACCTTATTCATGGGCGAACGAACGGCCGGATTCGCGGGAGCGTTCGGCGTCATGGGCAATTTCTACGTCGAGGACGGGAAAGTGACGTACGGTTATCTGGAACCCGGGTATCGGAATTATTTGGCGACGATGAGCCAGTGGTATCGGGAAGGGTTGATCGATAAGGATTTTGCGGTGCTGGACTTGGAGACCGTGGACAAAAAGCTGACGTCCGGGGTTAGCGGCGCTACGATCGGCTGGCATTCCTATATCGAGAAATACAATCTTGCGGCGCAAGCCGGCGACTCCGCGGGACGTTATGCGGCCGCGCCCTACCCGACGCTTATCGAAGGGGAGGTTCCCAAATTCGGACAGCTGGACAACGCGTACGCAGGCACAAGCTCGGCCGCGATCAAAGCGACGACGAAACAATTGGAAGCGGCGGTCCGCTGGCTGGATTACGCTTATTCGGAAGAAGGCAGCATGCTCAATACGTTCGGCATCGAGGGCGTGACATATACGATGGAGAACGGAGTACCGAAATATACGGAGTTGGTCGTGGCGAATCCGGATGGCCTATCGAGCGATCAAGTTATGCTGAAATACGCGCACCAAACGAATTTTCCGATGATCCAACGCGATTCGCGGCTGGAATGGAAGTTCGAAGAGACGAACCAAGCCCTTGAAATTTGGAAACAAACGAAACACGAGGACTACTTGCTGCCCCCGATTACGCCGACGCCGGAAGAGGCGAGCGAATTGTCCACATTGATGGGCGCGATAAGTGATTACGTGAAGGATGCGGAGCTTCGGATCATTCTGGGCGTAGATCCCATCGAAGCCTACGACGATATGGTGAAGCAGCTCGAGCTGATGGGGGTCGATCGGGTATTGGAAATTAAGCAAGCGGCCTATGAGCGGTATGTAAATCGATGACTTCCGAACACTCGGAGGTCATTTTTTTTTGTTTTGGCGCCCAATTCGGGAATTTGAGCCTTGATTTCAAGATGTCACCTGCGATTTCTTGCGTTTCGTACATCATTTTCGATATTGAACATTGAGGGAGCGGACCGCCTTCGGTACATTGATGGGGCAGGACCGAATCGCGGCTAGGGCAAATTTACGCAAGGATGTGATACAGGCATGGCAGCTTATACGCAAGATCGGATTGCAGACGCAAGCCCGCTTTGGAAGCATGTCAGGAAGGAATGGAAGCTGTATTCGTTTCTGATCCTTCCGCTCATCTATTTCATTATTTTCAAGTACGCGCCGATGCTCGGCAATATTATCGCCTTCCGCAAATACCGGGGCGGACCGAATATATTCGGTTCCGAATGGGTCGGGCTCCAGTACTTCGAGATGTTCATGAAGGATCCGACGTTCTGGAGGGCGTTCTTCAACGATCTCACCTTAAGCGTCAGTTATCTCGCCGTCAAATTCCCGCTGACGTTAATCTTCGCGCTGCTGCTTCACGAAATCCGCTGGATGAGATGGAAGAAGTTCGTGCAGACCGTATCGTACCTTCCCCACTTTATCTCGATGGTCATCGTCGCGGGAATGGTGAAGGAGATGGTTTCCTTAACCGGACCGATTAACGCCTTGCTTGCCAAGCTCGGGCTCGAGCCGCTCGCGTTCATCTCCTTGCCGGAATGGTTCCCGACGCTCTACGTCACCTCCGGCATCTGGCAAAGCTTAGGCTGGGGAACGATTCTGTATTTGGCCGCGATGACCGCGATCAACACGGAGCTGTACGAAGCGGCGAAAATCGACGGAGCGACCCGGTTCAGACAAGCCCTTCACGTCACGATCCCAGGCATCCTGCCGACGGTTATGGTGCTCTTGATTCTGGATATCGGCAGCATTCTCGGCTCCAACTTCGAGAAGATCCTGCTTCTATATAACCCGCTGACTTACGAAACGGCGGATGTCATCTCCACTTACGTGTACCGGATGGGTATTACCGGAGGCAACTTCAGCTTCGCGACCGCGGTCGGCTTGTTCGAAGGAATCATCGGTCTCATCTTGGTTACGATTGCGAACGAAATATCCAAACGGACGACCAAATCCAGCCTGTGGTAGAAAGGAGAATAGGCATGAAGCAAACCCTGAACTTCAACGGTTTCAATATTGTAAACGGATTCATCATGATCGTGGTCGTCCTGTTCACGCTCTATCCGTTCATCTATCTCGTGGCGCAGTCCTTCAGCTCGGAGGCTGCCATCTATGCGGGCGAAGTCAGCTTCTTTCCGGTCGACTTCACGACCAAAACCTATGAGGTCATTCTGAGCAAGCCCGATTTCTTCCGTTACTACGGCAACACGATTCTTTATTCCGTGCTAGGCACGCTGATCGCGGTAGCTTCGACGGCCGTCATGTCTTATCCGCTTTCCAAAGCTAAGCTGCGGCTGAACAAAGTGTTTATCCCGTTCGTGCTGTTCACGATGTATTTCGGCGGTGGCCTCATCCCGAACTACATTCTGGTCGCGAAGGCGCTTGGCATGAGGGATACGATCTGGGCTATCGTCATACCGGGGGCGATCAGCGCGTTTAACGTCATCTTGATGAAAACGTTTTTTGCGGGCATTCCGAACGAGCTGGAGGAAGCGGGCCGCGTGGACGGGCTGGATGTGTTCGGCATTTTTACGAAAATCATTTTGCCGCTGTCGAAGCCGATTCTAGCCACGATTACGTTGTTCGTTATCGTCGGCATGTGGAACAACTGGTTCGGGCCATCACTTTACCTGCAGTCCAAGGAAAAATGGCCGATCGCGCTGTATCTCAAACAAATTATCGATAACGCGGTCAGTCCGACCGAAATCGGGGCTGCATCGGAAGAAACGACCCAAATCGCGGCAACCGTCAAATCGACGGCGATGATGCTCACTTCTCTCCCGATTATCTGCATCTATCCGTTCGTGCAGAGGTATTTCGTGCAAGGCATGATGATTGGAGCCGTCAAGGGCTAATCGATATAACCGGCAGGGCTTTTTGAACAACCTCTAAGCCTGATCCGTTATATAAAAAAAGTTTCAAAGCTTTAACCATTAAAGGGAGGCAAAGCGATGAAAAGAATGAGAAAAGCATCCGTAACGGCCGTACTGGCACTCTTGCTCGCGTTTATGGCGGCATGCAGCTCGAACGGGAACAACAATGCCGGAGGCACCGAAACTGCCGCTCCGTCGGAAGGCGCCGGCGCGAACAACGGCGAGGCGGCGGATTACGCCTTCGGTGAAGATCAGACATTCCGCTCGAACGAACCCGTGACCTACTCCATGATGTACAGTGACCACGAGAATTACCCGTACAAAGAAGACTGGAGACTGTGGAGCGCGATCAAAGAAAAAACGAACGTGAGCTTCGACTTGTCCATCACGGCAAGAACGGAATACGAAAATCAAAAATCATTGCTTGTGAACAGCGGAGATGCGCCTTATATTATTCCTAAAACTTACGATGAATCCGCTTTCGTCGCTTCCGGTCAAATCGTGCCCGTCAGCGACTGGGTGCAATACATGCCGAACTACATGAAAGCCGTCAAGGATTGGGGCATGGAAGAGGATCTGAAAGCGAAGCTGAAGGAGGACGGCAAATATTACGTGCTGCCGGGCATGTGGGAAGTAGCCGGCGGCGGTTATTCCTACATTATTCGTAAAGACGTGTTCGAAGCGGCCGGGGTGGACGTGCTCGGTCAAGAAGCCAACTGGACGTACGAACTATTTTACGAAGCCATGAAGAAGGTTAAGGAGCATACGGGAGCCAAATACGTGTTATCCGACCAGTTCCAAGGCAATGCCACGCTCAACATCGCCGCCGTCCAATACGGCGTAACGGGAGGATGGGGCGTATCGAACGGTCTCGTATTCGACCACGACAAACAAGAATTCGTATTTGCCGACACATCGGATGATTTCAAATCCTATCTGCAATACTTCAATAAACTCGTAAGCGAAGGCATCTTGGATCCGGAATCGTTCACGCAGGAAGACGACGCCGCGCGCGCAAAATTTTTTAAAGGCGACACTTACGTCGTTAGCGGCAATTATCAGCTTCTGTCCGATTTCAAATCCAAGATGCAGGTGGATGGTGATCTGTACATGATCGTTCAGCCGGGCGGCCCTAAAGGCAAGCTGCAGGTCGAAACGTCGAGACTCGAAAACGGCGTCATGATCAGCCAGCGCGCGCTCGACGAGCTTGGCGAAGAAGATTTCATCAAGATGCTTCGCTTCATCGACTGGTTCTGGTATTCGAACGAAGGACAGACGCTCAGCCTGTGGGGCGTGGAAGGCGAGACGTACACCAAAGACGCGGAAGGCAATATCGCGCTGAATTCGGACATCTATTACAACGGCATGAACGAAGGCGCCGCGAAACAGCTAAACGTCGATTTCGGCTTTGCGGGCGGGATGTTCGCGTACGGCGGCAGCGCCAAGCTGAAGACTTCCAAAATGACCGAAGGGGAAAAAGATTATTTCAACCGCATCCTGTCCACCCGCGAGGAGCGGAAGCTGGCTCCGCCGATTATGGCAACCGCGGAAGAAACCGAGCAAATGAACCTGATCATGACGCCGCTTATCGATTATATCAAGACGATGACGCTGAAGTTCATTACCGGACAGGAAAGCTTCGACAAGTGGGAGCAATACAAGGCGCAAGCCGAGGCGAACGGAAGCGCCCGCTACACGCAAATGGCGAATGACGTTTTCCAAAAAACAAAAAGCAAGCTAGGGTATTAAAAGTGCGTGTTCAAAAAGGTTGAATATGGGGCTGGGCGCGGGGTCCTTGACGGACGGCGTCCGGCCCTTTCTTCAAAATATAAGAAAGTATAAGTTTTCACTATACTGGGCTTATATTTCTCGGAATGAAACGCGCCGCGCCGCAAAGGACGGCGACAGCCGTTTCACCTTGAGGAATGGAGGGGCATTCATATGGGAACGAACGCAAGGGTTGGATACGAAGCATGGCTTCGTTATGAGGCAATGGAGGAAGGCGACCTCAGGGAGGCGTATGGCCAGCGTTGTTCGTCAATCATGGCTTCGGGATCAAGCAAGGTTTTGTCGACGGCTGCCCGGGAATTGGCGATTGCGGTCCGGTCTTTGACCGGTCGGACGCCGGTCATCGCGTCTGCGCCTGATCAACGTGGCGCGGGCATCGTAATCGGCGTCCGGGGGAAGCTGGATCCCGAGACGGAACGAGCGGTCGCGTCCGATCTGGATGGGCTGGGCGACGAAGGGTACGTGCTTCGGACGCTGCCTGGCGGCGCGGGAGAGACTGGCCGCATCGCGATCGTGGGAGGCACGGAAGCCGGGGCGCTGTACGGCGTCTTTCATTTCATTCGGCTAATGCAGACAAGAGAGCCTATCGACAACTTGCATCTGGTCGAGCAGCCCGCGAACGGGCTGCGCATGATCAATCAGTGGGATAACATGGACGGATCGATCGAGCGCGGCTACGCGGGCAAGTCGATCTTTTACCGGAACGACGGTTTTGTAGAGGACTTCGCCCGCATTCGGGACTATGCGCGGCTGCTGGCCTCAACCGGGATCAATGCCATCTCGATCAACAACGTGAACGTGCATCGTGAAGAAACAAAGCTGATCACGCCAGAGTACCAGCAGACGTTGTCCGAGGCGGCGGAAGTGTTCGGGGCGTACGGCATCAAGCTGTATCTCAGCATCAATTTCGCCAGCCCGATCGCGGTCGGCGGTCTGGCTACGGCCGATCCGCTGGAGCCGTCGGTGAGGGAATGGTGGGCGGAGCGGGCGGCCGATCTTTACCGGTCGATCCCCGACTTCGGCGGGTTTCTGGTGAAGGCAGACTCCGAATTCCGTCCCGGCCCGTTCACGTACGGCCGTGACCATGCGGACGGCGCGAATATGCTGGCAGAAGCGCTTGAGCCGCATGGCGGAGTCGTCATCTGGCGCTGCTTCGTCTACAACTGTCTGCAGGATTGGCGGGACCGCTCGACGGATCGGGCCAAGGCGGCTTACGATCATTTCATGCCGCTGGATGGCCGATTCGCGGACAACGTCATTTTGCAGATCAAGAACGGGCCGATGGATTTCCAGGTTCGCGAGCCGGTATCGCCGTTGTTCGGGGGCCTGAGCAAGACCAATCAAATGCTCGAGCTGCAAATTACGCAGGAATATACGGGCCAGCAGAAGCATGTCTGCTACCTCGTGCCGCTCTGGAAAGAGGTGCTGGACTTCGATACCCATGCGGCCGGCAAAGGCTCGACCGTCGCCAAGATCGCGAGCGGCGCTCTGCATAACCGCCCTTTCGGAGGCATTGCGGCTGTATCGAACATCGGAGACGACGACTGTTGGACCGGGCATCCTCTCGCCCAAGCGAATCTGTACGGGTACGGCCGATTGACTTGGAATCCGTCCCTGCCCGTCGATCGCATTACGCGGGATTGGATCCGCCAAAGCTTAGGGTGCGACCCGCAGGTAGAACAGGCGGTCACGGACATTCTGCACCGGTCGTGGGGCATTTACGAGAGCTATACTTCGCCGCTCGGCGTAGGCTGGATGGTTAATCCGAACCATCATTACGGGCCGAACGTGGACGGCTACGAATATTCGAAGTGGGGCACGTACCATTTTGCGGATCGCAGCGGCATCGGCGTCGACCGGACGATCGGGACGGGAACCGGCTACGCGGGTCAATATCATCAGCCCTGGCGCGAGACGTACAATTCGGAGGAGCTTTGTCCCGACGAGCTGCTGTTATTTTTCCACCATGTCCCTTACACGCATATCTTGAAGAGCGGCAAAACGGTCATTCAGCATATCTACGACACGCATTTCGAAGGCGCGGAGGAAGCGGCGGAGCTGCTGGGGGCGTGGAGAACGCTGGAGGGCAAAGTCGAAGAAGGTTATTTCGCCCTCGTCTCCTCACGTTTAGCCGAACAGCGCGAGCACGCCAAGGAATGGCGTGACGTCATCAATACGTATTTCTATCGAAAATCGGGAATAGCCGACCGTCAGGGCCGACTGATTTATTAAACGGGGAGCGTGACGACCATGAATGCGAAGACATTATTTAACGACGGCTGGGAATTTGCCAAGAGCGGCCTGGATGCGGCGGACTGCGAAGGCCTCAGCTTCGAACCTGTGGATCTGCCTCATGACTGGCTGATTTATAATACGTTGGCGCTCTATGAGAACAGTATCGGCTGGTACCGCAAAAAGTTTGTATATACGAAAGGGTCGGGCAAAGGCGCGGTGAGGCTCTTCTTATATTTCGACGGGGTGTATATGGATTCGTCCGTTTATGTGAACGGGAGCTTCGTCGGCGAATGGAAATACGGCTACTCCTCCTTCGAGCATGATATGACGGACGCGCTTGCGGACGGCGAGAACGAGATCCTCGTCAAAGTCGTCCACCAAAGCCCGAACAGCCGCTGGTATTCGGGAGCCGGCATTTACCGGAACGTATGGCTTCGGACTATAGGCGCGGACTATATCGAAACGGACGGTATATACGTCTCCACGAGGCAAGAGGGTGACGCTTGGACCGTGGAGATCGAGACGAAAGCGCATATGGAGCAGGATGCGATTGTCGAGCACCGCATCTTCTATCGCGGGCAGCTGATCTCGGAATGCTCGGAGCGGGCAGCCGCGGGCGGCACGGTTCGGCACAATCGCCAAACGTTGTCCGTCGATCGGCCGTTGCTGTGGAGTCCTGACGAGCCGAATCTGTATAAGCTGGTTACGAGCTTGCGGAGAGCGGCCGGTCCGGAGCAGCCGGGAGAGGAGCTAGAGACGATCGCGCGCCATCTTGGCTTCCGCTCCATCGAGATGGATCCCGAGCGGGGGCTTCGGGTGAACGGGGAACGGCTGAAGCTGAACGGCGTCTGCGAGCATCACGATCTTGGCGCTCTCGGCGCGGCGTTCAATAAACAAGCGCTGCGCAGACGGTTCGTTATTTTGAAGGAGATGGGCGTTAACGCGGTTCGTACGGCACACAACATGCCCGCGCCGGAGCTGATGGATTTGGCGGACGAGATGGGGCTGTTCGTCGTCTCGGAAGCGTTCGACATGTGGGAGCGGCCGAAAACGCCTTACGATTACGCCCGATTTTTCGGCGAATGGGCTTGTCGCGACGTCAAGAGCTGGGTGCTGCGGGACCGCAACCATCCAAGCCTGCTCATGTGGAGCATCGGGAACGAGATTTACGATACGCATGCGGACGAAAGAGGGCAGGAAGTGACCCGCATGCTGATGGATTACGTGCTGGAGTTCGATCCGAAGCAAAACGCCAAGGTCACGATCGGCTCGAACTATATGCCATGGGAAAACGCGCGGAAATGCGCGGATATCGTTAAGCTCGCCGGCTATAATTACGCGGAGAAATATTATGACAAGCATCACGAGGAGCATCCGGATTGGATCATCTACGGCAGTGAGACGGCTTCGGTCGTGCAGAGCCGCGGCATCTACCGTTTCCCGTTCGACAAGTCCATACTGGCTGACGACGACGAGCAATGCTCGGCTCTCGGGAACAGCTCGACGAGCTGGGGGGCGAAGTCGGCCGAAGCCTGCATTATAGCGGAGAGGGACACGCCGTTCTCCTTGGGACAATTCTTGTGGACCGGCTTCGACTATATAGGGGAACCGACCCCGTACCATACAAAAAACAGTTATTTCGGACAGATCGACACGGCCACGTTCAAAAAGGATTCCTATTACGTCTACCAGGCGGCCTGGACCGATTACCGCACGCATCCGATGGTGCACGTGTTCCCTTACTGGGATTTCAACGACGGGCAAACGATCGACGTCCGCGTCTGCTCGAACGCTCCGAGAATCGAGCTGTTGCTCGGCGGCGTCAGCGTTGGGATAATGGATATCGATCATGAACGGGGCAAGCAGCTCGTCGGATGGTGGAAGCTGCCTTACGCGCCCGGAGAAATCCAGGCGATCGCCTACGACGAAGCGGGCAACGCGATCGCGACGGGTGCTCGAAGCTCGTTCGGAGATGCGGCCGCGATTCGTCTTGAGGCGGACAAAGCAATGCTGGCGGCCGATGGCGAGGATCTGATCTTCCTGGAGATCGGCATGCTGGACGTGGACGGCCATCCGGTCGACAACGCGAACAACCGGGTCCGCGTGGAGGTGACGGGCGAAGGCCGACTGCTCGGTCTCGACAACGGAGACAGCACGGATTTCGACCCTTACAAGGGAACGAGCAGAAGGCTGTTCAGCGGCAAGCTGATGGCCATTATCGGCTCTACGCTTCAGCCGGGGCGGGTTAAAGTGATCGTGCATTCGGAGGGCATGCAATCCGAAACGGTCGAGTTTGTTTCCGGCGCGGTAGAAAGCGGCGCGTCGTCTAGCGTGTCCGCGGCTTCAAGGAACAAGGATCTGCCTTGCATAACCGGCGCGTCGAATGAAATTCCGCTGCGCAAAATCGAAATCATCAGCGACGAAGGACAACGCTTCGACGAGAACAAACAAGAGATGGCCGTTCGCGCCCGGCTATGGCCGGCGAATACGTCCTATCCCGACGTGGAATGGCGCGTCGTTACGGACGAAGGCATCGATTCGAATATCGCCAAGGTCGAAGCGGACGGGCTAACCGCCAAGGTCACCGCCATCGGAGACGGTTCGTTCCGCCTCCGATGCACGAGCAGGAACGGAACGGACAAAACGAAGCTCATCTCGCAGCTTGAATTTACGTCAACGGGACTGGGGACGGCTTATAAAGATCCGTACGGATTTATATCGGCGGGGCTGTACGATTACGGCAAAGGCGAGGTCGGCAACGGCAACGAAAGAGGCGTGGCGACGAGCAGGGACGGCGAGACGCAAGTAGGCTTCCGCGACATCGACTTCGGTCCGTACGGCTCGGATTCGATCACGATTCCGATCTTCGCCCTGTCAAGCGAGTCGTACGAGCTGCAAATCTGGGAAGGCATGCCGGACGAAGAGGGCAGCGAAATGGTTGCCGACGTCGTGTACCAGAAGCCGTCCCGCTGGAATGTGTATCAGGAGGAGACGTATCGGCTGTCCAAGCGATTAAAGGGCATCGCGTCGATTTGTTTCGTCTTGCGCCAGAAAGTGCACATCAAAGGCTTTTCGTTCGAGCGGCAGAGCAGGGCGTTCGAACGGAACGCCGCCGCGTCAAGCGACCGCATTTACGGCGATGCGTTCACCGTGGCGGGAACCAGCGTGGAGGGCATCGGGAACAACGTCTCGCTCGAGTTCGCGCAAATGGACTTTACGGCGGAAGGAACGGCGAAGCTAATCGTGAACGGCAGATCGCCGATCGATAAAAACACGATCCATATCCGGTTCGCCGGCGAAAGCGGGGAAAGCAGCCAGCTGGTGGAATTCGGGTATACCGAAGGCTACGAGGAACGGGAGTTCGAGCTGGAGCGGGTGTCGGGCAAGCAGAACGTGACCTTCATCTTCCTGCCGGGAAGCCGATTCGACTTCGGCTGGTTCCGGTTCGAGCGGGGATAAACAAACTCTCATTGAGGTGATCAGGATGTCGACTGGCATGATGAATGCGGCAATTTTGGATGAACCGATGTCCATTGCCGTTAGACGGGTGGAAATTCCCGTTCCCAAAGATAACGAAGCGCTCGTGAAGGTATACTGCATCGGGATATGCGGTTCCGACGTCCATTATTACGAGCATGGCCGGATCGGCCGTTATGTGGTGAAGGAGCCGATCGTTCTCGGTCACGAGCTGGCCGGCGAGGTCGTTAGCGTAGGCAAGGACGTGTCGAACGTGTCGGTCGGCGACCGGGTGGCGGTGGAGCCAGGAGTCGCATGCGGGCACTGCGATTATTGCAGATCGGGGCGTTACAATCTGTGTCCCGACGTTGTTTTCCTCGCGACGCCTCCGGTGAACGGCGCCTGGGCGGAATATATCGCTATGCCGAGCGACTATCTGTTCAAGCTGCCGGATACGATGAGTTATGAGCAAGGCGCGTTGCTCGAGCCGCTGTCGGTCGGCTTCCATGCCATGCTGCGCGGCAAAGTCAAGCCGTTCGACCGGCTGCTGATCACGGGCCTCGGCCCGATCGGACTGCTCGCGGGACAAGCGGCGAAGCTGTTCGGGGTTTCCGAAATTTACGGAACGGATGTCGTGCCGTTTCGTCGGAAGCTGGCCCTTGAATTGGGTTTTACGGAGGTGCTCGATCCTTCGAGCGAGAATGTCGGGGAGAGGCTGTCCGAGCTGACCGGCGGAGCTGGCGTTACGCTTGTTGTGGAGTCGTCGGGCAACGCCGGGGCGATTGCCGACACGATCAAGCTGGTCCGCCGCGGCGGAAGAATCGTTTTCGTCGGAATGCCCGCGGCAGAAGCCGTGCCGATGGATATCGGACGGCTTATCGACGGCGAGATCGAAGCTTACGGCGTATTCCGATACGCGAATACGTATCCCGCGGCGATTGGGTCGCTGCAACGTTCTTCCGTCGACATCGAGAAAATCATTACGCACCGTTACGCGCTCACGGACATCAAGGAGGCGGTGGAAACGGCGCGTACGCAGAAAGATACAAGCATCAAGGTCATGATTTATCCGAATAGGCCATACTAGGGAGATAGCCATTTATAAGAGGAGTGACCATGACATGGAGCAGCAACAATACATCTACATGCTGCGATTAATGCCTGTTTTTCAGAATAGCACTCATGCAAAATGATCCAGCCGTGGTTGGCGGAGTAATGAAGGCGGAGTTGCATCCGTTCCGCGTTGCTTTGTCGGCTTCGGGGAGCTAGCGGATGTCAAATGGCTTGCATCTTCCAGGGCAACCGGCAGGGACTTTATCCCTGCCAAGCCCCGAAGATGAGGTCCAAGGATCCAGTCCTCGAGAACCCGCCGCTGGCGGGTTTTTTTGCGCTTCTGCTACGAGTGGATTATTTTGCTAAGAGCGGTGCGGAAAATAAAGGATTCTTGCCGAATCGTGGCGAATCCTGTGTGCCGCATAGAATCTGGCAGAAGGTGTGATTATCGTTGAGCAGGCAGTTGAAGTGGGTCGTTAGTCTGATTACATGTTTCTTATTACTAGCAGTTAATCCTGGTTTATCAAGCGCTACAGGGGGGCAAGAAGAAACTTCGATCAGCATTTATTACGGCGTGAAGGCGGGGGATACGTTATACGGGATTTCGAAGAGGCATTATTTGACCGGCGATTTCGAGCGGGTGGCGAGATTGAACGGCTTGGATCCGAAAGCGAAGCTGCAGGCGGGGGTTCGGCTGAAGCTGAGCAACCCGCTTGTCCTAGACCATTACACGGTTAAGCAGGGCGATACGCTGTTCGCGATTGCAAGCAAATATTTTAGCCGGAGCAATTACATAAGCATTATGATGCAATACAATAAGATGTCGTCCACGCAGGATTTGAAGGCGGGCATGACGCTTCGCATTCCGCTCCCGGCAGGGGAAAGCAGGCATCAGGTGCAGGCGGGCGAGACGTTGTTCAGCATCTCGTCCAAATACTACAAGCTGGCGGACTATCAAGGGGCGATCGCGAGGTCCAACGGAATAGAGAGCGCCGCCGGAGCGATCAAAGCCGGGCAAGCACTGCAAATCCCGAATCCGTTCTTTACGAGCGAGATCGTGCCGGCTGGCAACGCTTCAAGCGGTTCATCCGGCGGCGTGCGGTCCATCGAGATCGACATCGCGAAGAATAAGCTGTACGTCAAGTCCGGCGGCAAGATCGAGAAAAGCTTCGACATCGCAAGCGGCAAGCAAAAGGGTCAGACGCCGACCGGAACGTTCGAGATTATGACGAAGCTCAATAATCCTTGGTACTCGTCCAAAGGCATTCCCGGAGGCGATCCGAAAAATCCGCTCGGCAGCCGCTGGCTGGGGCTTAGCGTGGCGAATACGCAAGGAACGAAATACGGCATCCACGGCACGAACGCGCCCGAGTCGATCGGGACGAACGCAAGCGCCGGATGCATCCGGATGCTGAACGCGGACGTCGAGTGGCTGTTCAGCAAAATCCCGACGGGCACCAAAGTCGTTATCCACGCTTGAGGAAGCGAGCAGGCTGGCGCGCGGCTGGCAAAGCCGAGCGGCAAGCATGCCGCTGCAAACCGAGAGGGCATTGCGAAGAGGGGCGTTGATGCCCCTCTTTTTTCTGCGCGCTACGCCAGAGCCGCAACCTTCCTCGCCATGATCGTAGCCATCGCGTGTTGATGCGGAATGCCCGACGAGTTGCAGTCGAACACGATCTCCGAGCTATCGCGGATGAACCAGTCGCGGTAATGGGCGAGCAGCTCGCCGGAATGCCACTTGTACGCGTACGGTTCTTTCTCCGGCGGCGGAGCGATGAACGGCTTGTTCACGAAGACGTTAAAGACGTGCATGCCGTCCGCGTTTGTGAACCGTTTGTAATTGTCGAAAATTTCGGCGCGGAAATCCGGCTTGACATAATGAAGGACGCCGCTCGAATAAAGGATGTCATAGTGAGCGTCCAATCGATAATCCAGGATGTCCGCCTTAAACACGTTCACGTGAACGCCGGCTTGCGCCGCGAGCCGCTTCGTTTTGTCGATCCCCGCGTCCGTCACGTCGAACGCCGATACGTCATAACCGTTCCGGGCGAAAAACACCGCGTCCTTCCCCTCGCCGCAGCCGATATCGAGAAGCTTCAACCGACGCATGGGCGGCATCGCCTTCAGTACCTCGTAACAAGCCGCATTCGGCTCCGTGCCCCAATAATAGTCTCCGGTTTTGTATTCTTCCTCGTAAATCGTAATCGCTTTGTCCTGCGACGCGTAACCCAGCAGCTTGTCGATGCTGACCTGCAGCGTTCGCGACAGCTCGGGCAGCAGCGACAAATCCGGCATGGACTGCGCGGTTTCCCACTTGGACACCGCCTGGAACGACAGGCCGAGCTTGCGCGCCAGCTCCTCTTGGGTGAGTCCCCTCTCTTTGCGGTAGATGCTAATATTTCGCGCCAGTGTCTCCTTCATCTTCGTCACTCCTCTTCTAGCCCCTATTGTAGGGGAGTTGCCCGACCCGAACAATAACCCGCGAATTGAGCTTTGCGGAAACTCAACCGACGGTTGAGCGCAGCCGCTGGCAACAACAAGCCGCCCAGAGATTGAGGGTAGAGCATAGTCGTCCTAAAGTGATATGATAGAGCTGGGTGATGCAGACGATGTCCAAAGAGACGACTGAGCCGGAAATTACCGCTTCCGGCGCGAACAATCAAACGACCGATAACAGCAATGAAAAAATGGTGGACTTGCTCAAAGCCGTTTATCACAATTGCATGACGGCATTAAAGATGTTTTTTGACGATGTATCTGGGCAAGTGCTCAATCAAGAAAGATACGGACCGATTTTTGTGTTTCAAGTGAAAGATGCCTCGTCTTCCAACGTGTACGCATGCGGATTTTTCCTGAAAGAGCTGGTCGCGAGATTCCAATCGGGCAAGGATCCGGCGCAATGGTTGTCTTCGTTTTACTTCGAGCTGATGAAAACCGAAGGCGGCAAGCCGCTTCCGAATCCGCCCGCGGGCGAGGAGGAGACGAAAGCGCTTATCGACAAAACACTTGTGCCGCATTGCATCGAGGCCGTGCGAGGCGAGTTCGCTCCCGAGCAGGTTCATGCAGGCCTCGGTTTTGTTCCGGAGAACGGTCCCGTATTCGAAGCGGGCTTCCCCGCGATCCGGGACGGCAACAACGTATGCGCGGTTCCGCTTCATATTTTGATCACGCATCATCTCTTGAACCGGGATCCGGCTGACATTCTCATCGAAGGCATGTACAACATTCGCGAGCAGCACGGCTTGGACTAGGACAAGATCGTCCCCTTGGATGGCCACGCTAGGGCGTTCCTCCTGTAGGATCAAACAAGACTCCATTGCGGAGTCTTGTTTGGCTTGAAGGGATTTCGCATAACTCGGCTAACGGACTGATCAAATCATATTCCTATTTCCAACATTTTCTTCGTTACTTCCTCGACCCTGTCATCCATATCCGTCCCGTCATACTTTGGAAGCTTCAGCTCGCTTGCGATTTTTCCATCGCGCATAAACATTATGCGCTCCGTCCGCGCCGCAACCTTCGCGTCGTGAGTGACAAGCATAACCGCAGTACCGTCCTCGTTGATTTCCGAAAATATATTCATAATCTCCAGCGCAGATTTTGAGTTGAGCGCACCCGTCGGCTCGTCGCCGAAAATGATTTTCGGGTTGTTCATAAGCGCGCGGCATATTCCCGCACGCTGAAGCTGACCTCCGGAAACCTGAGTAATGTCGCGCTTTTCGAGCTCTGCAATGCCTACCCTTTTCATAAGGGTTCTTGCCTTCTCAGCTATTTTTGCGGCGTTTTTTCTGTTATCGCGCATGGACGGGAGAATGATGTTGTCGAGGATATTCAGATTTTTCAGCATGGTCGGCTGCTGAAAAACAAATCCCATCGCAGTTCTGCGTAGATCCGAAAGCTCATTCTCAGAGGCCGCTGATATATCCTTGCCGTCAAAAACGACCTCTCCGCCATTAACGCTATCCGTTCCGCTCAGCGCATACATCAGCGTCGATTTTCCCGAGCCCGAAGGTCCCATAACCGCAACGAACTCGCCCTCGCCAATTTCAACGGACACTCCATCGATAACATTGCGCTGTTCATCGCCCTCGCCGAAAGATTTTACGATTCTGTCACCGATAATGATCTTCTTCATATGCCTACTCCTTTATATGTTCGGTTATTTTGATTTGTCCCGCGCCCAATGTGCCGATAGCTGTTGCGATTAGAACCGCGCAGATCATCATCAGTGGACTGAGCAGATAGGCCGAAAGCGGATTGACCGCGAATTGAAACGTCGACGCTCCGAACGAGGAGATCACCGCGCCCGCAAGCTTCTCTCCGAGCGTGTTCGCCAGAAGCGTGCCTACGACAATTCCGACAATCAGAACGAATACCGAACGCGAAACAAATTGCGACTTAATATCCGAGTTTGCAAAACCGAAAGCTTTCATTACGGCAATGGAATATCTGTCCTTGGCAACAAGCATTTTCATGAACAAAAGCGTAACCAGTACCGTAATAACCAGCGCAACGGCAACTGCGGCGTAGGAAGCCATTTCGACGGAACTTATTGTCGAACCTAGGGTCTGTGCAGTATATTCACCAATGTCTGAAGTCTTTGCAAAATCAAACCTGTCCGAATATTCAGAAACTTTTTCGCTGATAAGAGATTTATCCGAAAGCTCCACACTGATAATGTTCCAAATCATGTCCGCTGAATGGTCGGTGAATACAGCCTTTGCCGTTTTGCCGCCGTTGGTAACATCTGAATAGATTCCAACTACAGTGAGATCTTTCTCCTGCCCCTCAATCACCAGCGTAATGACATCGCCGACCTTCCTGCTCATCTCACTAGCGTTTACAGCCGAAAGGGCAATTTCGTTTTCATCGGCAGGTGCTCTGCCCTCGGAATAGGCTATAGGGAAAGCAGAATGGTCACCGAGCTCAACTTTCATATTTTCCTCTGTCCCGGCTTCGGTTTTTGTTTTGAACGTTTTGGTTGTTAGGACAGCATATTTTGAAATGTCACTGTCGCTATCTATCGTCTTTAAAATATCAACGGCTTCAGAGTTATTGCCAGTCTGTACGCGTAAATCGTAGTTTCCAATCCCCATATAATTGATGAAGCTTTTTGAGGAAATCGTGTTGTATAAGTTCTGCGGAACAATAATGATAAATGCCGAAATAATCAGCACCACAAGCATTGTGGCGTAAAGTTTTTTCCTCGCGAGAACATCTTTGATACCGAGAAAAACATTCGTGCTGAACAGCTTGTTTCCGTTCAGGGTAAAACGTTTTGCCCCAGCCTTTTTTTCCTGTGAAGTACCGAAGCGTATGGCTTCCGCGGCGGATATTTTCCGAAAGCGTTTCAGCACTCCGTTGACATAAGCAACAATGGCAAGGAATACAAACAGTATGCCGATGATTCCGAACAGCAAAGCAGAAGAGGAGTTTTCGCTTTCACCCATATAAAGCCGTATATTTTCAAGAAGCATGCCTTTGAGCATAAACGAAAGTGCAAACCCGAGAATAGAGCCTGCCGCCGCAATCGCTGCGTATTTTGCAAGATACATCTTCTTTATGTCGGAAATACGCAGCCCGATTGCCTTCATTACGCCAATTTCGCGGTAATCTTCTTCGATTTTCGCAAGGAGCGTAAACCGTATGCACATAAATGCGATGGTCACGACAAGCGCGCTTACAAGCAGGATAACCGCAATCATCATCCCGTCTGAAATGGCGTTCATCGTTTTGAAAAGCGTATAGGTAACCGACGGTCCGTTCGCTTCAAGTCCGGCGGAGGCATAAGCGGTTTCAAATGCGCCGATCGCCGACATATCCTTTAATCTGAACGCTATCAAATACTCCGCACTTCCAAGGTCTTTCATCTCCTCGTAGTCATTGCCGCTTACAAGAAACCGCTTTGAGGCGGAGAGCGAGGAATTCATTGTCGAGTCTCGAAGAAATCCCGCAACGGTAAATTCCTTTCCGCTTATGAGGGCTTTGTCACCGACCTTGGCAGTGTTGTCCTTCATATAGCTTATCGGAACATAAAGCTCGCCGTCGGATACGTTGATGACGTTTCCGTCAAGATCAAGAAGATAATCGAATTTTTCGTTTTGTACGCTTAAGCCGTTGTCCTGAACGCTGTTCGCTAGCGTTTTATCGCCAAAAACAAATTGCTCGCCGCCGATGTTGAGAAACTGGGCCACCTGGTAATCAGCCACATCTTGATTTTTCTCTGCAAATGCCGCGAGACGCTCAGTGTCCAATTGACCCGAATGCATCTGCATAAAATGCGGCGTTTTCGCTTGCGTCATCAGCGTATCCAGCGCGCCGGCAAGATTGACGACAAGGATCGCTGCCAATGAAACAAGCATAGCCGCGGCTGCGACAAAGATCATGGTTGTCAGCGTAATTACTTTGCTCTTTAAAATATCACTACGGATTATTCTGTTATACATACGTCACCTCTGTCTTCAAGCTTTATTGCAGCATTTCTGAACTATTCATTGCTTCCTTCATTTCCGCTGCCAAACATCTGCATTACGTTCATAAGACTTCCGCTTTCGGCGCCAAGCAGCCTTTCTGCATTGAAAACAAACGCCTGTATGCGTGCAACGCGCTCCTCGTTCGTCATTGGGACCATATCATCATCAAAAACGGTATTCGCATAGATCACAACCATTTCCATGCATTCATGCGGGTACGGCGTATTGAACAGTCCCTGCTGAATGCCCTCGCGAATGATTTCCGCCAGAATCGGCGTAACGCCGCCTATGATAACTTTTTGTATTTTCTGATGCAAAAGCGCATTCTGGGGCTTATGTATATGCTCCATAATTTCCTGGCTGCTTCCGCCGCTCAGGTTCAGCGCCATAACAACGCTGATGATGCGCTCGACTACGGGAACGTTTTTGTCTGCGGCAATTTCCTGCGCCGCGCCTAAGAGACGGACATTATACCGTTCAATCAGAGCGTCCATAATATCCTCCTTCGACTTGAAGTGATAATACAGCGTTCCCCGCGCAATTCCGACCTTTTCGAGAATATCGTTTGTACTCGTGCCGTCAAAGCCCTTCTGACCGAAAAGCTCATCCGCTGCGTCAAGTATTTCGTTCCTCCGTTCCTCCGCTTTTTTTACAACTCTCATTTTTACAACTCCTTAATATAGACCGACTGTCTGTCGGTAAAACAATAACATACTATTGGGGGGAGTCAATATCATTTACTAAATTTCAACAAATAACATCTAAATAATGAATATAGAACATCTAAAAATGATTGATAGGAACAAGCGGTTTCCTTCTTTATAGTTGACATTAATGAAAGCGTTATCATTCTATGCTGAAAGAAGGGAAGCGGATGAAACGAACGATGATGGTTTCGATCATTGTCCTATTGATCAGCGCGATAATATGTGTGTTGACTATCGTTGCAATTAAACGGATGAGCGGCGATACGGGGAACGGTTACGGGAATTCCGTTGCTTTCGTGAACGGCATTCCGGTTGCGGCCGAAGAGCTGGAGCTGTACGGATTGGAGGAGCTCGTAAAAGTGAAAGCCGCTCAGCAGGAAGCGATTCAATACGGCTTGCTGAAGGACGGCTCTTACCATGCTTTCTTGAAAGAATGGAGAGAGGAGAATGAAAGAAGAGCGCGTGCATTAGAAAACAAGGAGCCTATATACGGACCCAAACAATATACGGAGAAAATGTATTACGATTACCGGCAATCCATCTTGCTGAATGCGATCCAATCGATCTGGACCGAGCGGCGCGGAAGTGCGACGGAAGAGGAGATCTATGCCTATTACATGGACAATCGCGATCGGCTTGCAAGGAAACACGACTTCATGACGCTACTGAAAATTGTAGAACCAATCGAGGCGTCTTTGCCGAATAGCGGCAGCGATCGGCGACGCGAGGCTGAGCAAAAGATTGAGGATATTAAGCTTCAATTGGATAACGGAACGGCATTTATGGATCTGTACGATAAGCGCCGATTGACTGAAGGATTAACCGGAACGGAAACGATCCGGGAGGACAACTACAGGAACATCTCCAAATATCGCAGCGGCTATTACGAGCTTGTCGCGAATCTCCGGCAAGGCGAGAATAGCGCTATCATCGAGTCTGTCGATTCTTACGAAATTGTCTTATGCGTTCTTCGAACGCCCGAGGGCTACCTTCCCTTCGACGACGTTAGAGAGGAGGTGATTCGACAATATCGAGACAAGGGGTTCGAGGCTTATATGGACAAGCTCGCTTCAAAAGCGGAGATCAACTTGACGCCGCTGTATGAAACACTGACGGCTGAAAAGTGATCAGCAAAACGAATGGAGGAGAATGGAAATGAAAACGATGGTTATGCGAAGTATTTATTTGACGGTTCTGGCGCTGGCGTTCAGCGCGATTTGCTTTGCCGTATCTGCCGCGGCGGCGACCTACTACGTCGATGCGACGAACGGCAGCGATGCGAATGCCGGAACAGGAACGGGAACGGCATGGAAAACCTTGAACAAGGTGAACGGCACAACCTTTCAGCCAGGCGACCGAATTTTGTTCAAGCGCGGAGAATCCTGGACGGGAAGGCTTTGGCCGAAGGGAAGCGGCACGAACGGCTCGCCGATCGCTATTGATACGTACGGCAGCGGCAGCGCCCCCCTAATTAATGGCAACGGCCAGGAATCGGCCGTGTATCTTTACAACCAACAATATTGGGAAATTAAAAATCTCGAAATCAAAAATGAAAACGGCAGCAGCTCCAGACGAATGGGTATTTATGTCGTGAATGAAGACGGCGGTACGCTCCGCCACATTTATTTGATCGGCAACAACGTTCACGATGTATATGGGAATAACGTAAAGGACGGGAACGGCAGTTCAGGCATCAAAGTCCGCACAATTGCAGGCAGCGTGCAATCGAAATTCGACGATGTTCGGATCGACGGCAACACGGTCGGGCCGCGCGTCGATCGGACGGGCATCGATATCAATTCCGATTATTGGTGCAGAACGGACAGTGGCTGCCAAGGCGCCTACAATTGGTATCCGAGCACCAATGTCGTCATCGAGAACAACTATGTGAGCGACGTTGGAGGGGACGGGATCGTTCCGATGGCTACGCAAGGCGCGATCGTGCAATACAATACGGTCAATGGATTCAATATGCGGTCGGGCACCGTCAACGCCGGCATATGGACATGGAACGCCGACGACACCGTCATTCAGTTCAATGAAGCGTTTAATGGCAACTCGACCGCGGATGGCCAAGGCTTCGATATCGACTACGGCCAGTCGCGAACGATTGTTCAATACAATTACAGCCATGACAACGACGGCGGATTTATTCTGATCTGCCAGCCGGGCGGCGCAAAAAACGACGGAGGGATCGTTCGGTACAATATAAGTCAAAACGATGGAGCGCGATTGTTCCAGCTTGCCGGTCCGACGACGAATACGTCCGTCTACAACAACACGCTGTATTTGCCGCCGGGAAGCTCAACTTCGCCGATCTATGCAGGCTCATGGGACGGTTATACGCAATCAATCGCCTTCCGCAACAATATCTGGTATCTTGCCGGTGCCGGAGCATGGGAAGGCCTATCCGGCATTCACAGCTTTCAGTTCGATTCCAACACGATCTACGGCGTTCATACGGCGGGAGAACCTGCGGACTCGAATAAGTCGACCGCCAACCCAATGCTGGCGGGTCCCGGAAGCGGGACGAGCCGCAGCTCCGTGGACGGTTACAAGCTGCTCGCGAATTCGCCGGCGCTCGGCACCGGTACGCCGATCTCGAATAACGGAGGACGAGATTATTGGGGCAACGCAGTAGCCGCGTCCGGCTCGCCGAATCGCGGAGCCTATAACGGTCCGGGCGTGCAAGGAACCGCGAACGAACCGGTTCATAACGCGGGCTTCGAGTCCGGCACGTTAAGTCCGTGGACGAATTGGAATACGGCCAGCGTCGTCAATCACAATGCTCGAAGCGGCAGTTATGCGCTGCGCTTGGCCGGAGGTCCCGGATCGGCCGAGCTTGTCTTGGAAGTGCAGCCGAATACGACGTATACGCTGACCGGATTCGCCAAGACAAGCGACAGCTCGCAGCCGGTACGAATCGGCGTAAAAAATTATGGCGGAGCGGAGATGTATGCTTCGATATCCAGCACCACTTATACAGAAGGTTCGGTTACGTTTACAACGGGATCTTCGAATACCGGCGCAACGATATATGTATATAAGCCGTCTGGCTCTGCCGACGCTTTCGGCGATGATTTGTCGTTGACATCCAGCTTGCCGGGCAACGGCGGCTTCGAGTTAGGCTCGCTGAGCCCATGGACGAACTGGAATACGGCGAGCGTCGTCAATCATAATGCCAGAAGCGGCAGCTACGCTTTGCGATTAGCCGGTGGTCCGGGCTCCGCCGAGCAGGTCGTTCAGCTACTACCGAATACGACCTATACGTTGTCCGGATTCGCAAAGACCGCCAGTGGCGCGCAGCCGGTACGAATCGGCGTAAAAAATTACGGCGGTGCGGAGATGTACGCTTCGATATCCAGTACCTCTTATACGGAAGGTTCGGTTACGTTCACGACGGGAGCCTCGAGTACAAGCGCAACGATATACGTCTATAAGCCTTCGGGTACCGCAGACGCATTTGCCGACGACATAACCATCACGCATTAAATGTACATCGATCCCCGGTCCTGGCGACCGGGGATTTGTATTTTCATAACTAAGCACAGAATCTAAAAAATGAATATAGAGAACTAAATGTGGTTTATACGAACGGGGGGCAATCACCTTTACAATGATAAATGTAAGCGTTGACAAAATACAGCACAAAGAATGCAGGAGGTAACGTATGCATGAAAGAGGAAAGGAGCGGCCGCGGCTCACGGCTATCGAAACGATTCCTGTGAAGAGCAAAGCGGCTAAGCTAGCATGGGAAGCCAGATATCTTTATCTTCTGCTATTGCCGCTCATCGCCTATTATGTTGTCTTTCACTATTATCCGTTGTACGGAATTATGATTGCGTTCAAGGAGTACAGCTTTTCCAAAGGCATATTGGGCAGCTCCTGGGTAGGATTCGAGCATTTCGAAATGATGTTTCATTTGCCGCAGTTTTTTGATGTATTGCGCAATACGCTGATCATCGCGGTCGGCCGTATCGTCATCGAGTTTCCGTTTCCGATCCTGTTCGCCTTGTTATTAAATGAAGTGCGCAAGGCGGTCGCCAAACGATTTTACCAAACGATCTTTACCTTTCCGCACTTTCTGTCCTGGGTCGTCGTTTCGGGCATCTTGATCCATTTCTTGAACGATGCCGGAGTGATGAATCAGCTGCTGCAAGTATTCGGATTGCCCAAACAGAGCTTGTTAATGGACGGTAACGGATTTGTGGGGCTGTTGTTCGGCTCGAGCATATGGAAAGAGATGGGTTGGGGAACGATTATTTATTTGGCCACTATATCCGGCATTGATCCTGCGCTGTACGAAGCGGCCAGCATTGACGGAGCGAACCGCTATCAGCGAATGAAAGCGATCACTTGGCCATCCATACGCGGAACCGCGGCGATCCTGTTTATATTGGCCGTAGGAAATATGATGAGCGGCGCCGGATTTGACCAAATATTCAATATGTACCATCCCGGCGTATACGAAAATGCCGACATTCTGGACACGTATATTTACCGAACAACCTTCTACGAAGGGGCGAGCTTCAGCTTCTCGACCGCCGTAGGCGTCTTCAAATCGATTATCAATTGCGTGCTTCTGATCGTCGCCAATTCGGTAGTGAAGCGGATGGGCAATGGGGGGTTGATCTAATGGTAGAAAAAAAGAATTGGGCCGACTACGCGATACACGCCATTCTGATCGCGGTAAGCATCTTGATGCTGCTGCCTATGTACAATGTTGTGCTCATTTCATTTTCGGATCCCGGAGCAATCGCCAAACAAGCCGTTTATTTGTTCCCGACTTCCCTTGATTTCAGTTCCTACCGATTTATTTTTTCCGGGGACACGATTTTAAGCGCGCTCGGCGTTTCCTTTATCGTAACCTTCTTCGGCACCATTCTTAATATCGCCGTTACGATATTCGGAGGGTACGCTTTGACCAAAAAGCATTTGCCCGGCAGAAAAATAGTTCTAATCGGCATATTGATTACGATGTTGTTCCATGGAGGACTTATCCCCGTTTATTTGACCGTAAAAGGTTTGGGGTTGATCAACAGCGTGTTGTCGATGATTCTCCCGCTTGCCGTCAATACGTTCTATTTAATTATTATGATGACGTATTTCAGAACCGTGCCGGAGGCGCTGGAAGAGTCGGCGAGAATGGACGGAGCCAACGACATTCAAATCTTGATGCGGATCGTTTTGCCGATCTCGATGCCGACGATTGCCGCCATCACTTTATTTTACGCGGTGGATCGGTGGAACGAATGGTGGAGCGCGCTCTTGTACATTACCGATACGTCCAAATATCCCATGCAGCTGTATTTGCGGGAGATGCTCGTAGATGTCAATAAAATGCTGAACAATTCTTATGCGGCCTCCTTGGCGTCGGAGACCCGGGATATGTACCCGGAAGGTCTCAAGATGGCCGCGGTTGTCGTAACGATGCTTCCGGTCATGTGCATCTATCCGCTCCTGCAAAGGTTTTTCTCCGCAGGCGTCATGATCGGATCGCTGAAAGAGTGATTGCGGCTTATCAGCCATAATCTATAATTATACGTATACACAAGGAGGTCATGGAAGATGTTCAAGAAATCTAGCAGATCGATGATCGCGCTTATCCTCATGCTGTCGACTTTACTCGCGGCTTGCAGCGGCGGGGGCAATTCCAACGAAGGTTCAGGCGGAGACCCTAAAGAGACAGACGGTGCGCAAACGGAAGCTCCTTCGTCCGAGGCGCAGAATGATTCGAAAAAGCTGGAAATCAGCATCGGCATGTGGGATGCGGATAAGGCGTTCGTTAATCGCGAGCAGGACGAAATGCTGAAAAAAATCGAAACGGACTACAATGTGAAGCTGACTCCCAAAAACGTAAGCTGGACCGATTATCAGGAGAAATTCAGATTATGGGGAGCGGCGGACGAGCTGCCGGATATTATCGCCACGGATATGTACAATACGGCCACGTACAATCAATGGATCGACCAAGGGATTATTCGTGCGCTGCCGGATGATCTGAGCGCATACCCGAATGTACAAAAGGTGATGGAGCAACCCGATATCCAGCCGCTTAAGGTGGACGGCAAATTTTATATGATTCCGAGACTTACATTTGATTCAACGGAAGACTGGGTCATGGAACGAGGCCTCATGGTTCGCAAGGATTGGATGGAGGAGCTTGGCATTCAGACGCCAAAGACGTTTGAAGAATATAAGCAAATGTTCAAAAAATTCGCGGAAGCGGATCCCGACGGCAATAACAAAAACGATACGGTAGGCGTTACGCTGCGGACTCCTACGTTTCTCGACGCGGCTCTTATCGGCACGATTCCGCAATATAGCAACGAAGGCTGGCTGTACGAGGATGGCAGCTGGATGCCGCATGTCGCATCCAAAAACATGATCGAAGGATTGAAGCAGCTCCGCGATCTGTACGACAGCGGGGCGCTGGACAAGGACTTCCCGCTGCTCAAAAACGACGACGGCTCGGAGAAATTTGCCCAGAACAAAGCCGGTGCTTTCTTCAGCCAAATCTCGATCAGCAAACTTAAAAATATGAAAGACTTGTGGAGCAAATACGAGCATGACGTCGCATTCGAAGATGCGATCGAGATTCTTCCGATCTGGCCTCACAGCGACGGCAACACCTATCGTTTCGTGCAAACCTCGTTCTGGTCGGAAAGCTACTTCAGCGCCAAAGTGGATGACGAGAAGATGGATCGCATATTGAAGCTGTATGATTTCCTGCTCTCGCCGGAAGGAGACAAACTTTCCAGATACGGCTTTGAAGGCAAAGATTACAAGATGGATGGCGACAAAGTTGTCGCAACCCGTCCGATAGATGACAAAACCGGTTTGATGAAAAATGTGAAAGACATTTATCCTTCGCAGCAAATTATAGCAATGCTTGCAAAATGGCGTGAAGACACGTATTTGGATGACAGTGTGAAACGGACACAGTTCGGAGACAAACTGGTGGACTTAACCGATGCCGCCTATGCCAAATTGATGGCGGAAGCTAAGCCCATACCGACCGCGTTTGATATCAAGCTGATGTCCACGCCAGCCAAAGATAAAGTGATGGGCATCAAGTTTATAGATGATATTATCAAGGTCGTGATCGCAAAAGAGGACCCTGCGAAGATGTGGGCGGAAGTCCTGAAAGGATACGAAACCAAAGGGCTTAAGGATGCGATTAAAGAAGTAAACGAAAAAGCGGCGGAAATGGGCATTCAGCCGTAAATACAAACCCGATCAGCTTCCTCTGCGGTATTCCGCAGGGGAAGCTCTATATTGCCTCCAGAATCTATGAGATAATAGATGAGACAATCTCGAATAATAAAAGCGCTCGAAGGGGGAGGAAGCAACATTGTTCAAGTTCATCGGCAGACAGCCCATCAAGCTGCAGCTATTTGTCGTCATTACTGTGCTGCTGATGCTCATCCTTGCGGCGATGATAACAGCCTACCACTTTACTTCGAAATGGATATATGATCAAAATAGTGGATATTCCCATTTGCTGCTTAACAAGATTCGCCAGCATATTTCGGCTCAGACGATCTCCACCAATCGGCTTATTCAGGGCATTGCGTATAACGATTCGGTCCAACAATATTTGCTGGAGCCCGAAGGCATGTCTTCCCGCAAATACGATCTATTCACCCAGACGAATAGGATCGTCGTTCGTTATGCATCGCTGCGCGAAGGCATAGCCGAACTTACGATTCGCGGCATGAATGGAAGCGATTACAACTTAATGTATGATTTGAAAAAACGCGAGGCCGTGCTGGAAACCATTAGCGAGATGGAGGCAATGGGAATAAACGGATCGGCTCCGTACTATAGAGGGCTTCTTTCGATCGGCAACGGAAGCGTCACGGAAACAGATCGGTATTTCATTGTCGGGCTCACCATCAATAACGCGATGCCTACTTCGGTCGTGGGCAGAAGGCTGGGATATCTCGTCGTGTTTATGGAGCCGTCTTCGTTTGTGTCCAACATGGGTGAGGTGTACAAAAACGCGTTCGGGCAAATCTATGTCCTGGATCGCAACGGCATCATCATCGCTGCTAACGATGCTGATCAAGTCGGCACGAAATACGCTCTAGACCAGCTGAAAGAAACAAAAGACGGGGGCTACGAATATTACGATTCGGACGGAAAGCGCTACATTGTTCGTCTGACCGATTTGCCGGAAATTCAAGGGAAAATTGTAAACGTCATCTCTGAGAAAGAGATGTTCAAAGGGCTGGACGATATACGGAAAATGTATTTGGCGATTATGGCGGTGGCCATACCGCTGCTTTTTCTGGTCGCGCTTCTCTTTGGCCGGAGCATCATATCTCCAATCCGGGCTTTTGTCGGACATATCAGTTCTTTCAAAATAGGGCAATTGCCAAAATCAAAGTCCAAAATTTCATTGACGGGTTATTCGGAAATTATGATTATGGCCGATAAGTTTAATGAAATGTTCGAATCGATTGACCGATTGACGGAAGAATCGGTGGCTTCGCGGACCCGCATCTACGAGCTGGAATTATCCAATCAAACGGCGGAGCTTTCCTATCTGAAGCATCAAGTTAATCCTCACTTTTTGTACAATACCTTAGCTTCGATGAAAGGTTTGGCCGCGGAGCTCGGCGTTCCGCAATTTGTGGAGATTACCGGCGCGTTAAGCCAAATTTACAAATACAGCATTAAAGGCGCGGAAGCCGTAAAGCTCGGGGAAGAGCTTGAAATTGTCAAATCGTATGTCCAAATTCAGCAGTTCCGTTTCGAAGACCGCTTCGATGTGCATTATGATTTCGACCCTCGGATTTACGATTGCAGAATTATTAAAATGATTCTTCAGCCCGTGGTGGAAAACGCGATCGTTCACGGCCTGGAGATGAAGCTCGAGAAGGGAAATCTATGGATCGGCGGGCGGGAAGCGGGACCGGGACATCTCGAATTATGGGTAAAGGACGACGGGGGAAGCATCGCTCCCGAGAAGCTCTTGCGGATTCAGCAATATCTGGCGAATGAAGGCACCGCGCAGCCCCTCTATTCCGATAATGCCAGCTTAGGATTGATGAACGTGCATAGGCGATTAAGACTGACGTACGGCTCGATGTCCGGCATTACGTTGTCGAGCTCTCCCGCAGCAGGAACGGAAGTTCGTCTAACGATCATAAAGGGGGATGCCAATGAAATATAAAGTCTTATTGGTAGATGACGAGAAATGGGTTTTGAAGCATATGCGAAGCTCCATCGATTGGGAGGTTTACGGATTCGAAATCGTCGGTGAAGCCCGGAACGGAATAGAAGGGTTGGAAGAGATTGCGAGGCTTAAGCCTCATCTCGTCATTACGGATGTGCGCATGCCGGGAATAGACGGCTTGGATCTTATTAGACGCGCGAAGCGCGTGACGAGCCATACGAGCTTCCTTGTAGCTAGCGGTTACGCGGAATTCGAATACGCTCGCCAGGCCGTGAACGAAGGGGCGCTCGGGTATTGCTTGAAGCCGTTCGACCAGCATGAATTGATAGAGATACTGGATAAATTCAAGAAAACCCAGGCTGAGACCGAGAACCGGCTCCATATGGAGCTGCTGCATCTGCTGTCCGACCGGTTCGACAACGAAGCCTATCTGGCCGAAGTGTTGACGCGATTAGGATTGGAGTGGAATTCTAATGTCGGCTTATTGGTCTTGGCCGTCATCGGCCAAGATGAACATATACTGAACGTCCGCATTCCGCATATCCGTCTTCCAATCGGCAAGGAAGAGACGATGTATCTGTTCGGCGCGGAGCATGAGGATGAAATCTATAGTCATATGCAAGAGCGTTTGTCGGGGCCTTCGGGGACGCTCGGTATCGGACTATCCTCTCGCGTGCTCGAGCTTTTTCAGCTGCGCGGCGCCTATCTGGAGGCGGAGGAGGCGGCTTATCAATATTTCATCACCGGGAAAAGAGGGATATGGCGCCCCGTTGCCGGCTCGTCCTGGACGGAAGTGAAGGAACTGCTGCAGAAGATGGGCAGCAAGGTGAACCCCGATATTGTGTATACCGTATGCGAACAGATTAGGCGCTTTGCCGCTCAAGGAACGTTCGGAATTATCGATGCGCTGCGGCTGTACAATCTATACTTCGGGATTTACAACGAAGCTGAAGCGCAGGACGAATTTGTTATTACTTATGAGCAATTGGTTCGGAAATACGGCAATTTGGAGCACATGCTGAAAGAGCTGATGCAGATGGCTTCAATGGATCACGAACTCGTGAAGGAGAAGGGCGAAGTCAAGCATGTAACCTTGCAAAGGATTTTGCAGTTTATGGAAGACCACTTTACCGAAGATTTATCGCTTACGGGCGTTTCCAAACAATTTTTCGTCAATCCGAGTTATCTCAGTCAATTGTTTCGCAAAGAGTTGAACAAAACGTTTATGCAATTTCTGATGGATAAGCGGCTCGCTTATGCGTGCATGCTGCTGAATCAATCCGATCTGACGATTTACGAGGTTTCCGAAAAGTCGGGTTATCCGAACTATTTTTATTTCGCGAAAATATTCAAAAAAACAACGGGCAAAACCCCTACGCAATACCGGAAGGAACCGCTCGGAGAAATGAAATCTATCGGGGATTGTTAAACGATCCCATGGACAGCCATAAAAAAAGCCCCGCATGCAAGGTGGATCTTGCATGCGGGGCTTTCGCTCGTCTCTCGTTATACTTTAAACTTGTCGATCTGCGTCTGGAGACGCTCGGCCATCTCGGACAACGATCTTGCGGAGGCGGATACTTCCGACATGGAAGCGAGCTGCTCCTCGGTCGACGCGGACACTTCCTGCGTGCCGGAGACAGTCGTCTCTGCAGCGCCCGACACGACGCCCATGGCGTGCACGATCTGCTCGGCGCCGGCGGCCATCTGCTGGATGGACGAGGACACCTCGCGGATTTGATTGTTAACGGAGCTGACCGAACCTTGGATATGCGCCAGCGCATCTCCGGCCGTGTTTACCGCGACAATACCGGAGTCGACTTCGCGGGATGCGGCGCCCATCGTCTCCACCGCTTTGCGCGTCTCCTGTTGGATGGCATTCACCAATTCGGAAATTTGCTCGGCGGACTGCGCCGATTGAATTCGGCCAAATTGCGAATTTCGACGGCTACGACAGCAAAGCCGCGTCCTTGCTCGCCCGCTCTGGCGGCTTCGATGCCCGCGTTTAGCGACAGGATATTCGTTTGTTTTGCGATTTCCGAGATGACCTTCAGAATGCCGCCGATCTCGGTCGAACGTTCGTTCAGCGTTTGGATAAGCGCCGCAAGTCCGGTGACCGTCTCGTGGATCGCGCCCATCTGGCGCACGGCGGTTTGCGCCGCATCGCCGCCTTCGGCCGCGCGTTCATACGCTTTCGATGCTGTGGCCGCCACGCTATGGGCATGTCCGGCGATCTGCTGGACGCCCGCGGACATTTCGTTAATGGTGCGCGAGGCTTCGCCGACATGATGGAACTGCCGGCTCACGTCGCTCGATACTTCCTGCATCGTCGCTGCGATCTGCTCCGACGCATTAGAAGCCTGCTCGCTGGTCGCCGACAGCTGCTCAGCCGAAGCGGCTACCTGCTCGGCGTTATGGCCGACGTGATGGATAAGCTCTCTTAAGTTAGCCGACATGGCTTGGAACGAACGGGCAAGATCGCCGATCTCGTCCTTGCCCTTCACGCTTATGTCCTTCGCGGTCAGATCGCCGGCCGCGATCGCTTCGGCCGCAGCGGCGATCTTCACCACCGGCTTTGATATTTTGCGTCCGACGATCCACGATACGGCGACGCCGATCAGCACGGCGGCAATGCCCAGGATGAGAATCAGCGACTTGATCTTATCGACCTCATCTGATGTCGCGTGTTCGCCGTCCACAAGCAGCTTTTGCTGGAACGCCGTGAACGCTTCCGCCTTCTGATCGAATTGGGCAATCAGGTTTTGGCCTTCGGTGGAGACGAGGTCAAGCGCCTTCTTGGTTTCGCCTTTTACCATCAGCTTGATGGAGTTATTGGAGGAGAAATAATATTTGTTCTCCAGATCGATGATTTCGGTCAGCAATACGATCCCCTCGGGATGTTTGACGATCCCTTCGAGCGTCGCGGTCAGTTTCTTGAATTCCGTATGGGCGTTCGTGAAGTTCTGCAGGGAGGCTTCGTCGCGCAGGAGCAAGTAGCCTCGCAGTCCCGCCATCTCCTTCTTCACGCTGACGTTCAGCTGCTGGATCATGATGAGCTTATTTGCTTTGTCGTCGATCAGATCCGTAAACTTGCGGTCGACATTCGAAATTTGGGTATAGCTGATGCCGATCGTGACAACCAGTACGAGCAGAACGGCCATAAATCCCGTGAACAACTTCTTGCTTATCGTAAGTCTCATAGCGGTTACCCCGATCTTATGTAGTTAATTGCATTAATAATATAATATAGGTTAGCTAAGTTTACAATGATGAAACTATGAAGTTATAGGTCTTTCCTATTAATGGTATAGGGCGATAGGAGGGGGCCAAATGACAATCGCCTGCGCATATGCTACCATGGTTGCTATTGAGCCATCATTATATCGAAACAAACAGTTAGGACTGCGGGGTGACCAAGCGACATGCAAAAACAATCGATCGAAAGCATCGAGCTTGAATTAGCCGTCATGGTGCGGCATATTACGTCCATCGCTTCAAGCCGGAGCGATTGGACGCTCGATCGCTCCTCTTACTTGCTGCTGCACCAGATCCACGCGCATGGCTCCGCCGGCGTGAAGGCGCTTGCCGACGAATTCCGGCTCGACATCTCCACGGTGAGCAGGCAGGCGGCGGTGCTGGAGCAGAAGGGTTATGCGAGGAAGATGCCCGATCCTTCCGACGGAAGGGCATTTACGTATCAAATTACGGACCTGGGCAAGGGAGAGCTGCTTGCGAACAAACAAATGCGGCAAGACAGCTTAACGAGACGGCTTGCAGGGTGGTCGGATGAAGAGCGCGAGCAATTCGGAAAGCTGCTGATGAAGTTTAATCAGACGTTCAAATAAGGCATTAAGGACGAAAGAGGGGGTCATGCCCATGATTCAACGCATCGAACATCGAAACATGGCGGATGCGGAAGCCATACTTGCGGTGCAGCTTCCGTCGTATCGCGTCGAGGCGGAGCTTATCGGCTTCGACGGCATTCCCGCTTTGAAGGATACCCCCGAATCGGTTATGGCTTCCGAAGAGGAGTTTGTCGGATTTTACGAGGAAGGGCAGCTGGCGGGCGTCATCTCGTATGCGGCAGAAGCGGATGAAATCGATATTTGCCGCCTTGTCGTTCATCCGGACCGTTTCCGGAGAGGCATCGCGACGAAGCTGCTGGAGCATGTTCTTCGGCATTGCGCCGCGGGGAAACGAGCAGTCGTGAGTACCGGTGCGGCCAACGAACCGGCAATCGCCTTATACAAGCGATACGGGTTCGAGGAGTACGGCCAGTTAGAGGTTGCGCCTGGTTTTTTCATCACGCAATTGGCGCGCGACGCGAAATAATCTTTTATTTTTCGACATGGACAACCTGATCCTCGATTGAGGCGTTATACCCTTCGTAGGACTATTCTCACAATCGAGAGGGATGGTTGTCATGGTTAAGAGAACCCTGAGCAAGTCGATCGTACTAACATTTGCATTCGTCATCGCGATGATGGCCGGCATGCAAGCCGCTTACGCGGCCAAGGAGACGGCAGTCCCGCTAACTGCGGCTCCGCCAAATACGCCGGAGGAAATGGCGGTTTACGAAGGTTACGCGTATTTGTACGCGTCGTCGGCTGAACTGACGGGCAATGGCAACGGTACCGTCAGAATTTCCGTAACGACCACCGCCAAGACGACGGTAGCCGTGGCCGGGGCAACGGTTCAGCTTCAGCGTTACACAGGCACGAGCTGGTCGAATGTCGGCTCGTCCACGACATTAACGGCCGCGAATACGAGTATCTTGACGAGCTACGTCGATAAGACGGTGACGGCGGGTTATTACTACAGGGCGAAAGTGACGCATTACGTCACGCAAGGCGGCACGACGGAATCCGTTGTCGAATATTCGGCGTCGTACTTGACCAGCTAATCTAAGCCGCTGTCCGATCCGTTGCTGCACGCAAGGAAGGGGCTGTCCCGTGACAGCCCCTATTCGTTCCGGCTTCTACTTGTTGAACCGGAGGTTCTCCGCGATCGCGATGATTTCGTCCCCGGTAAGCGCGCCGAGAATCCACACGTGGAGATCGTCCACGAAATATTGCAGACTCGCGCTTCCGTCCGAGGTCAATTGGAGGTAGGCTTCGTATTTGTTTACGGTAATCGTCTCCATCTTGATCTTGGAATTGCCGGATGTGATCTTCATGAGCGTGCCCGGCAGAAACTTTTTGATCGTAATGCGGTACAGCCCGTATTCGCCCGTCTTTCGTTCGTACAGTACGGACATTTGGTCCGCCTTCTCCATATCGTGCATCCGAAACGTATCCACGCTCGTTAATTCGAATGGTTCGGCGACGTACCCGATCTCGGGCTGCCGGAATGAAAGATGCTCGGCCGCTTCTTCCGGCGTGTCGTAGACTTTGTGCTCCATTCCCCCTCCGGGCACATCCTGGCCGTCGCTGCCCGAAGTTCCGCCATCCCCTTCATAACCCGGAGGCGGAGCTGTCTTCGGAATCGTATTCGCGTTCTCCTGCTCGCCGACCGTAATCTCGACGACGCCGTCCTTGATCGTGGCGACGGCTTTGATGATAGGCTGGAAGGCAATCGATACGGCGGGCGTACCGAAGATGTAGGCCCCGAGCAAGAAGGAAGCGGCCAAGTAGGGAGCCAGCTTGAGCAGGCGTTTTACTTTCGCGCGTTTCGCGAGCTTCTTCTCGACTTTAGCCCACGAAGGTTCGGGGTCGGGTATGAATTCGGAGCTGCGGGCCGCGTCTTCGAAGGCATGATCGAACAACTGGTCGAATTCCTCGCGCTTCATCCTAATCTCCCCATCTCTTCGAAAATCTTTTTTTCATGGCTTCCCTGGCTTTGTACAGCTTGTATTTGACTTTATCCTCGGTCGTATCCAGTTCCGCGGCCATCTCCCGATAGCTGAGCTGCTGCTTCCACCTGAGCTCGATGAGGGCGCGGTATTCCGGCTTTAATTCCGTCAAGCAAGCCGCGAGCTCCTCCGCCATAAGCTTGGTTTCGATCTCGCTCTCCAGCGCGGACGTGTCCGTCGCCAGCTCCGGGCTTTCATTTATGTAAACACTGTCCGAATCGATAACGTTGCGATTTTTTTTATGTTTTCGAAAATAATTATAGATTTCGTTTTTCACGACGACCTTCATCCAACCCTTTAGATGCGCCTCGCTCTCGGCTTGCGGGACATTTCGGATGATTTTCAGAAAGGCGTTCTGAATGACATCCTCGGTTGTCGCGTGATCCTGCACCATGTAGATGATAGAGGGATACACATAACGGTAAAATTCCTGATAGATTTCCCTCTGGACGTTCGGGGATAACACTTCAAAGCTTGCCGTGGTTAAGTGGAACATCTTGCTCTGCATCGAACCTGCATACCCCCTTGCAATTGCGTCAGCGACATGTGCGTCTAGTAAGTGCCTTCAGCCATTATAGCGTATAAGCCCTGTTTTGTGACCGTTAGATGGCGAAGGTCTTTAGTCGTTCTCACTAGCGATCGCCGGCTTCATATCTTTCGAGCGGCGCCGGAACTGGTCGGGCGAGCAGTCATTCAGCTTCCGAAACAGCCGGTAGAAGTGGGCCGTGTTCGGGATGCCGACCTCCGCTCCGATGACGATGACGTTCTTGTCGCTTGTCGCGAGCAGCCGCTGCGCGGCCTGGATTCGCTTGCGGCCTACATATTCGGAGAATTTGATCCCCATCGTTTGATGAAACAGCCTGGACGCGTACGAATAACTCATGTTCGCCTGCCGGGCAGCCGTCCCCAGATCGATGTCGCCCCGATAGTTTTGCTCGACGTAGTTCAAGATTGGCCGCAGCATCTCAAGCTCATGGCCATTCCCGAGCGAAATGTCGGAGCATCGGAGGAGAAGCAGCATGATTTGTTTCATGTGCATGCTGACGGCCAGCTCGTAGCCGGGCTCGCGTGCTTTGTTTTCTTCGTGGATGCGAAGCAGAGCGTCGGCGATTCGGCCGTTGAGGTCCGGATCCTCGCGCAGCTTTTGATTGAAGCGGCTTAGCGGCTCGGACATACCCGTGAAGAAATAAATGTAAGGCGCCGCGAAGAAGTCCAGATACAGCTCCAGGTCGAATTGGCAGACGATCTGCCGGAACGTCTTCCTGAACATGGCCGCCGAATGAAGCTCGGACGGGCCGACGATCGCCACGTCTCCGGCGTTTAGCTCGTAGGTTTTGGAGCCGATGCAGAAGTCCTTCTGTCCGCTCAGGATAAGAACCAGCTCGGCTTCGTTGTGGTAATGCCAGTCGTATCTCGGCGCGAACCGGTTCGCGGGCAGGGTGGTGCCGTCGTACCCGAGCTCCCATATTTTCATGCGGAGGAGGGGGCTTTGGTAGTCGACGAGTTCTTCTCTGTAGGCGATGGACATCGGGAACCTCCATGACAAAAAAAGATAGTTTTCCGACAAACGAATCCATCGGAAACGCCAAACGCTGCTGGTATAGTTAATAGTATAGTAACACGTTATACAGCGAGGGAGAAGACACGGGGAGAAGACGACAACAAACGAAGGGGAGAATAATAATGGAGCAAAAAACGAGAGTGTTGGTTTGGAATGAATTCCGTCATGAGAGAGAGAATGAGGAGGTTCGCCGCATCTATCCGGACGGGCTGCACAAGGCGATCGGCGCAAGCTTCGACGAGCGCTTCGAAGTGTCCTACGCGACGCTCGACGAGCCGGAGCACGGGCTGACCGAGGAGAGGCTCGCACAGACGGACGTGCTGATCTGGTGGGGGCATTGCGCGCATGACGATGTAGATGACCGCATTGTGCTGCGAGTGCGAGACCGCGTATGGCAAGGCATGGGGCTAATCGTGCTGCATTCCGGCCATTTCTCGAAAGTGTTCAAGCTGCTCATGGGCACATCCTGCGATCTGAAGTGGCGGGAAGCCGGGGAGAAGGAGCGGGTATGGGTCATCTCGCCGGGCCATCCGATTGCCGAAGGCATCGGCGAATATTTCGAAATTCCGCATGAAGAGATGTACGGGGAGCACTTCGACATTCCCGAGCCTGACCAGCTCGTGTTCGCCAGCTGGTTCGAAGGCGGGGAGCTGTTCCGCAGCGGTTGCTGCTTCAACCGGGGCCAGGGGAAGATTTTCTATTTCCGGCCGGGTCACGAAACGTTCCCGACCTATTACCAAGACGAAGTGAGACGGATTATTGCCAACGCCGCTCTATGGGCAGCGCCGACGAAACGCGAAAAGCCGGCATATGGCAACGCCAAGCCGCTCGAGACCATTCGATCCACCGTTCAAGGAGGGGTTTGATCCGTGGCTAAGCTGAAGCTGGGCATTATCGGCGTTGGCGGCATTCTGAAGCATGCCCACATGAAAGGCTGGCTATCGTCCCCGGACGTCGAGATTAGCGCCGTGTGCGATGTTTCGGTGGAGCGGGCATGATTCGCATCTTGTCGGCCATCTATCAATCAGCCGAGCAGGGCAGAGAGATTCGATTAGACGTGTAGTTTGGCAACCAAGGAGATCATCCGAAGAAACCGAATCGAAGAGAAAAAAATGCCGGAGGGGCGATCCTTCGGTGTTTTTTGCGCCCGAATCCAGACTGCCCGGATTGAAACCGGACCGGCCGAAAAGCTACAATAGAGCGAAGCGCGGCAGCAATCCCTGCAGGGAGAAGAAGAGAGGAACTGGACGAATGTCGAATCCACTGAAACCGCAATTAGATGCGGATTATATCGTAAATCAATTGAAGACGCTTCTCGCCATCCCAAGCCCGAGCGGCTATTGCATGGACATTATGCGTTACGTTGGCGAGGAGGTTGGCAAGCTGGGGTATACGATGGAGCAGACGCCGAAGGGCGTGGGCATCATTACGATTCCCGGCGAGGATCCTTCGACGGTCGTCGGCATCTCCGCGCATGTCGATACGCTCGGCGCGATGGTAAGGTCGATCAAGTCGAGCGGCATGCTTCGTTTCACGCCGATCGGCGGCTACGACATGCAGAGCGTGGAGGGCGAATATTGCCTTATCCACACGCGTGACGGGCGCAAATACGAAGGCACCGTGCTCACGACGAAGCCGTCGGTCCACGTCTATGTCGACTCCCGCGACGCGAAACGGGAGGAGGCGGCCATGGAAATCCGCATCGACGAAACGGTGAAGTCCAAGGAAGATACGGAGAAGCTGGGCATCTCCGTGGGCGATTTTATTTCGTGGGATCCGCGCACGCGCGTGCTGGATAATGGCTGGATCAAGTCGCGCCATTTGGACGACAAGGCAAGCGTGGCGGCGCTGTTCGGGCTGATGGAATGGCTGAGGCGCGAAGGCCGTACGCCAAAACATACGCTGAAGCTGATCATCTCGACGTACGAGGAGGTCGGTCACGGCAACGCGTATATTCCGCAGGACATCACGGAGCTGATCGCGGTCGACATGGGCGCGCTCGGCGACGATCTGTCCGGATCGGAGCGGCATGTCTCCATCTGTGCCAAAGACTCCGGCGGACCGTACGATTACGGGATGACGACGCGGCTGATCGAGCTCGCGAAGCGAGAGCAGCTGCCGTATGCGGTGGACATCTATCCGCGATACGGCTCGGATGCGACCGCGGCGCTTCACGGTGGCAGCAACATCCGTGCGGCGCTGCTCGGACCCGGCGTTCACGCTTCGCACAGCATGGAGCGGACGCACAAGGACGCGGTCGTGAACACCGCCGCGCTGCTGCTGGCTTACGTGATCGAATAGCGAATAGCGGGCAAAAAAAGAGGAGCCGCGGCAGAGTCTACGAGACTCTGTTGCGGCTCCTTTTACGTTTTTATTTCGTTAGCAAAGCGAATAAGTTATGAATGGCTTGCGCCGCTTCCGCGCGATTCGTGGGATCGGCCGGAGCGAACCTGCCGTTGTCCCGGCCGTTCAGCAGCTTCGCGGCAAGCGCGGTTTTCACCTGCGCCAAAGCCCATTCGCTGATGGACGACTCGTCCGCGATGGTTGCCGATGCTCCCGCATCCAGCTTCTTGCCGGTTGCATGCTCGAAGGCACGGACGATCATGATCGCCATCTCTTCGCGCGTGATGGTTTGATCCGGCGCGAAACGGCCGTCTTCGAAGCCCTTGACGATGCCGGCTTCATAAGCCGCGGCTACTTCATCGGCATACCAGGCGTCTGAAGCCACGTCGCCGAACGTTGTCTCTCCACTTGCGCGCAGGCCAAGCGTTCTTGCCAGCAGTGCCGCGAACTCGGCGCGAGTGACGTCTTGGTTCGGCGCGAACGAATTCTCCGTCACGCCTGTGACGATCCCTTTTGCCGACAGTTCCTTAATCGTATCGTATGCCCAATGGGAGGCAGGCAAGTCGTCGTACATTTTTTCCATCGACAGCAGGGCGTATTCGCTGAAGTGGCTCAGCTCGACGATCACCGCCGTGCCGTCGTCCGTGAGCGTTCCGCCCATGTAGACCAAGGTGCCGTCTTCCTGAATATGATAGATGCCCGCGAGCCTAGGATCCATGCCTTCCGGAATCGGGAATTTCACGACAACCGGCTGAGGGAATTCCTTCAGCTGATGGCGGTTGCCATTCGTGTCGGTCGAATAGATCGACAGATCCACCATTTTGCCGCCAAGCAGGTAAGTGGCGTTATGGTTGCGTCCTGCTTCCCGAATGGCGTCTTCCGCTTCGGAATCCGCAACCGGGTCGATCTTCACCGTGATCGCGCCGGACCGATCTGCTTCGGGCAGCAGGGCGTTCAGCGCCTCCAGCAATTCGGCAGGCACTTCCAGCGAGGCGTTGCCCGATTGAACTTGGAGCGGACGGCCGTTCAACTGCTCCGTTTGTTCCGCGGGAATAACCACTTGGTTTTTCCCTTCCGGCAGCTCTACGTTAACCGACGGATGTTCTTCGTTCCATTGCTCCTCGTCAATCTCGACCGCGCCCTCAGGCAGGACTGGCTTCACCGGAGGGGTTACCGGCGGATCGATCGGAGTCGTAGTTGGAGCATCGGCGCGATGAACGGTCACCGTATACGTTTTTGTCGTGCCGTCCTCCGCCGTTACCAGAACCGTTACGGCATTCGAACCTACGTTCAAGCTAGCGCCGCCCGTGACGGCAGCGGTTGCCGCAGGATGTTGGGCCAGGTAGGTCACATTGGCGACCGTTGTGTTATGGGATACGGAGACGGTATAGCTAAGCGTGTCCGGCGCAAAACCGGATACCGTAGTCCCGTTTACTTTCAGATCCTGCAGGCTGGCGTTCGAAGACAAAACTTCGGCTTGTCTGGTCACGACAATGGTATACGACTGCTTCGTCGTACCGTCCTGGGCCGTGACGGTGACCGTCACGTCGTTGTCGCCGACCGCGAGCGATTTCCCGCCCGCCACCGCGACCGTCGCGAGCGGATCGGCCGTCGTATAGGTGATGCCGGTTACCGTCGTTTCGTAAGGAACCGTCAAGGCGTATTCCAGTACGCCCGGCTCGAAGTCGGCCAGCGTCGTGCCGTTCACGCGCAGGTCAAGCAGGGATGCGTCGCTAGGAAGAGCTTCCTCGGCCCGGGTGATCGTCACGCCGTAGACGATGACCGTCCCGTTCTGGGCGGTTACCGTGACCGTTACGTCGTTGTCGCCAACTTGCAGCTCTGCTCCGCCGTCTACGACTGCCGTCGCCGTTCCGTCTTCCGTGACGTAACCGATGTTAGCGACGGTCACTTGATAAGGAACACGAACCGTATAGCTATGCGTATCCGGCGAGAAACCGCTCACCATCGCTCCGTTCACCAGCAGATCGGACAACTTGGCGTTGCCGCTTATTTCCGTCCGTTCCGAGGACTTCAGATTCGGCATTGTCTCGCGTCCCGCGGCATCGGCAATCATCGCTTCCGCTAGGTTTGCGCTCGCGCCCGCCTCGGCGGTGACGTTCAGTTTCACGATCGGCGAATCGACCACGACGGAGCTTTGCGCTGCCAATACGATGCGCGTTTTCCCGTCGGCCGTTTCGCTGCGAAGCACTTGAACGCCTGCTTGGAGCGGTTCGACCGAATCGATCGTCAACGCTTCCGACTCAACCAGCAAGTCGATCGCCGCCGCGTCTCCTCGCAGACCGTTAACCGAAAGCTCATAGCCGCTAATCGATCCGGTTACTCCGTTCGATACTTTCGTCAATACCAGATTCTCGGCACCCGCCTCGTTTAATTCCGCTTGAGGCGTAAACATGCCGTCGATGATTTGCGAATCGCCTAGCGTCGGATTTAATCCGAGCGCCGTCAGAATTGTTGCCGGCAAGTCGCGCGTCGCGCCGCCTTGCAGGATTTTCTCCATTCCGCTTGCCTCGTCGTTAGCGACCGTGCGGCCGTTAGCCGCGAAGAAAATCGTCTTCGCCAGCGGAGAGTCTTGCCCGTGGCTGCCCGGGCTGCCGAGCGTGCCGTTCGCGTTCTCGGTCCCGCCGCCGTGATCCGGCAGAATCACGATCAACGTATCTTCGAGGAGATCGTTGCTTTCAAGCGTGTCGTAGATCCGGCCAACCTGCACGTCGATCGCCTTGAGCTTCTCGTAATACCCCTTCGTGTAAAATCCGCTCCCGTGTCCGGCGCCGTCCAGCTCATCCAGCTGGAAAAACATCAGGGCGCTGTCGCGGGCTTTGCCAGCTTCGACATAGGAGATGAACGAGTCTACGGTTCCCGCATCGCCGTTGCCAATGTTGCCTTCTACGCCGACGGAAGGCTCGTAGTGCCCTTGGACGATATTGCCCCAGGTGGTGAAGGCGGCAAGCTTGTTCGAGGGCAGGTATTCTCTTAACTTTTTGAACACCGTCGTATATTCCCATGTTTCGCTATACGTGTATTTCGCCGTATCGTCGTTGTACAGGCCGTGTTTCTCGTACCCGACGCCGCCCATCATCGCTCCCCAGTTCGGGGAAGAACTGGACGGAATCGTCGTCTGCGCCGTGTAGCTGGCCGCGCCGTCCTCCACGATGCCGCGGATGTTCGGAATGTTCAGCCGATCCCCGACCTGTTCCTTCTGGGAGCTTGGCGTTTCCCAATAAGGCGCCTCCTTGCGGATCGATGCGCCGCCGCCGTCGATGCCGATGACGACCACGCGCTTGTAAGGCTTGTATTCCGCCTTGTCCGCGATGGCTTGCAGCGCTTCGTCCGTTAAGCCTTGTCCCAAGGCGACGTCCCCGATCGTGACGTAACCGTCCTTGTTCAGGTCTTCCGTCGCTTTAGCGTGGATCTGCACGTTCGCCGTGCCTTTGTTCAACGTGTCGATCTCGTATTTCGTGTTTCCGAAGAAGAACTCCGCGTTCGATATCGCAATCGAGCCATTGCCCGACTCTGCGAGCGTATCGAATCGCAGCTCCGAAATTCGGGATACCGCGTACTCGAGCGGATCGGACTCGCTATAGACGGCTCCGCCCGTTAGTTCCAGCTTGACGATACCCGGCGCCGAGGCGTCCGCCTTCGTCGCGTTCGTCGCGCCGGCGAACCGGAATTTGTCGCTGTTGTACGCGATCTCCACGTTGATCTTGTCAATGCGCGTCTCCATGTCCGGCGTGCGCAAATCCAAATTGTAGTGGAACTGCGCACCTTGTACCGAATGCTGGGCGCCAATCAAGTTCAGGGAGCCCTTAAACGTCTCGTCCAGCTCGATCGGAGGAGCAATGCCGTAGTCCGCCGCTACCTCCTCTGCGGATACGGCTTTTCTGAGGATCTGCACGTTATCCAGCTGGATTTGATTCTTCTGATCGTAGTTGCCCGTGCCGTCGTTGCCGATGATTGTATTCAGGCCGGAATCGATCGTTCCCGTTCGATTTCCAATGGACACCTGTTTGACCAGGCTGCCGTCCTTGTAGAAGTAGACCTTACCCGCCGTACGGTCGTGAGACACGGCAATGTGGTGCCAGCTGCCGTCCGCGACGTTCGGGATATCCGTATCCGCCCGCGTGCCGCCTTGCGTATTGTAGTTCCACTTCATGCCGCTGCCTACCAGCGCCAGAATATAACCAACGTTGGATCCAGAATTCCAATTTTTATTGGAAATAATGGAAGGATCGCCCGACACCGCGTTCGATTTGATCCAGAACGAAAGCGTGAAGTCGGTGCCGGTGCCGAATTGCAGGGAATCCGGTTTGCCTAGATTAAAAAATTGTTTATCCGCCGCGCTAGTCGTTTTCAGCTCCAGCCCGTTGCCGATCCGCCCTTCCACGTATGCCGGGCTGCCTTGCGCGGCAGCCGCCAGCTTGCTCGGGGAGTAGTCCGTCAGGCTATTCTCGAACGGGAGATAAAGCGCGTGGTCCGCAGATGCCGCGCGGTTAACCTCGATCGTATAGACATTCGTCTCGCCATGCGCGGACACTGCGACCGTCACAGAGTTCGCGCCTACCTTCAGGCTGTCCGCGCCCGTTACTTCGACGGCAGCATCGGCATCGGCCTTCTCGAACGTCACTTCTACGGATGTTGCTTCGTTTGCGACGTTCACTGAGTAATTCAGCTTGTCGGAGGCGAAGCCTTCGACCTGCGCTCCGTCCACTTTCAGGTCGGTCAGAGCAGCATGATCATGAACGACGGCCTCGCCCGTGAAGTCGATTTCGCTCATGCTCGTGAATGTGCCGGACGCGCCGTAAGTCCCCGTTACGAGGAACTTGACGTATCGTCCTTCCACCGGCTTATCCAGCGCCACGAAATCGCGGTAGACGTTGCCGGCCCACGTTTTGCCGAAGGTGCCGCTTGCCCGATTGGCCGCATCGCCGAGATATGCGGGATCGCTCAGATCGGCCAGGTTGTCCGACGCGTACAGCTCAAATGCCTTCGGGAATTCCAGCGCGCTCTGGCTCAGACGGCTCGTGCGCTGAATGCCGCTCAGCTTGAACGTGTTTTTCATGTCAACGATTACCCAATGCGGGAAATTCGGCACGGGAGCTTGCCATTTGGTATGCCATATCGTCGACGTCAAGCCGTCCAGAATGTTGGAGGCGTAGGCATTCTCGTTGTCGGCATAGGAGCTAAACGAGTCGATCGCGAACGACAACTTCGGAATAAAGTCGTAGACAACAGCCTCCTGCGCGTACTTCAGCGCCCACATCAGATCGATGTAGGCTTGGTCGATCGTCTCCGCATCTTCGCCGGAAGCGATTGCTTTGGCAGCCGTTAAGCGGGAGGACAATTCGACCAGCGTCTGCGCGGGAACCGATACGCCCGCCGTCGAACCGACGTACGCGGCGAAAGCGTCGGCTTCGGAAATTTTGTCCGTTAATTGCTCGAACGTATAGAGCACGGTTTCCGACAAGTACGAGTCGGACAACGCCTTAGCTTCCGTCGCCGTCAGCGCGCGGTTCCAGATCTTCAGCTCATCGAGCGTAACCGCAGCCCCACCGTAGCCCTTCTTGCCGTCCGCTCCGATGATGACGTTGTAAGGCGTGTCCATGCTCGACGTTCCGAGCGTGGCAAGACTCTTGGAAGCTTGCTCGACGCCGTCGACGTAGATCTTGGACGTGCCGGCCGCGCGATCGACGGATACGGTGTAATGATGCCATTCCGTCCCGGCTCCCGCATCCGAATCGATCCGTCCGCCTGCGCCGTTGCCCATGTTAAGCGACATGGATCCCGCGATTCGCGGCCCGATGTACCAGCCGACGTTGCCGCCCGAGCCCCAGTCCTTGTTGGAGACGACCGTCTGATCGCCCGCCAGGTTGCCCTTATGCCAGAACGAGACGGTGAAGCTGCCGCTGCCGAACTTCAGATCGGAACGGTTGCCCATGTCGATATGATTGGCGGAACCAGCGGCGATGCTGACGGCTTTGCCGGCTTTACCTTCGACATAGGTGACGCTGCCTGCCTGCGTGGCCGCGCCCGTTGCGCCGTTCGCCGATTCGGCAAGACTATCGTCTAACTTCATGTCGGATACGAGTCCGACCCACATCGTATCGGGATCGATTGGCGTAATTTCGGGTGCCGACCCCGCAGTTTTGAAGGACGTCTGAAGCTTTGCGCTTCGGTTGCCGTAAGCGTCCACGCCCGTCACCGTAAAAATGTAGCTCGTAGCTTCCTTCAGGCCGCTGAGCGGAATGCGCAGGCGGTTCGGCGTCGGGGATACGTAGTATTCCGACAGCACGTTGTATGTTTTCGCCGTTTCGCCCGTGCGCGCGTCCATCGATTTGATTTCGTAATGATGCATGGACTGGTCGTCCTTGGCTTGCCTGAACGAGAGCAGGGGATTTTCGTCCGCAGCCGCGGTTACGGCGAGTTCCGGATTCGCCGGGAATTGCGGCGCTACTTTGTTCCGGTTGGCGTCCGTGTACACGAAGTTGTTTTTGATTTCTTCCTTCGTGCTGCCCTTAAGCTCCACGACCCACCGGTCGCCCGCGAGCGATCCGGCGCTGTTGAACGGCGCGTCACCGCCCCCTTGCCAGACGCCGTTCAAGTACGTCGTGTCCGCGTCCGCGTTGAACGCTACGCGCTCGATCTCGATACGGTCCGCGTACACTTCGATGAATTGGGCTTGGCTCTGAGGCATGGTGAACCGGTTGTCCATGAGGCCTTCTTCCGTGATGGCGGAATAGCCGTGATCGACTTCGATGTACGACATCGAACCCAGATTGACCGATGTGAAGTCTTTCTGGTGCACGGAGCGGTCGTCGTTGATGTTGAGATGGGAATGCCCCGATAACACGATCGCCTGCGGATAATCCTTCAAATCCGCGTACAGATTCGGATTGGATGCCTGTTGTCCGTCCATGACCGTGCCGCTGACGGGCTGATGAACCGTAATGAAGATCGGCTTGTTCATATTCGCGGGATCCGCGGTCAGCTCGGCCAGCCGGCCCTTCAGCCAGTTGCGCTGCCCCGTGTCGCCGTTGTAATTGTTGCCGTTCAGGAAGAAGAACGAATACCCTTCGATCGTTTGCTCGTAGTAGCCGTTCGCCTGGTCCGTGAACCAGTCCGCCGGATAATACTGCCGCGCTTCGGCGACGGTGGCGTCGTGATTGCCGATGGCGAACCGGACCTTCGTCGCATCGGTCCAGCCTTTGCGGGCGAGCTGTTCTTGGAAAATGGTTGTGACGAACGCGTGATGCGGGCCAAGCCCGTTCCAGTTGTCGTTGATGTTGTCGCCGTTCAGCAGAATCGCGTCCGGATTCGGGAAGATGGACGAGATGACGTCGAAGTTGCTGTCATAGAGCGCGCGGACTTGCGCGTCTTGCTCCGCCCTTCCGGGGCCGATGTGGACGTCGGACATGGCAACGAACTCGAGCAGCGGCTGCTCGGTCGTCTTCACAATGTATCCGAAGGAAGCGGCTTCGCTCCATACGCCGTCCTTCTCGGCGATGACGGAGAGATTGGCCGAATCCGTCAGGACGATCGGAGCGCCGTTATAGAGGGGACTGGTCTCGTCGGGGAGCATGCCGTCCAACGTGTAATAGATGTTGGCATCCGGAGTGGAACTGCTAAGCGAGACGCTGACCGACTGTTCGTAACGGCCAGGGGGCGACGACGGCACGGGCTTGTCCACCGGCCCCGCGGCGTAGATCGGCGATGCGGAGAGCGGATAGCCGGCCGGAGCCGCGGCGGACAAGATGGAGCACGCCAGCGTGCAGGCCATGGCGGCGGCAACGATTTTTTTGGAAACGAACAAAAGAAATGCCTCCTTATACTTTCGAATGGATGATCAAAACTTCGGTCGACGCGGATATCGAAACGTGAATTCGACTCCTACCCTCCTTTCAACAATTCCAACATAATCCACAAATTAATGCCGTTAATTATGTTGGTTTATTTATTATTTACTTGTAGTTTATGGTTGTGTTGTTCGTTGAACGTTAGCGTGAACTAAAGGGTTTGTAAAAGTCGAAGGGCTGGTTAGAGCAGAATAATCCATGAAACTGAGTTTGAATATCCATGTTTTATCAGTTGGAAGAGGAGTAAACTTAATGCCATAGCGAAAAAGAGGGGGGATAACGGTGAAATCGAAGCCGCTATTCAAAGAGCACCTGTTGAACCATAAATTGCACTATTTCTTTGGCGCGGTATTATTGTCCATATCCTGTTTGCTTCAACTGGTGATTCCCCAACTGCTCGGGCATTTCGCCGATCTCGTGCAGGAAAACATCACGGCGGGCCAGATTATGACGATCGCGTTATGGATCGTGCTGGTCGGTTTTCTGTCGGCCTTCTTCCGATCGACGGGGCGCATTTATTTGTTCCGGCTGGCCCGACTGCTGGAGAAACACATTCGGAAACGGCTGTTCGTGAAGTGGGAGAGCTTGTCCAGCGAATACTTCGGCAAACAGCGGATCGGCGACTTGATGAGCCATGCCGTGAACGACATCAATATCATGCGCGAGGTCGGCATGATGGGCGTGTTCTCGACGATCGAAGCCGTCGTGCTGATCGGTGTCGCGATTACGGCAATGGCGGGCACCGTCCACATCGGATTGACGCTGCTCGTGCTGCTGCCGCTGCCTGCGCTTACTTATCTCGCCTATCGGTTCCGGGGCGAGATCGAGCACCGGACGACGCTGGCGCAGGAGGCGGTCGGCCAGTTAACGAGCCGCGTGCAGGAATTTTGCGCAGGCATTCGCGTCGTGAAGGCTTACGTTCAGGAGCGGCCAGAGATCGAGAAGTTCAAGGAAGACAACCGGAACAACCTGGAGACGAACCGCAGGCTGAACCAATCCAACTCGTTTTTCTCGGCGATCAGCTCCGCAGTCGTTGGGGTCAGCTACCTGCTGTCCGTCGTGTTCGGCGGTCTTCTCGTCATGAGGGGCAGCATCGGCATGGGCGATTTCGTCGCCTTTAATACGTATCTCACCATGCTGATCGCGCCTATCGAAAACTTGGGCAAGGTCATCAATATTCTGCAGCGGGGCAAGGCGGTGGACACGAGGCTGCGCCACATCCTGGATACGGAGCCGTCCGTGTCGGACGCCGAGGGGGTTGCGCGCGTGGAGGAAATCAAAGGCATGATCGAAGTCGACGGGCTGACGTTCCGTTATCCCGGCCAGAAGCGGGCGGCGCTGGAGAACATTCGCCTTACCGTGCCGCAGGGCAGCAGCCTCGCGATCGTGGGTAAGGTGGGCAGCGGCAAGACGACCCTGGTGAACCTGCTGCTTCGCTTATACAATCCGCCGCATGGCGCGATTCGAATCGACGGGCACGACATCATGGACATCCCGCTGGTGCAGCTCCGCGAGTCCGTCGGCTTCGTGCCGCAGGAGCATATGCTGTTCTCCACGACGATTGCGGGCAACATCGCGTTCCATCCCGGTGGCTACGCGCAGGAAGATATCCAGGAAGCTGCCAAAGTCGCGCAGGTGTACGACAACATCGTGGAATTTCCCTGGAAATTTGACACGTCGCTGGGCGAACGCGGGGTGTCTCTGTCGGGCGGCCAACGCCAGCGCGTCAGCATTGCGAGGGCGCTTATCAAAGCCCCGTCCATCCTCGTCTTCGACGATAGCCTGTCAGCTGTGGACGCCGAGACGGAGGAGCGGATTTTGGAAGGGTTGAAGCGAGTCATGAAGGAGCGGACGACGATCATTACGAGCCATCGATTGTCCGCGATCCGGCATGCCGATCAGATCGTCGTCATGGATCAAGGGCGTATCGTGGAGAGAGGCGACCATGCTTCGTTAATGAGACTGGGAGGGCTTTACGCGTCCACGTACAATAAGCAGACGATGAAAGTCGGAATGGAGGGTTCCTTTGGATATTCACAATGAACGCCGGCTGACCGGCGTGAAGGACGCTTGGTTATGGCGCAAAATGTTGGCTTTTGCCGTTCCGTACTGGCGGAGCCTCGTCATCTCCTTCTTATTCGCTTTACTGATCGCGGCCGCGGCCGTCACTCAGCCCTTACTTGTGAAAACGGCCATCGACGACCGAATCAACGGCGTGCTGAAGCCGATGGCGTACGTGGCGGACACCGCCGCCCTGGCAAGTTTAGCGGAAGATCCACGCGCGTACGGAAAGCCGGTCAAGCTGGGGGAGCGGACGTATTATCGGGTGCATCAGGATGAGCGGCCTTGGCCGGAGGGCGTCTTCCAGGCGAGAATCGCCTCGAGCGAAGGGACTTATTACTTGCAGGAAGGCTGGAGCGCGAATGAAGGGGAGCAGGCGGCCGATGACGGCCGCGCGTTGTCGAAAGAGGAGACGGCCGCCTTCCGCAAGCAGGACTACGCCGGACTTGCCGTCATCGCTGCCCTCTTCGTGCTGAACGTGGCGGTCGCGGGCATCTTTACGTACTGGCAGTCCGTGATCTTGTCGAATACGGGGCAGCAGATTATTTTCGACATGCGCAACCGGATGTTCAGCCACTTGTCGAAGCTTCAAACAGCCTATTACGACCGCAACCCGGTCGGACGGCTCGTGACGCGCGTCGCGCATGACGTGGAAGCCGTCAACCAGCTGTACTCCCAGGTCATCGTCAATTTGGCAAAGGAGCTGCTGCTGCTGGGTGGCATTGCGGGCATTATGCTGGTGCTGAACGTGAAGCTGGCGCTCGTGTCGTTCGCGGTTATTCCGCTGCTCGTGGCGGTTACCTTCTTCTTCAAGGGCATCATTCGGGATGCGCAGCGCGTCACGAGGGTCATGTTGTCCAGGCTCAACTCCTTCCTGGCGGAAAGCTTGAGCGGCATGGCGATCGTCCAAATGTTCACGCGCGAGAAGCAGCAGCTGGACGATTTCGCAAAGCTGAACGACGAGCATTACCGCGCCGGCATGAGGGGCAGCGTCAACAACTCCATCTTCAACCCGATGATCGGCTTCGTCGGCAATTTGGCGCTCGCGCTTGTCGTCTGGTACGGCGGGCACTCGGTGCTGGCCGCGGGCGCGACGTTCGGCGTCGTGTACGCGTTCACGACATACGTTCGGCAATTTTTCCAGCCGCTTACGGCGCTCGCCGACCGTTATACCCAAATCCAGACGGCGCTCGCGTCGGCGGAGCGCATCTTCGAGCTGATGGAGGAGAAACCGGCGATCGTGAACGGCGAGAACGCGAAGGATGTCGAGCGGCCGATGAAGGGAGACATCCGGTTCGAGCGGGCTTGGTTCGCGTACGACGCGGAAGAGTGGGTGCTGAAGGATATCAGCTTCGACATCAAGCAAGGGGAAACGGTAGCGTTCGTGGGCGCGACGGGAGCGGGGAAAAGCTCGATCATCGGTCTCGTCAACCGGTTTTACGACATCCAGAAGGGCAGCCTCAAACTGGATGGGATTGAGGTTAGGGATTACAAGCTGGAGCAGCTGAGGGATGCCGTCGGCGTGATTCAGCAGGATTCGTTCGTGTTTACGGGCAATATTTACGACAACATCCGGATGAACCGCGCGGAGCTGACGGACGAGGAAATTCGGCGGGCGGCGAAGGAGCTGGAGATGGACGACTTTATCGAGCGGCTGCCTCTCGGGTACGAAACGCCGGTCGGCGAACAGGGTATCAAGCTGTCCTCCGGCCAGCAGCAGCTGCTGGCATTCCTGCGTGTCTACGTCAGCGATCCGGATATTCTGATCCTGGACGAAGCGACCTCCCATATCGACACGGAGACGGAGGAAAAGCTGCAGAAGGGGCTGATGCGACTGTCCAGCGGCCGGACGACGCTGATCGTGGCGCACCGGCTGTCGACGATCCGCCACGCGGACAACATCGTCGTGCTCGACAAAGGACGCATCCAGGAAATGGGCGACCACGACGCTTTGATGCGGCGCGGGGGGGTGTACCGCAAGCTTTACGATCTGCAAAACAACGAAGGCGCGAAGGAACAACGCGTCGCCGCCGTGCCCGTGCCGAGGGCGAACTAGCAGATCGCTCCGAAATGGCCGTAACCATTCGATTTTATCTAGCAACGGAGCCCAGCGCTCTTATTTTGCGATTATGAGCCTGGATGGAAATCGCTCCGAAATGACCGTAACCATTCGATGATCTAACGGAAATCAGCGCCCCTAATTTGCGATTATGAGCCTAAATGGAAATCTAACGGAACTGTGAGCACCTATTCCATTGAAAATGGCGTTTTTACAGGCTGAGAAACATAAATAAGGCCCCGCACTTCCGTTAGAAAATCAAAACGAACAAAATGAGCCGAATAACGTTGGCTGCTTCCGTTAGCATGTAAGAACAACCGCTATGGTAACAAGTTTAGGATCGTTAAACTAAATCGTTGAACGGTCGGCGATGATCTGACTGAGGTCGTGCCGAGGGCGAACTAGCCGTTCGGCGCGGCCTTATGCGTCTTGGCATATTGCGACGGCGATTGGCCGGTAAATTTTTTGAACAAGCGGCTGAAGTACAGCTCGTCCTCGTACCCGATGCTCTGGGCGACGGCCTTCAGCTTGTAGTCAGACAGGATCAGCAGCTCTTTGGCCCGGTCCATGCGAAGCTGGGTCAAGTAGTGGATCGGGCTGGCGCTGGCGTATTTCTTGAACAGCCGGGAATAATGGCTGCTGCTCATGCCCGCCATCTTGGCCAGCTCCTCCACGGTCATGTTTTCCGCATAGTGTCCTACCATGTAATCGATCGTCGTCTCGATCATCGCATTGGTATGTCCCGTCACGATCTGCGAACGGAGGTCGGAGACGATGAGGGTTAGAATGTCGAGGAACAGGATGCGCTGCCGCATCTGGACGATCTGTCCGCGATGTTTCGTCAGCTCCAGCACTTGCTCGAACGCGTTGAGGAGCGGGGGGATGTTCTGCATGGAATAACTGCCGGACAGGGGGAACGGCAATTCGCCGTCGTCCGCGAACGTCCAGCTGCCGTCCTCCTCGAACGCGGACACCGCGTAAGCGAATCGGATAAAAAAGAATTCGATCGGTCCTTCCCCTTCGTTGATCCGCTCGACGACCATGCCGGGGGCCAAAGCGAACAGCTTGCCCGGCTCCGCCGCGTAGGCGGTTCCGTTCAAGACGAACGTAGCTTTGCCTTTGGACATGAGCCACAGGCTGTGGAAGCGGTGTGCATAAGGGCCGTTGCGCCAGCCGGCGGGTTTCTGGGAATGCCCCGCAAGCATGATTTTGAAATTCATTCGGTTCATGTCGCGCATAAGTTCCCATGGTTTGGTCATGATCGCGTCCTCCGTCCGTGGGGCCTCCCGCGTTTAAGGCGGCAAGCATTCTTATTACAGTGTACCAAACAAAGGACGGTTCGGAACATGGGGACGCCGAACAAAAATTGATTTGCAACTTTTCCAAGTCATGCTATTATAGGGTTGCACCTCAGATCAGGTTTATTTTTTTGGGATAAAAGTTTAAGCGCTTTAACTTTTGAGTGAAAGGAGGAGCAAGGCTTCTCGGCTCGGTCCCCATCAAAACCTTTAGGAGGCGTTTTTATTGCGTTATGCGAATACGATGAGAAAATTGATTGTTATGACTTTGTGTACGTTGCTTTTTGTCATCATGGCTATCCCGGTACCCAAAAACGAAGTTGTCCACGCGGCCGGCGAAGCGAAACCGTTCCCGCAGCAAGTCAGCTACAGCGGCATCATTAAGCCGAACCATGTGACGCAATCCGCCATGAACTCCGCTGTGGCGGCCTATTACGATTACTGGAAAGCTACCTATTTGAAAAACAATCTGTCTTCCCTTCCAGGCGGTTACTATGTAAAAGGGGAAATTACCGGCGACGCCGACGGATATACGCCGCTTGGAACTTCGGAGGGCCAAGGCTACGGGATGATTATTACCGTCTTGATGGCAGGGCATGATCCGAACGCGCAGACAATCTACAACGGCTTGTTCAAGACGGCCCGCGCATTCAAGAGCTCGGGCAATTCTAACCTGATGGGCTGGGTCGTCGCGGACGACGCGGGAGCCCAGGGGCATTTCGGCTCTGCGACGGACGGCGATCTGGACATCGCCTATTCGCTTCTGCTGGCTCATAAGCAGTGGGGATCGAGCGGAACGGTTAATTATTTGGCGGAAGCGACGAACATGATTACGAACGGCATCAAAGCCAGCAACGTTACGACGAACAACCGGATCAACCTGGGCGATTGGGATTCCAAGAGCTCGCTGGATACACGGCCTTCGGACTGGATGTTAAGCCATTTCCGTGCTTTCCATGAATTCACGGGAGACCAGACTTGGCTGAACGTCATTAATAATCTGTACAATGTGTACAATCAAGTGAGCAACTCGCATTCGTCGACGCCCAGCTTGATCTCGGACTTCGTCGTGGGCAACCCCGCGCAGCCTGCTCCGGAATGGTTCTTGAACGAATTTCAACAAACGAACGCGTACTTCTGGAACGCCGCGCGCGTGCCGCTGCGGATCGTCATGGACTACGCGATGTACGGCGATACGAGAGGCAAGACGATCGTAGACAAGATGGCGACATGGATCAAAGGAAAAGCAAGCAACAGCCCCGCCAATATTCGCGACGGCTATCAACTGAACGGAACGACGATCGGCAGCTACGCGACGGCGGTATTCGTGTCTCCGTTCATCGCGGCCGGCACGGCAAGCAGCGGCAACCAGGCCTGGGTCAACGCGGGCTGGGATTGGATGAAGAACAAGAAGGAAAGCTACTTTAGCGATTCTTACAATATGCTGACGATGCTGTACCTGAGCGGCAACTGGTGGAAGCCGGTCGCATCGGCCAGCGATACGCAAGCGCCAAGCGCGCCAAGCGGATTGTCGGCAACGGCGGCGTCGAGCAGCGCGATCAACTTGAGCTGGAACGCGTCCACGGACAACGTCGGCGTGACGGGTTACCGGATTTACCGGGGCGGTACGCTGGTTGGAACGGCTTCGGGCACATCCTATGCCGATTCCGGCCTTAGCGCAAGCACTTCGTACAGCTATACCGTGAGAGCAATCGACGCGGCGGGCAATCTATCGGGCAACAGCAACACCGCGAGCGCAACGACGCAAGCGGCGTCAACGAATCTGGCGCTGAATATGACGGCAACGGCAAGCTCCATCGAAGGCGCTGGCTTCGAAGCGGGCAAGGCATTCGACGGCAATGCTGGCACGAGATGGGCGAGCGTGGAAGGCGTCGATCCGCAGTGGGTCCGCGTCGATTTGGGAACGACGAAGTCGATCAACTCCGTCAAGTTAACTTGGGAGGCCGCGTACGCTTCCAGTTACAAGATTCAAGTATCGACGAACGGCACAAGCTGGACCGATGTCTATACGACGACCAGCGGCAACGGTGGGGTGGATCAAATCTCATTCGCCCAGACGAACGCCAGATACGTAAGAATGCACGGAACGGTCAGAGGAACCGCATACGGCTACTCGCTGTTCGAGTTCGAGGTGTACGGCTCATAAGTTCATAGCTTGGAACATAACAATAGGGATTGTCCCGACGGGTCTGATGCAGGCCTAAGGGATGATCCCTGTTTTTTTATATCGGCGGCAACGACCAATTCATCTGTTCGTACACATCGTCACCGCCGGCGGAAGCGAACCCCATCCGCTCGTACAGGCGCCTTGCAGGGTTGCCGCGCAAAACGCTAAGAGACAGAGTGAGACGAGAGGCAGACGCCTCCTGCTTCAAAGCTTCTAACAGATGCGTGCCGAAGCCGCGGTTGCGATAGGCCGATAGAATCGAGAGGTCGACGAGGCGAAGCTCCGTGTCCGATCGGTTCGTGAGCATCCTTCCGACAGGAACGTTCTCTACGAGAATCCGTTCATGGTTTGCGTGAGGGTAACGCATCGCATAGGCGGCGCGCTGGGCGTTCCACTGCATCCGCAGGAAAGCTTGCTTCATCGTCTCGTCGAAGCCGGATGCCTGCATCTCGGGCTCTCTAACGTTGGCGTACAACAAGAAGAGAAATTCTTCGTCCACCGGGGAGATGGGGCTCGTCGCGATCATAGAGATTCTTCCTTCCTATTGGTTTTACATTTGCTGCCGGAGCCGCCTTCGATATTCGGACGGCGGCATCCCGTTATGAGCGGCGAAAGCCCGCGTGAAGGCGAACGGATTCGCGTAGCCGAGCGAATAGGCAATCTCCGCGATGGATGCCGTGGACTCGCCTAGCAGCTTGGCCGCTTTGTCCATCCGAACTCTCGCAATATATCGAAGCGGCGAGATCCCCACCTGTTCGGCAAATGCGGTCGAGAAGTACGTTCGGCTTATGCCGGCCAGCGCGGCCAATTGCTCGACGGACAGTCCTTCCGCCGCGTGCAGCTCGATGTAACGGACGCTCTGCCGTACCCATTCCATGGACGGGGAACGGCTGTAATCCGGCTTCGGCTCCATCAGGCAGGCGAAGAACCGGAGCAAGGCGCTCTGCATGTCGAGCGAATGGCGCAGATTCTCGCTCGACTGCGTGCCGCGGATCAGCTGGAACAGCTCGGTCAGCGAGGTTTGAAGCGAAGCGCCAAACCGGCCGCGGACGAACGGATCTTCCGGCGTGAAGCCGGCCTCGAGAAGCAAGGTTTCCGCGCCCGGTCCGTCGAAGGCGAGCCAGCAAAGCGTCAAGCTTTTGCAGCCGGCATCCCGATGGTATATGTACGAACGACCTTTGTACTTGCAGAACAAATCCCCTCCGGAGAGTCCGAACTCCCGGCTGCCATCCCTTAGGACAAGCTTGCCTTCCGTCACGGCATGCAGACTGTAACAGTCCATCCGCTTCGGCCCCACGTGGTAGCTCGGCTTCGTGATGCTCTGTCCCCCGCGCACAACCCATACCTTCTCGCCCAATTCATAGGGGCTAGGCGTATGATAGAGAAATTCCACGCGCTCGTGCATGTCGTCCTTCCAGTGCATCGTCGCCCTCTCCTTCTAGCAGCTTTCCTGACAAAATGATAGGCATTCCCAACATTGAGATATGTCCATGGTTGGGACCGTTTATTTATAATTTTATCATAGGAGGCGATGAATGGATGAAGAAGAAACCTAACATTTTGTTGATTACGAGCGACCAACAGCATTGGAATACGATCGGGGCTTTCAACGAGGAGCTTCATACTCCGAATCTGGATCGTCTCGTCAGGGAAGGAACAACCTTCGCGCGCGCGTATTGCCCGAACCCGACCTGCACGCCTACGCGCGCCTCGATCATTACGGGCATGCATCCTAGCCAGCACGGCGCTTGGACGCTCGGCACGAAGCTGCTGGAGGATCGCCATACGGTGGGCGAGGATTTCCGCGCGGCGGGGTATCGCACCGCCTTGATCGGCAAAGCGCATTTCCAGCCGCTGAAGTCCACGGAAGAGTACCCGTCGCTTGAGGCGTACCCCGTCCTGCAGGATTTGGAGAAGTGGAAGCGATTCGACGAACCTTTCTACGGCTTCGACCATGCGGAGCTGGCGCGCAACCATACGAACGAGGCGCATGTCGGCCAGCATTACGCGTTATGGATGGAGGAGAAGGGCTGCGCCAACTGGCGGGATTATTTCTTGGCGCCGACTGGCACGATGGATCCGAACCAAACGTACAAATGGCCGATTCCGGAGCAATACCATTACAATACGTGGATCGCGGAGCGAACGAACGCGATGATGGAGCAATACAGGGAAAACGACGAGCCATTTTTCCTCTGGTCGAGCTTTTTCGACCCGCATCCGGAATACCTTGCGCCGGAGCCATGGGATACGATGTACGATCCGGACAGTCTAACGATCCCGGGCGCCGCGCCTGGCGAGCATGACCGGAATCCGCCGCACTTCCGCATGACGCAGGAGGACGACCCGGATTTCTCCGCATGGAAGGAGAGTGGGTACGGCATCCACGGCTACGGTTCCCATAACGAATACGTCTACGGCGATCGGAAGAAGCTGACCGACTACGACCGGAAGAAGCTGGTAGCGGTCTATTACGGCATGATCAGTCTGATGGACAAATATATCGGACGTATTATGGATAAGCTCGACGATTTAGGAATCGCCGAGAACACGGTCGTCGTGTTCACGACGGATCACGGCCATTTCTTCGGACAACACGGCTTGCAGCAAAAAGGCGGCTTCCATTACGAGGATCTGATCAAGCTGCCGTTTATCGTTCGGTATCCGGGCCAGGTGCCGGCCGGGGCCGTCTCGCATTCCATTCAGTCGCTGGTCGATCTTGCGCCGACTTTTCTGTCGTTCTGCGATATTCCGATTCCGCATGCCATGACGGGAGTCGATCAGAAGGACGTATGGCTCGGGCGCAAAGGAAGCGCGAGGGATCATGCGATCTGCGAGTTCAGGCATGAACCGACGACGATTCACCAGAAAACCTACGTCGACGAACGTTACAAAATTACCGTCTACTATAACAGGACCTACGGAGAGATCTTCGACTTGCAAGAGGATCCCGGAGAACTGAGCAATCTTTGGGATGATCCGTCTTACGCCGGTCTGAAGTCGGAGCTTCTTCTCAAGTATATATGGGCCGAGCTGGGCAAAGAGGCCATGCCGATGCCTAGGATTTGGCACGCTTAATGGTTTAATCCGTTCTTCTATTGAATGCCTTCGCAAGCACGGCGAGCAGAGCCGCGTGATAGGCGATTCCGGCAGCCGCGTGCAGGCACGCGGCTGCCGTTCTGTTTTCCTCGTCAAGGGACGAGCCATGGATTGTCAGGATGGCGAATATCGGAAAGGAAAATTTAGCAAACTATTCGTTGATCGCATCAAACGGAGGTTGCTATGAAAAACATGTTGCTTCTGTTCGGCTGGTTGCTAGGAAAGAAACGGAACAATAAACATAAAGATTCCGTCCGCGAGGAAGGTTTCCGCAAGGACACATCCACGATCGAACAGAAGCTTGATGTTACGGTCGAGCGGATCAGGAGGCAGCTCGGCAACAGTCCCGATCTGATCATCCGTTACTTCGCTATGGCGAACTTTCCGCATGTCCCGGTTGCGGCCGTGTATATGGAAGGGCTGACGGACACGGATAAAATAAACGAGTTCACCTCCAGCTCGATTATGGAACAACCGGAAGAACTCGAAAATCAACATGCGGGCGACCGCCAAAAAATCTTCGAAGCGATATGGCAAAGGTCGTTGACCGTCGGCGACGTTAAAATGCAGCATAATTGGAACGACATGTTGTACGCTCTATTGTCGGGAGACACGGTGATCATGGTCGACGGTTGCGCGGGCAGCATCATCGCTAATTTGAGGGGAGGCGAACGGCGTGACATCTCGGAGCCGATCACGGAAGTCAACATTCGCGGTCCCAGAGACAGCTTCACCGAATCGATCGGGACCAACGTTTCGCTGATCAGGCGCAGATTAAAAAGTCCGAATCTCTGGCTGGAAACGATGCGAATCGGAACCGTGTCGCAAACGGAGGTGTCCATGTTGTATTTGCATGGCATCGCGGACGACAAGCTTGTCGAAGAAGTCAGAAGCCGTCTTAAAGATATACAAGTTGATGCCGTGCTCGAATCCGGTATCGTCGAACAATTGATCGAGGACGAGACATTAACGCCTTTTCCGACCGTGTACAATACGGAACGTCCCGATATTGCGTCTTGCAACTTGCTGGAAGGGCGCATTGCCGTGCTTGTGGACGGAACGCCGAACACGCTCATCTTGCCGACGACCTTTTCCCATTTCTTCAAAGCGGCCGATGATTATTACCAGCGGGCCGACTTTGCCGTATTCCTGCGGATGATCCGATACTTCAGCTTCTTTATCCTGATTCTGCTGCCTTCGGCTTATATTGCGGTAACCACCCATCATCAAGAGATGATACCGACGCCGCTTGCCATCAATTTGCTGGCTCAACGGGAAGGCGTGCCGCTCCCCGTGTTATTCGAGGCCATGCTGATGGAGGTAGCGTTTGAAATCATACGGGAGGCGGGCACGCGCATGCCCAGGGCGATAGGACAAGCCGTATCCATCGTCGGGGCGATCGTGCTCGGGCAAGCTGCCGTCGAGGCCGGAATCGTAACGGCGATGATGGTAATTATCGTTGCCTTTACCGGCATTGCCAGCTTCACGATACCCGGATTCACGTTATCCACTTCATCCCGAATCATCCGATTCCCGATGATGATCGCCGCGGCTACGTTTGGTTTCTACGGGGTCATTATGGGTGTGATCCTGCTCGTGGCGCATTTGGCCAGCCTGCGTTCGTTCGGCACGCCTTATCTATCGCCGTTCGCCCCGTTTGGACTGAACGGCCAGAAGGATACGTTGTTGCGCGTACCCAACAAAATGCAAGAGAATCGTTCGCAATCGGCCAAAGGAGGCGGACAACGTGAATCGTAAATTCGGGATTTCCGTTTGCGCGGGGCTTATCCTGTTTATGTTGACAGGCTGCTGGAATTACCGGGAGATGAACGATTTGTCCCTGGCTTTGGCCGAAGGAGTCGACAAAGTACCCGGCAAAAAAGAATACCGGTTCTCTTTCCAGCTTGTAAACGCCCAGGAAATCGCGGGCCTCAAAGCAGCAGGCAACACGCCGGTCGTCGTCTATTCGGGGACGGGAAAGACATTGCTGGAAGCGGTAAGAAAAGCGTCCAAGCTGGTTCCCCGCAGAATAACCGGCCAGCATTTGCGCGTACTCGTCATCGGGGAAGAGCTGGCAAAGGAAAGCATCGGGGAAGTGTTCGATCTAATGGAGCGGGATCCCGAACCCCGCATGACGACGCGTGTCTTCATCGCCAAACGCACGACTGCCGAATCGATCTTGCGAACGGTTACCCCGCTCGAACTCATTCCCGCCAATGCGTTGTTAGGCAAATTGAAAGTTTCGGGCAAGGTGCTTGGCGAAGGCTTCGAGACGGAGATCACGGATATCATCCGCGGTCTGATGAGCAAAGAGAAAAGTACCGTTATAAGCGGAATCAAGCTTACGGGCAGCATACAAACCGGACAAGGCGTCAACAACCTGAAACGAACAACCCCTCCCTCCCAACTGCTGGCGAGCGGTATGGCTCTATTCAAGGATGGGAAGCTTGCCGGCTGGGCAAACGGAGACGCGGCTCGGGGCATTACTTGGCTCAACAATAAAATAAAAAGCACGGTGGTTAATGTCGATTGCGAAGACATTAGCGACGCCGTGGCGATCGAGCTCCTTCATTCGAAAATCAAGTTGAATGCCAGACTTGCGGGCGAACGTCCCGAGATGAACATTCATATCCACCAAGTCGGGTTCATTGAGGAAGCGATGTGTTCCGTCGATTTGAGCAAGTCGGCAACGATCCGCGATTTCGAGCAGAAGTGGAACGAGGAAACAAGCCGAATCGTGCTGGCGGGCGTAAAGAAAGCCCAAGAGCTGAAAACGGATGTCGTAGGTTTCGGGGAAGCGTTGGAGCGGTCCAATCCGAAGGTTTGGAAAACGATGGAGGAGGACTGGGCGAACATCTTTCCGTCCTGCAAGGTGGAAATAGAGGTCGATTCGTCGATCCGAAGAACGGGAATGGTGGCGAGGCCATACATGTTCAAAGAAAAGCAGCCTGAGCCGAAGCAATAGTAAATCGAAGGACAGAGAGCGGTGAATCGAAATGGAGAAAGCAAAGATCGGCCCGGGCCAGCTATTTTCGTTAATCGTGCTGTTCGACATGGGAACTTCGATCTTGCGCGTATTGGCCATGAAAGCGGAAAAAGACGCATGGCTTACGATATTGCTCGGATCGCTCGGCGGCATGGCCTTGTTTTGGGTCTACGTCTCGTTATACCGTCGTTACCCGGAGCTTCCGCTCACCGGATATGTCAGAAAAATACTGGGGAAATGGACAGGGGGAGCGATCGGGCTTCTGTATGTCCTCTTTTTCATTCATGGCGCCGCAAGGGATTTGCGAGAGGGAGGCGATTTGATCGCAAGCTCGGTTCTTGACCAGACCCCCGTAATCGCTATTAACGCGATTATGATCGTATCCATAGGTTACGTGTTAACAAAAGGAATCGAGGTATTGGCGAGAACGGGGCAGATTTTTTTGTTCATTCTGATCGTGCTCGGCGTTATCAGTAGTTTCTTGCTGTTTTTTGCCGGTGTCATCGATGTCAAACGGCTGCTGCCCGTATTGGGCAACGGCCTCGGTCCCGTCATCGAGACGACACTGAAGCAGACGTTCCAGTTCCCCCATGAAGAAGTGGTATGTTTCACGATGGTGCTGCCCTATTTGAATCGGATGCGTCAAGGCATTCGAGCGGGATTCGTTGCCGTGCTGCTCAGCAGCTTTCTCTTGAGCTACACGACCTCGCTGAATATTGCCGTGCTTGGCGCGGATATCGCAGCTCGGTCCACGTTTCCTTTGCGGAATACGATCAGCCTGATCAACATCGGCGAATTCATTCAGCGGCTGGACGTCATTGTCGTTCTGACGCTCATTATTGGGGATTTTTTTAAGGTAGCCATCTTTTATTATGCTGCCGTCATGTCGATCACGGATGTATTCCGAATTTCGGATTACCGGAAGCTCGTTCAGCCGGCGGGTATCATCATTTTATTGATCTCCGTTATGCTGTCGGGTGATTTCGCTGAACAAATCGAGGAAGGAGATATTCTATTATATACGATGTTTATGTTGTTCGGGGCGATTCTGCCCGGCTTCCTGCTGATCGCGGCGATGGTGCGCCAACGGCTAGGGGCTAGCCGCTAGCGTTGCTGAGCCTTTTTCTTTTTTCTGAAATGAATGTACGCGTAGTGAGCCGCCGAATACAGAAAGAGGAGAACGAGCACGGCAATTTCCTCGCCCACCATCGATTCGTACGGCAGCCATATGTTGCTGAACGACACGTGTACTGGAAATCCCACCAGCAGATCCATCGCAAAGACAAAACCGACGCTAAGAAGGAAGAGCGTCAACGATAGTAGAATAATCCTCAATTTCCTGCCAACCTCCGAATCCAAAAGTATTGAATCTATTATGAGAATCCCGGCCTATTTTCATTCGGAAAGAGCTTGACTGGCGATTGACAAACAGCTCTCGCTCATGTAATTTAATATATATCTAATTAGATTATTGTTAAATTAACTTTCGAAAGGCGGATGGCGCCATGCAGCTGGATAAAGTCGTGAAATACCATAAAGCGTTGTCCGACGTGACTCGGGTTCGAATGCTCGTCCTGCTCGCCGATGGCGAACTGAACGGGCAGGTGCTGGCGGAGAAGCTGTCCGTAACGCCGGCGACGATCACGTTCCACGCGGCGAAGCTGAGGGAAGCGAGTCTCATTCATGAGAGACGAGACAAAAACACGATCTATTTTTGTTTGAATCCCTATTTTTTGAAGCAAGGGGCGGCTGGTGTGGAAAGGCTAATATTCAAATCGAGGGGAGAGGATGTTATGGAACAAGAAGAGTACGTACGCGTGAAGGAATCGGTCATCCGGAATTTCTTCGCAGCGGACGGGAAGCTGAAGAGCATTCCGAGCCAGCTGAAGAAGAAGCTGATCGTGCTGGAGCATGTCGTCTCCAAGCTGGAGAGCGGGCGCGAGTACGGGGAATCGGAGATTAACGCGTTCATTAAACTTTATCATAACGATTTCGCGACGATTCGCAGGGAGTTTATTATGCACCAGTTCATGTTCCGCGAGAACGAGACGTACGAATTGAACCCGCGCGAGTTGTGGACGAAGTGGGAGGAGCTGAAATAACGATGAGAACGTTCGAAATCTCCACGACAAGCAGGGACGGGATGATCGACGTAACGGATTTCGTGCGGGAGGCGGTGCGGGAGAGCGGCGTGCGCGAGGGATACGCGATCGTATATTGCCCGCATACGACGGCGGGCATGGCCATTAACGAGAACGCCGACCCCGACGTCGTGCGGGACGTGCTGCGGCGCTTCGACGAGCTGTATCCGTGGGAGCATCCGCTCGACCGGCATGCCGAGGGCAATACAGCGGCGCATCTGAAGGCGATTACAACGGGGACGAGCCAGACGGTCCTCGTTCACGAGCGGAAGCTTGTGCTCGGAACGTGGCAAGGCATCTACTTCTGCGAATTCGACGGACCGCGCAGACGGAAGTTTATGGTGAAGGTTATTGGCGGCTAGGACTTTGAATACGGAATCGAAAAGGGCAATCTTCCGCGGACTAGCGATTTGCCGGTAAACAGGCCGGACACGAGGAGGCAATAAACCATGTGCAGAAATATCAAGCAGCTGTTTAATTTCGAACCCGCGGCGACGCCTGACGAGATAGAGGCGGCAGCCTTGCAGTACGTTCGGAAAATATCGGGCTTCATCCAGCCCTCCAAAGCAAATGAAGAGGCTTTCCGCCGTGCAGTGGCGGAAGTGACGGAAGTTTCCCAGCGACTGCTGGACTCGCTTGTCACAAACTCGGAGCCGCGCAACCGCGAGACCGAGATCGAACGCGCCCGCGAACGCAACGCGAAGCGGTTCGGCATAAAACCTGCGGACGACTAGAAGATCGCTCCGAAATGACCGTAACCATCGCGACTTCGGCGCTCACTCAAATCATACTCCTTATCGATCGGAGGGCTAACGGAGCGCACCGCCGTTATTCTGCCTATTAGGCCTTTTTTAAAATTCTAACGGAGCTACGCGCACTTATTGGACGGATTTCAATGGAAATGGCCATGTTTGATTGCCAATTGCAGTCTCCAGCTCCGTTAGAATTTGTGAACAGCCGATTTGAGACGAATAAAGGCTATTGTAGCCGTTAGCCATCTCAAACGATTGCCATCGAATTGTATCTTTAGGCGACAAGCGCCCGGCTCTCTCGAGTCCGGGCGCTTTGATGTCGACTGTTGATGAAGGTTGCGATGCTATGCGATGCTACTGCCGTAGCCAGCGCAGCAAGTCATCGCCGATCGGCAGAGGCTCGTGGCCGGTGCGGAGCGGGGCGAAACGAGGGATCAGCTCGGCAGCGCTGGCTGCCTCCGGTGCCTCCAACCATCCCGCCACGTAACCGATCAGCCCGATGAGTCGTTCGGGCCTCACCCCCTCCTCTCGCAGCGCCGCCAAAGTAAGCGACTTATTCCGCTTGGACAGCCGCTCGCCGCCGGCGTCGCCGAGCAGCGGCACATGGGCGAAGGCCGGCGGCCGAAGGTCGAGCGCTGCGTAGAGGGCAAGCTGCCTAGGCGTGGAGTCAAGCAGATCCGCTCCGCGAACCACGTCCGTTATTCCCATGGCCGCATCGTCGACGACGACCGCAAGCTGATAGCTGAACATGCCGTCGGCGCGTTTCACGACGAAGTCTCCCAGCGCGTCGCCGTCGTAGGTTTGTTTGCCCGCAAAAGCGTCCATGAACGAAATCGGAGCGCCCGGCATCCTGAAGCGGATGGCGGGTTCTTTGGCGATCGCCTTGGCTGCCTGCTCCTCCTCTGTAAGTTGGCTGCAGAAACCGGGGTAAGCTGCGCCTTCGGACGACAAGCCGTGCGGGGCGCTGGCGATGGAAGCAAGCTCCGCACGGCTGCAATAACAAGGGTACAGCTTCCCGGCTAGACGAAGCTGATCCAGCGCGGCTTCGTATAGCTCTTCGCGTTTGCTCTGCTCGTAGTGGGTGTGCGGTCCGCCGACTCGCGGTCCCTCGTCCCAGTCCAGGCCGAGCCACAACAGGTCGTCCTGCTGTTGATCGGCGAAAGCAGGGCGCGACCTCGGTTTGTCGATATCCTCGATCCGCAGCAGAAACTCGCCTCCGGCTTGCCGGATTTGCAGCCAGGCAGCAAGCGCGGCGAAGGCGTTTCCGATATGCAGCAGCCCGGATGGCGTAGGCGCGAATCGCCCGCGGCGGATTCTATTTTGAAGGTTAGATGCATCAGACATGGACTTGTCCCACACTCCCTCGGAATGCAAAAAAAGAGCAGCATCGCCGCTCTGTTAGGTATAAATCGTATGTATGAACTTCAAATGGCGGAGCCGACGGGATTCGAACCCGCGGTCTCCTGCGTGACAGGCAGGCATGTTAGGCCTCTACACCACGGCTCCACACTTCAAAGTTTGTGTCTCGCAGACACAAGAAGTATCTTATCACGATAGGACAAGTTTTGGCAAGCTTCTTTTTTAGGGCTAGCGTCCTCCGCGCTGAACCAGCTCCAGCAGCGAGCGAATGTCGGCCGCCACCATCGCCGGCGACAGCTTCGCCGCGGTTGCGTCCTTCCGGATTTTGTCGATCATCCGAACGGCTTTGTCGCTCTCGACGGTTAGCACCCGCACGTCTCCTCCGCCCATAAAACCTTTGATCTGTTCGGCAGCCATCGACAGATTGTCATGCGCGGACTCATCCGTGCCGCTCATGCCGCCGAGGCCTTGACCCGGCGCCGTTCCTTGTCCGGATAAGCCTTCGGTCGGACTTAGAAGCTTCATCTGCACGCTGTCGTAATGCGAGGCGGACGCCGTACGTTTCGCCGTGGCGAGCACGACCGTATCGTCGAAGACGAATACCTTGACGTCCGGGATGCCCGCGCCGCTCAGCCGGGATTCCAAATGCGCGGAGAAACCGGTCGCGTGCAGGCCGGAGCTGCCGATCGTGCTATAGACGGAAGTGCCCATGCCGTTCGTAGTGCTGCCCTGGCGATTCGTCGTCTGCTGCTTGATTCCGTTCTCGCTCGGAATGACGTTCGGATCCCGCAGCATCTTCGCGTGCCCTTCGTGATCGACGGAGTGGGCCTCGATGTCCGTCTTATCGGAGTCCATCGCCGCATTGCAGCCGCTCATCAGCAGCATGGCGGCCAGCGCCGCGACCATTGCTCCCGCGAGCCATATACGCGTAGTTGTCATTCGTCATCATCCTCCATCTTTATGACTGTTGCTTAGCTTAGGATGAGCTTTTCCATGAAATGAATATTCATGATGACATGGAAAATAATAAGCCGGAACGCAACCATTACGATTCAGGAGGTGTATCGTTTGGATTCGACCGACAAGGAGAATGACCTGAATAAAAAAGAAGCGGGCAGCGCCGCGGTTACCACGATGGAAAAGCCGCCGTCCGTCCCCGATGCCAAAAACAACTCTCGCCGCCAATTCCTGAAGACGACGGGTTACACGCTCGGCACCCTCGCGCTCGGCGGCGCGTTGAGCTCGCTGATCGGCTGCGCGAACAATGAAGGCGACACCCCCGCGCCTACCGGTGAACCGGGCAAAGTAGACAACGCTGCCGCGGAGCCTAAGAACTACAACCGGGCGCTCATGTTCCTCACGCAGGAGCAGTTCCGCGTCGTGGAAAGCGCAACGGAGCGGATTTTCCCGGAGGACGAGAACGGACCCGGCGCGAAGGCGCTCGGCGTCGCTTTTTTCATCGACCATCAGCTCGCGGGGGATTGGGGCTTCAACGGACGCGACTATATGCAGGCGCCGTTCTACGCGGGGGAGAAGGAGCAGGGGTATCAAGGCCGGCTGAAGCGCCGCGAAATTTTCGAGATCGGCATTAAGGAAATGAGCAACTACAGCCTCACGCAGTATCAGAAGGGCTTCGCCGAGCTTGCGCCGGAGGAGCAGGACGAGGTGCTGAAGGCATTCGAGTCGGACGCGGTGAAGCTGACGACCATTTCGGCGAGCAGCTTCTTCAAGATGCTGCGAACGAATACGCTCGAAGGCGCATACAGCGATCCTTTGTACGGCGGCAATCTGGACATGAACGGCTGGCGGATGCGCGGATATCCCGGCAATCAGATGAGTTATTCGGCTTCAATCGACAAGGACTATACGAAGATGGACCCGATCAGCCTTCAAGATCATATGGCCCATTAGCGAAGCGGAGGGACAGCGGCGAATATGGCCAAAACATTACCGAAAACGGATGTCGTCATTATCGGAGTCGGCTGGAGCGGCGGCATCATCGCGGCCGAGCTGACGAAAGCCGGCTTGAACGTCGTCGGCCTGGAGCGGGGCAAGGACCGCAAGACCGAGGATTATTTTATGGTGCACGATGAATTGCGTTACGCGCTGCGGTACGAGATGATGCAGGATCTGTCGAAGGAAACCATCACTTTCCGAAGCAACGAGAAGATCAGGGCGCTGCCCATGAGATCGTACGGTTCGTTCTTGCTCGGAGACGGTCTCGGCGGGTCGGGCGTGCATTGGAACGGGCAGACGTACCGCTTCCTTCCGTACGATTTCGAAATGCGCAGCAAGACGATCGAACGGTACGGCAAAGCCAAGATACCTGCCGAGATGACTATTCAGGATTGGGGCATCACGTACGACGAGCTGGAGCCTTATTACGACAAGTTCGAAATGATGGCAGGCATTTCGGGCGAGCCGAATCCGCTGGGAGGCGCCCGCAGCAATCCGTACCCGACGCCGCCGATGAAGAAGTCGCCGGCGCTGCAGTTATTCGCGGACGCCACGAAGAAGATGAACCTGAATCCGTACATGATGCCGTCGGCCAATCTGTCGGACAACTACACGAACCCGGACGGAATCTCCAGGGCGGCCTGCCAATATTGCGGCTATTGCGAACGCTTCGGCTGCGAGTACGGCGCGAAGGCGGATCCCGTCGTGACGGTCATTCCCGTCGCGAATAAAACCGGCAAGTTCCAGATTCGCACCCATTCGAACGTTCGCCGCATTTTGCATAAGAGCGGCAAGGCGACGGGGGTCATGTACACGGACGTGACGACCGGGGAAGAAATCGTGCAGCCGGCGGACATCGTCGTCGTCACGAGTTATGTCTTCAATAACGTGCGCCTCCTGCTGATGTCGGAGCTCGGCAAGCGTTACGATCCGGCGACGGGCAAGGGCGTCATCGGCAAAAACTACGCCTACCAAGTCATCAAGGGCAGCGCGGCGGGTTTTTTCGAGAAGCAGCAGTTCAATACCTACTCGGGGGCGGGTTCCCTCGGCGTGTCCATCGACGATTATAACGGCGACAACTTCGACCATTCCGACCTGAAGTTTCTGCACGGCGGCGTCATCGCGCTGTCGCAAACCGGCGCGCGTCCGATCCAGAACAACGCGGTGCCGTCCGGCACGCCGACATGGGGCAAGGAATTTAAGGCGAAGTCGCTCCATTACGCCTACCGGACGCTCGGCATCGGAGGGCAAGGCGCGTCGATGTCGTACAAACATCATTTTCTCGACTTGGACCCCACGTACAAGGACGCCTACGGCGATCCGCTCATGCGCATTACGTTCGACTTCGAGGATCAGGACCGCGAGCTGGCCAAATATTTGGCTGAGCGCAGCTCCGATATCATGAAGGAGATGGGAGCGGACCATGTCGATTATTTGAAGGATCTCGGCCCGTACGAAATTATGACGTACCAGTCCACGCACAACACGGGCGGCGTTATTATGGGGGCGGATCCCGCGACCTCGGCGGTCAACAACTACAGCCAGATGTGGGATGCGGACAACGTCTTCGTCGTAGGAGCGAGCTCTTTCCCGCAAAATGCGGGTTACAACCCGACGGGAACGGTCGGCGCGCTCGCGTACCGGACGGCGGAAGGCATCCTGAAGTATAGGGAGAAGGGCGGCACGCTCGTGTGATCGGGGGATATCGTCGAATCCCGCTTAGACCAAATAAGAAGAAGGGCCTCCTCCATGGCGGAAGAGGCCCTTCTTGTTGTCCGACGAGCTTGGGCGGGCTACAGCAGCTTTTGCAACTCGTCCTTGTTTTCGATCACGGCGGCCGTGCTTGGCGTATCTTCTTCCACGATTCCGCGCGTCGAACTGCGGAATTCGCGCAGCGTGTCGCCGAACGCCCGGCCAAGCATGGGGAGCTTGGACGGACCGAAGACGATAAGCGCGATGAGCAAAATAATGATCAACCCGGAAACGCCGATGTTGTTGAACATAGAAGCAGCTCCTTTCGTAATGGGTGAAGCAAAGTTGGTTGGTTGCGTCAGGTTGGGGTTGGGCTGGCGGACATCCGTTTCGAATACCGTCTGGACAGCAGCGCGCTAATCTCGAAGAGAAGGATAAGCGGCACTGTAACGGACAGATGGGACACGAAGTCCGGCGGCGAGATGCACGAGCCGACGACGGCGAGACCGACGTAAGCGTATTTGCGCGTGACGTTCAGCCTCTCCGGCGTAAGAACGCCGAGCCGCGTCAGGAACAGCATGACGATCGGCATTTCGAAGGCGACCCCGAGCGGGAATACAACGCTGAAGAGGAAGACGAAATACCTGTCGATGCCGTATGTTTCTACCGCCCCGACGGTGTGGTTCATCTGCATCATGAACCGCAGCATCATCGGGAAAACCAGAAAGTAGCTGAACGAAATGCCGGCCAAGAAGAGCAGGAACGACGCGGGGACGTAGGCGAGCGTGCCCTTCGCCTCTCTCTCCGTCAAGCCGGGCCGCACGAATGCCCAGATCTGGTACAGCATGATGGGCAGTGTGAACAGAATCGCGAACAGAAACGCGCAGCGCAGGTAGATGAAGAGGCCGTCCGTGAAGGAGAACACGTTCCACTCCACCGATGCCGAGACGTTGCCCGATTTGATGTAACGAAGGATTCGGGGGGACAAATACAGGCCACCGCACATCGTAACGAAGAACCACCCGATGACGAGGATCAGCCGTTTCCTGAGCTCGGCGAGATGGCCTACGATATCCTCCTGCATCTCCAAGGGATCACCCCTTTCATTTTCCATGTCATTCCTTTAAGATTGTCCAAAGCGAATCGCCTTATGCGCCGCGGGGCGCGTATATCCGCGCGGCAGATCGGGAAAAGTAACCATATCTTCGGCGAATGAGGTGTGCATGATGAAGAAACGGAACAAATGGTTATTGGGGCTATCCGTGCTGGCTATCGCAATCAGCCTGGCTGCATGCGGAGGCAACGGGAACAACGGAACGACAAACAATAACGGGGTAAACAACGCGGGCAATAACGCGGGGAACGCGACCGGCAACGCGGGTAACGCGGGCAACGGCGGTACGGTCGACGCGGCTGCGGCCGAGGAGATTTACAAGAATAGCTGCATCGGCTGCCATGCCGCGGATCTCGCGGGAGGTGTCGGCCCGAACTTGCAGAAGGTTGGCGGCGAGATGACGGCCGATCAGATCGAGGACAAAATCGTGAAGGGCGGCGGCGGGATGCCCGGCTTCAAAGGTCAGCTGACCGACGCCGAGATTGATTCCCTCGTCGGCTGGCTCGCGGCGAAGAAGTAATGTGGTATCGCAAAGGAAAAAAAGCCGTTTCGAGGCGATCGGTCTCTTGATCGTCGTCGAAGCGGCTTTTTTTGGCGCCCGATGAATCAAGCGTCACGTTTGCAGCCGCTCTCAATCATAAGAAAAGCTCACGCTTGGCTTCAATATTTCTTATAGACAGAATTCGGCATATTTCATTGACCGAAACTAGCGACTATGGTAGCTTTAGTACAGAATAAATTCATACCGATAAACTTGGAATTGATATGCAAAGATTTGATGCGAGGTGGATGCAGTTGCAACTTAAGGTGACGAACAGTCCGTTCACGGAAGGGCAAGTCGAGCTGCTTAACAAGCTGTTGCCGACATTGACGGACGCGCAGATTCAGTGGCTGAGCGGATATATGACATTTTATCGGGCGGGAACCGCGTCGGCGGAATCCGCCGTGGCATTGCAGGAACCAGAAACGGCGGCAGCCGCTTCGGCGCTTCCGGCGGAAGCGGTTGCAGTCGCTCCCGCCGTGCCGCGCGAAGCGACCGTGCTCTTCGGATCGCAGACGGGCAATTCGCAGCGTCTCGCGGGCAAGCTGGCTGGCAAGCTGAAGGAACAAGGCTTTGAAGTAACGCTGTCGGCCATGAACGCGTTCAAAACGAACGGCCTGAAGAAAGCCCCGTACTTGTTCATCGTGGCGAGCACGCACGGAGAAGGCGATCCGCCCGACAACGCGCTTACGTTCTACGAGTTCCTGTTCGGCAAACGCGCGCCTAAGCTTGACGGCATGAAATTCTCCGTTCTTGCTCTAGGCGATACGTCCTATGAGTTCTTCTGCAAGACGGGACAAGATTTCGACAATCGTCTTGCCGAGCTGGGCGCGGAACGGATCGTAGACCGTATCGATTGTGACGTGGACTTCGACGGTCCGTCCTCGAAGTGGCTCGCGAACGTCATCGACGCGGTAACGGCCGCCCCTGCGGCAGGCGCGGCGGCTTCCGGAGCGGCAGCTGCCGCGTCTGCGGGCGCAACCGCGACTTTAACGGAATCGGAATATTCCCGTTCCAATCCGTTCAAGGCGGAAGTGCTCACGACGATTAACCTGAACGGACGCGGCTCGGACCGCGAGACCCGCCATTTGGAGATTTCGCTCGAAGGCTCCGGTCTCACGTACGAGCCGGGCGATTGCGTCGGCATCTATCCGGAGAATGATCCCGCGCTTGTCGATGCCATCATCGCCGAGATGAAGTGGGACGGAAGCGAGAACGTCGTGTCCGGCAAGGACGGAGAAGAAGGCCAGCTTCGCAACGCGCTTCTTCGCCAGCTCGAAATAACGGTGCTGACGCGTCCGTTGCTGGAGAAGGCGGCTGCATTCACGGAGAACGGCAAACTGGCCGAGCTGGTGCAGGCAGAGAACAAGGATGCGTTTAAAGCATACGCGAACGGACGGGATCTGCTGGATCTGCTGCAGGACTTCGGGCCGTGGAAGCTGACTGGCGCGGACCTCGCGTCCATCTTGCGCAAGCTGCCTCCGCGCCTTTACTCCATCGCGAGCAGCAACAAGGCGAATCCGGAAGAAGTGCATGTCACCATTCGCAAGGTCGAGTATGAAGTACATGGACGGAAACGCGGAGGCGTATGCTCCGTGCAAGTATCGGAGCGTCTCGAGGCGGGAGACTCCCTGCCGATCTTTATCCAGAACAATCCGAACTTCAAGCTTCCGGCGAACCCGGAAACGCCGGTCATCATGATCGGACCGGGAACGGGCGTCGCGCCGTTCCGCGCATTCCTGGAAGAGCGCGAGGAACTCGGTTCGGATGGCAAGACGTGGTTGTTCTACGGGGACCGTCATTTCGTGACGGACTTCCTCTACCAGACAGACTGGCAGCGCATGCTGAAGGATGGCGTTCTTACGAAACTGGACGTCGCGTTCTCGCGTGACAGCGAAGAGAAAGTGTACGTGCAGCACCGGATGCTGGAGCGCGCAGCCGAGCTGCATACATGGCTGCAAGAAGGCGCGCATGTCTACGTCTGCGGCGACGAGAAACATATGGCGCATGACGTTCACGCGGCGCTTCTGACGATCGTGGAGCAGCAAGGCGGGATGAGCGCCGAAGCGGCCGCAGCGTACGTGTCGGAGTTGCAAGCGAACGGGCGTTACCAACGCGACGTTTATTGATTGGCGAGCGTTTCGCTCGCCTGCGCATATTTTTATGATCGAACGTGCCCCGCAGGGCATAGGAAAGGAGCTGCCCAGCAGTGACGAAACAGAAAGTACAGCCGATCGGCGGTCCGCCGAGCGACGTCGAACAGTTGAAGATCGAAAGTAACTATTTGCGTGGTTCGCTTGTCGAAACGCTTGCAAACCGGATTACGGGCGGCATGAGCGAGCTGGACAACCGCCTGATGAAGTTTCACGGCAGCTATATGCAGGACGACCGCGACGTGCGGAACGAACGCCAGAAGCAGAAGCTGGAGCCTTCGTACCAGTTCATGCTTCGCGTCGTAACCCCGGGCGGGGTGTCGACTTCGGAGCAGTGGCTCGCGATCGACACGCTGGCCCAGAAGTACGGCTGCGGCAACATTCGTCTGACCACTCGCCAAGCCTTCCAGCTTCACGGCGTGCTGAAGTGGAACTTGAAGGCGACGATCCGCCATATCAACGACGTGATGCTGACGACGCTCGCCGCTTGCGGCGACGTGAACCGGAACGTCATGGCGAATCCGAATCCGGAGCAATCCGACATTCACGCCGAGGTGCACAAGTGGTCGGAAGCGCTCACGACGCATCTAGCGCCGAAGACGCCGGCCTACCACGAGATTTGGCTGGACGGCGAGAAGGTCGAGGTGCCGAAGGCGGCCAAGATCGAAGGCGTCGATCCGGTCGAGCCGATCTACGGTCCGGTTTATTTGCCCCGGAAGTTCAAGATCGGGATCGCCGTTCCGCCTTCCAACGACGTGGACGTGTACTCCCAGGATCTCGGCTACATCGCCATCGTGGAGAAGGGCAAGCTTATCGGGTTTAACGTGACGGTGGGCGGCGGCATGGGCATGACGCACGGCGACACGAACACGTACCCGCAGCTAGGCAGGATGATCGGCTTCGTGAAGCCCGAGCAAGTGCTTGACATCGCGGAGAAAACGATCATGATCCAGCGCGATTACGGCAACCGTTCCGTACGGAAGTACGCGCGGTTCAAATATACGATCGACCGCCACGGTCTGGAGTGGTTCGTGGAGGAACTCGAGGAGCGTCTCGGCTGGAAGCTGGAGCCTGCTCGTCCGTTCCACTTCGAGAATACGGGCGACCGTTACGGCTGGACCAAAAACAAAAACGGTTCCTGGAACTTCACGATGTACGTCCAGAGCGGGCGCATCATCGATACGGAAGACAGCAAGCTCATGACCGGCCTTCGCGAAATCGCGAAGCTGCACGCATGCGACTTCCGTCTAACGGCGAACCAGAACCTGATGCTCGGCAACATGAAGAGCGCGAAGAAAAAACAAATCGCGGCGCTGCTTGAGCAATACGGCATCGGCGACGGCGGGGAGCTTGCCGCGATCCGTCGCAGCTCGATCTCCTGCGTTGCCTTGCCGACATGCGGTCTCGCCATGGCCGAAGCGGAACGGTACCTGCCGACGCTGATCGACAGGCTGGAGCCGATTCTGACCGAAGCGGGCCTGCGCGACGAGGACATCAACATTCGTATGACGGGCTGCCCGAACGGCTGCGGACGCCCGGCGCTCGGTGAGATTTCCTTCATCGGCAAATCCCCGGGCAAATACAATATGTATATGGGCGCAGCCTTCTCCGGCGATCGCCTGAGCAAGCTGTACCGCGAGAACATAGGCGAAGACGAAATCGTCGACACGCTGAAGCCGATCCTGAACCACTATTCGGCGGATCGCGAGCAAGGCGAACATTTCGGCGACTTCGTCGTTCGCAGCGGGTACGTATCGTCGGTCACGGACGGACGAGACTTCCATAGTTGATTCGAAACCATAAACGAAAAGCACGGCTGCGCGTCCAACGCACAGCCGTGCTTTTTTTGTGCGCTTGGCAGCGCACTCTACTAAGGAGTGAAAGTCTCCAGTACACCGCAGGTGGCGGAAGTACATAGCCGACACATAGTGCTTAGTCCGTGAGGATAGGTGCGGAGGATG
>NZ_JAVFVT010000008.1 GCF_030929555.1 Paenibacillus sp. LHD-117 | reverse complement strand
CCAGCTTCCTTCAGATTCTACCTCGCGATAGACACCCTTGCTCTTGGCTAACGGTAGGCGTTCGCCAGCCCCCGTTCGGGACTCTCACCCTAGAGATGACGCCCATGCTGGGCGTACATTGATAAAAACAAAGCCCCGATTCCGGGGCTTTGTTTTTTAACATACGCAGATCGAACACAATTTTATTTCGACGCCGCCGCCCATGCGTCCAGCTGCTTTTGTTTCTCCGCGACGATCTTGTCAATCCCCGCCGACTTCAGCTGCTTGATGAATTCAGGCAGCTTGGAGGCCGGATCGATCATTCCCGTTTCGAGCGCAACCTTGTATTGGTTCTGCACGTTCGTAACCGCCGCGATTTCCGTCTTCACGGCGTCGGCGTTGAAGGTGAAGCCCAGCGCCTTCGACTTGGTCGCGCTTCGGTTAAAATCAGCTAGCTGATTCCATAGTTCCGGATCGTCCCCGTTCCAGATGTACGACAGCGACTGATTGCCGAACATCCAGCCCATTTGCAGGTTGTAACCGGAGTTCGTAGCGTCGACGCCTTGCGGATAATCGATAATATTGTCGGACACCTTCTCATAATGTTTGCCCTCGATGCCGTAATCCAGCAGGTTGATCAAGTCTTTATCCGTATACATCAGATTAAGCAGCATCATCGCTCTATCTGGATCCTTGGAGTTACGGGCGACGCTCCACATGATCGAGATGATGTTGGACGTCATCGTAACCGGCGGTCTGAAATGCACCGACACCATGTCCTTGCCCGTCGTTCTCGACTCCTGAGTTTCGATGCCGGGCTTCATATGGGAGATGAAGGAGAACGCCTTGCCGGATTTGACCATATTGTATTGCGTTTCGGTGCTCGTAGCGGCATCCTTCGCCACATACCCCGCTTCATTCCATCTTCTGACCGTATTCAGCAAAGCCGCGTATTCCGGCGTCTCGTACATATTCACGACCTTCAGGCCGTTATCGTGGCCCGGCAGCACGCCGAAGCCGTCACCTAAGACGTCGAAGAAGGTTTGCACGTAAATATCAAGAATCGAAGTGCCGTATTTCACCGTCGGAATCATTTCCGGCTCGTTGTCCTTAATCACCTTGAATACGGCGTCCAAATCGTCGAGCGATTTAATCGCGCTTGTGTCGATGTTGTATTTCTCCACCAAATCCCTGCGCATCGTAATGCCGTAGTCGGCCGCCAAATCCCGGATGCTCGGAACGGCGTATATTTTGCCATCGATTCTCGTCGCGTTCAGGAAGGCCGGGTCAAGCGAGTCGAGCGCCTCTTTTATGCCTTGCCCTTGCTGTTCGAGATAGCTGTCCAGCTCCAGAAACTGCCCTTTTGCGACATCCTGGCTGTAGGTGTTCAAGCCGCTTACGATCAAGTCCACCTGCTCGTTGCCCGACATCATAAGCGTCTTCTGCTGCGCCCATGCGCCGAATCCGATCGGGATCAGCTTGACCGTCGCGTTGATTTTCTCTTTGGTCAGTTTGTTGATTTCATCCGAGACGAGCTTTAAATCCTTCGGTTCCCCGCCAACCGGGAATACCATGACGAGCTCGACCGGCTTCAAGTCCCCGCTGCCGCCATCTCCGTTACCCGCATCCGGCTCGTTCCCCGTATTCGCGCTGTTGCTGCCCCCGCCGCTGCATGCGCTGACGAGCAACGCGAACACCATTACAATCATAATAACCGTTTTTGCCGCGTACCTTCTCTGTTTCATTGCCATGACCTCCCAGGTTCGTTTATGAAAACGTCTTCACTTAGTAGAATAATGGAATTCGGACAAGTCCACTTTCACATTTCCGACATCGCTTTTTCGATTTTCCGTTGTAGCGATCTACCCTTTCACCGCGCCGATCGTCAAGCCCTTCACAAAATATTTTTGGAAGAACGGATAAGCGAGCAGCAGCGGAACGACCCCGATAGCGGCCATGGCCATCCTCATCGACGCAAGCGGAATATTCGCGGCGAATTCGGCGGCCCGGCTTCCCGCCTGTGTAGAGTTCTGCAAAAATTGCACGTCCAGCAAAATCCGGTTGAGCAGGTTCTGCAAACTATAATATCGGCTGTCGGTGAGGTAAATCAAGCCATTGAACCAGTCGTTCCAATACAGGATCGTGTAGAACAAGCCGACTGTAGCGAGCACCGGCGTCGACAGCGGCAGCACGATTTGCAGGAAGATTTTCCACTCCTTCGCCCCGTCGATATAAGCCGATTCGATAATGGCCTTCGGAATGGAGCTGGCGAAGAAGGTTCTCATCAGGATGATAAAAAATCCGTTCATCAGCAGCCCGGGGATGATCAGTGCCATCAGCGTGTTTTTCAAATCGAAATAATTCGTGTAAAGCAAGTAGTTCGGAACGAGTCCCCCGTTGAACAGCATCGTAAAGAAGACGAAGAACGCAAGTCCGTTGCGGAACGGCATCTCCGTCCTCGACAGCGGATAAGCGAGCATGGCTGTCAGCGACAGACCGAACGTCGTACCGACGACGGTCGTCAAGATCGTAATGCCGTAAGCGCGGGCAATATCCGTCGAGGTGTTCCACAAATACCCGTACGCGGTCAAGCTGAGCCGATCAGGGAAGAAAGCGTAGCCGTTGCGAACCAGCTCCATGTCGTCGGTTAGCGAACCCGAGAACAACAGCCAAAACGGCAAAACGCAGAATAGGGTGAAGAGCAGCATGACGATATTAATACTCCATTGATAGATCTTGCCGGATGATTGCATGTAACCCTTCCTTTCTAAAATAGTGCGTTGTCTTTGTTGAATTTGCGTACGATTGCATTCGATAGGATGACGAGAATAAAGCCGACAAGCGCCTGATACAGACCGGCTGCCGAGGACATGCCGATGTCGCCCAGGTTAATCAATGCGCGGTAGACGTACGTGTCAATCGTATTCGTGACCGGCATGAGCGCGCCGGAGTTCAGCGGCACCTGGTAGAACAAACCGAAGTCCGAATAGAAGATTCTGCCGATAGCGAGCAAGGTCATAATGGTGATGACTGGCGCGACGAGCGGAAGCGTAATCTTCATAATTTGCTGCCACCGGTTCGCTCCGTCGATCGTCGCGGCCTCATAATATTCGTTGTCGATGCCGATTATCGCCGCCAAATAAATAATGCACAGATTGCCGACGCCTTTCCATACGCTTACGATCGTCAATATCCAAGGCCAATATTTCGTTTCGCCGTACCAGGATATCGGCTCCATGCCGAGCATCGGAAGCAAGGTTTTGTTCAAAAACCCGTTCTCTACATCCAGGAAACCTAACACCAGATACCCGACAATAACCATCGAGATCAGGAACGGCAGCAGGATGAGCGTCTGATACATTCTCGATAAAAACCGAATACGTATTTCATTGAGCATGATCGCAAGAGCGATCGCGATTCCGGTATTGAGCAGAATGAACGTAACATTATAGAGCAGTGTATTTCTTGTAATAATGTAAGCGTCCGTCGTTTTAAATAAATATTCGAAGTTTCTAAACCCGATCCAATCGCTGCCTAAAATCCCTTTCGCGAAATTGATGTCCTTGAACGCGATCACGATTCCGAACATTGGCAAGTAGTTGTTGATCAGTAGGTACAGCAGGCCGGGAAGCGCCATCAGCACAAGTGCGCGGTACTTCCTCGCCTTTCTCATCTCCAATGCGAAAGAACTGGCTTTCACGGGGGCTCGACCACCTTTGCTTTCGTATGTTAGTTTCATGACCTAATACTAACGCAACGCGAATAAGCCGGCTTCCAATATTCCGACATCCCGTTTTCGAGATTCCGACATGTTGCCCATGTAAAAAAAAGACCGCGCGAAGCGACGCAGCGCCTCTCGCGGTATATTCTATTTGGCCGGGCAACAGCACCCTTTGCGGTAATCCTGCGGCGACATGAACGTTTCTTTTTTGAACAGCGTGGAGAAATAGGAAAAGTTCGAGAAGCCGACCGCAAGGGCGACGTTGCTGATCGTCGTGTCCGTCATTGCCAGCAGCTCCTTCGCCAGATGGATTCTTTCATTCAGAATGTAGTCCGAAATGGAGAGCCCCGTTTCTTTCTTGAATACCTTCACGATATAATCCGGGCTTAGCCCAATATAATCCGCAATGTACTGCCTGGACAGCTCCTGGTCGATGTGCAGGGCGATGTAGCGCTTAATTCTCTCCACCGTCGACTCGTTCGATTCCAGTCCTTGAATATGGACAAACGCATGGTTCAGTACATCTCTCACCCAATCCTGAAGCTCCTTCACGCTTCGCGTCGCGGCCCCTATACGCTCCGGCGACAAGTGATCCGAGAAAATTTCCGCCGCACGCAGTCCCTGCTGCTGAAGCGAATGCAGCACCATCTGCAGAAAGCTCTGATAAAACAGCTGCAGTCCTTTCGCATCCAGGTATTCGATCCGCTTCCACGCATCCAGAAACTGCTGCGATTCGTCCATCAGCTTCTGCCTGTTGCCCTGCTTGATCAGCTCCGACCAGACATGAACCGGCGGCAGCGGCACCTTCGAATCCTGCTTTTTCCGCTCGTCCATATAGGTTACCCGGTCAATGAGATTAACCTGGTTCCTCTTGAACGCCGCTATGCCCTCAGCCATATCCTTCACTTCATGCGCTCGAACGCTCCTGCCGATCACGCAAGAGAGATGACAATACAAATATCGGTTGCACACTTCGATGAAAGCCTCGCACCGCGCTTTGATCTCCTTGTAATAAAAATCGCAGCTTTCCTCGGGAATCCGCTTCCGAGAGAATAGAACCATCAGAGTGTCCGGCTCCAGTTGCACGATTTGCGCGCTGGCATCGCGCTGAATGACGACCTCCTCAAGAGCGTTCCGCAGCGCATACTTCATAATTTGCGCATCGCGTGCATTCAATGACTTCTCCCAGTGTCCGATGCTGACGAGAATCGGCAGAAACCCCGTCGCGCGGTCATATGGAAGCTTCCGCTTCTCGATGACCTCCATCATTTTATCCGGATTGGACGGGATCGCCTGATTCAGCACATCCTGCCAGAACCGTTCGGACGCCATCGTGGCCGATTCTCTCTCGATCCTGATCTTCTCGATCAGCTTCGTCATGACCAGCTTCAACTCATCATGAGGCACCGGCTTCAGCAAATATTCGAAGCTGCCGAGCTGCAGCGCTTTCTTCGCGTATTGAAAGTCGGCGTGGCAGGTGAGGAAGACGCACTCTGTCTGCGGATACTGTTCCCGGACCCACTCGTAAAGCTCCAGACCGCTGCCTTGCGGCATCTCGATATCGCATATCATCATGTCGAACGGCCGGCTCACGAATTCCTCCTTCGCTTGCCGGAGGTTGTTCGCGATCGACACGTGCACAATGCCAAGCTTCTGCCATTCCACGCTCGATTTGATGCCGTTTGCTATAAACTTTTCATCGTCCACGATCAGTAACCGGTACATGCGCTCTACCTCATTTCTCTGCATACAGGCAGTATCATGTCGACAACGGCGCCGTCATCGTTCGAAAACGAGATGCTCACCTTATCCTCGTACAGCAGGCGCAATCGGCGCCTCGCGTTCCAAATTCCGATATGCTCGCCTTGTTCGTTCATCAGGTTCGTCCCCTGCTGCAGCTTAGGCAGCACTTCGCTGGAGAAGCCGGGTCCCGTATCGCGGATGCGGATCCATAGCGCCTCTTCCGCCCCCCATTCCGCTTTGCTTGCCGTAATCACGAGATGAGTCGGCTCGTCCGTATTCACGGCGTGTTTAATCGTATTTTCGGCGAAGCTCTGGATGATCAGCGTAGGGATGAAACACCCGCGCAGCTCATCCTCAGCGGCGATCGAATAGGTCAAGCTGCCGGGGAAGCGGAACTTCTGAATGGTCAAATAGTTTTCGGTATGGCCGAGCTCGTCCCCCAGCAGCACAAAATCCGTCTGGCTTCGGAACATAAAGCGGAAATAACGGATCAGGGAGATGGAGAGCTCCTGAATCAACCCATATTTTTTCTCTTGGGCTAAGTAATATACGACATTCAGACTGTTCAGGAAAAAATGCGGGTTAATTTGCATCTGCAATTGCTTGAGCTCCGCCTTCTGGTTAGTCAGCTGCTCCTCGTAGACGTCGATTTTCAACTGCTGGATATCGCTGACCATGCTGTTGAACGTCTCGTTCATCATTTCGAATTCGTTGGACGCCGGCTTGTTCGGTATTCTCGCCTCTAGATAACCTTCCTTGATTTTGCGCATCGCCATTATGATCCGGTTGACTGGCAGCAGGACGACCGTGCGCAGGAAATAAAGCGCGATCAGCAAGATGAGAATGGAACCGGTTGCAATTAGAAGGATGATCCGTTGCAAATAAGGCAGCTTCTCCAAGATGGTCTGGTCGGGAACGACCGCGACGAGCCCGAACCCTCCTTTGCCTGACTTCTCTCCGATAACCAGGTACTGATCGTCGGCTCCGGCAAGCCTGTACTCGTTGGATGCGTAAGCGAGGTCGATCTCGTTCTCTTCGAAAAAAGCTTCGTCCTGCAAAGGCGCATAGCCGTCATCGACCAGAAGCGATCTGCCTTCCGTGCCTAGATCGAGCAGATCAAGCGGTCCCATGACATCGTCCGTATTCACTCCAGCCCCGACATACAAGTTGCCCGTTCGAATGATGCGGATCAGGTAGTTCTGCTCTTCCGCCCTAAAAACCGTCCATTGCTTGTACGGATAGCTCTCCATTGTCCGCTCGTGTTCCATCATGTTCGTAAGCTCTTCCTTAATGGAGTCATTATTCGGGAAGGCCGAGCCGACTATCTTCGGCGCAAACAACAACTCTTCGTTCAAGGTTGAATAGATAAAAAAATAATCGAGCGCGTTATAATAGATCGCGTTTTCCTTCAGCTCCGTAAACAGCCATAATTGATGCAAATTGTACAAATCCCTATCCGTCTCGGCCGGACGGTCGAGGATATACAAGCCGGATTCCTCCGCCGCGAATTTCAGTAAATAGTCGTCGATATCCTCCAGCGTCTTGTCGATCATTCCCATGTAGAGCTCCAGCATATTGCCGTTCGACTGCGACACCTGGTTGCGCACGACCTCCATGGAATAGAAGTTGTTGTAGATCAAGAACGACACCATCGGCAGCATAATGAGCAACAGCCCGGTAACCAGCTTGAATCGAAGAGAATTAAAGAGCGAACGATGAGCGAGTTTCAAGTTCCGTCTCTCCCCTTTACAGCCTGCGAATAAGTAGAGAGAATTATACCACGAATAGCCGAGGAGTTGTCCCCGGCTATCTCATGTAAATATTTTCCGCTAAAATTGCACGGTTTCGCCCGTCTGCGCCGAAGTATAGATCGCCTCCAGCAACTGAGTGACGACCAGTGCTTGCTCCGGCTTCACGAGAGGCTCCGTGTCGTGGATGACGCTCTCCAGCCATTGTCTTGCTTCCTTCACGCCGTCTTCCTCGGCGCCCGGCCCGAAATAGGCGATGCCGCCGCTGAAGGACGGCTTCGTCTCCACCAGCTGATTATGCTTGACGCTGTTGAAGATGACGTCGCTCTTCCCAAGGACGGAGCTGCCTCTCATCTCCGCGCCGCCTTCCGTTCCGCACAGCGTCGTCATCGCTTCCCTGGCATCGGTCGTATTCAGCGCCCAAGACGCTTCCAGATAGATGGTCGCTCCGTTCTCCATCTTGATGAGGCCGAAAGCGGAATCCTCAACTTGATAGCCTTGCGGATCCCACGGGCCCATCATATTGCCTTCGAACTTGTCCGCCATCTTGTAGAACACAGAGCCGGTAACCGACTTCGGCTTGTAGTTGTCCATGAACCACAGCGCCAAATCGAGTGCGTGGGTGCCGAGGTCGATGAGAGGCCCGCCGCCTTGCTGCTCCTTATCCAGAAAGACGCCCCATGTCGGCACTCCCCTCCGGCGGACGGCATGCGCCTTGGAGAAGTAGATGTCTCCAAGCTCCCCGTTGCGGCAAGCTTGGTACAGGATCTGCGAATCGTTCCTGAACCGGTTCTGGTAGCCGATCGTAAGTTTTTTGCCCGTCCGCTTCGCGGCTTCGACCATCTTCTGCCCTTCGGCAGAATTTATGGCCATCGGCTTCTCGCACATGACGTGCTTGCCCGCTTCAAGAGCGTCGACCGTAATGAAGGAATGCTGCAAGTTCGGGGTCAGCACATGCACCACGTCGATGGACTCGTCCTTCAGCAATTCCTTGTAATCCGCATATACGTACGCTTCCGCCGTGCCAAAGTCTTTAGCCGCTTTCACGGCTCTCTCCTCCACCGTATCGCAGAAGGCTACCATTTCGCATAAGTGCGGCAGCTTCGCGAGCGACGGCATATGCTTCTGATTCGCAATGCCTCCGCAGCCGATAATGCCGATCCTCAGTTTGCCGTTTTCCATTTCGTCATTCCTCCCCTGATTTCGTTACACGTATTGCCCAAGCACGCTCAGATCCCTGGTTATGCTGCCGATCTTATCCTCCGACTCGCCTTCGTCCTCGACAAGCGCGTAACGGATATGTCCCATGGAGCGGATGCGCTCGTACACGGCTGCAAAGTCGAACAGGCCCATTCCGAGTTCGACGAAATCGCCGGGCTTGACGTATTTCCCGTACGCTTCCATCGGTTCGAGGTTCTCGGCCCCATCCAGGCGCATCGCCTCCATAATATCCAGCCGGCCGGCGGCTTCCTTGCTTATGTCTTTCTGATGGACCATATCGCAGCGCTCTCCGAGCATCTCCAGAACCGCCACCGGGTCGATGCCGGCGCGCATGACCCATGCCATATCCACCTCGAACTTCAAGTAGGATGGATCCGTGTTCGCAAGCAGCAAGTCAAACAACGTCTCGTCGCCGACCCGCTTAAACTCGTGCGCGTGATTATGGAGATAGAACTGGAAGCCGCCTTCCTTCATCTTCTTGCCGATTGCGTTCATCTGTTCGGCCGCTCTGAGCGCGCTCTCGCGATCCTTGATCCACACGGACGGCAGTACGATCCGCTCGCTTCCGACAACGTCATAATAAGACATGACGTTATCCCAATCGTTGGCGTCCAGCTCCTGTCCCGGCATCGTGCCTTCATGGACGGCAACCGCCTTCAGGCCGAGCTCGCGGATCTTGTCCCTTACCGATTCCGCCGGTATTTCGTCGATGAATCGCGTGAACGTCTTCATATTGAAGCCGACCAGCTCGATGTTGGTATACCCCGCCGCGGCCACCTTTTCCAACGTGCCGAAATAATCTTCGCCCAGCTCCTTGTGTACCGAAAAAATATTAATGCCTGCTGCAATGCTCATGGATTCCTACCTCCGTCTCGAATAGATCACTTTTTTGCGTTTGCGTAACAACGTGGTGCTTGATTATTATGATAAAACAGTTCGGCTCCCCGTTCTTTCACGTATCCGTTCTCCCGCTTTCGAATTTCCGCACTGGGCGCGGCCGATCCGCTCCGGCAACCAATATAGGTCTTAAAATGAAGCGAAGCCGCATCCGTCCGGACTATAGTCCGGACGGATGCGGCTTCTTCTGCACGCCCTATTAACTCTTCGTTCTGCAAGGTCCGGTCGTCTGCCTGACGATCAAATCGACAGGCATCGCTATCCGGCGATTCGTGATGGGACTGCCGTCGATTTGGTCCAGCAGCAGATGAACGGCTTCCCTGCCTTTCGTGAGAATATCTTGCGCGATGGTCGTCAAGGATGGCGACGTATATTCCGACATGAACAGGTTATCGAAGCCGATGACCGAATAGTCCCTCGGCACTTCCTTGCCCCGTTCGCGCAGCCGCTTCAGCAGACCCATCGCACTGACGTCGGAGAAGGAGAAAATCGCGGTCACGTCGTCCATGTCGATTAATTGGTCCGCTGCGCGGTATCCGCCTTCCAGCGAGGTCGGCAGCTTGATCATCGTCCGCGGGTCGTACGGTATGCCCGCTTCCGCAAGCGCGTCTTTGTAACCAAGCCATCGTTCGTGAAGAACCCCATAATAAGATATATTCTCCAGCGGAATATCGCCGATCAACAACGCAATCCGGCCATGCCCCTGCTTAATTAAATAGTTGGTCGCCAGGTAACTTCCGTTACGGTCTTCCAAATAGACTTGCATCAAATTCGGATCGGACAAGTAGCTGTCTATAAAAACGGTAGGGAGGCCAAGCTCGAGAATACGCCCCACCGCCTGCGAGCCTTCGTTCGTTCCGACGACGATAAGCCCATCCAGCCTGCGCTCCTTGACGAAAGAAAACGTCTCCGTCCGCTCGTCGATTCCCGCGAGAATAATATGAAAGCGGCGGTCTCTCGCCCCTTCCTCGACGCCCGCGAGCAGATCCCAATAGAACGGATTGTCCTGCAGCCTGCCGGGCTGCATCGTCGGAACAACCAGCCCGATCAAGTCGCTGCGGTTCGTCTTCAGGTTGCGCGCAGTCAAATTGGGCGTATAGCCGAGCTCTCCGATGATTCTTTCGATCTTCTGCTTGGTCGTCGCCGATACTCGCCCTTTGCCGTTAATCACGTTCGATACGGTCGCGATCGATACGCCCGCCGCCCGCGCCACGTCCACGATGCTTGCTTCGTTTTTCATGCCCCGCCCCTCCTCCTCACATTATAACTCAATTCAATCCGCTACAAAATGGAATTACTGCCAACGGCGAAAACCCGCAAACGCGACGCGTACATCCATGCGTCCCGTTTGCGGGTTTCTAGTGATTAAACCTTTAATCAAAAGTTAAAATGACAGCGCATTCAACGTCAACGCCTATTTTTAGCAAAAGATTGCTCTAGCGAACCTGCCCGTTCATACGCTATATTGGGCTATGGAATCCATATCACGCCCGAAAGCGAGCCATCTACCATGAACCGCAGCACGAAAGGTTTTTCCGCTTATGAACTTCTTTATCTGGTCGGCATTATCGCCATCTCCTTTTCTTCCATCTTCGTCAAATGGTCCGATGCCGACGTCGCCGTCATCGCCATGTACCGCCTGTACTTAACGAATTTGCTGCTGCTTCCGTTCGCATGGAAATATCGCCGCGAGCTGTTCTCGCTTACCCGGCGGCAGTGGCTGATGCTCGGCGCATCGGGCGCCATGTTAGGTCTGCATTTCCTATTATGGATGGCGTCGCTGCGTCTAACGACCGTTGCAAGCTCAACGGTCATCCTGACTCTCGAGCCCGTGATCGTCATGCTCGGCTCTTACTGGATCTACAAGACCAAAGCGAACGCCGCCATGCTCGCCGGAATGGGCATCGCGATCATCGGCTCCGTCGTCATCGGCGCCGGCGACTTTAGCTTGTCCGGCGATGCGCTCGCCGGCGACGTCCTGTCTTTCTTTGGCACCGTTGCGGTAGCCGTCCACATGCTGATCGGCAAAGGCCTCCGCGACAGCGTCGGCGCGTTCGCCTACAACTTCTGGGTCTTCCTATTCGCGGCAACCGCGCTCGCCTTCTATAACATAGGCGTCGGCAACCCGTTCACCGGCTATTCTTCCAAAGAATGGGGACTGTTCCTGCTCCTTGCGATCGTCCCGACGTTGTTCGGCCATTATTTGTTCAACTGGCTGCTCAAATATATGAACGCTACCGCCGTATCGATGGCCGTCCTCGGCGAACCTGTCATTTCGTCCCTGCTCGCTTGGTTGCTTCTGAAGGAAGCGCTGAGCGGTTATCAGCTTATCGCGGGTGCGTTCATTCTGTCAGGCGTCTGGTTATTCATTCGGTTCGGCCAGGACAAATCCGAGATCGCCGCGAAGGCCGCCGCGACCGGGCAACAGGCATAATTAACTAGTAAAGTTACTTTGACAAGAATCAGCCAGTGAAGGTATAATTTATTTACACAAAATCGACAAAATGAACGTGTTACCGAGAGGGCATTAGTTCAAGAACGGATGTTGTTCTTGAGCTATGCCCTTTTTTTCTCATTCAATCTAGGGTGGTTGACAGTATGAGCTACATTCAGCGCATTGGCCGTTCGCTCATGATTCCCATTGCCGTCATGCCGGCAGCGGCTCTTCTGTTCCGATTCGGCAAGATCGACTTCGAAAATCCGCTTCTTCAGAAAATCGCCGTCATATTCGAAGCGGGAGGCGGCGCCATCTTCGACCATCTGCCGCTCCTGTTCGCCATCGGCATCGCGATCGGGCTGACCGACGGCAAAGGCGTATCCGCCTTGTCCGCGGCCGTCGGCTACACGGTATTCCAGGAAGTCATGCGGACGTTCGAAGTCGCGCAGACCAACGATTTGGCGGAGACGAACATGCAGATGGGCGTGCTCGGCGGCTTGATTACCGGGGTTGTGACGTCCTACCTGTATAACCGGTTCAAAAATATTAAGCTGCCTCAGGCGCTCGGTTTCTTCGCCGGCAGCCGGTTCGTCCCAATCATAACCGCCCTGTCCATGACCGTGCTCGGCGGTTTGCTCGGCTTCATCTGGATGCCGATTCAAGAGAAAATCCAAGTGTTCAGTCTTTGGCTGGAATCGACGGGCGGCATCGGCACGCTTCTCTATGGCACGATCAATCGCCTTCTTATTCCGACCGGCTTGCATCACATCGTCAATCATATCGCCTGGTTCCAAATCGGCGAGTTCTCCCCTCCCGGCGGCAAGCTGGTGCAGGGCGACCTGACTCGCTTCTTCGCCGGGGATCCGACTGCAGGCGCTTACATGACGGGCTTCTTCCCGATCATGATGTTCGGACTTCCCGGCGCGGCGCTTGCCATGGCCATGGCCGCGAAGCCCGAGCACCGCAAGGTCATCCTGTCCATTATGCTCAGCGCCGCGCTCACTTCGTTCCTGACAGGCATCACGGAGCCGATCGAGTTCGCTTTTATGCTGGTCGCCCCCGCCCTGTTCGTCATCCATGCGGTGCTGACCGGCTTGTCCATGATGCTGATGTACATGCTTGAGGTTAAAATGGGCTTCGGCTTCTCCGCCGGTTTCATCGACCTCGCGATCAACTGGAACGACGGGACGAAGCCATGGCTCATTTTCCCGATCGGGCTCGCTTGTTTCGCCGTCTATTATTTTACGTTTTACGCGGTCATCCGCTTGTTCAATCTCGCTACGCCGGGCAGAACGTCGGATGCGCCGCGATCCGAAAGCGGTTTCGCGGCCGATGCCGCACTCGAGGGGCCGGAGCTTGGTTTGGCTGCCGTCTCGGCCATCGCTTCTTCCCAGGGATTCGTGCCTTCGGGAGATAGCGGCATGATGCCGCCGCAACCCGTCCAGGCCGCCGCGCCGGAGCCGGCCCCCGTCTCCGCGATTCGGAGCGCAAGCGCCGAGACGCTAGCGAAGAAAGCCGGAAGCGTCATCGGGTTCATCGGCGGCGAAGGCAATATTTCGGATGTGGACGCCTGCATTACGCGACTGCGGCTGAGACTGAAGCAACCGGAGCTCGTGCAGACGCAAGCGCTCAAGGATTTGGGCGCGGCGGGCATTCTTCGGGTCGGCAGAGACAACGTCCACGTTGTATTCGGCACGGACTCCGAGCTGATCAAGGAAGAAATTCAGAAGCTGCTGACGCAGAACGCGAAGTAATAGGAGAGGAGCATGAAGATGGCCGCAATTGAACGTAAGATCATACACGTGCTGTCCAACAATGTCGTGATGACCAAATTATCCTCCGGCAAAAACTCCATCGCGTTCGGCAAAGGCATCGGCTTCAAGAAACAGCCCGGCATGAGCGTCATCGAATCTGAAATTACACAGGAGTTTTTACTGCATACCATGGAAACGATCGAACATTACGAGCAAATCTTGAACAACGTCGATACCCGGATCGTCGGGATTACCGAAGAAGTCATCGCGATGGCGCAGCAGCGGCTGGAGGGCGAATTTTCCGAGACGATCCATGCCGCGCTCGTGGATCATATCAACTTCGCCATCGAGCGCTGCCGCAGAGGCGTACTCATTACCAACCCGTTCTCCTACGAGATCAAGCTGATGTACAAAGAGGAATACGACGTCGCCTCGGCGGCGGTCAACTATCTGAACGAAAAGCTGGACGCGCAGCTCCCCGAGGACGAGATTGCTTTCCTTGCGATGCACTTCCACGGCGCGCGCAACCGCGAACGCGGCACGGAGACGCTTGCCGTCGTCCGTCTCGTAGCCAAGATCATGGACGAAGCCCGATCCATCGGCCTTCAGTTCAACGATTCCTTCTCCTCCCTCCGCTTCATTTCGCATCTGAAGGGGTTGATTGACCGGATCAAGAAGGAGTCGCATATCAAAAATCCGTTGCTGCACCGCATCCAGTCCGAATATCCGGAGTCGTACGAGCGATCTCTGGCGTTGTCCGCCATACTGGAGGAGCATCTCAAGAAACCGGTGCCGGAGGACGAAACCGGCTTCCTTACCCTGCATATTGAGCGATTCAATCAACGCGAGCAGCTTTAGACAACTTGTTAGTAATTGGGTTTCTAATTATGCCGATTTAACAAAATAAATATTAAAGATTGACAGATAAACCGCTTTCAACTATGATGAAAACGCAAAACTAAATGACTTCACCCGATAATGTGTTACCGAAAGGGCATTAGTTATCGAAGCAGGCAAGATATGCTTCGTTACTAATGCCCTTTTTTTGTCATGAAAGGAGGATCGCCGACAGTTCGGATGTACGCTAGCGCGCTTAAAGGAAATACCTTCGTATGACCACAAACTTAAAGTCAAGGGGAGATCCGATCCATGAACACAATGAGAAACAAATCGATGTTTGCGATTCTCACGCTTATGCTCCTAACAAGCCTGCTGGCCGCATGCTCCGGCGCGAACACAACGAATAACGGCAACGACAAACCGGCTACGACAAACGCCGGCGAAGCCACGAACAACGGCGACGACGACGCGGCGAAAGGCCTGACGGGCGAATTCGAAATCCAATACTTCGTCGGCGGTTACGGCGATACGTGGTGGAAGCACGTCATCTCCAAATTCCAAGAAGCAAACCCGGACCTGAAGATTACGCAAACGGCAGGCTCCCAAATTAACGAACAAATGAGACCCCGTTGGATCGGCGGTACGCCTCCGGACTTCGTCTATATCGACGGCGCAGGCTCCAACGAATCTCAAATGGTGCAAGACGGCCAGTTGCTCGACCTTACCGAATTTCTGAAGGGCGCCAAAAACGCCGACGGCAAAAACGTGCTCGACATCGCGATCGGCCAGCCGACGGATTACAGCGGCAAAAACTACACGATGCCGCTCGTCTTCGGCTCGTGGGGCACGTTCTACGACAAAGCTTGGTTCACCGAGAACGGTTGGGAGACGCCGACCGACTTCGAAAGCTTCATGGCTGTCAGCGAGAAGATCAAAGCGTCCGGCGTATCTCCTTACATTCACACCGGCGTTTACCCTTACTACATCAACGGCGGACTGGTCAACTCCGCAATCGTAGCCGCGAACGGCGGCGACGGCTCCATCATCTCCAGAATGGCGGCGCTCGAAGAAGGCGTCTTCAAAAGCGAGCCGGTCATGAAAGCATTGGACAAAGTCGTGCAAATGCGCGACGCGGGCCTGATCGATCCTGGATCCGTTGCCCTGAACCATACGGATTCCCAAATGGCGTTCCTGCAGCACAAAGCCGCTTTCATCCCGAACGGCCTGTGGCTGGAGAACGAGATGAGCAAAGACATTCCGGAAGGCTTCGAGTTCGACTTCGTGCCGTCCGTCATGCAAGACAAGGGCCAGAAATACGTCGCTATCCCTTACACTGCATCCGTTGCGATCGCCGAAAAAGCGAAAAACCCGGAAGCGGCGAAAGCGTTCCTGCAATTTATTTTCACGGAGCAATTCGCGGTAGATTGGGCTGAGATGACGGGCGCGATCATGAACGTGAAGGCGGATCTGGAGAGCTCCTCCGCAGGTCCAGTCGTGAAGTCCGCCATGAACTACTTCAACAGCGACAACCTGGTCGTCGCTCCGGCTCTGATCGTGAACGCGGATGTCGAGAAAGCGCTGCAAGACGGCATCATCGCGCTCCTCGCTGGCAAAATCACGCCTGCCGAGTGGGGCGACCGCATGGAAGAAGCGGCAGCGGCTGCAAGACCGTAACTTATCGCGAACAGCGGCGGGAAAGCTCCTCTACCGGAGCCCCCTTCCCGCCGCTGCTCTACTTTTTAGATTTTTTACAAGGGGCGTGAGACTTGAATGACTGCAGCACCAACTTCCTACCGGCTGAAGCGTGCCTTGTTCATCCTGAGCTTTATCGTGCCGACGTTCCTGCTGTTCGCCGCTTTGACCGCTTATCCGCTCGTGCGCGGGCTGTACATCAGCTTCTTCAAGTGGTCGGGTTATTCGGGCGACATGGCGTTCATCGGATTCGATAATTACGTCAGATTGTTTAAGGACGACATTATCGGCACGGCGATCTTCAACGACTTTTTCCTCGTATTCTGGAAGGTCGCGCTGATCATGCTGATGGCAACGATACTCGCCGTCGCGCTGACTCGCATGAACATTAAGAGAACCGGCTTATTCCGGATCATCCTGTTCTTCCCGAACCTTATTTCCGTCGTCGTCATCGGCGTATTGTGGAGATATATCTACAACCCATCGGATATCGGCTTCCTGAATGCATTCCTGTCCCTGTTCGCAAGCGAACCGGTCAAAACGGTATGGCTAGGCTCCGAGAGCACCGCCATGTGGTCGATTCTTGCTCCGGCCGTATGGGCCGGCATCGGATTTTATATGATTTTGCTCATGGCCGCGATCATGAACATCCCTGAGTCGCTCTACGAGGCTTCCAATATCGACGGCGCCTCCAGATGGCATCAGTTCAAGCATATTACAATCCCGCTCATCTGGGAGCAGATGAAGGTTTCCATCATCCATATCGTCATTACGACACTTAACGGCTCGTTCATCATCGTCTGGCTTATGACCGAAGGCGGCCCGGATAACTCCACGCAAGTCATGGGCTCCTATCTATACCAAATCGGCTTCAAGCAATACCATATGGGCTACGCTTCCGCGATCGGCGTTCTCATTCTCGTGCTTACGCTCGTGACGTCGCTCATACTGAACCGCTTAATGAAGCGGGATACGATCCAAATGTAAGGAGGAACCGGCAACCGATGAAACTAACACGCCAAGAAGCATTCTCGACCTGGATTGTCCGCCTCCTGCTGCTCGTATGGACGGTGGCCGTCGTCTACCCCCTTCTCTGGACGCTGCTGTCGTCCCTGAAGGACAACCCGCAGTTTTACGGCAACAAGCCGTGGGCATTGCCCGAAATTCCGCTTAGGTGGTCCAACTTCTCGTACGTGTGGACGGAATACAAGTTCGGTGCTTACTTTATGAACTCTACCGTCGTTACATGCGCCAGCACGGCGCTCGCCGTCCTGCTCTCTGCCATGACGGCCTATATCATCGCGCGGTTTCCGTTCCGCGGCAGCAACCTGCTCTACTTCGTCTACGTGTCGGCGATGATGATTCCGCTTATTCTTGGTTTGATCCCGCTGTTCTTCCTGCTCGACAGCGTCGGATTGACCAACAATCTGCTCGGCCTCATTCTGGTCTACGCGGCAGGCGCGCTGCCATTCGGCATCTTCGTACTGGTCGCCTTCTACAAGTCGCTGCCGAAGGAAATGGAAGAAGCGGCCGCCATTGACGGAAGCTCCGAAGCCGGCACCTTCTTCCGCATCATGCTGCCGCTCTCGAAGCCGGGTCTTATCACCGTCGCGATCATCAACGTGCTGAACATCTGGAACGAATACATCCTCGGCACGGTCATCATGAACGATCCGATGACGAAGATCTATACGCTGCCTGTCGGCATCGCGGTCATGCAGGCCGAAATGCAGTACCGGACCGAATGGGGTCCCCTGTTCGCCGGCCTCATGTTCTCGATGGTGCCGATCATCATCCTGTACAGCTTCTTCCAGCGCCAGATCACGGGCGGGATTACGGCCGGGGCCGTGAAGTAAGCGGACGAATAATCTGGCGCATATCCAATAACCCGCAAAAAGGTACTTCCATCTCGGATTGCTAGAGTGGAAGTACCTTTTTCTGATCGATGATTGCTCGAGACCCAAGGCTGGTCGTTCGTATGGCTGTTCCAATACGAAAAATCATACACAATCATCCATCAAATCCGCATTGGCACCGATTATGTACGAAAATTCGTACAGAATACAAGCATTGCACCTGGAATCGTGTGATTGTGTATGGAATTTCGTACAGAATATACCTATCGTTTCTGCTTTCTTCCCTCGCCTGTTGCCCTCTTCCTCTACCGCCCCTCCCGCGCCTCTTCCGCCGGGATGCGGATACACACCGTCGTTCCGATGCCTAGGCGGCTGAAGATTCGGACGCCGTAGGCCTGTCCGTAATACAGCTTGATGCGCTGATTGACGTTGCGGATGCCGTAGCCAACGCTCGTGCTCTCCTCGGGATCGTCCATCTGCTGCAGCAGCTCTTGGCTGATGCCGACGCCGTCGTCGATGATTTTGAACAGCACCGTGTTATCGTCTTCCAGCTCGCCGACGATCCGGATATGGATTCGGTCCGCGCACCATGCATGCTCCAGCACGTTCTCGATGAACGGCTGGATGATCAGCTTGATCGTACCGTACTTCAAGATCGCGGGATCGATGTCGAAGCTGACGCCCATCCGCTCCTCGTACTTGATCTTCTGAATGTTGATGTATGCGTTCGCTTGCTCCAGCTCGTCGCTGATCGGCAGCAGAATGCGACCTTCGTTCAGCGACAGCCTGTAAAATTTGGCTAGATCCATCACCATTCGCTGCAACTTGTCCAGCTCGCCGAACTTGGCCAACCGGTTGATCGAAGACAACGTGTTGTATAGGAAATGCGGGTTGATCTGCGCCTGCAGCATGTCCAGCTCCGCTTCCTTCTTATCTAGGTCGGCCACGTACACTTTGTGGATCAGCTCGCCGATATTTTGCCCCATCTCATTAAGCGCCAAAGAAATTTGGCTGAACTCGTCGTTGCCCTTGAAATTGATCCGTTTATGAAAGTTGCCTTCTTGGAACGAATCGAGCACCGATACGATCTTGCCGACCTTCCTGGAGAAGTAATTGGACAGGAGCGCGCCGGATATGAAATACACGATTGTAAAAACAAGGCAGATGGCGAACGTCAGCAGCCGCACCTCATTGATCTTCTTCTCGAACGTTTCGTTAGGGATAACGGCGGCGATGCTCCAGTTCAGCTTCGGAATGACTTTCGCGATAACCAGGTTTTCCCCGAAGGCCTCTTCATCCCAGACATCTCCGTACCGGAATTCCGCCTCGCCCGAGGTTAACATGACGCGGCCCGCGTCGTCCTTGACGTAGATCGCCGCATCGTTGCCGATTTTATTAAAGTCGACCGTCTGGAACAGCTCCGACAAGTGAAGACTCTGCCTCAGGAAGCCGATTTCCCTGTTCGTGCCGACGACCTGAACGTCGACCAGCCTGCGCAGATGCGAGATGCGGTTGAACTTGGCATCGTCCTCCACCTGCTTCCACTGCATCGTCATTCCGAATACTTCATCGGGATAATCGCTGTACCAGTCCTTGTCCAAGATGCGCTTCAAATGGTAAACGTCGTAGCGGCTGGTCTCGCTTCTTAGCGGATCGTTTCCCTTGTAATTGAAATAAATTTCGGGAAACTCTTCATTCTTAATATAGATGGATTGCCACATCTTCAAGCTGGACGCCTGCTTGTATGCCTCGAACTTCGGCAGCAGCAGGTTGACCGTCGCCTCGTAGGCGACCCAGCCTTTCTCGTAGTTGCGCAGATGCCTCGCCAGCGTATTATCATAATAGAGGAAATCCGACACGCGGATAATATCTTCGATTTTGTAGGATACGTTGTCGCTAATCTGGATAAGCGTCCCGTTCACGCTGCTCTCGATCTGCTCGCGAATCGACTTGATATAAATCGAATTGGCGAAGTAACCGATGACGATAACCGGAATCACGATAAATAAACAATAAGAGAGCATCAGCTTGTAGCCGAAAGGCATATATCTGTAGCGACGGAACACCTTCATGGCCGTCTCCGGAATTCGAGCGGCGTCATGCCGTGGTAATCCTTGAACTGCCGGCTGAAGTATGGAAGGTACCTGTACCCGATCAGGCCGGCGATTTCATACACCTTGAGATTCGTGTTCGCAAGCAAATCCCCCGCCTTCTCCATGCGAAGCGTCGCCACGTAATCGCTGAAGTTCGTATTCATCTCTTCTTTGAAAATCTGGCCCAAGTAATTCGGCGAAAACGAATATTTCTCCGCGACATCCTTCAGCGTAATATTCTCGTGCAGACGCTGCTTCACGTCGGCAATGATATCTTGCGCGAGCTTCCAGTTTTTTTTCTGTTTCTTGTTCTGCAGCAGTTCGGACAACTCGTAAACGCGGTAACGGAGCCAGGAATGGATCTCGTCCATCGTTTCGTGACGCAGCAGGACGTCCAAGCTATTGAAGTCCAAGTTCAGCATCTGGAACAAATCCTCGTTGATCTTCTGCAGATGGGCATCCAGCTTCATGATCAGGAACACCGTGAAATTCTGGATCGTATATTTGGAACGCAGATTGTTCGCCAGCCCGTACAGAAGGCCGAGTTCGTCGTGCACCTTGACCAGATCGTAATCGGTCATCGCTTCGAACAAAGCGTCGAGCTGAATATCCAGGCTTTGCACGTCCTTCATCTGAGCCTGCTGAATATCCTCGTGTCGGATGATTCGCCCTTTGCCATAAAACACCTTGTAATCGAGCGCCAGCCTCGCTTGCCGATAAGAATCCTTAAGTTCGGCGGGCGAGCCTGCGAACCCTCCGACGCCTATGGTTACCGTAAAAGGAGCTTCAAGCGGTTCGTTCGTCAACGCTTCCCGAAGGCGGTCGATCTCCATGCCCTGTTCCAGGAGCATGCCTACCCGATTGCCGCCAAGCTTGCACATATGTTCGATGCGCAGACGGCTGCATACATCGATCATCGCGTGCAGGAATAAGCCGGACAGCTCCGAATCGTCGATCGCATCATCCGAGCCGCGTTTCAACATCCAATCGTCGCGTTCGACGGCAACCACCTTAACCGGCCATGCCAAGCGGTTCAGCTCATAACGCTCCAGAAGCACCTGCAGCATCTCATCGTCCGAAGTACCCTCCAGCAGCCGCAGCAAATATTCATTTTTCATGATCGGCACCATTCGTTGGTACAACTGCTCGGTCTCAAGCAGCCTGCGCTCGTCATCGAGCTCGATGCGCAGCTTCTGAAGCGACTCGATCAGCTCGTTGTCGTCCATTGGCTTCACCACATAGCTGCAGGCGTTAAGCGACATCGCTTGCTTCACGTAGTTAAAATCCTGGTACCCGCTCACGAAAATGATCTTGATCCTCGCTTGTTTATCCAACGCTTTGCGGGCCAGTTCAAGCCCCGACATATTAGGCATGCGGACATCCGTGACGAGAATATCGATCGGCTCGGACTCGATAATTTCGGCCGCGGCGAAACCGCTGGAGACGGAATGAACGACATTCATTCCGAGCTCCGTCCATGGAATGAACGTCTGCATCCCCTTTAAGTCAAGAATTTCGTCATCGACGAGCAGCACTTTGTACATGTCATTCAACTCCTGATCTGTCGACGTATATACGGTAAGATAGAGAAATCTTATAGAAAACGCGATAGACCGCTCATCCCATAGGGAAAAGGGTATACTTTTTCAGTATACCCTTTCCTTATGGAAGCACAATATGTTGATTATTGGCCTGCGATAATCTCTTTGTTTTTCTTCCAGCCCTCTGTGCGGAACTCAAGAAGTTTCGTATAACCCGCGTCTTGCGCGTCCTTCTCGGCTTTATCCAGAATGCGATCGACGTCCTCGTCGCTCTTCGCCATGACGGATTCCGCGTACGCTTGCGTGAAGATATCGTCGACGCGTTGTTTGATAATGCCCAGCTCGCTGTCCGGCGCAGGGTTCAGGTTAATGAACTCCGTTGCGTTCGCTTGCGTAGGCCATGTGATCTCGCTTTGGTAGCGCGCCGCCCAGTTTTGTTGATCCTTCGGCAGCTTGCTTTCGTATTTCATCTTCGCAGGGTCGATGTAGCCCGTGTTGCCGTTCCACATGATCGGGTCATGCGCCTTCTGCAGCTCAAGCACTTCGTTCGCGTCGTATTGATCCGTGAATACAGGATGTCCGTCCGCGTCGAAGCCTTTCCAGTTCTTGCCTTCCGGACCGAAGAACAACAGCGATTGTCCTTCTGGACCCGTGTACCAGTCGAGGAACGCGAAGATTTTCTCAGGGTCTTTGGCTGCTTTCGTGATGACGTTAACATTCCAGCCAAGCGCTGTATAAGTGCCAGGGAAAATTTTGTTTTTGTCCAGACCTTCCTTATGGATCGGCCAGATCATGAAGTAACCGGAATTCGGATCTTGTTTGACCATTTCGTTATGCGCGTTCATGGCGATAACCGTCGGGCTGGATGCCGCGAATACCGCTACGCGTCCTTGCATCACTTTCTCGTCGATTTGGTCCACCGTTTGGGTGAACGCGTCTTGGGAGATCAGCTTTTCCCTGTACAGCTTGGAAATGTATTTTTGCGCTTCGCGGAAGACCGGATCCGTAAACAGGGAAGTGAGCGTGTCGCCTTGCGGCACGGCGCGCAGCCCTTCGTTCAGGTACGAGTACATCGCGTTCTCGCCGAATGCCGTGTACAATACGCCAAGACCCTGCATGTCTTTCGCCAGATGCGGCTCGTAAGGAACGACCGTGTCGCCGTATTTCGCTTTGACGGAAGTCAGGTATGCATACAGGTCATCCGTTGTTTCCAGCTTAGGCGAACCTAGCTCTTCGTAGATTTTTTTGTTAATGACGTAACCGGAGTTTCCGTTCGGGCGGCCCGTATACCAGTTCGGGAACTGATACAGCTTGCCATCTTCGGAGCGCAGCAGGTTGAGGTCGTCGCCCATCCACGTCTTCAGGTTCGGGTATTTGTCGAGGTATTCGTCGAAGGCGACAAGCATGCCCGCTTGGCGAAGTCTCTCTACGTCCGCGCCGCGGTCCATCCACATGACGTCGGGCAGATCGTTGCTCGCGATCATCGTGCTCAGCTTCTGCTCGGGGTTGCCGCCGGCCGATACCGGAACGATGTTCAGCTTCTTGTTCTCCATCAGCCACTTGCCCGCTACCGTGCTGTCCCAAGCCGGAACGTCATACCAGTTATAATGGCCGTACATGCTGAACTCAAGCGCCTCGGAGCCGAATTCCCATACATCGGCGGGTTTCTCGCCGGATTCGCCGTTCTCGGGAGCTTTCGTCGCTTCGCTTGATGCCGAAGGCGATGGCTCGTTCTTGCCGGCGTTGTTGCCGCTGCAGCCAGCCAGCACCGTGGCGAGCACGAGAATAGCAGTTACGATAAGCAGTGCAGATTTCTTTACTTTCTTCATGCTTGTACTACCCCTCTCATCATATCGATTATATGTCCAAAGCGGTTAAGCCTCAAACCAATTTTGGTGTTACTCTTTCAGCGAGCCGATGAGCACGCCTTTCACGAAGTACTTCTGAACGAACGGATAGACCAGAATGATCGGCAGCGTCGCGACCATCATCGTCGCCATGGTCAGCGACTTGGTCGTGATGGTACGCAAACCTTCGATGCGTGCCGCGGAGGCGGTATCGATGTTGTTCGACATCTCCGTGACGATGTTGGCGTTCAGAATTTGGCGCAGCATCGTCTGAATCGGAACCAAATGTTCGTTCGTGATATAGATGCTCGGCATAAACCAGTCGTTCCAGTGCGCGACGGCCGTGAACAACGCCAGCGTTGCGATGACCGGACCCGAGAGCGGAAGCACGATCCGGAAGAAGATGCCCCAGTTCGTGCAGCCGTCGATCTGGGCGGACTCTTCGAGCCCGACGGGCAAGCTTTTGAAGAAGGTTCTGAATATGATCATGTTCCACACGCTGATGAGCGCCGGTATAATGAAAACCCAGAAGGTGTTCATCAGGCCGAGGGAACGGATAAGCAGGAACGCCGGGATCAACCCGCCGCCGAAATACATCGTGAATACGAAGAACAGCATGTAATAATTTTTGCCGATCAGCTCTTTCTTCGACATGCCGTACGCGAGCAGCGCGGTCATCAGAATCGCGGTGATCGTGCCTACGACCGTACGGGCGACGGAGACGAAGAAGCCGTTGATCAATCGTTTGTCGTTAAAGACGATATCGTAGTTTTCCAGCGTCCATACCCGCGGCCAGAACGTCACGCCGCCCTTCGAGGTGTCGATCCCCAGGTTGAACGATACGACGAGCGCATTCCAGAACGGGTAAAACGCGCTGAACGATAAGAGAATCAAGAATGCATAAATGAAGATCAGCATGAGCCGATCGCTAATTGCTATACGCGCCATGGCGGTTCGCCTCCTCGTAAGACCATTTTGCCGGTGCTACCATAAGCTGTTTCCGGATTTGCGAGCCAAGTAGTTCGCGATTGCCAGCATGCCGATGCTGACGACGGCTTTGAACAAGCCGACCGCGGTGGCGTACGAATAACGGTAATTCGATAAGCCTACCCGATACACGTACGTATCGATTACATCGGATACCGGCCTAAGCACCGGATTGGTGGCGAGCAAGAGAATGTCCTCGAAGCCCGCACTCAGCAAGTTGCCGATCGACAGAATCATGAAGATGACAATGACGGGCATGATCGTCGGAATCGTAATCAGATAAATTTGTTTGAATTTGCTCGCTCCGTCGATGTCCGCCGCTTCGTAGAGATGCGGATCGACGCCGGAGATGGCCGCCAGATAAACGATGGAGCCGAAGCCGATTTCCTTCCAGACGTTCGCCGAGATCAGGATCGACCAGAAGTATTCCGACATCGAGAGGAAGTTGACCGGTTCGTCGATGGCGCCGATCTTCTCCAGCAGCATGTTGACGCTGCCGTTCTCCGTCGCCAGCATGGACATGAACAGTCCGGCCACGATTACCCAAGACAGGAAATGCGGCAAATACGTAATCGTCTGCACGATTCGCTTGAAGAACATGTGACGTACTTCGTTCAGCATGAGCGCCAGAATAATCGGCGCCGGGAACCCGATAATGAACTTCAGAAAGCTGATCGCGATCGTGTTGCGCATGACATTATAAAATTCGGGAGCGTCGAAGAACATTTGGAAGTGCTTCCATCCGACCCAAGGGTTATCCCAAATTCGGCCTCCCGTGAAGATGTTGTAATCCATAAATCCCGTCAGCACGCCGTACATCGGGATGTAGGCGAACACGAAGATGAGCAGAATGCCCGGCCAGACCATGAGCTGAATATCCCATTGCTTCAGGAGACGCTGGATAAGGTTTTTCTTGCGCTGCGGCTCTAGCTGCCGTTCCCCCGCGTATTGCTGCTCCGTTGTTGCTTGCGACATGTGCATCCTCCTTGCTGCTTTGGTTGTTAGCGGTTGTTCAGAAAGTCCGCCTTTGATCACGATGTATGCCAAGAAGCCTATTCGACATCGAATCTTGAATTCAGCCGGATCTTCCGGTGCTCACGTAGCTACCACTACGCTCCGCTCCTCAGTTCCTATCTTCATTCAACCTTCTCGGTGCTGAAAACCAGACTTTCTGAACTCTTTCTGTTAGTGTTATTGTAAAGGACATGAAGCGCCCGTTACTATTTGCCTGATCAACAAAAAATGATACTTTGCAATGATAATGGATAAAAATCCGTGAAATTTATAGCCGTTTGATTGTAAATGATACAAATATGATTTTAAGGGTCATTTTAATGATGTTATCAAACAAACTGAAGAAGCCTATGCGCAAGCGCATAAGCTTCTCTGGTCAGCAATCTCTTAAACGATCGTTACATACCCTCCTGCCCTCATGCGCATGAGGGGTTTCATAATGTGTTCGTTAAGGACCGCCTGCTATCTGCCGCCGAAGCATCATTAGTTTCACACATGTTGTGAAACTCTATCCATCCGGGCCCGCGATCATGAGCCGATCTGCTAAATGAGCCGCTTGCCCATAAAAGCCGCCGCGAGCTCAACGGCTAGCCGAGGCGTCCGGCCTTGCGAATCCTTAGCAGGATTCACCTCCACGATATCCATCGAAGCGATCGCCCGGCTCATCGACAACTGCTCCATCGCGAGGCGCGCCTCCCGGAACGTGAGTCCGCCGGGCACCGGCGTGCCGACGCCCGGCGCTTCCAGCGGATCGAGCGCATCCATGTCGAAGCTTACATGGATACCGTCGGATTCTCGACCGGCCAGCATCAGGGCGCTGTTCATGACCTCCTCCATGCCAAGCTTGTCGATATCGGCCATCGTGAAACAATGTATGCCATGCCGGCGGATGAACGTTTTCTCGCCTTCGTCGAGGTCCCTCGAACCGACAAGCACGATATTCCGTTTGCGGATGAGCTGTCTCGTCTGTCCGATATCCGTCTGCTTAAACGCGGCTAAGCCCGAAGCTACCGCGAGCACCATGCCGTGCGCGTTGCCCGAGGGCGATGTCTGCTCCGTATTCAAGTCGCCGTGCGCATCGATCCAGATCACGCCGAGCTTATCATAGGCGCGGGACATCCCGGCGAGCGTGCCGATGGCGACGCTATGGTCACCTCCAAGCACGAGCGGGAAATTGCCGTACAAGGCGGCGCGGAAGGCGCGATCCGCCGTCCGTTCGCACATCTCGCGCACCTGCCGTTCGAATTTGATCATGCCGCCATCCGCAGCCGGAGCAGCGCGGTCTTCGACACTTTCGATCGCCGGAGACGGCGGCAGACGGATTTCATCGCTGCTTACGCCATGCGGCGCGAACCGCTTCAGCTCATCGAGCAGCCCCGCGGCCATGATGCTATCCGGTCCGCGCTCCGCTCCCAAGACGGCGCCGCCGAGACCGAATGGAACCCGGACGACCGATACCTTCTCCCGCGAAATGTTCATGCTGCTCATCCTCTCCTTCGTTTCTGCGCTGTCTCGTTACGGAGTGACGGATTGGATAACTTGCGCGATGCGCGGTACGGCCCAGTCAATATCGTGCTTCCCGATGATAAGAGGCGGAGCGAAACGAATCGTCCGCTCATGCGTTTCTTTGCACAACAGCCCTTCCTTCATGAGCGCTTCGCAATACGGTCTCGCTGGAACAAGCAGTTCCATGCCGATGAACAGCCCTCTGCCGCGAATCTCGCGTAATATCGGAGACGCGATTTCCTGCAGCCGCTTGATAAAATAAGTCCCTAGCGCTTCGGAGCGTTCAGCCAGCTTCTCGTCGATGACCACGTCTATGGCCGCCGACGCCACCGCGCAGGCAAGCGGGTTGCCGCCGAACGTCGACCCGTGGGAGCCGGGCTCGAATACGTCCATGATTCCTTTATCCGCGGCAATCGCGGATACGGGCATCACCCCGCCGCCGAGCGCTTTGCCGAGCACGTAAATATCGGGCTTCACGCCCTCCCAGTCCATCGCGAAGCTTCTGCCCGTCCGACCGAAGCCGGTCTGAATCTCGTCTGCCACCAGCAGGATGCCGCGCTCGGCGCATAATTCGGCCGCAGCCGCCAAATAGCCGTCCGGTGGGATGACGATCCCGGCTTCGCCCTGTATCGGCTCTACTAGGAATGCCGCGGTGCAAGGGCTCATAGCTTTTTCCAATGCGTCTAGATCCCCGTATGGCACAGTCACGAATCCGGGCATGAACGGTCCGAAATCCTTCCTGTATTCTTCCGTCGTCGAAAAGGACGTAACGGCAATCGTTCGCCCGTGAAAATTCCCTTCGCATACGATGATCTCGGCGGCATTCTCCGGTATGTCCCTGTTCCGGTACGCCCATCTCCGCGCCGCCTTGAGCGCGGTCTCCACCGCCTCCGCTCCCGTGTTCATCGCAAGCACGGCTCCTTTGCCGGTATACCCGGCAAGCTTCTCGTAGAAGCCGCCCGATACCTCGTTGTGGAACGCTCGGGAGGTTAGCGTCACCTTATCCGCCTGCTCCTTCAGCGCCCCGATAATTCGAGGATGCCGATGCCCTTGATTCAAAGCGGAGTAAGCGCTCAGCATATCCATGTACCGGTTTCCCTCGGGATCGGTCACCCATATCCCTTGCGCCTCGGCAATAACGATCGGCAGCGGCTTATAATTGCGGGCGCCGTACCGATCCGCAAGCGTTATCGCATCCTGTGAAGACTGATTCGGCATGTTCAGACCTCCTCCGTCGTCTCGTATGTTACATTCTATTCAGCAACTGCCCAAGTGAAACCCGGTAGGCGGGTGTATATTGCTTTGGAATAAAAAAAACGCCGCTTATCCCGGTGAGAGATAAACGGCGTGTACTTCACGCTGAAACCATATATTGATGACAAGTTCGATTATACTTTACTTTCCTTCACACGAGAAGACGTATGAGGAAAAGCGTGAAAGTACAATACGAAAACCTCTTCATTATGCAGCAAGCTGTACTATCAGCTCGAGACGAGATGGAATGGGACGCTCCTTATTCCCCTCGCGTCCTCCTCAACACCTTAACCCCATTGGTTGCGATTGTTATGGTGTCGTCAACTTTCTCTCCCGTCACCGCATCCGAATAGTCACGCCCGTCAAGCGTAACGGCTTGCTCGCGACCGCTGAAGTTAAGCAGGAAAACGTAGTCGCGCTCGCCGTCGGTGCGGAGCTGTGCCGTCACGCCGGCCGGGAGCTCGGCTTCCACCACCCGCGCCACGCCCGCTTCCGCAACGATCGCGCCATAGAACGCGTCGTAGAACGGTTCGCGCGCCCGTGTCGCCAAGTAATACGCGCGGCCGTCGCCCAGCTTGTTCACGGTCAGCGCCGGACGTCCCGCGTAGAAGTCGTCCGTGTAGGCGCCGAGCGCCTCCGCGCCTTCCAGATGAACGAGTTCGCACAGCTCATGCGACTCGAACGTTCCGCTCATGCCCAGTGCGTTACCTTCAACAAGCGAGATGCCGTTGCGGTCGTGGTTGTACAGCCCTTCCGCTTCCTCCGCCCAGATGCCGAGCGTCTTGCGCAGCGGCCCCGGGAATCCGCCGAGGTAACAGAGATCGTTTTCGTCGACGACGCCGGACCAATATGTGCCTACGAACGTGCCGCCGTTCGAGACGAACGCCTCGATGCGTTCGCCCACGCCCGGGCGCACCATGTAAAGCATCGGAGCGACGACAAGCTTGTACTTCGAGAAATCCGCGTCCATCGACACCACGTCGACCGGCACGCCTTGCTCCCATAGGGCGCGGTAATGCTGCAGCACGGTCTCCTCGTAATGGATGCCCATGTTGCGAGGCCCCTGCGCGTCCTTCACCGCCCAGCGGTTCTCCCAATCGAAGATGACTGCAGCTTCGGCTGGCACGCTTGTCCCGATGACGTCGCTGAGCTTGCCAAGCGTCTCGCCCAACTCGGCGACGTCGCGGAAGACGCGCGTATGCTCGTGCCCGACATGATCCACGACCGCGCCGTGGAACTTCTCACTGGAGCCGCGGCTCTTGCGCCACTGAAAGTACTGCACCGTATCCGAGCCGTGCGCGACCGCTTGCAGCGAAGACAACTTATGCATGCCAGGCCGCTTCAGCTTGCTGACGCCTTGCCAATTCGTCAGGCTCGGCGTGCTCTCCATCAGCATAAACGGCTGCCCGCCTTTCAGCGAACGGAAGATGTCGTGGTTCATGGAGAACCATGCCGCCAGCTTCCCATCGTCCCCGTGCTCATGCCAAGTCGGATACGCATCCCAAGAGATGACGTCGAGCACATCGGCAAACTTCCAGTAATCGAGCCCCTCGAACAGATCCATCATATTCGCCGTTACGGGAAGCTCCTTATTGTACTCTCTTAGCGGCGCGATCTCCGCCTTGCAGAAATCGACGGTCTGGTCGGTCACGAACCGCTTCCAATCCAGATTCATGCCGTGGACGCCGTTCTCTCCTTGCGGCGACGGCGATTCCACCTGCGACCAGCTCGTATAAGTGTGGCTCCAGAACGTTGCCCACCATGCCTTATTCAAAGCTTCCATGCTGCCGTATTTGCGCTGAAGCCAGCCGCGGAAGGCGTCCTGGCAATAGTCGCAGTGGCACTCTCCGCCGTATTCGTTCGAAATATGCCAACCGATGATGGCCGGATGGTTCGCGTAACGTTCCGCCAGCTTGCGGTTCATGATCGCGACCTTCTCGCGGTAGACCGGCGACGTGAAGCAGTGGTTATGGCGAGCGCCATGAAGATTGCGAACGCGATTCCCGCCGACGCGCAGCACCTCGGGATAGGTTTCCGACATCCATGCCGGGCGCGCGCCGCTCGGCGTTGCCAGCCAGGCATAAATGCCGTTCGCCGCGAAGCGGTCCAGCACCGCGTCCAGCCATCCGAATTCGAACCTTCCTTCCTCAGGCTCGATTGCCGACCATGCGAAGATGCCGACAGCCATCACGTTGCAATGCGCCAGCTTCATCAGCCGTATATCTTCCTCCAGCACTTCCGGCGAATCCAGCCATTGATCCGGATTGTAATCGGCGCCGTGCATGAACACGGGCAGCTTGCCGCTGATCGGCGGGTATTTTTTGCTCATGAAGATGATTCCTCCCCCAGTATGTCCAGTCCAGGCATCTTGTTTCCTTGAAAATCGAATAAAGTCAGGTTCGACCAATTGTTCGGATGTCCGACCGACCATTCCATCTTGGACGGAATCCAGGCGGGCTCCCACCAATAAAATCCCGCTCCGAGACCATTCGGCACGGACTTCACGATACGTATCAATTCGCGAAGGTAAGCGGCTTGTCCTTCCGGGCTAGCCGGAAATCCTCCATGAAGCTGCTCTTCCTTCTCCACGATGACCGGCATGCCCTCCGGCTTGCCCAGCGTCCACGGATAGGCGGTCTCCACGACGTTGATCGGTTTGCCGTACCGCACGGCCAAATCGGCCAAGTTGCTCTCCAAGTCCGATAGCGTCCCATGCCACCAGCTGTAATAGGACAAGCCGATCACATCGTATGCCACCCCATGCATCGCCAACCGGTCATAAAATTTTACGCTCGCCGCGTTGTCTCCGCCGCGGTCGATATGGATCATGATCGCGACATCGGGGAGCGCCGCCTTCGCGCCGTCGATGCCGGCCTTGAGCAATGCCGCAAATTTCTCCCACTGTCCGTCAGTATCGTATTCCCCGTCAACCTTGCCATCGTTCCACAGCATCCCCGGCGTGACTTCGTTGCCGATCTGCACCATGTCCGGGGCCGCGCCGTACGCGCGCAAGGCGTTCAATACGCTGTAGGTGTAGCTCCTTACCGCGTCGGCCAGATCTTCGAAGCTTAACGACTCCCACGCCTTCGGCTTCCATTGGTTGGCGGGATCCGCCCAGCGGTCGGAATAATGGAAGTCGAGCAGGAACGACATTCCTTGCTCCTTGATTCGCCTTCCGAGCTCAAGCGTCCGCTCCAGATTGCAGTAACTACCGGCCGGCTCGTTCCAAATGCGCAAGCGGGCGGCATTCGCGCCGCTCCGCTTCATAATGGCGAGGACATCCGCCTCGTTGCCATTTTCGAAATATCGTCCGCCTTCGCTCTCGACCTCGTCGATGAACGAAACGTCCATGCCGTATTCGAACGCTCTAGTTTTGTGCAATGATAAACCCTCCAAATCTCTAAGGTTGCGATCGTTAAGCGCTACTCTTTCACGGATCCCATTACAAGTCCCTTCACGAAAAACTTCTGCAGGAACGGATATACGATCAGCACCGGCAGCGCGCCCAGGAAAATTTGCGCCGCGTTCACCGTCTTCTGCGACAGCAGTTCCAGCTCTTTCGGGTTAAAGCTCATCGAGCTCATGTCTCTCGTCACGATGACCGTCTGAAGGAACGTAGCCAGCGGGTAATCTTCTTTGTTGTTCAAATAAAGCAAGCCGTCGAACCACGAGTTCCAGTGGAACACCATGCTGAATAGTCCAAGCGTGGCGAGCGCCGGCAGCGATACCGGCAAGTACACGCTCCAAAGCGTGCGGAAGTGTCCCGCCCCGTCGATGAGAGCCGCCTCTTCGAGCTCCTTCGGCACGCCGCGGAAGAAGTTCAGCAGCAGGATCGTCAGCCAGACGTTCACCGCGCCGGGCAGGATGAGCACCCAGAAGTTGTTCATGAGTCCGAGGTTCTGAATGACCATATAGAACGGAACGAGTCCGCCGTTAAAAATCATCGTGAAGACGAAAATCCACGCGTAAATGTTGCGGCCTTTGAACGCCGAGTTTTCCTTGGACAGCGGGTACGCCGCAAGGCAAGCGAGCAGCAGCGTCGCGACCGTGCCGATCGCCGTCCGTTTCACCGCGATCCAGAGCGAACTCAGGAACACGGGATTGTTGATCGTTTTCTCGTAGGCGACCGTCGTGAAGTCGACTGGCCACAAATTAACCAGATTGGCGTCCGCCGCCGACTTCGCGCTGAACGAGACGGCCAGCACGTGGAACAGCGGCAGCACGCAGAGCAAGCCGAGCACGAGCAGGAAGACGCTGTTGGCGATATTGAAGATGCGATAAGGCACCGTTTTGTGATACATGAAAGTTCCTCCGTTCATTAATGGCTGAAGCGCATGATTCAGCGTTCCTTGCGGGCAAGGGATGGCTTCGAAGCTCTACACGTTTTGACTGCCTTGTTTTCATTACATAGTCTCGGTGACAAGGCAGTCAAAAAACTCGCCCTGAAGCCATTCCCTTGCCCTCCAGTCACTTTCCTGAATCCTAATTTTCACTGTTCCCTAGAAAATCCGGTAGTTGGCGAGCTTATAGGCAAGCCTGTAGGAAATGACGATCAGCACCATGCTGACGACGGACTTGAACAGTCCCACCGCAGTCGCGAAGCCGAACTTCCCTTCCATAATGGCCGTGCGGTAGACGAAGGTATCGATAATGTCGCCTTTCTCGTACACAAGCGGGTTGTACAGGTTGAAAATTTGGTCGAAGCCCGCGTTCAGGATATTGCCTAGCGACAGCGTGCCGACGACGATGGCCATCGGGATAAGCGCCGGGATCGTAATGTGTAGCGTTTGCTTCCAGCGGGTCGCGCCGTCCACCTCCGCGGCTTCGTACAACGAAGGATTGATGTTCGCGAGCGCCGCCAGGAACACGATCGTGCCGTAGCCGAATTCCTTCCATACCTCGGATACGATTACCGTGAAGCGGAACCAGTTCCCTTCGCCGAGGAAGAAGACCGGATCGACGCCGAATACCGATACCAGCATTCGGTTGACCAGCCCGCCGTCCGTCGACAAGATGTTGACCAAGATGCCGCCCAGAATGACCCACGACAGGAAGTGAGGCAGATAGACCAGCGTCTGGATCGTCCGGCTGAGGAACGCTTTGCGGATCTCGTTCAGCAAGATTGCGAAAACAAACGGCGCGACCAAGTTAAAGACGATCTTCAGCGCCGCGATGATAAACGTGTTCCAGATGACCTGCACGCTGTCTTCCCTCTCGAACAGCATCCGGAAATTATCGAGTCCGATCCACTCGGACCCCGAGAAGCCGAGCCACGGCTTGAAATCCTGGAATGACATGACAATGCCGCCCATCGGCAAATAATTGAATACGATCAGAAAAAGAAGAGACGGCAATACCATTAGATGAAACTGCCAGCTTCGTGCGAACCCTCTCATTCCCCTTGCCCCCTTGAACCCTTGAATTTTGCTATACGAAAATTATACAGGGGGCCGCGTGCGCGCCGACAGCGCACAAAACCAATATTCATGGCACGTTTGCAACCAGTTTGCTAAATGCGCGAACCGGCTTCCGCTGCCGACTAGCTGATCTTGGTTCCATATCGATCTTAATAGAGTGGCGCAACTCGACTCTTCTTTCCGCATCTAATTTCTCCGATTTCGGCAGTATCGCACCTAACAACCGGAAAAACTCATACTAATTCTCCAGAAATCGCGTGCATTTCGATCAAATAAATAAACCCCCATCCGGTAAGATGGAGGTATTAATGGGAATATGGTTACCGTTCCAACAACCGGCTGTCCAAGCCATCTATTCCGACAACAAGGAGGCCGCGAACATGCGCAACAAGGAAGCATGAAGACATCCCTCCAATTAGGATCTGGAAGTCTTCTTTTTGTACGACTTTCTTTTTCTTAGCTCGCATTCATGCGCTTCTGAAGATGATCCGTCTGCAAGATGACGGTCGCCTTGAACAAATCGCCGTCGGTCTCTAGCGTCAGACGTCCTTCGTGCAGATCGACGATCGACTTGGCAATCGCGAGTCCCAGGCCCGAGCCTTCCGTATGGCGCGATGTATCCCCACGTTTGAAGCGCTCGAACAGTTCATCGGCATGCTCATTGATTTCGTACTTCGAGACGTTCTTGAACACCATCACCGCCTCGCAGCGCTCGGACAGCGAGAACACGATGTAGGCGCGGGATTGAGCCAGCGAATATTTGAGCATGTTCCCGATGAGGTTGTCGAATACGCGCCATAGCTTCTGTCCGTCAGCGACGGCAAAGACCGGTCCCTCCGGCAGCGAGATCCGGAATTGGATGTCCGAGCCGTCCATGGCTTCTTTGTGCTCGGCGAGCGCCTGCTGCATCAGCTGGACGAGATCCGTTCGTTCCAGCTGCAGCTTGGCGTTGCCGCTCGTCATCGTCGACACTTCGAACAAATCGTCAATCATCGTCTTCAGCCGCTTCGACTTCTGATCGATAATCTCGACGTAGGCGACCCGCTCCTCCAGGGTAGCCTCCTCCGACTTCAGAAGCCCCGCATACGTAATGATCGAAGTAAGCGGCGTCCGCAGATCGTGGCTGACATTCGTAATCAGCTCCGTCTTCAGCCTCTCGCTTCTCGTTTGCTCGTTCTGAAGCGTCCGAACGCCTTGCCTCAACGCGTTGAAATGGCCCGCAAGCTCGGCGAGCACGCCGCTTCCCGACCGGGGAACGGCATCCGGCGTACGGCCGGCAGCCAGCTCTTCGGCCGTTCGGGTGATCCGATTCAAGTAACCGAGCTGACGGGTCAGTAGGAGGAACACCGCAACGGCCATAAGCGCCGCAATTAGCGCGAACACCAAATAAAAGGCGTCGCCGTAGTAGTCGGACGCGAATACCGCCCATCCTCCCGTAAATCCGAATCCGGTAAAAGCGATGACGGATAGGAGTAGCCGCGACCCCGCGCTTTTGTACAGAAACGAAGCTTGCAGTTGACCGAGCGTTCGCAGGCAGCAGGCTCTCATGCGCGCCGCGGCGCGGCTCGACATGGAACGGGACCACTCTTCCCTGACGTCGTTCCAGCTCCGCCATTCGCGAACGAGCAGCTTGCCCTGCGCTAATGTTGCCGCCAAGCCGAATGCCGCGATGATAACCGAAACGACTACCTTGCCTATGTAAGCCAAGGGCCAATCGAATAACGCCGAGTAAGTGCCCGCCAAGAGATCCAGCATGCTGACGGTCAGCCCTGCCGTACCAAGAAGGAACAGCAGCTTGGCGTCGATCGGAAGCTTGCGAGCATAAGTCGCCCACCCGCTTGAATTGGCGACCAGGGGCATCCATCGTTTGAAGCGAATCACGCAGGCGGCGAACAGGATGCCTCCTGCCAGGGCGTAAGCGTACAGAACCCGTTGCTCCAGCATGTACCGCTCCGCTGCCGCCTGCAGTTGACTGCTCTTCGTCACCGCGAGCCATCCCTGATAAGGAACATAGGCATCGGCCAGCAGCTCGTACCCTTCGATGTAGACGAACGGCGAGCCGGAGCCGGCTATCGTATAGTTCGTGGCGAAAGCGTAATTGCCGCTATTCAACACGTCGCGAGCGGCTTGTTCATCCCGCAGGTTGATGTCCGTATGGATATCGCCCGTGTCCGCGTTATAGAAATAATAGTCGAACTGATTGCGAAGGCTGACGAAATCGGAGCGATAGACCTCCCTCTGACTGAAATAGACGTCTATCCAATCCGCTTTCTGTTCGCGGATTCGTTCGGCGATTCGTTCGTCATCTTGCCAGAGCTTCGCGAGATCGTCGATCTTGCGGTCCCTTATGGCTCTGTAAGAATCGGCTGTCTCGCCGCTGCCACCGGCAATCGCCTCCTGAATAAGCGGTTCGTATTCTTCGCGGATCGCGTTCATCTGGTCCGTAAGAGAGCCTGATTGATAGCGGTAATTCGCGATTTCGTTCTCGTTCACCTTTATCGAGGATTTGGCCTTCTCCCGGGAGAAGGCGTTGAGCTCGAACAAATTCAAGAAAGAAGCGAACTGATCGAGCTGATAGCGGAACTCCGCGGACTCGTAATAATCGCGATGCTGGTAACGATCCCCTTGATTGATCAGCGTTACCGGACCGCTCAGACCGATAACCATCAAGAGCGAATAAACAACAATGACCGTCTTATTTTTCCATTTTGTATCCAATGCCCCACACCACTTTCAAATATCTTGGGTTTTTCGGATCGATTTCGATTTTTTCCCGGATTTTGCGAATATGAACGGCCACCGTGTTCTCGGCGTTGTAGCCCGGTTCCTTCCATACGCGCTCGTAAATGTCCTGAATCGAGAACACTCGCCCCGCGTTCGTCGTCAGCAGCTCCACGATTTTGTACTCGATCGGCGTCAGCTTCACGGTTTCGCCGCTCACCGCTACCTCCTTGGCGTCCTGATCCAGCGACAGGTCCCGTATGCGAACGGTCCTCTTCCCGCCTTCATAGGAGCCGAAGCTGACATATCTTCTGAGCAGCGATTTCACCCGGGCGACAAGTTCCATCGGATCGAACGGCTTCGTCATGTAATCGTCCGCGCCCACGTGCAGTCCGAGAATTTTATCGCTGTTCTCGCTCTTGGCGCTTAACATTAGAATTGGCAGATTGCGCTGCTCCCTGATTTTGAACGTTGCCGTTATGCCGTCAAGCTTAGGCATCATGACATCCAGGACGACCAGATGCACCGGGCCGGACTCCAGCTTCTCCAGCGCTTCGAGGCCGTCCTTGGCTTGCAAGACGGACAAGCCTTCATGCTTCAAATAAATCTCGATCGCGTCGCGTATTTCCTTATCGTCGTCGACCACGAGCACCACGCGCTGCTCCATGTCCTTCACCCCCTCCGACAGCCCGTCTTTCTTTCATTCATTATAATGGGAAATTCTGAACAACCGGTCATCGAATTTCTGAAGAACTTATTAATATTTATTCGTCCCTCTACGGTGAAGCTGTGCTATATTGAAGCTAAATCTAGCCGCCGTGATGAAGGCCGTATCCCTCGTCTCCGTACTCGTCGCGCCTAAACTCGGCGTCGCGCGAAGCGAGATTACGGTAATCGGCTCCGGCTCGATTCAGTTTGCTTTCGCGGCTCTCGGCCTCATTCGTTTTTTTTCGGCATAAGAAGAAATAAGGCGATCCCCTGCGGGACCGCCTTACTTCCATAATTTATTTCACCGAATCATACCATGCGTTGACTTCTTCGGACATTTTGTCGCCGCCGCCCGCTTTCCAGTCGGAGACGAATTGGTCGAACGCTTCGAGCGGTTTCTTGCCGTAGATGATTTCGTTGAACGTTTGCAGTTCGAGCTTCTTCAGGTAATCGTTTTTCGAAGACATTGTCTCCGTAGGAGGACCCGTGAACATGTTCTTAAACGATATGCCCTCTTGCGACAGCAATACTTTGGCCGCTCCAGCCGTCTCGAGTCCGTATGCGGTCTGCACTTCTTTCTCGAGGCGAGTCGTCGCTTCTTTGCCGTCGGCAAGGTTCATGAGCGCCTTCATCTGCGCATCGGGAATACGAGCGCCGTCGCGAACGAGCAGATAACGAATGGAGTTGACGTAGCCGCCAGGGATTTCTTCCCAGCGCAGCAGCTTTCCGTCTTCTGCGATGTCGTAGTCGTAATTTTTGAATAGGCCGTTGTCGAACACGCTTCCCGGCTTCGGATCCGCGTAGTTCTCGAACATGTAGTTTTGGTACGTGAACAAAGCTTCAGGGTTTTTCATGTCTTTGCTGATCAACGTTACGCCGTTCGTAAAATGCGTACCGTGGCGCATTGCCTTGCCGTCCGGTCCCGTCGGGATCGCGTAAGGCTTCCATACGGCGCCTTCTACGTTCTTCGCCGTGTCGGACAGCGGCCAGCCGCTCATCCAGTAAGGGCCGGGGATAATGCCCGCCGTGCCGGCAACTGCAGGCTCAGCCGTTTTGTTCTCGTCCCATAGCGCCGTTTCTTGCGGAATGTAACCTTTCTCCAGCCAGCCCTTGAGCGTCTCCAGGCCTTGCTTCATGCCAGGGTTCACGGAGCCGTACTCCAGCTTGCCGTCGGCGCCGACATTCCATTGCTCGGGAAGGGTGCCATAAGCGCCGAAGATCCAGGATGGGTCGCCCATCCACGTGCTCATCTTGTTTTTGAAGCCGATGCTCAGCGGCGTTACTTGATCCGGCTTCAGGCCGTCCGGATTCGCGTTTTTGAATTTGTCCATGACAGCTTCAAGTTCTTCCATCGTTTTCGGAGCTTGCAGACCGAGCTTATCCAGCCAGTCTTGGCGGATCCAAAGCAGGTAATCGTGGTTGTAGGCATAGTCGAGAACCGGAATGCCCATCCGCTCGCCGCCGCGCGTATATGGGTTCCAAACGTTCTCGTCGATCGCCATCGCGTTTTTCCAAGTCTCGCTCGCGTATTGATCGAACAGGGATCCGGCTTCGCGGAACAGGCCGGAGTCGATCAGGTCTTGCGCAAGCTGCGCGTCGCCGATCGTCACGACATCCGGGATTTGTTCGCCGGACGTCAGCGCCAGGCGCATCTTTGTCGCGAATGCGTTGTTCGAGTCCGTGACGGACCAAAGCGATTTGATGTCGATGCCGAGCGTGTCTTTCGCCCAAGCGGTCGCGACGTTGTTTTCGATCGACTCGCCGTTCTTGAATTTCAGCTCAGGATCGATGCCCCATACTGTCGTAATCGTCACAGGCGGATCGTATTTGTCTTTGTACGCGTTCTCGGCCGGCGTTTCTGTCGCTGTGCCCCCGTTGCCCGCGTTGCCCGTATTTTCTCCCGCGTTGCTGTTATTATCCTTACCGCATGCCGACATCAGCGTCGCGGTCAGGATGAAGCTCATCGCAATCAGCGTTCCTTTGCTTGAAAAGGCTTTCATGGTGTTTCCCCCTTACGGATGATTTGGTTTACATCTTCATTATAGGGACGCCCCCGGGGGTAAGCCTATGACACTTATCGAACATTTCTGCACCTTTGACAAGGTGTTGTTGAGCAGGCGTTCAAGAGGCTCGGCTTTCAGCACTATAGCATTGCCATTGTGGTTGTTCTTGAATGCTAACGGAAGCAGCTGCCGCTATTCGGCTCATTTTGTTCGATTTGAATATCTAACGGAAGTATGCGCTCCTATTTAAGTTTCTCAGCCTGAAAAACGCCATTTTCAACAGAATAAGGGCTCTTATTTCCGTTAGATATCCGTATGAGCTCATAATCGCATGATAAGAGCACTGAGTTCCTTTAGAATGACAAAAGCTCTTAATCAGTGTCGAGTCTCTTGAACCTCCTCTATTGGTCGCGGTGCTACCTGATAAAATTTCGTGATCAAAATCGGTTTATTGGTCGCGGTATTCGTTGGGCGTCATGCCGTAATACTTCCGGAAAATCTTGCTGAAGTATTGCGGGTTCTGATAACCCAGCTCGGTCGTGATTTCGTAAATCTTTTTGTTGGATGACTTGAGCAAATAGACCGCCCGCTCCATCCTCATCCGGATAATGTAATCGCCGAGACTCTCTCCCGTTTCGCTCTTATAGATTTTCGACAGGTACACGGGATGCAGGAATACTTTGTCGGCGATCGTCTTGACCGACGTTTCCGCGCCGAGATCGCTCATGACGATTTCTTGCACCTGCTTGATGACATGTTTTTTATTATAGCTGTCGTTCTCTCTCAGCTCCGCCTCCAGCTTCTCCAATATCCCGTCCGACCAAGCCTGCAGCTTCTCGGAGGAGCTGATCAGACTGCGGTCGAGCAGAACATCCATGCCGGCAGGATCGAGCTTATAGATATCCGTCCCTTGTTTGTGAGCGACGTAGAGGAAGGCGTTCGTAATCGACAGGAATACCTCGTACAGCTGCTCCTTGGAGACGACCGTCCCGTCCAGGCTTCCGAATAACGCTCCAAGCTTTTCCCGCGTCGCTCCCCATTGGCCGGACTCCAGCAGATGGATCAGCGTGGGCGGCTTATACAGCTCTTCGATGGCTTTCACGCCCGTCTGCGCCCGCTCCTGAAGCTCCTCCAGGAACAGCAGCGAAGCGTCGCCTTGACGGGTCCGATACGCAGCTGACAGAACGCTTCGATAGGCGCTCGCCAGCTCCTTCGGGAAGGTGAACCATCCCGAGAGAACGAGTGCGATGTCGCCCTTCAAGTAGGCGCCGACCTGCTGCTGGAACTGCTGAGCCAGCTCGCGAATCCGTTCCTTGCGGAATACCGAGGAATCCACGCCGGACGGCGCGGTCACGACGATCGCGAGGCCTTCATGCGGCGCTTTGCCATGCCAGACGCGATAAGGCTGCGCGAAAATTTCCTCGGCAATATTGCCGATGGCATATTCCATGAGCGCGACGGAGCTATCGTCCATTCCCGTAAAATAGCGGCCAAGCTGAACTGCCATTAACATGGCGGAATCCTCAAGCTGCACCTTCACCTCGTATTGGACGAGCTTCTCCTTGATGGAAACATCCGACAGCTGTTTGCCAAGCAGCAGCTCGCCGAGCAAATTTTGCCGCAGAACGTTATGGTCCGACTTCATTGTATAGACAAGCTGATGGTATTTGTCCGCTTTCTCCCACTCTTCCTTCAGCGCCTCGATAATCGAGGTCATGCTCTGGATAAAAGCGTTATCGTTCACCGGCTTGAGCAAATAATCGACGGCCTGAAGCTGAATCGCTTTTTTCGCGTATTCGAAGTCGGAATGTCCCGTCAGCAGCATGCAGCGAATGTTCGGCCAGTGCTCCCGCACTTGCTCGATCAGCTGCAGTCCGCTCATCTCCGGCATCCGGATATCCGTCACCAAGATGTCGATCGCTTGTTCCTCCATAACAGCCAGCGCCTCGCTCGGAGAAGCGGCTTGATAGACATTCATGACGCCAAGCTCCTGCCACGGAATCGTCATGGCCAGGCTCTCCGTAACATACGACTCGTCATCCACCAACAAAACTTCGATCATGCCTATTCCTCCTGTCCATTCCCTATATCTGTTAAAGCATTCTTATCGAAGTCCCCTTCGGAATGGGCGCTCCAGGTCAGCGTGACGCGCAGACCGCCGAGCGGCGATCGCGAGAACGCCAGTCCGGCATGGGGTCCGTACCGGATATGAAGACGTTGGTGCACGTTCCAAAGTCCGCAGCCCATCTCTTCGTCCATCGGCCGCGCCAGCTTCATCTGCAGCTCTAGCATGTCCGCGTCGACGATTCCTTGCCCGTCGTCGTCGACGGTAATCGCGAATCCTCCGTCCCGCTCTTCCGCCCGTATGACGATTCTGCCGGCATCCAGATGCGGTTCGATGCCGTGGAGCACCGCATTTTCCACCAGCGGCTGGATGACGAGCGGAGGGATCCGCTGCTGCCTTAGCCATGGCGGCAGATAGACCTCGTAGCTAAGCCGTTTCATCCTCATTTGCTGGATATCCAAATAATTGCCGACCAGCTCGAGCTCCTCCGACAGCGCCACGAACTCCCGCTCCTGCCGGGTCGTGTATCTGTAATAATCGGATAGATTCTGCGTCATGGCAATAATAGCCGGGTAATTCTGCAGCTTCGCCATGCTGGAAATAAACGAGAAACAATTGTAGAAGAAATGCGGGTTAATCTGCGATTGCAGCTGCTTCAGCCTCGCTTCCTTCACATGGATTTTCTCGAGATAGACGCGTCCGAACAAATCTTGAATCTGCGCCGCCATCGCGTTGAATCGAGTGAATAGGAAGCTGAACTCGGTATCCCCCTTCGGCTTCAGACGGACGGAATAATCCTCGTTCTTCAGCTTCCGGAAGCTCGTGACCAGCTGCTTGATCGGCACCTGTACCTGCGCGTAGATCAAATATACGACGAGCAAACTCATGATCAACAGCGCGGCCGCGGAGGTATAGAACAGCAGATTCGATTTTTTGATCGGCATAAGCACGTCCGACAGCGGCAAATAATCGACCAGCATCCACCCCGTCGTGCTGGATCGCTCCGCGTTCACCAAGAAGGATTCCCCATCGAGGTCGATGATCTGGTAGTCGGGCGTGCTCGTATCATCCGATTCCGCGTCGAAACGCAGCTTCTCCGTCAACGCTTCCGCGAACGATTCATCCGAAACGCTATTAAAGATGATGCCCGTTTCTTCCTTGTAATAAAAAGGATTGCGCTCCCCGTCGCCCCGGAACGTATCGAGCATCCGCCTTATGTTGCCGCTGTCGAACTCCACCTCGATTATGAGGTTGGCGGCCTCCGGCTTGTGGAAGGACGAGAACGGCGATACCGTAATCAGCGAAAAATAATGCGTCGCCTCGCCGTCCGCCCCTTTCACCGTGCGGACCTGCCAGCCTTGCTGCAGCCTCTTCTTCAAATCGGCGTGATTGTAATCGTACACGCCGCTGGCCGTAATGACGCGCTCCAACGTAGGCGAATAAATCATCAGCTTGCTGATCCAGTTCAGCGAGTTCTGCTGAATGCTCAGCTTCTGCTGAATCCGTTTGATCAGCATCATTGTGTCCAGATCGAGATACGGGCTTTTTTTCTCGAAAATATCCTTCAGTTCCGAAATATCGGGATCGTGAAGCAGCAGATTCGGCCATAAGCTGATCGATTGAATCGTCGTGTCGACTTGATGCTGGAAGAAACGCAGCTGGTCCCGGCTCGATTGATGCAGCTCTTCCCTCAGCACCTCCGTGCTCGTCTGGTTCGAATAGACGTACAATCCCATAATGGGAATTAACATGACGAGAATGAGGGCCATCATTTTTTTGAACAAATTAAACTTCGGCATCCGCTTTCGCCCCCTGCGCTTGTCGGCCTGCTGACATGGCCCATTGTCTTTCTGTCATTGTAATGGAGTTGCGCGGATTGGACAAACGCCTGGACTTTCGCGCAAAAAATGCCGAAGCACCGCCCCTCGGAAGGGCGGTGCGAAGCATCGCGGCAGCATTTCATGTACTCGATGCAGCTCTTATGCGGTTATTCCTGCGCTAGCAGCTCATCCGTCAAAAGCGTTAAATCGTCGACCGTAAGGCTTCCGTCGTTGTTGAGGTCGGCTGCGCCCGCCGCCTCGTCAAGGCTGTGAGGCGAGACGCCCATGTAGTAAGAGATGACGGCAAGGTCTCCCGCATCGATGAACGAATCTTGATTGACATCAAAATTCCGGTACTGGACCCCAATCGTCGCCTGCGCGCGCAGCTCCGTATCTCCTTCCACCGTTCCTTCGATGACGAAGCTGCCGATCGCGTCATATTGCCCAGGATCGGCGGCATCCCATTCGACCGGGAGCTGAGCACGATTCCCGTCGCTATACACGGCGGTTACGACAGTTGGCAGCTGCGGCTCATCGTGGATTAACGTTTCGGCGGTTACGGGCAGAATCGAGACGATCGCAGCAGGCTCCGCGTCGATATCCCCTACCCGGATCAGCGTAAAATCGTCGATGGATCCCCAGTTACCGGCCGAGCCGGTAATCTCGAAGCCTACCGTAACGGTGCCGGAGGTCACGTTGATGGCAGGGATCGTCGTTTCGATCCACTGCAGATAACCGATATTGCGGAAGTCCGCCGTTTGTTTCGCGCCGTCCGTCTCCGCGAATAGGCGGGATACGGATTCTCCGCCTCCGCCTTGCGAGTAGCCGCTCAACGAATATTTGCCTTCCGGCAGGCCGGTTACGGTCTGCGATACCGTTACGCTGAAGCCCGCGTTATGCCACCAATTAAACGCGAACGTGCCCGTTTTCGGATTCGAGGTGTTGCTCCATGCCGTCTGCGCCGCCGTGTCGCTGCGCGTCCAGCCGGTAAGATCGTTCTCGAAGCCGCCGTTTGCGATCACATTCGTAGGCACCTCCGCAGCGCCTGCATGCGCCGCCGACAGAAGCAGCATGACACTGATGAGGGCCGCGGCCGCTCTAACAGATTTTTTAGCGAGTTTCGTTAGGGTTGCAGATTGCCATTCCATCACTTTTCAGCCTCCTCTTGATCCTGGAGGGAGAGCATTCTTGTGATGATCGCGGCTGCTTCCGCCCTTGTAGCTTCAGCAGCCGGCATCAGACGCCCGCTTTTCCCCATTACGATCCCTGCATGCACCGCCTTGCCTAACGCTTCCGCCGCATAAACCGATACGTCATCGGCATCGGCGAATGCCTCCATGCTGCCCTGCGGCAGCTGTATGCCGGATGCGGAAAGCGCCCTAACGGTCATGACGGCCAATTCTTCGCGCGTAATCGAATCGTTTGGTTTGAACTTGCCTTGCCCGTCGCCAAGAATGATGCCCCGCTTCGCGGCTGCTTTGACGGATGCGGCATAGTAGGAGTCGGCTGCTACGTCGCTAAATGCCGTCCCGCCTTCGGCGGAGAAGCCTAACGCGCGGGTCAGCATGACCGTGAATTCCGCCCTCGTCACCTGAGCGTTCGGATCGAATACATCGTCGCCTCGCCCTTCGATAACGCCTCTGGCGGCCAACGTCTCGATTGCTTGAGTCGCCCATGGCATCCCGAGGATATCTTGGAATGTCTTAGCGAATTTCGCGACGGCATAATGGCTGAAGTGGGTCGTGACGAAAGTGACCGTTCCGGCTATTGCATCGTACCTTCCGTTCGGAACCGCTGTAATGTTGCCTTCTTCATCGACATACCAGACGACGATAGTTCCGGGAGCCGATGCCGAGGAAAGGTTCTCTTTGTACGGAATCGTCACGGTAACCGGTTGATCCGCATCGCTCCATGCGAGGCGTTCTCCTCCCGAGGTTACGTATAGATCGAGCACCGGCCGATCGCCGATCGCCTGCAGTCCGGAATCGCCCAAACCAAGCTCGCCCGGTTTTGTTGTCTTGATGTGAATGGTCACTTTAGGCGCCGCTTCCGCTGCGTTCTGCAGCATGCCGGCCGGAAGCCTAATCGTCCCCAGAGGTGTCACGAGCTCGATCGCCTGTATAAAGGCTTCGCCTTGGAGCGCTTCGGCCGGAAGCGTCAACGAATAACCTTCGGCTCCCGCTGCTTCAGGCAGCTCGATGGATAATCGCGCCAAGCTCGAATCGCCTGCCTCCGCTTGCTTCAGCAGCTTACTCAGCCACTCTTCCGACAGCTCGGCAGATGCCTCCTTGAAGCCTTGCGGTGCTACTGTCGTCGTCAGTCTGGTGCTCACCGAGCCGTCCTCATGCAGCACGATCGGCGGTTCTCCGGCACCCCCTTGATCGCCGGAGTCCGGCGGCACGACCGGAGAAGGCGTCGTGACGTTGACCTGGACGGCATCCAGCAAGGCCGGCGATAGGACCGCTCCGCCCGGCATGACGCCAAGCTTCGCATCGTCGACGGCGATAATGCCCTCGCCGACGGGCGCATCGCTCCTAGCGGCGAAGCGCAAGCGGATCGTCGTGCCCGGCGCGCTTAATCCCTGTGGATGCGAGCTCAGGATGCGGATCGTGCCCGGCTCTGTTTCTTGCGCGCGGATGAGTGCCGATTCGTAGCTTCCTTTCTTGGCTTCTACGAACTGGAATCTTGTATGGTCATAACGAATCGTTAAGTCTTGCGAGTATGCTTTGCTCGCCAGTCCGGCTACGCCGAGCTCCGTCTCGAAGGCTGCCCCTTGCGCGACGGCAGACTGCGCTTGCAGCGTAATTGCGGAAGCATCGCGGTAGAACATAATTTCGTCTATATTGCCCCAGCTGCCAGTGTTGCCGTCGACTTCGACGCCGATCTCGCAGGAACCGCCTTCGGCTACCGCAAGGTTTTGAATCGTCGGCTGCTTCCATGCATGCCAGCCCGTGTTTACGATATCGGCCGTCACGCGTTCGCCGCCGCATAACGCATACAGCTGGAGCCTCTTCTCTCCGCCTCCTCCATGCGTGCGTGCGCTTAATGTATAGGTGCCTGCCGGAAGATTGGTTACCGTCTGCTTCGCCGTGAAAACAAACGGCTCGTCGAGCCAATAATGCAGCGAATAATCGCCGTTATAGGCGTTGCCTGCCGGAGCGGCCGAATGTTCAGCGCCGACAGCGGCCGTATCTCCGCTAACGGTCCAGCCGGACAAGCTGCCTGTCTCGAAGCCGGGATTCGCCGCGTAGTTGGCCGCGCCTTGCACCGTTACCGTTGCCGTCGCCTTCAGAGTTATGCCGGGAATGCTGCCTTCCACCGTGAACGTCCCCGGATACTGCAGCTTATCGGCAGGCACCGCATTCCAAGTCACCTGTTTGCTCTCGATACGGTCGTTGCTGTATTCCACCTTCACGGTCGCAGGAAGAGTCGGAGACTGCCCGACCGTCACATGCAGCGCGGCAGGGCGGACCAGGACGACCTCGGCCGGCAACTCCGTTTCGCTGTAAAGCTCGGAGTCGGGATCGAACACCTGCAGGGACGGAAGCGCAAGCCCTTCTGCATCGAACATCGCTTGGTTATCCCATGCGTTTCCTTCTCCCGTCTTCCACCCGGCTCCGTCCACCGGAATCCAAGCCGGCTCCCAGTAGAACGCGCCCAAGCCGCGATCGTCCGGCACCTTCGCCACGGCCTCCATCACATCGCGGAACGATGATGCTTGGCCTTGCAGCGTCGCCTTGTAACCTCCGACGTTTTCTTCGTTCGAGCCGAAAATATTGCCGTGGCTATCCCCGTTATCGAACGTACGCGCATACGCGGTTTCGACGACCATGACGTCCTTGCCGTATTGCTTGCTAATGTCGTCCATGTTGGCGCGCAGCTGCTCGAGCGTCCCGTGCCAATAGGAATAATAAGACAACCCGATGATGTCGAAGTCGACGCCTCGATTCGTCAACTGATTAAACACGTTGCGGTACAGGCCGTTATTTCCGCCATTCGCGAGATGCAACACGATCTTGGCATTCGGAGCGTACTCCCGGATTGCCTCCGTCCCCGCATCGATCAGCTGTACCCAACCGTCGTAACCGCCGATCTCTTCGCCGGCCGTCTGCTGCCATGTCTTGCCGTCCGGCCACACCATGCCGCCGTTCGTTTCGTTGCCGACCTGAACCATGTCGGGCAACGCGTTCTCATCGCTCATGGCCGTCAGCACTTCTTTGGTATAGTCGTACAGCGCCTCCGCAAGCGGTTCGCCGCTGAGGTCATGCCATGCTTTCGGCTTCTCCTGCTCGCCGGGATCGGTCCAGAAGTCGCTGTAGTGGAAATCCAGCAGCACCTTCAGTCCGAGCGCCTTCGCGCGCTTCGCCAGGCTGACCGTCGTCTCCGTGTCGTTGTTGCCGCCGCCGAGCGGCTGCCCTTGCGCGTCCGTCGGATCGACCCAGGTGCGCAGCCGAATCCAGTTCACGCCGTTATCCTTCAAAATGGCGAGCAAATCCTTCTCCTCGCCATCCGCATCGTAATAGGCGCCTCCGCTAGCTTCGATTTGCTGGAGCATCGACACATCCGCTCCGCGAATAAAGTCAGGGCGATCAGCAAGCTCCGCGATCGGGCTGAGCCGAATGCCGCCTGTATCGCTTTCGACACTCGCTGTCGTTACAGCCGCCGAAGCCGCGGCCGCTTGCTGAACCGCGTTCCAGAGACCGCCTCCGCCCGCCGGCAATAACAATGCCGCGATCAGCAGAGCGATAAACCATGTTCGTACGTGTATGCCATACATCCCTATTCCCCCTTGTACCAACGATCTCCATTTCATTGTAAGCGGTAACAAGAGAAGGTTATAGGATAGCGTTGCAACATTTCAGCAGTTTTTGAAGCCTGCTGAAGCTATGATCATGAAGGTAAGCTGCGCTGCAGGTACGCCGTCACAAAAAAAGACGATACGGAACTGGTTCCGTATCGCCTCAATAAAAGTTACTTTAATATTTTTCGCGCCCACTTCAGCTTGCCCTTGTAAGGGGGGAACAAGAAACCTGGCTCGAAGCGCGTCGTTCGCTTCAGGATGCTCTTCCGGTGGGAGAACAGCTCGAAGCTGTGTTCGCCGTGGTAGCCGCCGATGCCGGATGCCCCTACGCCGCCGAACGGCAGATGGTGGTTGATAATATGCGATAACGTGTCGTTCACGCAGCCGCCACCGAACGACAACCTTCCCATGACTTCACGCTCCGTCGCCGCATCCTCGGTGAACAAGTACAGCGCCAGCGGCTTGCTGCGGCCGCGAACCAAGCGAATGGCTTCTTCCAAATCATTGAATGTCAGCACCGGAAGGAGCGGACCGAACAACTCATCCCTCATTGCCGCACTGCCTTCCCCGTCATGCAATGATTTGCCCGCGTCGATCAGCGTCGGGGCGATATACAAGTCGTTCCGGTCGCGCCCGCCTCCCCACAGGATGCGATCGCGGTCCTCCTCCATAATCGCCGTTAGCCGATCGAATTGCCGATCGTTCACGATTCTTCCATAATCTTCGCTCGCTGCGGGATCTTCGCCGTAGAACTGTCGAACGGTCTCCTTCAAGAGCGGCACCAACCGCTCCTTCACCGAATCGTGAACGAGCAGGTAGTCCGGCGCGATGCAGGTCTGGCCCGCGTTCAGCAGCTTGCCCCATACGATCCGCTTCGCCGCCAGCTCCAGATTGGCCGTATGGTCGATGATCGCTGGACTCTTGCCCCCGAGCTCGAGCGTAACGGGAACCAGATTTCTCGCGGCGGCTTCCATGACGATCCGTCCCACGTTCGTGCTCCCAGTGAAAAATATATAATCGAACGGCGCATGGATCAGCGCCGACGTCACGTCCTTGTCCCCTTCGATTACTCTTACATAAGCCGGGTCGAACGTATCGCGGATAAGCTCCCGGATGGCGGCCGACACATGCGGCGTGCTCTCCGAAGGTTTGACGACCGCGCAATTGCCAGCTGCGATGGCGCCGATCAGTGGCTCCAACACCAGCTGGACGGGATAATTAAACGGACCCACGATCAAGACCGTCCCGTAAGGCTCGGGAACCGTATAACTTTTGCTTCCGAGAAGCGGCATAGGCGTCTTCGCCTTACGGGGCTTCATCCATTTGCGTAGATGCTTCAGCATATAGGTGATGCTGCCCAGTACGAGCCCGATTTCCGTCGCGTACGACTCGGTCTCGCTTTTGCGCAAATCGCGGTACAACGCATCGAACAAAGCCGCCTCGTGTTTGATGATCCCGTCCCTCAGCCTTCGAAGCTGAAGCAGTCGGAATTCCGCTTCCCTCGTTGCCCCGCCGTCGAAGTAACGACGATGTTCATCTATGATTTCCTGTACGTCCACTGTTACGTCCATTCGCGCATCCGCCTCTTCTACCGTCATTGCCGGCATCTCTGCTCTCCCCAGTCGTACATCCGAGCTTCATACCACATTCAACATTCGCGCGGGACGGATCAATTTCCTTCTTCATGAGCTAACCGCTGCTGTTTTGGCGACTGTCGAGCTTCTTAGAATAGTCGACAGGCGAATCCAGAACCCGATTGCCGATCCGGTCAATCCGATAATGATTCCGATCCAGTAGCCGAACGGTCCTAGCTCTGTATAAGTAGACAAAACGTACCCCGACGGAATGCCGATGATCCAATACGATACGAACGTAATGATGAACGGGACCTGCACGTCCTTATACCCTCGCAGCACCCCTTGCAACGAAGACTGGATCGCATCCGACAACTGGTAGAAGATCGATACCAGAAGAAACTGGATTGCCAGATTCGCGACCTCCGGTTCATTCGTATACATATAGGCGATGGGTTCCCTGAACACGTACATGAAGACCGAACATATCGCCAGAAAGCCGACGGAACCCCAAACGCCCATGAACGTATACCGCCGAGCCGCGTGGAACCGCCTTCCTCCCACGGAGTAGCCGACCACGATGGTCAGCGCCATCGAGATGCTAAGCGGAATCATAAAGACGAGCGACGTAAAGCTGATCGCGCTCTGGTGGGCGGCAATCGTCTCGGTTGAATACTGCATGCCCATCATTAAGGTGACGACCGAAAAAATGCTAACCTCGAAAAAAATCGCCATTCCGATCGGCACGCCGATCGCCATCAATTCTTTCCATGCTTTCAAAGAAGGTTTGGCCCACTGCACGAACAGCCGGAAGCCGCGGATCGCCTGTACCTTGAAGGTCATCCACACGCTCATCGCAAACACGATCCAATACGTAATCGCCGTCGCGTATCCCGAACCGATGCCGCCGAGAGCAGGCAGACCGAATTTACCGAAAATAAGGATGTAATTAAACAGGGCGTTGAACGGTATCGCAATCAAAATAATGATCATGGAAATGCGCGTATAGCCCTGGGCATCGAAGAAATAACGCAGCGCATTCGATGCAAACAACGGTACAATGCCGATTAGAAGACCTATGACGTAATGATAAGCGATATGCTCCACATTGTCCGAGACGTTCATGCCGGACAAGATCGGCCCCAATGCGACCGCAACCGTCCCGGCGACGACTAGAGCCAGCACGACCGACAAGTACAGCGACTGCGTAACCGATTTGGCGATTTCGTCTCTTTTGCCTTTGCCGACGAGCTGCGCCACAATAGGAGAGATCGCCATCAGAATGCCGTTAATCCCCGTAATGATCGGCACCCACAAGCTGGAACCGATCGCTACGCCCGCGAGATCGTCGGTGCCGACCTGTCCCGCCAGGATCGTATCGGTCAATGTCATCAAGTACAAACCGACCTGGGCGACCATGATCGGCCATAATATTTTGAGGAACAAGGAAGTTCGCTCTCTCCAGTTATTCGCGTGAAACATGGTAGTACCTCCGTATGACTGAATTTGCAAGTAGATTCGGCCGCGAATTAGCCGATACGCGACATGATGCCGTTCCAATACACCGTCCATGCCGCCTTGAGCCGCTTCTCCGTCCGCTCGACGTTCCCGTACACAAGTTCCACGCAGATTGCGTCGAGCAGCGCGGCGAACGCTTCGTTCGCCACATCGATCATGCCCTCGTCCAGTTCTGCCTGATCCGCCGCCTGACGGAACCGGCCCCTCGTCATTTCCGACACCTTATCGATATGCTCGCAAGCATATCCGTCGATTTCGTCGAACAAATGCGGCGGCGGGAAGAAGGCGGTGCGCAAATAGAACTTCAGGCTGCTTCCGTCTTGGTAGCTGTCGACGTACGAGCGTAGAATCCGATACAAGCTATCGTGAAGCGAGACGGACTCGGTCGAGGCAATCGTCTCTTCCATCCGCAAGAGCTCCGTCCGGAACGCCTCACGCACCACTTGAAGGTATAAGTCGTCCTTCCCTTTGAAATGGGCGTAGATCGACTGTTTCTTCAGACCGATTTCGTCGGTGATTTGCGCCAGAGATGTGCCTTCGTAACCATAAGCCGTGAACATTCTCAGCGCTGCATCCTTGATCGCCGTACTCATCGTAACCCTCCTTAACGAACGTTCGTTAATTCATTTACATTCCATGTACTGTAACAGAAATAGCATCATTGCGCAATGGAACAAATTGATTGAGAGGCTCCCGCGTTTAGATTCGCAGAATAAGTATACAAAAAAGCGCCTATCCGCAAGGGACAAGCGCTTGACAACAAGATTTCATATTGTTGGCTAACGATTCCGTGTCACTATCGCTTCGGAAGCAGCTTCACGTATTCGTCTGACAGCTTCATCAAGTTCAAGATGTAGTCATAGTCCGCCCGATACTTGCTGAAGTCGGCGACCGGCTCCATCGTTTCGATATCGTATGCGGTGCCGTCGTCGAAGCCTTTACCCGGAATGAACATGATATCGTCGTTGAAGAACGAACCTGTCGGGAGGTAATAACGCATGCCGATGACGTTCTTCGTCGTGTTCATTAAGTCCTTGCCGAATACGGAAACGCCTTTTCCCTTCAGATCGAGCCCGAGCAGGTTGGCGACGGTCGGCATTACGTCGACCTGGCCCCCGACTTGCTTCGACGATTCGCCTTTGACGCCAGGCACGTGAACCAGGAAAGGCACATTGAAGCGTCCGATCCGGTCGTCGTATTTGATGCCGAGCTCCTCTTCGACGAATTCAATCGGATTCTCTTTCGTCTGCAGGCCGAAATGGTCGCCGTAGACGACGAGCATCGTGTCGTCCCACATATCGTTTTTCTTCAAATCTTCGATCAGGAGGCCAAGCGCGTAGTCGGTGTAGTTCGTCGCTTCGATGTAATAACCCAGCTGCTTCTTCTCGAGCGATGCCGGAATTTCAATATGCTTGAACTTCTCCGGTACCCAGAACGGGTGATGGCTGGATGTCGTGACGAACTGCGCGTAGAACGGTTTGCCCTCTTTGTGGTGTTTCAAAAGTTCTTGAAAGCCGACGCGGTACATCTCTTCGTCGGATGCGCCAAGCGCGTTGAATTTATCGTCGTTGAAGTAAGGACGGTCATAGTATTTGTCAAAGCCGAGCGCCGGATACATCTTGTTGCGATCCCAGAATGTCACATCGTTGACGTGGAACGTGTTGGTTACGTAGCCCTCTTCCGAAAGCAGTCTTGGAAGCGCCGGAACCGCGCGGTCTCCATAGCCTTTGGACATCGCTTCGGTGCCGGTCGGGTAAATTCCCGTATTTACATTCCATTCCGCATCGGACGTATTGCCTTGTCCGATCTGCTGGAAGACATTCGTGAAGTAAAAGCTGTTTTGGTTCGCGATCAGGTCGTTCAGCACGGGCGTCACTTCTTGTCCGTCAACCTTGAGTCCAACCATGATGTCTTGGAACGACTCCAACTGGATAACAATTACGTTTTTCCCTTTGGCCGCACCGAAGAGCTTCGGCGTTCCCGCTTCGGTCGCTTCTTCGTTATATTGGCCGTTCACGAGCGCGGCGAGCTCTTCGGCGGTTTTATCCGGATCGCCGTTTTTGATCGCTTCGTTTTCTTTGCGTTCGTTAATGGCGGTTGCCACCTGATAGTTCAGGACGCCAAGCCGCTCCGCCTGCACAAGCTCGTTGGAAATGTCCATATCCTGGCGGATATAAAGGAACGACGCGCCGATTGCGACGATGAGCGCGATGCCTACATATAGCGGTTTCCCTGCGGCATTGTTTCCATTCTTGCGGTTGCTGCTTCTAATCGTAACAAGCGAAACGACGAGCAATACGATCAGATCCAGGAAGAAAACGAAAAACTTTATGCTGATCGCAGACTCGACGCTGTCTTTCACCTGCCCGACTTGATCAAGACCGTGCAGCGCCGAATAAGTCGGCACGCTGCCGAAGAACGAGAAATAGACGGTGCAAGCGAACAAGATTAGAGACAACAGCCCGTTCAAAACTCCGAATACCGGAGGCTTCCATCGGCGGGTCGTAATAAGCTCGATCACGCACAGGATGACGAGTACGGCTGCCGCGTCCGCCAAGAGGCGATCTATTTGGATCGTGCCGAAGTTAAATTGACGGAATAAGACCATTTTCAACATAATAAGAATAAAGGTTGCCCAGAACGGCGACTGACGATAGACATTCGTTATTGCATTCACGTTTTGCTCACTCTCCTTGATTAATACCATGCCCATACTTTCTTAAATTCAAAAAGAAAAACCGTCTTCGCGACGGTCGCACGCATCATAAATGTTAATTTCATATTAACGCAATTGGGAAAAGAAATAAATAGGGAACTCCAGACAACAAATGGATTCGAGAAAGGCGGCAACCCATGAAACTGCAAATTTTGACCGTGGACGACGATTCCCATATCCGGGAACTGCTCCGATTTTATTTGAAAAAAGAAGGTTATGCCGTCCACGAAGCCGAGAACGGCGAAGATGCTACCGCGATCCTGAGGAACGGCGGCATTCATCTAGCCATCGTGGACGTGATGATGCCAGTCAAGGACGGACTTGCGGTATGCGAGGAAATCCGCAATTATTACGACATCCCCGTCATATTGCTGACCGCGAAGGGCGAGCAAAAGGACAAAGCTCGGGGTTTCCTGTCCGGAACCGACGATTATATAGTGAAGCCTTTCGAACCGGCCGAGCTTCTGTTCCGGGTCAAGGCGCTGCTGCGAAGATACAGGGTCGTCTCCTCCGATCTGATAACGCTGAACGGAACGGTCATCGACCGCAGAGGTTACGAAGTAACGGTGAACGGCCAGCAAGTCCAGCTCCCGCTCAAGGAATTTGAGCTGCTTGCTCAGCTGGCGAGCCACCCGGGCCAAATCTTCACGCGCGAGCAACTGCTTCGGCAGGTATGGGGCGAGGCATACGAAGGCGACAGCCGCACGATTGACGTCCATATCAAGAGGCTGCGGGAGCGATTCGGCGAAACCGGCGACGACTTCGTCATTGCGACGGTGCGCGGCATCGGCTACAAGCTGGAGGCGCTGGGCAAATGAAAACCTTGTACGTGCGAATCGTTGCGATCTTCATCGGCATTACGGTGTTCAGCGTTGCGGCCGCCCTGCTCGGAGCGAATTATTATTACGCGAAACGGCTTCAGCATCATAACGAAACAAAGGTGCTTCCAATCGCGGAGCAAGTAAAAGCGGTGTACGAAGCGTCGCCCGGAATGGTTTTGGACGAGTATTTGACCCGTATTTCCAAAATGGGCTTTCAGGTTTATTTGGCAAAAGACGAGAAGAACGGCGTTTCTTTCGGAGATCCGTTCAAGGATTCCCGCTTAGACCCTTCCATTGTGCGTAACGTCATCGACGGAGAAGCTTACTTTGGCCTGCCGGAACAATCCCGCTTATTAAAAATCATGGCTTTCTTCGAGAACAGCCTTCGTAATACGGCAGGTCTTCCGCTCGATGCGAACGGGGAAACCTACGCTTTCTTCATAAAACCCAATTTGGAGCAACAGATCGGTGATGTCCGCGTGCTCCTCGCTTTGCTGTTGGGATACGCGTTCCTCATTAGTCTGGCTTTAATCGTTATTTTGACCCGGACCATCGTGAAGCCGCTCAAAGCGCTGGAGGCCGCTACCGAGCGCATCGCCGGCGGGAATTACCGCATGGAGCTGAACATGAGCCGTAACGATGAAATCGGGGATCTCGCCCGCCATTTCTCGAGGATGGCCCAGTCGCTCGAGCGGCTCGACGAGATGCGCCAACAATTCGTCGCCAACGTATCGCATGAATTCCAAACGCCGGTTACTTCCATACAAGGGTTCACGCAAGCGATCCTGAACGGAGAAACGTCGCCGGAAGAAGAGCGCGAATATTTATCGATCATCCACGAAGAGAGCAAGCGCCTCTCCTCGCTAAGCAAAGGTCTGCTGACGCTGGCGGCGCTGGATAGGGAAACGGGGCTGCCAAAAAGGGATAAATTCCGTTTGGACGAGCAGCTGCGGCAAGTCTTGATCGTGACGGAATGGCAATGGTCGCAGAAATCGCTGGACATAGAGCTGGATCTCCCCGAGGTTACGGTCAGCGGGGACGAAGGACTTATGTACCAGGTTTGGATGAATCTGATCTCGAACAGCATCAAGTTCTGCAGGCCGGGCGACCGGATCGTTCTCGATATCGCCGACGGAAGAGAAGGCATCGTCGTCACGGTAACGGATACGGGGATCGGCATTCCCGCCTCCGACCTCCCTTACCTTTTCGATCGGTTCTACAAGGCCGACAAAGCTCGGAATCGCGCCGTCGCCGGAAGCGGGCTTGGGTTGTCCATCGCACGCCGAATCATAGAACTGCATGAAGGCCGCATCGACGTAACCAGCGTCCCCGGCAGCGGAACGTCCTTCTCCGTAACGCTCCCCTATTTGTAACACTCCGTTCATCGATTGTTCATATTCCTGTTCTAGGATGAAGCCTGTATCCCAGAACAGGAGGTCGCGATCGCATGATATCCCCACTCCAAGCCTTAACAAAATCCGTAAGCTCGCGCCGAGGCAGTATTGCCGTTGTCGGCGTTTGGCTATCGGTTCTGATTGTGCTCATGGTCATTGCCCCCGGCGCAAAGGAACATGCCGTGGGCAGCAGCGAAGGCAGTGCATTTGGACGTACGCCGTCAGCCGAAGCCAGAGAGCAGATCGAAACCCATTTCCCTTCAGAAGACGGGGCAGCCGCCCTGCTCGTCTTCCATCATCCTTCGGGACCGATCACTCCGGAACAGCTGGAATCGATCATTGCCCTAAGCGAATGGTTATCTTCGGATTCGAAACCCGAACACGTGGCAAGTTCGTTGCCGTTCCACCGCTTACCGGTGGATGTCCGTGAACGATTCTTATCCGAAGACGGCAGCACGATGCTGCTTAATGCGGCCATGCGCGAAGATGCCTCTTCCCGCGAGATCCTGGATACGCTGGATGAAATCCGAGCGCATGCCGAAGAAACAGGCCTTCATGGATTAAAGCTTGACGTAACAGGTCCCGCAGGGATTGCCGGCGATACGGTCAAGCTGTTCTCTGACGCCGATCTCGTGCTTCTGCTCGCAACGGTCGGACTGATTCTCGTCATTCTTATCGCGATTTATCGTTCGCCATTGCTTGCTTTGCTTCCGCTGCTCGTCGCGGGAATCGTGTACGCGGTCGTCGATCGGCTGCTTGGGCTCGCGGCGCAGGCGGGATGGATCGCCGTCGACAAACAAGCCCTGTCGATCATGATGATCTTGTTATTCGCTGTGCTGACGGATTATTGCCTTTTCGTCGTCTCCCGCTTCCGCGAAGAGCTGGGCCGGACGGTCTCCAAACACGAAGCCATGCGCGCCGCGATGTCGCAGGTCGGGGAACCGATCCTCTTCAGCGGGGGCACGGTGCTGCTTGCGGTCATCGCGTTGTTCGCGGCCGCTTTCGAGCCTTACCATTCGTTCGCGCCTGTCTTCACCGTTGCCATGATCGTCATTCTGCTCGGAGGCCTCACGCTTATCCCAGCCGTGTTCACGCTCGCCGGCCGCGCGGCGATCCGCGTTCCCCATCCGAAGCTGCCTGACAAGCGACAGAAGAGGGGCCTCTGGGATTCTGTTGCGCGACTTGTCGCGACGAGACCAGCCGCAGTCGCGGCCGTCATCTCCGTTGCGATGGTCGCGGCTTCCGCCAATGCGCTAGGCATCGGTTTCTCTTTTAATCTCTTAAAATCATTCCCGGAAGACATGTCTTCCAGGGCAGGATTCGAGAGGCTGGAAGAAAGTTTCTCCGAAGGGCTTTTGGCTCCGGTAACGGTTGTGCTGGAGAGCGAGACCAAGATGGAGATAACCGATGAATGGCAAAGCATGCTGGCATCTCTTCGGAAAGAGCTGAGTCAAGTGAGCGGTATCTCCGATGCAGGGACCGAACAAGGCTCCCTTGAAGGGATCGGCGGCGGGACGAGTCAAGGCGAGTCGCTCTCGAGCTCGGGAAGAGCTTTTCGATTCGAACTTACGCTTACGGATCACCCATTCGAGAAAGAAGCTTTGCGAACGGTGAAGACGCTGCGCGACGGCAGTCGCGACATGCTTCGGGAAGCGGGATTTGACCCGAACGCGTATCGCCTGCATTTTGCGGGGCAGACAGCCCAGCAGCTGGACGTGAGAGACATGAACGAACGGGATACGATCGTCGTGTTCGCGCTTGTCACTCTGCTCATCACCATCATGCTTCTCTTCCAAGCAAGGTCCATTCTGATCGGGATTGCGATGATGGCGACGATGCTGCTGTCCTATGCCGCGGCGCTCGGGATCGGCTGGGGCATCCTCCGCTATGGATTCGGTTACGAGGCGTTCAGCTACCGGTTGCCGCTCTACTCGTTCGTGTTCCTGATTGCGCTTGGCGTGGACTACAACATCATGCTTGTATCGAGGATCACTGAAGAATCGAAGCGCCTTCCCTGGAAGAATGCCGTCCAAGAAGGACTTGCCCGGACCGGGAGCGTGATTTCATCGGCTGGCGTCATTCTGGCGGCTACGTTCTGCGTACTCATGACCCAGCCGATGCAGGAGCTGTTCATGTTCGGTTTCATCATGTCGATCGGCATCTTGCTGGACACCTTTATCATCCGAGGCATGCTTCTGCCTGCTATATTGGTGCTAATGGGACGATGGATGAAAGCCGGCGCGAATAGAGGAATGCATAACGGAACCGGTCGAACGACCGCGCGTTAGATCAAGTATGGGAGGTTATTCAAATGGAATACGGTTTGTTGTTATTTTCGCATTTGGCCGGTTTGATGGTTTGGGCCGGTGCCATTCTAGCGGTCATTATGATGCTCGCGATGTTGAAAGGGCAGCTCGGCAAACCTGAAGCGAACGCCTTGTCCGTTCGGATCGTCAGCACGTTCAGTCGGCTCGCGCACCCCGCTTCGGTCGTCGTGCTGGCGAGCGGCGTCATCATGATCGTGCGTATGGGACTCAGTTCAGACAAACCGTTCTGGCTGGACCTAATGGAGAAAGGCGGCGGTACGGTCATTCTGCTGTTCTTGATCGTCGCGGGCGTGATGGGCGGCAAGCTGAAGAAACGGCTGACCGCGCAGCCTGGCGGAACTGTCGCGTTGACCGGTTACTTGACGACCATGGCCGTAGCTTTGACCGCGATTCTTGCCATTGTGCTGGTCGTAAGTTTGAAGCTCTAAACAATGCCATTACTTTGAAATGAGCAGAAGAACAAAAAAAAGGCGGCGCTATCGTTCATCACGATGCGCCGCCTTGCTTTCATCCAGAATGAACGAATCGCCCCGCCCATTTTTTACTTATTCGCCTACTTAGCCGACGCCGTCGCCATGATCGCCGTACCAGAGCTTGCGGAACGAGTCGCTGCTAGCCAGCAGCGATTCCGACGTCCCTTCCGCTTCGATCATGCCGTCTTTCAAGACGATGATATGGTCGGCCTTGGCAAGCGCGGCCTTGCGATGGGAGACGACGAGGCAGGTCGCGTCTCCGCGTTCGCTGAATAACCGCGACCATAACTTTTCCTCCGTCTCCACGTCCAGCGCGCTGGACAAGTCGTCGAAGACGAACAGCTCCGCCTCCCTGACCAGCATGCGGGCTGCAGCGGTCCGCTGCGCCTGGCCGCCGGAAAGCTTCACGCCGCGAGGCCCGATGACCGTGCCGAGTCCCTCGGGGAACTGGACGAGATCCTCTTCCATGACCGCCGTATGAAGAGCCCGTTCTAATTTAACTTCATCGTCCGGCTGTCCGAGCAGGATGTTCTCGCGCAGCGTGTCGCTGTATAACCTCGGCACTTGCGCGGTGTAAGCGCTCCTCGGCGGAATGAAGAAATCGTCAAGCTCCTCCTTCACCAAACGGCCGTTCCAGCGGACGATGCCTCCGTCCTTCGGCAGCAGCCCGAGCAGGACGCGCGCGAGCGTCGTCTTGCCGGAGCCGATCGGCCCCGTCACGACCGTAAAGGAACCTCTCGGAAGCCTTAACTGGATATCCGTTATGCCGCGACCCGTCTCCGGGTACCGGTAAGTCAGTCCGACCGCCTCCAGCAGCTCCAATCGATCCGGCTGCGCCGCGACGGCATTCTTCCCGTTGCCGGATGGCGCGCGGTTCTTCGACGATGCTCCCGAAAGCACGGCAGCGCCGGAATCTGCGCCAGCCTTCGCGGCGGATCTGGCTATCGCGGCTTCTTCGCCTCTCAAGCCAAGCGGAAGATGGGCCGCCAGAACGGCAGCCGGAGCACCTTGAAGCATAAACGTCAGCCGCGTGAGCGCGACGCCCATCTGCTTGAAGAAGGTCAAGAACTTCCCGAAGTTCGAAATAAACTGGGTTACGAACGTCAAATAATAGACAAATAAAGCGAAGTCCCCGACGGTGAATTCCCCGCCCCTCATCTTCTGCCCAGCGAGCAGCAGGATAAGTCCCGTGCCGAGATTAACCGTGTTGGAGAAGATGGAATCGAGCACTTCCGTCATGAGCTTATCCTTCAGCATAGAGCGGCGGCGATTTTCCCCGAGCGCCCTGAAGCGGTCGACGACCCTTTTCTCCGCGCCTGCCACTTGAATGGCTTGCACGTTGCCGAACATTTCGCTGATGGCTCCCGTTACCTTCGATGTCGCTTTCCTGCTTGCTTCCCGGTACTTCTGAAGCCGAGTCGTCGCTAGCTGGGCCACGGTAACGACCAGCACGAGAGGCAGGAACACGAGCAAAGTCATCCCCGCGTCGATCCCGATCAGAATATAGCAGGATACCGCCGCGAAGCAGGTCATGCCGAACGCGTCGACCGACCAGCTTACCGCCTCCTCCGACTGGTCAACATCGTCCCGGAAATAGCTGATGCCTTCCCCCGGCGAGCAAGGAATCGCTTTGGCCCCCGGCTCCTTCAGCACATGCTCCAGCAGGTTGCGCCGCAGAAGCATGCCCACCCGGAAGCGGAAGTTCACGTCCGTAATGAAGCCGAACCAAATAAATACGCTTCTGGCTATGGCCGCCGCGATGAGCAGCAGCACAAGCAGGCCGATGCCGAGCTCGGCTGGCCGGTCCAACGTTAAGGAGTCGAAAAACGCTTTGGTAATGAGGCCGGGGAATACCGGCATCAAATAAATAATCGTCCACATTACCGCGTTGGCGATGTACCAGCTTTTCCGATATCCGATCAATCGCATCATAAAGCGGAACGTACTCATACCGACACCTCCTCTAGACCGACCGCCAGCATGCGGCTGAACCGGGAAGACGGGTCGCCGGCCAGCTTCTCCCGCTCGCCGCTCTCCGCCAGTACGCCATGTTCCATGATCGCGATCCGGTCCGCCCGTTGAATCGTGGACAGCCGGTGGGCGATGATGATGCATGTGCGCTCCCGCAGCAGCCGGTCGACCGCTTTCTCGAGGCGCTGCTCGGTAAGCGGATCTAACCGGGAGGAAGCTTCGTCAAGGATAACGAGTCCTGGGTTCTGCAAGAAGACGCGCGCGAAAGCCAGCAGCTGCGCTTCTCCCGCCGACAGGCTTCCGCCGCCCGAATCAAGCGGCGTATCGAGACCGTCCTTCAGCGAACGGAGCCAGTCTCCCAATCCCAGCTCTTCCAGCACGTCATGGATGGCTCCGTCCGTAATAGCTTCGTCATAAAACGTTAAGTTGTCCCGGACGGTCCCTTGCAGAATTTCGATGTTTTGCGTCACGAGCGCGACCGCGTTCCTGAGCTCGGCAAGCTTGAGCGAACGAATGTCGATTCCGTTCAACGCGATCTCGCCCTGCTGCGGATCGTAGAACCGAAGCAGCAGCCTCGCGATCGTCGTCTTCCCGCTGCCCGTTCGTCCGAGAAGGCCGAGGACCTCGCCCGGCTTCAGCTCCAAGTTCAATCGCTTGATCGTTGGCGAATCGTCGTAGCCGAACGTCATGCCCCGGAAGGAAACGGCCAGCGGCCCTTCCGCAAGCTTCGCCCCCGGTCCGTCTTGCACGCTAGGCTTCATGGAGAGCAGCTCGCGAATACGGTGCAAGCTGGCATCCGCCTTCTGCAGATCCTCGATTTGCGTCCGGATCTTCTCGATCGGCTTGGCAAGCAGCTCCGTGTAGAAGAAGATCAAATAAACTGTGCCGATTGTGATCGCGCCCGACTTCCACAGAAAGGCGCTGATCGCGAACGCCATCGCGTTGCCGAGGGCGAAGACGATGACCGTCGTGATCCACATCGACGCGAAGCCGAGGAACGCCTTCCTTCGAAGCGGAAGCATGCGGCGGAGCAGTCCGTAGAAGCGGCCCATGACATAGCCGGAAGCGCCGTTCGCCCTTGTGTCCTCCGTTCCTTCCAGATGCTCGCCCACGAAGCCGTAATATTCCGCGTTCACTTGCCGCCAATCTCGCCAGACCGGGGCGGCATATTTGCGAATATGCTGCACGATCACGATCGCGAACGCGACGAAAAGCAGCATGCCCGCGCCGATCCAAACATTTTCGTGGAAGAGAAGAATGATGATGCCTGCCATGAGCAGCAAGTTGCCGCCCAAATGGATGATGAAGCTGGAGAAAAAATTCGCCAGCGCGTTCACGTCCCCGTCCACCCGCTCGATCAGGGAGCCCGAGGTGTTGGACTTATGGAACGTCATGTCAAGCTTGAGGCAATGCTCCGCCAGATCGCCGCGAAGCTTATTCGTCGTTCGCCATGCCAAGTTCTCGCTGGCGTAGGTCGACACGACGGCGATAATCTGCTGCGCGATCGAGAACCCGATGAATAACAGCGCGGCGTACATAAGCGTCTCCAGCGGTTCGTCGGAGCCGGCCGTGTCGATGAAGAAGCGGATGACCTGCGGATTCGCGAGCTGCAGCCCGATCAGGCCGAACAGCAGGAGCGTCAGCGCGATCAATGCGCCTTTATGCGGGAACAAATATTTGCTCAGCATGTCGTAATAGGTGTTCCATCCACCCGATTTTGATGCTTTTTTCATAACTTCTCCTTCCAACCAGCTTCCAATTTACAAACGTATGTTCTCTAATTCTATCACAATTTCGTCCGAAGCGGTTGTATATCTTTACTAGGTTTGTTATTTTTGAATGACTATAGAGGAAGTTCAAAAAGTCCAATTTTGATCACGAAGGTTTTCAGGAAGCTTATTCGGCATCGAATCTTGAATTCAGCCGGACCTTCCGGTGCTCACGTAGCTGCCACTACGCTCCGCTCCTCAGTTCCTAGCTTCATCCAACCTTCTACAGCGTTTTTGAAAAAAACGCAGCATCGGAAGCATAAGCTCATGTGCTGAAAACCGGACTTTTTGAACACACACATATATCAACTCAAGGAGACGAATCGACATGACGATCAAATTGGTTTCATGGAACGTGAACGGTCTGCGCGCCTGCGTGGGCAAAGGGTTCCTGGACTACTTCCGCGAGAAGGACGCGGATATCTTCTGCCTTCAAGAGACGAAACTGCAGGAAGGCCAGATCGAGCTCCCGCTGGGAGAAGATTACCATCAATTCTGGAATTACGCGCAGAAAAAAGGATATTCCGGCACGGCAATTTTCTCACGGATCAAGCCGCTCTCCGTCCGGTACGGGCTTGAAACCGACGAGGAGCCCGAAGGCCGCGTCATTACGCTGGAATTCGAGCATTTCTACATGGTGACCGTCTATACGCCGAACGCCAAGCGCGACCTCTCCCGCCTGGACTATCGTCTGGAGTGGGAAGCCCGATTCATGTGCTACCTGAACGAGCTGGACAAGCTAAAGCCCGTCGTCGTATGCGGAGACCTCAACGTCGCCCATCAAGAGATCGATCTCAAAAACGCGAAGTCCAACCACGGCAACTCCGGCTTTACGGCGGAGGAGCGCGAATGTATGACAAAATTGCTCGATTCAGGCTTCGCCGATACGTTCCGGCGCCTCTATCCCGAACGGTCGGATGCGTTCACCTGGTGGTCCTTTATGCCGAAGGTCCGCGAGCGCAACGTGGGTTGGCGCATCGACTACTTCCTCGTATCGGAGCGGCTCGTTCCTTCGGTGAAGGATGCCGGCATCGATGCCCATATTCTCGGAAGCGACCACTGCCCCGTCACGCTTGAGCTTGAGGAACCGCAGCGTTAATCCAGCAGTTCCTCCATCATGGTCGCCCATGAAGGCCAAGCCGCCAAATAAGCGGGCAAATCCTGCGGATGGTGCATGAGGCAAATCGCGATCCTGCAGTAAAGCTGGAATGCCGTCTCGAGCATGACCTCCGAAGGCTCGGCCCTTTGGACGCTTAATCCTTCATAGGCGCGCAGCAGCGTTTCGACGTTCAAGTCGTCGGGAGACGAGCAGAACGCGTACGTGAAATCATAAAGTATCGGCCCGGCGATCGGCGACGGGTCGATGACGCCGGCCATCTTCTCCTCATGGAAGACGAAATTATGAACGCCCGTATCGCCGTGCAGCCAATACTTGTCGTCCGCGCCCCAGTCCCGCAGTTTTTCCTCCCATGTCCTTTCGGCAATCTTATGATCCTTCGCGGGAAGAACGTCCCCGATTGTCTCTTTGGCGAACTCGAGGCTTCTCCGATTAAATTCGCGCCATGTCCGGCAAGGCGAATCCGGCCTTCCGAAGTCCCGGAACTCCTGCTCGGGGGTGTAATGATTAAGCAGCCCGGCCGCGAGCCTATTCATCCAGTCCAGCTTGCTTCCCCTGTTGATATGTGTCGTTCCCCGTTGGTAGGCATACAACAAATAACGGTGCTCCGGATCCGCGTGAAGGAGCGTCGGCAGCAGCGGCGACTCTGAATACCGGTTTAGAAAATCAGCCGTTTCCCGCGTGTAAATCGCGTCCTCCAGCTTGAGCACGTACGAAGGCGTACCGTTTTCGGATAAAATATAAACCCGTCCTTCGGTTGTCCCTTTAACCGCCTTCGCCTCCGGCCGCCCCGCCGCAATGAGGTTTAGATGGGCGAGTCGTTGCAATATCTCGTCTATCGTTTGTTCCATTTCCGTATCTTCCTCTTTCCCCGACATCCAGCTTCTTGGTTCTCATGTTTTTAAGTATAGCTGAATCGTTGGGGGCCGAACGGTAAAGTTTGACTATAGATTTCCTCTCACCTTGCGGCCATCGCTCCAAGGATTTACATTTCTTTATAGCGGTTCACGAACGATGGATCGGAATAAAGACAATGTTTGCGAAGTAAGATGCAACGTGAACATTGAAGGAGGAACATCATGAAAAGTTATGACTGGAAGGACTGCCCGCCGGACGTGAGGCGGCAAGCAGACCTGATCCGGAACTATTTGCACGATTACCTGGGGAAATCGCTCATAGGCGTGTATGTGCACGGCAGCATCTCGCTCGGCAGCTTCCTGCCTGAGCGAAGCGACCTCGACCTGTTGATCGTCGTCGACCGGGCGCTCTCCGCCAAGGAACGTTTTAAGCTGATGATCGCTTTCCTCAGCCTGCACCGCCAGCCGGTGCACGTGGAAGCAAGCATCGTATTGAAGTCGGATATGGAGAAGTGGAGCTATCCAACGCCGTATCAATTCCATTTCAGCGAACATTGGCGGAAGCGGTTCGAAGCGATGGAAGCCCGGGAGGATGACTTGTTCTGGCGGTTCGAAGGAGACGCGACGGACAGCGACCTCGCTTGCCACGTCAGGCTTACGAAGCAGTTCGGTGTCACCTTGTACGGCCCCGAACCAAGCGCAATATTGCCCGACGTGCCGGAATCGGATTTCTGGCATTCCATCAGGGCCGATGCGGACTACAGCGCCAAGCTAAGCGGCGACCTGGAGAATGAAGGCGTCCTGTCGCTGCTTCGCATTTGGGCTTACAAGGAAACGGGGTCGATCCTTTCCAAGACGGATGCATGCCAATGGGCAGCCGGCGCGCTCCCTGAGCCGCTTCGCCCCTTCGCCGAGAACGCGATAAACGAATACGCTTCGAACGCAGCGCCTGCCCGCTATAACCAGAACGAACTCCACGCGTTTAAGACCTTCCTGCTGGAAAAAATCGATGCCGCGGTGCCGGTTGGCTGATTCTTGCCGACTTAATTGATGCAGTTTGTGCATCATTTTTGAAGCGAGCCAATCGTGTATTAGACATTCCTGCACTCCGTACATCAATTTCAGCCGTTTTCCCGCCACAGTCGCTCATTATTGGCAAAATTGATGTACGGAGTGTAGGATTTAATTGATTTCCGGCTCGTTTGACTGGGAATTCCTGCAGATCTGCAGGAAATCTGGTTCCATGTTGGGCTGGCTGTAGCCGAACAGCGATTTTCTCTCCCTTTTTACTGGGTATGAAGCTGCCAATGTATTCAAAGGAATCAGGGCGTAGCGCCTTCTCGCCTTAATTCCTTCTCATACAAATTCGCGCTCCAGCCTTCCCCGTCAAACCTGCCTTTAAGGATGAAACCCGACCGTTCATAATACCGGTTAAGGCCGGGATTGTCCGCCATGCAGTCGAGGCGCATCCAACGCTTCCCCTTCTCCCGGATGTATTGCTCGGCAAAGGCCAGCAGCTCGCTGCCGATCCCCTCGCCCTTGCACGAACGCGCCACCGCCAGCCGATGCACGTAACCCGCGTCGTCATGGAATTGTTCTCCCCATATTTCTTCATATGCCCAGTGGACGGAGAAGCAGCCAACCAGCTCCCCGCCCCGGAAGGCGACGAACATCTCGTGGCTGGCCACATAGGCGGATACCCTCTCGGCGGTAAACATCTCCTCCCGCCATTGCCAGAAGCCGTGCTCGGCGCGAATCCACCGGGCAGCCTCGCACAGCAATCCGCGAAGCCGATCCACATCATCCGCCCTCGCTCTGCGAATATGGAGCGGCTTGCGGACGTCGCCCGCGCATGCGTTAGGCTCGCGATGCCATTCGTACTCCAACTTGGAGGCGGTGTCCGTCGCCCTTTCTTCTCCGTGCAGCTTGGAAACGATGTAGAGCGCCGCATCGATCCCCGCCGTGACGCCGGCGGATAGAACGATTCGTCCGTTGTCGACGTAACGGACATCCTCGACGATCGTCGCGCTGGCGGGAGCCGCTTCCCGGAGCAGCTCCATCGCCCTGCGGTTCGTCGTCGCCCTCAAACCTTCGAGCACGCCCGCTTTGGCCAGCAGCAGCGCGCCCGTGCAGACGGATAACGTAAGCTCCGCCCGCGCGCATTCCGCTCCGATCCATTCCGTCAGCTCCGCGTTATACATCTCCTTGCGGGCGCCCCATCCGCCGGGAATGACAAGAATATCCGGATCGGGACAGTCGCCGTCGCGAGCGCCATAGGTCGGCATCAGGGTAAGGCCGCTCACCGTCCTCACCGCGCTCTTCTCCATCCCCACCGTGTACACATGGAAATCCCGCCCCCAATCGCTCGCCACCGCGAATACGTCGAAGGGCCCTGTCACGTCTAGCGAATCCACTCCCTCGTACACCAACACCGCCACGTTTCTTCTTTCTCCCATCGCCATCGCTCCTTCATGTTTTTGACAAAAAAGAGCACTCGGTCGCAATCGACCCAATGCTCTGCCCAGGCGAACGGCTCGTATGAAAGATGCGCTCCCTCGTAGTGCTCTACGTTTCGCCAGTTACGCATCCCTGTTCTTCGTCAGTCACTTTCTTCGTCAGTCACTCGTAAACAACGCCAACCGCGAACTCGACCACATCCCGCACCAGCGAGAACACTTCGCCGACCTTCAGTTCCTCGGTGTCTTCGATCTCGGCCAGCGTCGATTCGGCGAGCCAGCCGCGATTCTTGAGCTCGGTTAACGCGCCTTGCGGCTCTACGGATAAGCCGGCGCTTAAGCAAACCGTATACGCGAGCTGCTCCAGCGTAAGCGGCAGCTTGGCCGGCTCATCCAGATCGGCGATCGCCTCGTACGGATTGCCGCCGAAGAAATCGGCATGGACCGTCTTCACCATCTGCATGTTGTTGGCGAATTGTCCGGCCGTGGCGATACCGTCGAGGTTCCAGGCGTCGTTGTGGTCGCCGCCGAACGTGAGCGACATGCTGACGGCGGCCAGCAGCCCTTTATAATATTTATGCTTCGCGTATGCCGGCGTTTCGAACTTCGCGCGGGTCAGCTCCATGCCCTGCTTCGTCAGGCGCTCGCGGAGCTCGACGATCCCTTCCTTCGACTGCGACAGCTCGCGGAACGAGAGGCTCCGCTCCGCCGCCAGCTTCACCGCCGCGCCGGCCGCTTCGCCGGTCGCCATGCCGAGCGGGATGACGCGCGCGCTGCCGTGAGGGATCGTATCGAAGCTTGCGGCGCGACCGACGACTAGCAGGTTGTCTACGCCGAGCGGAACGAGCGTGCGGAAGGGCACGCCGTACTGCTCCGGCGCCACGACGATCGCGCCGCGGTCCTGCGCGTTCAAACGCTGAATATCGACCTTATAGGAGCCGTAAGCGATGGCGTCCCAGAAATCCCGGTTGTCCACCACGTCCACGGTCGTGAGGCGGTATTCCCCTTCGATATGGCGCGTCTCCCTGACGTAAAGCTCGGGCGCGACGCCTGCGAACTCTACGTCCTTCAACTCCTTGTACGTCTTGCGCAGGTAGTCCACGATAAGCGGCGCTTCCTTCGTGCCGATCTCAAGCGCTTCCTGCACGGAAGCCGGATTCAGCGGGTCGATGCCGAAGATGTGCATAGCGTTGATCAAAATCGTATCGTCGTTCTGCCTGCCAACGTTCAGCGCTCGGATGCCGACCCGTTCCGGATTGGAGGACACGTATTCGCGCGCCTTCAAGAAGCCCCAAGCGCTCATGCTGTCGATGCCCGTTCCGTCGCCGATGTTCGCGAACGAATCCCACACCTTCTGGGTGACGCCGCTCATCTTGAACACGAGCGTGACGGCCATCTGATCCTGCGGCCGTCCGATATCTTGCCTGCCGATCGTGTACGGCGCGCCGGCGAGTGCGGCGATGTCGGCGTCCTGCGTCGCGTCGATGACGGCCCCCGCTTTCACTTCATGCGCGGTTCCCCCAGCGTCCACGATTCGTATCCCCTCGATGGCCGCGGCGGGTTTCCACGTACCGACGACCGGTTCCATGCTCCGGACCTTCATCATCAGGTCGATATTCGGCTCGTCCTTCACCATCTCGTAGAAGGCGTTGGCCGCCGTGTTCACGTCGAAGGACGTGCCTTCGATCCGGTCGTACCATTCTTGAAAAATACCCTTGTTCAAAAAATTCAGCTTGCCGGACAGCTTCGGCTGCTCCGGCGAATAGTTCAAGTCAAGCGAGTTGAGCCAGCCCAGCGTCATCAGTCCGCCGAGGATTTCGCGCTCCCGCCCGTCGACGAGCAGCACGCTCAGCCCGTTTCGCGCGGCTGAGATCGACGCGGCGACGCCCTCGGGATCGGTGCCCGCCACGATGACGTCGTAGCGGTCCTTCGGCTCCGCGACGGATTCGACCTTCGTCAGCGGCCGCGGTTCATGGACGTTGACGGTTTTATTTTTTTCCTTGTAGAACATCCATCCCGCGACGGCCGCGGCCGCCAATACGATTAACAATAAAAAAATAATCAGTGCCGTTCTCTTCTTTCGCATCATTGGTTAGGTTTCCTCCTGGATTCATCGGGCTTCGTCGACTCTAGCGATCGATTGCTGGCTCATAAGTGCAATTCTCGTTCACTTGACACGGCCATATTTGTAGACCACAATTGGATTTGGGATATATAGGAATTTTTACAAAATTGATTGGCTGGAGGTATTCATGAATCAACTTCCTATCGGCACGATACGGCGAGCGCGCATTACGGAGCTTGATCTCGTCCGGGCCGTCGCGATCTTCGGCGTCCTCGCGGTCCATGCTACATCCTTCGCCACCATGGAGATGAAAGGCACTACGGATACCGGCTACTTCCTCTACAACTTCGCGAATATCTTCATGAAATTCGGCACGCCCGTTTTTATCTTTTTGAGCAGCTTCGTCTTATTCCTGCGCTATCAGGATCGCCCGTTTGCTAGAGAGACATTCGTTTCCTTTTACAGGAAGCGGCTAATCCACATCATTATACCATATACTGTATTTTCGACAATCTACTATATTGCCGTCGCGGTTACGAGAACGGAAGCGGAGCGTCCAACTAACTTTGCGCTGGATTATCTCGGCAAACTCGCGACGGGCACGGCATATTCCCATCTCTATTTCGTCTTCATCAGCATTCAATTCTATCTGTTGTTCCCGCTGGTGCTCTGGCTGTTCCGCGCTTACCCGCGGCTTGCCGCTTGGGCGATCCCGGTTGGTCTAGCCATACAATGGGGGTTCTACGGGGCCGATCAGCTTGCAGACATTCCGTATATCGGCAGTTGGGCGTTTTCCTACTTCAGCTTCTACATGCTTGGCGCATATGCAGGCAGCAAATATGAGCTTATTAGAGGATGGGTCGCTTCGCAAAATCGGACTTCAACGTACCGTTTTTTCACGATCGCATTATGGGTAGGATGGTCGGCAACGGGATTGCTCCATTCCTGGATCTGGTTCCAGCTGCGCGCGCACGGCGTTTCCTCTCCTCAGCAACTGTTCCAATTATTATGGAGCGTCTTCGCATTTCTCTCGGCGATCGCGTTCACGCAAGCTGCGTTCCATGCGGAGAAACGGTTTGCGCATTCCCGCACGGTTCGGGTTCTCAAACTGCTCGGCACCTATACTTTCGGCATCTATCTGCTACACCCGCTGCTTCTTGCGGTTTATCGGGAGTTTCGGCCAACCGGCGCCGAGCCGTACGTTCTCCACCTGTGGTACGCGGGCGGATTCCTGCTCGCGCTGTTCGGCACATGGGTCATCGTCGCGTTCGCGCAGCGCCATGTACCTTTCGCTTGGCTCTTCTTCGGCAAAAATGAAGAACGAAATACGCGCGCTGAGGGGGTTAAGAAGGTTGTCTCCGGGTAAGCATGCACCAAAAAAAGATGTTTGGTCCGTTTCCGAGACCAAACATCCTTTTGCTACGCGCTATCTATCGTCAAGTAGATTTCTCCGGAATTTCGTAACCACTGGATGATCTAACGGAAGTCAGCGCTCTTAATATGCGATTATGAGCCTATATGGATATCTAACGGAAAATAGAGCTCTTATTCTATTAAAAAATGGCGTTTTTCAGACTGAAAACCAGAAATAAGGCCTTATACATCCGTTAGAAATTGAAATCAAGCAAAATGAGCCGAATAGCGTCATCCGCTTCCGTTAGCATATTAACATTCTAGATCAACCGCAAATGTAACGGTTTTTAGGATCGTTCTACTAGGCCTTTTTGTTTAAGTTGCCTTGTTCTTCAGTGAACGCCGCATTTTTCCGGCCGGTAAAGACAATGCTAACCACACAGCCAAGTAATACGGCAACCGTTCTGACATTACGTTTACTCATGCTTGTCATCTCCTTTGTCTGCGGCTATGTCCTAATGATAAGGCCTAGCCGAACAACCAACCATCGATTGCTCTTACAAAAGAGATGACAACTTTGTAAGCTTCCCGCCTTCGCGCTTTTCGTCAGTACCCTACCTCCACGGATGCAATCACGACATACGCCAAGTCGTTCACGTCATCCTTGTCCGCCAGCACGATGCCGCTGCTTGTCAGCATGCCTCCGTCAACAACCTCGAAAGTGACTTGCCCATACGGAAGCTCTTCCCGAACAACGTCCAAGTCAAGCGACTCCTTGTCTACCGGCACGGCAAGCCTCACGTTGACTCTCATATTCGCAAGATCCCCGCCCGGAAGCACGGACCGGATTCCCGGCATCGAATTGTGGTGGATCGCGTTTTGCACCGCGCGCACCGCCGCTTTTGTCACGTTTTGCCCATGCAGGTCAATCCCCATCCCGATTTCTACAAACATCATTTTATCCATTTCGGCTCGTCCCTTCCATCGCTCGTATGCTTATTCGATTGATTACAATTATCGTACAGTTTGTCCGGTGCACACCGCAACCTTTCGCCGCCAACTCCGTCTATGGTATTGGAAATATTTTATTAATTTAGACGGATGGTGGATATGCGATGGGCGAAAAAAGCAACAAACGTTTGGCAGCGCTCTTCATCTCGGCTGCGATGGCAGTGCCTATTGGCTCGGCAAACGCCGCTATGGACTTCGAAACGAGCGTCGGTTCGGCCTCGCAAGTTCGAGCCGACGCGCCGACGGGCGTTGCTCATCTTGAACTTGTTCCGCAACAAGTGTTTACCGAGCCAACCGTGGAAGTCTCGCCCTCCGTCAAGCTTGAGGTTGGCAGCGCCGCCATCAAACAGGCAAAGTCGCTGCAGCTGATGCCGGAAACGGCGACCGCTGTAACCGCCAAGCGGGTTGGAGACTCTTGGACTATTAAATACAAGGAAAAAGAAGCGTGGCGGTACGGAACGGTTTCGCTGGATGCGAACACAGGGCAGCCTACGGCATTTCAAGAAAATTTCGGCAGCACCTACATACTTGACGGGGCTCCTCTTGTGTTCCTCGGCGAAGAAAAGATTACGTACGAAGAAGCGGCCGCCATCGCGGAGCAGTATTCGGAGAGTCAAGGCTGGATGCAGGACGCCGAGTGGATGCTGGACCTTTATCCCCAAGTCGTTAATCTTAGGTTCGAAACCACCGTTTACCATAAAATCCGATTTGACCGCTCGTTTGCCGGCATCAGGTATACGCCGAACAGCTTCGATATTTGGGTGGATCGCGAAACGGGAGAAGTGAAGGCCCATTATGTCGAGTGGAACGAAACGGATTTTGATGTTCCGAAGGATATGCTTCCTGCCGTCGAAGCTGCGGCCATCTTTTATCGGGAAATCGATCCGTTCCTCCAATGGTCGTATTGGTTCGAGAATGCAAACGACAGCAACCTTCTATATGCCATGCTCCCCGTCTATACGTTGGACGCCGGAGGGGAGCTCCCTAAGGAACGCAACCAAGAGAACCCGCCGTTTACCGATAAAATCAAACCCGCTTATCCCATGGAGCTGGCAAAAAAAAGGTTACTCTCGTTATACGATCTGGAACTCCATTACCTAAACGATGCTCCCGGCAAAGCCTCCCCCTATTACCAATTGCGGATCAAGCCGGGCGTCCCGCTGTTCCATTCCGGCGAGCATCCCTTTATTCAAGCCCGTACGGGCGAATGGATCGACTTCGGGGATGACCCGGTTCGCGTCGAACTGCCTCCCGCCAGCGATTGGCTGATCGATGCCGCGGTGCCGGAGAGCGCCGTCGATTACCAAGCCACGGTCGTCTGGAATAACAAGCTGCTGGAGCTGAAGGATATTCCTATTTACGAGCAAGGCACGATATTATTCCCGTTGCGAGACCTTATAGCGAAGTTAGGCGCGAATATCCGCTGGGATCCAGTCTCGCGCAGCGTAACCGTCAGCAAAGGAGGCAGCACGCTGGAGCTGACGATCGGCTCCGACACGGCGCTCGTGAACGGCGAACTGAAAAAGCTTCGCGTTCCCGCGAGAATTGAAAATGGACGCACCTACATTCCCGCGAGGCTCGTGCTTGAATCGCTCGGCGCCAAAGTCGGCTGGCATCAAGGCTCCCGCCTCGTCATGGTCCATACCGATCCGGCGTTGCCCGAGCTGACTGCCGCGGAAATCGGGCAAATTCGGTTCGAGGCCCAGCTGGACTGGGAAGAGAAGATGATCGGTCGACACATTGTTCATGATTAGGAGCGTGAAGCGCGATGTTTAGGACGTTATCGAAGCTGTTGCTTGCGGCGGCTATCGGTTTGGGGACAATGACAGTCCCTTCTACTTCCGGGGAAATAGCAGCCGCCGCGGCTGACGTGAAGCTGGCGGACAAGGAAGCGGCGATCAAACAAGCGAAAGTCTTGAAGCTGCTGCCGGATCTCGCTAGGATAGAATCCGCCGGAATGCTAGGCGATAAATGGAGAATCATTTACGCCATAGACGATTCCGGCACGATGGGCAGCATCTCGCTCGATGCGGCGACGGGGCAGCTTGTGCAATTCAACGAACATAAGAGTTGGGATTCCATAAGCGGCGATCCAAATGACCCTCCTTTCGACATCGGCAAGGAAAAAACGACGTTCGAAGAAGCGGTCGCGATCGCCGAACAATACGCTAACGATCAGGGATGGCCGCTGGACGCCGATTGGATGCTGAACCGCTACCCCGAGTCCGAGTATTCGACCAGATGGGAAAGCAAAGCGTATCACAAAATCCGTTTCGACCGTTCCTACTCGGGAATCCGCTACGATCTGAACCGCTTCCAGATTTGGGTGGACCGCGTGACGGGAGAAGTCGTCGCACACCATGTCCTTTGGAGCAAAACCGAATTCAACATTCCTCGGGATATGCTGCCAGCCGGAAACGCCGCGGCCATCTTCTACCGGGAGCTCGAACCTTTCCTGCAATGGTCGGACGGGAGCAGCGAACCAAAGCTGAGGTATGCCATGCATGCCGCTTACACAATGGATGCCGGAGGCGAGATGCCGAAAGCGCGCAACAACGAGAATCCTCCGTTTACCGATAAAATCAAGCCGGGATACGCCGCGGAGCTTGCCAAAAAGAAGCTCCTCTCGCTTTATGAGCTTGAACTTCAATTTTTGATGGATCAGCCTAATCAAGCCGTTCCTTTTTACCAGCTCAAAATAAAACCCGGCGTCCCTTTGTTTTATTCGGGCGCTCACCCCTACATCGACGCGCATACCGGCGAATGGATGGATTTCCTGGATCAACCTCTAAAGGCCGAAGTCCCTCCTGCCAGCGACTGGCTCGTCGAACGCGCGGTGCCGCAAGGCTCGGTCGGCTATAAGGCAGCCGTCGTCTGGAACAACGAGCTGCTCGAGCTGGCAGGCGAACCGTTGATTCGCAACGGCAGCACCCTGCTCCCGTTCCGCGAGCTGCTGGAGAAGCTGGGCGCGTACATCCACTGGGATCCGGTCGCGCGCAAAGTAGCCGCCAGCAAAAGCGGCAGCAAGGTGGAATTGACGATCGGTTCCGGAACGGCGCTCGTGAACGGCAAACTGCAGCCGCTCGGCGCTCCGGCGACGATCGTGAAAGGCAGAACCTATATTCCCACAAGGCTCGTGCTCGAAACCTTCGGCGCCAAAGTCGGCTGGAACGACGGTTCGCGGCTCGTACTTGTGAACACCGACGCAACGCTGCCTGCTTTAAGCGCCGCCGAGATCGGACAGCTTCGTTTCGAGGCGCAATTGAACTGGGAAGAGAAGCAGTGAGAAAAACTACTATCGAAGTAATCCGAGGATGTGCGACCGCGTTTAAGCGGAAGCTTTTATCGCCAATCAGAAAGATCTCCTTTACGCTTTATCGCTTAAAGAACTTAAATGTTCTGATGTGGTGAGAAAACCTCTATTGAGGCATGCATAAGGAATACCATCATGGACCATTCTAATGAAGGATTTTCAATTAGATGGGAGGGATTACGATGGCCAAACCGGATAATCGCGCCGACAACGCCGAGCATCTTCAACAACATATCGAGGATACGCAACAAAATCTGCAGGAAGCGGAGGCGTATCTCGCAGAGCATGCCGAAGAGATCTCCGCCGTAGAAAAGGAAACGATTCTGGCGAAAAACGAACGCCGCAAGAACAGCATCGAGGGTTTCGAAGCGGAGAAACAAGACGAGCAGAATCAATAACGAAAAAAAATCCCCCGTCTACCCTTATCGGTTCAGCGGGGGATTTGCGTTGGGAGCGGATCTCTACGGGCCGGCTCCATTTTTTTGGCAAGTTAAGCTTTGATTTCTTCAAACTTGGCGTCGTACAGACGGAACATCGTCTTATAGCCGGATTCGTCTACTTTGATGCCAACGTCGAGCCTGCCCGTAATTTGAAGCGGCTTGGATGTATAACGCAGCTTGGACCCGTCCTTGACGAACACGATCATGATTTTGTTCCAATACGTTTCGTCCCCGTTATCGAACGGGCATTCCGCTCCCGGCTCCGGAATGAGCAGGAACCAGTTCTTGTCGAAGGAAAGCACCTCGCCCATAAACCCTTTGATCTGGACGGTCGCGCGGTCGTCGGACAAGTCCCAGAACCGCTCGGACGGCGTCGTCTGCTCTTCGTTGTCGAAAAATCCGTTCCAAGTGATCGACGGGATTTTGTTCGTCCCTTCATCGGCGGACGGCTGCTCGGTTGCCGATGGCTTCGCTGTCGGCTTCGCTGTCGGCTTCGCGGTCGGTTTAGCCGTCGGTTTCCCTGGCGGTTTCGTAACGGTCGAACCCGTTTGGGGTTTATCCGTTGACTCGGGAGCGGTCACGGGTTTAACGGACGGTTTCCCGCCGGACAGCCCCTCTGCCGTATTCCCGGTCGTTATATTCTCGGAAGCCGTAGCCGTACTTGACGGCAAAGCCTCGTTCGTATTCGATGCCTCCGGCGCTTCCGCTTCGATGTCGCCATCCGATATGCCGGTCGTTTCGCCTGCTGGCGGCGCGTCGGAATCGGCCGGCGGTTGACCGATCGCCGCCACGGCGTTGGCACCTGCCTGCGCTTCCGAGGCGGCATCGCCGAACGAACCCGATTCGCCGCCGGACTGCTTCGCCCCGCAGCCGCTTACGAGTGCTGAGATGATCGCCGCGGCCGATATGACCGTAATTGTCCGTATTCTAATCCTCAACTATACCCCTCCTACTCTCTGAATAACGTCAGCGCATCGGTGCGGTAAACGCCAAGCGCGGGCCCAATCGAGGCGGCGGTTCCGATCGCGATCGTCGCCGCGATCAGCAGCCACTCTTCGCTCGCGATACGAAGCGCCTGCAGTTGGATGCCGGTTTGCTCGAACAACGATTCGCTCATCAAAGCTCCCGCTCCATGTCCGGCTATCAGGCCGATCAACAACCCGATCGCGGTTAACGCCAGCCCTTCGCCGATCAGCCTGAGCAAGATATACGATCTCGACTTGCCGATTAACCGCAGCAATCCGACATCTCGCTTCCGCTCTTGGATCGACGCCGTCAGGGCAAGCAGCAGCGTCACCGCGGCAAGCAGCACGCAGACGAACATGACGATGAGCAGCAGCTGCGAGCCGGTGTCGACGACGTTCAGCACATCCGCGACCGCCTTTCCCGTATAGACAGCCTGCACGTTATTATGCGCGTCGAACTGCGTCTTGAGCGATTGCACGCCAAGCAAGGTGCTCGGCTTCACGATGATCGCCGTAATCTCCTTGTGCGCTTCGTCCATCTCATGAACGGCCCATGCGTAATCCATCGTCGTGAAGATGGCGCGATCATCCGCCGTGTTCAGCTTCGGTAGAATGCCTACGACGGTGTATTTGAAGCTCGCGTGCGCGTCATGCGATTCTCCCTCTTGCGCCTCGTCCGCATGTTCTTCGCCTTCATGCGCGGCTTCTTCGCCCGCACCTTCCGAATGTGCTTCACCCTCATGCTCTTCGACTGCTTGCTCCTCCTCATGCTCAAGCTCGACGTGTTCCACAAGTCCATGCGCTCCGCTGAACGTGTCGCCGATCCGCAAATTCAGCGCGTTCGCGACGGCGTAGCCAACCGTCACTTCGTCAAGACCCGCGTACAGCTTGCCTTCCGCCAGCTGACGATCCGCATAACGGGTCAGGAAGTAGGCGGGATCGATGCCGACGATGGGATAACCCTCATGGCTGTCTCCAGTCGTCATGCCGAACGCCGCATCCGTATGCTCGCTCTCTTCGGCTTCTTCCAGCAGCCCGTAAGGGATGTTCCCCGTCGGAGCGCCGACCCGGTAGAACGTGTTCAGCACGAGCTGCGACTCGCTGCCGTCCGCGCCGATGACGAGCTCGAACGGGCCGTACCCTTTCTGCGCCCCTTCCTCAACGCCATCCCTGCTCATCAGCATCAAGGCGAAAAGCGCCACCGTAACCGCAACTGCAATAATCGTTAGGGCGGCCAGAAACGAACGGTGCTTCAAATTCGTCCAAATATACGTCCAGCCGTTCATCCTTCCGCAGCCTCCTTCATGCCCTCTCGATAGGAATCGCCGCTTCGACCCGAGTAGCGCAGACATTCGTTGATTTCGTTCATCTGCACCGTCATAGGGAATAACTTCGCGAGCTGCAAGTCATGCGTCACGGCAAGCAGCGTGGAGCCGTTCTCCTTGCAGATGTCGAGCAGAAGCCGCATGACCGAATCGGCCGTTTCGACGTCGAGGCTGCCCGTGGGCTCATCCGCCAACACGATCGGAGGGCGGCACGCCAAAGCCCGCACGATCGCCGCGCGCTGCTGCTGGCCCCGAGATAATTTGCTCGGCAGATGGTTCATGCGATCCGCAAGACCGACGCGCTCGAACCATTCTTCGAGCAGCCGGTTCCGTTCCTTCCGGCTTGCGGCGCGAGGCAGCACAAGCTCGACATTCTGCCGGATCGTTAGCGACGGGATCAAATAAAAGTCCTGAAATACATACCCCACGTACTCCGCCCGGTAAGCGTCCCGCGCCCGCTCCGACATAGCGCTCACGAGTTGGTCCGCTGCGACAAGCCTGCCTTGGTCGGGCGCCAGCACGCCGCCGATCAGATGCAGCAGCGTGCTCTTGCCGCTTCCGCTTTGCCCGAGCAGGGCGATCCGCTCCCCTTTCTTCACGGCCCATTGCTCGATGTGGACGATCGGCAGACGCTGCTGTTGCTTCGCCCCGAACGATTTTTTTAAACCTTGAATCCGTATCATATCCGTCATTGTTCAGCCTCCTCCTAGCCGCCTCAAGCAAATAGACAGGAGAGCAAGCGCTCCCCCGTCTATTGACTTGCTCATTAGTCGTTCATTATTTGACGATGCGCTCGGACAACGTGTCCCACGTCATGCTGCTGCCGGTCAGCTGATTGAATGCTTCCAGCGGTAGGTACAGCTTGCCGTTGTCTACATCGCTCGCAAGTCCGGATGCCGCTCCGTCGATCAGGACCGTACGCTCATCCAGGTTCACACTCAGCGTCTTGCCGCCGAGGGCGATAGAAGCCGTGCGAGTCGCCGCATCCCATTTCACTTCGCCGCCAAGCGCTTCGGCCAGCGCCTTCGCCGGGAACATCACTTGATTGTCGCGCGTCACTTTGAATTTCGGATACAGGTACTTCGCTTGAAGGCCTTTGCTTGCCGCCTCAAGGTCAACGCCGATCACTTCGGCGGACGCCGTCGCGATGCGGGTATTGTCGATTTGGCCTTTCACCAGGCTGGTGATTGGACCGTAAGCCCATACGCCAACGTCAACCGCGGAGTGGCCGTGGCCGCTCCAGCCTACAAGCAATCTTTTGCTAATCACGGCGTTATAGGCGCCTTCTTGGGCATAGGAGGAACCGTCGCCGGCCATGATCTGCTCGGCTTCTTCGTCGGACAGGTCCGTAATCCAAGTGTTAGCCGCCACGATTTGTTTCACTTCCTCGATCGTCTTCGCTTCCTTCAGCTTGCTTGCAATCGATTCGGAGGAATGTTTCTGCTGATCCCAAAGATCCAGATTCAGCTCGTAAACATTGTCGCGGGATAGCGACAGGCCGCCTGTCTCATGGTCGGCTGTAACGACGACGGACGTGTTGCCGTCCTTCTTCGCGAAGTCGAGCGCAACCTTCACCGCCGCGTCGAAATCAAGCATCTCTTGAATCATCGTCGGGAAGTCGTTCGCATGGGAAGAATGGTCGATCCGGCCGCCTTCGATCATGATCGCGAAGCCGTTCTCTCCTTGGGACAGAATATCAAGCGCCTTGTCCGTCATCTCGGCCAGGGAAGGCGTTTCTTCCGAACGGTCCGGAACGTAGGCAACATGCGAGCCGCCGAACAAGCCAAGCACCTTGTCGCTGTCCGCAGGCAGAGCCGCCAGACCGGTGCGGTTGCTAATATAGTCGTAGCCTTTGGCTTCGAAGTTGTCGATGATCGTTTCGTCCGAACGTTTGCCCTTCTCTTCCTTGCTGATGAAGTTCGCGCTTCCGCCGCCAAGCAGAACGTCAACGCCGCTCTCCAGGTACTGGGAAGCGATAGCGTTCTCGTTGTCGCGGCTTCTCACGTGGGAGGCATATACCGCAGGCGTCGCGTGCGTGATACGAGCCGTCGTTACGAGACCGGTCGATTTGCCTGCCAGCTCGGCCGCTTCGATGACGGAGGCGAACGGTTTGGCTACGTCCTCGTTAGAAATGCTGATTGCCGCGTTGTACGTTTTATTGCCCGTGCCGAAAGCCGTTCCGGCGGAAGCAGAGTCCGTGACGACGCCGGATACGACCGTTCCGCCGTCTTCGCCGCGATCCGCGTATGTCGTCGCTTGTCCAACATAAATGCTGTCGAGCGTCAGATGGTCGATGCCTTTTTGATACATCAAATAATTGCGAGCGGCGGACACTTGGGCAGGTCCCATTCCGTCACCGATTAATACAATTACATTTTTGGATGGCGCGGTCGTTTCCGATGTCGTCGCCGCATCCTCGGCGTTAACCGCTGCCGTGGACACTACCGACATTGCCATGCAGCCTGCGAGGACGGTGCGGAGCGCTTTCTTATTCAACATAATCTCCTCCATATTCGAAATAGTAGATTTGCCACTCGATGACTATTGTCCTCTACTTCCATCATGGGAGTATTAGGATGAGATAAAGAAATCGTAAAACGCGAAGCCGGCATAACAAAAAGCCTAACGGCTCCGGAGAGGATTGGCCATCTCACGTGATTTTTTGTGTTGTCTTCTTTATAAAAAATATTTCAAAAAAAATACAACCATCTTGAATTTCTAGGTGTCTATTTAATATGGGGTAAAAGAACTAGTGAGGGAGGAAGATCAAATAATAGAGTCAATAAGATGCCCCTGACCTGATAATCTTTCGTTCCTAAAATTACTAATAAAATAATTTATTCCCAAAAAATACTTAATGTGGTATGTTGTTTATGGCATTAAAATATGAATTTTTTAGGAGGATACACAATGAAGAAGAGATTTACTTATACTCTGTTAGCAGCAATGATGATTGCTACTAGTCTCACCTCAGGAGCGTATGCAGCCGGCAATGCCACAAAATCACCGATACTTGAAAATGGCGATTCCGGTAGTAACGTTCGCTTCACGATCCAGTCAACCACTCCGACAATAACGGATCCAGAGGAAGTTCAGGAACGATTGGATTTAATTGATGCTGAAGCATTAGAGATTTATGCTCAAACCAAATCACTAGATGCTGTTGGAGAATACCTAGAGGATAACGGATTTATTAATGTCGGTGAAACTGGCGAAACTGGAATAATGCCTATGTCCTCTGTTAACCAGGATGTCGTCGTAATTACTCCGAATGTTTATTACGACACGATGACGAGTGTTTATCGCGTTTCTTCCGGATTCGCATGGAAAAATAACAGCAGCGGTGTGAGAGAATGGCGTGATGATAAATCTTGGTGGTGCTGCGATCTTATGTACCCATCTGATGATGTTGGCGGTATGGACCAGTTTGGAATATACTTCGATACCAGCACTGGTTTGCAAAACTATGGTGGTCATAAATTAACTCTTTGGAATTCGAATGACTCCATTACTGAAACACTAACTACCCCGGCAGCATCTACTGCTCAAGGTGTAGCCTTTACTGGTCAGGACACAATCAGATATAGAGGCGCAGGTTGGGGGAATCAAAGTGGATATGATTACAATTGGGATGATGGTGTTTTGACAACTTATTTCAAAACAACTGCTGCTGCTGCAGGAAAGTCACGTGAAGTCAGAGCCCAGTTTGATCATAGTTGGGATGATACAAATATTAATAGCATTGGAATTCAACCATGGGGAATTACCATCGGCTGGTCGGTTCAAGGTAAAGCTTGGACAGCAGTTCCAACTAACCCGTATTACTGGTATACTTAGAGTATTATGAATTTACCAACAATTATTTTAGCTTTAGTCACTCCTCTCGCTTCTTCAATAACAGCGGTTTTTTTCTACAAAAAAGGGAAAGGATCCGCCCTATTCGCTGGTTTTATCGCTGGAATTGCAACTTTTCTTCTTCTGTATTACCTTTTGCGTTTTATACCAACGAATAACTATTAAGAAGGAAAGTGCACTACATTATGAACCTCGGAGAAGCCGATCGATCAGGAATCACACCTGATTGATCGGCTTCTTTGTCATACTCCTCAATTCGACTCACTGCAATTATCGATCTTCGGATATATCGTCCAATGTAACCGAGCTACTGCTTTACTTTCCCTTTCTGTTTCGGCGCATACACATAAAAGCCTTCTCCGTTCTTCGAATAGGCTTCTTGCAAACGAGGCTGCGCTTGCTTTTTCTCCTATCCGTCCAACTTCCCGCGAATGAGCTTCAGCACGACCGTTTGCCACTGTTTTATCAACATTTCAAATGGAATGTACTCATAGGTCTTCCACTCGCCATTTCTCTTCATTCCGCCCATCGTCACCAGCATATATACGTCTTGATTAAAATTTATTCGAGATCCAAGCGTATGTAAACCTACTATAATGCCTGGTTTTACCTTATGTTTCTTTTCAAAATACTCTTTTATCACTCGAACGGCTTCATCCATAAATGGTTTAAGCAGCTTAGCACGGTGAAGCAAAAACACCTCTCGCAGCCCTTCGTCAATCGTAAATACAACATGACGGTGGTTCACCTGAAACACATCCTGTTCCAGCAACCTCGACCATTCTTCCGTCTCTCCACACGAGCGGGTCGTAAAAAATCTCCCCTTTCAGCGATACGAAACAAGCCTCAGATCGTGGCATCCTTCGCAGACCAGCAACTTAATTTGTCTACAATCCGATCCCAATGCCCACGCTCATCAAAGAAGATTCGCTTTAGTATGTTAGGCTCCATCCCCTTACCACACCTAAAACAAAAACGAGGCGGAAGACAAGCCCCACTCCGAAAATTTATTAATTCTATAATGTCAAAAAAAGACCGGAGCCTCTCAGCCCCGATCCATGATCTATCGTTTTTGCTTTTCCTCGGTCTCAGGCTTGCGCCACGATCCAGCTCACTTCCCGCTCATCGAGCGTCTCGCGCCATTCCTTCGGCATTTCCTTGTCGCAGACGACGATATCGATGTCCCGCCAATCCGCTATCCGGTACAGCTGGGTGCTGCCGATCTTCGAGCTGTCGGTCATGACGACCGACTGCCTTGCGTTCTGCATCAAAAGATGAACCAATTGCCCGCGCTCCGCGTCGAACGACGTAATGCCTTTGCCAAGCACCATGCCGTCAATGGAAACAAACGCCTTGTCCGCATGGAACATGGAGGCCATCTTCTCCGCGATGGAGCCCGATACCCTGGCGTGCACTGAATTGACCTTGCCTCCGATAAAATAAACTTCGCCGGAATACAAGCCCTTGTTTTTGTACTCCATGAGCAAGTGAAGCGTCGGGATCGAGACCGTGAGTATAGTCAGGTTTTTTTTGTTCGGCAAAAAATGAATCATTTGCATCGGCGTCGTGCCGTCGTCGAGGAAGATCACGTCGTTGTCATCGACGAGCTGCGCCGCGGCCTGGCCGATCCGTCTCTTCTCGTCGGCGTACAGCACTTCCCGCTTCAGGTATGAAGGCTCTTCGCCGGCAATGTTAATCTTGACCGCGCCGCCGTATACCCGCTTCAATCGGTTTTCGGCTTCCAGCTCTTCCATGTACCTTCGAATCGTCTCGGAGGATACGTTCAGCCGCTTGACCAGATCGATCGTTTTTACTTGTCCTTCCGCATACAACAGATCCAGAATAATGCTCTTCCGTTCCTCTCCAACCAAAGACATAGGAATAATCGCCTCCCGATTCGTACAAGCTTCAGCCTTCATTATAAGGGGAGGATTCCGGTCGCGCCATCGTTTTCATGTTCCCCATATTCCGATCGTCACGATCCCGGTCGTAATGACGGCCGCGAACAGCACCCTGCTTCGTCCATGAGCTTCCTTCAACAGCCATATCCCGAGCAGAGTTCCGAAGACGGTGCTGATCTCCCGAATCGGCGCCAGCTGGGAGACTGGCCCGAGCTTCATGGCAAACAGGAACAGCAAATACGAGCCCGGAGACAGGATGGTGCCGATCAGAATGCTATGCCAATTCGCCGACCATTCCGCGCGGATCGCCTTCGACCGGATCGAGCTGCGGAATAAGACGATGACGGAGCCAAGATTGGATACGAAGATCAGCGACAATGGCGAAATGTATTCCAATAACATCTTATCGTTCAGCGTGTATCCCGTAATCATGACCCCGACCAGCAGAATTGGCCATAACGCGGCTAAACGCCGACCCGCGCCGGCTAGCCGCAGCCCTCCAATCGCAAACAATCCCGCCACGATAGCCGCAACGCCCAGCCATCCGGCAAACGTCAAGTACTCGTCGTAAATCCAGATGCCGAGCAGAGGAACGCATAACGCCGCAACGCCGCGCATGACGGGATACGCCTGAGACATATCCGCACGCTCGTACGCAATCGGCAGCAAATACATATAGCCCATCTGGAACAAAATCGTGACCGCCATAAGCCCGTAACCTTCGATCGGGATGCCGCTGGAGATATCGTGAATCAGGAAAGGCAGAAACACGGCGCAACCTCCGAGATGGATGAGCCAAAGGAATACGGTTTTATTGCGGCTTGTTTTGGTAAAAAGGTTCCAGATCGAATGCGCCATTCCGGAAGCAAGCACTAGCCCAAGAGCGATCGCCATTCTTCTCCCCCTCACGATTTTTGATTTAATTGTAGGATAAAAACCAACTAAAAACAACAAATTCAACATAAAATATTAACATATTTAAGTGTATTAATTGCATTTTACTTGTGATATAATGTTTCGATTACGCAAAAAAACCGAATGAAGCCGTATGTCGGATACGGTTTCACTCGGTTTTCTTTCGTTCAAGCGTTCTCAAAAGACTTAGAGCGGGATCCGGTATTCCGAATTCAGCTCGATGATATGTTCGCCTTGATTATAGACCCAGCTGAAGTGGAAAACGTTCCCCTGATATTTCGTGCGCTGGCGAATATCCGGGACGATCGTGGAGTCGATGTGGTCGATAATGATGCCTTCCATCTCCTTCAGACGCCTCAGCGTCTCCGCTGCGAGCTCTGCCGCCTTGTCGTCAGGGAGCGAGAGACGGAAGTAATGCTCCGCTACTTCCTCGGCCGCCAGACCGTCCTGCATTTCGTACCCCGCCCCGCGCAGCACTTCCTTCACAGTCTTGATCCAATCGCTTGTCAAATCCATCGTAATCTCGTACATGATCATAGCTCCTATCCGTCGGGTCATCTTATTACGTTACCCTATCATACGGTTCGGAGCGGTTGCAAGTGCGGAATTGGAAGCTTCTTCGGCCGCGACTACACCGAGGGTTTGCTCTCGCTTGCGGACCCTTCGCCATCTTCGGCCAGCGGCCGAAGCTTCACGAAATAGGAGAGCGCGAACGAAACGGCGAGGAGCAGCAGCGGCACGACGCTAATAAGCACGCGGAACGTCAGCTCCGGATTGTCGCCCGGCTTTTCCCCGCTCTCGTAGCCGAAGATGACGCCCACGATGAGAAAGGCCAGCGCCGAGATCAGTCCGCTCGAGCGCGTTATGAAACCGCTGACCGCGGTATACACCCCTTCCCTTCTACGGCCCGTCTGCTCGTAGTCGAGATCGATAATATGGCTGTTCACGACGGGCGGCGTGACGAGGAAGCCGGCCAGGCCGAAGCCGACCAAGACCCCCGCGGCGATGCCTGTCGCCAGATTGCTGCCGAACCAAAGCGGAATGACCGATAGCGCATACGTGAGCAGGGACAAGCGCCATGCTTTGACGCCGTCCATCCGTTTGATAATCCAGTACCAGACGCCGACTAGCGGGATGACGGATACGAAGATGGAGGCCAGAAGCAGCGCCACTTGTCCCTCCGGCACCTTCAACACGTACTTAGCATAAAACGGGATCATCGAGCTCAGCAGTCCGTTCACCGTCTGGGCAAACGAGTTGGAAATATTGAATATCCAAAAAGGCTTGTTCGCGAGCGTGGCGGAGAACGACTCCTTGATGCCCATGCGCGGTGTCTTGCGGGCCTCCTCATCCTCTCGCGTAAAGCGGAGGAATAACACCATCAGCAGCGCGAAAGCCGCTCCGAATACGAGCGCCATCGGCCCGAAGCCGAAGCCGTCGTACAGGATCGGTCCCGCTACGGATGCGATCAGGATGGCCACGATCTGGTAACCTTGCTGGATCGCGGACGCTTTCTTCCGAAGCCCATTCTCCCGGTACAGCTCTGGGAACAGCGCCCCGTAGTTGACCCATATGATCGAGGCTACCGCCTCGAACAAGACGAGCGCGACCAGGAACCAGACGAACAGGCCGGTCTCGGACAACTCTCTCGGCGCGGAGAACACCATAAAGAAGGTAAGGATAAATAACGGAATCGACGCGTACAGCCAAGGCTTCCTCCGCCCGTGCCTGGTATTCGTCCGATCTGAGAAGTACCCTGCCATCGGTTGGTTCACGGCGTCCCAGATCATGAACACCGTTCGCGCGATCGTCGCAAGACCTACCGCGAGCCCTAGCTTCTCTACATAGTAATACGTGTAAAACGCGCTGAACGCCTGACTCGGAATCATCATCGCCAGCATGCCGAACGCATACATCCACGGCGAATTGACCACTCTGCTTCGTGCCATTTTTCTCACGCCCCCCTGAAATGACAACCTTTCTCCTCAAGAATACTGGGATTGCCTTGGAGTTGCAACGAAAGATTTCCTAGCATTTTACAGAGGAATGCCGGTTGATCCGAAGTCTGACCCGCAGCCGATCCGCAAGCCGATCAGCCTGCAGCCAGAAGCCAAATCTGCCGCGCGATCAACAACGCGCTGACCCCGATGAACAGCGGGCGCACGTAACGCGCTCCCTGCTTGATGGCGACGCGCGAACCGGCGAGCGACCCGAGCACCATCGCGGCTCCCATAATCAAGCCTATGCCGTAGGCCACCGATCCGAGCACAACAAAAGCTGCCAGGCTGAACAAATTGCTGGTGAAGTTGAGCAGCTTCGCGTTGCCGGCCGCTTTGACGAAGTCCATGCCGAGCAGAAGAAAAGCGAAGATCAGGAACGAACCCGTACCGGGTCCGAAGAAACCGTCGTAGCCGCCAAGCAGCAAGGCAGCAGCCGCCATGGCGATTCCGCTGCGTCTGGTGAGCGCGCGAAAGGTTCCAATCTTGCCCCAGTCGCGGCGGAAAAGCGTATAGACGGTCACGCCGATCAGCATGACCACCACGAGCGGGCGCAGCCAGTCCGATGGCACGAGCTGCAGCAGGACGGTGCCCGACACCGCGCCGACGGCCGTAAGCGGCACAAGCTTGCCGGTTAATCGCAGGTCGATATGCCCCGAGCGCAGGAAAGCCAACGTGCTCGTCAGCGACGACATCGTGCCGGCCAGCTTATTCGTGCCGAGCGCCAAATGCGGCGGCAGCCCTGCCGCGAGCAGCGCCGGCACGGCAATCAAGCCGCCGCCTCCGACGACGGCATCGACGAAAGCCGCGAGGAATCCGCCCGCGGCTACGATCAGTACCATTTGCCAAGTAATATCCATTCCTTGCACTCATCCGTTCCGTATGTTCTAAGTTGATAGGTTACCCGAGCTAATATGGCAACTCGTTGCCGCTCAGAAAAGCGTACAGGTTCGCCAACGACATCGTGTACCCTTCTTCCGTCTGCTTGGCGGCCGCTTCGTCCTCGTACCCCGTCTCCTTCATCGTGACGCGTGTTCCGCCGTTCTCTTCTTCTAATAAGAAGGAAGTGACCATATCCGATTCGACGCCGTCGAACTCCCACCTGACGGAGAAAGCCGAACGTTCCTCGACTTCCGTGATGATCGCGCGAAGCGTTACAACTTCAGAGCCGCTATGATATTCATTCGGCGTATGATGGAAGAAAATCGGCTCTCCAACCTCGAGCTTCGGAATATCCCACGGCGAGCCAGGGGAATACCATTGCGACAGCTCTTTCGCGTCCGTGACCGCCTTCCATGCGCGCTCGCGATCCGCCTCCACCCAAACGGAACATTCTACCGTCATTTCCGACATCATTATTCCACCCTTGTCTATCGTTTTTTCATATCTGAAGCAGCTTGTCCGTCAGCTCCGAATACTCGACGAATTCCTTCTCCCACATGGTTTTGTGATCCGGCATCTCTCTGCCGTCCAGTAAAGCGGCCACTACGTCCAGACAGACATGCCAGCCGGCCAAATCTTTCGGCGTATGCGGCGTTAAGGCGCTAATTTTCTCGATGAGCAGCAGGCGCGTGCCTTCTCCGGACGGCGACAACTCGAACCGCACGATATCCTCGCCCCAAGTATATTCCAGCACCGAACCTTCCTCGTAATCGAGAATGTTCATCTCTTCGAAGGTGCCGTCGCCCATATCGAATGTCAGCAATCCACCCTTTCTCAGCTCCGCGACGCGAAGCTCGGAGAACCACTTGGAAAGCTTGTCGTTATCGGTTAAGTACGCCCAAACTTCTTGAGGGGCATGATTATAGGTTCTTTCGTATACGGCCCTGAATCCGTCGTTTGTTTTCTCCACGCTCGCCAACATGTCCATCTCTCCTCATCCGACTCATGAATTTGCATATTTCGCGCAACGATTCCTTGGCGAACGATTCGACGTCCCGCCTGCCGCAAGTTCAGCGGCCGTCGAACCAATCAGGGAACCGCCCTTGCATATAGGACAGCTTTACTTCCGTTTGTTTGGAACCGCCGCCTTCGTGGCCGTTGAACGGATAAACGACGATCTCCTTCTCACCGCGGATCCGGTTGTACGAGGCGAAATACATGAGCGGCGGGCAAGTCTCGTCCTTCAGCGCGACCGAAGCGAGCACGGGACATTCGATGCGTTCAGCCATATTCATTGTATCGAAATAGCTCAGGTTGTCCATGACCAGATCCGTCTGCTCGGGATGGCGCCTCAAATATTCGGTTACGGCGCCGAAAGCACCGTGATTGCCTTCGATGCGGGCAACGATGTTGCTGTTGCTCGGCACGTCGACCATCGCAAGCTTCGCCCGATCGTCGAGCGCGGCCACCGCCATGCCAAGCGCGCCGCCTTGGCTGCCGCCCTCGATGACGATACGCTCGGCGTCGATATCGTCCTGCGCGCAAGCGAAATCGATCGCCTTCAAACAATCCATGTACGCATAGCGGTAATAATACTCATGTTTGTCGTGAACGCCTTTGCTCGCGACGTTGCCCATGAAGCCGTGCGTATAATGGGCGCTATTCCCCGTCTTGCCGCCTTGGTCCCTGCAATCGACGGCTAGAACCGCCATCCCCATCATGACCCAGTGCATGAAGTTAGAAGGATTGCCCCGGCTGCCAGTGAAGCCATGGTAATGGATCAAGCATGGCACCTTAGCCTTGCCTTGGAAGGACGGCAGGATCAACCAGCCGCTAATCCTCGTCTCGTCCATCCCGTTGTACGCGATATCGTAGACGCGCACCGAGCGGATCGGATAATCGACTGCTGTCCGCTCCGGCCGAAGCGGAACCGCCCGTGCCTGCTCCAGCGTCATTCGCCAGAAATCGAAAAAGTCGTCCTTACGCGTCAACTCAGGCAAATAGTGATAAAGATGTTTTGTCGTTTCTTCTATGTAACCCACTTTGTTCGTTCCCCTTTCGCAAACCTTACGCCAATAACTTCTCCCCTTCCGGCTTTCAATCCTGCTTGGCTCTCTTATTTGTCAAGGAGGCGTTCCCTGGTACTTCCCCGTATTGATCAACCTAACCTTCACGTCCACCCCGGCCAGCGATTCGAGGGTCAAAAAAAATTGGCGTTCGGCCGCCAGCTTGCGGAATGACTTTGGATTCGACCGGTACAGCTCTTCCGACAATCCGAACGGATCGCAGCCGTGTTTGACGCCTTTCAGGAACGTCGCTTCGACTTCTTCGCCAATGCTTTGTCTCGCAATCCGTTTGAGTTCCTCCATCGTGGCATGATCCATCATTTCCATGACGTAGCCCTCGGCCTCAACCCCGATTCGGAACTTCGCGCCACCCGCATCGGCGATGGAGCGGATGGACAGTTCGGGATGCGAGAACATGATGAGCCCGAGCGGCTTATCATCCTTCCGCACCACGAGCGGGGTCCGCTCGAGAGCGGACTCCGCCCAGCGCGCTCCCCGCAGCTCGTCTGCCGACAGCCAACCTGCGAGTTTGTTATCGTGGAAGTAATACGCGCCCGTCAGAATGAACATCGGCTTCTGCTTGTCATCCTCCGTCCAATCCCCGATATCGACGCCGATTGACGGGATCGAGGCCGGTTCGCCGGGTTCGTTCAGGTTCGCGATGAGGCGATTCGCGGTGACCGGCAGCAGGAAGGAACGATCGGAGCTCGCCTGCGTCCCCGTGTACATTTTGGTATACAGCGGCGACATATTCAGGATCGATTTCTGCATCAGCACTTCCCTCATGTCCCTATCCGTACCGTATACATATACGGTATACCGGACCTCACGATAGCGGTTAATCGCGCTGTAGACGTCCTGCACGTTTTTCTTCAGCGCTGCCTCCGTCATGACCAGAACCTTCACATGTCCCCAGAACATCCTCAGCTGAGAAGCCTCCCCGACATCGATTAATGCCGAAGAGACGGTATCTCCTTCCCCTTCCCCGATCCAGACCGGGGTATCCTTGCCCACCTCGACCTGGTCGGAATGGGCGATCGTCGTGAAGTTGATGATCTGCGCGTACGCGATCCACTTTCCATCCTTGTAGTCGATGCCGATCGCCGCGGCATACGCGTTGCTCTGAATGTCCGGCATGGCGGTGCAGCCGCTCGAGAAGATCAGCAGCGCTCCGATGGCGACGGCCATGAACCATCTTCGGCGCGGGCTCATTGGTCATTCTCCTTCTGGTTATCGCTATCGACCGTATCAAGCACGACCGGACGTTTCTTCATCATCGCCCACGGCACGCGAAGGAAGGAAATGAGGAGTTGCTTGACGCCAAGCGGCGACAAGGGCGCCAAGTACGGTACGCCGAAGGGCTTAAGGCTCGCCATGTAACCGAGCAGCAGCACCATGCCAAGGATGACGCCGAACATGCCGAGCATCGCCGAAAGCAGGAAGAAAAAAAAACGGAGCACGCTCACCTGCGTGCTGAGCGTCTGGTTGACGAGCGTCACGCCGGACACGGCCGTAATTGCGCCCACCACCACGACGGAAGGAGAGACGAGACCTGCCCGGATTGCGGCGTCGCCGATAATAAGGCCGCCAATGGACGTAAGCGTCTGACCGATGGCGCTGGGGAGACGAATGCCTGCTTCGCGGAATATTTCCAGCAGCATGAGCAGCAGGAACATCTCCATATGCGAAGACAGCGGCATGCCGAGCCGGGTCACCGAGATGGTCGCCATCATGCGGTACGGGATCTGATCCGGATGGAAGGACATGAGCGCAACCCAGATCGCAGGCAGGAAGATGGATAGAAACAGACTGATCCCCCTAATAATCCGCGCGAAAGAGACGTACGTATAATTAAAATGTGCGTCTTCCGGCGATTTGAGGATAAGCGAAAGGCCGGCCGGCGCGATCAGCACCATCGGCAGCCCGTCGACGATAATGACGATTCGGCCCGATAGCAGGCTGCTCACCACGTAATCGGGACGGCCCGTAAAGTCCATTATCGGCAGAAGCTTCAGCTTCGAATCCGACAAATATTCCTCGAGCTGGCTGATGCTGACGATCGCATCCACGTCGATGCGGCCGAGCCGCTCCTTCATTTCTTTCAGAATGGAGGGGTTCAGAATATCCCGGAAATAGAGCAGACCGATCCGCGTCTTGGATCTTCGTCCCAGCATAAGATGCTCCACTTGCAACGACGGGCTGCGCAGACGTTTGCGGATGAGCGCGATATTGACCGTAATTTCCTCCACGAACCCGTCCCGCGGACCTTTGACCGAAATTTCCGTATTCGACTCGAACGGCTGCCTTGTCGGCTTGGCCGAGATGCTCACGCAGCCCACATCGCCGGTCTCCGTGAACAAGACGAGCAGATCGCCTTGGAACACCGCCTCCGACAGCTGATCCGGCAATTGTTCCCCCATCGGTATAATCGGCATGACGCCCGACAGCCTATCCAGCGGCTCCGCGATCACGCCTCTTTCCCCGTACAGACGGTTCAGCTCCGGCAATACGAATTTGCCGATATCGGCGGTATGGCTAAGCCCCTCCGCGTACGCCAGAATGACCTGCGCCTCCGCGTTCCCTCCGAACCGGCACGGCTGGATCAAGACATCGGCGCTTCCGTCGAATAATTCTCTCAGCTTCTTCTCCGTCCAATTCTCCCGTTCTTGGGATTTCCCATCCGAATCCTTCACATCGATTCCTCCTTCCGTTTCCGCCCTCTCGAGAATAGCGCCACGAACATCCACACGAACGAGAGAGGCAGCAGCACGGCCAGCGAGATCGGCATATAATAGAGGGACATCCAACGATACACGTCGTATTCGTTAATCGGGATCATCGAAGCCAGACCGTAGGTCGTCATGACGGCGATGACCGCCCAATTCCTTACTTTCTTCTTGCGGAACCGGAAGAGATCCACGAGCAAATAAACGGAAAGGCTAATGCGGATACAAGCCCCCGACAACCATTGGAAGATGGAGAGAAAGTCCAAATGTTCGATATACCGGCCGATCTGGACCAGTCTCCACTGCTCATAGGGCGAAGTCATCTGGTGCGCCGCTTCGGCGGGACCGAACTCCGTAACCGCCGCCATCAGCGGTCCCATCGAGATCAGCGTGGAGAATAGCCCATACAGCAACAGCTGCCAGATCTTCACTTTCTTCTTCAGCCGATGTTGGAGTAGGATAACGGCTAACAGCTCCACGGACCCGGCCCCCGTATACACCATGCCGTCCACGACGGGGCTGAAGCCGTGCTCAAGCACCGGCTGGAGCAGCGAATAATCCTTCATCGGCGAGTTGAACGCGCTGACGAAGATGCCGAGCGCGACCACGATCGGCAGCAGCACCCCGGAGACGACGGCAATGACGCCAAGCCCCCACAGGCAGATCGCCATGCAGAACAAGACCAAGCTCCCGGCTATCAACAGCTTAGGCGTAAACGGCAAATAATTGGTAATATGCCAGGTCGCGGTGTGCACCACGGTCATCCCGCCGATCAAATAAAGCTGAATGGCAACCGGAAGCACGAGCAGAAAGGCAAAAGGACGGCTGATCCGAGCGGACAGCCAATCCATCCATGGCTCCTGTCCGGAGCGGCGCATCAGCCAGCCGAGAAGCGCGATCCAGATCAGGAACAGCCCTCCGCTTACGAGCGCCGTCAGCCACGAATCGCGTCCCGACGCGTCGAGCACCATCGGATTTACGATAACATGGCTAGCCAGGCCGTTCATAAGCGAAAACATCATAAATAACTGCACGAAATTAATTTGGCCCGAGCTTTTAATGTGCCCCACCCCCTCTCACTGCCGCCATCTTCCACCCTTTTTTTGGCATCCGTTAGTGTAACCTTTTCCACTTTTTTCTATCCCGACTGATCGAATGTCCTCAAAGAACGAAACGAAGCCGCTCCCTCCGAGGGGAACGGCTTCGTTTCGGTACGGCTTCGTTATTCGCTTTATCCGATTACGGCGCAGGCAGGAACTCGGTTGTGAAAATCTCCTTGGCGTCGAACTTCTTCTTCAGCAGGCCAAGTCCGTTCAATTGGTCGATCAGCGTCGTCCAGCGTTCTTCCGTCATATAACCGAAGCCATGCTCGGCCGCGTCGCCGCCGTACACGAACTCCTTCTGGGCTTTATCCTCGAACTCGATCGCGTCAAGCGCGATATTCGGGTTGGCGGCGTGGATGACTGGATTGATCTCCGCCGATGTATCCTTGTAGGACATCCAGCCTTCGGAGAAAGCTTTCACAAAATTCGCAACATCCTCCTTATGATCCTCCAAATACGCTTTCGTCACGAATAGAACGACGTTATACGGATTGTACCCCGATTCTGATACGAGCAGCGTCTTCACCTTCACGCCTTCCTTCTCCATGAAGAACGGCTCGGACGTCACGAACGATTGCGTCACGGAGGTCGGATCCGCCAGGAAGTTGACATGCTGGCCCGTATAGGTCATTTCCTTGGCACCGCTCAGATCATAGGTGCTTTTCAAATAATCCCAGTACGTAATGCCCGGCTGAATGAACACCGTCCTGCCGTTCAAGTCCTCAAAGCCGCTAATTTTCTCGCTTTCTTGGAACATGAACGCCTGCGGACTGCCTTGCAGTGCCGCCGCCACGACGACCAAGTCGATGCCTTGGTTTTTGGCGATGACGATCTGGTCGGCGTGAGCGAGACCGAAGTCCGCGTTGCCCGAAGCGACGATCTGCACGGCGGATACTTGCGGCCCGCCAGGCTCGATCGCGACGTCCAGGCCGTTCTTCGCGAAAATGCCTTGCTCCTTGGCCGCGTACACGCCCCCGTGCTGCGCCTTCGGGAACCAGTTCAGCACGAGCTTCACCTTCTTCGCCTCCGCTGGAGCCGTCGGCTCAGCCGTCGCTTCGGACGAGGCGGAAGGCGATGCGGATTCCCCGGAAGGCGATTCCGCCGGTTTGTTGCCGTTGCCCGAATTGCTGCAAGCCGAAGCCATAACCATGACCAGCACTAAAGCGACTATCATTCCCCCGAAACTTTTTTTCATTTTGTTTCTCCTCCACTTTTCTATTTTTTTATGTTCTTCTCATTTCATCGCGGACTCGTGCCAGGAACCGAGAATCCGATTCGAGATCAGGCTCACGATGAGGTAAAAACCGATTCCGAGCAAGGCCGCCGCAATGCCGCAGGCGAATAAGAACGGCGTCTTCATTTGGACCGCCGCGATCGTAATGGCATAGCCGAGACCGCCTTTGCCGCCGCCGATCCCCGCGACGTATTCGCCAACGATGACGCCGACGATGGATAGGGTGCACGAGATTTTAAGGCCGGTCATGATATATGGCATCGCGGCAGGGATGCGAAGCTTCATCATTTTCTGCCACTTGGAAGAATTATAGAGCGTGAACAGCTCGTCCATGTTTTTGTCGACGGAGTTGAGCCCCATCAATGTATTGGAGATGACCGGGAAGAAGCCGATCAGGAAGGCGATAACGACGATCGAGTTGTACCCCGCTCCGAACCAGATCACGACGAGCGGCGCAACGGCTACGACCGGAATCGTCTGCAGAATAATCGCGTACGGATAGATGCTTCGTTCGAGCACGATGGAGCTGGCCAGCAGGATCGACACCCCGATGCCGATAACCGCGCTGAGCAGAAATCCGATGACGGATTCCAATACCGTTATCCGAACCGCCTCCCACAGAATGCGCCAGTCTTCGATTGACGCTTTGATCACATCCGTCGGTTTCGGGAAAATGAACGGCTTCATGCCAAGCCATAACGGGATCCATTGCCATAGCGCCATAACGACGACAAACGCGATGATCGGGCCCAAATAGTAACGCATGAAGGTTCCGCCGCTCCGCTTCTTCGGCCTCATGACGGCTTCGGCCTCCTGCGTTCCGGCAGCCGCCGTTTCCACTGTAGACAAGGACATTAGCCCAGCTCCTTCCTCCCTGTTCCTTGTTCCAAATGCATTGACGCGAGGTTCACATATTCCCCGAACGCCCGCTCCGTCCGCATGCTCAGCTGACGCGGATACGGCAGCTCTACGTCGATAAGCGCGGACAGCCTCCCCGGACGGGCCGACATGACGGCGATCTTGGATGAGAGCAGCACCGCTTCGAACACGTTGTGCGTCACGAACAACACCGTCATCTTCTCCCGTTCCCAAATGTCCAGCAGCTCCAGCTGCAGGGATTGCCGCGTTATTTCGTCCAAGGCGGCGAACGGTTCGTCCATCAGCAGCAGCTTCGGCTTCGCAGCCAGCGCCCTTGCGATCGATACCCGCATTTTCATACCGCCGGACAGTTGCCTCGGATAAGCCTTGTGATAATCCTTCAGCCCGACCATCTCCAGTACCCGCTCGGCAGCTTCCTCATGCGCCTTCCTACTGCCTCCCCTAAGCTCGAGCGGCAGCACGACGTTGTCCATCACGGTCCGCCATGGCAGCAAATTCGCATCCTGGAAGACAAACGCGATATCGCCGGATTCGCGAATCAGCTGTTTGGGCGCCTTGCCTGCCACAAGGACGCTGCCCGAGGTCGCTTCCTCCAGTCCGGCCACCATCCGAAGCGCCGTCGACTTGCCGCAGCCCGACGGCCCCAGGAAGCTGACGAACTCCCCTTCCTTGACCGAGAAATTCACATTTGTTAATGCGATCGTTCCCGTGTTGTATATTTTGCTGACATGGTCAAAGGTCACGATCTCCGCCGCGCCATCCGCATCTTTCATACCGCCGCCTCCTCTATTGTCCCGCTCGTCTTCGCTGCTCGATCATCCATGTCAATTTAACTGACATGTTATCATCTCGCCTAAGCAACAACAATGGATGGAATCGCTAAAAATCGCATCCCCTATTGGTCATGTTATCTAGTTCGGCCGTCGATGGGAGGCATGGATGCAACCGCCGACGTTATGTTAGGTCACATCTGGAGGCGTAGCTACGCCTCACGTACCTACAGCTCCCGATCCGGTGCATCCGCGGGCTGTAGGTTCGTTTCGCGGACCTGCAGCTCCCGATCCGGTGCATCCGCGGGCTGTAGGTTCGTTTCGCGGACCTGCAGCTCCCGATCCGGTGCATCCGCGGGCTGTAGGTTCGTTTCGCAGACCTACAGCTCCCGATCCGGCGCATGCGCGGGCTGTAGGTTCGTTTCGCGGACCTACAGCTCCCGATCCGGCGCATCCGCGGGCTGTAGGTTCGTTTCGCGGACCTACAGCTCCCGATCCGGCGCATGCGCGGGTTGTAGGTTCGTTTCGTGTCCTCAGATAGGCACTTTCGTCGATACGCTTCTAAGAACAGATTTCGCCATACGCAAGTATCCTGGCTACACGTGTGCTTTTACCCTCCCGTGACCTGACTAGCACCGGCTAGAAGATCCGTTTCGCGTACCAACACTTCTTTGGACGCCAAAAAAGCGACGAGGAACGTTTCGCTCCGCGTCGCTTCTTATGTCCCTTGTCGCTCCGTTATGGTTGGCCCGATGCAGGCGCTTCCGGTGCTCTCATTCCGCCCATTCCGCCGCCCATTCCGCCGCCCATCCCGCCAATGCGAATCTGCGTCGCTTCCTGCGTGCCTTCCTTTAGCCAAATGGTCAGGATATCGCCTTCTTTGAACTCGGAAACAGGCACATCGGTCATCACGGGACCGCTCTCTCCGAAGGACATGCTCTGGATGAGCGTGCCGTCCGTGATCGCTATATCAACGAGCTCGTCCGTGAACATCTCCGCCATCCCCATGCCTCCGCCTGGGCGACCCTCTCCGTTTGGCGGCTCTCCACCGCCCGCCGGCGCTTGTCCCTCGCTTCCTGCCCCGCCGCCCTCTTCGCCGGCCGCTTGCCCGTCTCCCGCAGCATTCGCAGCGCCCGAATCATCGCTTCTCGGCGGCTGGCTCTCGTCGCCAGGCGCTCGATTGCCGCGCATGCCGCCGCGCTCGCCCATCGACGCGGGATCCAGCGACGACTTATACACTGTAATCGTCGAACCGTTGACGGCAGACACTTTGCCCATCAGGCTGAAAATGTTCCCGTTCTCGTCGGTCATACCCATGCCTCCGCCCATTCCGCCCATGCCGCCTTGGCCGCCTTCGGTCGCTCCGCCCGTATCCCAAGCGCCAGCCTGCGCCCCCGCTTGTTCCTGCGTCCCGCCCGAATCGGCGGATCCCGCCCCGCATGCCGATAACGTCAGCAACAATGCAGCTGCCCCCGCCGCAATCATCATTCGTCTCATCATGACAAAACCCCCAATGTAATCACATTAGGGGTAATGTAGCATAGCGATATGAACGGCACATGAACATTCCAGGCCCGCGAAGCTGCCTCTATAAGCGGAAGATCGCAAGACACGAAGCCGGACCCTTATCCCGCGGTTGCGGCAGCTCCTGCCGAGAATTGACTATTGTACAAATCGGCGTAGAATCCGCCTCGCGCGAGCAGCTCCTCATGCGTGCCCTGTTCAATGACCGAACCTTCCTTCATGACGAGAATAAGGTCCGCATCCCGGATGGTCGATAGACGATGAGCGATAACGAAGCTGGTTCTGCCTGACATCAGATGGTTCATCGCCTGTTGAATTTGAATTTCCGTGCGCGTATCGACGCTGCTCGTCGCTTCGTCGAGGATCAGAATCGACGGATCCGCAAGAATCGCTCTGGCAATCGTCAGCAGCTGCTTTTGGCCTTGCGAAATGTTGGACGCCTCTTCGTTCAGCACCGTGTCGTAGCCTTCCGGCAATGTCCGGATGAAGTGGTCGGCATGCGCGGCGATCGCCGCATTGACGACCTCCTTCTCCGTGGCGCCTAGTCGGCCGTAGGCGATGTTATCCCGGATCGTGCCGTTGAACAGCCATGTATCCTGAAGCACCATGCCGAACAAGCTGCGAAGCTGTCCGCGCCCAAGCTCGCGGATATCCCGCCCGTCCACCGTAATCGCTCCATCGCCTACTTCGTAGAACCGCATCAATAAATTGACGAGCGTTGTCTTGCCCGCACCCGTCGGACCTACGATGGCAACGGTCTGGCCGCTTTTTACGCGGATATTCATGTCTTGAATGAGCGGCTTCTCCGGGTCGTAACCAAACCTTACGCCGCGGAATTCCACCGCGCCTAGCGGCTTGCCGAGTACAGGCTGCTTCGCGGCTTCCGGCGTTTCCTCTTCCTCGTCTAGAAGCTCGAATACCCGTTCCGCCGAAGCGAGCGTCGACTGGATGATGTTCGCAATATTAGCAGTCTGCGTGATCGGCATCGTGAATTGGCGGGCGTATTGGATGAATGCCTGAATGTCGCCCACACTGATCGTGTTCTGCGTTACGAGCACGCCGCCCACGACGCAAATGCACACATACCCGATATTGCCGATCAAATTCATGAGCGGCATGATAATGCCGGAAATGAATTGCGCCCGCCAGCTGGAGTCGTACAGCTTGTCGTTCATTTCGTCGAATTGCCGGATCGACTTGCGCTCGTGCCCGAATGCTTTGACGATCGTATGGCCCGTATACATCTCCTCGACATGTCCATTTAGCGCACCAAGCTGCGCTTGCTGGTTCTTGAAATGCACCTGAGAGCGCTTCGCGATCATCCCGATGACGACAAAGCTGAGCGGCAGCGTCAAGACAAGGATCAACGTAAGCAGCGGGCTGATCGTCAGCATCATTACGATGACGCCGACCAGCGTCACGATGGAAGTAATGAGCTGTGTCAAACTCTGCTGCAGCGTGTTGCTTATGTTGTCCACATCGTTGACGACGCGGCTCAGAATATCTCCGTTTGAACGCGAATCGTAAAACTTCAGCGGCAGCCTTCCGAGTTTGTCGTTCACTTCGTTCCGCAGCCGGAATACGACCTTCTGGGCTACTCCCGCCATGAGATACTGCTGCACGAAACCGAACAATGCACTAATGACATAGAGTCCGGCAAGCAATCCGAGAATTTGAAAAATACCCTCGAAATCGATCTCCGCTCCCGGTACGACGATGCCGTCGAACAACTTATCCGTCGCTCTGCCCAGTATCTTGGGGCTCAGAATCGAGAACAGCGTACTGAGTATCGCCGCTGTAAGCACAGCCAGCAAAGTTAGCCGGAAAGGCTTTAGGTAACCGGACAGCCGTCTAAGCGAGCCTTTGAAATCTCGCGCTTTCTGTCCGGGTATGCCCATCATGCCCGGTCCGGGGCCGAAGCCCATCGGGCGCGCGCCCGGACCCGCTCCTCCGCCGTGAGGGCCACCAGCTTTCGACCCGTCTCTTGTCTCCTTGCTCATGCGCTCTCCTCCTCCGATAGCTGCGAGGATACGATCTCGCGGTAAACGCCGCAAGTCTCCATTAATTCCTTATGCGTGCCGATCCCCGCGATCCGCCCTTCGTCCAGCACGATGATGCGGTCGGCGTCCATAACGGTGCTAACCCGCTGGGCGACGATCAGCACGGCTGCATCCGAGGTTTCGGCCCTCAGCGCGCCGCGCAGCTTCGCATCCGTCTTGTAATCCAGCGCGGAGAAGCTGTCGTCGAACAAATAAACTTTCGGCCTGCGCACCAGCGCTCTCGCAATCGACAACCGCTGCTTCTGGCCGCCGGATACGTTCGTCCCGCCCTGCGCCAGCACGGAGTCGAAGCCGTCCGGCATCGCCGTCACGAAGTCGAGCGCCTGCGCGGTCTCGGCCGCTCTGCGAACCTCTTCGTCCGTCGCGTCTTCCTTGCCGTACCGAATATTTTCGGCCACCGTGCCCGAGAACAAAACCGCCTTCTGCGGCACGAGCGCGATCGTCTCGCGCAAGCTCTCCTGCGTCCAGTAACCGACATCCTTGCCGTCGATCCGGACGGAGCCGCCGGCGGCATCGAAGAAACGCGGAATCAAGTTGATCAGCGTCGTCTTGCCCGAGCCCGTGCCGCCAATGATCGCCGTGATCTCGCCGGGACCCGCGCGGAACGAAATGCCCGACAGCGCCGGCATCTCGGCTCCCGGGTAGCTGAAGCTGACGTCGTCGAACTCCACGATTCCTGCGGCAGAAGACTTGTCCTTCGCCGATGCGGCCGACCGGTCCGTCACCGACGGCTCCATATCCAGCACCTCGTTAATGCGAACCGCCGACGCGGATGCGCGCGGGACCATAACGAACATCATTGAGAACATAAGGAGCGAGAACATGATCTGCATCGCGTATTGAATGAACGCCATCAAATCGCCGACGCCCATCGCCCCGTCATCGATGCGAAGCCCGCCGAACCAGACGATCGCGATGGTCGACAGGTTCATGATCAGCATCATGACCGGCATCATGACCGCCATGATCTGATTCACCTTCACCGACGTCTCCATCAGGTCGCGGTTCGCGTCCGTGAACCTGTCCCGCTCATGCTCCGTCCGGTTGAAGGAACGAATGACGCGGATGCCCGTCAGCCCTTCGCGAAGCACCAAATTCAGCCGGTCGAGCTTCTTCTGGATCGCTTTGAAATACGGCATGCCTTTCGAAGTAATGAGCCAGATCGCCCCCGCCAGAACGGGCAGCGCCACGAGCAGAACCAGCGTAAGCTCCGCGTCCTTGTAGAGCGCCATGATAATGCCGCCGATGCACATCATCGGGGCCATGACCATCAACCGTAGCATCATCATAAGCACTTGCTGCACCTGATTAATATCGTTCGTCGTCCGCGTGATCAGGGACGCGGTACCGATTCGATCGAACTCCTGCAAGGAAAAGTTCTCCGCATGCTCGAACACCTTGCTCCTGACGTTCCGCCCGAAGCCGGAAGAAATCCGCGAAGCGTATAGGCTCGCGAGAATCGAGACGACCGTGCCCAGCACGGTGAACAGCAGCATGTAGCCGCCCATCCGCCAGATGTAGGGTTTATCCCCTTCGATTACGCCATTGTTGACGATATCCGCCATCAAGGTCGGCAAATACAGCTCCGACAACGATTGAAGCAGAATAAGCGTCATGACTAGCGCAATCGCGGCCCGATAAGGCCGCAGTAACCGGAACAATCGCAGCATCTTCCGTCATCATCCCCCGTGTTCGGCTCAGCGCCCCATGCAGCGAAACGCATGAAACGTCCTGCCTTCTTCTTTTTAGTTTAGTAGTAAAATAAACTCCATCTCCTATTATATCGGCATTGGTCGGAGAGATTCAATCCGCCCCCTCGACGCCATCAAAAGCCAGACGCCCCCATCCCAATGTGACAACATGGGATGGAGGCGTCTGTTTGTGTTTCGGCGCGGCGCACCGTGACGCAACGATCGATTTATCCCTTCACGGAGCCGGCCGCGATGCCTTCCACGATGCGGTCGCTCAGGAACAGGAACGTCAGAAGGATCGGCAGGATGCTGATCATCAGGGTCGCGCCGATCGCGCCCCAATCCGTCGTGTACTGGCCGATGAAATTTTGCACGCCGACGGTCAGCGTCTTGAAGCTATCCGTACTAATGAAAGTATTCACGAAAATAAATTCGTTCCAATTATAGATCATGTTGATGATGGCCGTCGTCGCGAGGACGGAGCTCGTCATCGGGAACACGATGCGGAAGAACATCCGGTTCACGGAGCAGCCGTCGATGACCGCCGCTTCCTCGACTTCTTTTGGCAGCGCGTAGTAAAAGCCCAATAATATCATGATCGTAATCGGCATGTTGAACGCCACGTAAGTCAGAATTAGCGATAACGGATGGTCGATCAATCCCGCTTTGTTGAAAAGGCTGAACAGCGGTATGAGCGTGGAATGCACGGGAATCATCATCGCGACCATGAACAGGCCGAGCACGAAGGAGCTTCCCTTCCACTTCATCCGCGTCACCGCGAACGTAACCAGACTGGCGATCACGACCGTGAGGGCCGTGGCAACGATGGTAATCCATACGCTATTCAAGAAATAGACGTCGATATTGCCCGCGCTCCACACTTTGCCGTAGTTTTCCCAGCGGGGATTCATCGGCAGCGACAGCGGCGGAAGATCAAACACTTCTTGATTGTTTTTGAGCGAAAAGAACAAAAGCCAAACAAGCGGAAACAATTGCAAGGCGGCCACAGCGGCCAGCACCAAATAAAGCACGGCGTAACCCAGCTTGGCGACCGCGCCGGAGCCTCGTTTCCCTTCCTGCAGCCGCGCTGCGGTTTCGGTCATCATGATGGTTCCCTCCTGCTTACGAATATTGAATCGTGTCCTTCGACGCGGTGAATTTGCGAATCAGCCAGGTCGCGACGAGACAAATGATCAACAGGAAAAAGCCGATCGCGCTGCCGTAACCGAAATCGTACGATTTGAACGCTTCGCTGTACATATACGATGCCATGACTTCGCTTGATCCGTTCGGCCCGCCGTTCGTCATCACATAGATGAGATCAAAGTATTTTAACGAACCGACGACTGCAAGGACGACCGTCACCTTAATGACTTCCATTGCGAGAGGAAGTTTGATCTTCCACGCGATCTGCAAGGCGTTCGCGCCGTCGATCTTCGCCGCTTCCTCCAGGGAAGCCGGGATGTTCTTCAAAGCCGCGTAATAGATGAGAATATAGAAGCCCGCATATTGCCACAGTATCGGGATGAACAGGGCGAATAACACCAAGGAAGGCTCGGCGAGCCATGCGGGAGGATTGTCGATGCCCATGGATTCCAACAAGCTGTTCAGGATGCCGTTCGTCGGATGATAGATCTTCAGCCAAAGCTGCGCGATCGCCACCGAGGAGAGCAGCATGGGAATGAGATATATTTTGCGAAATGCGTTCGCCCCTTTGATCTTGGAAGCGAGCACCATGGCAACTGCCAAATACAGAATCAAGCTAAGTCCCGAAAATACGGCCAACAGCAACGAGTGCCAGGCGCTGTCCCAGAACAGCCCATCCTTAACCAAAGCCGCGTAGTTGTCGAGTCCGATAAACGTCAAGTCCCCGATGCCGTTCCATTCGTTCAGGCCGTAATACCCGGTCAGCACGATCGGGATATAAACGACGGCCAAGATGAGCAGCAAGGCGGGCAGGACGTACAAGGCGATTATTTTTTTGTTCGACATGACTTTGTCCATCTCTTCCGTCTCCTTTCCTCCCAAGAGGTAGTTCAAAAAGTCCAATTATGATCACGAAGTATACCAAGATGTATCTCGACGTCGAATCTTGAATTCAGCCGGAACAAGCCTATGCTTTCGAAGTATGTTTCCTCCGGAAACATTGAAGGTGCTCACGTAGCTCTGCTACGCTCCGCTCCTCAGTTCTCGGCTTCATCCAACCTTCTCGGTGCTGATAATCGGACTTTTTGAACTTTATCTCAATGTAAAATCTCTTTTTTCTCTCTCTGCTGTCTTGGGAGCGTTACTTGCCTTCGGCTACGGCTGCGTCATGCTCCTGAGCGAATTTCTCAGGCGTCGAAGCTTTGCCGAACAGCGCTTGGATTTGGTTGAGATGGATTTCCGCCGCGTTTGCGTTCATTTGCACGTCAGCGAACAACGTAATGCTGCTTGCTTGGTTCATTTCGTTGAACAAATCGATGTAAAGCTGCGGAAGCTCCAGGGAAGACGTATCGACCTTCGTAGCCGGGATCACGCCCGCGCCCGTTACCGATTGCTCGCCCCACTTCGCCACAAAATATTCCACGAACTTCTTCGCTTCGTCCTTCACCTTCGAGTTCTCCGAGACGAACAAGCCTACGCCCGGTCCGCCAACCCAGCTGTTGATGTCGCCTTTGCCGCCTTCGGCCGTCGGGAATTTGAAGAACCCTACGCTGTCGCGGAACTCCTTCGGAATTTCCTCGTTCGTCGTGAAGTTCGGCAGCTCCCACGTGCCCATCAGGAACATCGCAGCGTTGCCGTTCAGGAACTCGGACTTCGCTTCTTCGTTCGACAAGCCGTTGAAACCTTTGACGAACGCGTTGCCGTCAACCAGCGTTTGCACCTCTTGCGCCGCTTTCATGAGACCTTCGTCCGCGAAGGAAACGGAGCCTCCGATTGCGGCGGACAACGATTGTTGGCCCGCGAAGCGGTCAGCCAGGTACATGTACCAAAGCGAGCCCGTCCAACGGTCCTTGTTCCCTAGCGCAATCGGGGCGACACCGTTTTCAGACAGCGTTTTCACAACATTCTTGAATTCATCGTAGGTTTGCGGAGCTTGAAGGCCGTATTGCTCGAAGATGGCCTTGTTGTAGTAAACCGGCGCGATATTAAATTCCAAAGGAAGCGCATACGTTTTGCCGTCAATGGCATAAGCTTCCGTCGTACCCGATACGAATTTGCCGTTCAGCTCCCCGCTGAGCAGATCGTCGATCGGGGTGAATAGATTGCCTTCCACGTACGGTTTCATGAATCCCGCCGCCCAGGTTACGCCGACATCGGGCAGCTGATTGGATGCGGAAAGCACTTTCAATTTATTTTTGTATTGTTCGTTGTCGAGCACTTCTTGTTTGATCGTCACGTTCGGATTTTCGGTTTCGTAATCTTTGATGATTTGGTTCACGATTTTGTTCTGACCGGCGGATACGCCTTCCGGCCATAGGTGCATAAAGTTGACCGTCACTTTCTTGGTTCCGCTTTCATTTGTTTCCCCGTTTGAGGATTTCTCGCCGTTGTTCCCGCAGCCCGCGGCCGCCAAAGCCAAACACGTAGTAAGCAAGAGCATAGACCATTTCTTTTTGAACACGTTTACAACCCCTTTTTTCGAAGATGTCATTGGGATGATTCCCGCTACACCTTCATTGTAGCAACGCCCCGGCAGAGCCGTAAGGTCATGGGGGTTGGGAAAAAGTCTACTTTCATTGGATCGTTTCTTCCCGATAAACGACGTTTTTGCGATATTGACCGGGACTAACGCCCTCTACGTTTCGGAACACTTTCAAAAAATATTTGTCGGTCTGGTAGCCGACCTTCTCCGCGATTTCCGCGATGGTTGCTCTCGTGCCGGAGAGCAGCTCCTTCGCGCGCTGCATTCTTCTCCGCGTCAAATATTCCGTGAACGTGAGCCCCGTTTGCTCCTTGAACAGCACGCTGAAATAACTCGCGTTCATGTGCAGATGATCCGCGATGTCGCGCAGCGACAGTTGCTGATCCAGACGGACTTCCATGAACCGTATGGCCTCCTGGACTTGCAGGCTGTACGCGTTGTCGTTCTGCACGGTTTCCAGCAGCTTCGGATCCACCAATTTCTCCATGCGCTCGACGCGCAGCCGCTCGTCCTTGCGTTTCAAGGCAGACTCCACCGCTTGAACCAGCTTTATTTTGTCGATCGGCTTCAGCAAATATTCAATGACGCCGTATTGCATCGCCCTGCGCGCGTAATCGAATTCCGGATGTCCGGAAATGACGATGACCTGGGGCGGATGCGGCAGCTGGGAGACCCTCTCGACAAGATCGAGCCCGCCGAGCTCGGGCATGCGGATGTCCGTGATCATCAATGCGGCTTCATTTCCCTCGAGCCATGCCAGCGCCTCGATTCCATTAGCCGCGGTAACGATCCGGCTTCGGCCCGCCGACCAGCCTTCCAGCACTTTCTTGACGCCTTCCCTCGTTCTCGGTTCGTCGTCCACGACAAGTATCGTGTTCATCTTCTCAGCTCCTCCCATCATCGCTAGGTATTTCGAATGCCATCACGGTTCCTTTGGATTGTTCACTCTTGATCGTCAGCCCGCCCGTTTCTTCTTCGAAATAGAGCAAAAGCCTCTTCTGCACGTTCGCGAGACCGATGCCGTTCCCTTTGACCGATGCGGTGTATCCTTCGGAGAATGCATCGTAGATTTCCTTAAGCTGTCCCTCGTTCATGCCCGGACCGTCGTCCGCGACTTCGATTCGCGTATAGCCCGGATTGCCGGTTGCCGGCATCACGCGCAGCGTCACCGTGCCCGGCCCGATACGCTGCTCCACGCCGTGCAGAATCGCGTTCTCGACGAGCGGCTGGATCAGCAGCTTGGGAATGGGCACCTTGCGGCATGTTTCATCCGCTTCGATCGTCCAGCTTAATCTGTCCAGCATGCGCATATCCATGATCGTCAAATACCGCTCCGCGTGATCCAACTCGTCTCCGATCGTCACCCATTCCTCTTCGTCGGCTCGGCTGATGACGTAGCGGAACAGTCCCGACATGGCGACTACGACGCGGGCCAGCTCTTCCTCGCCCTTCTCCTCCAGCGCCCAATAGAACGCCTCGAGCGTATTGAACAGGAAATGCGGATTAATCTGGGCTTGCAGCGCTTTCAGCTCCGTCCGGCTCTGGATGATTTCCTTCTGGTAGACGACCTCGATCAAATCGTTGAGCGAGGCGACCATTTGGTTATACGTATGGTTGAGTTCGTTGATTTCCAGCGTCTTGGACGTAACGGGAATCGGCTTCAGCGTGCCGAGCCTTGCGCTTCTCATCGCCCGTATGAGGTTCAGAATCGGACGGGTAATCATCGTCGATAGAATAAAGGATAAGATCAGGAACAATATTCCGCCGACCATAACCGACACGATGATGGCGGTCCTCAGAACGGAAATTCCCTCCGTCGCGTAACGGACGGGAGTCAGCATGATAATGCTCCAGCCGGTAGCTTCGGATCGCCGCTGAACCTTGATAAATTCGTCCCCGTCCATGACGACCGTCGACCCGCTATCGTCAAGCTGGCTTGCGTTTACTTCCATGCCGAAGTCGGACGTGATCGTTCCGCCCTTCTCGTCTACGAGGGCCAAATATTCTTCGATGCCGGTACTTGCATCGTCGCCGGTCCGCGATTCGGTCAGCTCGAAATAATGTTTGTCCACCTGTACCATGACGTAACCGGCTTGGGAGAAGGACCTGTCCATCAACCGTACGCGGCGCATGGCGATGACAATGCCGGGATATCGCTCGTCCATGCCCAACCACACCAGCTGTCCCTTGCCTTCGTCGACGCGATGGATCCATTCGTCCGACACCCGATCCCTGAGACTTTCATCCGTCAGCGGAACAAGCCTTCTGTAATCGGATGTATACAGCTCGATCGAGCGGACCCCCGTCGTATAGGCTTCGCTTTTGCGCACTTCCCGTTGAATGATCTGCCTGTCCTGGAAGCTGATCGTTTCGCCGGAAGCTATTCGCTCCAGCATGCTCTGAACCGCCGCGTTGGTCGCCACCTGGGCCGTGAAGCTGTCCACCTGGCGCAGCAGCACGTCCAGCTTGCCCGTTGCCTGGGCGGCGGTCTGCTGAATATGTTTTTCGGCGTTGTTGCGAAGCAGAACGGACACTTGATTATACGCAAACAGTCCGACCGAAGCCAGAACGACCACCATGACCAGCATGAATCCAAGCAAAATTTGATTGCGCAGCGTGTTTAGCTCCGCAAATTTCCCCATGCGCTCACCCCACACCTTTACTGCACACTACTATACACAATTCGTCTCTCAAAAAGAAATCCCCAGTTTCAGGAGACCGATCGGAAAACAAAAAAGAAGCGAGGCCGGCGCCCCGCTTCCCGCATCTATTCTTATCCCTTGCTAGCCGCTTCCTTCGGCGTCTCGATCACGTCTTCCTTCGTGTCGGACACCAGCTCCTTCGCCGACGTCTTGAACTCGTGCAGCGTCCGGCCGACCGCGCGGCCGAGCTCCGGCAGCTTCGACGGTCCGAAAATGATAAGCACGACGACCAAAATCATTAACAATCCCGGGAATCCGATATTTTGCAGCATGCGAACATCTTCCCCTTCCTAGTCTATTCTGGATCGGGCCTTCGCCCGTCGATTAATCCTGATCATGCGGCGTCGGATAAGCCGCGACCGCCTCGATCTCGATGAGCCAATCGGGGTTCACGAGACCGGCGACGCCGACCGTCGAACGAGCGGTCTTCACCGGGTTTTCTTTCGTATTAAAAAATTTTGCGTAGGCGTTGAACCAGCCCGTGTAATCGAACTTGCCTCCCATCGCCGCATCCGGCGTCACATAGACGCGCAGGTAAATGACGTCCTTCAGCGACAGCCCTTGCTCCTTCAGCTGTTTTTCGATATTTTTCAGGATGCCTTCGGCCTGCTTCTCGGTATTGCCGTACCGCTCGTAGACGGTTTTGCCATCCTTGTTCAGCAGCGGCGGCACCGTGCCGCTCGTCGAGAACGTCGCCGAACTCTCGGGGAGCGCCACCGCGCTTGAGATGGAGGAGCTTGGGCTGCCGTAAAATTCCGGTTCGTGAACCGGAGTAAGCGGGAACTTGTTCGGCGTGACGCTCGCATATACGGACGCGCCGATGAAACAGGACAGGACCGCCGTCCCGATCAATACTTTCACGTTGCGGTTGATCGCCATATCGATGGATACCTCCAATAATAAAATGAGAATGATTCCCTTAACGTTCGCTCGCGAATGTCCTGCCCTACTCCTTCATGACTCTCTGAGCGATGTCGGTCACGACGGCCCTTGCCGATTCGATGCCGCCCGCCATCCACGCCGTTATATAGCTGATATGCTCGCCGGCCAGATACACTCTGCGGTCGGGTTTGCAGAGTGTCGGATAGACGGTTTGCCGCTGATCGCCGGAGTAGGACACCCATCCGCCTTCGTTGTACTTAATCTTCTTCCAGTCGACGGAGAAGGAGGCTTCGAATTCTTTGTGGTATTGCGAATGGATCTTCGCGCCCTGCTTCAGCGCATGCGCCTCGCGCTCCTGGAATGTCATCGCGCCGATCTTGTCCGCGTTGCCGCCGAAAGCGTAGTAGCCGAGAAGCAGCCCCTTCTTCTGCATATAGCCGGTCGGTGGATAATAGATGGAGGAGATATCCATGTTCGTGAGCGTGTTGCCACCGTAGATTTGTTCGTCCTCTTCCCAGAAGCGGCGTTTGAACTGCAGGCCGATCTTGCCGGCGGAAGCATAGCCGATGCTTTCGATCGCCTTCTTCATGTCCGGCGAGAAATCCGCTTTGATTTTCTTCAGGACCGGCAGCGGGATGGTACAGATGCAATAATCCCCTTCCACCTTCTGGAACTCGCCCGTCGCCAAATTTTTGTACGTGACCGTTACGCCTTTCTCGCTCTGCTTGATTTCCGATACTTCGGAATGGAAGCGAATCTTGCCTTTGAGCCGGCTCTCGAATGCCTTCGGAATGGCGTCGATGCCGCCGACAGGATGGAACATCATCATCTGCTGGTCGTAACCGTATTCGCTGCTCAGAAAGTTGCCGAAGCCGGAATTGATGATAGCCTTCATGCTGAACGGATCGCGGATGACGCCCGCATCCAGCCGGGCGCCCGGCTCGTCCTTGTAACCTCCCCTCGACGTGCCCTTGTAGAAGAGATCTGCGTCGAGTCCGCCTTCCGTGCGAAGGTAGGCGACCAGCTTCTCCTTCTCCTCGGCCGTCAGCGGCATGTCGAGCGCGTTCCGGTTCACGGCCTTCGCCATCATCTCGCTCACGTAACCGCGCACATCCGCCTTCGCCTCGCGCTTGCGGATCTTTTTGCCGGAGAGCTCCCCGACGTTTTCGTTATAGTAATAGGCATGGTCGTTGACATTATTGAACGGTTCGATTGGAATACCGAACTTACGAATGTATTCCATCGTGACGTGGAATTGCGGAATCCGCATCGGTCCCGCGTTAAAGTACAGTCCGTCGGAAAATCTCGCGACCTGCTTCTGCCCGCCGATCTCGGCCACCGTCGTGCCGCGGCGCACCGACCAGATCCGTCCGCCCGAGCGCGCCCTGGCTTCCAGTATAGTGCAATCGAATCCGGCCATTCCAAGCTCGTATGCGGCCGTCATGCCCGCGATACCCGCGCCGAGAATGACGATTTTTTTGCCGCCGCGATTGCTCATGGCCAATTCGTTTTTGTCCGGCGGCACGTAATCCGCCGCCTTCAGCGATTCGGGGGACAATAACCCGAGCGTGCCCATGACGCTGAATACGGCGGCGCCCCCGCCGATCTTCCCTACCGTCGTTAGAAACTGCCGCCTCGATATCTCGTTTGGCGATTTGCTCGATTCCATTCCGCTCCACTCCCATTCTTCAGCATCGATGTGCATGGTTTACCACACAACGACAAGATAGCACGGGGCGAATGACAGATTCTATTTTTATGTAAGAAAGACTGACATAAATTATTTTTTAAGCTAGGTAAGTTTCGATAAAATCCCCAAATATAGGCTAAAGTCCCTAAAGATATAATCCATTTTGTTCCAAAAGTTAAATGATTAGTTCACATTGACCATTGTCTTTTACCCTTCGCGTTGCTAAAATCTCTCCCAAACGAACAAATATGTCACATTATCTAACTCGTAATTGTCATCAGATTCATTGACCAGAAGTCTAACTATCGGTCTAGGAGGCGGAGTTGTTATGAGTCGGAAAGTTATGGGCATTGGCATGGTCAGGGAATTGACGGGGTTGACGGAGAGGCAAATCCGTTATTACGAGGATCGTCAGTTGGTTTTCCCCGATCGCACCTCGGGCGGCGCAAGGAAGTTTTCGTTCGAGGACGTGGAGCGGTTAAAGGAAATTCACCGGAAGCTGAGAGACGGCTTCCATACGTTCGAGCTTCGCAAAACGATTATGGCCGACCACGCGCATTCAATCGATACCTAGAGAGGAGGCATCGCCATGGTCAAACCGGTTATCATGTCTTTCCTGGAGCATCTGGTAGAGCTTCGGAAACAAATCATCGTCATCGCGATCGTCTTCGCCGTATGCACGGGCATCGGGATCGGGGTCGCGCCCCTTATTCTCGATGCGATCAAGAGCGCCCCGCCGGCTTCGCGGATGGAATGGAACGCCTTCTCCCCTTTCGACGGCGTGCGCGTCTACATGGTGATCGCGATGGTTCTCGCCCTGGCTTTGACATTGCCCGTCGCGCTGGCGCTCATCTGGAGCTTCGTGAAAAAAGGGCTGTATCCGCACGAGAGGGCTGCCACCCTCCGTTACATTCCATACAGCGTCATCTGTTTCGTCGCCGGCATCAGCTTTGGCTACTTCGTCGTGCTGCCGATGAGTTTCTCCTTCGTCAACAAGATTTCCGAGAATCTCCACTTGACCGAAACCTATGGCGTCGCCGAATACTTTTCGTTCATGATGAATATCGTGCTGCCGGTCGCCGCGGCCTTCGAGCTGCCGATCGTGGTCATGTTCCTTACGCGGATCGGACTGCTCACGCCGCAGCGCCTGAAACGCTCGCGCCGCTACGCGTATTTGATCCTGGTCGTCGTCTCCAACCTCATGACGCCGCCGGATTTTGTCTCGGATTTCCTCCTCTTGATTCCGCTCATCCTGTTATTCGAGATCAGCGTCTGGCTGTCGAGCTCCGTCTATCGCAAACGAATCGCAGCGGCTGAAAGTTATGCCTCCTGAAGCCCTTCCTTCTCGCGCCTGAATAGCAAGAAAAGCAGCAGGCGCGAGCGAAGCTTCGTTAGCCCGCCCGTCATTCCCTCAGCTTCCGTTCGAGCAGCCGGAACGCTTCCGCGAGCGTGACACGCGGAATGTCGGCATAAAGGTCTCCGAGGCTGACCTCGTATTTGCAGCCGGCTTCGCCGCCATCCTGCAGCACGCGGGCAAGGCCGACGCCCGTCTCGATCGCGACTTCGGCAAGCACGGCTTCCGCCTTCTCCTTGGACGCCTCGAAGAAAACATGGAACATGTTCGAGACGGGCATCTCAGGCAAGGTGCGCACGCCCTCGCAGCCGTTAAACATTTCCGCAAGCTCGACGGCCTCCCGGTAATACCTCTCCATCTTTGGCAGGCGGCGCTCCATATAATAGTCGGCAGCCAGTATGTACGGATACAAGCTAATCAAGTCGCCGCCATGGCGCCTCTTCCAAGGCTTCGCTTCCTCCATGAAATCCAAGTCGCCCGCCAGAATCGCGCCGGCAATGCCGCCGATGCCCTTATAGACCGAGATATACACGCTGTCGAATAAGGCGCATACTTCCACGGCCGTCTTCCCGTAATAGGGAAGCACCTCGAACAGTCTCGCCCCGTCCAGATGAAGCTTGATCCCCCGCTCCTTGCACAGTCGCGAGATCGACTCGAGCTCCTCGTAAGGCGGAAGCTGCCCGCCGATCTCCCGCTGCGGCAGCTCGAGCAGCACGCAAGCCACGTCTTCCTTCAGCTCGGCGATATCCCGCAGACGCACGGGCCGCGACTGATCCGCAAGCAGCACGGGCTCAAGACCGTGCAGCACCTTAAGCCCGTCCTTCTCGTGAATCTCCAAATGGCAGAGCGGATGATACGCCACTTGCTTGCTGCCCGCTCGATCGGCCCATATCCGCAGCGCGATCTGCTGCGCCATCGTCCCGCTCGGGAAAAACACCGACGCCTCCTTGCCTAGCAGCTCCGCCATCTTGACCTGATACGCTTCGATGACCGCACCCGTACCGTACATATCGCTTGCCATATCGCCGTCCGCGTGCTCCAGCGCTTCCTTCAACACCTGCACATCCCGTTTGCCATGTCCTAGCAGCGGATACTTAGCCTGCTGATAAGCTTCCATTAACGATGTTCCCAAAAGGAATCCTCCATTCTCCCGTTCGCTGTTCGCCTTGTCACTGCTCCTTCGGCAGGATTGTCCGATTCAAGATCGGCGTCGATAAAATAACCGACGTATTCACGTTGCCGAACGGCATCAGCCTCTCCACCAGCTGGCTCAGTTCGTCCATCCCCGTTACCGCGGCCTTCAGCATGTAGCTGACCGTCCCCGTTACGCGATGGCATTCCAAGATATCGCTATCGTTCATGATCCGCTTCTCGAAGTCGGTCGGGAACACCTTCAGCTCGCTGATCTGGATGATCAATTGTATATTTCTCCCGATCGCCGCGGGCGATACCTGAGCGCCGAATCCCGTTATGATTCCTTTCTCCTGCAGACGGAGCATGCGCTCGGTAACGCTGGGACGGCTGAGCGCAAGCCGCTTCGACAGTTCGCTGACCGTCATCCGGCCGTCTTCCTGCAGCAGCTTGAGCAGCATGCGGTCCAATGCATCCAACAAACACGCCTCCTTTCATTTTGCAGCTTTGTACATGCCATTCGATTCGATGTTATATAAACTTACATAAATTACGTTCAGTTTATCATATAACGGGGATGCGTGCTCCTGTAATCTAATAGTAACAAAATCGATCAGGCGGTGCATGCCTTATGAAGACGAACGAAGGATTCAACATGAAGGCATTTCTCGTAAAATGGCTTCATATTGCAACCGGCTGTCTAGTGACGGCCGGCGGGGTCATGATCTTAAAACACGCCTCCGTCGTAACCGGCGGAACGGCCGGCCTCTCTCTTAGCTTATCGCATTTCGTTCCTGTCCCATTCCATTATCTGTTCACGCTGCTCAACATACCGTTTTTTGGTTTCTCGTATTTTTACATGGGCAAGATGTTCACGCTGCGTACCGTGGCCGCCATTCTCATGTTGTCCGCTCTGAGCGCCGTCGACGGTCTGCTGCCCGAATTCGCGATTCAGCCGGTCATCGGCTCGATCGTCGGCGGGGCGTTCATCGGAGCAGGCATCGCCTACTTGTTCAGAAACGGCGCATCGCTCGGCGGAGCGACCATATTCGCCCTCTACTTGCACAAGCGACATGGCTTCAATCCGGGCAAAACCAACTTTATCTTCGACTTCCTTGTCGTCCTTACGAGTTTGTTCGCGCTGCCGCTGACCGGGAGCCTGCTCTCCGCGTTATCCATTGCCGTCACCTCCGGCGTTCTCGCTTATTTCAAGCGGAAGCCGAGAGAGCCGGTACGCGCCGATATTCGCGCCGAGCAGCAGCGGGTGCTCATTCACGCAGAGATTCCTGCCAATGGCGTTCGTTGAACGAATCACAGCTGAACATATCCTGTAAAAGTTCCATAGAAAAAGACAGAGGAGCGTACGTCCTCTGTCTTCTTTGCGATCGGCATGCCGTCCGCTACTCCTCCTGCACAGCCATCCAACGCTCGATCAACGCGTCCAACCGCTCCCGGAGAGCCTCTCTCTCCGCCCAGCTGCTCTCCAGCCGTAACAATGCATGCGCGTCTTGCGCCTGCTCACCGAGCGCCGCATCAAGCTCTGCCAGCCGCCGTTCCGCCTCCCCGATTTCGGCTTCGAGCTTCTCGCCGGCCCTATCGCCTTTCCCGCTTCGCGCGACGATCGCCGGCACGGGGCCAGGCTCGGAACGCGTCCGGCGCCGCTCCTCCGCCTCGCCGCCGAGCGCCTCGGCCTTCTTTCGTCCGCTCTCCGCCTTGTAAGCGTCGAATCCTCCCAGATAAACCGCGAGACGCCCCCGGTCCAGCTCCCATATTTTCTGCGCCAGCCGGTTGATGAGATATCTGTCGTGCGTCACGATCAGAATCGTTCCCGGGTAATCCTCCAGCGCTTCCTCGAGCGCCTCCCGCGACGCGATGTCCATATGATTCGTCGGTTCGTCCAGAATAAGCAGATTCGGCTTCTTGTACACGAGCAGCGCCAGCCTTAGACGCGTCCATTCCCCGCCGGAGAGCAGCCTTACGGGCTTGAATACTTCCGCGCCGTAGAACAGATAAGCCGCCAGCTTGTTTCGCGCTTCTCCCTCTTCCATGCGGGCTTCGCTTCGGTAATAGTCCAGCACGGACTGTTCCGGATCCTCGGGCAGCTGCTGCTGAGGAAGATAACCAACGTCGACTCTGGAGCCGAGCCGGACATCTCCGCCATCCGCGGTCAACTCCCCTAACATGAGCTTGAGCAAGGTCGACTTGCCGGATCCGTTGTCCCCGATCAACATGATTTTTTCGCCATATTGCAATTCTCCGGAAATGCCCCCCAGTATCTTCTTCGACCCAAAACTTTTCTCCACGCTATCGATGACAACAACTTGTTTCCCGGAGCGTTCGGATGGCTGGAGCCCGAACTCCGCCTCTTTGCGGTTAACCGGGGGACGCTTCAGCTTCTCCATCCGATCGAGCGCCTTCTGCATGCTGGCCGCCCTGCGGAAGAACTTCCCGTTATCGCCGATTCGGCCCCATTCCATCAGCTGCTTGATCGTCTCCCGCATCTTCTTAATCCGCTTCTGTTGTTCTTGGTAATCGGCGAACTGCCGGAGAATCAGCTCTTCTTTCTCCTTCGCGTAGCCGCTGTAGCCGGAATGGAAGACGGTCGACTCCCCATCCTCGAGCTCCACGATCTTCGTGACGACCCGATCGAGAAAGTACCGGTCGTGGGACACGATCAGGCACGCCCCTCCATATTTCAGCAGAAATTCCTCCAGCCACTCCACCGCGCCCATGTCGAGATGATTGGTTGGTTCGTCGAGCAGCAGAAGCTCGGGCTCCCGCAGCAGCTCGGAGGCGAGACCGACCTTCGTCTTCTCCCCTCCGGACAACGAATCGTAGGCTCTTGAATACCATTCCCGGGGGATCCCCAAGCCGTCGGCGACTCCATCGATCCGAGCTTCGAGCTCGTATCCCCCGTCCCGCTCGAAGCGTTCCTGCAGCTTCGCGTACTCCGCGAGCAAGGTCTCCAATCGTTCAGCGCCGAGCTCCGGCGACGACATCTCCGACTCCAGATCGGTCATCCGAGCCCGGCAATCCAACAATTCCTTGAAGCCGATCACCAGCATATCCCGGACCGTCGTGCCGGGGGCGAGGTCCGGCATTTGCCGGAGATAGCCGATGCGCGCGCTTTTGCTAATGGCCAGCATGCCTTCGTCCGGGCTGTCCAGCTTGGCGATCATGCGAAGCAGCGTGGTTTTGCCGCATCCGTTGCGGCCGACGAGTCCCGCTTTCTCGCCGTGATGCAGCTCGAAGGTTACGTTTTCCAGGACGAGCTGGGCGGCGTTGTATTTTTTGACGTTCTGACAATTGATTGTTAACATAAGGGTTCCTCCTAATTGGAGGCTCCGCCCGACCTAAGAAGAATAGAAAAAGGACGCAGGGAAAATTCCCTACGTCCGATCCGGTTTGATCCGTTCAGGTTAAGGTAGGAGCCTCTTCGCGAGTTGTGATATCGTATGGTCATCCATGGACAGACTTCTCCCGTCATGCGCATAACCATGAACGATGCCAGCCATCGCGATGGGCAGCCGGCTCACTTGGGCGTTCACAAACTCCGAATTCATCCTACCTGCACCTCCTTGTGCATCAGTTAATTTCAGTATACGACAATCGGTGCCTCTTCGGCAATCTTTCGCTCTCCGAATCCGCGCGCAACGCGGTCTACCAATTGTTCCCCGATCCGGTCACGGTAAAGCTTGGCGAATCGTTTTTGAACTTGCCGGACGGCGCGACGTTGACCGTATTGTTGTTGAATGCGGCCGAACCGTTCGCAGAACCTCGAATATGCACGCCGTACGTTCCCGAATTGTTGATCGTATTCGAGGTATAATTGACGATGGCGCTGGAGCTAGGTTCTTCGATAAACATGCCCGAATAGGTGCTGCTATCGACGATATTGCCGTTGACATTGACCGTCAACCCCGAAGCCAACCCGTTATTATTGACCCAATACCCCCAGATCGCGCCGATCTGGTAGCCGTAATCATGATGGTACGATCCGCAGTTCACGAGCTTGTTGTTCGCGATTGTCAGCGTACCCGTGAACGCGGTAGGAGCGTGGTTGGTGCCGAACTGGATGCCCGAGCCGTTATCGACGACGTCCAGGACGAGATTATGGCTTACCGTATTGTTTTTGCCCCCGTAAATCCCAATCCCGTTGGCAAGGTTCGGAATCTGAACCGTGTTATATCTGAACGTGCTGTCTTCAACCGTTCCCGCGCCGCCGTTCAACGATTTGGACCACATGGCCATCCCGTCGTCGCCGGTATTGCGGAAGCTGCTTTGCTCCACGATCGTATTTTTGGCCCCTCCGTTGATGTTGATCCCGTCTGCCCAGACATCTCTGACCCGAAGCTTCGATACCAAAGCGTTGGCCGTCCCCTCGTTCAACCACAGTCCCACTTTCGCATGCTGGATCCAGAGGTTCATGATGGTGGAATTCAGAGCATTGCCTTCAACGCCCGCAATTCCCGTCGCGTTGGATCGGTACGTTTCTTCTGCCTTGATAGTGAAATCCGACAGCGTGACATTCCCGCCCTGCAGGTAAATGCCGGCGAATGCCCCTTGAAGCGTCGAACGCCACATGCCCGCGCCTTTGAGCGAAACGCCGCTTGGGAGCCTGATTTTGGTCGTGCCTCTTGTTCCCGTATTAAAATGGAAGATGCCTTCCGGGATCCATACGCCTTTAATCGTCGTTCCGTTCACGGCCGCGATGGCAGAGGTCATGGCTGCAGTATCGTCCACACCATCACCTGCGACGGCTCCGTAATTGGCGATGGACACATAATCCGCCGGTTTGGCGATCGCCGCTGGCACCGCCTCCGTCTCGATCAAGTCGATCAACACATACGTCGATCCGCTCGGATTGTAATCATTCGCATCCCATTGGAGCTTGATCTTGGCGCCGGCCGCAGCCTGCTGGCCAAGAAGCACGCGAGATTCATCAAAATATCTGTGGTGATTGATGCCTGGCGTATTCGACCATTGCATTTCGCCGCCGTCGGGACCGTATTGTCCGTATTGATGCGAATATCTGTTGGTCAACGAAACATCGGTGTTGTGGGTACCGTCCACATATAGGCTGATGTTCTGGTAAATATCCGATCCGGTCGCGCTGTCCGGCATCGAGTATCGCACGACGATCCCTTGCGCAGGGTTCAACAGCGTCAGCTCAACCGATTGGCCTTGCGCCAGCCTTACGGCCTTCCTGCCCGACGCTTCCGACTCCGCCGTCGTCCAGGTCGTGCTCGGACCGGTCACGGAACCGCCAACGATGGTCAAAGCTTCCGCTTCATAGCTGTCATAAGGCACGGTGGCGCCGTAGCTCTGAACGGCTCCGACAGTCAGACTCTCGCCGTACGAATTGTTTGTTTCATCCAATTCACTGATCAGCGACGTTTCGTCAACAACCGCATTGACCGTATGAACCCCGTTGACGGCAGTCCACGAGCCCGAGTTTTGGGTCAGCGTGACGGAAGCGCCCGCGGCAATGGAGGTCGTGTAATTAACGACCGAGCTCACTTGGGTGCCATTCACATAAAAAGCGACGTTGCTTGCCGTTCCCGCCGCGGTAGCTGCCGTACCTTGATTTTTCACCACCGCGCTGAACGTTACGGCATTGCCTGCCGCGGGCGCCGCCGGCGACCACGAAACATCCGTTACGACCAGATCAGGTTTTGCGGGGACGTTTACGGTTATGTTTTCGTCCAAAGTGTTATTGCCGTCATTCGATTCCGCGATTCGGTTAATGTCGTCCACGAATGCCCTGACGGTGTGCGTGCCGGCTGCGGCCGTCCACGTCGTTTTGGCGTTCGGGCCTCCGGTAGCGGTCAGCGTGACCGACGCGCCAGCCGGAATGGAGGACGTATAATTGTCGCTCCAGTTCACCGACGTGCCGTTCACGGTGAATAGAACGCCGTGGATCGTTCCAACAGGCGTTGCTGCCGTTCCCTGATTTCGGACGACGGCGCTGAACGTGACTTCGTTGCCCGTCTGCGGAGAAGCGGGGGACCAAACCACATCCGTGACGAAAAGATCCGGCGTTCCGCTGCTGCTTCCTACCGTTATGCTCTGATCCCATGTATTGTTGTTTTCATTCGCCTCGGCAATCCGATTCACGTCGTCTACATAGGCCCTTACGGTATGCGTACCGGCTGCGGCAGTCCATGTCGCCTTCGAGTTCGGACCTCCGGTAGCGGTTACGGTGACGGAGGCGCCTGCCGCTATGGAGGACGTATGATTGTCGCTCCAGCTCACAGATGTGCCGTTAACAGTGAATAGAACGCCGTGGATCGCGCCGGCCGGGCTCGGATCCGCGCCCTGATTTTTGATCGTCGCGCTGAACGTCACTTCATTGCCGGCAGCGGGACTTGCGGGCGTCCAAGAAATGTTTGTTACGATCAAATCAGGCCCACCTGCGGCTATCGCCGGCAGCGGAGAGATTGCCAATTGCGATATCATGAGCGCAAAAACCATCAGCCACATAAACAGCTTGCTTTTGCCGGCACTCTTAAGAACTTGTAACACGATACGACCTCCTAATTGGATGATTTCCTCTTTCGATTCAGTAAACGGATTAATGCCATAAGGAAGAGCCGAGTGTTAAGCATCACGTCCTTTTCCTATAGAGGCAGTTCTTAAGTAACCGCTTTCAAAAATGTTATCGGCTAACCGTTATCAATATATCACGATCCCGCTCGGATGGAGTTAGAGCCCCATTCTGAACAAGGTGGACGAATCTCCGAAAAATAAAAAAAGCGCACGAAAAATGTCTACCCCTCTTTCGTACGCTTATCTAACCTAATATTTAATTTGTTTCCTGATCCGGTACACGGCCCATACGACCATTGAGACGGCCATCATATCGAAGCAGACGTTAAACAGGAAAAGATGTTTGCCCATGTCCGCCTGACCGTCGCCGAGGATCGGGATGAGGAAGCTGAAGATGCCCGTCAGCCCCAGCAATAAGAACAGCTCCGCCGAGATTCGCGTTCGGCGCGAGCTCCCGCGCAGCCATTCCAGGCAGACGACTGCGATATACGCAGCGAAGAACAATGCGATAAACCACAGCTGATTCGGGATAAAAGCCCGTTTGAACTCGCTCCATCCGCTGTATTGGAAGGACAACGCTCCGCGCGGCTTCTCCTCCGCCTTCTCGTAATTGCCGAGATAATAAGGGCGTATGCTCATGCCGTTCTCCGCCGCGTACTCCATCTTCTGAACGAGCCGACCCGGATGCTTCATATAGAACCACAAAATATCGAAATGCGAGATCCGGTCGTAGAAGTCCGCCTTGAGCGACGGATCGTTCTGCGGAATCGCCGTCCCCGACTGGAAGTAGTTCGTCCCGGCCAGCACCGACAGCCGCTGCGGCAGTCCCAGCTCCTCCAGATCGCCTTCCACGTCCGGAGAGTTGTTCAAGACGCCGAAGAATACGGTCTGATATATATTGATCTGCTTAAAATCCTTCGGCGCCGCAACGTACATCGTCACCGACGCAAGCATCACGAAAGCGGACAGCCCGATGATCAGCTTACGCAAACGCGCCTCCCTGCCAAGCCCGATAAACCGAAGCCCGATCAAAGCGAACCCGATGCCGATCGGAGCGTTCTGCGTTTTCGAGCATGTCAGGAAAAACACCGCCGCATAAAACAAGACGATCATCGACGCCGACGGCTTGTCCGACCTCGCCAGCTTCAAGCCGGCTCCGACCGCCAGCAGCATGAAGACGAAGGATACCGGCTCTCCGAATAACGAATTGAAATAAGCCATATACGCGACATCCGAAAACACGAACAGCATAACCAGCGCGAGCACCGCGGCGACAATGCGATCGTTCGTCTTGTTCGCGCGGATAATCAGGTAACCCGCCGCAAGCAGCAGAGCCGCGTAGATCCCGCCGAGAATCCGGACATCGAACGCCTCTCCGTTAAAGACGCTGCCGATCAATCTGGCGATCATGACCAAAATGATTTGCGTCGAGGGATAAAATCCCCGGAAAAACTCATCGTACGCGAACAGCGCATGGGCGTAACCGAAGAACCGGTCTTCGTACGATTCCTCCGCATAATAATCCAGTCCCGCCGTCCCCATGATTCTTAGAAAATCGCCGTTATCGGCCACGCCGATAAACGGACCGACGAACAGCAGCCACACCGTGATGGCGGCGGCCGCGACGACATACAACCTCTCTGCCTTAAACAATGTTCCCATCGTGCACTCCTTGCTATTTTGATCTTAACCCTGAATTTACCATATCAGTTTAGCACAAAACGACACTTTCAAGGAATAAGTCATCTCGATCTAAAAGACGCAATCAATGATAGCTTACATAACGCCAAAACGACGAAAATGAGAGTTTTATAACTTTAGAAGCATTTTCAGAGTCGGATATTGACGAATTTGCGAGCACGTGAGATATTATTACATAGTATTGTAGAAAACGTACAATGAACTGTATAAAATATACAACTTCTTAGGAGGGACAGCCGGATGAAAAAGATAGAAGCTATTATTCGTCCGCAGAAGCTGCACGATACGATCAAGGCGCTTCACAGCATCGGCGTGACGGCTTTCACCGTTAATCAAGTGGTCGGGCGCGGCATGCAGAAGGATCAAAGCGGGATTTACAGGGGGCGAAATTATCAAGTCAGCCTCCATCCGAAGGTGAAGATGGAAATCGTCATTTCCGACTTCATGGTCGAGCGCACGATACAAGCCGTCATCTCGGCCGCGCAAACCGGAGAAGCCGGAGACGGCAAAATTTTCATCTCGTCCATCGAGCAAGCGTATAACATCAAGACCGGCCTCGCCGACGAAACGATTGATGAACTTCGTCCGGTCAAGCCGTTGAAGGAAGAGGTGTAACGAATGGAACCGATACATTTGAACACGATTTGGGTCGTCCTCGCGGCGGCCATGGTCATCTTCATGGAAGGCGGCTTCAGCTTGCTGGAGGCCGGCTTGGTCCGTACCAAAAACGCGGTCAACGTCACGATGAAAATTTTCGTCGACTTGACGGTCGGTGCGCTCGCCTTCTGGGCGATCGGCTTCGGCTTCATGTTCGGCGATGATGCGGGCGGCTTCATCGGCACGTCCCTGTTCGGCTCGCCGGAGCAAATCGCGCTCAGCATCGACTTGCCGCCCGCGGCTTATGTGCTGTTCCAGCTCGGCTTCGCTATCGCTTGCATCTCTATCGTATCCGGCGCGGTCGCGGAACGGATGAACTTTAAGGCATATGTTTTAATCGCGGCGTTTCTCACCTTGTTCCTCTACCCCGTCTCGGGTCACTGGGTCTGGAACGCGGACGGCTGGCTGGCACAGCTCGGCATGAAAGACTTCGCCGGCTCGGCCGTCATCCATCTGCTCGGCGGCTCGGCGGCGCTAGCCATCGCTTGGATTCTCGGCCCGCGCAGGGGACGGTACACGGACGGCAGCGTTAATGTATTCGCGCCTTCCAATATTCCGCTCGCATCGGCTGGCGTATTCGTGCTTTGGTTCGGCTGGTTCGGCTTCAACGCGGGCAGCACGCTGAGCGCGGGCGACGCGATGTTGTCCAGCATCGCGCTGAACACGATGCTGGCCGCGGCAGCCGGCGGAACGTCCGCTCTGCTCTTCACGATGTTCAAGTGGGGCAAGACCGACCCGAGCATGGTCATGAACGGCGCCTTGTCCGGCCTAGTCGCCATTACGGCGGGCTGCGCGTACGTCAATCAATGGCAATCGATCGTCATCGGCCTTGCTGCCGGCTTGATCGTTATCGGCGCCACCTTGTTCATCGACCGTCTGAAGGTCGACGACCCGGTCGGCGCGGTCGCGGTACACGGCTTTAACGGCGCGTTCGGCACAATTGCGGTCGGCTTGTTCGACACGCAGGCCGGTCTCTTGAACGGCGGCGGCGCGGCGCTGCTCGGTACGCAGCTGCTCGGCGTCCTAACGATCGGCATCTGGGGCTTCGCCGGCGGCATCGCGATTGCCTACATCGCGAAAGCAACCGTAGGTTTGCGCGCTTCGGCCGAAGAGGAAGAAGAAGGACTGGACATGTCTTACCACGGCATCCCGGCCTACAACGAGCTGGACCGTTTCTCCGAATCGGCCAAAGCGATGTACGACTTCGAAGCCTCTACCGGCGTAACAATCAAGCAAGTGGATGCTTTGTCGGTATCGACGAAGGTTAGCGGCTGATCGATTTTCGAGTCGATGAAAACATAAAGAGCTGTCCATCGGTCAAGTAGACCGGAAGGACAGCTCTTTCGTTTATTGCTCGCTAAACTTAAGACGACTAAGCCCCCGCAACAGCCACCCAATGCCCCTGCGACACCTCGACGAATCTCGACTGATCGAGGGCGTACGGATCGGCCTTCGACGCTTCGGCGTTAACGACCAGCTTCTTGCGGGATTCGATCTTCGGATCGGGAACCGGGATGGCCGCGAGCAGCGTCTTCGTATAATCGTGGATTGGATTCGCGTACAGCTCCTCGCTTTCGGCCAGCTCAACGATCTTGCCTTTGTACATGACGGCGACGCGGTCGCTGATGTGTTTCACCATGGACAAGTCGTGTGCGATGAACAGGTACGTCAGCCCAAGCCGCTGCTGCAGCTCCTCCAGCAGCTTCACGATCTGCGCCTGGATCGATACGTCCAGCGCGGACAGCGGTTCGTCGCAGACGATGAATTCCGGCTCGACGGCAAGCGTGCGCGCGATCCCGATCCGCTGCCGCTGCCCGCCCGAGAACTCGTGCGGATAACGCATCGCGTGGGACGGGTTCAGCCCGACCATGTCGAGCAGCTCCTCGATTCGCTTCTGGCGGACGGCATTGCCGGCGGACATGCCGTGCACGTCCAGCGCCTCGCCGATAATGTCCCCGACGCGCAGCCTTGGATTCAGCGAAGCATAGGGATCCTGGAAGATCATCCCCATGTGGCGGCGCATCCGCTTCATCTCTCCGCGGTTCAGCTGCTGCAGCGGAATGCCGCGATAGAGCACCTCGCCGCCGGTCGCTTCGTTCAGGCGAAGAATCGTGCGTCCTGTCGTCGACTTGCCGCTGCCCGATTCCCCGACGACGCCAAGCGTCTCCCCTGCATGGATGTCGAAGCTGATGTTGTTGACCGCCTTCAAGATTTGCCCCTTGCCCAGATCAAAATGCTGTCGAAGCGACTTCACCTGCAGGAGCGGCACGTCTTCGGCTTCCCGCTTGACCAGCGGCGCGAGCTTCGGCTTCTTCTTCTCGTCCAGCCGCGGCAACGCATTCAGCAGTTTGACCGTGTAGGGATGTTTCGGATTCGCGAACAGCTCCTCCGTCGTTCCCGTCTCCACGATCTCCCCGTCCTTCATGACGACGACGCGGTCGCACATGCCGGCCACGACGCCCAGATCATGCGTAATCAATATAATAGAGGTGCCGAGCTCCTTCTGAAGCACCTTCATCTGATTCAAAATTTGCGCCTGGATCGTTACGTCAAGCGCGGTCGTCGGTTCGTCCGCGATCAGCAGCGACGGCCGGCAAGCAAGCGCAATGGCGATCATGACGCGCTGGCGCATCCCACCGGAGAATTCGTGCGGATATTGGGCGTATCGCGTCTCGGCGTTCGGGATCCCGACCATCTTCAGCATCGCGATCGCTTCCGCGCGCGCTTCGGATTTGCTCATTTTGCGATGCTTGATCAGACTCTCTTCGATTTGTTTGCCGATCCGCATCGTCGGGTTCAGCGACGACATCGGGTCCTGGAAGATCATGCCGATTTCCTTCCCCCGGATCGCTTCCATCTCCGCATCGCTCTTATCCGCCAAGTTCTGGCCTTGAAACAGCACTTGCCCGCCCTTCACCATGGAAGGCGGCGACGGCAACAGCCGCATGATCGTACGGGCCGTCACGCTCTTGCCGCTGCCGGATTCCCCGACGATGCCGAGCGTCTCGCCTTTCCTCAGCTCGAAGCTTACGTTGCGTACGGCCTCCACTTCCTTGTCCCTTACGAAAAACGAAACCGACAATCCATTTACTTGCAGCAATGTATCCATGATGGTCACCTTCGACTCATAATATTGGTAATTTGATAGCAGAATATTGTTGAAGCGGTTGGCTCGCGTTATTTATCACATCATCGAATCACTACGATAAAGTTTTTAATATCTTAACTCTTTTCTGATCACTTATAAATAGTTATAATACATTCTATAAGAAAACATTATTTTAAGCCATAATATTTCATTCCCTCAGAAGTAGATTGACATTTTACTACCTGTCAAATAAAATCTACTATATCGATCGGAATTATGCAATATAAAATACAATCAGGTTCAATAAGACCGCTTTTCAGCACCGAGAAGATTGGATGAAGCTAGAAACTGAGGAGCGGAGCGTAGCAGAGCTACGTGAGCACCGGAAGTTCCGGCTGAGTTCAAGATTCGACGCCGAATATGCTACATAGGAATACTTCGTGCTCAAAAGCGTGCTTATTGAACTACCTATAAAGGAGCGGGACAGAGTGACTGGCGATGCAGTAGCAACGGGATACGGCCTCATTGATCGTATTGCCGCCATCTATCACAAAATGTATTTAAACCCCGCTTACCGACTGCTGTTGCTGCTCTTAGGAGCGCCAATCACGCTGATCGTGTACGGGGTTTACCAATATCGCAAGACCAGGAACGGCTCTCGCAAACAGGCGGAAGTTTTGCGGTCGAGTCTGCTAGCCTCCGGAGCCAAAGACCGTCTACTGGCCGAGGCGAAGGATCAGCTCGGACGCAAACACCGATTTTTCGGACAGACAGTCTCTGCCGAGCAATCGGATCGCGAGGCTGAACGAATGGCCGCGGCCAAATTCGAAGCGCTGGTTCGGGAACGTCTTCATGAGGGATCCGCGAACGGAAAAGCCAGTCAAAACTTTACGTTCGTCGAAACGTTTCACGAGCTGCTGGGCCATTCGCTGTTTTTCGCCGCTTCTTGGCTTATCGGTTTGCCGATGTACGCGCTTATGGCGGTTTACGCCAATCCCTACGCCAAGTACATCGCGGAACGGTTGTTCATGGCGCTGTTCGTTATTCTTGGCGTCGCGTTCCTTGTCTTCACGATTTTGTACATCTCGCCCATGAGCCCTGCCGCCAACATTCTTGGCGAGACGGCCACGAACGAGCAAATCGCGGCGTTCAATCATCTGTACGGATTGGATCAACCTTATCTGGTCCAGCTATGGAATACGCTTAGGGACATCTTCACCTTCGATCTCGGGCGATCGTTTGCCGGCAACGAAGACGTGACGACATCCATCGCGAACAAATTCCCGGTCACCCTGACGCTGACCGTCGTCTCCACCTTGATCGCTGTACTGATCGCATTGCCGATCGGCATTATTTCGGCGACGCGGCCGAACTCGTTTTTCGACTATACCTTCATGTTCATCGCGCTCTTGGGACTGTCGATTCCGAACTTCTGGCAAGGCCTTATCTTTATTCTTAATTTCTCGATCAAATGGTCATGGCTTCCGGCCACCTACAATCCGAACAACTGGCTATCCGCGATTATGCCGATCGTCGTTCTCGGTACCGGTCTTACGGCGGCGGTCGCGCGCATGACACGATCCTCGACGCTCGAGGTCATCCACGAGGACTATATCATAACGGCCAGGGCGAAAGGTCTTGCCCGCAGGAACGTTCTTTGGAAGCACGCTGTAGGCAACGCGTTGATTCCGATCATTACGGTCATCGGCCTTCAATTCGGCGGCATGCTCGGTGGAGCGGCCGTCACCGAGAAAGTGTTCAACATTAGCGGCATCGGCAGTTATATCGTAGACAAACAGTTCATCCCCGACATCCCGGCCATCATGGGCGGCGTCGTGTATACGGCCATTACCATCTCGATCGTCAACGTCATCGTCGATTTGATGTACGCGTTCTTCGATCCGCGCATTCGTTCCAAGATGAAACAATATTAATGAGAGTTTAACATCATAAAGCAGGTGCTACTCGTGACGAATATAGGCATCACCAAACAAGAGATCAACTTCCGGCTGAAGTCGGCCCCCGAATACGGACAAGCCAGCTTCGCGGGCATCATCACCCTTGCGCTGGCGCTCGTCTTTCTTGTGAATAGCTACATCCCCGCAGAAGGAGCGTTTCGGCCTGCCGTGCTGATCTTCAGCATCGCGTACTTCGCGTTCGCAGTGCTTCAGCTCGCCGCCTGGTTATGGATTCGAAGCAACTTGATCAGCAAGGGCGAGATCGGCACGGCGGCGAGAAGCTTGGGATACGTGCTCATGCTAAGCTTGCTCACGGCCAACGTCTTTGTGGCGGCCTCGGCGTTCCAGCTCGTCAAGCGAAAGAAAAACGCGGCTTATACGCTAGCCGTCTATACGTTATTGACAACCTTGCTCGTATTCGCGGTTTCGTCGCTTAACCTGTTCAAGCCCTATGTCTCGAACGGGTTCCTGCCCGGCATGTTCCTTCTGCTCTTGGCGGCCGCGGTGCAGCTGATCGCCTTGCTTCTGATCGCCAGATTCGCGAACGGAACGGTGCTGCCGCGCTGGATGTGGTTGCTTGCGGTCCTCCTCATCGCGACCGCGGCAACCGGCAATCTGTTCGCCTTATTCCTTGGGCTGCTGCTCATCGCGAAGCTGCGGGATAAAGGTTATACATCCGGCTCCAAGGTGAGCGACATCGTCGACCGTTTGTCCAGAAGCTCTACGTCGATGCTCGGGTTGCTTTTTATCCTGTTTTTGCTCGCCTTGTCCGTTACGAGTTACTTGACCTTCGACTACGGCATGGCGATTGACAATAATTACGGCGCGATCTTCCAGCCGCCGAGCCTTGAATACCCGCTCGGCACGGATAACTTCGGCCGGGACTTGTTCTCCCGGATCGTGTTCGGCGCGCGAATCTCCCTCGTTGTCGGCTTGCTGTCCACGCTCATCCCCGTGTTGATCGGAGGAGCGCTTGGCGCAATCTCCGGTTATTACGGCCGCCAGACCGACAACGTCATTATGCGGGCGCTCGATATTTTGTACGCGATTCCCGGCATCCTGCTCGCGATCGCGATTATCGCTGCATTCGGCGCAAGCACCGCCAACCTGATTCTGGCACTCAGCGTCGGCGCGATCCCGACCTACGCTCGTACCATGAGGGCGAACGTCATGCTCGTATCCACGCTTGAGTACGTGCAAGCGGCGCGGGCATTCGGCTCCGGCGACTTGACCATCCTAATCAAACACATCGTGCCGAACTCTCTAGCGCCGATGATCGTCAAGTCGACGCTGACCATTGGTACGGCCGTTATCTCGACCAGCAGCTTGAGCTTCTTGGGACTGGGCGTTGAACCGCATATTCCGGAATGGGGCAATATACTAAAGCTGGGAAGTGCGTATCTCGAAACGCATTCCTATACCGCGATCTACCCCGGCCTTGCGATCATCGGGCTCGTTCTGTCGTTCAACTTCCTTGGCGACGGGCTGCGCGACGCGCTTGATCCGAAGCTGGACTAGCAAAGCTTGTTTCACCACACCGTAACCTCGTTCATATTCCATCGACTTCTACGTTTCGAAACCATGAATGGACGATGAATGAATGTGAGTTAAAAAATATATATTTTCTCTGGAGGGGAACACCATGAAGAACAAAGTCAAATTCGGCGCGTTGCTTCTGCTCAGCTTATCCATTGTACTTAGCGGCTGCAAGCTCACGACCAAGAACGACGTATCCGAATCGCCGGCGCCGACCGAAGGAACTGAAGTCGTCGACAGCAATCCGGTAGACATCGAGGTGCTCGGCATGAGCGCCAACGAAGCGGATCTCAACATCATCCGCGACCAGCTGAACAAGAACGGTTTTAACGTGAAGCTGAACGTACAAGCCGATTATAGCAGCTTCAAAGCGCAGCAAGACGCAGGCAACTTCGACGTTGCGTTGTCCGGCTGGACGACGGTAACGGGCAACCCGGACTACGCGGTTCGTTCGCTGTTCAAGACGGGCGGCGACTACAGCATTATGTCCAATCCCGAGATCGACGCGCTGATCGACCAAGCGGCCGCGCAAACGCCGGAAGAATTCGCGGCAACATACAAAGAGTTCGAGCAGAAGCTCGTGTTCGACAACGCGTATATCGCTCCGCTTTACAGCTCGCTGAAGGCCCAAGCGCTGAACCAAGAAGTGCTGAACAAGGATTCCGTACGCCTGTCCAAGTCCCGTTCCCTGCCATGGGAAGAGCTGGACTTCAAGGACCAATCGAAACGCGGCAAAGACGCGCTGGTGCTTCAATCCACAATGCCGACGCTGACGTCGCTTGATCCGATCAAAGGCAACGACGGCTCCATCAACATTATCAATACGAACCAATACGTGCGTCTGGTAAACCTGACGGACGACGACCAAATTACGTCGACCGGCTCGCTGTCGTTGAACCATGCCATCGCGGAAGGCAACTCCGATTACTACTTCATCCTGCGCGACGACATCAACTTCGCGGCGATCAAGGACAAGCTGGCCGTCGACACAGGCGAGCGTGTAGGTTTGGACGACGCGATCTTCTCGCTGAACCGCGCTAAGGACAAAAACTCGGTGCCTGACCACCGCACGTACACGCTGCACGAGCATATCAAATCGGCCGAAGTCGTAACGGATATCGTTTCGCTTGAAGGCATTAAAGTATCCGGCAATGACTTCACGGTGAAGAACGCTCTGGAAGAAGGCCTGGATTCCAAAATTACGGCGCTTGTCTCCGACAAGAACCAAGCCAACAACGCCGAAGGCAAGTACCAGGTCTTGAAAGTAACGACAACGGAGCCGTTCCCGCAAGTGTTGAACTACCTGGCGCATCAATCCGCGGGCATCGTATCCAAGAAACAAGTCGAAGCCATCAACACGTACGACGTCGCGAAGTTCGACCCGAACAAGGACATCCCTTACGGCGACCAAAATACCGTAACGGAAGGCAGCGCGTACAACAATACGCTGTACACGAGCGGCCCTTACATCCTGTCGTCCAAAAACGATTACGAAGCGATCTTCTACAATAACCCGGCCTACATGAAAGGCACGGAGCATGAGCCTAGAATCAACAACATCAAAGTCCGCTTCATCAAAGACGCCGACAGCACGTTGTCCGCGCTTCGCAGCGGCGAGATTCACCTGTACTACGGCGTATCCGAGACGAAATTCGATATCGTGAAGGGCGACAGCAAGCTTTCGCTGCAGACGCTGCCGAGCAACGCAGTTTCCTACCTGCTGTTCAACACGAAGAACCGTCCGATCGCGGAAAGCGCGGATCTGCGCAAAGCCGTGCTGTTCTCCATCAACCAAGACGAGTTTCTCGCATACTACGGCGGCAACAAGTTCAAAGCAACTTCCACGCTTAGCCCGATCGTGAAGACGGGACTTGAGCTGAAAGCCGATGCGGCGAAAGCAAAAGAGTTCCTGAACGCATACAAAGCAAGCAAATAAGGATACGAAAGAGACTGCTCCCGACCGGTCGGCCAACGCCTGATGGTCCGGGAGCGTCTCTTTCGTCTAAGGCCTAATTCGATGCTAATCATAAGGAGTGATCGACATGACGAAAACGAAGCTTTCCCAGTGGGATGCGCTGCAGCTCGAGTCGCTAAAGTCGCTGGGCTGGACGAACGAGCAGCTGATCGAGCGTGTGGGCAGCGGCAACCTGCCGAAGGACGACAGTAAGTTTCAGTTCGACTACGTGGGCATTCGGGCGGTTGCAGCCGAGCAGCCGGATACGTTCAAGGAAGCCGTGGCGAACGGCTACCAGATCAAATACAACACGATCCGCGGCATCCATAGCTGGATCTTCGTCGCGCTTCGGCAGGATGCCGAGCTCATCCTTGAGCCCGGCGCGGAAGCGGTCGTCGCTTCGCTAACGGAGGCGGAAGCGGCTTCGCTCGCTTCCGTGCTCTCGTTCGGCTGGGCGTTGACTGCCGAGGACGGCGCGGCATCGGATGCCGATGGACGCTCCGCTTATCGGATTATGCCTGCGGGGCAGCAATAACTGAAACGTTTGATGTAAAAAGACGACCTTGCGCTCCTTTATCGCGGAGCGCGGGTCGTCTTTTTGTTCATGGCTGCTGGCTGGCTTCGTTTCGGAAGCTGTAGGTACGCGAAACGTACCTGCAGCTCGTTCTTACCTCGATCTGAGGGCTGTAGATACGCGAAACGTACCTACAGCTCGTTCGTGCCCTGATCCGGAGGCTGTAGGTACGCGAAACGTACCTGCAGCTCGTTCGTGCCCCGATCCGGGGGCTGTAGGTGCGCGAAACGTACCTACAGCTTGTTTGTGCCCCGATATGAGGAGCAAACCGAAAACACTCGATAACGCTTCTCCTTTAGTTACCACACATGCATTATTACTAGGATTCCTGCCAAAGTAACAAGAGCGCCCAGAGCCAATAATGAAACAGACTCCCAAGCTAATAACACATAAAATAGTTTGATCCATAACTTTTCGTTCTTCGATTCGCGAGTCATTTGTGCCGATGAGGCAGCAGCACCTTGCTTACCCAATCATGGAACCTTTTTATGACTTGATTCTCTTCCTCGCCAAATAGATATGCGCCAAACACCGGGTCAATATAACCATCCGATTCATGAATGATGCTGTGGCATTCGCCTTCGTCGACCCAATCGTTAAAAAACACATCCCAAATATCGATATGTTTCCTTTGAAAAGCAATTGCTTCTATGGTCTGATCCCCATTAAAATATTCAATATGCCAATGTTTATCTGGGTTGTAGTTCACAAGTTCGAAATAACTCTTGTCCATACTTCATCCCTCTCGTTACCAAGTAATATCCATGCTCATTTCAATTTTAAATAAATTGGAATATTATTTTTTCATATTTATAACCTGCCCCAATCACTAACAAACCCACAATAAACATGACGAGAAATCCTAATGTGTGCAATGTCATGAACTCTGCTAATAATTCCAACACCCATCTTTAAGAGCAATCCCTCCCCTTGTCGCTTTAATATTAAAAAAAACAGCCTTTTCAACGAATGAAAGGCTGTATCTAAATCTATTCTATTTAATTTAAAATCCGTGCTGCACGATTAACACCTCGCCAGCACGCTCTCCAAATAAGCGTCCAAGCGCTTTGCCACCAGTTCGTTCGTGAGGCTAGTGAAGCCGAGGTCGATCCACCCTTGATACACCTCGGGAGTCCAGTAGGCGTAATCGACGAGCGTGGCCAAGTCCCAGTAAGGGTCGTAATCGAACGAATCGCCCGAGTACCGCTGATAGGCCGCCAGAAAGGCATCGGCAACGTCCACGCTGTGAAGCTGACACAGATTGACTCGGCAATGGCCGACATCGATGCCAGCCGGTCCGATGCAGCCGTTCACCCAATCGACGATGCCGCTGATCTCGCCGTCCACCCATAGCATGTTCGTCGGATGGTAGTCCCGGTGGATGAATCTCGGCACAAAAGAAGGTTTAGGTCCCATTAAAATGTCGATGGCCCTTTTCCACTGATCCGGAATGGCTGTCCAGGCTGTCGCATCGAACCTGGCAGGATTGCTGTACGCGCCGTATTTCCAAGGGAAACCCTCCCTCCCTACACTCGCTCCCGCGTGCAGCTGCGCAAGCTTGCCGGCCATGCGATCCGTCCATAGCGTCACATTTTCAGGCTCCAGCACAACCTGCCCTTCCAAATGCGTCATCAGCAAGGTCGGCAGTCCGCATTCGTTTCCTGTTTCATCGTAAGCGACGACTTCCGGCGCCAGAACGCTGGGCGTTCCCGAAGCCCTGCGCAAACTTTCCGCTTCGTGCCTCGCCAGATCAGGTTCGTTCTGCAGCCACTCCTTGTCCGTAAACTGCCGGAGCACGTACTGGCAGCTCTTCCCCTGCACGTCCAGCATCACTCGATGGATGGGCGTGGATACCCCGCCTTTCAACCGTTCGACCGAATGCGCTTTCGCTTCGGGATGCACCGCTCTTTCGATCCATTTCAACGTACGCTCCTCGATCGCGGCCATCATATCTTCCCTTCGATCAGCGATAGGATCGACTTGTCGATGCGGCGTTTGCGGGTCTCTTCCGTCTTCGCCCCTTCGATCTGCAGCACGATCCTGCGCCTGTTGCTGTAAGACAATCCGTCGAAGAAAACCTTGGCCGACTGCGCGCTGCCCAACGCTTCGGCGAAATCGTCAGGCACAACGAGCTCGCGCGGTTCCATATCGAGCGCAATTTCGACCTCCACTTCATCTCCTGCCGAGACGCCCGCGGCTCCCCTGTTCTCTGCGCTTAGCGGCAGCATGTATTTGCCTCCGTAAACGGCAACCGTGCTCCGATATGTATGTCCGCCGATCGTTACGTTCACAGCCGGCTTCTTGCCCTGCTCAAGCGCTTCAACCGCTTCTGCGGGCACCTCAAATCCGGTAGCTGTTTTGCCCCCAAGCTCAATTACTGTCCTAAATTTCATCCTTCTAACCTCCTCCTGCGCGTGTTCCGATTATAGATGATCGGCATCTTGCCTATTCTCAAAATCATACGAAAATGTTTCTCTGTATTCAACCACTAAAGACATGGACAAAAAAAAGACCGCGGGTCGTTTCTCGCCCGCGATCAGCTATTGAAGCGCAATAACCGGATGGTGTATCGGTCCTTTGCGTACTACTCCTTGCTTCGCCGCTTTCCCTTCAACGGCGCTGGCCTCTCTTTAGCTCCATCGCCAGATCAACGCGGCGTGTCGTGACGGAGCGGACGCCCATCGCGGCCAAAGCCGCCATCTGGTCAGGCTCGTCGACCGTCCACGCGTAGATCGGCAGCCCGCAGTCGCCCGCCGAAGCGACCAGCTCCTTCCGAACCAGTCGGTGATGGATGTTGATTCCGAAGCAGGAGGCGGCCTTGGCGGCTTCGATTGTCCGCTTCATCGCTTCCGAATAAGTCAGGGTAAGGAACCATTCCGCGTCGGCATTGAGCAGCCTCGGCAGCCAGGGCGCCTCGGCTTCCGCCAGAAGCACCCGGTCCGCGCCGCAGCCGCTCAGGAACGCCTGGTCCTCCAGACCATATTTCCGCACCGCTGCCGCAGCCGGCGCGATGGCTTCGTTTACTTTGATATCCAGATTCACGCGGCGGCCCGCGTCGCGAACGATCGCAAGCAGTTCGTCGAGCGTTCCGAGCCGGATCGTCTCGCTGCTACTGGCATGCGCCGGAATCATATCCACTCGGCGGAGTTCTTCATAGGAGGAAGATGAAATGCCAAGCTGCGTGCCGTCCTTCAACGTTACAATCTCGTCATGGAACAGTACGGGAACGCCGTCCCGCGTAACGCGAATGTCATCCTCGACAATGTCGGCTCCGAGCGCGATTCCCGCTCGAGCGGATCCGGCCGTATTGTCCGGTTCGCCCATGCAGCCGGTATGTGCCGTAATCAGAGGAAATGCCATAACCGTTCACCCCTTGCTCAAATTCGCTGCCCGTTCCCCGGCAAAATAGATGGCATTGGTAAATGCGATGCGCACATGCGCGCCGCGGACGATTCCCCACAGCTCGGCTCTCGCCCACCGCAGCCCGGCCGCGTTGAATATCAGCTCGTACTCGCCGGAGCAGGCATCCGCCTGCGTGACGGCCAACTCGCCGGCTCCGCCCACGAGCTTCACCGCGAGCGGTGCTTCCGGCAATTCCCACAGACCGGGCCGCACGTCGAAATCGATCTTCACTCGGGCGGTCACCCGAAGCCCCTGTCCCCTGCCGATTTGCAGCGTATCTCCCGTCGTGCGGACTTCGCCGCCAGCCTCCACCGTCCACTCCAGCAGCGGTCCGGTCGTGACGGACGCCCTTCCTTGCGCTAGTGCTTTGACCGCCTTATCGGCAATCGTTCCCGGCGCGGCCGCGTCGATCCCGAGGTACGTCACGGAAACAGGTTCCTCCGTAACCGTCTGTTCATGCCAGTCGCGGCCGGAAACGGCGGAGATGCGCAGGCCGGCATTCAGCCGGTCGGTCCATAGTTCGAAGGCGCGCGCATTGGCCGTCTTGATCTGCGGGAACGTTCCCGACCAAACTTCGATATAATCGACCTTCGTCCAGTCGCGTATCTCGTATTCCCAGAAGCATCCGGTGCAGATCGGACTGCCTACCCGGAACGGATGCGCCATGCCGGCCAGCCCACCCTGATCGTGAATGCGCGCAAGACCCTCCTCGAGCCCTTCCGGACCATAAGCCCGCCAGTCCGCATAATCCGACATGCCGATCGTCACCATATGCCCGTAAAAGGTCGTCCATTCCATGCCGGGAATAATGGCGATTCCCGTCTCTCGCTCGATCTCCGCGCGTTCCCGCAGACCGCTCATCGTGTTGTGATCGGTCAATGCGATGCATGCGAAGCCGAGTCCCGCCGCGCCGGCGGCCAGCTCGCGCAGCGTCTGCCGGCCGTCGCTGTGCAGGGTATGGGTGTGAAGCTCGCAGGCTATCCAGCGCATTCGTCCGCCTCCTCCCCCCAAACCTGCAGCTCGTAATCGCAGGTCTCGGTCACAACGGCGTGCAGACTGACGGTTATTGCCCACATGCCGGGCTTGATCGGACCCGGCTCCAGACCGGGAGAAGCTTCGGCCTTGGCTAAATGCAGAAGCTGCTGAGGATCGTGGCGGTGGGCCGATCCCCGATGCCCCTGCGGGTCGTCGACGGACAGCGTCAGCAGATTTTTGAGCGGCAGATAGGCTTCCCAATTGCCTTTGGCAGCTTCCAGCTGACCGGGAAGCGTATAACGCTCCAGGCTTTCATCAATTAGATTCCGGCTTCTGTCCCGCGAATCCAGCTCCTTCGGCGAGTAGCGAAACCGGACAACGAGACGGGCAGTTGGCCGAAGAACGGCGAACCGGTAAGAAATATGGCTTCGGGAGCAGACAGGCGTCACTTGACCCGAGATGTTTAAATACATGGTCTTACCCCCTTAACCTTGTCAATTGGAGGGCGAATCCTCCTTCACCATGGAACGGATGTAGAAATAACCCATCACGGAGCAGAGCAGGAACAGGAACACCGCGATCGCCGAAGCTTGCTCCGCCTCCTGATACACGCCGAAGACTTGCTCCATCGCTACGCCCAGCATCTGCGGCGCATTCGGCCCGACGAGAAACGGCGCGGTGAACGACCCGATAACGCCCATGAATACGAAGGTCAGCGCGACGAGCAGCGTCTTGTAGGAAAGCGGCAAGATAATCCGGAAGAAGACGGCCAGCCGCCCGGCTCCGATGTCTCGCGCGCTTTCGATCGTGGAGTCGTTAATGCTCGCGAGTGCCGAGGAAAGAAGCATGGTCGTGAACGGGATATTGAACCACAGATTGGCGAGCAGAATTCCCTTCTCGTCGAAGATCACGCGCGGCATATCCGCGCCGAAGAGCAGGCTTAAGAAGCTGGCGAGCCAGCCGTGGTTTCCGTACATATTAATTAGCCCGTAAGTCGCGATAACGCCCGGTATGAACATCGGGATCATGTACGTCCGCTTGATCGCCCGAACAAACCATCCGGTACTAAAGCGCATATAGACGGCAAGCGCATAGCTGACGGCAATCACGAACAGCACGGAAATGACGGTGATCTTCATCGTGAACCAAATATTGTTGACCATTCCTTTGTCGGTGAACAAATAAATATACCGCGAAAAATCATAACCACCGGCATCGTTACGGAAGCTTTCGACGGCGGACAGCACGATCGGAACGATGACGACCAGAAGCAGAATAAGAAAAGAAGGGATGACGAGAAGTAGTCCCAGCATCCCTGTTTTTATTTTCCCGTTCATTGTGCCGCTACATCGCTTTGCCAGCGTTTTTGCAATTCCTTGGACAGATCTCCAAGGTTGAAAGTGCGATAGCCTTCGGCTACGCCTTTGAACTCATCCTGGATCTCCTGCGGCATATCCGACATCTTGATTCCCGGGAAGCCGTGCATTTTGCGTACGATGACCGATTGGGCTTCCGGCGTAAGAATGAAGTCGAGGAATTCAGCAACGGCTTCCTTCTTCTCGGACAAAGCAGGCACCATGAGATAAGTAGGTCCGCCGTTAAAGCCAGGATTAAGCTGCTTGAGCACGGTCGATTTCGGCAGCAGGCCCTTGTCGATTTGTTCAAGACCCATATCGGACCAGGCCGGGATCATATCCACTTCGCCTCTGGCGAGCAGATCCAGCGTTCCCTGATTTTTTTTCGGATAAATGCCTTTCCCATACACATTCGGTCCAAGCTCCTTCAGCAACTGGAAACCTTCGTCCCATTGGGACATAATAGAAGGGTCGGAATTGCTCGTGGAACCTTCCGGCAAAAAGTTGTAAACGGCCGATTGGACAAACGAATCTCCCGCTCCGCCCGTCGAAGGATCGTTGTAGGCGAACTTGCCGGGATGGTTACGAATCCAGTCATAAAGCTCGTCCAGCGTGCTCGGTGCATCCTTGACGACATCGCCGTTATACGCCAGCACAACTGCGGAAGCGCGGTAAGGGATCGCCTGGTTTCCGACGTTTTCCAGCGTCTTCACGTCCACATGTTCCAAGTTCGGGATCGACTCGTTCGAGAGCGTATCCCACAATTCTTCCTTCTGTCCCTTCGAAACGTCGCCAAGACCGCCTTCATAGAGATCGATGTCGCCCGAGCCTTTGCCGGCTTGCTTGGCGGCGATGAGGCGATCCAGCGTCGGCTGCGCCGCCGTACCGGATGGCAGGTAAACCTCCTTGACCTTCACGTTCGGATTCTGCTTTTCGAACATCGGTATGAGCGTATCCCACAGCTCCTTGACGTTCTGCGAGCCGGAGAAATAAAACGAAAATTCGGTTGTAACGCCGCTTCCGCCTGCGTTTCCATCGACCGCTTCAGCGCCGCCGGTGTCGGCCGAACCGTTGTTGCCGCAGCCGGCCAGCATGGATACAGCAAGTACAGGTACAACAATCGAGGCTGTTAGTTTTTTTCTGGATATCATAAATGATTTCCTCCTTTTAATGGTTGGATGGCTCCGGATTCGGAAAAGACGAGCGTTCGGGAAAAATCGACGTTGAGCGGCTGGCCGGCATCCAGTCCAGCTACCGATTGACGCGGCTGAAACGACCGGATCGTTCCCAGGCCGGGCAGCTCCACAGATACTTCGGCGTAATGACCCAGCACCATAATTTGTTTCACGTTGCCTGCAAGGCTGTCATCCTGTCCTTCCGTAAAGCGGACGTCCTCGGGCCGTACCGCTACGGTGACCTCGCTGCCGTTCCGGCTGTCGGAAACATCGTGCGGGATTCGCCGTTGTCCGACCTTGATTCCGTCCTGCTCCACCACCCCCTTTAAGAAATTCATTTTGCCAATAAATTGCGCGACATATAGACTGGCCGGACGGTCGTAAATGTCCTGAGGCGCGGCGATCTGCTCGATCCGGCCTTGATTCATGACAACGATTCGATCGGATAAGGACAATGCCTCCTCCTGATCGTGGGTGACGAATACCATGGTCAAGCCGATCTTGGCTTGAATCTCGCGCAGCTCCTCCCGCATTTCATGGCGAAGCTTGGCATCAAGCGCCGAGAAGGGCTCGTCCAGCAGCAGCACGGCCGGCTTGAGCAGCAGAGACCTGGCGAGCGCTACCCGCTGCTGTTGTCCGCCGGACAGCTGACTAGGAAACTTCTGCTCCGATCCGGGGAGCCGGACCAGCGCCAAAGCCTCTTCGACTGCCCGACGAATCTCTTTGGCCGGCGTCTTGCGGATTTTCAGGCCGAAGGCCAAATTATCGAATACCGTCATGTGCGGCCACAGATTGTAGCCTTGAAAAACCATGGAGGTCGGGCGCTTCTCCGGCGGCAACTGGTGTACGCATCTGCCTTCGATCTGAATGTCCCCCGAATCCGGCTGCAGAAATCCGCCGATGCTCCGCAGCACGGTCGTTTTGCCGCAACCCGAAGGACCCAGCAGCGTAACCAGCTCGCCTTTCTGAATATCCAGAGAGATATCCGATACTCCCTCTCCCGTCTTATATCGCTTGGTTAGCGATCGAACCGATAACTGTGTCGTGGTCATGCCTTCACTCCTCCGTTACTTGAGCTTGAATCCGCTGGAGAGCACGTCGGCGCTAACGAATCGCTGTGCAGCCAGCAGCAGGATAACCGTCGGCGTGGTCAGCAGAATCGAGAACACCGCCCCGGCGTTACTCGGAAAATCGGTAATGATGGAATACATAATGATCGGCATCGTCTTAAAATTCGGTATGCCAACCAAAAACGTCCCCTGCGCCTCGTCGAGCGAATTCAGAAACGTAAAAATCGAGGCTACTAGAATAGCCGGACTGGCCATTGGCAACGTGATGGAGCGGAATACGCGCATCGGACTGGCGCCGACGTCGCGGGCCGATTCCTCCTGTGCCTGATGAATGCTGCGAAATGCGGCCGACGGAATCCAGGTCATGTACATCAGCACGTTGACGATATGGATAAGGACAACCCCCGCGAGCGTGTTCATCAGCCCGATTTTGTAAAACAGGACGGCGATTGCTACGTACAGGCCCATCTTCGGGAACGCGTGCGTCAGCAAGAAGGAAAAAAGAAAAAAACGGCTGAGCGGAAAGCTAAGTCTTGCGAACGCGTAGGCCGCTGGTACGCAGATGATGATCGATAACACGGTTACGATGGTCGCAATCAGGAAGGATAAGCCGATCGATTTCGCAATGTCGTCCTGCTGAAATACGAACCACCACCATTTGATCGACCAGGTTTGCGGCAGAGCCGCCGGGAACCTCCATTGGTCGCTGAATGCCAGAATGAGCAAATTAAGCAGCGGACCCATAAAAAAAACGACGAACAAAACCAGCAGCACGAATTCGATGATTTTACGCGGGCCTAAGGCCTGGAAGTACCAGCGCATGTCAAACTCCTTTCATGTGATAAATTGTGGGAACGTTCTCACATTAGTGAGGGAACGTTCCCACACATGGAACAGGGAGTTCCACGTTGCACCGGGTTACATGTTCGAGCTACCCTTCGCTTTTAAGAATAAGGGTGCTTTGTTCGCTCATTGTCAAACCTAGTTATAGTTCTTGTAAAAGGTTTCTCTTCCCTTCAGGTGGACTGCCGGATGATCAGCTGCGGCTCCTGTTCGATCGTTCGCGCGTCGTACGCCTCCTCCTTCATCAGCTTGTCGAGTATAATGACGGCATCGTGCCCCATTTTTGCGGTATCGACGGCAATCGTTGTCATTGAGGGCTGATACATCGACGCCAGATCTACGTTGTCGTACCCCATCACAGCCACCTGCCCCGGTATCTGGATTCCGCGTTCCGCCAAAACCTTCATCGCGCCGAGCGCCATCATGTCGTTGGTACAAAACAAGGCCGTAAATCCCTCCCGCACAAAATGAGCCCAATTCAATTCCAGCGTCCGGTATCCGGATTCGAAGGTGGAGGCCTCGGAGGAGTAAACGGAAGACGCGTCCAGCGGTTTGCCGAGCTGCTCCAGCATCGTCCTGAAGCCGCTGGATCTCAGAAAATGGCTTCGATGCTCCTGGGGACCTTCCATCATGGCGATCCGTTCATGGTTCCTCTCCAGGTACTCCGCCGCAAGTCTTCCGCCCTTCTCATCCTGATTGACAATATGGATGACCTCTTCGTCCTCGGTCGTGCCGTTGACCATCAAATAAGGAACGCCGAAGCTCTTAATATATTCGATGACATTATTACGCAGGCGGCTGATCAGAATCAATCCGTCGACCCGTTTCTCCAGCATGAAGTCTGCGGACCGCAGCGACATCTCCTTATCTGTCGTCACAAAGACGGAATAGCCTAGCGCTCCGGCCGACTCCAGAATTGCATCGAGAATTTTGCCGTACAGCGGATGGGAAGCGATCGGCTGGTGATCGCGATAGATAATGACGCCTATGTTTTTCGTGCGCTTCGATACCATCGCGCGGGCAACCGCATTCGGCTTATATTGGAGCTCGCGGATCGTGTTCAAAATCTTTTCCTTTGCTTCCGGGCTCGCATATCCGTTGCCCGTGACAACCCGCGAAACCGTGGATTTGGACACGCCTGCCAATCTGGCTATTTCCTTAATCGTCGGTACCATTCGCATTCTCCTGTTCGTCGATTCTTTAAGCTTCTCCCTAACAGTGTAACAGAAGGATCATTAAGGTTTAGATAATATTTTTGAATCCCTTCCAAAAATCCATTTCAAAAATAACTCTTAAATCCGGCTTATCCTTCGAAAAAAAGAGATCGGAATATCCCCTTCCGAGGAAATTCCGATCTCATCTAGCATCTTCGAAAAAGACCTATTTCACGATCTTCACGCCATTCAACTCGATCAGGTCGTCCGCCGCGAGGAAGGTGACGCCGCCTTTCACCACGGAGGCTGCGAGCAGATCGCGCGTCTCGCCGTCTGCCGTCGTCACTTCGGAGCCGCGCGCGGTAAAGCTGTATAGCACGCTGTCTCCGCTCAGCACTTCGATGCCGCTCGTCTTCGCGTCCCACTTGATCTCGTAGCCCAGCGCTTCCGCCAGCTTCCGCAGCGGCAGCATGAGCTGGCCGTCCTTCGCATATGTCGCCTCGGCCTCGGACAGTACCAAAGCTTCTCCGTTCACGGCGATTCCATCCAAATCCGCTTCAACGTAACCCGCGTATTCGTAAGGGAAAGCGACGACCTTCCGAGCTGCTGGCGACGCTTGCTCTCCGTCCGCCGCTGGCGCTTGCTCCCATACGAGCACCTTGCTGCCCGGTCTGAGCATGTCGACGGTGATGATGTTTTTCGTCAGGAACGGAAGCAGCGTCGTTTCTTTCGTCACGGTAACCTCGGAATCTTGGTTCGTCTTCAGGACGACGCTGCCGTCCGCGCCTTTCTTCACGCTCTCCACCTCGGCATACGACGGTACGGCGAAGTCCGCCGGGATACCCGCGATGATCAGCTCGGCGTTCGAGATCGGAGGCAAGCTCATCGTCATCGCCGGACCTACGTAAGCGTATAGCGTCTCGTTCTCGCGAATATCCTCCAGCGCGATAGGGAGTCCGTCCACCGCATCAAGAATGCGCGTATTCTCGCCAATATTTAAGACGATCGACGGGAACTCTGCGTTTTCATTGTTGTTTTCAAGCGTGATCCGGTTCTCTTCGATCGAAGCGGCTTGGCCGTAGACGCGAACCGGCGCCAGCTTGTTCTGATGTGCGATCACATAGTTAGGCGCGCTGATCGGCACGACCTCCCCGTTGATCGGCGCGCTAATCGGGATGATTTCACCGGTAATCGGTGCGCTGATCGGCACAATCTCCAGCGGCTGCGCGGCAGCCAGGGAAGCTCCGCAAGCCAGGCAAGATACAGCGGTTAGCGTTACGAAAGCTTTTTTCATCGTCGTTTTCATCGTCATTCATCCTTTCAATACTATTTAGCGGAATAGATGCGAATTTGTCTCCATCCAAGAATCGGGAAGCGCGTAGGCGCCGTCCCCGATCGTTACTATCTTCATGTCGGGGAAAATATTCATATCGATCGACGTGCCGTCCTTCAGCGCCCAGCGCAGCACATTCGTCTTGCCCGAGGACTGCGCCAACGCCAGCTGATCGTGCAGCTCGTTCGTCAGCTCGCTAACGGGCTCGCATGCGGTGATACGGTCGATCCAATCGCGTAAATCCTTCTTCGCGAGCCAAACATGGAGAAGCTGTTTACCGGGTTGATCGAGCAGTTCCACCCGCTCCGCCAGACGGCCGAGCTTCGCCTGCTTCACGTAATCGCCTGCCGGGATCATGCTGCCGTCCGTCTTGCCTGCGAGCTGCGCGATATAGGTGCTTCCTTCATGCGCGACCGCAAGCCTGAACCCCGGCTCGTAGCCGGGCAGCTCGTATAACGAGCCCCCCATTAAGTAGGTCGCCCCAAAGTCCCGCTTCGCGTATCCGTTCACTCCTCCCGCTTGCAAATCCGCCGAGATGTCGTAATCCAGCATCCCAAGAGGTTCGCCTTCTTCGATCTTGAGGGCTGACAGATCGAACGGCGCGCCGTCGTTCAGAAACGTGTAGCGGCTGCCGTTATAATTCAGAAACTTAGAAACTCCCCCCGCATCAAAGGCTCGCGGTGTGCCGCGCGGAAGGCCAAACTCGGCTGCAAGCGGCGCCACGACGGGCTTCAGCAGCGGAATCGCCGCTTCCTCCTTGTCCTGCAGGAAGGCCGGAATCGCGACGATTGCGAAGAGCAAGCAAGCCAGCGCGGGCAACGCGATCCGATAACCGCGTCTCCAGAACGCCTTCGGCTTCGCCTTACCCGGATTCAGAATCCGATTCAGCATCCGATCCGTCTGGGTTTTCGTAGGGCCTATTTTGGCTAGGCGGTCGATTAGCTCCTGCTCAGTCATCGCCTTCACCACCTATCTGCAGCTTCAGGAGCTTCCGGCCTGTATGTAGCTGCGTGCGGATCGTCGCTTCCTTGACGGAGAGCAGATCCGCGATTTCCTTCGTGCTGTACCCTTCGTAATAAAACAAATAAATCGGCAAACGGTATTTCGCAGGCAGGGCCAGCACCTCGCCGAGCGTCTCGTCATGCCTGATTTCCTCCGCCAGCAGCCTCTGATCGGCCTCCTCCAGCGTCGTCCGCATGCGCCTCCACCAGTGCTTCAGCATATTACGGCAGTGATTGCGGGCGGTCACGATGAGCCAAGCCTTCTCGTGCTCGTTGTCCCGGAAGGTCATGTCCGACTGCATCAGCTTCAGGAAGGCGGTCTGCGTCGCTTCTTCGGCGTCGACCACGTTCTTCAGCAGCATGAAGCTGACTTTGTAGACGGTGTGGGCATGCCGTCGGTAGATTTGAGCGATGTCCTTGCCCGTACGCTGCAAGGGATCCTCCATGCTGAATTGCCCCCCTTCTCTATTAACACAAACGAGACTGGCGGATTGTTTGGTGCAGTTTAAAATATTTTTTTTGCCAGGTTTCGATTTACTGCAGTAATCGTCTCATCTGTCGATTCGTGTCGTTCTTAATAAAAACCAAACGATTTCCTGCGTATTTCGCTAACAATTAGCCTCTATGATAAAAGCACTATCATAGAGTGGGGTGTCCTGAATTGTTCAAATGGCTGAAGCAAAAAAGCTTGCTCGCAACTAGCTCCATCGTCCTAACCATCCTCTTCCTCATGATCATCGCGATCATGGCGGCGCTTATGTACGTCGCGCAGAAAAACGCGGCTTACCATGAATTCGAGCAGCTTGGAGACAAGCTCAGAGCTCAGGCGCAGGCTAACGCGAACCTGATCGAGCCGCTGGCAGGAGCCATCAATGCGGGACAGGAAGCGCAAGAGAATGAAGCCGCGATTCTGAAGCGGCTGCTGAACGGCATGACCGACGACGATACGATGACGAACGCTTATTATATGTCCGCGATCTCCTCCGTGCAGGAGGGTGCACCGCATTTGACGAACCTCCAGGTCAGCGATTCCTTGAGCGAGGCCGGAAGTGCGATCGGGGATGAATTCGCCGCGAACGAACGTTTTTTTGCGGGATATGAGCGTACCATAACGGGCAACTCCCATCTGACCGAATCGTATACAGACGAATACGGCACTTGGATCACTTACATGGCTCCGATCCTGAACGCGAAGGGCGAGCCGATCGCCGTGTTCGGACTGGACTACGATTACGATAAAGTCGAGGCGCGCATGAACAGGCTGCTCCTCCAGGCGGTTGTTATTGGCCTGTTGGCCGCGCTGCTGGCGATTGGCCTCATGGTCCCGCTCGTGCGGATGGCCGTCAAGCCGCTGCGTTTGCTGCGGGACACCGCCAAACAAGCCGCTTGCGGCGACCTGACCGTATCCGTACCCGTCACGAACAACAACGAAATAGGCCAAGCGGCCCGCTCCTTTAACGAGATGATCGGAAGTCTGCGCGAATTGACGGTCAGCATGAAGCAATCCTCGCGCGAGGTCGGCGAATCGTCGCGCAGCCTGAAGGAGACGGCCGGCCAGACCGCCCTCGCCACGAACGAAATTACCGAGTCGATCCAGAACGTCGCCATCGGTACGGAGACGCAGCTCGTCAGCTCGCAGGAATGCCAGACGGCCATAACCGAGATGGCCGTCGGCATTCAGCGCATCGCCGAATCGACAGGCGTCGTGTCGGAGCTGGCTGTCGATACGGCCCAGCTCGCGGCGGAAGGCGGCATCGTCATCGACCGCACCGCCCAGCAGATCGAACGGTTGGAGCAGCATATCGTGCTCGCGGCCGAATCGATGCGAGAGCTGAACGGCTACAGCAACCGGATCGGCGACATTCTGACCCACATCGGAGAAATTGCGGGCCAGACGAACCTGCTCGCGCTGAACGCTTCCATCGAAGCGGCGCGCGCCGGAGAGCATGGCAAAGGTTTCGCCGTCGTGGCCAACGAAATTCGCAAGCTGGCCGAACGTTCGAAGGAGTCGTCCGAGGAAATAGCGGGCATTCTGCAGGCGATCAGCAACCGTTCAGGCTCGCTGTCCACGTCACTAGAGAACTCCGCGGCGGAAGCGCGCGAAAGCACAAGCCTGGCAAGCATCTCCGGCGAATCGTTCCGCTCGATCCTGGAGGCGGTCGGCCAAGTCAGCTCGCAGGTCCAAGAGGTATCCGCCGCTTCGGAGCAAATGTCCGCCAGCAGCCAGCAAATCGCCGCATCGCTAGAGGAGCTGGCCCGCATCGCGCATACGTCCGCCGGCCACTCCCAGCAAGTCGCCGCCGCTTCCGAGGAGCAGCTCGCGTCGGTCGAGGAAGTCGCCGGAGCCGCTGAGCAACTTCGCACGCTCGCTGCCGACCTGAACGAAGTGGTCAGCCGGTTCCGGGTGTAGTGGTTTCGTATGACGCGATCAAGCCGTACAAACCAAAAAAGCATCTTCCGACGGCTGTAGGCCGCTGGAAGATGCTTTTTTATATGTTGAATTACATCACTGCTAGTCGAACGATCCTAAAAACGGTTGCCATTACGGTTGATCTAGAATGCTAACGGAAGCAGTTGACGCTATTCGGCTCATTTTGTCCGATTTAACTATCTAACGGATTTAGGGGGCCTTATTTCTGTTTCTCAGTCTGAAAAACGCCATTTTCAATAGAATAAGAGCTCTCTGTTCCGTTACATATCCATATTGGCTCATAATCGCATATTAAGAGCGCTGATTTCCGTTAGATCATCGAATGGAATAGTTACGGTCATTTCGGAGTGGCCACTAGTCGAACACTCTCGCCTTCGTCTGCAGCAGATCGCTGAAGAAGACGAGCGCGAGCCCCTGACCCCAGCCTTGAATCCGCTTGTACGACGTGTCCTTATAGCCCTGCGCGTCGTGCATGACGGCGGTGCCGGCGGATACGCCCCGCACGGTACCGTCTTCGGCTACCTGCGACAGCAAACCGTCGATCGCCTTTTGCACATATTTGTTATAGAGGTTGCCCCGCGACAGCAGCCCCACCGCGATGCCGGCCGAACCCGACGTCTCCAGGTAGGATGTCGGATCGTTGAGCACCGTATGCCACAGTCCCTCCGGCGATTGGAGCCGGACAAGCGCGCTCAGCTGATCGCGCAGCGAACCTTCGATGATCATGAACGCCGGCAAAGCTACATCGACATGCCCGAGCGCCTTCGCCATCGTCAGCGCCGCCCACGAATTGCCGCGCGCCCAGTACACCGCCGACATATGGTTCTGCGCGATATGGTCCCAGCCGTGGTAATACAGATTGGTCACCGGATCCTGGAGATATTTCTCGTGGCCATGGTATTGGTTGATGCCGTCCATCATGTAATCGTCGCGTCCGAGCGCTGCTCCCATGCGAGCCAGGAACAATCCCGCCATCATCATCGTGTCGACCCAAGCCTGCTCCGGGAAGTTGTACGTTTCCGAATTGACGGTATGCTGGAAAATGCCTTCGGCGAACCGGACGGCTTCGTGCTTCAAATATTCGGCCATCTTGACGGCGACGTCCATGTACCGTTCGTCTCCAGTCGCCTTATATAACGTAATCAGACAGTGGCCGATGGAGACGCCGTTCACGGACAGCTTCGGCAGCCCGTCCTCCAGCTTCTCGTCCACCCATTCCTTCAGAAGCGCGATATACTTCTCCTCGCCCGTCGCTTCATAGGCGCAGGCGACGCCGTAGAACGCCACCCCGCCGGGCCAATCCCAGTTAAAATCCATGCGGAACGTACGCTCCACGATTCTGTCGATAACATCACGAATATGTTGTTCGTCGAATTGCAGCGGAGGCATAATTGCCAACTCCTCTCTCATTTCCACCCGCGTCCTCTCCTACTTCAGCCCGCTCGTGCTGATACCTTCCACGATATGCTTCTGGAACAGGAAGAAAACAGCGACGACGGGCAGCAGGCTGACGATCGACATCGCGAACATCGCGCCCCAGTTGGATAACGATTCCGCGTCGAGGAACATCTTAAGCGCCATCGATACGGGATACATTGAAGGTTTGTTCAGGTACAGCACCGGTCCGATGAGATCCTCCCATCTCCAGTAGAAGGAGAAGATAGCCGACGTGGCAAGCGCGGGAGCGATCAGCGGAATGATAATGCGGTAGAACAGCTTGAACTTGCCGCAGCCGTCGATCGTCGCTGCCTCGTCCATCTCCCTCGGAATCGTGTGGATAAACTGCACCATCAGGAAGATGAAGAACGGCATGCCGAAGTACGCGGGAATGACGATCGGTTTGATCGAATTCAGCCAGCCTAGCTTGGAGAACAAAATATATTGCGGCACGAGCACGACGTCATGAGGCAGCATTAGCGTGATCATCATGATCGTGAACCAGAATGCGCTCCCCCAAAATTTTAGCCGGGCGAACCCGAATGCCACGAACGCGGACGACAGCACCGCGCCGATCGTGGCCAGCACGACGAGGACGAGGGAATTCCAGATGAACGTGCCGAACGAATAACCGCCGATGCCTTCCCAGCCATGCAAATAGTTCGACCAGATCCAAGGATCGGGAATGAGGCTGTCCGACGTGACGAATATTTTTTCGCTGGGCTTGAAGGAGCTCATGAGCAGCCAGATGACGGGATAGACCATGACGATGGCGCCGCCTGCCGCTAACAGATGATAGATCGTCCATTTGGCCGCTTTGGCCGGCGAGCCGGAGCGAATCCGCTTTGGCGATTGCCCGGAGGAATGAATGTGGTTAGGATGAACGGATTTGTCCGCCCAACCGGCTGAATTGTCGCGCATCGCTTACCCCTCCTTCGACTCGTAATGTACCCAGAATTTAGAAGACAGGAACAATACGGATGTTAAGACCGCGACGATAATGAGCATGACCCAAGCCATGGCGGACGCGTAACCCATATCGAAGAATTGGAAACCTTGACGGAACAAATACAGCGAGTACAACAGCGTGCCGTCGAGCGGTCCGCCCGTCCCTTTTGATATAATATACGCCGGCACGAACGTCATGAACGCCCCGATCGTCTGCATGACCGCGTTGAACAGAATGATGGGCGTCAGCATGGGCACGGTGATTTTGAAAAAACGATGAATGCCGTTCGCCCCGTCAACGCTTGCCGCTTCGTACAGGGTGCGAGGAATGTTCTTCAGCCCCGCCAGGAAAATAAGCATGGACGAGCCGAATTGCCACACCGACAACGTGATAAGCATCCACAGCGCCGCGAGCGGATCCGCGAACCAGCGCACGCTGTCGAGACCGAGCGAATTCAATAGCAGGTTGATGACGCCTTGATCGCCATAGATATTGCGCCACATGATGGAAACCGCAACGCTTCCTCCGATGATGGAGGGCAAGTAATATATTGTACGGTATAACCCGATTGCCTTCGAAGCCGTGTTAAGAAACATCGCCACCATCAGCGCGAATGCCAGCCGCAGCGGAACGCCGATGAAAACGTAGAGGAACGTGACCTTGAGCGACTGCCAATACTTCTTATCCTTCGTAAACATCTCCGCATAATTGTCGAGCCCGACCCAGCCGGGCGTGGAGAACAAATCGTAATCCGTCATCGACAGATAAAGCGACGCGATGATCGGGATGAGCGTGAACGCTAGGAACCCGATAACGAACGGGCTAATGAATGCGTAACCGGTCAACTGATTTTTCCATGCCGTTCTCATACAATCCAACTCCCGCTGCCTTAATGAGATTGTTAAAAAAGTCCGCTTCCCATTACGAAGTATTCCTAGAAGCTTACTCGACGTCGAATATTGAATGCAGCCGAACCTAAGCGTATGCTTTCGAAGTATGTTTCCTGCGGAAACATTGCGGTTGCTCACGTAGCTCTGCTACGCTCCGCTACTCAGTTTCTAGCTACATCCAATCTTCTACAGCGTTTTTGAAAAAAACGCAGCATCGGAAGCATAGGCTATGGTACTGAAAAGCGAACTTTTTGAACTCGCATTTAGTGCCCGCGGCGTCCGGCCCGATTGCCGTCCGCCGCGGAGTCTTGCCCGTCACTGAAGTCTACTTGTTTTTGCCTAGAATCGCATTCGCCTCTTCACGGAACTGTTTGGCCGCATCCTCCGGCGTCAGCTGCTGGAAGTCCATCTGTTCGCTCAGCGTCGCGAACAGCTGGATAATTTCCGCGGTTCCGACCGGATCCGGTGGATCCATCGGCGAGCTGTTCTCTTGCGCCCACGAGACATAGTCGAATACTTGAACCTGCGCCGGTGCTAGCTCCGACTTGATGCCTTCGATGACCGCCGAGCTAACCGGAACGCCGCGATCGCCTTTGATCAGCTTGTTCGCTTCAACGTTGTTGACCCAGAAGTCGATGAACTTCGCCGCTTCTTCCTTCTGCTTGGAGTTCTCGGAGATCGAGAAGTACATGCTTGGTTTGAGATAAAGCCCTTTCTCCCTATCCGGTCCCGGCAAGTGGGACATTTCGAGCGGACGGTTCGCCACCTGCTGAATGCCGACGAACTGGTTCGTCCATTGGAAAATGCCGACTTGCTGCCCCTTCACGAGCATGTCGTCTTCGACGCCTTTGATCTGCGCCTTCACATCCGGCGGCGGCGTATCGCCGTCCTTAACCAGCTGCGCTAGCGGCTTGAAGAAGTCGACGAACAGCTGATCGTCCTCGTAGCCGAGGGCGTTGCCTTCCGCGTTGTACAGATGCTGTCCCTTCGTGCGGAGGTAATAACCGAAGAACACTTCCGGACGGAATCCGTTATCGAAATACAGACCTGCTTCCTTCGCTTTGCCCGCCAGCGCGTAGTAGTCGCTCCACGTCCAGTTCTCGTCCGGCTTGTCGATGCCAAGCTTCTTCAGCAGCTCCGGATCGTATTGGAAGTTAAGCGCGTTGACGCCGATGTTGAAGCCGTACAGCTTGTCGCCGATCTGGCCGCCGGAGATCGCGTTCTCCGAGACGTTCGCCGTATCGATGCCCGCGTTCAGGAACGGGGTCAGATCCGCGAGCTGGTTTTTGGAGCCGTATTGCGCAAGGTAGGAAATATCCATTTGCAAAATATCCGGAAGCTCGTTCGCGGCCGCTTGCGGCGCGAGCTTCTTCCAATAATCGTCGAAGTTCGCGTATTCCGGTTCGATCTTCACATGAGGGTTCTGCTCTTCGTACATCTTGATAACTTCAAGCGAGTAATCGTGGCGCGGCTGCCCGCCCCACCAGGCCATGCGGAGCGTGACGTTCTTCGGCTTGTCGCCTCCCGAATCTCCGCCGCTTGAAGCCGTGCTCGTCGGATCCGCCGAATTCCCGTTGCTGCCGCCGTTGTTGCCTCCGGCGCAGGCCGCAAGCGAGAATACAACCGTGAATGCCAGAATTGCCGTTAACCATTTTCTCATGCCTAACTCCCCTTCCGTGCTTCGCGTCATCATTATTGTAAGTGTTTACATTTCCTATTTTATAAGCTCGAATGGATTGGAGGAATGTAATTAGCAGGGCTCTTTGTATAAAAAACAGAGGTCCCGTCAAGGCAACCTCTTATATTCCGTGGGCGATACGCCCGTATATTTCTTGAATACCTGGCTAAAATATTGCGGATTGTCGCCGAAGCCGAGCTGCTCCGCCAGCTCGAACACCTTCACGTCGCCGCCTCCTCCGATCAGCTCCACTGCCCGGTCCATCCGGACCTTCATGACGTGATTGGAGAACTTCTCGCCCGTTTCCTTGCGGAACAGCTTGCCGAGATAATCGGCGTTCATGTACAAAATTTCGCTCGCGACCCACTGCAGCGACAGATCCGGATTAGCGATATGGGCGCCGACGATGTCGTGGATTTGCGCGATGATGGTGGAATGCCGCCGCTTCTGGTTCTCGTAATTCGTTTGGCAGATGAGCCTTGCCTTCTCCTCCACGAACGACTTCAGCCCTTGCATCGTCGCGATGCTCTCCAGCTTGCCGAGCTCCTTCAAGTAATCGTTCATTGAACTCGGGTCCGCTTGGCGGATGAGGGCGACATAGATCGGAATAATGTAAGACTTCGCGGAGACGTCGTCGTGGCGCTGCTCCTCCAGCGCCTTGAACACCTCGCCCAGCTCTTGCATGACGGCTTCCAGGTGGCCGGACTTCGCGTATAGACAGAGGCGCGCGTCGTCGTAGAGGAAGCGCCCTTCCGCTCCGGGCGCGGGCTCCGCACTACGATCTCCCGCTCCTCCATGGCCGGCTTCAACGCCGCCGTCGTCGCGGGTATCCCCCACTGTGATAATGCTGCCCTCCCCGAGATAGAAGCGGAAGCTCATACACTTCAGTGTATCCAAATACATGCGCCGAGCATCGGTCAGCGGTCCGGGATCGCTGACCGCAATAGTCGTATCGAGACGGTAATACCCTTTAAAGGTGTTGCGCGCCTCGCGCAGAATGGCCAGCAGCTTCTCTTCCGGATGTGTATTTCTTACGAGCAGCAGCGCCTGATTGCCGATCGTCGTGCTCAGCACGAGCTGATCGCAGCCGATCAGCTCCTCGGCAATGTTCTTGAGCGCGAATAGATGCTCGAATTCGAATTGGCCCTCCAACTGGAGCAGCAACAGGCGCGCTTCGGCATGCTCGACCTCGATGCCGAACAGCTCCTTGTAGCGGTCCCAGTCTCCGCGGCCGTACATTTTGTTCGTGACGAGCTCCTTGAGGAATTGTTCCTTAGCGCTCGGCAGCACTTGCTGCAGCTCCATCTGCAGATTGGCCAGAAATTTCTCCTTGCGCAGATGCTCGTCGAGCTGGCCGACCACTTCGCTGAGCGCCTCTCCGATCGTGTTCTCGTTGCACGGCTTGAGCAAATAATGTTTGACGCCGAACTGCATCGCCTGGCGGGCGTAATCGAATTCGCCGAATCCGGACAACATAATGAACGCGATCGATGGATACTGCTCTCGCGTCCGTTCCGCGAGCTTCAACCCGTCCATGCCCGGCATCCGAATATCGCTGATGACGATGTCCGGCCGGTTCGCCTGGATGAACTCGAGCGCTTCAAGCCCGTTGCGCGCCGTTCCCACAAGCTTCGTCCCGTATTTCTCCCACTCCATCAAACCCGCGATGCCTTCCAAAATAATTCTTTCGTCGTCCACGATGAGTACTTTATACATGGGGATCCCTCATTTCGATCGGCAGAATAAGCGTGACCCGCATCCCTCCGCCTTCGTTGTCATCGACGGCTACGCCATAGGATTCGCCGAACAGCAGCTTGATCCGCTCTTCGATGTTGCGCAGCCCGATACCTGTTCCTTTGGGAACAAGCTCGCCCGAAGCCAGTCGATTAAGCACGTCATGCTCCATGCCCGGGCCGTTGTCCGCGACCGCGAGCAACATGCGTCCGTCCCGTTCCTCGGCGGAAACCGAGATGACGCAGGTTTCGATCATTTGCTCCAGCGCGTAATGGATCGCGTTCTCCACGATCGGCTGAAGCGACAGCTTGGGCACGAGGCAGCCAAGCAGCTTCGCCGGGATGTCCGTTCGGAAGTCCAGCCTCTCCTCGAACCGGATTTGCTGGATCGTAATGTAATGGCGGATCGTCGCCAACTCTTCCTCCAGCCGCACGAGCGGCTCCTTCCCGGTAATGGAGCTTCGCAGCAAGTAGCCTAGCGATTCGACCATGACGGAAATTTGTTTATGTCCCACCGCCTTCGCCGACCAATTGATCGACTCCAGCGTGTTATACAGGAAGTGGGGATTGATCTGCGCCTGCAGCGCCTTGAATTCGGTATCCTTGATGGCAAGCTGCTTGACGTAGTTTTCGTTGATCAGCTCGTTGATGCGCTCCACCATGATCCGGAAATTGCGGTGAAGCAGCCCTGCCTCGTCCATTGCCGGCTCCTGCTCCTCGGGCAGCAGCGCGTCTTCGAAATGGCCGAGCTGCACCCGCTTCATCCGGTTGCTGAGCCGTTCGATCGGTCCCGTAATCGAACGGGAGAAGAGGAGCGCGACGAGCAGAATGAGCAGGAAAACGATGAGGTAAATAACGAGCACCGATTGTTTGGCCGTCTCCGTCTTGCGGAAGATCGCGTCGTAAGGCAAGATGTTCAGATACGTCCAGTTCATGTAGCTGGAAGGCACATACGTGACGAAAAACTTCTCTCCGCCAAGCTCGCGCACCGCGTAACCGCTTTCGCTTCCCGGCCGGAGGCTCAGGCCGCTGACATCGATCGTCGGATCCGGCGGATACAGCGATTGCCCGTTCTCCTCCAGGATGGCGAACATCCCGTCCCCCTGGTTCATGGGCCCGACGAGATCGCGGAACAGCCGAGACAGATCGAGCCGAACCGCCAGCGCGCCCAGATGGTCGAGCTCCAGGTTACGGACCTGCCTGATTTCCCTTCCCGATATGAGCGCGATGTCTCCGTGCTCCGGGAAAATGTAGCTGATCCCTCCGTTGTTCCGCGAGGTCTCCGTCACGATCTGGTGAATGCGCGCGTTCGAGAGCATACTAGCGTTGGCGCCGTGTATATATTCCCTCCGGTACACGTCCAGGATATGAAACGACAGCACGTATTTTTCAAAACCGCCGATAGATAGCAGCCGCTGCCTCAAGTTCGTCGCGGTCAAGAAATTATCGTAATCGGAGCCGCCCTGCTTGATGACGTTCAGATAACTTTGAATGGAGCTGTCGGTCGCGATCGTGAAGCTGAGCTTCTCCATGTTGCGAAGCTCCTTTTCCACCCCGAGCGAAGCGCTGTTCAGAGCGCTCGCGGATTGCTTATAGATTTCCTCGTCGTACGCCTTGAACGTAAACCGCATGACGAGGTACGTGACCAGCCCGATGACCAGCATCAAAAGCGCGATGAGCGCGATAAGCTTGTATTTGATGCGCAAGTTCGAGTAAAACGCTTTCATATGAAGCTGGCCTCCTTCGTCGAGAATTCCCCTTCCGAAAGACTCGGAAACTTATTATTTCTTATGTGATCAAAAAAGCGGCTCCCGCGCACGGAGCAAAAGTCCCCGTGCATTGGAGCCGCCCCGTCGTTAAGCAGCCTATGTGCGTATTTCCGCCAAGCAAGGGTTAGTCCCCCTATTATAAGGAGGAAGACGCTTGTTTGACCAGCGGCAAAATGAGGGTCGCGTCGACCGCCTGTCCTTGGCGAAGCTTGATCGTCTTCCGCTCCGGCGGTCCGTCGAACAGTCCTTCCGGCAATGCGAGCTCCGTCGCGTTAAAGATCGTGAAGCTCACTGCGTCCTTCGAGGTGGAGATGACGGCGGCGTATTTGCCGTTTTTCAGAAAATGCGGTTTCTTGTACTGGATGCGCTCCTGCACGTCCGAAATTGCGTCGTACACGACGTCGCGCAACTGCGAGCTAAGCTCCGCCTGCCACGGTTCCTTGATCGATTCGATGAAATCCGTCACTTCTTGGTTCATTGTTCATTCTCCTTTTTCTACGATTGACCTATTTGCTAAACTTGCTCAGACCTCGTCGATTGGGTTACCTCCGCACTCCGCCGCCCGCTTCATCAGCACCGCGCGTTCCTTCTCGTTGCGCGTGAGCGAAGCCGCAAGCTCGAACTGCTCGCGCGCTTCTTCGTTTCGTCCGAGCAGAGCGAGCAGATCGCCGCGCACGCTCGGCAGCAAATGGTAGGTCTTGAGCGAAGGCTCCAGCTCGAGCCCTTCGATTAGCTGCAGGCCGAAGGCCGGGCCGAACGCCCGGGATATCGCCACGGCACGGTTCAACTCCACGACCGGCGACGGCATGATGCGCAGCAGCGCTTCATAGAGCGCCGCGATCCGCGGAGGCCGACGTCTTGCACCATTCTCGCGATGACGGCGATCAGCTTGGCCGATTCCATGCGCCAGATGGCGTCGATTGCGCGTCCGGCAGCGTGTTCCGTCATTTCCGGTTCGCCCTTCCCATCTCTTCTCGCAAAATCGTTTCTTTCGCTAGCGCGTCCGGATCCTCCATGATTTCATGGTACTCGAACACTTGCCTGACCTCGATCCCCCGCCTTGATTAATTCCTCGTTGTAACGCTGCATTGCTTCGACCAGTTCTTCCGAAAGCATGACATTCGCTTCGGAATCTTTTGTCGCTTTGACGATTAACTTGAACACTCCCGCCACCTAAGAGGTGGGGGATTCTTGGGTCGTTGCTTCTCACGGAGCAAAGTTATAGCGATATTTTCTAACGAAAACATCGTACACCAAGCGATCCCTGTGGTTCCCACAGTTCTTTTTCATTGTTACAACGCCATGGCTTTTATGTTCTGTGCTGCATTCCTATCTCGGTCGTGTACCGTTTGACAGGATGAACACTTCCATACGCGAATGCTCAAATCTTTCACCTCTGCTTGTTTGTTCCCGCAGACGTGACAGGTTTGGCTCGTTGGGGCAAACGTCGGTGTCTCCTTAATCACTCGGCCATACCAATTGGCCTTGTAATGCAGTTGTCGACTCATTTCACCCCAGGAAGCATCCGCAATGTGCTTGGCGAGGTGTCGATTCTTCATCATGTTGGCAATACGTAAGTCCTCGATACAGATCGTTTGGGTCTGCTTATGAATGACATCTAATCGACTGTTTCGAATCCACTCATGGATTTGGGCTACTTTTCTCTTCGCCTTGGACCAGTTACTTCCGCCTTGCTTTCTTCTCGCCAGGATGCGTTGCCACTTCGCGAGCAACCGTTCATACCGCAACGTATATCTTGGATTATTCATGGCAATACCTTCCGAAGTCACAGCAAGCTGCTTGATGCCCACGTCAATGCCAAGAATCCCGTCGGTTAAGGGGAGGGGCTGGATGTCTACCTCGCACACCACCAATACAAACCATTTGCCGCTTGGGGCAAGCCGTACTGTAGCCGATAGGATCCGGCCTTCGATCTCTCTGGACTTGGCAAAGGGCACCCATCCCAGCTTGGGAAGCTGCAAACGATCTCCCTTCACGGCAATGTTTCCATTCGTATACCGAGTCGTGTAGCTTTGTACGGGATGCTTGCGACTCTTGAAGCGAGGTGCGTCATTTTGCTTATTGAAGAAACGTTGAAATCCGTCAGCTAAGTTTCGCACAGCCGACTGCAGGGCGATGCTGTCCACTTCTTTCAGCCAAGGCCACTCACGCTTCATAGCAGGAAGCTGCAATGCACAGGTGTTGTAAGACAAACCTTTGCCTGTATCCTGATAGGTGTGATTCCATTTCGCCAGGAGATGGTTAAACACAAAGCGACAGCAACCCAATGTTTTGCGCAACTGTACGGTTTGTTCATGATTCGGATTGATGCGAAATTTGAATGCTTTATGCTGAAGCATCGTTTGATTCATCACCTCGCTACGAGAGGGTTAATTGTCAACTTACCCCAATAGTAGCACATACGTTCCTATTTATCCACCAACAAAAATTCCCGATTCATCCCCTACCTACACCCTCACTTCGTGAGCAAGGTAGCTTAGAGGCAGGAGTATTCTCGGTGTTTATGATAAATCTCATGGCAGTTCCTCCTAAAGGTATCGAGTTGCGATGCGCCACCCCGCTTTCGAACCGATTGCTTTCTTGCGCATCTATCTATATGACGAACGGCTAACGACAAAATCGACAACCACCAAAAAAATAATTGCAACGAACGTATGCTGTCTTTTGAAGTTAACCATGAATTTCTTTGAAAATATCGCCAAGAACAAAAGAAACGCAAGACAGCTTATCGGAGGTTACTCGATCCTCGTCTTCGAACAGATTGATCAACGCATAACGCGAATCACCCGCAAGCCGATACTGCTCCAACGTGCGGGCTTGCGCATCCACGACCCAGTACTCGGGAACGCCGTGTTCCTCGTATACGCCCGACTTGATAATTCGATCTCTCCTCCGCGAACCCGGAGAAAGAATCTCGACGACCAAATCCGGCGCTCCTTCTACGCCTCGTTCAGTGACGATATGTTTGCGACTGCGATGGATCATAAGGAGATCGGGCTGCACGACATTCGTTTCGCTTAGAATCACATCAAACGGCGCAAAGAAAATCAGAAACTCGCTTCTGCAACTTTGCATAAAAACAAACTCTAACTCTCTGTTTACTTCTTGATGAGTTCTAGAAGGTCCCGGGGTCATCAGCTCCAATACGCCATCGATAATTTCATAACGCTGTCCATCTTCAGGCATCTCGGCATACATTTCATAGGTAACTTGCTGCTCCTTGATTTGTTCTGTATGCTTGTTTTTGTTCTTCTTGTCCACATCCATTCCTCCTATTATTCCTGCCGCTATAAAAATAGCACCCCCGCAAAGCGACACGTAGGTGTACGGCTTCTTAAGAGGTGCTTCCCCGAATAAACGTTCTTATTATTATAGATTGGGATTTTATAAATTGTCAATTTCAACCAAGGTGACTCTGACTTCTTGTGCCTATCCCGGTAATTCCAGGTTCATCTGCGAAGGTCAACCCGCCTCCGCTGTTTTTCCCGTTTCTCCTTGCTTCTTCGGGGAGTTAAGCAGAACAACACCGCCGATAATAAGCAAAATGCCGCCGATCGTATAGATGCTCCACGCGTCGCCCCAAAGCCATACGCCGATGAGGGCGGTCAGCGCCGTGCCGACGCCCGACCAGATGGCGTATGCCAGGCTTAACGGGACGGTCCGTATGCTGAGGGACAGGCTATAGAACGCCAGACCGAAGCCGGCCATCACGCCGACGGAAGGAAGCGATTCGCTGAATCCTTCCGACAGCTTCAGCATGGAAGTGCCGAATATTTCGGAGACGATAGCTAGCGCAAGCCATAGATAACCTTTCATCCTTAGATCCTCCGCTCCTCGGCGCATTAGTGACCTCCCCCGGTCAGCCGCATCATGACGACGCCCCCGATGATCAGGAGCAGACCGAGCCCTTTTTTCCAATCAAATGGTTCCTTGTACGCGACCACGCCGATTATCGCGGTCAAGGCAGTGCCTACACCCGACCAGATCGCGTACGCCGTTCCGAGCGGAATGGATGTCAGCGCGTGGGACAAGCAGTAGAAGGCGAGCCCCATCCCGACGATGACGCCGATGGCGGGCTGCCAACGCTTGAAGCCGTCCGACAGCTTCAGCATCGAACTGCCGAACACTTCGCTGACGATCGCCGCCGCCAATAAAAGATACGGATTCATGCGTCCGCCTCCTTCGCATCCGTCAGCTCCAACAACCGCGCGTAAACCTTGCCGCGCAAATCCGCATCGAGCTCCCCGAAGCCGAACAGCTCCCCGAACCAAAGCCCGTCGGCGGCCAGCCGGGCAATCGTGGCGTTGACGGGATCGATGCCGTCTTCCTGAATTTGGTTCTGCCAAATCTTGTATTGGTCTTGCAGCTTGCCTAACAGATCTGGCTTCGCGAACAAGGCGGTGATCAACGCGATCTTGAAACCGTCCGTTTCGCCCACGTCGTCAAAGGTAGACGATACATACGCCCTGCTCCATCTTCCCCGTGCAGCGGGATCCTTCTCCGCCCGGCTCTCCACGTCGGCGACGAAACGGTCCGTGTCTTCCTCCACCATGCCTTTGATCAGATCATCCTTGCTCGCAAAATGGTGCAGCAACCCGCCTTTGCTCACGCCTGCCTCCTTGGCAACCGCTTCGAGCGTCAGCTTACCGACGCCTTCTTCCTTTACGATCCGCGAGGCGGCATCCAAGAGAAGGGCGCGTTTGGAATTAGACCTCATTCCACTCATCTCCTTTTTCTTAAGTGTACCGTCTGGACGGTTTGTTTGTCAAATGCCGTTGTGCAGTAAGCCGAATTTCTCGGCCTATTGCATCGACGCACCCGCCTCGCACGCCAGTAAGCCGATTTTCTCGGCCTCCTGTGATGACGTTCGTTAGCGTTATCAACTGCGGGGCATTTACGCTGAAATAGGTAATAATCGAAGAAGGCCCCGGTGCGGTTGCGCCGGGACCCTCTTAGATTTGCCGATCTTCACTGCCGCGTCCACGCTACCGCCGGCTCCTCACATGACCACGCTACCGCCGGCTCCTCACATACCTACGCCACCGCCATCACCTCGCACTCCTACCGGCGGCTCCTCACGCCCTCGCGATACTCCTTCGGCGTGACGCCGGTTTCGTTCTTGAAGACGCGGTTGAAGTGACGGATGTTCGTGAAGCCCGTCGTATCCGCGATGCCCACGATCTTCTCGTCGGTGGAGGCGAGCCGCCGCTTCGCTTCCTCGACGCGGATCTCCGTCAGCCGCTCGACGAACGTCTTCCCGGTGCGCTGCTTGAACAGCGTGCTGAAATACGCGGCGTTCAGGAACACTTTGTCCGCGATGTCCTTCAGCGTCACCGGCTCATGGTAATGTTTCTCCAAATGCCGCTCCGCCATCTGGATCGGATCCCGTTCGGCCGGCTTGTTCCCGGCGGCGATGCCGGAAGTCAGGCTGCCGAGCAGCGAGCGGCATACCTCGATCAGTTCGTTGCTGGACGAGATGGAACAAATCTCAACGAGCATCGTCCGGATATCCTTGTCGCCCAGCCACTCTCTCGTCATCCCGAGATCCTCGGACAGCTCGTAATAATGGATCAGCAGCTTGCAGATTTGCTGGTGCACCAGCTCCGGCGTCTGGGCTTTGGCGCACAGGTCGGCGATGGAAATCTCCACGAGCCGCTCAACCTCGTCCCTGCGTCCCTCGTTGATCGCCTTCTCCAATTCCTCCCAGGACCACTTCTTCATATCCGATTTGAAGAAATTGCTTTGCGCCGCATTCCGGTAATCGATCACCTTGTCGCCGCCCACGACGAGCCGGTACAGCAGCGCGATTCCCGCTTCGCGGAACGGGATCGTCATCGATTCGAACCCTTTGACGGGACGTCCGACGCCGATCGTAACCGTCAGGTTCGACAAAGACTTGATCTGCCTGCGGATCGATTCTGCCATCTCCAGCATGGGCGTCATGTTCATGTCGGGCTGGTTCACCAGCGCCGCGACCTCCGTCTCGGAGAAGATGAAGCTGAAGCCCGGCATCCGGTGATCGAGCATTTCCTGGACGAACTGCTGGATGTAGAGCTGGAACAAGGACGGATCGGATTGCCGATATCGCTCGCGCTCCACCGATTCCTTGTCGAGCTTGATCACGAGACAATTGAAATAAGGATCGTCCAGCTCGATGCCGAGCTGCCCGAGCAGATCCAAATCCTGCTGCTGGACGCCGCCGCGCATAATGCCTGCCACGAGATGATCCGAAGCTTGCTGGCGCAGCTGCCGGTCATCCTTCGGCGCTTCGGCGGGATCGGCGGAGCGTTTGGCCCGCAGCTCCTCCTTCAGCCGGCCAAGCACGCGAGCGAGATCCTCGCGTTCGACCGGCTTCATAATATAGTCTTTGGCTCCGCTGCGCATCGATTGCTGCACGTACGAGAAATCCTCATAACCGCTAATGACGACGCAGAGCAGCTCCGGGAATCGTTCGCGCGCGATCGTCTGCAGCTGCAGCCCGTCCATTTTCGGCATCCGAATATCGGTTAGAACGACATCCGGCTGCATCCGCTGAAGCAGCTCCAGCGCCTCGTAACCGTCGCGCGCGTCACCGACGACCTCCCACTCCGGATCCAAAGACTCGATCATGGCCCGAAGTCCTCTTCGGAAGATCGCTTCATCGTCAACTACCACAATTCTCGGCATACGGCTCCCTCCTCTATAGCTCCCATTCCTTCATGGCAGGCAGCGTCAACACTACTTTCAGCCCTTGGTAAGGCATGCTCTCCAGCGTCAAGCCGTATGGCTCGCCGAAATGAAGCCAGATGCGCCGATGCACGTTCAGAAGGCCATTGCCGGTCTTGCCTCCGAGATCCTTGGAATGTCGAAGCCGGTCCCGAAGCTCCTCCAGCTCGACCGTATTCAGACCGATGCCGTCATCCTCAACCACGACGGTCAGCACGCCTTCCGATTCGGAGGCTCCGATACGGATTCGCCCCTCGCCGACGCCTTTGTCGATGCCGTGGTTGATCGCGTTCTCGACGATCGGCTGGATCATGAGCGGAATCACCTTGCAGCCAAGCGCCTTCTCTTCCATATCCGTCACGAATTGAATCCGCTCTTCGTAGCGGATCTTCTGAATGCTCATGTATCCGTTGACGTGGACAAGCTCGTCCCGCAGCGTCACCGTTTCCTTCCGGCTGCTCAGGCTGTAGCGCAGCAGCTTGCCCAGGTTGTTCGCCATCGTCACGATTTCCCGGTTGCCTGCAAGCTCGGCGTACATGCTGATCGACCCGAGCGTATTGTACAGGAAATGCGGATTGATCTTGCTCTGAAGCGCCGCAATCTGCGCGTCCTTCTCCCGGATCTCGGTCTCGTACAACAAATAGCCGAGCTCGCTCAGCTTCGATACCATCGTATTGAACGTGCTGCCCAGCCGCCCGACCTCGTCGGCCGACGTAACGGGAAAGGCGACATTCAGATCGCCCTGCTCCACCTTCCGCATGAGCCGGCTCAGCTTGCGAAGCGGCATCGTGATGCGGAACGCGAGGAATACGGAGATCAGGATGGCGAGGCCGATGCAGACAAAACCGGCGAGAGCAATCGAATTGCGGACGATGACGCTGTCCTTCATAAGCTCCTTGACCGGCACGGCGCTTATCGTTGTCCAACCCGTCACGTCCGAGGTGACGTAAGCGACGAGCCGATTGTCCGCGTCGCTGCCGCCCTCCGCATGAAGCATGCCCTCTCCCTGAAGCGGCCCTTGGTCGGGCACCGTCGGCGTCCCGTCCCTCGTAATGACCGTCTTCCCCGTCGCGTCGACGATGTACATCGACTCTTTGCGTCCGGGATCGGCTTCCAGCAATATTTTGCGAACGGAGGAAGGATCGATGTCGAGCACGATATACCCGAGCGTCTGGCCGGAGTCGAAGCTCTTCAGCTCGCGCGCGATGGAGAACACCTGGTACGCCATGCCGCTAGTCGCTTGTACCTCGTGAGTCGTGATGAAGGTCGGCTGCCCGAAGCGTTCCTTCGCCTGCTTCAGCCATTCCGCGCTTTCGTCCAACTTGTAGGTCGTGACGTATTGGCTTTCCGGAAGTACGACGTAAGAAGCCCCGTTCTCCCCGTATAACGAAACACCCATGATATCGATTCGCCCGTTGATGAAGATGGAGGAGACGAATTGGTTCAAGCTTTCGATCTCCTTCAGCTCGAGCGGCTCTCCCGGTTCGCGGCGGGATTCGATGAAGTCCATGATGTCCCTGTACGAATACGGCGTGAGCGTGAGCCGGTTCAGCTCGTTCATGTACGTATCGATATTCAACGTCATCTGCTTCACGGTTTGGAGCTGATAGTTGCCGACGTTTTTCTCCATCGCGCGCTCGAAGCTCGAGAAAGTATAAACGCCCATGGCGGCGAGCGGTACGAGCACCAGCAGGCAATTGATCCAGATCAGCTTGCGCGCCAGCTCTTGGTTTTTGAATCTCTGCATCAGCTTCCGGACCATGGCCGTTCCTCGCTCCTTACGTCGCTCATTCCGCATCGACCTTCTCGGCTGCGTTCTTCAGCGCCTGCTCCGGCGTCTGCTCCTTGTAAATCATTCTCTCGAATTCCTTGATCAGCACCTCGATCAGCGACCATTGTTTCGCATGCCGCGGCCAATAGGCGACATAGTTGGCTACGGCGGCGTAATCCCCGCGATAATCCAGCTTGTTGAACGCCTCGCTCTCCACGACCTTCGTCATGCTTGGCACATGCCCGGCCTGCGCCCATAACTCGCCGTGCTCGACCATCCATTTAGAGAAGGTCAAAGCGGCGCGGCGCTTCTCTTCCGTCATGCCGTGTTTGGTCGGGATCGCGAGCGTATGCGAATCGCCCCAAGCCGCGGAATGATCGTAGAGAACGGGGATCGGTACGACGCCGAAGTCGAGATCCGGCGCATTCTCGAACGCCCCGGTGCCCCACATGCCGAGCATCAGGACCGCCGCCTTGCCGTCGTAGAACAGCTTGAACGAATCGTTGATGTCCGGCGGAATAAGACCGGTCGCATAGAGATCGTTGACGAAAGACAGTGCCTCGAGCGCTTCCGGGTTATCGAAAGTGGCTTTGGTGCCGCTGCCATCGAAGAACGCGCCTCCGCCTTTCATTTGGTTGTAAAGGCTCCACCAGAGCCAGACCGAATCGATGCGCGTGCTCGGCATCGACAGCGGCGCGATGCCGGCGGGGACGGCGTCCCTGATCTTCCCGAGAAACGCCTTGAAGCCGTCCGCTCCGGGAGCGATAACCGGCTTGCCGGTCGCTTCGTCGAGAACGCCGGCTTCCCGCAAATACGTTTTGTTATAGTACATGACGAGCGCATGCGTATCGAGCGGAACCGCGTACGAGCGGCCGTTGTAGACGGTCGCTTCGCGAATGTTGGGCGTGAACTGGCTCCAGTCGATCCCGATCTCCTGGGCCGCTTCGGTCACGTCCTCGATGTAGCCGTTCTGCACGAATTGCGGCATGCTTGTCGTATGGATAATGGCAATATCCGGCGCGTTCCCCGCGAGGATCGCGGTTCTGAGCCGAGAATAATAGTCGTCCAATCTGGAATTGGTCTGCACGACCACGATTTCGTCCTGCTCGGCGTTGAACCGCTCCACCATCTCGGTCATGAACTGATTGTCGCCGCCGCTGAAGGGCGTCCAGTAATCCAGACGGATCGCATCCTGCTGCTTCGGGCTTTGCTTCGTCTCGGGCGTCTCCCGTCCCGAACAGCCGGCTAACGCGGCCAAGACAAGACATACCGTCAATACGAGCGCCGAGTGACGCGTCCAGCTCCCTGTTGCATTCCGATCCATCATGTTACGGAAAACCCCCATCTCCATGCGTGCGACTATTTATGATTTAAGTGCGGTTGACATGAATTGTAACCGTTATCATCGAACGATATCCATGTAATCGACGGAGATTGCCGCCGCGGTAGGCTCTAGTGTAATCGAATTGACACCCTCGCGCAACGGCATTTTTATTTCCAAAACCGGGAACGCGCTTCGCTCCGTCGACGGCACGGCGACCGTCGTCTTCTTGCCGCCTGCCCTTACCGTAAGCTTCATCTCTTCGCCGGACGGATTCGATACGGCGAGACGAATCGTATATTCCGCGCTCTCGGGCACGATGACAGAAGCGAACGAAATTGCCTCGCCTTCTTCCCCGCTCGAGCGCATGACGCCGGAGCCGGACGAGAACGGATTTTCTTCGGCCAGCATGCCGCCCGTCCCTTGCGCGTACTCCGCTTCGTAACGCGGAATTTCGATGGCCGTCACGGTCGCTCCGCCGTCAAGCCCGCCGATCGTCACGCTGCGGCTTCCTTCCGGGAAGCCGATCACGGCATACGCGTAACCCGTCTCGCCTTCGTCCAGCGGAGGAAGCGCGACGTCTGCCGGCTGGCCGCCTTCGGACTCGATCCGCGCGGATGCCTCTTGCCCGGAGTCGTTCCGGTAATGGAGCAACAGTGGCGCCTCCTTCGCAGCGCCGACGCCAAGCGGCATTCCTTCGAAGCGGAGGCCGCCTTCGACCGGCGTCGCGTGCTCCGCGAGGAAGACACCGCTGCCGGATGGCACCGGAATCGCGGTGTCCAGCGAAAGCGGCTTGCCGAACATCGGCAGACCGTCCTCTCCCCACGCGACCCGCTGCGCTCGCGCCTTTCGGTTGTTCCATCCATCCATGATGCCGCTGGTCGCATGGTAGACGATCCAATCCTCGGAGCCGTCCGGCGAAGCCGCGAACGAATTATGGCCCGGGCCGTATACGCCGGCTTCGTCGTCCATCGCCATAAGCGGCTGTTCGGACTTCGTCCAATCCGCAGGATTCAGCGGATCCCCTCCCGGCTTCAAGGCGAGCATGCCAAGACTGTAATGCGGCGTCCAGCTTCCCGCTCCGGAATAGACGAGGAAAACGCGCCCGTCCTTCTTCAGCAGGGACTGGCCTTCATTAATATACGGCGGCCCGCCGGCCCGCTCCCACTCCAGCTCCGGCGCGCTTAGTAGCACGCGGGGCCCGCTGATCGTAAGCGGGTCGCTCATCGGCGCGATGTACGTGTTCTGCGCGATGTTGACGTCGCCCTCCCAGCCCGACCAGACGAAATAAAGTTTTTCTTCATGCTCCAGCACGAGGCCGTCGATCGCCCAACGGTTGGATTCGTCCGTAATTTGGCCCTTGAACGTGTAACTCCCCATGGGGTCCTCCGTATCGGCTTCGAGCGCGTACATCCGGTGATTCTCGTTCTCGCCGTCGTCCGCCGCGAAATAAACATACCATTTTCCCCGGATATGCTGAATTTCGGGCGCCCACAGTCCCGACGAATAAGCCGTGTCCACGGGCGGATACCAGACGACTTTCTTCTCCGCGTCCTTGAAGTCCAGCGTCCGCGACTTCATGATCATGACGTCCGTGCCGTTATGCGTGAACGTCATGTAGTAAAAGCCGTCCTTGTACGCGATGCTGGGATCCGGAGTGTCGATGCTTGCCAGCGTGTTCTTGAACGTGCCGCCGTGTCCGGCGTAAGGAGCGATCGCTCTGTTTGGCTTGTTCATGTTTTCGTTCACCATCCATGTGCCGAGAATCGCGAGGACGAGCAACCAGATCGCCCCGCTCCATAGAAGAATCCGTTTATGCTTGCCATTCATGCCGCAGCTCTCCTTACTTCACGCCCGCTTGCGTAATCGCCTTGACGAACGAGCGTTGACCCAGAATAAAGACGATCATGACGGGAAGCGTCGCGATGGTCGTCATCGCCATCAGCTTGCCGTACGCCTGCGTATAGCTGCCTTGCGCCATAAGCGCGATACCGGCTGTTATCGTGCGCATCTCCGGCGAAGTCGTCGCGTAGAGCGGCCATACGAAGTCGTTGTAGATGCCCATGAACGTGAAGATGCCGAGCGTCACCATGATGGACACCGAAGCCGGCAGCAGAATGCGGGAATAAATTTGCCACTTGTTCGCGCCGTCGATGCGGGCCGCTTCCTCGATCTCCTTCGGGAACGAAATAAAAAATTGATATAGCAGGAAGACGCCGAACGCCCCCGCCGTATAGGGCAGAATAAGCGCCGAATACGTATTGATGAGCCGAAGCTGGTTAAATTCCATATACATCGGCAGGAACGTCAGCACGCCCGGAATCATCAGGGAGGCGACGAACATCGCGAACAACGTGCGGCGCAGCGGAAGATCGGACAGCCGCGCGAGCGCGTAGGCCGCCATGGAATCGATCAGCAGCACGATCGCCGTGCCAATGATCCCGACCGACAGGGAATTCGTGATCCAGCGCACGATCGGAACGTTCATAAGCTCGCCGGCGAGCCCTTCCACGTAGTTTTCGACCGTCGGTTTTTTGGGGATGAAATTCATCTGGCCGGCAAGCGCCTCAAAATCGTTTTTGAACGATGTCGATATCATCCAGATCAGCGGCAGCAGGAAAATGGCGGCGATGACGGATGCGAGCAGGATAAGCAGCAGTTTGCGCGTCGAGTTCATGTTATACGCCACTCTCCTTTCGGCCGTAGGTCAATCGGTATTGCACGATGGAAATGAGCATGATCAGCAGCGCCATGATAATGGCCATCGCGGACGCGCTTCCCACTTCTTTGCGGATAAAAGCTTGGTCCAGCACGTTCATCAGCAGCACCTTCGTCGAATCGCCGGGGCCGCCACGGGTGAGCAGGAACGGCTGCGCGTATACGTTGAAGGAAGCGATCGTAGACGTAATCATGATGAACAGCATGACCGGCCGGATGGACGGCAGCGTAATATGGACGAACTTGTTCCAAGCCGTCGCCCCGTCGATCGAAGCCGCTTCGTAGAAGTCCTCGGGCACTTCGTTCAGCGCGTTGATGAAGATGATCATGTTGAACCCGATTGTCCACCAAAGCGTCGTGGCGATTAGAGAGACCCATGCCCAAGGCGTGTCCGTCAGCCATGGAATCGTATCCAGATTCAGCTTCATCAGCATGCTGTTGATGAAACCCGCGTTCGTGTCGAACATCATGAGCCAGATGACCGCCATGACGGATGCCGAGATCGCGTACGGCATGAAGTAGAACGTCCGGAACAACCCGCGGATGCGGCCCGGCAATTGATTGACGAGCAACGCGAGACCGAGCCCGACTAGAATAAGCAGAGGCACGGAGAACAGGACGAATTGGGCTGTCGCCCAGAGCCCGCGGAAGAAGACGCTGTTCTCGTACGTCCCCCCGGTGAAAATATCGATATAGTTGCTAAGCCCGACAAACGGATGCTCCTCGGACAACAATTCGAAGTCATGGAAGCTGATATAGACGCCGTATCCGATCGGAAACAGCAGGAACATGGCGAAACATACGGTATACGGCAAAGCGAACAATGCCGAGGTGAACCTGGACAACCAAGTCGTTCTCATTCTCGAATCCCTCCAACGAAACTGACGTGTCGCTTACTGATCATGAAGAAAAAAGAAAGGACGGGAGCCAGTCTGCCGATTCCCGTCCTTCCAGCGCTCTTGCGTTTACTTGCGGGCCGCTTACTTTCCGACCGCTTGCTTCGACTTCGCGGCTGCGTCATCCATCGCTTTCTGAGCGTCCTTCTTGCCGAGGAGCGCGTTGTTCAGCTCGCCCCAGATCGGCTCGGAGATCGTCGGCCAGTTCAGCACGTTCGGCGCGAATTGTACGTAGGAGAAGCTCTCCGCGATTGCGCTTTGCGGCAGCGCCTTGAATTCCGCGCTCTCCAGCATCGGCTTCGCGGCCAGCGCTTGGCCGGATTCCGCCCACTCCAGGGAGTTAGAGGATACGTATTTCAGGAAGTCGCCGATACCGGCAACCACTTTCTCGTCGGTAACGTCCTTCGGAATGGCGAAGTTATGGGATCCGGCGAATACCGCTTGTTTTGCTTTGCCGATCTGCGGCACCGGAGCGACGCCGTAGTTGAGGCCCGCTTCGTCGAATTGCGATTTCATCCAAGGGCCGTTGAATTGGATCGCGTTTTTGCCTTGAAGGAACAATGTATTCTCTCCGTCCTGCTGCACGTTGCCCGGAGAAACGCCTTTGTCGACCATGCCGCGCAGCCATTGGATCATTTCGACCGCCTCGGGAGAGTTGTACGCGACTTCACTGCCGTTCCACAGTTCGCCGCCGTTCTGCCAGACGAGGGTCGGGAAGATGAATTGCTGCGGCCACAACGTCGGAACGACGTAACCGTAGATGCCTTTGTCCTTGTTCGTCACTTTCTCCACCGCCGCGTCGAACTCTTCGCGGTTCGTCGGCGGGCTCATCACGCCTGCCGCCTCCAGCAAATCCTTGTTGTAGTACATGACGAGCGGATGAATGTCGAGCGGAATGCCGTACAGTTTATCTTCGATCGTAGCGTAATTGATTGCCGCTTCAACGTAAGCGCCTTTGTCGATGCCCGCTGCGCTTGCCAGCTCATCCATCGTCTGCAGCTGGCCTTTGTTCACATAAGTCGGAATTTGATCCAGGTGCATGATCATCAGGTCAGGGCGATCTTTGCCCGTGCTAAGCGCAACGTCGAGCTGCTTGTAATATTCGCCGTTCGGCTGAATGACGAAGTTGATTTTGTAACTGTCTTGGGACGCGTTGTACTTGTCGACGATCTCCTTCATGAACGGGCCGTCCGCGCCGGAGAACGGCGTCCAGAACAGGAATTCCGTCTTCTCGCCTTTCTTGCCGCCCGAATCGGATGAGCCTTCCGAGCCTCCGTTCGTCTCGCCGCCGTTGTTGCTGCATCCCGTCGCCACCATGGCGAATACCGTCAGTACCGATAGCCAAGCCGTCACTCTTTTTTTCATCGCTTCATTTCCCCCTAGTCGATGGTTGGAAAGACGTTTGATCTTTCTTAGGACCAATCTTATCCCGAGGGGCTTTCCAAAAAAATGCCGCATTTTTTGATGCTATGGACAAATTTTTAGGTCCCTAGCGCCGTCCATTCCAAAGTTTGCAGCCGGATTTGGCGGCTGGAAGACACCGTCAACGCGATCAACGCCTCTGCCGCATCCTCCGAAACGGCAAGCTCGCGATCCACCAAGACGAGCAGCTTGCCGCCTTCGTGACGAATATGCAGCGTGCCGGCATTCGCAAGCGTCAGGGCCGGAACGACGATGCTGCGCGAGCCGCCATCGGGCATCTGCAGTGCGAACGCAACCTCCTCCAACCTCCCTCCGATATCGAAACGGCAGGCCGAGTCTTCGCCCGGGAACGGATTGCGGGCGGTTAACGAAGCGCTTCCTTCCGCTGCTGGCACGCCGATCAGATAATCCCCCTCCGCGCGCCAGTCGCCGCTCGCAGGGCTCAAGACGTCCGCGCAAGCCGCCGCGCCCGCTTCGCGGAAGGAAAGCGCGCCGGTTAGCGCGATGCCCGCATAACGAGCGGACGTGTAATGCGTTGCAAGGCCGTAACGGGCAGCCGTCGACGAGCATATATACGTCAACAACCCGATGCCGTCCAGCTCGACGCGAAGCGAACGGCCTGCCGCATGGACCAACAGCTGATGATAAACATCGAATCGTAAATACCGGGCACTTGCTTAACCTGCGCCTCCAGCTTGATGCCCCCCACCGTTTCGTACACGCCGATCGTCCGCTTGCCAACGTCGAACAGCACCTCCACGAAGCTGCGATCATCCGCGGCGCGCAGCACGGCGCCGTACAATCCGCCCATGTGGCTGCGCTCCCACTTTACGTTTAATTCCAATACCGCATGCGGATATGCGGCATCGAGATACGCCCGCCCGATGCCGACGCGGCTATGCTGGAGCAGACTGCTGCCCTCGATTGCCCATTCTCCGCCATCCGTCGTCCATCCCCGGCCGATGTCCGGGGAATCCGGCCGGTCGAATAAATCTCTGAAGGACGGCAGTGCTGGAGCCGGCATCGCGTCGTACGTCGGTCCGGGCACCCACATACGCTCCCCTTGCCAGAGCAGCGGATCGATCCGCATCTGCCTGCGCTCGCTTTCATCCGGCTGCCCGTCCGTTCGGACTTCGCGCCCATGGTAGACCACCCAATCGTCCACGTTGTTCGGCGCCTTCGCGACGCTGTTATGGCCGACGCCCTCCACGCTCCCGTTCTGCCTTAGCAGCGGCTCGTACGTCTCTTCGTCCGGATGCTTGTGCCACTCCAGTTCCGTCAGCGAGCAGCCTTCCGCATGATCGGCCACGCTGTAGCCGATGTAATAATACGGGCTGGTGAACGCGTTGCCGCTGTACATGACGTAATGTTTGCCGCCCCTCTTCAGATGGAAAGCCCCTTCGATCGTATGCCAGTCCCTTCCGTCGCCGAACCGGTTCTCCGCGAAAATCTCTTCGTCCAGCGTCGGCCGTACGATTAACTTCGGCTTGCGCTCCAGCGTGAACGGGTCCAGCAAGCGGTCGGCCAGAATGACCGTGCCCGCGCGATGCGCGTCGATGCCGTACGTCTCGTTCGTCGAATAGAACAGCACAAGCCCGCCGTCCGCGTCCCTCACGACATGCGCGTCGATCGAGAACGTATCGAACAGCGTCGACTTATATTCGAACGGTCCTTCCGGGCGTTCTGCGACCGCGACCCTCATGAATTGGAAATGCGGGTCCTCTTCCCCTTGCGGCATGTTCGAGACGTAGAGATAAAACAATCCATTATCGAAAAAGACGGCAGGCGCCCAATAATCGGAACGCCCTTCCTCCCGATAGGCGTAACCAAGGTGCGTCCACTCCGTCATCTCTTTGGAGCGCATGATGCTCACGCCTTCCTTCGACGTCGCGTAGGCGTAATATTCACCGTTAAATTTCAGGACATAAGGATCGGGATTGTAGCCGGGAGATAACCCGGGAGCCGATAATTGCTGCAGATCGTTCGATAAGACGGGCAAAGGATTCGTGTACATTCGCATGTGCGTGCCTCCATGATTCGTGATTTATCAGCCATTATAGCGGAATGCGGACGATCCCAAGGAGAGCCCTTCTTTGGACGTTATGGACATATTTATAGGCGTTGGAAGAGAAAGCATGTAAATCCGTCTATATCCGGCATAAAATTGTCCTGTCTCCCGCGCGATCCGCATGTTTCAATATTCGTAAGCGCTTACTTGAATCGGGATAACAAGCGCTAATTCCAGAATGAAAGGAAGTTGATTCATGAAAACTTGGAAGCAAGCCGTCTTAAGGGGCTGCGTCCTCCTGCTGCTGCTCATGCTGGCCCTCCCCTACGGCTCGGCCGCGGCGGCAACCCATCAAAGCAACTTCTACAACGTGCTCGTGCAAGACGGCGCGGACCCGTGGGTGTACAGGCATACCGACGGCTACTATTACTTCACCAAGACGACGGGCGGCAACGTGACGATCTGGAAGAGCGCCAGCCTGACGGGCATCGACGCCGGCGCGTCCCGCGTGATCGAGACGGGCTGCTGCAACGTCTGGGCGCCGGAAATCCATTACATGAACGGCGCCTGGTACATTTATTACGCCAAGGATAACGGCGACAACGCCAACCACCGGATGTACGTGCTGGAGAACACTTCGGCGGACCCGATGCAAGGCACATGGACGAACAAAGGGCAGATTACCGATCCGACCAACAAGTGGGCGATCGACGGCACCGTGCTGCAGGTGAACGGCCAGCTTTATTGGATCTGGTCGGGCTGGGAAGGCGACACGAATGTCAGGCAGAACCTCTACATCGCCCACATGAGCAATCCTTGGACGGTCGACTCGAACCGCACGGAGATCGCGAGACCCGTCCACAGCTGGGAGACGAACCATTCGCCGAACGTCAACGAAGGTCCGCAGGTCATCGTCAGGAACGGCGTGATCAGCCTCGTCTATTCCGCGAGCGGCAGCTGGACGAACGACTATTGCCTTGGACTGATTACCGCCAGCACGAGCAGCAATTTGCTGCAAGCATCCTCGTGGAGCAAGCGGACGCAGCCGATCTTCAGCACCGGCAACGGCCTGTACGGTCCCGGGCATCACGCCTTCACGAAGTCTCCTGACGGAACGGAGGATTGGATCGTCTATCACGTCGCGAAATACAACAACGCCGGCTGGAATCGGGAAATCCGCGCGCAGCGCTTTACATGGAACGGCGACAACACGCCGAACTTCGGAGCGCCGGCGGCGCCGAATACGCCAATTGCCGTCCCGTCCGGCGAATCGCAGCGCGTCCGGTACGAAGGCGAAGAAGGCACCTTCGGCGGCGGCGCCTACGCATCCTCAAGCGCGACAGGCTCAGGCGGCAGCAAGGCGGGCCACATCGATACGGCCAGCTCGTTCGTCGACTATACGGTATACGCGGCGCAAGCCGGGGACTACATACTGTCCGCGCGCACTGCGAACGGTACGTCCGGCGGTGGCTGGTCGTCGCTGACGATTACGGTGAACGGCGTCTCCTCTCCGTTCCATGTCACCAACAAGGGCTGGGAGAACTGGGGTACGTCCACGATCAAGACATGGCTGAACGCGGGCTGGAACACGGTCCGGTTCACCAAAGGAACCGGCTATGCGGAGCTTGACTTCTTCGACCTGACGCCGGCCGTCCCTGCGGCGCTGACGGGCTCCGTCTACAAGCTGATCAACCCCGCCAGCGGCAAAGCGCTTGATGTGGCGGGCGGCGGCACCGCGAACGGCACGAACGTTCAGATCTGGGACGATTACAACAACAGCGCCCAGGAATGGCGCATCACGAGCCTCGGCGACGGAGCCTACAAGCTTGTGAATCCGGCAAGCGGCAAGGCGCTCGATGTGGCGGGCACCGGGACGGCGAACGGGACGAACGTCCATATCTGGCAGGACTACGGCGGCAGTCCCGCGCAGCGCTGGGCGATCATCTGGAACGGCAGCGCCTTTAAGCTGATCAATCCGAACAGCGGCAAAGCATTGGACGTTGCCGGAGGAAGCACGTCGAACGGCGCGAACGTTCAAATCTGGGAAGATTACAACAACGCTGCGCAGGCTTGGCAGTTAATTAGGAAGTGAAGCGGCGACGGGCATAAAAACGGGGCAGTCCCTCGCGAGCATCTCTGCTTGCGAGGAACTGCCCCTTCCCGAAAGGCATTACGATTAAGTGCAGCAGCAAGAAAAAAATGATTACGCCCGCATGCTTATGTACCTCGTACATTCGATCGAGACCGCCGACGAGGCGTTCGAGTAACCGCATCCGGGTCGCAAGCAGCAGCGTTAGTGCCATTAGGATCATTATGGATGAGCCGATGTATTCCCCTGCCCAGCGCAGGCCATACTCAAGGTTGCGGTCATAGCGATCGGGGGGAAACATCACCCATAGGCATGTATTGACAAACAGCAGCGTTAGGATGATGCGAGCGAAGTCCCCGCTCTGAAAAACCTGTCCAGCAAATAGATGCCCCCTATGCCTAAGCCGTATCTGATGAAGTCCGCGCTCAGGAATCCCCTGCCAAGAACGAGACCGCCGAACGCCGTTTCCCGTATCGAATCGATCCACTCCGCATGGTACAGCTGGCTCAGCTCGATCGCCAAGCAGAATACGAGGCTTGCGATTAGCGCGCGTTCCGCACGTTTGAAGGTCCAGATGACACGGAAGCCGCAATAAATCATAGCGGCCCAAAGCGCATCGCCGAAATGAACCGACACCAAATCCGGCAAGCTCTCCGCTTTTACTCTCGTGGCCAGACCAGCGACAAGAATAAGCGCCGTTGCGCCAATGTAGGCGATTCTAGCCCGGGCTTGTAAGTTTTTTTCCATACCCTTTCCCCCTTTTGTTTCACCGGCACATCCATACTCGTCTTACTAGTTGATTGCTCCGAAATGACCGTAACCTCTAACGGAACTCAGCGCTCTTATATTGCGATTATGAGCTTATATGGATATCTAAAGGAACTAAGAGCACTTATTCTATTGAAAATGGCGTTTTTCAAGCTGAAAATCATAAATAAGGTGCCATACTTCCGTTAGATATTCATTTCGTACAAAATGAGCCGAATAGCGTCAGCTGTTTCCGTTAGCATTCTAGATCAACCATAATGGCAATCGTTTTTTGGATCGTTCTATTAGTTTAAAACAATCGTTCCGTCCGGCATAGCTTGCGGAGCATAAAACCATGCGATGATGCGCAAGATAAGTTGACGGCTTCTGTTTCTTATGTTATCTTTAATTTAAGATAATCAATATAAAGATAAAACTTTACGATAAAGGAGCACATCAATATGACAAAGACTTTCCGCACGATTGAAGGCGTCCACAAAGGCGCGCCGTTCCACATGGTCGGCGACGGCTTCCGGGTTTCCAACTACTTCCCGTCGGGCAAGGATCTCGGTGGGCGGATTAGCCCCTTCCTGCTGCTCGACTATAACGCGCCGCATGTTTTCCCTCCGAGCGAATCGGCAAGAGGCGTCGGCGCGCATCCGCACAGAGGATTCGAGACCGTCTCGATCGCTTATGAAGGTTACGTCGAACATCATGACAACCACGGCAACCATGGCATTATCGGACCCGGAGACGTGCAATGGATGACGGCCGGCTCCGGCTTGCTGCACAAGGAATATCATGAGCGCGAATTCGCGAAGCGCGGAGGCACGTTCCATTTTATCCAGCTATGGGTTAACCTTCCTCGCGAACACAAGATGCATGCGCCAAAATATCAGGAATTGCCGAAAGCGGATATGGGCCGCGCGCAGCTGCCGAATGGCGGCGGCGAAGTGCGCATTATCGCAGGCGACTACCAAGGCGTGCACGGTCCCGCGCAAACCTTCACGCCGATCCATCTGTTCGATATCGACTTCAACAAAGGCGGCGTCGCCGAGTTCGAGCTCCCCGCCGCTTACAACGCAGCCGCGATCGTTTTGCGCGGAAGCGCGAGAATCAACGACGAACGGGAGGTTGGCGAAGGTTCGTTTGTCTTATTCGGCAACGCTGACGGGAATATCCGGATCGAAGGCTTGACGGACGAGACGCTCGTCCTTGTACTTGGAGGAGAACCGATCGACGAACCGATGTTCCAATACGGACCGTTCGTCATGAATACGCGCGAAGAAGTCATTCAAGCCTACGCCGACTTCCAGGCGGGCAAGATGGGCAGCGCGGATTTCTAAGCACGCGGATTGCGGGTTCTCGGCAGATCTACGAAAGCAGGGCTATCTCCTAGGTTAAATCACCCCCTCGGAGACAGCCCTGTTTTTTGTCTATGACTTACCTATTCAAGTCGCAAGTGACCTGCTTACGAGGCACTTGAAACGGCCTCCGCGACCTGCAGCCGCTTGGATAATACGATTAAGATCAAGCCTGTTCCTATCGTAACAACCCCCGATCCGATAAACCACGATTGAATGCCGTACTTGTCGACGATCGGTCCGGCCAAGAGCAGTCCGACCGGTGAGGAAAGCAGCATGATGCTGGTCACGAGCGAGATGACCCGTCCCAGCATCGCGGGATCGAAGGCTCTTTGGATCATGGCCATGTACGGCCCGTTGAAGAACGGCGCTGCCGCTCCCATAAGGAACGAGAGCACGACGAAAGCAATGAACGCTTCTTGGCCCAGGAAGCCGCTTGCCAAGCTGGTTACGCCCATGACGGTCATGCTCAGGCAAATATACGTCATATCCTTCCACTTGGAAGCCGCGACGGATAGCGCCAAGCCGCCGCCGATCATGCCGATCGCGAATAGCGCTTCCACCACGCTGGCGCTGTAGCCACCCCGGCCGAAATGAGATAACGTCATAAAAGGAAACAACGTGCCGAGCGGCATAAATACGATCGAAAATACGGCTGTGGCGACCGTGACGATAACGATCGGCTTCACTTGGATGAAAGCCTGCCAGCCCAACTTGAATTCCTCCAGAAACCGGCTCCGCTGTACGGCTTCCGGCTTGGGCTGATGAATCTTAACCAGCATCAGCATCACGTTAGCGATAACCGCCCCCGCGACGTCCAGAAGCAGCACCGTCCCAAGGGAAGTCGCGGAATAGACCGCGATGCCGAGCGCCGGCCCGATGACATTCGAGAACGAGAACACCATCTGCTGCCAGCCCGCTACCCGCGTCAGCTGATCGGCAGGCGCGATCAGCGGTATGGCCGCCTGGAAGGCCGGCGCATGGAAGGACGAAGCGATCGACCGTACCATCAAGATCAAATATACGAATCCCAATCCGGGTTCTCCGAAGTAATAGTACAAGCCTAACGCGAGGCTAAACAGCGCGATCGAGCCGTCGGCGATGATCATCGTGAGCTTCCGGTTCCAGCGGTCCAGCCAGACGCCGATGAACGGACCTAATACGGCTTGCGGCAAGAAGCCGACCAAGCTCGCGATCGTCAGCACGACGGCGGACTGCGTCGTCTCCGTCAAATGCCATATAATCGAAAACTGCACCATCGAGGTTGTTAATATCGAGAAGATTTGTCCGCTGAACAACATCGCGAACTTCTTTTGCCAATTGGTTTGCATTTCATTCTCTCCTTCTTTTTGGGCATAACAAAAAACCATTCCTCGCGTCTCTGTAAATGCGACTGCGCAAAGCAAATAAACTTCATCCGCATGATTCGAAAAACGGACGAGTTTCGTTACGCTTCCGCTCGCATTACCTTAACCGCAAAAAATGGATTCCCCAAAAATGCATTACCCGCACCTCCAAACGCTGACGGTTCGTATTGCCTATCAAAGCCCGGTCAACGATAGTGCAAGTCTAACAAGGAATGAAGGGAATGGCAAGGTGACAAACAGCTTAATCCATTCATTACATTCCATCTGCCTCCCCCGCCAACTGCTTCCCGCTTTTCTCCGCCTTCGTCCACAGATAAAGGACGGCCGATCCACCGCATAGAACAAATAGAAGCAAATACATGAACGAGACACCGCGAAGCTCCACGAGCCCGCCCCCGAGCAAGTTGCCCGCGATGCCTCCAATCCCCCAAGTAACCGCCGCAAAAATCGTTTGGAGCGTCGCCTTTGTCTTGTCGCTGGCGAGGCCGTCCACGATCTCGACCGACAGACCCGCGAAGAAGGCGAACGCAATCCCGTCCAGCAGCTGCGTCGACAGCGTCACATAAACGTTGCTCGTCAAAGACAAAATGATATATTTCAGTGCGTACAGCGCGGCCGCGGCCGCCAGCAGCTTCGACTTGCCGAACTTGGCACCCAGCCTGGCCGCGATCCAGAACATCGGCACTTCGATAAGAGCGGCAAGTGCGATGGCGGTACCCAGATACCTTTTGTCGAAACCCTGCTCGTCAAAGTAAATTGGCAAGAAAGTGGCGCTGGCCGTGACGGACAGCATCGTCAAGAACGAAATGAGGCAGAACAGCAAAAAAGGTTTGTTCCGTACGACGTCCCCCATCTGCTCAAAAACGGTGATGCGCATCGAAGCCGCTTTCGTCACCGGGAGGATGAAGATGGCAGCGATGAGCGGAAGCGCCGTCAAGGCATACACCACAAATACCGCGTCGTATCCGTTCTTCTCGTAATAAAATCCGGTAACGAACGCCCCGATCGCGTAACTAAGCGCCCCCCACAGCCGCACGCTGCCGAAGGAGAAGCCCTTCCTCCTGCCGATCTCCACCGCAACCGCATCGCTGAGAGGCGGCAGAGAGGATTGGAACCAAGCGAACAAGATGGACACGACGACAATAACGGCGAAAGCGTCCGCGAGATAAAATAATAAGCCCGCGGCCGGCGTCGCGATGGCGGTCAGGAGCAAGACGGCCCGCGGCCGCTGCAGCCTGTCGTTCAACATGCCCATGACGGGCTGGGCTACGACGCTTATGAATGCCCATAACGATAAGAGATAGCCGATGGAAGAAGGACTGAAGCCCCTCTCGTGGAAATGAAGGCTCGTATATGGAAGCAATACGCTGGCCATCAGATAGAGCAGGAAATAATAAAGCGATACGATTCTCACGGCAGGCACTCCTAAGGATGTTGATTTAATCAAGTTTATGTTTCTAACGATCAAATTAATGCGATTAACGATCAATTCTATTGTACTACAAATCGATGACCGCGTAAGTCCTATGTTCATTCATACAGGCATCAATGTGATTTGTGCATATTCCATAACCAATGTTCATACGATTGTAGTGATCAACCAAGATTCGGCGTGTGGAACGTTGCCTGAACGGGCATTCGTACTACGCGACCGTCCCAAGGAGGTAGAATTCGTTATGAAGGCGCTTAACCTCATCAGCTTGGTTCTTGTTATTTTAGGCGGGTTGAACTGGTTATCCGTTGGGCTGTTCGAGTATGACGTCGTAAGCGAGCTATTCGGAGGATCGACAGAAGTCGGCTCGAAAATCGTTTATATCGTCGTAGGCGCGGCCGCGCTCTATGCGATCTCCCTGCTTCCCAAAGCTTCCAAGGATTAGTCGCTTCCCTTCCTCCGCTAGGTAATGCGAAGGCCGGCATCCGCTTCAAGGCGGTGCCGGCCTTTTTCCTGTGCGCATGCATACAAAAAACAGAGCCGCCGAGGCTTCGCCCCTGCCGCTCTGTCGCTTGATCCACAAACTAGGTGTATGCGGTTACAATTTTACAATTTGGACTTCATGTCCATGAGATACTTGACGACTACCGCCAGTGCTCCTAAATAATAGCCGACCAGCACCACGAATCCGGTTGTGTCCATGGCGGCCAGTCCCGCGAGCATGAACAGCGGAAGCACGAAATACACCATGTCCTTCAGGTATCCGAGCACGAGCTCGTGAGAGAGCTTGCCTCCCGTCATGCCCTTGAACAGCCCCATCAGGAAATCCAGCGCCATCGAACCCATCACGACCCACATCGCTACTTCCATCCAATGAGTAAGCGTACCAAACATTTTGCTTCACCTCCTCGCTACATCCTATGCCGATGCTCGCGAGGTTGTACCGCGGACGAATCACACAATTATTGAATTTCGATTCGATTGACGGCGTCGCGGCGAAAGAACCGGCAACGCTCCAATCGGAGCCATCACCGGTCCTTCCGCTCATTGGGATTTTAGTTATAGCGCGAGTCTCTGCCCCCGCTCCAATCGCTGGATTTGGCGCTCGCCGACGTCTGCCAGCTCCCTGAACTGGTTAATCGTTTCCCTCATGCGCGGAAGGGCTTCCTGCTTGTAAACGCTGATGGAATCAAGCGCTGCAATGACGTCCGTGAATGCTTGCTTCAGCGTGTCGACGGAAATGCTCGTTTCGAGCGATTGCTTATGAATGGCCGCGCCCTGCTCCTTCAACATGCGGGAAGTGCCGCTAATGAGATTGTCGGTCGTTTGATTCAACACCTCGATCTTGCTGAGCACGATACGCTGGTTGTAGAGAGCGCTCGCCACCGTCACCGACGTCTTCAGCGCGGATACCGTCACGTTCCTTGCCCGGTCGACTCCCCGGATCAGCTCCTTGTTGTTGCGGGTGACGACCTCGATCGCCATGATGCCCTGCTGGTTTACCACCATCATCTGCTGCAGATCCATGACGCGCTGGCGCAGCGGGAACAGCACTTCCTCCGTTATGAACCGTATGCGATCCTCGGCCTCCAGCCTCAATTTGGCCGCTTCGATCTGCGACTCGATCTCCTCGTCCATCAAGATGCCGAGCTGGATTTCCTTCCGCAGCTTCTTGGTCAGCTCCCTGAGCGCCTGCTGCTCGAATTCCAGCGTCGTATTGTCGTTCCGCAGTACCGCCTTGCCTTTGTCGAGCGACCCAATAATATCCGAAATAACGGCATCCGCCCGCTGATACTTGGCAAAATAATTCCGCAACGGATTAAAAAATTTGCCTAGCAGGCCGCTCTTCGCGAAGTCCACGACGCTCGGGTCAAGGTCCTTCAGCTGCAGCTGCAGCTCCGTCAACCCTTTGGCAACTTGCCCTCCCTCGTCCCCCGCTCTGGACAGATGGCTGACGGATACTTGCAGAAGGCCGTTCTTCTCCGCGGACGACCGCATCGAACCCATGCCGAATTGGTCGATGGAGGTCAGAATCTCTTTGCGTTTCTCCAGCGACTCCAGATCCAGCTCGAGAATCGCGGCGACATTGGCCCCCGCGAGCGCCTTAAGCTGCAGCATTTCCTCGGGAACGGGCTTTACCTGCTCGTCGATAGCCGACCTGATCTTCTCGGGATTGACGACTTCCATGGTGAACGACATACGTTTCTCCTCCTTTGCGCGTGTGAGCCTGGTATTCCGTTTTTACATTTTTACATTTGGGCATTCAGCAGATTGCTGATCTTATACACGACGTCGTCCGTGTCCGCGTTAATGCTCGCCGCCTCGTTAATACTTGAGATGCTCTTCAACGCTTCGATATTGGCGTTATAGCCGATCGTGTAGATCGGTATCCGGAACGTCTCGATCATGTCGCGGATGTCGTTCAGCGAATGGCCTGCATTCGTCTCCCCGTCGCTAAGGACGAAGATGACCGGCTTCACATCGGGATGTGCGGCGAGCTCTTCGCGCAGCAGCTTCATCGCCACCGCGATCCCGTCGAACGTGGCGGTCTCCCCTCCAGCCTGCAAACCGTTTACCGCGCCGACGAACAACGATTGCTGATTCGCGTCGTATTGGGCGATCGGGAGCTCTACGGTCACTTCGCTGGAATAGGATACGAGCCCGATGCTGTTCTCCCTGCCGAGCACCTTCTGGCCGGACAACAACGATTCCTTCAGCCGGTTCAGCGGCTCGCCGTCCATGCTGCCCGAGACGTCGGCCACGAATACCGCCGCTATCGGCTTGCTCCCGTTTTTTTTCTCCTTCCATAACTTCTGCGCGGGCGACAAAAGGCTGCCCTCGATGGACGACAGCTCCGGCCGATAGTCTTCGAGTCCGTTGAATCCCTTCTCAAGCGCGGCTTGCTGATAATGATCCTGAGTGACGAACTGGGCAAACGCCGCAAGTATATCCAGCTTCTCTTGCGGGAGGTCGCCTAAGGCGTAGAGCGGGCTGTCATGCCGGACGCCGAACGGCGTGAACATGTAGCCGCTTCTCAGATCGGGAGCGTTCATGTACGTTTGGTATTCCAGGACGAAGGCGTCCAACATGCCCGTCTTCGCCGCCTCGCGCATTTGCAGCGTGGTCGACGCGATGAAGGGGACGTTCGCTTGGAAACGTTCGAACCCTTGAACGGCCGTCTCGCCGAGCGGGTTATCACCGCCGTAAGTCCCCAGCGCCGTCACCAGAAAATTAAGTCCCGTCGAGCTGGCGAAAGGATCGGTATAACCCATTGTCAGCTCGTTCTCCGCGATCGCGTCCGTAATCGTCTTTGCGTTCACCGAACCGTACTTCCGCACGAGCTCATCATATTTGGCCCTCGCCGTGACGATGCCCGCCACGTTGCCGACCAGCCGGCGTTCGACGAGTTCGATCGGGATGCCGTCCGCCCGAACCATCTCCCCCCACAGTTCGTTCGAAGGCGTATACGCGTCCGGCACGTATTTGCCGGATCTTATGTAATCGGCGGCCGTTCCCGAGGCGATGTTGCGGAGCTTGACGGATACCGGCTCACCGTCCAGAACGATTCCCGCCCCGTTGAACTCTGCCGCAGCCTCGCTTAGCCAGCCGTCGACCCCCGTCCCCCCTTTCTCCGTCGACGAGAATATTTCCACGTAGTTATCCGTGTTCGGCTCGACCGTAACCGGAATCTTCGATATGTCCGGCAAGGCGTCTCCCACTTGGACGGGATCGAGATCGATCTGTCCCTTAATCGGATCCGCCACGGACGCGCCGATGCGCCGAACGAGCTTATCCAATCTCTCGTCCGCGTTATCGGCGGATGCCTGAATGTTCGGCTTCCCCCAGTCCGACGTAAACGTAATGCCATAATAGACGGCGGCGAACACGAACACCGTAATCGTTCCCAGCACGACAACCGCTTTCCCCCCGCTCCTGCCGGCCATCCGCATCCCCCCTTACGGTTTGTAGTATTTGGTCTGGCTGATTAAGGCGTCGATGTCCTTCATGCACGGCATATTCATGGCATCGCGGTACTCCGCGCTACCGAGGCGCGATAGTTCCGACAACAGTTGGTCCAGCTTGAGCAAAATTTGTTCGTTCGCGCCCAGATAACCCGCCGCTTGTGCGATCACTCCCGCCTTCATCCCCGCCGACCGCTGAACGTCGAGCTGATCCAGAATCCCTCGGATATGCTGATAAAACAGCTCTTCGACGGCCGCGATGACCGATACGAATTTTTTGAAGGTGAGCTCCGCCCTGTCGAAACGTTGCGCCAATAAGCCGTGTAATGCCTTTTTTTTGTTCTCCATCCTTTCCAGCTGATCGAGCGCTCCCGCGGCTTCTGACGGAAAGATTTTCAAATCGCGGTACCGGAGAAGCGCGAGCCAGTACGACTCGTACGTTCGCGGCTCCGGCAGTCGTCTCGGGGGGCCGGGCCGGAAGATCAGCGCATGGCTGCCGTACAGCAGCGTAACCAAGCTCATGACGACGAAGGTGACGACCGAAGCGGACGCGAAAGCACTGCCGCCGCTTAATTCGGCTCCGATCAGCCCCGGCGACAAAACGATGATATTCAGGAACGCGATCAACGCGATGAGAGCTAACAATTTGACGACTCTGGACATCATCAGGGCACCGCACCTCCTCCGCTATTAAATAACTTATTCGGACATTCGATGGGAGTATGCCGAGCCGGGGGGCCATATAGCTTTTCCATCTCCAATTTTTCTTGCGGAGGCCCTGCACGCGAAAAAAAGAGGGGCTGTCTCAAAAGTCATCTTTGACTTTTGGGATAGCCCCTTCTCTCGTAGCCCGATGGTTTACTTACCGTTTGCTGCCTTCCATTCGTCGATCTGCTTCTGCATCTCCGCGAGCAGCTTGTCGAGTCCGGCCTTCTTCAGCTTGTCGTTCAGCTTCGGAAGCGTCGTCTCTGGATCCAGCGATCCCGTTATGAGACCGGCCTTGAATTCGCTGATGACGGAAGCCGTCTGCGCCAGCTCGCTCTTCACGCTGGAAGGATCGAAGCTGAAGCCGAGAATTTTCGACGTCACCGCGTTATTGTTCATGTCCGGTCCGACCGGAATCCATTTCGGCTGAGTCGCATCGGTGCGGTATGCGTTGAACAGGTTGCCGAACTCCCAGCCGGAGTTCACCTGGTAGCCGCTGTTCGCCGTCAGCTGGATCAGGTCGTCTTCGCCCGCCACCTTCGTATAATGCTTGCCTTCGATACCGTAGTTCATTAGGTTGTACAGCTCCGAATCGGAATACATCAGGTCGTACAGCATCATCGCTCTGGCCGGATCCTCGGATGTGCGCGGAATGGCCGTCATCGTCGCGATGATGGAGCCCGTGCTCATGTAAGGAGGACCGAACGGCACGAGCTGCACGTTCTCCGCCTTGCCGCTGCCGAACGCGCCCGCTTGAACGGCCGGGTTGTCCGGGTTCATGACGCCCGTGCGGGATATATATTTGCCGGCGTTCTCGTCCGCCGTCGTATCGGTAAGCGTTGAAGCATCCTTGCGGATGATGCCCTTCTGATACCATTCATGCATCAGCTTCAGGAAACCTTTGAACTCTTCGGTTTCGTACATGTTCACGATCGTCGTTGAATCATCGTTCGTGCGAAGAACACCGGGGTTCGTATCGGAGAAGTACTCCAGTCCGAGCGCCGTGCCGATAAACGTCATTTGATCGTCGTTGCCCTTCACGCGGAAGGCGTACTTGTCCGGCTCGCTGGCGGCCACCTTCTCCAGGAACGGCGTCAGATCCTCCAGCTTAGCGAAGTCCTCTGCTTTATAGCCGTATTTATCCAAGTAAGTTTTGTTGATGATCATGCCCGGTTGTCTCGCCAGCACTTGGGTATTGATAATGGCGTACAGCTTGCCGTCGATTTTGGCGGCGTCCCATGCATTCGCAGGAACCTGCTTCAAAATGTTCTGTCCATGCTCCTGCAGCAGGTCGGTAATGTCGAGATACGCGCCCTTATTGACGTTGGAGATATAATCGTTCGTCCAGTTGGACGTGAACATCAGGTCCACCTTCTCGCCGGAAGCGAGCACGGTCTTCATCTTCTGGTCGTAGTTGCCCCAGTCCACCCATTGAATGTCCAGCGTGGCATTGATCTTCGCCTGTGTGATTTTGTTCATCTCCGCTTCGACGGCTTCCGCGTCTGGGAACACCCCGTTCGGCAAATACCACTTGATCGTGTACGGCTTCAGATCGGATGCCGCGGTTTGTTCCGGCGCCGCAGACGAGCTGTCGCCCGGCGATGCGGACGGTTCGCCCGCTCCGTTATTCCCGCCGTTCGAGCTGCAGCCACCCAGAACCATCGATGCTGCCAGCGCTAGCATCATCGGCGTTGATAACGCTTTCTTTCTCCATTTACTCATACCATTGCCTCCCCATTTGTCTCGTATTGATCTATTGTAATCCAATTAATTGGCTACAACCTTAAAAAGGTTGTTCAAAAAGCCCGCTTTTGATCACGAAGCATATCAAGGAGTGTATTCGACATCGAATCTTGAATTCAGCCGGAACTAAGCGAATGCTTACGAAGTATGTTTCCTTCGGAAACATTGCAGGTGCTCACGTAGCCTCCAGCTACGCTCCGCTCCTCATTTCCTAGCTTTATTCAACCTTCTACAGCGTTTTTGAAAAAAACGCAGCATCGGAAGCATAAGCTCGTGTGCTGAAAACCGGACTTTTTGAACACGTATTTCATGAAAATGCTGGGTGAATTATCCCTTTACCGCGCCGAGCGTCAAGCCGCGCACGATAAACTTCTGGAAGAACGGAAACGCGAACATCATGGGACCAACGGCCAATATAGAGATGGCCATGCGGGCGGACTCTGACGGAATTTTGTCCATGTCGATGTTAAGGCCGGCCTGCATATTGCTCGTCAGGAACTGCAGGTTCACCATGATTCGCTGCAGCATGAATTGGAGCGGGACAAGTTCTTCTTTGCTGATATACAGCATCGCAAGCCACCAGTCGTTCCAGTACGCCAGCGCGTAGAACAACCCGATCGTCGCGAGCGCCGGCTTGGAGAGCGGAAGCACGATCTTCAGGAAGATGCCGAGCTCGCTCGCGCCGTCGATCTTGCCGGCTTCGATCGTCTCGAACGGCAAGTCCTGCATGAACCCCTTCATCAGCATGGCGAACCATGCGCTGACGCCGTAAGGCAGGAATAAAGCAAAGAGCGTATCCTGAAGGTGCAGCACATTCGTCATGACCATATAGGTCGGCACCAATCCTCCGTTGAACAGCAGCGTGAAGAAAACGATAAACGTTGTCATGCGATAGTAGCGGTAGTCCCTTCGGGTCATCACGTAAGCGACGGAAGCGGTCAGCAGCAAGCTGAGCGCCGTTCCGGCGACGGTCACGACGATCGTGACCAGATAAGCGTTGATGAGCTGCTTCGGCGCCTGCAATAAATAATCGTAAGCGACGAACGACACTTGCTTCGGAATGAGCTGGTAGCCGTAATGCGCGATATCGGAGTCCGATGTGAGCGAGACCGAGACGAGATACACAAGCGGAATCAGCGTCAGCAATGCGATGACGGAGAAGAATGTCACGTTGACCCAGCGAAACGCCCGCTGGCTTTTGGTTTGAACAGACACTTTTGTTGCCTCCCCCGCGATGCCGCTAGAGCATCGCGCTTTCTTTGTTGAATTTCTTGACGAGGCCGTTCGTGACAAGCAACAGCGCAAGACCGACGACCGATTGGTACAAGCCCGCTGCGGAAGCCATGCCCAGATCGCCGACGACGCGCAAGGAGCGGTACACATAGGTATCGATCACGTCCGTCACCGGGTACAGCGTTCCTACGTCGCGAGGCACGAAATAGAACAGCCCGAAGTCGGAATAGAAGATTTTGCCCACGTTCAGCATGAACAGCAGCAGCACCATCGGGACAAGCAGCGGCAGCGAGACGCGGAGCATCTGTTGGAATCGAGAAGCGCCGTCAATGGAAGCCGCTTCGTAATAGGTTTGATCGATGGACATCAGCCCCGTATAGAAGATAATCGCGGTATACCCAACGTTCTTCCATAGGTAAGTCAAGATTAGAATCGCCGGCCAATACTTCGCGTCCGCATACCAGTCGACCGGTTGGAGATTCATCCATTCCAACACCTTGTTGACCGTACCGTGCGATGGATTGAGCAGGATATAAGTGAGATATCCGACGACGACCCAAGATAGGAAATAAGGAAAGAACAAGATTGTCTGAAAAAACTTCACCGCCCGCCTGCCCAGCTCCGCCAACAACAAACCGACGACGATGGAAGCCGCAAGACCGATTACAATAAAAGCGGCGTTAAGCAAAATCGTGTTGCGCGTCACCCGGAACGCGTCCTGCGAGCTGAAGAAAAACTCGAAGTTCTTGAAGCCGATCCAGTCACTTCCCCAAATCCCCTTGGCGTAATTAAAATCTTTGAATGCGAGTACGGTGCCGAACATGGGTAGATACGAAAAAACAAATACGAAGATCAACGCTGGCAAACTAATGAAAAACAAAGCCTTATGACGGTTCCATTGCCGCATTTCCCTCCATAGCCATCCCATAATGCCACTCTCCCGTATTTCTGGTCTGTACGAATCCGTACCCTGACTATAGAGGAGATCGCCGCGCGGCCGATACTGTTCATTTGCCTCGAAACTCTGCCGATCGACCGTGATTTTTCGATTCGCGCGCCCCTTCGCACTGTTATTTTTCGCTGTGAACCGATTCGCGGACTGTATTTTTTCGCAAAAAAAGACCGCAAGGGCTCTCCCTTACGGCCTTTCCGTCTATTCTTCCAGCATCCGCTTCGCCATGTAGTCGCGCGGCGTCGTTCCGTATTTCGCCTTGAACACCTTGTAGAAGTGGCTCTCGTTCTCGATGCCGACCTTCAGCATGATCTCGCCGATGCTTAGCTTCGAATTGCCCATCCACTCCACCGCCTTGACCATGCGCGTATGGTTGATGTACTCGGGAATCGTCATCTGCGCGTTTTCCTTGAACACCTTGCCGACCTTGTACGACGATAATTTCAACATTTCGGCGATCATGGGGACACCGAGCTCCGAATCCATATAGTTCGTTTCGATAATCCGCTTGATGGTCTCCGTTGTCATCGCGTTCTGCGGATTGCCCGCGTTCGTCTCGTCCTCGGGAATATCCCGCAGGAACTTGACGATCCGTTCCTGGAATTCCTCCAGCGTCTCGAGCTCGAACCATTCCCCGCTCGTCAGCGCGGCGTTGAAGTTGACCGGCCTGCTTCGTTTCTGATTAATTTCGTACATGGCGTCCTTGAGGCGGTTCACGAGATGCATCAAAGCAAGCATCATCTCGCTGTATTCCAGCTTGCGTACTTGCTTGAGAAGCTCACCGAGCTTCGCTTCCGCGCCGGCAGCATCTCCGCGCTTCAACCGTTCGACGAACGGATTCGCCAAGTCCAGCACCTCGTCCAGCTCGACGCCTCCTTGCTTGCGGTAAGCGATGAGCGGCGTGATGAGCGCTTGCTTGCCGTGCACGAACCGATACGCCATCTGATCGAGCGCCTGCTCGTATGCCCCCGTCAATCCGCGCCAATCCGGCGCGGCCTTGCCGATGGAAGCCGATAACGACAGCTTGTAGGTGCTCCGCAGGTAGTGTTGGGACTTGCCGATCTGTTCCGCCAGACGCTCCATATTCTCTTGGACGGGACCCGGCGTCAAGTTGACGATGATCACGAGATGATCGCTCTTCATCTCGACGGCCTCGGCCTTGAACAACTCCCCGATCCACTCCAGCGTCGTATTGGTTACGGCGAAGTGAAGCGTATCCCGCTCCTTCGGCGTATGCGCTTCTACGAACGATTTTTGATTGTCGATCTTTAGCACGCATACCGCGAACGGTTCGTTTGCATCGAAGCCTTCAACGAGCGCCAATTCGTCCTCCGTCGTCAGATCGCTGTTCATGAGCCACTTGCGCAGAGCATAATGCTTCATGATCTGGCTGTTCGAATTCTGCTCCTGCCTGTACTTGACGAGCTGCTCGTCCGACTCCGCGTACGCCGCCTGTAGGAACGAAAATTCATCCCCGGCCCTGCCTGTCGATTGCCCGTTTCTCGATTGAACCTGATGCAGCAAATTGCGGACCGGACGGTACAATCCTCTCGAGATTTGCGCAGACAACAGAAGCGAAAACGCAAGGATGATGACCGCGATGACGAGGATGCTGGCTCTCAAGGAATGGATGACGTCGTAGGCGGTTTGGTAAGGCACCGTCTTAAACAACACCCATCCCGTATTCTGGATCGGGATGTAGGATACCAGCGTTTTTTGGCCGTCGATCGTCAATGTCTGGGTTTCGATGTCCGTCCTTGCGGATGCCCCGTCCTCGACGGACTCGGCATAGGTTTCCTTCAGCTTGTCCTGCAGCCGCAGCCCTTCCTCGCCGATCGGCGAGCCGACCTTCACGAATTGCTTGCGGTCGTCCATGATCCACAGCTTGTCGTTCGACGAATCGTCTCCCCCGTTCAGCGTCTGGATGTTGCGAAGCAGCCAGTCGAGCTTGAAATTGAGGATGACGGCGCCGTCCATCTTCATCTCTTCGTCCGTCAATTCGTACATGACGTAACTAATGACGGGAATGAACGAAGATGGCTCGTCCCCTTCCCTAATCTCCAGCTCCCGAAGAATCGGCTTTAGAATCGGGAGCGTCTTTCGCTCTTCCAGCAGCTTGTCCAGCCCGGTGTCGGAATGATCGAATTTGCCGAAGGTCGAATAATATTTGTTATTGTTGTTGTTATAGATATAGATGGAGTGCAGAAACGCGTTGCTCGGAATGACGGACGCGTTCAGCTTGTTGATCACGTTCATATCGTCGAACGACTCGTTGTCGTTCAGGTACATCAGCGAACGAACATCGTAATTGTTGTACGTGGATATGGTCAAGTTGCGCATCATTTCGTCCAGATACTCCAAATTGTATTTCATCTGGTTGACGATCTTGCTGCTGTTGGCCGACACGCTGTCGTACATGCGTTTCTGAACGTTGTAATAGACCGTCGTCGACAATATGGCAGTCATCAAAAATATCATGAAGAGGATCACGAGATAAATCCGGATCAAGTATTTGCGGGACTGCAGGGTCGTTCTCCATGTCTTCACTTCCATCCCCCCGGTAAGCGATTTCAGTCTTTCAGTCTGGCTGTTCGAAATACTCCCATAAGGGTATCACACGGGGAAGCGGATGAGCTAGAGCGATTATCCAGAAATGTAAGAGGCCAGCCTGCTTCTTGCTTTTCGGAGATCGTTTATGTTAGCCCATTTATGTAAAGTTAACTTGACACATAGTATTGTATGTTTTACATTATGTATATCCAACTATACCCATTTTACTTGGTTATCCTTGAGGAGGCGCACGGCATGTCATTTCAAGAGAAAAAAACGATTATGGCTTTGATAGGCACTTTTCTTATTTTTGGCTTATACTGCCTGTACGTGTACAAGAACGCCCCTTTCGGCGTTCTGGATCAAGAGGAGCCCTTCCGCTTCTGGGGGATGTTCGTTCTCGTCTTGATTCCGGTGACCATCGCGACCAAGATCGTGCTGCATATTCTATTCTCAATTCTGAACAAAATCACGACGAACGAGGACGAACCTTCTTTCGCCGACGAGCTCGACAAGCTGATCGACCTGAAGTCCACGCGAAATTCCCATTACGTCTTCGTAATCGGTTTCGTTCTGGGCATCGGTTCGCTCGCCGCTGACGCGTCGCCCAGTGCGATGTTCATGATCTTCGTCGGCGCGGGCTTCTGCTCGGAGGTCGCCGGATATTTGTCGCAGCTCTATTACTATCGCAAGGGAGTATAACATGGCCAAAAGTCTGATCGGCAATCACGTACGCAAATTACGGTTCAATCATGACGAAATGACGCAGCAGCAATTAGCCGATCGGGTCGGCATTACGCGGCAAACGGTCGTTGCCATCGAGAAGGGCAACTACTCTCCTTCGCTCGAGCTTGCGTTCCGCATCGCCCGCGTCTTCGGAACGTCGCTGGAGGAAGTTTTTTATATGGAGGATGAGCAGTAGGCGTAAGGAACAAGCCATTACGATCGAGGAGGAATGGGCATGAAAGCGATTGTCTGCACGAAGTATGGCTCTCCCGAGGTGCTCCGTCTGCAAGAGGTGGAGAAGCCGGAGCCGAAGGATAACGAGGTTCGGATCAAAGTAATGGCGGCTTCCATCGGCCCCTCGGACTGCGCCTTCCGCAAGGGCGACCCGTTCATAGTAAAGCTGATCTACGGACTTCGGAAGCCCAGGCATGCGATAATGGGGACCGAGCTGGCGGGGCTGATCGACGCGGTGGGCAAGGACGTACGCGGCTTCCGCGTCGGCGATCGCATATTCGGGATCAGCGTGACATCGGGCGCCCACGCCGAATACAAGTGTCTGCCGGAAAACAAGCCGCTTGTCCATATGCCGACGTCCCTCGCCTTCGAGGAAGCGGCGGCCATCTGCGACGGAGCCCCGACCGCCTTGACGTTCCTCCGCGACAAGGCGAAGGTGCGCCCCGGGCAGAAGGTGCTCGTCAACGGAGCGTCCGGCGCAGTCGGCTTGGCCGCGGTGCAGCTCGCGAAACATCTGGGAGCGGAGGTGACCGGGGTTTGCAGCGGCGCGAACGCGGAACTCGTCCGGTCGCAGGGAGCCGATCGGGTCATCGATTACACCAAGGAGGACTTCGTATCGAACGGCCTGACCTACGACGTCATCTTCGACGCCGTAGGCAAACGGTCGTTCGCGGCTTGCAGAAGCTCTCTCGCTCCCCGTGGCGTCTTCCTATCCACCGTGCCGTCCCTGTCGATCGTGCTTAACATGCTCGCAACCTCTCTCTTCGGCGGCCGGAAGGCGATATTCGCCACAGCCGGCCTGATGCAGACCAAAGAAAACCTCCTGTATCTCAAGGAGCTTTGCGAGACCGGGAAGCTTAGAGCCGTCATCGACCGGCGATATTCGCTGGAGCAGGTTCCGGATGCCCATCGCTACGTGGATACGGGGCGCAAGAAAGGAAATGTGGTCATTACGTTTTAGTCTATTTATGATCCTTGGACTGCTGGACCAGCCGCCTGGCTTCATGCCGATCGATGACCTGCAACTTATTGAGAATAGTGGATACGTTGTTGGCGACGGTTTTGGCGCTAATGTGCAGGCGCGAGGCGATCTGTCCGTTCGTATCCCCCATGGCGATGCGTTCCAATATTTCGCTCTCCCGCCGGGTCAATTCCTCAAAGGCCGGAACGGCCGGAAGCCTGCTTCCTCCACCTTCCGGTTCATCGGGCTCGTTCGCCCCATCCTCGCGCTGCGGGGCATGCGAAGCAAAATACCGCATCATCCGCTCCGCGATGCCCGGGCTGAAGACGGCGAGTCCACTTCCTACCATTCGAATGGCCTGCAGCAGCTCTTCCTCTTCCGCGTCCTTCAGCACGTAGCCTTTCGCTCCCGCTCGCATAGCCGCGAACACCGACTGATCGTCCCGGTACATGGTGAGCATCAGCACTTCGATATGCGGGAACCGCTCTTTAATGACCCCAGTCGCTTCGATTCCGTTCATGCCGGGCATGCGGATGTCCATAAGGATCAGATCCGGCGACAACTCCCCGGCAAGCTCCAAGGCTTCTTCCCCCGTCGAGGCTTCCCCTATGACGTCCAAATCCTCGGTAGCGGCAAGCAATCCCCGTACTCCGCTTCGAAACATCGGGTGATCTTCGGCGATGACGATTCTCATCGGCTTCCTCCCCTTCCCTATCCTTGTATAGGCAATCTAGCCCAAACTCTCGTTCCGCCGGTCGACGGCAGCTCGAACCCGCATTCCCCGCCGATCTCGGCCGCCCGCTCCTTCATGGAAAACAACCCGATCCCGCCGGTCGATCCGATCTTCCGTCCGGATTCGGAAAGGCCGACGCCGTCGTCCACGATCTCGATAAACAAGCAGCCCGGCTCCGGCAAGGACAGCCGCACTTTGCATTCCTTTGCTTTCGCATGTTTCACGACGTTCACCATGGACTCGGTTACGATCCGGTAGGCAGCCACTTCGGCAGCTGCCCCAAGCGATTCCAGCATGGCCGGGCTTTCCATGACGAATCGAAGAGCCGGGCTATCCGGCATTCCCTCGGGGGAGCGATGCACCGGCTTCTCCATCTCGTCCATGCGAGCCCGAATCGCGCCGACCAGTCCAAGCTGGTCGAGCGCCGGCGGCCTCAAATCGTGCACCAGAGTGCGAATGTCTTCGATCGCCGCGCGAATCGCTTGGCGCTGCTCCTCCAGCATGGCGACCGCCGCGGCGGGATCCCTCTCGATTTGCTTACGGACCGTCGACGTGTTAAGCGCTAGCGCGGCCAGCCTTGGCGCAAGGTCGTCGTGGAGATTGTTGCGGATTCGCCTTCGCTCCTCTTCGCGGGCAAGCACAAGCGTCTCGCGAGACTCCTGCAAATCCTCCGCAAGCTGCCTCATTCCGTGCAGCATATCCACGTTATTGACATGCGGACCGGCATGACGGAGAAGAACCTCCAAGAACTTATTGTCCTCCGCCGACAATAGCTCTCCTTCGGATCGGCTGGCGACGTACAGCGTGCCGAGCGTCTTTCCTTGGTAAATAATCGGAAACCCCCGAAGCTCGTTCCCCTCTTGCCGCTCGCCCGCTTCGGCGATCATCGCCTCCTGTCCTCCAATGCCGATGGCAATGCCCGCGAACGGCAATCGAAGACCGTTCTTCACTTGGCCAGCGATCGCGTTCAGCATCGCATCCGGCGCAATCGGCTGCATAAGCTGGTTGCCAAGCTCGAGCAGGACGGCGTAAGGATCGTCGTGGCGTCCCTTGAGCAGCCGGTTGACTTGCCGCTGCAGCCATTCCTTGATCGGAGCGAACGCCGCCGCCACGAAGCCAGTCGCGATCAAGGAGACGACGAATGGATTCCACGAATCGAACAGTTTTCCCAAATAGACGACAGCCCCTGAATACAGCAGAACAACGCTAGCGGTTAGCGCGCCGTACACAATCGTCCGCCTCACGAGCGGATTAATGTCCCAAAGTCTGCGACGAAGCACGGCAAGGGTGAGCGTGACCGGAATCGCCGAAAGGCAGAGGTGCAGGGCGGCGTTCAGATAGATGAAGCTTCCGGCCTTGCCGTTATAGAAAGCCGGATCGAACAGCACGCTGATGAACGCGAACCCAAGGAAGCTGATCCCCACGCCGTAGACGACCCATTTGGTCTGCTGCCGCTGCTCCGGGGAAGATATCTTCCTGAACCGATAGATCTGGGCGAATATGAGCAGAAACGTTGTCGACATATACCAAACGAATTGAAGAAAAACCGGAAGCTCGATCGCCTGCCAGACGTTCCTTCCATAATACAAGCTTAAGAGATCCACGATCGCGATGACGGCCATCGCATAACGCGACCATGCTGGGACGAATGTGCCGGTCGGGAACAGCAGGCAGAACAAGGAAATCGATATCCAGCCCGCAGCCGAGACGCCAAGAAACCAAGAATGCTCGAACGCGCTTCCCGAACCCACGATGACGAGCGAAGGAAACGAGGTGCCGAACGCGATCATAGCGGTAGCGGCCAATAGCCCCATCGGTTCATGCGGGCTCTTCCATAACAGGATCGCCGCGGAGACGTAGAAGACGCCCGTAAACGCGCAGTCGACCGCGATCAGGGCGAGCGCAACCTCTGTTACCGTCCAACCGCCCTGATTGAGCGTTAGGGCCGGAACCGACACCCCGCAACCGCGCGGGATGCATTCTGCGAGCAGCGCTTCGTAATACCCGGGTATGCAATTGAAATAGAGGGCGGCCGTAACCGCAAAAAATGCCCAAACGAGCAGCCGGTAACCTTTTAATTTATCCATGCTCTCATTATACCGGGACCTCGGAATCGTGAACATATGGCAGGGAACATTTCCCGTATTCGATCCCGATTTTCCCGATTTCGGGAATGCAAGGTTTCCCGATGATTCGGGTCAATCTTGCTCTGCCGTCGGGAAACCCGCTGCGTGTACGATAGGTATCAGGCAGGCAATGCCACTTGAATAACGGAGGGATTTCGAAACATGAATGAGGCAAAGGTTTTACAATGGTTGGGCATGATTTGTTTGCTGGCGGGGATCGCCCGGATCGGCATGACGCCAACATCCTTCATCTGGGGGACGGATAGCGTTCCGGAGCTGGTGTTCGGTTACGTCGCGTGTATCCTTATGTCGGTCGGCTCGATCGCGCTCTATTTGGTGCAATCGAGGGAAACAGGCGTACTTGGTTTTATTAGCGTGCTTGGCATTATTATCGGCAATGTCGTGACGACGGCGCTGCTGTTCATGTCATTTGTCGTGGATACATCCCAGCCGGAGCCGGATAGCCTTGTCGTCGCGATCTCCGGCATGGGCAGCATGGTCGGATTGACGGTAGGCACCGTATTATTTGCCATCATGACCTATCGTGCCAAAGTATTCCCTCGCTGGATAGTCGCTTTGCATGTGCTCATGCTGCTGGGCATGTTCTTGCCCGTCGCGGACAATAAGCTGTTCGCGTTGTTCTGGGGACTGACTTACGTCGGCATGGGGTATTGCATCTGGACCGGAAAGCTCACTCCAGGCGCTGTCGCGAAACCGGGAGCTCAAAAAACGTTAGGCGCGTAAGTCTTCGTTGTCCGGCCTTCTCTACGGCGGGAGCTAAAGATCGGGGCATCCAATAGGGATGCCTCGGTTTTTTCGTTCCCGGACCAAAGGCGAGTACCTTCCCGTGCTTAAGTTGGTTACAACTTCCAACATTTATCTGTATAGTAGTGGAGGACGGCTGGATTCATGGGCAGCGGAAAGTTTAGGAGGACTGATGAACATGTGGAGACGGATACGAAAAATAGCTTTGTACGCGTTCGGCGTACTCGCCGCTTTATTGCTTATTGGAGCCGCCTATCAATGGTACGGTTCGGCGCAGGACAAAAAAACCTATATGCCTTCAGGCAAACTTTACGAAGTAGCAGGCGGCAAAATGCATCTCTATACGGAAGGCGCGGGCGATGTCACCGTCGTGTTCGCTTCCGGTTGGGGGACCGCGAATCCCTACGCCGATTTTTATCCTTTGTACGAAGGGCTGAAGCCGCATGCGAAGATTGCGGTCTACGACCGATTCGGCTACGGCTACAGCGATACGACGGACCGAAAACGCGACATCGATTCGATAACCGACGAAATTCATGAGCTGCTTCGGGCTTCCGGACAGAAGCCTCCTTACGTGTTCGCCGGCCATTCGCTCGGTTCGCTCGAGGTGATCCGATACGCGCAGAGGTTTCCCGAAGAAGTGAAGGGCATTTTGCTCATAGACGGCGGCAGTCCCGAGTACTATCGTTCCAGTACGGAGCTTACCTTGATTCCATGGACGTATGCGGGACTCCGGACAACGGGCGTTCTCCGGGCCTTGTATCAGTTCGACGGCTTCGAGGAATGGGTGAACGACCAAAGCAACGAACAGAAGCTGCTGCCGGAACCTTTGAAAGAGCTAAACCGCGTATCCTCTTTGCTAAAGTCCGGCAATCGGAATATGACGGATGAATTGCGCCAAAGCCGGGAGAACGCCGAAGCCGTCCTGCAAGGCAAGAAACCGTTGGACATCCCCATCACCGTACTGACGGCTGATAGTTTCGGCAAGCTAGACGATGATCAATTATGGAATGAGAGTCAAGCCGCGCTGCCAGCCTGGTCCGTATCCGGCAAACAAGTCGTCGTGAAGGACAGCTCCCACTATATTCACGCCTATCGGCCGGACGCGGTTGTCGACGAACTGTTGAAGCTGGCAGGACCGAAAGAATAACCGCACGGCTATTTGCTTCGTTATCGATTCAAATTCCGATAGCTTCGAACGGCGAGCGGCATGAAAATCGCGATCAACAGCAACGGCCATCCGAGCGCCAGCAGAACGGCATGTTCCGTCACCAACGAATCGCCATGCACGCCCGGGTTCGCGAATAGCTCTCTCGCCGCCATCGAGGTGGCGGATATCGGATTAAACTCCGCGATCGCTCCAAGCCACGCCGGCATCGTCGACGTATCGACGAACACGTTGGACAGGAAGCCTACCGGCCATATAAGAAGCTGTACCATCGATACGCTATGCGGGTTGCTCGCATGAAGTCCGATGAAGATTCCTACCCACAGCACTGCGAATCGCAGCAACAGAAGCAACCCTACAGCCAGCAAGGCATTATTGAAGCCGTCATGCCAGCTCCAACCGAGCAGCAGCCCCGCCACGATTAGAATCAAAAGCCCGATGAACGAATTCAACATATCGACCATGCAGCGCCCCCATACGACTGCCGAAGCATGGATCGGCATCGAACGGAAGCGGTCCGTTACCCCTTTCGACGCGTCGGTCGTGACCGCCATGACGGTGCTCTCCACGCCGAAGAACATCGCCATCGCGAACATGCCCGGCATCAGAAAATCAAAATACGATCCGCCTCCCGGAACCGTCATCGCCCCGCCGAATAAGTACCCAAACATCAGAAGAATCATGACCGGGAACAGCCAGCCGATTAAAACTCCCCATGGATTGCCCATCCAGTGCAAAAGCTCCCGCTTTGACAGCACCCAGACATCGGTTACCGCATACCTTAAGCGCGCCGCGCCCGATGGCCGAACTTCCGCGATATTTCGCTCGATCGTAATCATGGCGATACCCCCTCTTTTTGTTTCCTGTCCGTCTCTCCGGTGAAGTGGATGAACACCTCGTCAAGCGTCGGCCTGCGCAGCACGATATCCTTCGGTTCCAGACCCGATCCGGCGAACGCGCTCGCCACCTTGATCAATGATCCGGTCCGGTCGCTTACCGGCACGCTAATGCGATTCTCTTGCTCATCCACGATCATGGAAGAACCCGCTAGCTCTCTGACAACGCCGGCCGCAACCGCTACATCCTCGCTGCTCAGCAGCGTGATCTCCAGCCGGTCTCCGCCGAACTCGGATTTGAGGGTCTCCGGCGTTCCTTCCCGGATCACCCGGCCTTCCTTCAGAATCGAGATGCGGTCCGCGAGCAGGTCAGCCTCCTCCAAATATTGCGTGGTCAACAGGACGGTCGTCCCCGCCTTCTTGAGCGATCGGATCGCCTGCCATACCTCCTGCCGGGCCAGCGGATCCAGACCGGTGGTTGGCTCGTCGACGAATAGCACCTCCGGGGAGACGATCAAGCTAGCCGCCAGATCAAGCCTTCTCCGCATGCCGCCCGAATATTTCCCCACGGGCTTGCCACCCGCTTGGACCAAGTCGAATTGCTCCAGCAATTGTTCGCAGCGGCGTCTGGCCTGCTTCAGGGTAAGCCGGTTCAACCGGCCGAACATCTCGAGGTTCTGCCGACCCGTAAGCTGCTCGTCGACCGCCGCGTATTGCCCGGCGAGCCCGATACGCGACCGGACGCAATGCCCTTCCTTGCTCACATCATAGCCGGCTACGAATGCCGATCCTTCGTCAAGCTTGAGGAGAGTCGTCAATATTTTCACCGCCGTCGTCTTCCCGGCTCCGTTCGGCCCCAGAAGGCCGAAGATCGACCCCGTTGGAACCTCCAGCGTCAATCCGTTCAGTCCCGGTCCGTCATTCTTTTCCGTTTTCCCAAAATGTTTTTTTACATCGTACGCCTGAATCGCATAGGGTCGTTGCTTCTTTTCCACCGGCTCCATCCTCCTTGAAAGTTATCGTACACTGTACGGTACAGTGTATCATTACGCTGTTTTATCTGTCAATGCATCGCGTGTATAATGATAATATCTAACATTCGGATTGGAGTCTTGCAGATGAGTCCTAGCAAATCAGGAAACGATTACGCGCGAAGCTTGAGCTTATTGTGGGGATCGCAAACGGTGCCCGGCCGCAGCGGCTTGACCGTTCAGAAGATCGTGGCGGCAGGCATGGACATGGCCGACGAGAACGGCATCGAGCAGTTATCGATGCGCAAGGTCGCGGAGCGGCTCGAAGTAGGCGCGATGTCCCTCTATACGTATGTTCCCGGCAAGTCCGAACTGCTGGAACTCATGTTGGACAAATCCCAAGCCAACCTTTACGCTTGCGACGATATACGCGCCGAATGCGGCGGAGACTGGCGGGAAGCGATGCGTTTCATTGCCAAAACCAATTGGACCCTCTTCGGCAAACACCCTTGGATTACGGAGTTGTCCGGAAGAAGGCCCGTTTTCGGTCCCCACATCGTTCTGAAGTACGAAATGGAACTGAGCGCCCTCGACGGCATCGGCCTGTCCGATATCGAGATGGACTCCACCCTCTCGCTCCTGCTCATGCACGTGGAAAGCTGCGCGAGGCTGCAGACAAGCATGAACCGCACGCAGAAGACATCGGGCATCGACGATAACGAATGGTGGCTGGAATATTCGACCGCGATGGAGAATATGGCGGATTGGAGCAGGTTCCCGGTCTCCTCCCGGGTCGGCAACGCCGCGGGCGAGCTGCACCAGAGCGCCTACAGCCCGGAACACGCTTATCAATTCGGCCTGGAGCGGATTATCGCGGGGACGGCAGCGCTGATCGGTCGTTCGGAGCCCCGCTGATCGGCCTCGCAGGCTAACGAATCGAATGAGACCGTAGATCGCTCCGAAATCGCCGTAACCATTCGATTTGATCTAACGGAACTCCGCGCTCTTATTCTGCGATTATGAGCTTTAGTGGAAATCTAACGGAAATATGAGTACCTATTCCACTGAAATTGGCGTTTTTCAGGCTGAAAAACATTAATAAGGTACCGTACTTCCGTTAGCTATTCAAATCGAACAAAATCAGCCGAATAACGGCAGCTGCTTCCGTTAGCAGCTAAGAACAACCGTAATGGTAACGGTTTTTTTAGATCGTTATATTCGTTTACCCTTGTTATCACGCGAAAATTGGTGAGAGTGTCCACCAGACTTTCGTCTTGCCTTATTTTTGTGGAATAACGACTGTGAAGCTCTAACAACGCAGCTGCTTGTTGCTGCCCACCATTCATCGACAGTCTCCCAAGCAGCGTTATTCGCATCCAAATGAGCATTTTCTCCTTCGTAGAAGCTCAATTGGTGCAAATAACGCCGCTGAAGTTCGTAGAGCAACGAGCCGGGCTTGTTTGGAACCAACTAATCAATCAAATACTCAAAATAAAGTTCGTTCACGATGCCGTCTTTGAGATCGATAAAAAGAGTGATGTAGTCCCCTTCGCCTACCGCATAGGTAAAGTTGCGTGGCGGTGTTCGTCCGTCCAACGCAATCTCGACGTAAGGGTAAACCTCTTCTACGCGTTCCGCCACATCTCCTACGCGAATCCCCAACGAAGTCGCGTACCGATCATTTGTAACTCGCATGTTGACCACATAATATCGATCCCCCTTAGGGGAATATAGGGTTAGTTCAAGCCCATCATAGGTTAACGTCTTCACGTGCATGCCGTTAAAGGTACCTGCATCCGGTCCAAGCTGCTCGTGTGTCTCGCCAATTGGCTTGCCGAGCAGCTCAGCAATATCTTTTTCGTTATCCCAGTCCCGTAACGAGACATAATCGCCTCCCGCTTGGATCGCGTGAAGCGGAATTTCGCCTTCCACTTCAGGCTCGACGTTGAAATGGATCGCCTGCAGAACGACACCTTGCGCGGATAGACCGTAGTTTGCTTCCACTGTGCCGAGCTTGATTTGCTTCTCGCCGGCGCCGACCATAACCTCCGCGGTTACATAGGTGCGATCCGGCTGCGCTTGAACGGTATACGTGACCGAGTCGTTCGCAGCAACGTTTTGGCCCCAATTCGCCATTAGCTTGGCATCCATTATTTTCTCGTATAGTTGCTCGTTAACGGTCAGCTTAATCCACACATAGCCGTCGAGAGGAGTAATTTGCGATTTTATGTTCTGTTTCATGTATTCCGCTGCTGATGGAAGCTTGTATTCGGTTAAATCCTTGGTGTTGATCACATGCAACTCTTCTTGTCCTGTAGAGCCGCTCGAATTCAGGTTTTTCCGTATGACAACCAGCTCGTCAACATCATCTTGATTGAGGTCGGACAGATGCATTGACGCATTCACATGATTGGCCTCCCCGTTTAACTTCCAATCAAACGTTTGAATTTTACCGTTCTCCCCTTCGATAAACACGAACGAATTACCGCCATTGCTATCTGACCCTTCCTCCGCATAAAGCTTTAATCGTCCGTCCGCCGTTTCTGCCAGCTTCTGTTTCACCGATTCTTCAATCGTGCTCGTAGGGCTCGGCTTCACAGCTCCCTGCATGCTTTCATCAGAGCTCGTAAGTTCGATCTGGAATCCTAACCAAATACCGGCTCCGACAAGAATGACCACAACCAGCACAAGCGAAATGAGCCAGCCTGAACGATTCAATTGACTTTTGGACTTGTTTTTTCTCATATTCGAACCTCCTCCGTATCCCACATTCTAATTGACTGTAAAATACAAGAAAAAGTTTCTTGGGTTGGAAGCATTGTTTTAAGCTCAGAAATGACAGGCGTTACCGCATTAAATAGGGCGCAGTGCCGACATATGCATCCCATCGCTCATATTTTCCAAATAATATCACTTCAACCGGAATGAAATCCGTTGTAAGATGAGAAACGGAGTATTTATGGGAAGAGGGATTCGGATGTGGAAACGCAAAGATTTGAAACGTAGAGCCAAGGATGTGCTGCGGACAACGTATTGGAAGGCTTTCCTGGTCAGCATCATCTTGATTTTCGTTGGCAGCAGTGCTAGCGGCGGCTCGAGCATCGTCTATGATGCAGGTTCGCTCAGCATTGATATGATCGTGAATTCAGACGATTACGGTTTCGGTAACGATTATGATTACAGCAACGAATATGATTACGAAAATGATTTAAACTACGAGGCCGAGCTCGATACGGAGATCGATTCCGAGCTGACTTCAGAACTCGGTACGGAGCTCGATTCCGAACTCAATACGGAGCTCGAAACGGAATGGGATTCCGACTACTATGAATATGAAACGGTAGATATCGATTGGAGCTTCCTCTGGGAGCCCTATATGTTGATCGTTTGGGCTATCCTTTTGATCATGCTGGCATTCGGCCTGGCATTCCGGTTCTTCCTCTTATCCCCGCTCGAGGTCGGTTCGATGCGCTACTTCAAGCAAGCGGCAGAGCAAGACGCGAATTTGAACAATCTAGGTTACGCTTTCGGCAAGGGCCGATACGTGGATATCGTCAAAACGATGTTCTGGCGAGGTTTGCTGAACTTCTTATGGTATCTGCTGCTTATCATCCCGGGGATCGTGAAATTCTACGCGTACAGCCAGGTGCCGTACATTCTCGCGGATAACCCCAACATCGGATACAAGCGGGCGGTCAGACTAAGCAGCCAGATGACGCGCGGCCACAAATTCCGCATATTCGTGCTCGACCTCAGCTTCATCGGTTGGATCCTGCTCGGTTTTCTGGCTTTATTCGTCGGCGTCCTGTTCGTGTTGCCTTATATCAACGCCACGAAAGCGGAGCTGTACCTGAAGCTTCGCGAGGGTGCGCTCGAGAACGACCTGACGACGGAAGAAGAGTTGCTTTTGCACGATAATACGATTCTTAATTAGCATGTCTAGATGATAGTCCGGCCCCCCTCTCGCACGAGAGGAGGGCCGGACTTTTTACTATATGCATTGTTAATGTGACGAACCATAAGATTGCACATATTCGTCGTAGGAATACATCTTCATGCCATTGGACAATTCCATTAAGCTAAGGGCATACGAGAAATGCCGCAACTCGCTGGTTGCTGCAAGAAGTTGGCGCGCTTATTTAGGGGGTGATCATCAAAAACAAACGGCAGCTTCATTGTTTTTTGAAAGCGCATTAATTGGGTCGCAATGAATAGACTAGGAGGATGTTTAATGTTATCCATGAACGCTTTGGTTAGAAGGAATCCTTACGTCATCTGGTTTCTCGCTTTCGTCATCGCACTGTCTCCGATTACGCTATACCCTCCCGCAGCTTCTGCCGCCGGCGGACCTAACCTCGCCTTGGGCAAGACCGTTACGGCCAGCGGACATGCCGACGTCTACACGGCCGGCAACGTCAACGACAACAATCAGGGCACCTATTGGGAGAGCACCAACAACGCATTCCCGCAATGGATTCAGGTTGATCTCGGCTCCAGCGTCAGCATTGATCAGATCGTGCTGAAGCTGCCCTCGGGCTGGGGCACACGCACGCAAACATTAACCGTGCAAGGCAGCACGAACGGCTCTTCGTTCACCAACATCGTCGGCTCCGCCGCCTATACGTTTAATCCGGCGGTGAGCAATAACACGGTGACGATCAATTTTGCCGCTGCCAGCACCCGCTATGTTCGGCTGAACATAACGGCCAACACAGGCTGGCAAGCCGGACAAATTTCCGAATTCGAGATCTACGGCTCGACCGTAACGCCTACCCCTACACCTACGGTTACTCCGACTCCAACACCGACGGGTACTTATCAAGCGGAAAGCGCCTCGTTGACATCCGGAGCCAAAGTGAACACGGACCATGCTGGCTTCTCCGGGTCGGGCTTCGTTGACGGCTACTGGACACAGGGCGCCACGACGACCTTCACCGTGAACGCGGCTTCGGCCGGCAACTACGACGTGGCTTTGAAATACGCGAACGCCATGGGCGATGCCCGCACGCTCAGCGTCTACGTCAATGGCGCCAAGATCCGCCAGACTACGCTGAACTCGCTTGCCAACTGGGATACTTGGGGCACGAAAACCGAAACACTGACGCTGAACGCCGGCAGTAACACCATCGCCTACAAGTACGACGCGGGCGATACCGGTAACGTCAATCTCGACCAAATCACGGTAACATTCAACTCTACGCCTACTCCAACTCCTACAGCCACACCTACACCAACGCCTACCGCAACACCTACACCGACACCTACGGCAACACCTACACCTACACCTACACCTACACCGACAGCTACTCCAACGCCTACGCCTGGCGGCAATATCGCGTTGAACAAACCCATCACGGCATCTTCCATCATTCATACTTATGTAGCAACGAACGCCAACGACGGCAATACGGCTACCTACTGGGAAGGCGGCAGCAGTTCCAGCCAATTGACCGTCGATCTCGGCGCCAACTACAACATCACGTCGATCGTCGTGAAGCTGAACCCGGCCACCGAGTGGAGCACGCGTACCCAAACGATTCAAGTACTCGGCAACACCCAGACGTCGTCCGCGTTCAACAATCTGGTTGCTGCCCAGTCCTATACGTTTAACCCAGCCACCGGCAACAATGTAACGATTCCGGTCACGGCCACGGCGAAGCAAGTGCAGCTGAACATCACCGCCAATTCCGGCGCTCCGGCAGGCCAAGTCGCCGAGTTCGAGGTATATGGCAGCCCTGCTCCGAACCCTGATCTGACGATTAGCGGCATGTCCTGGACGCCCGCTTCTCCGGTCGAGACAAGCGCGATCACGCTGAACGCCACTGTTCAAAATATCGGCAACACCAGCTCTCCCGCTACTACGGTCAACTATTATCTTGGAAGCGAGCTTGTCGGCTTCGCGACGGTAGGCGCATTATCTGCCGGCGCAACAATAACCGCGACGGTCAATATCGGCGCCAAGAATGCCGGCACATATGCCGTAAGCGCCAAGATCGACGAAGGCAACGCGGTCATCGAGCAGAACGAGACCAATAACAGCTACGTGAACCCGGCATCGCTTACCGTCGCTCCCGTATCCAGCTCCGATCTGATCGCGACGACGACTTGGAATCCAAGCAATCCGAGCGGCGGCAACACGGTCACGTTCACCGTTAATCTCAAAAACCAAGGCAACATCGCATCCGCGGGCGGCGCCCATCCGATCACGGTCGTGCTGAAGAATGCCGCAGGCGCCACGATCCAAACGCTCACCGGATCGTACAGCGGCGCGCTCGCCGTGGGCCAATCCGTTAACGTGAACGTCGGAACATGGACGGCGGTCAACGGCAGCTATTCGGTTACTTCGTCCGTCGCGGCCGACGGCAACGAAGTCGCCATCAAACAAACCAACAATACGAACACGGTAAGCTTGTACGCCGGACGCGGCGCGAACATGCCGTTCACGGTCATGGAAGCAGAATCCACCGGAAACGCGACGAACGGCACCAAGCTGGCGCCTAACTTCAAACCCGGCGACTATGCGGGAGAAGCTTCCGGACGTTCCGCCGTTCATCTGGACGCGACTGGTGAATACGTGGAGTTTACGCTCACTTCCCCGGCCAACGCATTCGTTCTTCGCAACGCTGTTGCGGAGAATACGACCGGAACGGTCAGCGTCTATGCGGACGGAGTAGATAAAGGCAACTTCACGGTCACGTCCAAGTTCTCCTACTTGTACGCGACGCCAAGCACGCTTGGACGACTCGGCTACGACAATGCTCCCGGCGCCGGTTTAACGGCTTACTGGCTCTATGAAGATTCCCAGCTCATGCTTGACCAAGTGTACCCTGTCGGAACAAAAATCCGGATCCAAAAAGATGCCGGCGACGTGCCATGGATCTATGTCGACATGATCGAAACAGAGAATGTCGCTCCCGCGGCAACAAACCCGGATCCGAGCAAATACGTGCAAGTTTCCGCTACGAAGTCCATTGAACAAGCGCTGAACGAATTCAGGCAGGATGCCACGAAAAAAGGCATTTTCATTCCTGCCGGCGAATGGGCCATCAATAGCAAGATCTTCCTCTATGGCCGCGCCACCGAGATCATCGGCGCAGGACCATGGCATACCAAGCTGGTCGCGCCGCAAAACCAAAGCAATACCGACGTCGGCTTTAACATCAGCTCGGCGGCTAACGGATCGACGATCAAGGATTTGTCGGCTTGGGGCAACTATATTTACCGCGTCGACGGGCCGGGCAAATTCATCGACGGCAACGGCATGCAAAATGTAACGGTCCAGAACGTCTGGGCGGAGCACTTCGTCTGCCTCTATTGGGGAGTCAACTCTTCTTACAACACGTTCAAAGACAACCGGATCAAAAATACGTTCGCGGACGGCATCAACATGACGAACGGCTCTTCCTATAACGTCATCGACAACAACTATTCCAGAGGAGCAGGCGACGACGCTTTCGCCTTGTTCAGCGCGGTAGATGCAGGCGGTTCCTACAACGTGGGCAACCAGTACACTAACTTGACGGCAACCAACGTCAGACGCGCGGCGGCATTCGCCGTATACGGCGGCTCGGGCAACCTGTACCAGAATCTGTACGGCGCCGACACGCTGACGTATCCGGGCCTCACGATCAGCAGCCTCAGCTTCGGCTACAACACGCTCGGATTCGGCGACCAAGACACCGTCATCGACGGCGTTACGCTCGACCGGACGGGCGGCGATTTCTGGACCAGCGTCGGCGCAGACGACAAAATTAACGAGTACCAGAACTTCGGCGCGGTCTGGTTCTTCGGCGGCGACCGGACATTCAAGAACATCCTGCTGAAAAACGTGGACATCAACAATCCGGTCTACTACGGCCTCATGTTCCAAACGAAGTCTCCGGAGAACCTCGCGATGCAGAACGTTCGGGTCGAGAACGTCAACATCAACAACCCGACGCGTTACGGCATCAAGCTCGTCGTACGCGCCGAGCAAGGCCAAGGACCGGCTGTCGGCGGAGCGAGCTTCACGAACGTGAAGATCAACAACCCCGGCGTTCAAGCGATCTACGGCGAGAGCGGATGCCCGAACTTTATCGTGAATCGGGTATCGGGCAATAATTGGTGAGGTAACACTGCGCCATTTAAACAACAAACAGCTTACTCGGATGACCGGGTAAGCTGTTTGAGCATATTAAATTATTCGTTCAAATCTCAATTGAATTAATGATGTTAATGCCATATTGTTCTGCAAAACGCATACCCTTATCAAGCGTGTAAATATCGTACTTTTTATGAACGGCAGTAGCAACAATTAATGAATCCGGCGCTTTCACATTCCGATTCGATTCTTTCCGCTGTTCCATTCTCAAATTCCCGGCAATCGTGGCAATATCATTATTTACATCGATGAAACGGTTCACTCCAATATTTTGAACAGCTTTCCATTCTATATCGTTTTTCACTCCGCTAAGCAATTCGCACTTTGTGATGACGGAAAAATAAAAATCGTAACCGCTTTTTTGAAGGTTTAGTATCGTTTGAACTATCGTACGGTTATCATTTAACAATCCGATAGCGATATTGGTATCGAGTATTACCCCCTTCTTTACCATTCTCTTCGCATCTCTTCGCTTTCCTTCAGCCATTCTTTCGCGCGGTCATCCGAAATCGTGCCTCTCACGTTCATAAGATCCGATATATCAACTTCATCGTATTCACTGATCATGCTGTTCTTCAAATCAATTACAATACAATCACTTTCATTAACATCATATTGTTTAAGTAACTTCCTAATTGCATCTGTGGTGTTCTTATCGATTTTTTTGGCCATTGAATAGTCCCCCTTAATCTCACGGTATTATCTGTTCCGCTCATTGCCTTCTCTATTGATTATACCATTATTCTTAAGCCTTTCGATATTCATTAATCCGGTGTCGGGCAATAATTGGTGACGCAGCTAATAAGATAAAGTAGAAGTGCATTTTGGCTTCAATCGTTGGGAAAAAGGTGATGAGGATGCGTCGACAACCGTTACTCGTTAACGCTGGCAGGCTGAGAGAGACGCTCGATACGTTCGCGCAAATCGGCGGGACGGATAACAACGGCGTTACCCGGCTAGCTCTGACGAAAGAAGACATTCTCGCCCGCGATACCTTCCGCGCCTGCTGCGAAGAGATTGGGATGACCGTCGAATCGGACGACATGGGTAACGTCTGTGCAACGCTGGCAGGCGTGCAGGACGCCCCTCCCATCGTGATGGGATCGCATCTCGATTCCGTGAAGAAGGGCGGGCGGTTCGACGGCGTGTTGGGCGTGATCGCAGGCCTTGAAGTCGTAAGAACGTTGATCGAGCATGAAGTGAAGCCGTGCTTCCCCATTACGATCGTGAACTTCACCAATGAAGAAGGCGCCCGGTTTGAGCCTTCGATGATGGCCTCGGGCGTCCTTTCTGGGAAATTCGAGAAGTCCTCGATGCTGAACAAAACGGATTCCGAAGGCGTTTCGTTTGAAGCCGCGTTAAAGGCAAGCGGATACGAGGGCTCTATCGCGAACCGGATCGCCGAAGCTACGGCTTATCTGGAGCTTCATATCGAACAAGGTCCTTGTCTCGATCAAGAAGGTTTATCCATCGGCGTTGTTGAATGCGTGGTCGGCATGGTCTGCTACGAAATCGAAATAACTGGCGAATCCAACCATGCCGGAACGACGCCCATGACGATGCGGAAAGACGCTTTCTTCGAGGCCAATGATCGCGTTAGCGAGCTGCGCCGCCAGCTTGATCTGCTGGGCGACGGCGAGCTCGTCTACACGATGGGCCGAGTCCAAGTGTATCCGAACATCCATACCGTCATTCCGAATAAAGTCGTGTTCACGATCGAAGCCAGACATAAGAACGAAGACATCCTCCGCGAAGTCGAGCGTATCATCGCGGGCTTAAACAACGGGGCCGGCGATGGCGGCTGCACGATCCGCATCTCTAAATTATGGAGCCGCAACACCGTATGGTTCGACCCGGACCTATGCTCCCGCATTGAACAATCGGCGCGCGCGTTAGGCTATTCATACCGAAGGATGGTCAGCGGCGCGGGCCACGACGCCCAGTTCACGGCAAGCTTTCTTCCGTCAGCCATGATCTTCGTCCCCAGCGTGAACGGAAAAAGCCACTGCGAAGAAGAGCTTACTCCTTACGAGGACTGCGCCAAGGGAGCGAACGTGCTGCTCGAAACGGTTATGGCCATCCTGGATTGAGAAAAGGCTGCCCCACGGTAGATTCTTCTACCGGAAGGGCAGCCTTCTTTCTTCATAATCATCCGTTTAATCAAGAAGACGGGCAATGATAAGGCTGGACACATATTTTCTGGCATCCGCGCTGACGACGATCAGCAGCTCCGTTCCTTGTTCGGAGCTCCATAACACATCCATTCCGTCCAGATGCTCCCTTATGCCGATAATTGCGTAGCCTTGATCAGCGAAAGCATCGATCCGCTGTTTCTCATCCAAATAGTCCGCCCAGCTCGACATCGATCATCCTCCTTCAAGACTTGTTGACCGCTCCCCGTTTCAACGGTTCGAACCGCGCGCGGCGCAAATATTGTCCGTAGCCGGGTTTGCCTACGAACTGTTTGTCCCGAATGACGAACTCTCCCCGGATCATAACGGATATCGGCTCTCCTGTTACGGTCATTCCTTCGAAGGCGTTGTAATCCACTTTCATGTGATGGGTTTCCGCCGAGATGACGCGCTCCGATTTCGGGTCAAAAATAACGATATCCGCGTCGCTGCCTATCGCGATCGTCCCCTTCTTAGGGAATAATCCGAACAGCTTGGCGCTTGCCGTCGAGATGATATCCACGAATTGATGGATGGATATTCTTCCCTTCCCGACACCCTCCGAATAAAGGATCGCGAACCGGTCTTCGATCATCGGGCCGCCGTTCGGTATTTTCGTGAAATCCGAGAGTCCAAGCTCCTTCTGGCCCTTAAAATCGAATGAGCACTGATCCGAACCGATCGTCTGCAGCTGCCCGTTTCGGAGCAGATCCCACAAGACGTCTTGATTCCACTTCTCCCTCAGCGGGGGAGACCACACATACTTGGCGCCTTCGAAATCCGGCTTCTCCAAATACGATTGATCCAGCACCAAATATTGCGGGCATGTCTCGCCGAACACGTTCAGCCCTTTCTTCCGAGCCTCAGCGATACGCCAAGCCGCTTCCGCGCAAGTCACATGCACGACGTAAAGCTGGGAATCCGCGAGCTCGGTCAAATAAGCCGCCCTGCCCGTCGCTTCTCCCTCCGCCGCCGCCGGCCTCGTCAAGGCATGGTAGATCGGCTCCGTGTGGCCCCCCGCCAATGCCACCTCCGTCAAATGTTCGATCACGTCGCCATTCTCGGCGTGAACCATGACGAGCGCTCCGTGCGTTTTGGCCGCGAGCAGCGTCTTGAAGAGCGTGGCGTCATCGGCTTGAAGCACGTTTTTGTACGCCATGAACACCTTCAGCGACGTAATGCCTTCTTGCTCGATGATTTGCGGAAGCTCGCTCAAGACGTCATCGTTGATTTCGGATACCATCAAATGAAAGCCGTAGTCGATGGCCGATTTCCCAGCCGCTTTGGCATGCCAGGTTTGCACCGACTCGGACAGCGGCCTGCCCTTGGCGGTTAAGCAGAAGTCGATGATGGTCGTCGTGCCTCCGTAGGCGGCAGCGATCGTGCCGGACTCGAAGTCGTCTCTTGTCACCGTGCCGCCGAACGGCATATCCAGATGGGTATGAGGATCAACCCCTCCAGGAAACACATAACATCCCGTCGCGTCGATGATTTCGGCATCCTCGGCCTGCAAGCTGGCGCCGATCATCGCGATGACGCCGTTCTCGATCAATACATCGCCGACGTACGTATCGGCCGCGGTCACGATTTGACCGTTTCGGATTAGCTTCTTCATGGTTCGCTCACCCCGCTTCGAATGAAGTTGCATTCAGCTTGGACAGCGCCGCCTCCCGCTCGTTCCAGGTCATCGGCGAAAGCCCGCTTTCCACCTCGACCATCTCGATGGCGCCTTCGACGGGGCACACGATGGAGCACAGATTGCAGCCCACGCAATCCTCCTCCCGCACTTTCAAGAAGGGAGTCCCATCCTCGGCATTAAGCATGTCGATACATTGATGCGAAGTGTCCTCGCATGCGATATGGCATTTATTGCAGTTAATGCACGTGTCTTCGTTGATTCGCGCGACAACGCGATAGCTGAGATCGAGATCCCCCCATTTGGAATACTTCTCCACGCTTCTGCCAACAAGCTCCTGAACCGAAGAAAGTCCTTTATCATCCAAATAGTGGGTAAGCCCGTCGATCATCTCCTCGACGATGCGGAAGCCATGATGCATCGCCGCCGTACACACTTGCACCCCGCTCGCGCCCATCAGCATGAATTCGGCTGCGTCCTGCCAGCTGGAGACACCTCCGATTCCGGAGATCGGAACGCCGACGGCCGGATCTTTGGCGCATTCCGCCACCATGCTGAGCGCGATCGGCTTGACGGCCGGACCGCAGTACCCTCCGTGCGCGCCTTTGCCTGCAACGTGGGGAATCGTATGCCAGGTGGCGAGGTTGACGCCCGCCAAACTGTTGATCGTATTGATCAGACTGATCGCGTCCGCCCCGCCCAAAACGGCATGGCGGGCCATCACGGTAATATCCGTAATGTTCGGCGTCAACTTGACGATAACAGGCGTCGCGGCAACCTCCTTCACCCAATACGTCTGCATTTCCACCAGATCGGGCTGCTGGCCGGACGCCGAACCCATCCCCCGCTCCGCCATGCCGTGGGGACAGCCGAAGTTCAGCTCCAACCCGTCTACCCCTATCGCTTCGACTCGCTTCACGATTTCATGCCACTTCTCTCGTTTCGGCTCTACCATCAGCGATACGACGAGCGCATGCTTCGGGAATCTTTTTTTCGTTTCGTATATTTCCTTCAGATTTACTTCCAAAGGCCGATCGGTGATCAGCTCGATATTGTTAAAGCCGGCCACCCGCCTCCCGCCGAAGTGAACGGCGGCGAAACGGGAGGACGTGTTGATAATCGGATCTCCGAGCGTCTTCCAAACGGCTCCGCCCCATCCCGCTTCGAAAGCGCGCTGCACTTGATAACCCGTATTCGTCGGCGGCGCCGACGCCAGCCAGAACGGATTCGGTGCCTCGATGCCGGCTAAGCTCATGCGAAGATCTGCCATACTCCTCTCCCCTCCCTATCGATTCGTCAATTAAGAAGCTTCATTGGATCTGGAGGCGAACCGGCGGGTGATGGCGGCGGCCGCCTCTTTGCCTTGCTGGGCGGCCGATACGACCATCGCCTCTCCTCCTCCCGATCCGAACGCCACATCCCCTGCCGCATAAATCTTCGGATGGGATGTGACTCGCGTCGCCGGATCGATCTTGACGACGCCCCGGTCGTGCTTCAGCCCGAAGGCCTCGATCAGTCCGACTTGGCGCTTCTGGCCGATTGCCAGCACGACCGCATCGACTTCCATCAGAAATTCGGAACCCTCTATCGGCTGCGGCACCGGTCTACCGTCCTTGCCAACTTCGCTAGAAAACTGCATTTTAACGCATTCCAGATGGGTCACTTTCCCCGCGTCGTCGCCAATGATTCGCTTCGGCATCGTCATCCAACCGAATTCGACGCCGTCCTGCTTCGCGAATTCGTATTCGAACGGATAAGCCGTCATTTGTTCCTTCGCGCGGCGGTAGACGATCTTGACGTTCTCTGCGCCGAGCCGCACCGAGCAAGTCGCGGCATCGATGGCCGTGTTGCCTGCTCCGATCACGGCTACCTTGGCGCCGGAGAGGGCAATCGGAAGCGTATCCTTCTTCGTGTTTTCGATGAAGGCGATGGCATCGTAAACGCCGGCCAGCGATTCTCCCTCGATGCCAAGGGAAGGCACTTGTCCCATCCCCACCGCCAATACGACCGCGTCGTAATCATTCACGATTTGTTCGGCCGTTATGTCGACCCCGATCTTGACGCCGGTCCGAATGTCCACGCCGAGCTTCTTCACCTGTTCAACCTCCCACAGGGAAACCGGCATCGGCAAGCGGAAGGATACGATGCCATGGGTGTTCAGTCCGCCGGCAAGCGGCTTCGCTTCGAAGACCGTAACCGCGAATCCGCTTCTAGCCAGTTCGCGTGCGGCAGACAGGCCTGCCGGACCTCCGCCGACGACGGCCGCCCGGAAGCCGTTAGCCGGCCCCGCAGCGAACAGCGACTGTCCGCTTTGGATCAGCCAATCGGTTGCGTACCGCTGAAGCAGTCCGATCATGATGGGCTTCGAGCCGGTATCGTTCAGCACGCATGCGCCTTCGCACAGCTCTTCGGTCGGGCATACGCGCGCGCAGCTGGCGCCGACCGGATTGGATTCCATGATCGTTTTGGCCGAACCTTTCATATTGCCTGTCGCTATTCGCTTAATGAAAGAAGGAATGTTAATGCCCGTCGGACAAGCCTTGATGCAAGGAGCATCATAACAGTACAAACATCGATTCGATTCTTCCATGGCCGCTTTCGGCGACAATCCCGCTACCGCTTCGGCGAAATTCGCTTGGAACGTTTCGGGGGAAATGCTGGCCAGTCGGCTTTGTTGAACCATTTGCATCTTCCTCCTTTAATGGTAGTTCAAAAAGTGCACTTTTGATCACGCTATTGCACGCTATTTAACTGTTCTCCAGCACGCTCTTGATTCGATTTACGATAAAGTCCAGGTCTTCGTCGGTCGATGACAGTGGCGGACATAGGGTCAGCACGTTATTGAAGCCGGCTACCGTTTCGCCGTTTTTCCCAATAATTAAACCCGCCGCTTTGCAATCCGCCATGATCTTGCCGATGACTTCGAGAGATGCGGGACGTTTCGTCTCCTTGTCTTCGACCAATTCGATCCCCATCAAAAAACCGAAGGAGCGAATATCCCCGACAAGAGGATGCTCCAGAAGCTCTTTCATTGCTTCCGCCAACCGTTCCCCCATTAGCCGGGATCGTTCGATCAGGTTTTCCTTCTCGAGAATCTCCAGATTCGCCAGCGCAAGCGCGCAGGCTGCCGGATTTCCTCCAAAGGTATTGATATGGCGCAAGTGGCTGTAAGCGCCCGATTGCTTGAACGCATCATAGATGTCTTGGCGGACGGCGGTTGCGGCAAGCGGGAGATAACCGCTCGTCATGCCTTTGGCCATCGTTACGATATCCGGCTTGATGCCGTAATTGTGGTGGCCGAACCTCCTGCCGGACCGGCCGAAGCCGCATATCACCTCGTCGACGATGAGCAGCACCCCGTGCTGACGGCAAATTTCCTGCACGCGGTCCATGTAGACCTGATGCGGCACGATCACGCCGCCTCCGGTAATAACCGGTTCCATAATGACGGCGGCGATCGATTCCTTGCCTTCCCAAATGATCATGTCTTCGATCGCTTGCGCCTTTTGCAGGTTAAAGTCTTCCACCGATTGCCCCGCTGGGCGTCGATAACCGTCCGGAGGCGCTACATGCAGGAAACCGTCCGCGAGCGGCTCATACATGTACTTCCGCTGCGCCTGTCCCGATGCCGCCAGCGCCCCGAAGGAATTGCCGTGGTAGGCGCGATACCGCGAAATAAACTTATAGCGGCCGTTCTCGCCGATCTGCCGCTGGTATTGCCGCGCGATTTTGAAAGCAACCTCGTTCGCTTCGGAACCGCTGTTGGAGAAAAAAATGACGTAGTCTTCTTCCAGCCACTCGTTCAGCTTCTCCGCCAGACGTATGGCCGGAAGATGGCTCTGCGTCAGCGGATAATAGGGCAATGTCTTTAATTGCTCGTAAGCGGCGGCAGCCAGCTCTTCCCTGCCGTAACCGGCTTGGACGCACCAAAGGCCGGACATCGCGTCGAGATACCGGTTTCCGTCGATATCGGTAATCCACGAGCCCTTTCCTTCCGTCACGATCATAGGCTGCGCGTTCTGCTTGTACGGCGTCATGGGATGCCATACATTGTTGCGGTCCTTCTCGGTCAGCGACTTGATCTCATCGTCCGAATGTCGCATCGGATGCTGCCTCCTATCTTCGCGCTAGTATCGGGCCGTCACCATTTTTTTCCTCGTATAGAACTCCACCCCGTCGCGGCCGTTCGCGTGCAAATCGCCGTAAAACGATTTTTTGTAGCCAGAGAACGGGAAAAACGCCATGGGAGCCGGTACGCCCAGATTGATGCCGAGCATGCCCGCATCGATTTCTTCGCGGAACCGTCGGATCGCTTTGGCGCTGTCGGTGTATAGGCAAGCTCCGTTCGCGAACTCGGATAAGTTCGTCACCTCGATCGCCTCATCCAAGCTTTGGACCCTGACGACCGAGAGAACCGGAGCGAATATTTCGTCCGTCCAAAGCTTCATGCCGGGTTTGACGTTATCGAAGATGGTGGGACCGATAAAGTAACCTTCGCCCTGAAACGCCGCATCCTGTCTCCCGTCCCGCACCAGCTTGGCCTGCTCCTCTTCCCCCGTCTCAATGTAACGGACCGTGCGACTCTTATTGCCCTCGCGGATGACCGGACCGAGGGTAACCCCGGGATCCAGGCCGCTGCCGATCCTTATCCCGTCGGCCGCTTGAACGAGGCGCCTCACCAGCTCGTCCGCGATGTCTCCTACGGCAACGACGACGGAACAAGCCATGCAGCGTTCGCCTGCCGAGCCGAACGCGGCGGAGATCACGTTCCGAACCGTGTAGTCGAGGTCCGCATCCGGCATGACGATCGAGTGGTTTTTGGCGCCGGCCAGCGCTTGGACGCGTTTGCCATGAGAGGCTGCGGTCGTGTACACATATTCCGCTACCGGCTGCGAGCCGACGAAGGAAACCGCTTTGATACGCTCGTCTCTCAGCATGGCATTCACCACATCATGCGCCCCGTGTACAAGGCTGAGAACGCCGGCCGGAAGTCCGGCCTCCATGAACAGCTCCGCTAGTCTAGCGGCAAGCAGCGGCGTTCGTTCGGATGGCTTCAGCACAAACGTATTGCCGCAGGCAATCGCCAGCGGAAACATCCAGCATGGCACCATCATCGGGAAATTAAACGGCGTTATGCCTCCGACGACCCCCAGCGGATACCGGAACATGCCCGATTCGATGTCGGTAGCGATATCCGGGAGCTGGCTCCCCATCATCAGAGTCGGAGCGCTTGCGGCGAATTCCACGCACTCGATGCCGCGCATCACTTCCCCATGCGCGTCCTCGTAGCTTTTGCCGTTCTCTGTCGTTATCAGTCTTGCTAACGGTTCCCAATGCTCGATAAGGAGCTGCTGGTAACGAAATAGGATGCGCGCCCTTCGCGGTACCGGCGTTTTTCTCCAGCTCCGAAACGCTTTCTCGCTTGCATCCGCAGCCGCCCGGAAATCCTCTTCGGTGGAAAGCGGTACGAGAGCGATCACTTCCCCGGTAGCCGGATTGATCACCTCCTCGTATCGGGATGAGACCGATTCCACCCATTTGCCGTCGATCAAGTTCTTTAATTTCACGATCTCTTTTGCCTCTTCCGCCACCCCGTCATCTCCTCTTCGCAAGGTTGAACGCCCGCGCCCTCAGCTTGGACGATTGGATGCTTGTTCCCCATATCTATGGTTATTCTCTTTCGTTTATAACTAGCACTCTTCTTAAATCCGATCTAACCCGCAGCACGCCAAAAAACCTCTATCCGTGAAGGAAAGAGGCTGCCTTGAAAAGAAAATAAAGGATTCGACTAGACATGCTAAAAGAGATATTTATAATAGGCCGGAAATTCTCGTATGATGGAGTAAATATCTCTAACCTCAAAGATTTTGGCATGAGCTCCATATACTTCATTAATATTCATTTTTCATGACTTATGCAGTTCATGAGATTAACCGGTAATTGTGAGAATTTATGCTTGAATAAACCGGCCACATGGTCATGGAGAGAATCTTGGGCCAGTATGCGGAAATAAGGCTTGCAAAAC
>NZ_JAVFVT010000007.1 GCF_030929555.1 Paenibacillus sp. LHD-117 | reverse complement strand
TCAAGATGAGATTTCCCAGTATGTAAGACCCCTTGAAGACGACGAGGTTGATAGGTTCGGGGTGGAAGCACAGCAATGTGTGGAGCTGACGAATACTAATCGGTCGAGGGCTTATCCTACACGCTTGATCCGCTCATACAAGCGACAAGCAACAGCTAATAAGGTTCAGCAAACCTTTCGTATCCAGTTTTCAGGGCGCAATCCTTTATAGGATGAAATCCCCCACAGCATGTGGGTTTTTTATTGGCCTTTAGCTCAGCTGGTTAGAGCGCACCCCTGATAAGGGTGAGGTCGGTGGTTCGAGTCCACTAAGGCCAACCATCCATTTTCCCTGATAGCTCAGTTGGTAGAGCACTCGACTGTTAATCGAGTTGTCACAGGTTCGAGTCCTGTTCGGGGAGCCATACAGAGAGGTGTCCGAGTGGTCGAAGGAGCACGATTGGAAATCGTGTATACGTTAACCGCGTATCGTGGGTTCGAATCCCTTCCTCTCTGCCAGTAAGGCCCGTTGGTCAAGGGGTTAAGACACCTCCCTTTCACGGAGGTAACAGGGGTTCGAATCCCCTACGGGTCACCATGATGTGGAGCTGTGGTGTAGAGGCCTAACATGCCTGCCTGTCACGCAGGAGACCGCGGGTTCGAATCCCGTCAGCTCCGCCATTATTTCCCATGAACGATGGGGAATAGACGAAAGTTTCAAATCAAATATGCCGCTGTAGCTCAATTGGTAGAGCAACTGACTTGTAATCAGTAGGTTGGGGGTTCAAGTCCTCTCGGCGGCACCATGTGGCGGTCGTGGCGAAGGGGTTAACGCACCGGTCTGTGGCTCCGGCATTCGTGGGTTCAAGTCCCATCGATCGCCCCATAAATACCTTTTCATATGCGGTTGTGGTGGAATGGCAGACACGCTATCTTGAGGGGGTAGTGGGCGTACGCCCGTGGAGGTTCGAGTCCTCTCAACCGCACCATCATAGTTATGCGGTCATGGCGGAATTGGCAGACGCGCTAGATTCAGGTTCTAGTGGTGTAACAGCCGTGGAGGTTCGAGTCCTCTTGACCGCACCACTAGCGGAAGTGGCTCAGCGGTAGAGCATCGCCTTGCCAAGGCGAGGGTCGCGGGTTCGATTCCCGTCTTCCGCTCCATTTTTTTATTTGCGGCCTTAGCTCAGCTGGATAGAGCGTTTGACTACGAATCAAAAGGTCAGGAGTTCGAATCTCTTAGGCCGCGCCATATCTCGTGAAGTACGAAAAAAAATAAATTGGTCATGTCATCCGACAATTGACCGCCTGACGTCAAAGCTGCCGGTACTACACGGCAGCTTTGTTTAATTTTATTTGTATTTATTGGTCATTGTATTTGAGCTATGATAAATCAAAGAAACATGCGATCATCTATGATAGACGTTAAAATAATGGTAAGACGGAGGAATGAAGGAAATTGGAAGATTTGTTAAGGGAAAAGAATGGTTTGTACGTTTTACCATTGAACCAAACGGCCAAATTAAAGTGGTCTCTCCACTTTCTATTTGGATTCATGGTAGTCGTGTTTCTTGGTTTCATCATGATACCTGGCGATGGCGTGGAAAAAATGATTTTGAACATTTTGTTTCTTGTGTTAGCTTTCTTGATCGGATACCTTTGGCTTGCTATGGCGGTTATTAGAAAGCCTCAATTAACGATTACGAACGAATATCTCGAATATAAATGGTTATTTGGACACAAGGTTATCTTCTTAAAGAGCATCTACAAAACTGAGCTTTTTTCTGAAAGTGGAATTGTAAAATTTGGGATTTGGTCTAATGAAGAGGGGAAAATGTCATTTTGGGAGATCACAGACCGAATGTTCGGCAGGGACTATTCGGTTAGTATCGTTCTTTCTACATTTCAAAATCTAGACTTTGAAAAGTTGGCTCTAACGATAATGTCGAAAGCTGAATCAAATGAAAAAAAGGATCAACCAGATGGAACTGGTTGACCTCATCATGAGAAAAAGTAATTAAAAGCGCAAGTAAACAGCGTTAAACATGCTTAGGCTCGGCAATCTCCAGGGAGCCCGAGGACAACGTTCCTTTGTGGAACACGGCGGTACGTTCTGGCAGACGGGCTACGGCTTCGGCGGAGCAGCTTGCCGGAACGAGCACGCCGGTAGCCTCGTCGCCGATTTTGGGCCAAACCTGCTTGCCGGCTTCGTCGAGCGGCGTAATGCCGCCGGTCGCCAGCGCCAAGGCTCGCGACAAGTTGTATTCGCTGGACCAGCCGTACAGCTGCGAAGCCAGATGCGCCTTTTGCAGGATATCCCCGATGCCGAAAGGCGACCAGTGATCCGTAATGCTGTCGTTGCCCAGCAGGACGTTTACCTTTTGCTTCTGGAGAAGAGGGATTGGCATGACTCTTATTCCGATCGGCACGGATGAAGCGATCGAGATGCCGAGGGAGGCAAGCCGATTGAACAATTCGATGTCGGCGCCTGCCGTAAGCGATGCAAGGGAGAAAGCGTGACTGACCGTTACTTTGCCCTGCAGTCCGGCTTCCTCGGTAAGATCGGCCAGCCGCCAGATCGCTTTATGTCCCGTTTCTCCTCCCTCATGGAGATGAATATCGATTCCCGCCTTGTAATCTACTGCAATTTGTACCATCGTTTGAAGCGACTTCTCCATATCCGCGTCGACCAGCGTCGGATCGAGGCCGCCGACATGCGTTACCCCTAGTTGCATAGCCTCGCGAATCAGCCCGGCCGCATTGGAGCGCAGCAGGCCATGCTGTGGGAACGCGACGATTTCATGAGAAATTTTGTCCGAGTAGTTAGCCAGCGCCTTTTTCAACTGTTCAAGATTGCTGAGTCCAACGATCGGATCGATGTTGCAGTGGCTTCTGACATAGGTAGAGCCGTAGCCGAGCATAAGCTCGATTAGTTTCTCCGCGCGTTCCTGAGCGGTAGGGAGGAGCTCGAGCAGCAACGTTTGCTCCTCGGCGATTCGGTCGAAAATACCGTTATTCGTCGGCCGGACCGCCCGCCAAGGGCCGCCGTAAAAGGTTTTGTCCAAATGGATGTGCATGTCCCGGAAGGACGGCAGGAGCAGCATGCCCTTTGCGTCATAACAATGGATCCCGTTGGAGACCGGTGTTTTAGTATCGGTTATTTTCGCGATTTTCCCGTTCTCGATGAACAGATTGCGCAAAACGCTTTCGGTAGCGGTGACTTGCCCGTTTTCGTATGTGTAGCCGCTTTCCAGGCGGACATTTAGCAGCATATACGAGCTGTCCCCGCCTGGTTTTGCGCTGTTCTGATCGGACAGCTTCTTGCCGTTCTCTTCAAGCTCCATGTTCATAACCCCCCTCGGATTTTCTTCTTCATTCTAATAACCGAAAGTGGATATGTCATTAGATGATCCGTCTATTTATTATCATCTAAATTAGACGATTCGTATAACTAATCCCAGTTTCTTAATCATTCAGAAGGCGTCCATGATCATGCCATTGACCGTACATTTTATTTTCTTTCGTATTCGTAATGAATTTGTCTAATCGACTCTGAAATAATTCTGGCTGATTCTTAACGCTTTGGATTGTGTCGATCCGGACTCTTTGGTAAAGAACAGGAAATGCCATAAAATGCTCATAGGTTTCCTTTTCTTCATTTAGCCGTTGCTCGATAACATGATCTATTTTAAACGAATCATGACCCATATCGGGAAGTACTTTTCTTCCTTCGTCCCTCATCAACCCCAGCTTTTCGAGGCGGCGGACACGTTCTTTATTCAATTCGGTCCATGAGCTTTTTTTGCTTCTGGGAGAGAGTCTCTGCGCCAGCTCCGTTTCGGATACTTTCTTTTTGACGCCATCGATCCATCCAAAGCACAAACATTCTTCAACCGCGTCCAAATATAACAGCGTATCGGGCTTTGGCGTCATACTGACGACGACCCAACAAGATTTTTCGGTCGTACTATTTTCCTGCAACCACCTCCTCAATTCTTCTCTCGATTTTACTTTAATGAAATTTTCCATTTCCATAATCGATTCCATTCTCCCTTCAGACATGAGATTCTGCAGGCTCCTGATACCAAAAAAGCGCATAGTCGGTCATGGTGGAGGCGTAGCCCAGCTGGCGAAACATGGTCGAGACGTTGCCCCGATGATAAGTCCCGTGATTGACCGTATGCAGCACAATCTCCGATAAGCGGGTCCGGCGGGTACCGGCGTACGGATTTTCAAGGAGAATGGTCTGCTCCATATCGGTTTGGCTTCGGAACCATTCTCTGTATTGTTCCGCTAACCTGGCGAAGCGATCGGCGAATTCATCCACGGAATACAAGAGCGTCTCTCTTTCAAGCGGCATGCTTGTTTCCAACGCCTCACGCATACCCGTGCCTTTGAGTACCTGAAGCCAGGAGCTATCAACCGCATAAATATGACCGAATGCTTGGGCGATCGTAGGGAACGAAATGTTCACTTCTTGACGCAGTACAGAGGAAGGAAGTTCTTTGATTTTCCCCAAGAGGGTTTGGTTAGCCCAGGCGTGATAATTAAACATTTGAACTGGATGATTCATTCGTAACGTCTCCTTTGACTTGCAATGGATTTGGGTTGTTACTGATCTCATTATAAAAAAAGAAATATGACAACAGTCTGTCATACTTCCCCATAAATTTTGAGCGTTTTTTGAAGCTGTTCTTTTAAGATATCTCGAAGCGCTGGAGGTTCGAGGACTTCGGCGCCGCTGCCGAAACTCAACAGAATAGACCACAGCCAGCGCGCTTCCAATGGCCTGCAGACTGGAATTCTCATGGTCATACTGCCATCTGGATGAAATTGTTTGTCGACCTGATGAAACTGATCTAATGCTTCCGCCAAAGCCTCCGGTCCCACATGGATCACGACATCCTCTACCTGATCTTGACCTGCTCTGTCTGGATAACCAGCCTCTTCCGGTTCGTGATGCGGCTGAAAGGTTGTTTGTGCCAGCGACAAATCCAACATCCGGGATAGGCGAAACTCCCGATATTCCTGTTTTGTTCGGCAATACCCATAGATGTACCAGTTGCTATGTTTAAAATGAAGCCTTACCGGTTCCAAGTCACGGGTTGTACGTTCGTTTTTTGCATTGATGTAATCAAAACGGACGACATTTCGCTCCGTAATGGCCGTGCGCAAATGACGAAGCGCATCGGGATCCGTACGGCGGGTTTCAAAGTCCACCGTGAGACTTGGAGTCTGATGCTCCGTTCCAATCGTTTGCAGACGTTCAATGGTCCCTTGCGCGCGCTCGTCTTCAAACACGGAGGAGAGGCTGCTGAGCACGGTGATCAGGGAAGTGACATCATAAGAACCGAGCAAGCTTTTATCCATTTTGTAACCTTCCATCATGCCATATCCGCCTTTGTTTCCTTGATACGAGATGACCGGGAAGCCTGCGGCGCAGATCACGTCGATATCCCGATAGATCGTTCTTTGGGATACTTGAAACTCATCAGCCAACATGGAAGCGGACAAAACTTCGTGGTTTAGCAGCTTAAAGATGATTGAAATCATTCGTTCCAGTTTGATAAGTATCCCGCCCGTTATTCGATTTGACTGTTTGGTTATATGAAAACATTACCAGTAGCCATCGATTTCTCGATGGTAATATAGAAGTATAAATGATTATCTCAAAAGGAGCTAAACAATGAAAGCAGGATTGACCATTGAATGCAAGGATATTATTTTGGGCGTATTGGACAACTTCGATTGCGATTAGGCATCACTTCGAAAGCAACAGGGGAGTTTATCGGCTGGTGTTGTACAGGAATGAAAGACGAATTGCCCTATCCCAATAGAGAAATTATGTTTGGAATATCAAACAAATTTACAAATAGAGGGTACACAACACAAGCAGCACAGGGGCTAATCCATTTTTTATTTGAAAATACTTGTGTGAAGGAACTCCTCGCCGTAGCTCTAATTCGTAATCTGCCATCCAATCGTGTATTACAGAAATGCGGTTTCGAATTTCTAGAAACAATTGAGATCGAAAACGAAAAATATCATTACTATAAACTTACGCGAGCAGGAGTGGAGAAGAATGGAATTACATATTTCATACGAGTTGAATAACGATGGCAAAACATATATCAGAAACAAGATGTTTGAGTTCAACTCCATGCACTTCCCTGATCGATTAAAAGGCAGATATCAGGAGGTGAATTTGTTTCTGAAAACTGCTGATGGTCAAATCGTTGGCGGTCTGCTCGGCGAAATATGCTGGAATTGGATGGAGATCCACTACTTATTCGTTGAGGAAGCGTTTCGCAAGTTTGGATATGGAAACAAGTTGTTGGCTGAATCGGAAAAAATCGCAAAGGAAAAAGGCTGCGATTTCATTAAGCTTGATACGTTAAGTTTTCAAGCCTTGGATTTCTACAAAAAACTAGGCTTTGAAGTGTATGGAACGATTCAAAATGCAGGTGGCTACACCCATTCTTATTTAAAAAAAGATATGTAACATAGCGATGATCAATCGCAAAAAAAACCAGCGCCGAGATCCGGGGCTGGTTTTGCTTTTGAACGGAGGAATAGAAAAATATCTGCCGATCCCGCTCATCCTTTAGAATCTCGACTGCTTCGCGGAAGCGCTACGAATGCACGATCTCGCGTTCGCGCAAAAACTTCAGGCTGTCCTGCAAATCCACGTCATCCGTCAAGTCGATGAGCCATTGATAGGTGGCCCGCGCTTTCTCCTCCGCCGTGATGTCCTCGTACAGATCCGCGATCGGATCGCCTTTGGCCTGGATGTAAGCGGCCGACCATGGAACGCCGGAAGCGTTCTGATAGAACAGGGCGTTGTCGTGCCCTGCGTAATGGTCGCCAAGCCCCGCGGCTCTCATCTGCTCCGGCGTCGCGTCTTTGGTCAGCTTGTAGACCATCGTCGCGATCATCTCGAGGCGGACGAATTCCTTGGTTTTTCTAAGATATCAGTCATTTTTTGCCATGGAGTTACTTCATAATATTAAATTAGCGGGCAGGATTGATTGCGTGTTGAAATAAAAGAGACAGTCGGATTACAAAGAACATAGATGTTCTTCAAAGCTAAGTAATGTCGTTTTACAAACCTTTACGGGGTGGACTATACCACCTCACACAACCCCTTTGCAGGACTTTGTTGCGCCATTAGAGTCATCTTGCTCATGAAAAACCTTTTTATTGAAAAAAGGTAATCTCTTAAATAAAGAACCGAATAATCCGATACAAGAGGAGACAAAAAGATCATAAAAAGGGAGAACAAAGATATGACAGAAAAACAAAAGGGTAATAAAAACAACCGGCAGGGGAATCAAGGCAGCCAGCTATTTGCGTCAATCATTACTGCAATCATCTCGGCAGTCGTCTCGGCAGTCGTCGTTGGTTTAATTTCACATTTTTCTTGGAGTGCCCAGTACAAAACTACGTTAGAAGAGAAAATTGACGATAAAAAATTCGAAGTATATAAACAAGTATCTTCAAACATGGCCAAGCACCAATTGCTGCTTTATTCTAAACTGAAAGTAAAACTGACTGCGTATTCGGAGACTATTGGCAAATCTTTAACGGTTGAAGAGTATAAAGCACTAGATGAAAGATTACAAGAGAATTTGCCACTCGAGTACACGGACATGTTAGAGTATGATAAAAACCTACCTGAATTATATGGTTCATTCTATATGGCAGAGGCTATGTTCGGAGACTCAACCGATAAAGCGTTGATAAATTATATGAACAACATTCTAAATAAATCCCCTGAGCAGTATTTGAACGAATTTATTTCGGCTCATAATTTGAAAGCTGGCGAAACGTACACGATAGCTACAAAGGATTTTATTGATTTTGTTGAACCTGTCGTGAATAGTGCTAGAGAACAAGTTATGGAATCGATGAGAGATGATATTGGAGCGTTTAAGTAGAAGATTACATCAGTAGACCATAGGTATGAGAGCGGTAACCATAAGATACAGACGATCCATTCATGCGGATCATGGGACGGAATAAAAGTGGGTAAGGCTGCGGTTTGTGTGTACATTTATGAATGGCAAAAGCTAGTCAAAAATGAGCCGGAATTATTTGGTGAAGATATCCAAGATCTCATGAGGCTGATCGAACGTCTGCTTCGAAGCAAGGTGGTTTATTACGATCCGACGGACGTAGATGGTCAATACCTGTTCAGATAACGAAGCGCGGCCGCAAGCTCGCCGTCGGCGCCCCCGTATTGCTCCATCAGAAACTTGGCCCATAAGCGATTGCATTTGCTTACTTTTACGGGATACTGCAGCTTCTTCTCGTTGACCTACATCGGATCGTTTTCCTCGCGTGTGGGAAGCCTTGTCCGTCCTGTCTGGGTGAATACTGAGGCTAAAAAGTGATTAAGGAGGATTCAAGATGTATGAAGAACTAGATGAATATTTTTCTGGGGTATTTACTGAGGATTATTGGTATGATGAAGGTTTTTCAATAGCTAGAGAGATGCTAGAATCATTCAATATTTATGATTGGGAGAAGCTTTCAAAAAACATATTCTCAAAACCAATAGATTGGCAAATAAAATTTGCTTACAGTACAGACAGAGGTATTAACGATATTGTCATAATTGAGATTTTAACATTGTTATCTAACACAACTGATGAGGAATTATTCGAAAAGTGCGTTGATTCCCTTAGAGTGATTATTGATTCAGAGAATGTTGAATTGTTTTCAAATAAACATACAATTGTACAACGAATCGAAAAAATTCTTCCAAAGTGTGGTGTCCCTACGCGAAAGATATTTGAGGATTTTATAAATAAACTATAGATTCGGCGAAGGACTCCGGACTCAGAAGACCGTCGGAGGCGAGGCTTATTTTATTGCTTCGTACGCCGAGTTTTGCGGCAGATTGGGAGGCTGGAACGTGATGAATAGCTGCGGGGGCACATTATAGCGTTTGACTTTAATCGGCGGGCTTGGATCGTACGGTCCCCTGAAGGGGCGGTGCGTCCGGTATTGATCGCTCGCCCTCATGGGCATGCACCTTTCCTATCGTTCCTCGCCTCACTATATGTGGTGCTGCTTGAGCGATATACAGCAAAACTGAAAAACGAGATTAGCAGGATTTTCCTCGCTTGCCGTCGAAATTTGTGGAGATACATTTTCGAAACGGGGGAGAACATGCTTTGAAGCTGCGAAATGCGATAATGGGCGGGGCTGCCGCCATCATGTTGTTGTCGGGAGTGGGAGATGTCGCAGATGCCGCCACAGTCAGGGCCGGTTCGACGCTCGCCGCCGATGCGGAATCCAGTCAGGATGTATGGAAGCAAGCAAAGGTTGTACATATCGTCGCTGTAACGAACCTGCGCAAGGGGCCGGGAATGGATTACAAGGTTGTGGCTAAGGCGCAAGCCGGAGACAGCTTTACGATAGAAGGCATCGAAGGGGACTGGTTTCAGGTTGCGCTTCCCAGAGGCGGCAAGGCTTACGTCGCCAATTGGGTCGTGGAAACGGATGCACCGGAGCAAGTCGAAAATCCGGGAAGCGGCGGAGGGCAGCAGGCCGACAACAGTCCGGCGGCGACCACGGTTCATATAGTAGGGGTCACCAATTTGCGGAGCGGGCCAGGGATGGATTACAGCGTCGTGGCAAAAGCGCAAAGCGGAGATACCTTCCGAATCGACGGCTCGGAAGGCGAATGGTATCGCATCGTTCTGACGAACGGCGGCAAGGCTTATGTCGCCAAGTGGGTGGTCCAAACGGGAGAGGTGCCGGATAGCGACAGCAAGGTCTATATCTATCATTCCCATAATCGAGAATCTTGGAAAAACGTCGCGCGCAACACCGGCGGCAATGCATATGACGACAAAGAAATCAATATTACGCTGGTAGGCAAACATTTGGCGGACGTCTTGGAGCAGAGAGGCATTTCGTCCATCGCGGAGAACGCGGATATTGCCGCAAGACTGACGGAGCAAAATTTGAACTATTCGCAGTCCTACGCGGAATCCGGCAAAGCCGTAGCCAATGCGATTAGCGCCTATGCCTCCTTGTCTTATTTTTTGGATATCCATCGGGATTCGGATGTGCCGCGCAGCGCAACAACGGTAACGATCGGCAAGACGACTTACGCCCGTGTTATGTTTGTCATTGGCACGGCCAATCCCAAATACAAGGAAAACAAAAAGCTTGCAGATGCTTTGAACGCGCTGTTGAACAAAAAATATCCCGGCTTGTCGAGAGGCGTGTTGCTCAAAGGCTCGAATCAGGGGAACGGCGCGTACAATCAATCGGTATCTAGCGGCAGCCTGCTGCTTGAATTCGGGGGCGTCAACAATACGCTCCAGGAAAATCTGAGTACAGCCGAAGCGTTTGCGGATGTTTTTGCCGACTATTTGAAAAAGTAATACTGAGAACCTCCGGTTTAGTGCCGCGGTCCGACGATTCGGATTGCGGCGCTTTTTTGATCGCAAGAATGGTTTTATGTTCTTATTTATGTTTATTATTTGTTCAGAACAATCCGGTATAATAAGCGTTGATCAAGGAAGCATCATGCAAGTCAAATCGGTTATAATAAAAAAATGTCGAACAATAATGATTGTTCGACATCAATGAGTCCATGTACCTATTTATTTATCGATTATAAACCAATATCGCTGTCAAAACAATACATTTTTCATCATATTTTGCATGCTTTCCGCAACGAAATCGGTCGCGCTTTTTTTCATGAGCTCCACGGTGTGCAGATAACGTTGTGTCGTGTTAATTTGCGCATGGCCAAGCGATTGCTGAACCTGTTGCAGCGAAGCGCCGTTCAGCAGCGCCAATGTGGCGTTCGTATGTCTCAACCAATGAGGCGTAACGTTTTTCGTAATCCCGCATCCTCTGCAGGCCTGATTGACAATCCGCTCTACCTGGCGGCTCGTTATGGCGAAAACCCGGTTATTCCGTTCTCCGCTCGCATTGCCGATCCGCAAGCATTGACGAATGACAGGGTCGTTATGAAGCCTCCAAAGTGCCTCCGGCATTTTTACTTGCCTTGTTTTTCCTCCCTTGCCATTGACGATCGTCAACCATGCGTTCCTTTCCGAAATATCGGTATGAAAGTCGCTCCACCTCATCTGCACCAGCTCCGAAACGCGCAATCCCAATATGACCATGTACAGAACCATCATCCATTCACGCGTGCTCTTCCTGCTTAAAAAAGTCAATAAATTCATGAGCTCCCGTTGGGTCAAAAAGTGGTTGCCGCTTGTGACTTGAACCTTCGGCAAACGAATGCACGAGGCAGGGTTATGTTCGAATAATCCAATATTGACGTTGCTTCCCCACTTATAGAACGAACGCAAAGGGGAGATCAAGGTAGCGATAGCCGAAGCTGAGAGCGGCTTGTTCACAGCTGTTCCATGCTGCAATACCGTCTTGTACAGCTCCAAATCATGCCAGGTCACCTCGGCGAAAGACTTCGCGCCGATGTACATCCGGAAACTGGTAAGCGCTCTCTCGTAGTTACGAATCGTATTGGGACGATGATAACCAGCCAGAAAGCTTTGAACGATGTGCTCATCGCTCATTACGGGCTTATTGCTCGAAATCCGATATGGTTTGGTTTCCGCATTCATGACTTTTCAGTCTCCTTTCGGCTTGACTTCGAACAATCATTATTGTTCGACCTCCAATGTCCGGGCGAATATGCCGCTATGTACACAGGAACAGGATGTGATCATACTATGGCAGAATTGATGTCCGCCGAGCTATTCGCTTTGGGTTTACGCTTAGACCCCGTTACCTTCGATCATTGCGTACGGGTTGGCATGCATGCGAGAGACATGGCCAGGGCCGTCGGAATGTCCGATGCGGAGGAACGGTTGTTCACGGTCGCTTGCTGCTTCCACGATATCGGCAAGCTGCTTATCCCGCATGAATTGCTTGCAAAGCGGCTTCCTCTTGACGTGGACGAGATGGCTCTTATTCGCGAACATCCCGTACTTGGCGTCGAGATGCTGCGAAGCTTGCTCGGATGGCGCGATCCCGATATGCTTGCCATTGTCCGGTCCCATCACGAGCGATGGGATGGAAGAGGTTATCCCGACGGCCTGCGCGGCACGGCAATCCCCGAGTGGGCGCGCATGTGTGCGGTCATGGATGCCTATGACGCGATGACTCGGCATCGTTCGTACAACCGGGTGAAGACGGATGCAGAAGCGAGGGAGGAGCTTAGAAGTCAACGCGGCATTCAATTCGACGGCGTCTATGTCGATCTGTTCCTGGAGACTTCAACCAGTTCTGTTGTCATGATATAGCAAGGCCAGTATAACGATCTTAAAAGGCGGGATTACAATGAAATCTACTACTGCTTACGCGCTTCTACCGGGACAGACGCTTGCCATGCCGGTACTGAATCATAACGGTGTGATCATGCTTGGAGCCGGAACCCGGTTAACCGAAAAATACATAGAACGTCTGCTCAAATTAAACATTACGGAAGTGTATGTGGAGGAAGACGCCTCTGCTGCTGAGATTGCAGCTGCCAACCGGCCAGGCCTCGCGATCACTCCCGCAATACCTTACGAGCAGCTAGCGCACGAAACAAGCTGGCATGATTCCAAGTCCGTCGTGAACGAGATGCTGTCGGATCTTAAAAACAATTCGATGATTCGAGGGCGATTGTCGGTGCCAACACTTGGCGATAAATTTCACCGAATCTATCAAAGCCTGATCGGCGAATTGTCCCGACAAGAGTTTATCAAAGAAAGCCTCGCCCGCATGCATCGGAAAGATCCGTCTCTGTTCGAACACGCTCTCAACGTGGCGACATTGTCCGCCATTATCGGATTTGCGAATAAGTACAGCGAAAGACAACTGTACGAACTGACTACAGCGGCTTTGTTATACGATATAGGCATGCTCGGTCTTCCGAGAGGGATATTGACCAAAAAAGGAAAGCTTACTCTAATAGAGAAAAAACGAATCGAGCAGCATACGATTGAAGGTTATCAAATACTGATCAACCACAGCGATATTCCCAATTCGGCGGCCATCTGTGCCTTGCAGCATCATGAGCGCTACGACGGTTCCGGTTATCCATACAGGAGCAAACATCCCGATATTCATGAATTTGCCGAAATCGTATCGATTGCCGATATCTACGATGCCCTTGTATCGGAACGCTATCATCGCCATTCCTATGCCAGGGGCAACGCCGTCGAATTTCTGCTTGGATCCGGCGACCGATTATTTAATTTATCGCTGGTCAAATTGTTTGTCAGCCACATATCCATCTACCCAATCGGGAGCAAGGTCATGCTGAATAGCGGTCAAATCGCAGTTATAACATCAGTAGATTCCTCCTTTGTTCAACGTCCCGTAGTCAGAATCATTCGGGAAAGCGATGGCAGCCGCGTCACCTCTCCATACGATATCGATTTGAAGGTCCAGCTTGAGCTGGTAATTGTGAATACTATCGTGTAGGTAACGCATTAGACGAAAGGAAACGCCAAAAGACCGTTCCGAATATGGAACGGTCTATTACTCATGCTGTCAATAATCACGTTGAAGGATCCGATCACGTTCGGCGGCTCAGCCGCCATGGGAAACTACCTTTAGGCCTGAAGCTTTGCGTCCCCGACTTTCGTACGGGTTTGCCATTGTCGATATGAATGGTCGTACATAACAGGAATATTATACCTGCAATAATGCAATAAATCAATACTTTAGCACTAGGGACCATAGAACCACGTTGTCTGCACTGGCCCATGCCAAGCTGAAATAGCCTCTTCGACGTTGCTTGGGCGATATGCGATTTTTCGCAATCCGTGGGACTTGCCAACTTAGCAGATATCGAATTAAATAAGAAATGTGATAGGATTCATGACGTCGCCATGAGACTGCTAGCGTTTTCAAATCATAGGCTCGGAATGGGGGAGATGAATTGTCTGCAAAAGAACAATCGTACGTCATCCCGAAGGAAAAAGTGATATTCGCCCATAATTATCCGCTCATCGTCGTCGAGACTATAGGAGTGACAAGCCTCTATCAGCGGATGCATTGGCATGACGTTCTCGAGATCAATCTGATCAAGTCTGGATCGGGCTATTACATTATCAACGGTCAAACGTACGAGTTCGAGCAGGGCGATGTGTTCCTCATCAATTCCAATGACCTGCACTGTGCCTACGAGACGGAGGATCTGGTCATGCTGGTCGTCACCTTCGATCCCAGCTGGCTCGCGCACGGGCTTCGGATGGATCCGGAGCTGCTCAGCCCGTTCCGCGAGATGGGAAAACATTATACGAACCGGCTCCAGCGGGACCACTCGTCCATCGGGCATCTCCGGTCGCTGCTCATGGAGCTGCAGGAGGAGCACGAGGGACAGCGCCGATCTTACAGCACGATGGTGCATTCCTTGCTGCTCCGGTTTCTGGCGACGGTGAATCGGGAGTTCCGCAGCGCCAATCCGCGCAAGAACGGCGGGAACATTAGCGCGCGGCAGCTGGAGCGCATGAGGCAAGTCATTATGGTCATGGAGGAGCGCTACGCGCATCCTTGGACCCAGGAAGAGCTGGCGGCGCTTGTTTTCCTTAGTCCGTCGAGGTTCAGCGACATTTTCAAGCGAGCCGTCGGCATGCCGCCGATGCTGTATCTCATCCATATCCGACTCGAGCGCGCCTTGGCGATGCTGGAGAAAGGCGGGATGAAGATTACGGATATCGCCCTTGAATGTGGGTTCCAAACGTTAACCAACTTTAATAGGCTCTTCAAGAAGCATATCGGGATTACGCCCGGGGCAACGAGGAAGGGCAATGTTAAAAACCAGTGAAATTGTGCTGGTTTTTAATTGTTTTAGCAGAGAAAACGCTCTCTCTGGAGCTTTACAATAAATCTATGGATGTTGCGGTTCGCGTCAACAATTGTTACGCGTAAAAGACTGGATTAAAAGAGAGAGGGGGAACACAATGCCACAGCCCGAATTGCAAAGCGAGAATCGTCCCTATCGCAGACGAGGACCGGTCATTCGATTCATGAAGCAGTGGGACATTCAGCTTATGGCCATACCGGCGTTATTGTTCATTGTGGTCTTCAGCTATATTCCGATGTACGGATTGCTGATGGCTTTCCAAGATTACAGCTTGTTTAAAGGGGTTCTGGACAGTCCATGGGCGGGCTTCAAACATTTCGAAATGTTTTTTGCGGCTCCGGAGTTTTGGAACGTCATGCGCAATACGCTCATCATCAGCATGCTTAAGTTATGCATCGGCTTCCCGGCACCGATTCTGCTTGCTTTAATGCTGAACGAGGTGGGAAGGAAAACCTTCAAACGGTTGGTGCAGACGATCAGCTACTTGCCGCATTTCTTATCCTGGGTCATCGTGTCGGGCTTCGTGCTCTCGATTCTGTCCACGGACAACGGCAGCCTTAACATTCTGCTGCAGAAGCTGAACCTGATCGACGAACCGATCAACTTCATGTCCGAGCCAAGCTACTTCTGGAGCATCCAGGTCGCGACGAATGTATGGAAGGAAATCGGATTCTCCTCCATCGTTTATCTCGCCGCGATCGCCGGCATCAATCCGCATCTGTACGAAGCGGCATCCATTGACGGGGCCAGCCGGATCAGGCAGATTGCCGCCATTACGATCCCGTCGATCATGCCCGTTGTGATCGTGTTCTCGATTCTGGCGATCGGCAACTTCCTGAACGCGGGCTTCGAGGATATCCTCCTGCTGGCGGGCAACCCGGTGCTTCGCGAAGTGAGCGACGTCATCGATACGTACGTGTACCGGATCGGCATCCAGAATAGCCGCTATTCGTACGCGACGGCGGCGGGATTGTTCAAAGCCGTCATCAGCGTGGTGCTGCTCGCCGGAGCGAACTACTTGGCAAGGCGATCGGGGAACAGCTTATGGTAACCGGAAGGAGTGATCGGCTTTGAAGCTTTCGAATGGCGATCGGATGTTTGTAGGCGTCAATTACGTATTGCTGTTTCTGCTAGGGTTCGTCGCTTTTTATCCGTTCTGGAACGCGGCGGTCATCTCGTTTAACGCCGGCAGTGACACGATGCTCGGAGGCATTACGTTCTGGCCGCGCGAGTTCACGCTGTCGAACTACGAGGTCGTATTCAAGGACAAGCGGTTGATCGACGGATTCATCATTTCCGTTCTCCGGACCGTGACGGGTACGGCGCTCTCCATCGTGGCCACCGCGATCTTCGCGTACAGCATGACGAAGCGCGAGCTTATGGGACGCAAGCTGTACATGATCATGTGCATCATCACGATGTATTTCAGCGGTGGTCTCATCCCGAGTTATCTGCTCATTCGCGAGCTCGGACTTATGGATTCGTTCTGGGTCATGGTCATTCCCGGCCTGATCAGCGTTTGGAACATGATTATTTTCCGTACCTTCTTCAAAAGCATTCCGCAAGGGCTGGAGGAATCGGCCCATATTGACGGCGCTTCGAACTGGGGCGTACTGTTCCGGATCGTCTTCCCGCTGTCCGGCCCGGTTATCGCGACATTGGCGCTGTTCACGGCCGTGTACCATTGGAACGACTGGTTCGCGCCAAGCATCTATATTTCGAATATCGATCTGTTGCCGATCCAGACGAAGCTGCAGCAAATCCTGAACTCCAACATTATGCTGGAGCAGATGCAGAACATGGATTCGGCGGCCCAAGGCAGGCTGAACAAGATGAACGCCGTCACGACCAAATCGCTCTCCATGGCGACGATGATGGTGGCCACGGTGCCGATTCTATGCGTGTACCCGTTCGTGCAGAAGTACTTCGTGAAAGGCGTCATGATCGGTTCGTTGAAGGAATAGGCGCGGGGATAAAGCCGCTGGCGGCTTTGACCATAGATAAGAGATCGAAGGGAGATCGAGCTATGAAAAGGTGGAACAAACGGCTTCTTGCTTCAATGTCAGTCACACTAGCGATCGTAACGGCGATGACGGGGTGCTCTGATTCCGGCAACAACGGCAACAAAGGCAATGACGGGGGTAACGATCCTGCGCCTACGGCAACCGAGGGCGAAGTGTCCAACGTATACGAGCTTGGCAAAGAACCGCTCGAATTTTCGTTCTACGGTCACTACGACTGGTACACCATGCCGGAATGGGGCGGCGATCTTGCGACGAAGTGGATCAAAGAGAACAAACAGGTCAACGTCGTTCCGGTCAGCTCTGGCGGCAACGCCAAAAACAAAATGAGCACGATGATCGTCTCCGGCGAGCTTCCGGACGTCATCTGGATGGAGCGGGGAGCGGATGTGGAGAAGCTTCGCGCCGAGGGCATGCTCGTTCCGTTCGACGATTATCTCGACAAATATCCGAATTTGAAAAAATGGGCTGGCGAGTCGACGCTGGACATGCTTCGTTCGCCGGACGGCAAGCTGTATCAATTCCCGAACTGGTATACGACGCAGCCGAACGGCAACGCAGGTTACCTGGTCAACAAAAAGATTTACGAAGAGCTGGGTTCGCCTAGCCTCGAAACAACCGACGACCTGTATGCCTACCTGAATCAGGTTAAGGCGAACTATCCCGACGTTGTGCCGCTCGAAGTAGGCCAAACCGCTGCGGGCGTGGACATTATGGTATCGGCGTTCGCGGAAAACAGACCTTATCTATTCAACCAAATGATCGCCGTGCCGAAAGAGAACGAGCTTGTATCGCTGTTCACGGACCCTGTTTACCGCGAATTGCTGCAATATTCGAGCAAGCTGTACCGGGAGAAGCTGATGACGCAGGATGCGTTCACGCAGAAGCGCGAGCAGGTGGAGCAGAAGGTCGTAACGGGCAAGATTGCCGTATACGTGGCTTCCAGCCCGACGGAATTCGGCGCGATCGGCAACTCGAAGCTTAGCGAACAAGATCCGAATGCGGGATACATCATGGTATGGCCGGTTCATAAGGAAGGGCTCGACCGTAACAAAATTTTCCCTGGCGATTACAAGCAATTGGGCTGGAACGTCAACGTCATTACGAAATCGGCCAAAAATCCGGAAGCGATCTTCGCATTCCTGGATTGGTTCACGGGACCGGAAGGACAGCGCACAATTATGTGGGGACCGGAAGGTCTGTACTGGGACGGCGTGGACAGCGAGGAAGCGCCGCTCTTCACCGAGGCGTTCACAACTGATCTCAAAGGCCGCGACGAGCTGATGAACTCGACCGTCAACTTCCAATGGAACGGCAACACCGTTTATGTTGACAATTCCAAAATAAAATTCGAGTCCACGCTTCCTGAAGAGAAGCGGAACTGGGAAACGCGCTGGCAATCCGAGATTACATGGAAAACGCAATACAATACGACTGAATTCGTGAATCTCGATCCGGCGGGCGATACGGAGGAAGGCATCATCGCACAAAGCGTATTCGAAATCTACGAGCAGGCTAGAGCAAAGGCGATCACGACCGCCAAGACTGACGAGGAAGTGGTCGCGATTCTGGACAAGGCGGAGCAAGACGCCATGAAAGTCGGTTACGAGAAGCTGCTTAAGTTCAAGACGGAGAAGTGGCAAGAAAACGTAAGCAAACTAAATTCCGCGAAATAATCGCCGAAGACAGAGCCGGACCACGACAAGCGCCATGCCGGATCCATTCGTGCATGGAGGGAGGTCGGGGGCCGGCTTCTCCGGTCATGAGGCAAAGGAGAGATCAAACTTGGGTTATTACTTGGGAGTCGACGGAGGCGGCAGCAAGACGCTCGCCATCGTGTCTGACGGGATGGGTCGCATCCTGGGCCGAGGCAGGAGCGGCTGCGGCAATCATCAGGTCGGAGCCGCCTTGGCGGACCGGAATATCCGCAAGGCCGCGGAAGACGCGTTGGCCGAAGCAGGTATAGGCAAAGAAGAGATCAATTTTGCATTGTTCGGCCTCGCCGGCGCGGACCGCGAAGCGGACTTCCGGATTCTGCGACCGATGATAGCGTCTATGGGGTTCGCGAAGACGGACATCGTCTGCGACACGGTCATCGGCATGCGCGCGGGAACGAAACAAAGCGACGGCGTCGTGCTGATCTGCGGCAGCGGAACAAATTGTTACGGCATGAATTCGCGCGGCGATGAACTGCAGGTTGGAGGCTTCGGTTACGCCTATGGCGACTTTGGCGGCGGCAACGAGCTTGCGGTGGAGGTGTTCCGCTCGGTCATACGTTCCTGGGAAGGAAGGGAAGCGGAGACCGCGCTTACGCAATTGACGCTGGAAGCGCTAGGATATCCCGACGTGGAGCGGATGTTCCACGGCACGCTCGACGAATGCGGACGCCCGCCGCATACGCTCGCGAAGCTGCTGTTCGAAGCTTCTCCAACGGACGCGGTTGCCAGGGAAATCCTGCAGCGTCAAGGCACGGAGCTTGGCAAGGCGGCAAGCGCCGTCATCCGGAAGCTAGGCATGGAAGAGGACGCATTCGACGTCGTGCTGGCGGGCAGCGTGCTGTCCAGAGGGAAAGGCGACTTCGTGGTTCCGTTCGTGGAACGCGAAGTGAAGGCGGCGGCTCCGCGCGCCCGGATGCGCGTGCTGGAACTGGAGCCTGCGGCGGGAGCGCTGCTGCTCGCCATGGAGCGTGACGGATTGATAGTCGAAGCAGAGGTGTACGAACAGTTGGAACAATCTTTATCCGTGAAGGCGAGGGACATCGAATGGGCAATGGACTAAAGGTAGCCGTAATTGGCGGAGGTTCTTCCTACACGCCGGAGTTGATCGAAGGCTTCATTAAGAGGCATGAGACATTTCCGGTATCCAAAATCGTGCTGACTGACATCGAAGCAGGCAGACATAAACTCGTAATTGTAGGCGGACTCGCTCAGCGAATGGTGGAGAAAAGCGGTTTGCCGATCGAAGTTGAGCTGACTTTGGATCGCCGCAGGGCGCTGGAAGGGGCGGATTTCGTCTCGACTCAGATGCGCGTCGGTTTGTTGGAGGCAAGGGGCTGGGACGAATCCATTCCTGTCAAATACGGGATGCTCGGTCAGGAGACGACCGGCGCCGGGGGCATGATGAAGGCGCTCCGGACGATTCCGGTGCTGCTGGACATCTGCAAGGACATGGAGGAGCTGTGTCCGGAAGCGTGGCTGCTCAACTTCACGAACCCGGCCGGCATGGTGACCGAGGCGATCATAAATCATTCCGGCATCCGTTCCATTGGCCTCTGCAATTCGCCGATCGCGGCGTACAAGTGGCTGTCCGGATTGTACGGCGTTCCCGAGAGCCGCATCTACTGCGAGTTCGCGGGTCTGAACCATCTGCACTGGATTAGCCGCATCGAGATCGACGGCATGTCGAGGCTGGAGGAGCTGCTCGATAGACAAGGCTCGTACAGCGCGAGCAACGTGCCGCAGCTGGCCTGGAACGACACGCTGATCAGGTCGCTCGGCGCGATCCCGTCCTATTACTTAAAGTATTTTTATCTGCACAGAGAAATGGTCGAAGAAGGCAAAGCCGCTGCCGCAAGGGGAGAGAACCGCGCGGAGACGGTGAAGCGGCTGGAAGAGGAATTGTTCGAAATCTACAAGCAGCCGGAGCTGGCGGAGAAACCGAAGCAGCTGGAGCAGCGCGGCGGCGCCTATTATTCCGAAGCCGCCGTTAAGCTGATGCACTCCATCTATAACGATACGGGGGATGTGCAGGCGCTTAACGTCCGTAATGGAAACACGCTCGACTTCCTGCCGCCGGAGGCGGCGATCGAAGTCAACTGTACGGTCACGCGCCACGGCGCGACGCCCGTTCCCGTCCAGCGCGTGCCGGAAGCCGCCAAAGGTTTGATCAAGGCGGTCAAGACGTACGAAAGCCTAGCCATCGAAGCGGCCGTAACCGGCAGCCGCGATAAGGCTTTGCTTGCGCTGGCGAGCCATCCGCTCATCGATTCGGCGAACGTGGCGGAAGCGATGCTGGAGGAGATGCTGGAGCGGAACAGACCCTTTTTGCCTAGATTTTTTCAAGCCTAATGGCTTCCCCGGTTACACCTTCGAAGAGCCCGCCGCGATCCCGCAGCGGGCTGAACTTCGTTATTCGGCCGCAGCATCCGCGCCGAAGCCGAGCAGCCGCGGCTGCCGAAGCAAGCCGCTGTCCGTAAATTCCAAAGCCGCCACTCGGCATGGGAACGGGACGGAGAGCCAGGCAACGTCGGATTTGCGCATGCCCGGCGTCAATTCGGCGAACGGGCAGATGCCCGTGTTATCCTTCGCGAATCGGTCGAGCAGCGACTTGGACGCTTGATCGAGTCCCGATACGTGACCTATATAGGTGCCGCTTAAGCTGAGCACGAGGCTTGCAACCTGGCCGTTATTCCTCTTAAGGCCGACAACATCGGCAACGAGCCGGATTTCCTTCCGTTTCTTGAACCAATCCTGATGCCGTTTGCCTTCCGTATAAGGGCTGTCCGCGCGTTTCGAGACGACGCCTTCCCATTCCTTCTCGTTCACCCAATCCCACAACGCATTGCCGTCGGCATACAGCTCGGTGACGAATAACTTGGGCTGCTTATCCGGAAATTTGGCGGTCAGCCGTTCGAACCGCTTCAGGAACGGGCGTCCTCGCCAATCACCCCCATCGTCGTGGAGCAGATCGAACAGGACTAGCAGCAGGTTGTCCTTAGCGGAATGCGTGCCTACCGCCAGCTTGCCGCGCTGGAAGTTCGGCCTCTTCCCGTCGAAATAAACGATCTCGCCGTCCAGCACGCAAGGACCGACACCTAGCGGCTTCAGCAACTCCACGATTTCCGGGAACGCGCCGTTCCTCAGCTCCATCTTCTTGGAGAACAGCTCCACGCCGCCGTTGCCGTCCAGCCTCGCGATCGTGCGCACGCCGTCCCATTTGATCTGGTACACCCATTCCGGTCCTTCGGGAATTTGGGGCGAGGCGATCGGCGACATCGGTACTTTGGGCAGCGCCATGGATTCCGGGCCAGGTGATCCGGTTTCTCGGGTCACGCCCGATCGAGTTAACTGCGTTGCGGCATCCGATGTCATGAAGCCGTTCCTTTTTTCGCGGCTTTGCTCGTTTTCGCCTTAGCCGGCTTGGTTTTGGTTTCGGCCTTCGATTCTTTTGCGGCCGGTTTTTTGTCCGCCTTGCCGGAATCCGTCGGAATTTTGACGGCATCCAAGCTGGCCTGCAGCGCGGCCATCAGATCGATGACGTTGCTTCCTTTGTCAGCCGGCGCGGCTACGATATCGATGCTCTCGCCGCTGATCTTATGTTCGATGGCTTCTAGGAGCGCCGAGCGGTAATCATCCGTGTATTTCTCCGGGGAGAACGGCTCGGAGAGCTGCTCGATCAGCAGCTTCGCGACTTGCAGCTCCTTCTCGTTCACGGCCTGCTGCTCGGGCAGATTGGGAACCTGCGAGATGGCCCGGATTTCGTCGGGGAAGTGCATCGTCTCCAGGCATAGGCAATTGTCGACGACGCGTATGGCGGCAAGGCTGCTTTTGCTGCGGATCGAAATTTTGGCGATGCCGATTTTGCCCGTCTGCTTGATCGCTTCCAGCAATAGGCCGTATGCGCCGCCGCCGGCCATGTCGGGCGAGAGATAATAAGGTTTGACGAAATAGATCGGATCGATCTCTTCGAGATTGACGAAGTCCAAAATTTGAATGACGCGCGCCGAGTCCGGCTTCAAGGCGTCGATTTCTTCTTCGCTGAATAAGACGAACTTGCCTCTTTCGTATTCGAAGCCTTTCGCCAGCTCCTCAGGCTCCACGTCCTGATCGCAATGCGCGCATCGGCGCGTCTGCGAGATGGGGGTGCCGCATTTTTTGTGAATCGTACGGAACCGGATGTCCTTGTCTTCCGTCGCCGTGAACATTTTGACCGGGACATGCACGAGGCCGAAGCTGATGGCGCCTTTCCAGACGGTATGCATGAATGTAAGACTCCTCCTTAAGACGGTTATCGTAAGGTTAGGATAACCACCTGTTGGCAAGGAGATGCCTGATGCGCATTTGGGCGATATATCCATTTCGAAACATCTTGGGATAATCGTTGACAGGTCATGCGCCATTTGCTACGTTTAATTCATATAATTCCCATGCGTATACTAAGATATTAATAAGAAGGGGTGGAACATGAATATCGAGAATATAGAAGCCTTTGTGTATGTCATTCATTTCGGAGGCTTTAATAAGGCGGCAGAAGCGTTGTTCCTGTCGCAGCCGTCCGTCACCGCTCGAATTAAGTCACTGGAGCAGGAGCTGAATTGCAAGCTGTTTGAACGGGCAGGCAAACAAGTTCAAATCTCGGAGGATGGCAAGCGGTTCCTGCCTTATGCCCAGCAATTGCTGCTCGTCTACAAGACGGGCAAGCTGCAAATCCATCAGAAGAAATCGCAGCAGAACGAATATCGGATCGGCTGCACGGTGTCCGCGGCCAATTACGTCATTCCCGATCTTCTTCCTTACCTGAACGAAAGATTCCCGCTGGCGAGCTACAAGCTTGTCACGGGAACGTCGGACGATATCGTAGCTAAAGTGCTGAACAAGGATGTCGACATCGCGCTTGTGCGCAAGGCCCATCATCCCGGTCTGCAGTCCGTCAAATTTTACGTGGATCCGATCCGGCTGTACGTTTATCAAGATCATCCGTTTCTCCGACAGGAGCGGATTACCGTGGAGGAGGTCGCCGAACAGCCGCTTGTATTCTTCGAATGCGGATCGCTCGATTGGCTTCGCATTCACCGGGTATTCGAGTCGCTGGAGCAGCCGCCGAATATCCGCATTCAGACGGACAATTCGGAGATGGCGAGGAAGCTCATCGTACGGAAGTCGGGCATCGGCTTCATGCCCGGACTAAGCGTTAGACAAGAAGTCTCGGCGGGTATGCTATATCCGTTATTGCTGCCCGAAACAGAAGGAATCGCGCTGCAGACGAACGTGGTCGTTCTACCCGGAGAACATGCTGAGCTCTTCGAAGCGGTCACTCAATTCGGCAAAATCATTGGTACATTAGATTTTTGAATGTTTATATAGAACTTCTCTATTAGGCAACCCATTGACGCTGGTTAAGGCGGGGTGCTAAAGTTTAGTCATCGCATAATTCACACTTATCAGGTAGGAATTATATGAATAAAATTATGAGTCGAATGCGAGGGAACGACGATGAAAAAAACGACGAAAAAATGGCTTGCTTTATCCATGATGGTTACGCTGGCGGGGGCGCTGGCAGGATGCGGCACGAACGGGGACAACAGTGCGGAGACCGCTCTCGGAAATTCGCAGGCCGCCGAGCCGATCAAGATTGTGGTCGGCACGGGCACACAGTTTCCGAATGTATGCTTTATCGACGAGAATGGCAAGCTGACGGGTTACGACGTGGAATTGGTCCGCGAAATCGATAACCGTCTTGAGGATTACGAATTTGAATTCCAGACGCTGGAGTTCACAAACTTGCTGCTTAGCCTGGAAACGAAGAAAATCGACATGGTCGCGCATGAGATGGAAAAAAATCCGGAGCGCGAGGCGAAATACTTGTTCAACAAAGAGCCTTATTCGCACTGGAAAAACAAAGTCGCTGTCGCAAAAAGCAACGACACCGTGCAAACGATCGACGATCTGAAAGGCAAGAAGGTATTAACGACAGCGACGAGCGCGCAAGCCATCATTCTGGAGAAATACAACAAGGAGAACAACAACGCCATTGAAATCGTGTACCAGAACGGCGGCGCCAATGATACCATTCAGCAGGTCCTAACCGGCCGCGTAGAAGCGTTCTTGTCTGCAGATTTTACATTGCCATTGATTGATCCGAACGGCGACCTGAAGCTGGTCGGTCCTCCTCTTAGCGAATCGAACACGTTGTTCATGTTCCGCAAGGACGATGCGGAGCAGCAGAAGCTGGCCGACCGTGTGGACGACGCTATCAAGGAGATCAAAGCCGACGGCACGCTGAAGAAGCTGAGCGAGCAATGGCTTGGCGCCGACTATACGACTTCGGAAGTTCAATAAACGGGAGAGAGAGAAAGGAGGGCTGCGGCGATGGGAGCGCCATTCGAATTCGGCTTTGTCCTTGACTATCTCGTCAAGCTGATGCCGGCGATCAACATCACGTTAGTGATCGTGGCGTCCTCCATTGTACTCGGGCTGGGCATAGGCTTCGTCGTCGCCCTTCCCCAGCTGTACAATATACCGGTCTTGAAGCGGCTGTCCCAGATCTATCTGTCCTTCTTCCGCGGAACACCGGTCCTCATTCAATTGTTCCTGTTCTACTACGGTCTGCCAGAAATGCTGAAGCTGGTCGCGATTGATGCCGCGAAGGTGCCTGCGCTTTATTTCGTCATCCTGACCTACGCGCTGCATAGCGGTGCATTCATGGCGGAGATGATCCGGGCGGCAGTTGCTTCCGTGGACCGCGGGCAAGTGGAAGCCGCGTATTCCGTCGGGATGTCGGGGCGGCAGGCCTTCGTACGAATCGTACTGCCTCAAGCGCTCGCGACGGCCCTTCCGGTATTCGCCAATCTGGTCATCGCCAATCTGAAGGATACCTCACTGGCGTTCACCATTGGCATCATGGAACTTACGGGCAAGTCCCAGACGCTTGCCGTCATGTCCCGGCATTTCCTCGAGACGTATATCGCGCTTGCTATGATCTACTTCCTAATCAGCTTCGTGCTGGAGAAGCTCTTCCTGCTGCTTGAGCGCAGGCTGCAGAGAAGGGGGCTGGCTGCGATATGAAGCTGGATTTCCAATTTATCTGGACGGCGTTCGTGGCGCTGCTGGGAGCGGTTCCCACGTCGCTCGCGATTACCGTCGTCTCCGTAGGCTGCGGCTTCTTGATCGGAACCGCCGTCGCGCTGTCGCGCCACTTCCGGGTGCCCGTGCTAAGCCAGCTCGGCACAGCCTACGTGACGTTCATCCGGGGAACGCCGATGATTACGCATCTGCTGCTCATTTATTTCGGCTTGCCGGTCCTCGTAGACGCCGCCGCGGAAGGGCTTGGCATCGGATTCCGGTCCGTCTCCATACCGATGATCGGATTCGCTTATATCGCTTTCTCCATTACGGCGGGCGCGTATATGTCGGAGGTCGTGCGCTCCGGTCTGCTCGCGGTGAATCGCGGTCAGTTGGAAGCCGCCTATTCCGTCGGGATGACGACACCGCAGGCGCTGCGGCGGATCGTGCTTCCGCAAGCGCTCGCCGCCAGTCTTCCGAATCTGTCCAACATGCTGATCGGGATGCTTCACGGGTCGACGCTCGCCTTCACGGTTTCGGTCGTTGAGATCAACGCCAAAGCGCAGATCGTGGCGACGACCAACTGGAAGTTTTTTGAGGCTTATCTGGCTGCGGCTCTGCTATTCTGGGGACTCACATTTCTAATCGAGCGGCTGACCGCACTCGCGGAGAAGCGCTTCAGGCTACACGACCAGGGAGGCGTATCATGATTACACTGCGGCAAATACGCAAGAGCTTCGGACGCAACGAAGTGCTGAAGGGTATTGATCTGACGGTAAAGCGCGGCGAAGTGGTCGCGATTCTTGGGCCGAGCGGCTCCGGCAAGACGACGCTGCTGCGATGCATCAATTATTTGGAGAAGCCAGGCTCCGGACACATTACGATCGGAGACTTCCAGTTCGATTGCAAGCATCATAGCAAAAAGGACGTCCATGCGCTTCGGCAAAAATCGGCTATGGTGTTCCAGCAATACAATCTGTTCCGCCACAAGACGGCGCTGGAGAACGTGATGGAAGGTCTCGTCGTCGTTCGCAAGGTGCCCAAGGAGGAAGCGCGCGAGCGAAGTATCGCGTTGCTAGAGAAGGTCGGGCTGGAGAGCAAGCTGAATGCATACCCAAACGAGCTGTCCGGCGGACAGCAGCAACGCGTGGGCATCGCTCGCGCGCTGGCGCTGAACCCGGAAGTTATTCTGTTCGACGAACCGACGTCCGCTCTGGATCCCGAGCTGGTCGGCGAGGTGCTCGCGGTCATCCGCCACATTGCGCAGGAAGGCATCACGATGATCATCGTGACGCACGAGATGGGCTTCGCCCAAGAAGTAGCCAATCACGTTGTGTTCATGGATGGCGGCGTCATTGTGGAAGAGGGCGATCCCAAGCAGCTGTTCCGATCGCCGAAGGAAGAGAGAACGAAACAATTTCTGAAGCGGATTACGCCGGAGAGCGCATATTCGATTTAACGTACAGGGAGGGAACGCCATGTCTTATTCGTTTGGCATATTGGATCAAAGTATCGTTTTTCCAGGGTATACCGCCTCTGAGGCATTAGAGAATACCGTCAAGCTTGCGCGTCTTGCGGAACAGCTTGGTTACGATCGCTTCTGGGTAGCTGAGCATCACGATTCGCCGAGTACGGCGGGGTCGTCGCCGGAAGTTCTTATTTCATATTTGCTGGCGCAAACGGAGAGCATCCGGATCGGCTCGGGCGGCGTCATGCTGCAGCATTACAGCCCTTACAAGGTGGCGGAAAACTTCAATCTCCTAGCCACGCTCGCTCCAGGCCGCGTCGAGCTGGGCATCGGCCGCGCACTCGGCGGACTTCCGCGCTCGACCAAAGCGCTCCAGAAGGGCGTGACGGAGCATGACAGTCTCGAAGCGAAGCTCTCGGAGCTGCGTTCGCTGCTTGTCGGACCAACGGATGAGGGACATCCCCTCGCCGGTTTGACTGCCAGTCCGCTGCCGGCAACGCCGGCAGACGTCTATCTGCTCGGGACCAGCCTATCCAGCGCGGAGCTGGCGGCGGAGCAAGGGCTGCCGTATGCGTTCGCGCTCTTCATTAATAACGATCCAGAAACGGCTGCTGCGGCGTTAGAGCTATACAAGACGCACTTCAATCGCGAAAGGGGCGGCGAACCTAAGCCCATTCTGGCGTTGTCGGTTATCGCGGCGGACACGGAGGCGGAGGCGAGCGAGCTTGCAGGTCAACATAAGAGCGTTCGAGTGACGCTTGGCAGCGGCAAAACGGTTAATGTAGCTACGCTGGAGCAGGCGGCGGAATTCGCCAAGCAAGCCGGCGAAACCTATACGGCAGTCGAACGCGAAGCGGATATTACGCGCGGCACGAAGGAGACGGTACGAGCGAGGCTGGTCGAGCTATCTCGGCAATATGGCGTGGATAGCTTCGTCTTCACGACGATCATTCCGGATTACGCCAAACGGGCACGTTCCTTCGAGCTTCTGAAGGAAGCGTTCGCGGAGGAGTTCGTATGAGCACGTCGGCGACGAGGGAGAATTTGGCGCAGCGTTTGATCGCGATCAGACGGCGTCTGCACGAGTATCCGGAATTGTCCGGTGAAGAGCGCGCGACGACGGAAGCCATCAAGCTGTGGTTATCCGAAGCCGGTATTCGCATCGTCGATTACGGACTCCCGACAGGTGTCATCGCGGAGATCGGCGGCAGCGCCGGGGCTGCTTTTGATGGTCAAGCCGTTGCCCAAGGTTCGGGCACATCGGTGCCGCGGTTTCCCGTCGTTGCGCTGCGAGCGGATATCGACGCGCTGCCGATCCGGGAGGAGACGGGGCTGCCCTATGCATCGAAGGTGGACGGCAAGATGCATGCTTGCGGCCATGACTTTCATACCGCGGCATTGCTTGGAGCGGCATTCGGACTGAAGAAACGGGAGAGTGAGCTGCCTGGCGTCGTTCGGCTTCTGTTCCAACCAGCCGAAGAGAAAGCGAAGGGAGCGCAGCAACTCATTGCCGCCGGCGTTCTTGAAGGTGTGAACGCCATCTACGGCATCCACAATAAACCGGATTTGCCCGTCGGGACGATCGGCGTTCGGGGCGGTCCGCTTATGGCGGCCGCCGACGGCTTCGTCGTCGAGGTTGACGGCATCGGCACGCATGCCGCTTCGCCCGAAGCCGGCTCGGATCCCATCGTAACGGCATCGCATATCATTACGGCGCTGCAATCCATCGTCAGCCGCAATGTCAGCGCGCTCGACAGCGCGGTAATCAGTGTGACGAGACTACACGCAGGCAGCGCTTGGAACGTCATCTCTGAGAAAGCCGTCTTCGACGGAACGATCCGCACGTTCACGGAGCATGTACGCGGAACCGTCCTGCAACGCTTCGAGCAAGTGGTGGCCGGCGTGGCGTTGGCATTCGGCACGACCGCCCGCGTGAAGTGGATCGAAGGTCCGCCCGCTGTCGTGAACGACAATCGCTGGGCGGAAATCGCCAGCAGGACTGCCGCGGCCCAGGGGAACACGGTCGTTGAACCGGCATTGTCTCCGGCCGGAGAGGATTTTGCATTTTATTTGCGGCAAACACCGGGAGCCTTCTTGTTCATTGGTGTCGATGGACCGCAGCAATGGCATCATCCCGCCTTCGATTTGAGCGAGGAAGCGCTGCCCGTCGCCGCGAAGCTGCTCGAAAACTTAGCCTTGGATGCCCTTCGGGAGCTTACTGTGACGGAAGACGCGAAGCAGGAAGACGTCGGCGATTAAGACGCCGGAGCCTGAATCAATTATTTTCAGAATATTGAGGCATTTATTGATGCTTATGACGATTGTTATCGAATAGGGAGGCGGATACGATGGGAAACACGGCAACATCGGCACAATCGACCATCGCGGCATACGTGAAGGCGTACGAGGAGATCGAGAGGGAGATCGCCGGACTGACGGTGGAAGAATTGAGGTGGAAGGCTGCACCTGCTTCTTGGAGCGTTACGGAGGTATTCTCGCATCTGGTGGACCACAGTATCGTCGTATCGTTCCGCATAAGGGAAATATTGGCGGGTTCGACGGTTCGGCTGCCCGCCTTCGATCAAGACGCTTGGGTAGCGGGGCAGAAAGCGAACGAGGAGCATGTCGCGCATATCGCAGCGGCGGCGCATTCGCTCGTGGCGTACAATGCCCGCTTGCTCGCTCGTCTGACGAAGGAAGAATGGTCTGCGGCCGGCGTGAATGCTAAGGGCGACAAAGTGACGATCGCGGACATCATCCCCGCGTTCGTGGCGCATGTGGAGAGACATCTCGGCCAAATTCGCAGAATCAAGGAGCAGGCGGCAAGCGGAAAGGACGTGCGCTGATGGGAGAAAGTGCGATCAGCGGAGCTGGGGAGCTTCAAACGTCCACGCCCACTCATGAGCGGCGTATCGTCATCCGGAACGTATCTGCCGATGATCGTCAGGCACTAGAGGACGTTCTGCTAGACGCATACGGCGAATACGAGCAGAAGCTGTCCGAACAGAAGTGGTCGGAATACAAGGCGAGCATCTTGCATGCGATCGAAGAAGCGCCGACGAGCGCCAGGCTGGTAGCGGAGCTGGACGGCGAAGTAGTTGGCAGCGTGTTCCTGTTCGACTCGGCCGAGAAGGCTTACGGTCATCCGGAGCTGGGCATCGAAACGCCTATCCTTCGGCTACTCGCGGTGTCGCGCAAGGCGCGCGGCGCGGGCGTAGCTACCGAGCTGATCCGGGCAAGCGCCGTCCATGCCAAGGAGCAAGGTGCGGCGACGCTCCATCTGCATACTTCCGATCTGATGGACGCGGCGATCCGCTTGTACGAGCGGCTCGGATTCGAGCGGGCGTACGACAAGGAATTCATGAACGGAGATATTCTGGTGAAGAGCTACCGGCTGCATTTGGCGGACAGTACGCTGTTGCAGCAACATTAAGGAAGCTCAGCACAATTAGGTGATAAGACATGGATAGGGAGGAATTACGATGAGCAATCGAAAACAAATCAAGTTCGGCGCCATCATTCACGGCGTGGGCGGCAATATATCCGGTTGGCGCCATCCTGAGGTGCCCGCTGATGCAAGCGTTAGTCTCGACTTCTACAAACGGCAGGCCGCTACCGCCGAGAAGGGCAAGTTCGATCTTGTATTTATTGCGGACGGCTTGTACATTAACGAAAAATCGATCCCTCACTTTCTGAATCGCTTCGAGCCGATCACCATTTTGTCGGCGCTCGCGACGGTCACGTCCAAGATCGGGTTGGTCGGCACGTTGTCGAGCTCGTACAGCGAACCGTTTAACGTGGCGCGCCAATTCGGTTCCTTGGACCATATCAGCGGCGGCCGCGCAGGCTGGAACGTCGTTACGTCTCCGCTGGAAGGCTCGGCAGGCAACTTCGGAAGGGTCCATCACCCGACTCACGACGAACGTTACGAGATCGCCGAGGAATATCTGGAGGTCGTTCGCGGATTGTGGGACTCCTGGGAGGACGACGCCTTCGTGCGCGACAAGGCATCGGGCGTCTTCTTCGACCCTTCGAAGCTGCACCGCCTCGATTATAAGGGCAAGCACTTCTCCGTGACGGGACCGCTTAATATTGCGCGCTCCAGTCAAGGGCATCCCGTCATTTTCCAAGCGGGCTCGTCGGAGAGCGGCAAAAAATTGGCGGCGAAGGAAGCGGACGCCGTCTTCACCGGCCACGAGAGCATCGAAGAAGCCAAGGCGTTCTATAAGGATGTCAAGGATCGTACGGCGGCAGCTGGCCGCTCGGCGGATGATATCGTTATTTTGCCCGGCATCGGACCCATCATTGGCAGGACGGCGGAGGAGGCCGAGCGCAAGTATGAGGAGTTAGCCGGTCTCGTATCCATCGAGAACGCATTGAACTACCTTGGACGATTTTTCGAGCACCACGATTTCTTGCAATATCCGCTCGACGAGCCGTTCCCGGATCTCGGCGATCTCGGAAGCAACAGCTTTCGCAGCGGCACCGACAAAATCAAAAAGACAGCGAAGGAAAAGGGGCTTACGCTCCGCCAAGTTGCACTACAATCGGCAACACCTCGCACGCCGTTCATTGGCACTCCGGAGAAGATCGCCGATCTCATTCAGCAGTGGCATGAGGAGGAAGCCGCAGACGGATTTATCGTGCATACTCATATCCCAAGCGGGTTGGAGGATTTCGTAGAGCTCGTCGTACCGATCCTGCAGGAGCGCGGCTTGTACCGCGAGGATTACGAGTCGGCCACCCTGCGCGGCAACCTTGGTTTGCCGATTCCAGAGAATCGGTATGTCAAGAACGGGGCTGAGGCGAAACAGATCTAATTAGAGAAAGATGCGCAGACGTCCCGATGGGGGCGTCTTTTCTTTCTTTTGCAGGAAGAGTAAGTTGAAAAAAAATCGGGCGCCCCTTTCGGGACGCCCTTTTCATGGGAGAGGAGAAACCGGACGAAGAGCTTATGGGGAAACGTAAGTCTTCTCCGCGGTTGTCTACGGCATCTTGCGACGCCGATGATTTTATCTTGTCCGCTTTCGGAAAGATTATACATTGCCCTCCGAAAAAAACTTGTCCATGTGAGCTATTCTTTCTTCCCGCAGGGAATGTATGGTACGATAGGCGGAATAGCATTGAAAGGGGTAGTTGCAGTGAGAGTCATCTCCGGAGCGGCCAAAGGCCGCCCGCTCAAAGCCGTGCCCGGCAACAATACGAGGCCGACGACGGATAAAGTGAAGGAAGCGATCTTCAGCATGATCGGTCCTTATTTCGACGGGGGAGCTGCACTCGACTTGTTCGCGGGAACCGGCGGACTCGGCATCGAAGCATGGAGCCGGGGCGTGGAACGGGTCGTATTCGTCGACAGGGAGAAAATCAGCATCGATATCATACGCCATAACGTTGCGGCTGCAGGCGCGGAGCGGGCCGCCGAAATTTATCGCAACGACGCCGAACGGGCGTTGAAGGTGCTTGCGAAACGAAGCTTGAAATTTGATCTCGTTTTCCTCGATCCGCCATACCGAATGACGACAATGGACCAGCTGATGACGGAGATGGCAGAGAAGGACATGCTGGAGCCGGATGCGGTCGTCGTGGTGGAGCACGACGCGGAGGTCGATTATCCGGAGGAGTTGGTTTCGTTCCGTCAAATCAGGCAGGCCAAATACGGTGATACCGCCGTTACCATATATGAATACATAAACAATGAAGACAGCCTTGACAGGAGAGATTCCAATGGTGATGAACAATAACAACGGACAAACGAGCGAAGTGCAACCCGGAACGGGGGACCCGGTAAAAAAAGAACGGATCGCTGTTTATCCCGGCAGCTTCGACCCGGTTACGTTCGGGCATCTAGACATCATCAAACGCTCGGCGAAGCAGTTCGACCGGCTGATCGTCGCCGTCCTTAACAATACGAGCAAAAACCCGCTTTTTACAGTTGAGGAGCGCAAAGAGCTGTTGGCCGAGGTGACGAAGGATATTCCGAACGTGGAGATCGATAGCTTCCGCGACCTGCTCGTCCGTTTTATGCGATCGAAGCAGGCCGACGTTATCATTCGGGGCATCCGTTCGGTGACGGACTTCGAATACGAGCTGCAGCTAGCCTCGACGAACCATCTGCTCGACCAAGATATCGACACGATGTTTATGATGACGAATCCGAAATACTCTTATTTGAGCTCCAGTATCGTCAAGGAAATCGCGATGTTCAGAGGCGAAGTGCACGAGCTGGTGCCGCCAGAGGTCGAGGTTCGGCTCAAGGCGAAGATCGATTCGCGGAAGTAAACGGGCGCAGCAACAGATAAGCCATGATCGCCAGCGAGAATAGAACAACGAAAGTTCCCGCGGCGTAAGGCCATAAGCCGTGCAGTTGTCCGGCGGTAACGGCTTCGGCCGGAAACCGGATGCCGAACGATGAAGCGTGATATTCCCCTCCCGAGATGACGGGGAAGCTTGCGTTCGGCGCCAGCCGCCCGACGAGCGAGCCGACAGGCTTCCAGAGGAGCAGCGTGAGCAAGAACGCGTGCAGGGCATGGTTCAGTCGGTGCAGGGCAAACGGAAGCAGCTTCAAGCCGGTGCCCGCGACGGAATAGCCGGTCTGCAGGATGCCGCTCAGGCCGCCCCAAGCGAGGACGGCGGCGATGACCGCGCATACCATCGCGACGTCAGTGCCCGGCAGCTCCCATACCGCTGCCGCGTAAGCGCCGAGATGTCCTTCGAAGAAGGCGGGGCCGAAGAAAGTTAGCCCAAGCTTGACGGCTGGGGCGTAGAGCGGCTCGGCGAGCTTGGCCAGCATGGAAGCGATGATCATAAACCCTCCGATCATCATCAGCTTCTGGACGCCGACGGTAACGGAATCTCCCAGAACCTTTCCGAAGCTGCGGCCGTCCCGTTCCCTGCCTTCCTGCATGGCCGAGGCCGCCGCGCGGAGCAAGCCTCTCTTCGGCGGCGCGGTTGGTTCCATCGCGGCATTGGCTGATTCCTTCGGAGCTTGATCCGCGAGAGACACTGCCGATCTTCTTATCCTGAACAAGGAAGAGAGGAAAAGCAGCCAAAGCGCGGACACCCAGACGGCTCCGGCGACAAGTACGCCGGCTAGCGGCTTGTGCAGGAAGCCGGCTCCGACGATGACGAGCATGAAGAGCGGGTTCGGCATATGCGCGTACGCGAGCAGCTGCTGGCCTTGGCTGCGGCTGATCAGATCCCGCTTGCGCAGCGAAGCGACGGCCTCGGCGCCGGCCGGATAACCGCCGAGCCAGCCTAAGACGACCGGCAAAGCGGCTTCTCCGGGCAGGCGGAATAGACGGTTCATGGTCGGACGCAGAAGCGCCCCCATGCCGTGGGCAAGCCCGAACGCAAGCATGATTTCATAGAGGACCAGGAAGGGCAGCAACCCAGGGAAGACGATATTCCACCAGACGGTAAGCCCCTTCAGCGATGCTTGGAAGGAAGCGTCCGGCTGCGTGATGATGGAGCCGACGAGCAGGATGGAGAGGATGGCAAGCGTGATCGTTTTGGCCAATGCCGTTCAACTCCTCTTGGACAAACGTATACGTTAATGTGTACGCCGGCCATGGACGAGTTAGACCTGTTGCCGCATATGGCGATTGGGATGGGAAATGAGGGAGAGCAGGATGGGGGAGAAGTGGCCCGCGGCGAGGAGAATGCTGTTGTCGGCGGCCGCGACGGCATTCGCGATGTGGCTGCTGCTGTACGCGCCGTCCCCGTATGTCGTCTACGAGCCCGGCATAGCGGTTCCCGTGGAACCGATGGTCGCATTGGCGGATACGAACGCGCATGCGGATGACGATGAAGAGAAGCCAGGCACGTTCGTACTGACGGCGGTCCGGCTGACGGATCCGAACCTTTGGGGCGTCATTCGGGCCGGCGCCGACCGGAACAAGGACGTGCGTTGGAAGCAGGACGTGTTCGGTGGACGATCGAAAACGCAATATGTGGAACGACTGAACGCGGTGATGAGCGGCTCGCAGGAAGCGGCGGTACAAGCCGCCTATTCCTATGCGGGGGTTCCGTTTCATGTCGATAAAGGCATGGCGGTGCCCGAAAGGGCGGATAAAAGGTTACGGATCCACGCGGATGAAATCGGCGGGCCTTCCGCCGGGCTCGTCTTCGCGCTGCAGGGGGTGGACCTGCTTACGGAAGGCGATCTTGCGCAGGGGCTCCGAATAGCCGCGACGGGCACGATCGATGCCCATGGGAAAGTAGGCGCGATCGGCGGCGTGAAACAAAAGGCGGTCGCCGTAAGTCGCGAGAACGTGGACCTGTTCCTCGTCCCGCAAGCGAACGAGTCGGAAGCCCGGAGGACATCCGGGCGGATGGAAGGCGGCCCCGCGGTCGTAGGCGTCGAGACGCTGGATGAAGCCGTTCGGGCGATTGCCGACTTCGCGACCGCTGGTCGCGGCTAAAGACAGCCAGTCCGATCGGCGCTATACGATGACCGGCATGTCTCTGAAGTCGCGGAATAGATCCACCGCGTTGGCTCCCGGAACGCCGAGCAGGTAAGCGGCGCTGGCGGCCGTGTCGAGGTCGAGGTAGCGGAACCGTTCCGGGGGTCGCGCCGCGCTGAGCAGGACGGGCATGGTCGCGGTTTTCTTCATCTGTTTGAGCAATTGCCGGCCTTTATCGGTGAAGCCGAGTATGCGCAAGTATCCTGCGCCGGAACGTAGCTTGTCCGCGGTGAAATCCGATTTGGCGTGACCGAGCAGCACGGACAAGAGCGCGCGCTGCAGCTTCGTGCGGGTGTATCTTTTTGTTTTGAGCTGAGCCAGAAGCGATTCGAAGCTGACTGTTTCGAGATTCGGCAAGCTTTGAAGAAGACGATGCTCAAGCCCTTCCGACAGCTCGTGCAGCTGGCCCAACTGTTCGGCGCTACTTGTCAGCATGCCGTGCAGGAGCGGATGCATATAATGATCCCATCCGATCGGGGCAAGCCTTTTCTCCACGCAGTCGGACAATAGTTCATAAGTAGAAGCCGGGACGAAGGGTAGAATATCCGTCAAAGAGAGCCCCTCGAACAGTCGTTTTCGGATGGCGGTGGCGCTTGCGATCCGGATGTCCGTAATCGTAGTCTGATTGTATTCCGCTTTCTCCCTGGCGATCGTGAACGGTTCCATACGCCCGCGCAGCCGTCGATGGGCGATCAGGTAATGCAGGCCGAGCGTATGGTTTGGCTGGTCGAACGGGAACGACGAAGCGTCGGCATCGCCTTGCTCCGCCGTATATGCGGCGATCGCCCCGCTGTAGGCCTGCGGATAAGCCATGCCGGTCTCAAGCCGCTGTTTCAGCAAACGCTTGAACGCCTCCGGTTCATCCGAGGCCAGCTCCGCCGCCCGCAGCAGCGGGGAGAGCAGGCCGCTCTCGGTGCCGAAGCAGAACGCATCCACGACGCCGGTCGCTTCGAGCAGCGAGACGGCTCCGTAGGCGAACCATTCGGCGGCTTGGGTCGCATACGCGACGGGCAGCTCGATGACGAGATCGCAGCCTCCTGCGAGCGCCATGCGCGTCCGAGTCCACTTGTCGACGAGGGCTGGCTCTCCGCGCTGCAGGAAGTTGCCGCTCATGACGGCGACGACCGCTTCGGCTCCCGTTATTTTGAGCGATTGCTGCAAATGATAAGAATGTCCGTTGTGGAACGGGTTGTATTCTACGATCAGACCTACTGTCCGCATGATTCCGATCCTCTCTGTTATTGGATGTTCCTTCCACTATAGCACAGAGGCGGCTATTCGATCCAAGAAGCCCGGGTAACGCAGCGCATCTATCGGTTTCCCTAAGGTGCACAACGTGAAATTGTTGACAAAACGATAGGCGAATAGATATAATAATCTTTGTTTGTTTGGGGTGATGATATGTTGTTTCGTATGCAAGAGATGATGTCCAAAGGCTTGAAAGCATCGGTTAAGGAAGAGTTGGATGTAAGCGACCTGTTCAAGGGACGTTCGGACGTGATTCAAGCGGGACCTCTGTCCGTATCGCTTGAAGTGACTGGCCACGACGGATATATCACCGTGGAAGGCGAGATGTCCGCCGATCTAGAGCTGGCTTGCTCGCGTTGCCTGGAGCCGACGAAGGAACATACAGTCATTCCTTTCTACGAGCAGTTCAAGCCAGCGACGAGTGATACGCCAGGCGATGAGGAATCCGATGAAGAAGAAGACGATGAGTTCGTGGAAGTGGCAGGGGATAAGCTGGACCTGAAACCGTACCTGGAAGAATCGCTTCTGCTGTTCATGCCTTTCGCTCCGCTATGCGCGAAGGATTGCAAGGGACTTTGCCAGGTATGCGGGCAGAACCTGAATGAGCACACATGCAGCTGCAAGAACGAGAAGATCGACCCTCGCTTCGCGGCGCTCAAGGATTTGTTTAAGGAGTAGTTTGATTTTGAAATGGAGTATCCCGGATTTCAGCACCGAGAAGGTTGGACGAAGCCGAGAACTGAGGAACGGAGCGTAGCAGAGCTACGTGAGTACCGGAAGTTCCGGCTGAGTTCAAGATTCGACGTCGAGTAAGCTTCCCGAGTTACTTCGTGATCAAATTTGGAACTTCAATTTGTGAAGGAGGTGGGAAAGATGGCAGTACCACAACGTAGAACATCCAAGACTCGCCGCGACAAACGTCGCACGCATTTCAAGCTGGCAGTACCGGGCATGGTGAAATGTGAGCAGTGCGGAGAGCTGAAATTGGCTCACCACGTATGCAAAGTGTGCGGATATTACAAAACGAAAGAGATCATTTCCCAATAGGACGGATCTCGGCGACGGTAGCACTTCATCTCGCGATGGGGTGCTATTTTTTTTGCCGCATTGCGCATGGAGCGTTTTTTTTATATACTGTCTTAGTACCAGGTGATAAAATGTGCTCCTATACATATCCTATAATGAAGCGCAAAGGCGGTGCCGAGCATGGATCGAATGACCAAACGACAGCGGCATCAGCAGCTGGCCCAGCATATAGAAGACAATCCTTTTATAACGGATCGCGAGCTTACCCGCTTGCTCAAGGTCAGCATCCAGACGATCCGGCTCGACCGGATGGAGCTCGGCATTCCGGAGCTAAGGGAAAGAATGAAGCTGATGGCGGAACGTTCTTATGATTCCGTCAAATCGCTTCCGCTACACGAGGTCATCGGCGAAATCGTCGATCTTGAGCTCGACAAGAGCGGCATTTCCATCTTCGAAATCCGCGAGGAGCACGTGTTCTCCAGAACGTCGATCGCGCGGGGCCATCATGTGTTCGCGCAGGCGAACTCGCTGGCGGTCGCCGTTATCGACGACGCCATCGCGCTGACGGTCACGGCGGACATCCGCTTCATTCGGCCGGTGCGGCTGGGGGAGAAGTGCATCGCGAAGGCTTACGTGCGCTCGATCTCGGGCGAGCGAAGCAAGTCCAAGGTGGAGCTATTCACGTACGTGGGCGACGAGATGGTATTTCAGGGGAACTTCGTCATCTTTAGATCGGCAGGAAATTCAGACAATAAAGGAGGCGAGGCACATGCGGATCGCGATTGATGCCATGGGCGGCGACCATGCGCCTGGGCTAATCGTAAAAGGCGCGCTGGAAGCCGCCGCCGAATGGCCGGATACGGAGCTGTTGCTGGTCGGCGACCAGGCGGCGATCGAGCCGCTGCTCGAAGGCGCCAAGCCTTCCAACATTACGATACATCATGCCGACGACGTGATCGGGCCGGACGATGAGCCGGTCCGCGCGGTAAGGCGGAAGAAAGGCGCTTCGATGGTCGTGGCCGGCACGCTCGTGAAGGAAGGCCGCGCGGAAGCGATGCTCTCTGCGGGCAATACGGGCGCGCTTATGGCAACCGGCTTGCTCGTGGTAGGGCGCATGGAAGGTATCGAGCGCCCAGCGCTAGCGCCGATGATGCCGACCATGGACGATAAAGGCGTGCTCGCGCTCGATCTGGGCGCCAATATGGACGCGAAGCCGGAGCATTTGCTCCAGTACGCGATCATGGGCAGCATTTACCGTTCCAAAGTTCATGGCATGGACAAGCCGCGCGTCGGACTACTGAACGTGGGCACGGAAGCGATGAAGGGCAACGAAGTGTCCAAAGCGGCGTACGAATTGCTGGAGAAAGCTCCGATTCATTTTATCGGCAACGTAGAAGCGAGGGACGTGTTGTCCCGCAATTGCGATGTACTCATCTGCGACGGCTTCGCAGGCAATATTATGCTTAAGGCGATGGAAGGAGCCGCAGGAACCATCTTCTCTTCACTGAAGGACGCGTTCGGGCATTCGGTGCTGACCAAGATTGCCGCAGCCATCATGCTGCCGCGGCTCAAGCAATTGAAGAAGAAAATGGACTACAAGGAACATGGAGGCGCTCCGCTGCTTGGCTTGAACGGCCTCGTGGTGAAGTGCCACGGTTCATCCGACGTCGTCGCGGTCAAGAACGCGGTCCGTCAAGCGAGATTGGCTCTACAAGCGAAATTAATCGACTCGATTACCGCAGAAATCAACGGGAAGTGAGTGTTTACCTATGAGTTTGCATCCTGTCGGCATTATCGGCACGGGCAAATATGTGCCCGAGCGCATTCTTACGAATCATGATTTGGAACAAATGGTGGAAACGAACGACGAGTGGATCGTCACCCGGACCGGCATCCGGGAGCGCCGCATGGCAGCGGCGACGGAAGCGACGTCCGATCTAGCCTACGAAGCGTCCAAGCGCGCGCTTGCCGCCGCGGGGCTCACGGCCGAGGATCTTGATTTGATCCTCGTAGCGACGATTACGCCCGATATGTTTTTCCCGTCGACGGCATGCCTGCTCCAGGACAAGCTCGGCGCGAAGAAGGCGGCGGCTTTCGACCTGTCGGCAGCTTGCTCCGGCTTTATTTACGGCCTTGCGACGGCTTCGAACATGATCGCGACCGGCATGTACAAACACGTGCTCGTCGTAGGTGCAGAAACGTTGTCCCGCATCACCGATTATACGGACCGCAACACGTGCATTCTGTTCGGCGATGGCGCGGGCGCCGTCGTGCTAGGACAAGTCGAAGAGGGACGCGGCTTCCTCTCGTTCGAGCTGGGCGCCGACGGAAGCGGCGGAGAGTTGCTGAAGGTCGGCGGCGGCGGGTCGCGATTGCCGGCATCCGCGGACACGATCAGCGAGAAGCAGCATTATATTTACATGGCGGGCAACGATGTGTTCAAATTCGCGGTCCGCATTATGGGCAGCGCCGCCGAGGACGCGCTGGCGAAAGCCGGCAAAACCAAAGAAGACGTGGATTTGCTCGTGCCGCATCAAGCGAATATCCGAATTATCCAATCCGCGCTGAACCGGCTCAACCTGCCGGAAGACAAAGCGATGATCAATCTGGACAAATACGGCAACATGTCCGCCGCTTCGATTCCCGTCGCGCTCGCTGAAGCCGTGGAGCAGAACCGGGTGAACCCTGGCGATTGTCTCGTGTTGGTCGGATTCGGCGGAGGCTTGACTTGGGGATCTTCCGTCCTTATTTGGTAAACAAGATAGAGTTTTGTCATGGGGGGAACTGGCATGGGGAAGACGGCATTTATATTTCCGGGGCAAGGCGCCCAGGCTGTCGGAATGGGCAAGGACGCGTATGAGTCGAGCGAGATTGCTCGATCCGTATTCGAACGCGCGAACGAAGCGTTGGGCTTTGACCTTTCGGGGATGATCTTTGAAGGACCCGACGAGAAACTGAAGCAAACCGCGAACACGCAGCCGGCGCTGCTTACCGTCAGCGTTGCCTATCTGGAGCTACTCAAGGATAGCGGCCTGTGGGCGGATTACGTGGCGGGCCATAGTCTTGGCGAATACAGCGCGCTTGTCGCGGCAGGCGTGATGGGATTCGAGGACGCGGTTCGTACCGTGCGCGCACGCGGCGAGTTCATGGAGCAAGCCGTTCCGGGCGGTCTTGGCGCAATGGCGGCGGTACTGGGCGCTGATCGCGAAGAGCTGGCCAAGCTGTGCGCCGATATTTCGGCGGCAGGTACGGCCGTGGAGCTTGCGAACGTCAATTGCCCGGGCCAGATCGTCGTATCCGGCACGGCAGCCGGCGTTGCGGCCGTAGGCGACAGAGGCAAGGAAGCCGGCGCGAAACGCGTCATTCCTCTTGAAGTTAGCGGACCGTTCCATTCTTCGCTTATGCGGCCTGCGGCCGATCGCCTCAGCGAGAAGCTGGCGGACGTTGCGCTCAGCGATGCGGAGATGCCGATCGTAGCGAACGTAACCGCCAGCGGCACGACATCCGCAAACGATATTCGCAGCCTGCTCGTCGAGCAAGTCTATTCGCCCGTCCTCTGGGAGGACAGCGTGCGTTACTTGATCGGCCAAGGCGTCGATACGTTCGTGGAGATCGGCTCCGGCACGGTGCTCGCCGGCTTGATCAAGAAGATCGACAGGGACGTGCGCGTGTTGTCCGTCAACAGCTTGGCATCCCTCGAGACGCTGCAAGTGAATCAATAACGGCAATCGTTTATTTCGTAAAGGAGGGAAAGGGATGTTTGCAAGCTTGGAAGGCAAAAAAGCGCTTGTGACGGGAGCTTCCCGCGGCATAGGCAGGGCGATCGCGATCGCGCTGGCGGAAGCCGGCGCCGATGTAGCCGTGAACTATTCGGGCAGCGAAGCGGCCGCCGCCGAAACGGCGCAAGCGATCGAAGCGCTGGGACGCCGCGCCGTCATCGTGAAAGCGAATGTCGGCAAGGCGGACGAATTCGACGCGATGGTCAAGGATACCATCGAGAAGCTTGGCGGCCTCGACATTCTGGTGAATAACGCCGGCATTACAAGAGATAATTTAATTATGCGTATGAAGGAAGAGGAGTTCGATCAAGTGATCGAGACGAATCTGAAGGGCGTGTTCAACGGCGTGAAAGCCGTTACCCGCCACATGATGAAGCAGCGTTCCGGCCGGATCATCAACATCTCTTCCGTCGTAGGCGTGCTCGGCAATCCCGGCCAAGCGAACTACGTGGCCGCGAAGGCCGGCGTGATCGGCCTCACCAAAGCAAGCGCGCGCGAGCTCGCGTCGCGCGGCATTACAGTGAACTGCGTGGCGCCGGGCTTCATCCAGACGGATATGACGGACAAGCTGCCGGAAGAGATGAAGGCGTCCCTGTCCGGCCAAATCCCGCTTGCGCGCCTCGGCGACGCTTCCGATATCGCGAATGCGGTAAGGTTCCTCGCGTCCGACGCGGCCGCTTACATGACCGGCCAGACGGTTCACGTCGACGGCGGCATGTATATGTAGGTCAAAAGCGATTTTTTGAACATCATCTAGAGGTAAAGATGGCATTTTGCTTGTAATTCTCGTATAATACGGTGGAGGAGGTGAACCGGATGTCCGAAGTAGTAGATCGCGTAAAACGTATTGTCATCGACCGCCTTGGCGTAGACGAAGCAGAAGTAACGCTTGAAGCTTCCTTCAAAGATGACCTCGGCGCTGACTCTCTTGACGTAGTTGAATTGGTCATGGAGCTGGAAGACGAGTTTGATATGGAAATCTCTGACGAAGACGCAGAGAAAATCACGACGGTGGGAGAAGTTGTAACTTACATACAATCTCATACCTAAGGAAGGACAAGTCCCGTTTCAAGGAGCGGGACTTCTCTCCATGTTAAGCGCTTTTATCTTCCGATTTTCCATGTCAAAGCTGCCGAAGAGACGCATCGCTTTGCTCTAACCGTTACGATTGGCTTAATCGCTATTTATATAGAACGAAACGGCAGGTTGCCGTTATATCGCTGTTTGCAGAGGTGAATGAAGTGAAACATAGAGTAGTCGTGACAGGCATGGGGGTAATGACCTCGTTAGGTTCGAACATCGAACAATTTTGGAACAATCTGCTCGAAGGCAAATCCGGCGTTTCCGTCGTTGAGGCTTTCGACTTCTCCGAATATCCGACGCGCATCGCCGCGGAGGTCAAAAACTTCAATCCGGAAGATTACGGCATCGAGCGCAAGGAAGCGCGCAAGATGGACCGCTTCGTCCAATTCGCGTCCGTAGCCAGCAAGCTGGCCGTCGCGGATGCCGGCCTGGATATCGGCAACAATGCCGACGCTGAACGCGTGGGCGTCATGATCGGTTCCGGCATTGGCGGACTGGGTACATGGGAAGACCAGCATAACGTGTTGCTGGAGAAAGGCCCGAAACGCGTGAGCCCGTTCTTCATCCCAATGATGATCGCGAACATGGCCTCCGGCCAAGTATCGATGCTGACGGGCGCGAAGGGGCCGAACAGCACGGCGGTTACCGCCTGCGCAACCGGTACGCATTCCATCGGCGACTCGTACAAAATGATTCAAAGAGGCGACGCCGACGTGATGATCGCGGGCGGCGCGGAAGCGACGATCCGTCCTACGGGCATGGCGGGCTTCTGCTCGATGCGCGCGATGTCGACGCGCAACGATGAGCCCGAGAAAGCAAGCAGGCCGTTCGACGTAGACCGCGACGGCTTCGTCATGGGCGAAGGCGCGGGCGTGCTCGTGCTGGAGTCGCTGGAGCATGCGAAAGCGCGCGGCGCCAAGATCTACGCCGAAGTGATCGGCTACGGCATGAGCGGCGACGCGTTCCACATGACCGAACCGGATCCTGACGGCGCGGCTCGCTGTATGGCCAAGGCGATCAAAGATGCCGGCATCCAGCCTTCCGAAGTGGATTACATTAACGCGCACGGCACGTCGACGCCGGTCGGCGACCGCTCTGAAACAACGGCGATCAAGCGGACGTTCGGCGACCATGCCTACAAGGTAGCGGTCAGCTCGACCAAGTCGATGACCGGGCATCTGCTCGGAGCGGCAGGCGGCGTGGAGGCGGTCATTCTGGCGCTTACGCTGCAGAATGGCGTCATTGCCCCTACGATCAACCTGGACAACCAGGATCCGGAGCTCGATTTGGACTACGTGCCGAATAAACCGCGTCAAGCGGACGTTCGGGTCGCATTGTCCAATTCCTTCGGCTTCGGCGGGCATAATGCCACGATTGTGATGAAAGCGTATGAAGCGTGATAATTTCGACGAGCTGCAGCAGAAGCTGCAGCTCGATTTCAAAAGAAGCAGGCTGCTGAGGCAGGCGTTCACCCATACGTCTTACGTGAACGAGCACAAACGCGGCTCCGTCCAAGATAACGAGCGTTTGGAGTTCCTTGGCGATGCCGTCCTCCAGCTGCTCGTATCCGAGTATCTATTCGCGACGTATCCGAAGCGGCCGGAGGGCGAACTGACGCGGATGCGCGCATCCGTCGTTTGCGAGCCTTCGCTCGCGTTTTTCGCCGAACGGCTGGAGCTCGGCAAACATGTATTGCTCGGCAGAGGCGAAGAGCAGCTCGGCGGCAGACACCGTCAAGCGCTGCTTGCCGATCTGTTCGAATCGTTTATCGGCGCGCTCTTCCTGGATTCAGGCATTGACCGTACGCGCGAATTTTTGGAGGAGCATATGTTCCCGCATATCGAATCCAACGACTTCGGCCTGCTCATGAAGGACGCCAAGTCTAAGCTTCAGGAGCGCGCGCAGCATTACGGTCTCGGGCCTGTCGAATACCGGATCGTCGAAGAACGCGGTCCTGCCCATGACCGGGAGTTTATCGTCGAGGTATACCTCGGAGAGGAACGTTACGGGCTCGGGGCGGGTCGCACGAAGAAGGAAGCCGAGCAGCGTTCGGCGGCCGAAGCTTGGAACAAGCTGGCTCCGGAATCATGAGCAAAAAACCTTTGGACTTCGCGGTCCAAAGGTTTTTTGTCTTACAAGCGAAGATTAGGTGAATGAGGGCGGCCGGGGAATGTATGCGAGGCGTAGAATGGCGGGAGAAGACCGCCCGAAATGATTAACGCAAATAACGATTATGTGTTACAATGTGGGGTGAGGTGAAAACCAAGACATGTTTTTGAAACGTATCGAATTAGCGGGATTCAAGTCCTTCGCCGATAAGACCGAAATGGAATTTGTAACCGGTATTACGGCGGTGGTAGGGCCGAACGGCTCGGGAAAAAGCAATATCTCCGACGGCATCCGCTGGGTGCTTGGCGAACAAAGCGCGAAGAGCCTTCGCGGCGGCAAGATGGAAGACATCATTTTTGCCGGGAGCGACGCGCGCAAAGCGGTCAATTACGGCGAGGTATCGCTGACGCTCGACAACGCGGACGGCGCACTCCCGCTGGAATATAACGAGGTTACGGTCACGCGGCGGGTTCACCGTAGCGGAGACAGCGAATATTTGATCAACAAACAGCAATGCCGTCTCAAGGATATAACGGAGCTCTTTATGGATACCGGGATCGGCAAGGAAGCGTATTCGATCATCGGCCAGGGCCGGATAGAGGAAATCTTGAGTACGCGCTCCGAGGATCGCAGGGGTATCTTCGAGGAAGCATCGGGCATCGTGAAGTACAAGTCGCGGAAGCGGGAAGCCCAGAAGAAGCTTGACGAGACCGAGCAGAACCTGCTGCGCATCCATGACCTCGTCTCGGAGCTCGAAGATCAAGTGGAGCCGCTTCGCAAGCAATCGGAGAAGGCGATTCACTTCAGGGCGCTAAAGGAAGAGTTGAAGACCAAAGAGATATCCATGTACGTACATAATATCGAGACGGTTCACCGTGCATGGTCGGAAGCGACGGACAAGCTCGAGAAGCTGCAAGAGGAACAGCTGAAGCTGTCGACGGTCGTCAGCAAACACGATGCCCACTTGGAGCAGGACCGGCAGCAGCTTCGCGACATCGAGCTGGAGCTGGACGAGCTTCACGGGGCGATGCTTCAGCTCAGCGAAGACGTGGAGAAATGCGAAGGTTACGGCGAGGTGCTGAAGGAGCGCAAGCGCAACCTGGAGCAGAACAAGCGAGGTCTTGAAGAATCGATGGTCGCGCAGGATGCCCGTATTGCCGCGCTGACGAAGGACGAGGCTGAATTCCGCAGCAAGTCGGCGGCTCTTGAGCTGACGCTCGCGGATCTGCGCGTCAAGCTTGCCGCAGAGGAGTCGAATCTGCTGGGCGTTGCCGGCGGAGCCGTGGTCGATGCGGAAGAGAAACTCAAAAGCGAGCTGTTGGACGTGCTTAGCGCGATGGCGCAGACGCGCAACGAGATCCGGTACGCCGCGCAGCAGCAAGAGACGTTGCAAAGACGCATGGAGCGCATCAGCGACGACGAATCGAAGCGCGCCGAGCAGCAAGCCCGGCTTGACGAGCGGAGAACGCAACTGGAGCAATCGCTGCAGGCGACGCTGGCCGCGCTTGAGAATGCGCGCGGACGTATGCTGGCGGAGACGGAAGGCGGCCGTTCCGTCGCGGCCAGTCTCGAAGAGGTGACGGCCGCGGTTCGGAAGTGGGAGCAGCGGCTCGATAGCCATATCTCCAGACGCGACACGATGAAAGAAATGCAGGATGCGCTCGACGGTTTCATGCAAGGCGTCAAGGAAGTGCTGAAGGCGGCTCGCCGCGGATCCGGCGGCATAGCCGGCGTACACGGCGCGGTCGCGGAGCTGCTTCGCGTGCCGCAGCGCATCGAAGTCGCCGTCGAGACCGCGTTAGGCGGCGCGCTGCAGCATATCGTCATGGAAGACGAACGTTCCGCCCGAGCGGCGATCGGCTTCCTGAAGCAACGCCAGCTCGGTCGGGCAACGTTCTTGCCGCTCGACGTAATCAGAGGCCGCATGGTGCCCGAGAACGACAAGCGGACGGCTTCGTCCGAGGACGGTTTCGTCGGCGTGGCGGCAGACTTGGTCGGATGCGACGAACGTTACCAAGCCATCGTGAACAATTTGCTTGGCAACGTGCTGTTAGCGGAGACGCTGGAGCAGGCGAACCGCATTGCATCGAGATGCCAATACCGTTACCGTGTCGTAACGCTCGAAGGTGACGTCGTTAACGCGGGCGGTTCAATGACGGGCGGCAGTCTGCAGAAGCGCGGTGCGAGCCTGCTCGGGCGCGGCCGTCAGATCGAAGCGCTGGACCAAGAAATCAAGGAAGCGGAATCGACGGTGCAGCAGTTGAAGGCGAAGCTCGGCGATCTCCGCAAGGAGCAATCAATCCGGTCCCAGAACGTTGAGGAGCTTCGCTCCCAGGCGGAGAAGTGTCGCATCGACGAGCAGGGCATTCGGGCCGAGTTGCAGCAGATGAAGTCCGAGGAGAAGCTGCTCACGGAGCAGCGCGAAGTATCATCGTCCGAGAAAACGTCGCAGACGAACGAACGAGAGCTGCTCGCCAAATCGGCCGAGGAAGCGGAGAAGCGTCTCGAGACGTTAATCATCGACGAAGCGCGTCTTCAGGAAGCGATCCGGATGGCAGAGGAGCGCCGCAAGGCAAGCGAATCGGCCAAGGAAGAGCTGCAGGGCCAATTGACCGATCTGAAGATCGCCGTTGCGAAAACGGATCAGGAGAAGCTGAGCTTCGAGGATCAGGCGAATCGCGTCAGAAGCGATATCCAGCGCGCGAAGAATGAGCTGGCAAGTCTGCGAGCGGTGTCCGCGCAGCAGGAGGAAGAGCTGACGCGACACGGCGAAGAAAGCGTGAACCAGATCGCGCAACTCAACGATCTCCGCATCAAGAAGGCGAACTGCGCCGAGCAGACCGATCTGAAGCGCGCCGCGCGCGCGCATCGCATCGCCGAGCTCGACAAGGGCGAAAGCGAGACGAAGGAGCAGCGGGCGCAGCTTCGCGTCGTCGAGGAAAACATGCGGCAGACGGAGATCGCCTTGAACCGGCAGGACGTGGAGCTGGACAACCTGTTGCGCAAGCTGAGCGAAGAATACGAGCTCAGCTACGAGCTGGCCAAGGAACATTATCCGGTGCCTGAGGACGTGTCCGGCACGCAGAACGAGGTCCGCGAGCTGAAGCGCAAGATTACGTCGCTCGGCGACGTCAATCTGGGCGCGATCGAGGAATACGAACGCGTGAAGGAACGATATGAATTCCTCTCCGAACAGAAGGACGACCTGATCGAAGCCAAGACGGCGCTTTATCAGGTCATTAAGGAAATGGACGACGAAATGTCGAAGCGGTTCCGTACGACATTCGAAGCGATCCGCAAACATTTTGTCGTCGTGTTCAGCAAGCTGTTCGGCGGCGGACGAGCCGATCTTGTCCTAGTGGAACCGGACCGCGTGCTCGACACCGGCATCGACATCGTCGCCCAGCCTCCGGGCAAGAAGCTGCAGAACCTGCAGCTTCTCTCCGGCGGCGAGCGGGCGCTGACGGCGATCGCTTTGTTATTCGCGATCCTGCAGGTGAAGCCGGTGCCGTTCTGCGTGCTGGACGAAGTCGAAGCGGCGCTCGACGAAGCGAACGTCGCGCGGTTCGCCCAATATTTACGCGAATTCTCAGGGCTCACCCAGTTCATCGTCGTTACGCATCGCAAGGGCACGATGGAAGAAGCCGACGTCCTCTATGGCGTAACGATGGAGGAAGGCGGCGTGTCGAAGCTCGTATCGGTTCGCCTGGAGGAAGACGGCGGGGACGAGGAGCCGGTTTCCGCATAAAGCTGCTTTGGCGAGCGGAAGCGCGCTGATTTGGGGCATTTGATTAGAATGGATTGTTGAATAGATAGAAAACGGAAGGCAAGGATGGAGGACGGCTCGTATGAGTTTTTTTAAGAAGCTGAAGGAAAGCATCGCCGCCAAGACGGAGGCGGTTACGAACGTATTTAAAGAAGGGTTGACGAAGACCCGGACGGCGTTCGTGGAGAAGGTCGAAGAGTTAATTACCCGCCGCAAAAAAATCGACGAGGAATTTTACGAGGAGCTTGAAGAAATTCTGATCGGCGCGGACGTTGGCGTGAATACGGTCATGACGCTCATCGACGAGCTGCGCGCCGAAGTGAAGAAACGGAAAATCGAGGAAGCGTCCGATCTGCAGCCCATATTGTCAGAGAAGCTCGTCGAACTGCTCAAAGGCGACGACCATGCGGAGCTTCGGATGGCACCCGATGGCCAAATTACGGTCATTCTGTTCGTCGGTGTCAACGGCGTCGGTAAAACGACAACGATCGGAAAGCTGGCGCATAAGTTCAAGAGCGAAGGCAAATCGGTTCTGATGGCGGCTGGCGACACGTTCCGCGCGGGCGCGATCGAGCAGCTCGAGGTATGGGGGCAGCGTGTGGGCGTCGACGTCATCAAGCAGTCGTCCGGCTCCGATCCGGCGGCCGTCATGTTCGATGCCGTACAGGCAGCCAAGCAGCGCAAGGTGGACGTTTTGCTGTGCGATACGGCCGGCCGTCTGCAGAACAAATCGAACCTAATGGAAGAGCTGAACAAAATTTTCCGCGTCATTCAGCGGGAGTTGCCTGAAGCGCCGCACGAAGTATTGCTGGTTCTGGATGCGACCACAGGCCAGAATGCGCTTAGCCAAGCGAAGCTGTTCGGCGAGAAAAGCGGCGTGACAGGCCTCGTGCTGACGAAGCTGGACGGGACGGCCAAAGGCGGCATCGTCGTGGCGATCCGAAACGAACTGAACCTTCCGGTGAAGCTGGTCGGCCTAGGCGAGAAGATGGGCGATTTGCAGCAATTCGATTCAGAGCAGTTCGTGCATGCGCTGTTCGCGGGTCTGATTAGCCGCGACGAAGAACAATCCAGAAGCGCGAATGAATAACTGAGCGTAATGCATGATGGGATGGGGACCGAACGATGGCCCTCGTCCTTTTTTTTCACATTTGCAGGGGCGTGCGTTCTTGTTTGAAGTGACAAGGAAATTAACTTGACAGCGCTTTGGGCGATCGTGTATGATAAGGGACGTTGACATACTGTAAAGGTTTATTCCTTTACGGACGCGAATCGGGATCAGCAAAGGAGGCCTCGGCGATGGGGACGGAACAATCGGATGCCTTAGCCCGAACGACGAGAGTGAATCTCCTCTTCGACTTCTATGAGAGCCTGCTGACCGAGAAACAACGGACCATACTTACGTTTTATTACCACGACGATTTCTCGCTCGGCGAGATCGCATCGGAATTCGGCATAAGCCGGCAAGCCGTATACGACAACATTAAACGTGCCGAAGGCGCGCTCGAGAGTTACGAGGACAAGCTTCTCCTGCTCGAGAAACACGAACGCCTGATGAAAGTCGCGGAACTGTTGGAACGCGGCGTCGAAGAGATCGTAATGAATGATTCAGATAGAAGCAAGCTAATGGCAGCCATCGAACGGCTGAAGGCTGCAGAAGGAACGGCGAGAGAGGGAGGCGAGGATTCATGGCAGCATTTGAAAGCTTGAGCAGCCGATTGCAGAATGTGTTCAGCAAGCTGAAGGGCAAAGGCAAAGTATCCGAAGCCGATGTCAATGAAGCCATGCGCGAAGTTCGGCTGGCCCTGCTGGAAGCCGACGTTAACTTTAAAGTCGTCAAAGACTTCATTGCTAAAGTAAAAGAACAGGCCATCGGCATCGAAGTGTCGAAGAGCTTCACGCCGGGCATGGTCGTCATCGATATCGTCAACAAGGAACTAACCGAGCTCATGGGAGGCACGCAGGCGAAGCTTGCGAAGGCGAACAAGCCGCCCACCGTCATCATGATGGTCGGCTTGCAAGGCGCCGGCAAAACGACGACTTCGGGCAAGCTGGCGAAGTTGCTCCAGAAAGGCAATCACAAGCCGCTCTTGGTCGCCTGCGATATTTATCGTCCTGCCGCCATTAAACAGCTGCAGGTGCTCGGAGAGCAGATCAAGGCTCCGGTATTCGCGCTCGGAGACCAGACGTCGCCGATCGAGATTGCGAAGCAAGGCCTGCAGCATGCCAAGGAGAACGGCAATGACTACGTGATCTTCGATACTGCAGGCCGCTTGCATATCGATGAAACGCTGATGGATGAGCTGAAGCAAATCCACGCGAACGTGAAGCCGGACGAGGTGCTGCTCGTCGTTGACGCGATGACGGGACAAGATGCCGTCAACGTGGCGCAGAGCTTCCACGAGCAGCTCGAGCTGACCGGCGTCGTCTTGACGAAGCTGGACGGCGATACGCGCGGCGGCGCGGCGCTTTCGGTCAAAGCCGTCACGGGACGTCCGATCAAATTCGCGGCGATGGGCGAGAAGATCGATTCTCTCGAGCCTTTCCATCCCGAACGGATGGCTTCCCGCATACTTGGCATGGGCGACATGCTGTCGCTGATCGAGAAAGCCCAGTCGAGCATCGACGCCGAGAAAGCCGCCGAGATGGAACGCAAGATGCGCACTGCGGAATTTACGTTCGACGACTTCCTGGAACAGATGGAGCAGGTACGCAAGCTTGGTCCGCTGGATCAGATCATGGACATGTTGCCCGGGATGGGCAAGATGAAGGGCAACATGAAGGATCTCAAAGTCGACGAGAAACAGATCGGCCGCATCGAAGCCATCGTCCGCTCCATGACGAAGGCAGAGAAACAGAAGCCGGAGCTGCTTAACCATAGCCGCCGCAAGCGCGTCGCGGCAGGCAGCGGAACTACCATCGTCGAAGTGAACCGTTTGATCAAGCAGTTCGACGACATGCGCAAAATGATGAAACAATTTTCGTCCATGATGGGACCGAAAGGTCCCAAAGGCTTGAAGGGCGGCAAGAAAGGCCTGAAAGGCATGCTGGGCAAAAATATGAAGTTCCCGTTCTAATCGGAACCCTAGCTTGATTACTCGAAGGAGGTGAATTGATCATGGCAGTACGTATTCGCTTGAAACGTATGGGCGCTCACAAAGCACCATTCTACCGCGTTGTTGTATCGGATTCCCGTTCGCCGCGTGACGGACGTTTTATTGAAGAAATCGGCACTTACAATCCGGTTGCAGTTCCGGCTCAAGTAACGATTGACGAAGAGAAAGCATTGAAATGGCTGCAGACTGGAGCGCAAGCTTCGGATACTGTTCGCAACTTGCTTTCCAAAGCTGGAGTTTTGAAAAAATTCCACGAACTGAAGCAACAGAAATAATCGTTCAGAGAAGCGGAGGGCTTTGTCATGAAAGATTTAATTCTTGTCATAGCGAAGGCTTTGGTGGATCATCCGGACGATGTGCGCATCCATATGAAGGATGATGACCGCACGACGATTTACGAGCTTTCCGTTCATCCCGAGGATGTCGGCAAAGTGATCGGGAAACAAGGACGCATCGCCAAGGCGATGCGTACGGTCGTAACTTCGGCCTCCGTCAAATCGAGCAAGCGCGTCATTGTCGACATTATTTCATAGGCAGCACGAAGCGGAGGGTCGGGACGAATGTCCTGGCCCTCTTCTGCATGTTATAATAGGGATATTCAACGTGGAAAAGGAATGATGGCATGAACGGCAAATGGTATACGGTCGGCAAGCTTGTGAACACGCATGGTATTCGCGGCGACGTGAAGGTGCTGCCCCAGACGGATTTCGCGGAACAGCGCTTCGCTCCGGGAAGCAAGCTCATGCTTGTGAACGACGAGAACGGCGATCACATGCAGATCAAGGTGACCGGTTCAAGGCTCCAGAAGAACGTCTATGTCCTGAAGTTAGAAGGATTCCAATCGATCAACGAGATCGAGAAATATAAGGGCTGGTCGCTCAAAATTTCCGAAGCGGATCAAGGAAAGCTGGACGAAGGCGAATACTATTATCATGAAATTATCGGCTGCCGCGTAGTGACGGAGGATGGCGAAGCGCTGGGCGAGATTACGGACATCTTAAGTCCCGGAGCCAACGATGTTTGGGTCGTGAAACAAACCGGCGTAAAAAATAAAGAAGTGCTGCTCCCCGTTATCGACGAAGTAGTGTTGAAGGTCGATACGGCGGACAAGCTGGTCACGGTTCGGCTGATGGAAGGATTGATCTGAGCGCATGAGAATCGATGTATTGACGTTGTTCCCGGAAATGTTCGAAGGCGTGTTCGGCGCCAGCATTCTCGGCAAGGCGAAAGAGAAAGGCCTCGTCTCGCTGCAGGCCGTCAACTTCCGCAACTACTCGAACAACAAACATAATACGGTGGACGATTATCCTTACGGCGGAGGCGGCGGGATGGTGCTGAAGCCCGAGCCGGTGTTTGCGGCCGTCGAGGACCTGCAGCTCGATCCCGGCATTCGTCCGCGCGTCATCCTGATGTGCCCGCAAGGAGAGACGTTCACCCAGCACAAGGCGGAAGAGCTGTCGGGTGAGAAACATATCGTGCTGATCTGCGGCCATTACGAAGGGTACGACGAACGGATCCGCGAGCATCTCGTTACCGACGAAATTTCGATCGGTGACTATGTTCTGACAGGAGGCGAGATCCCCGCCATGACCGTCATCGACAGCGTCGTACGGCTGCTGCCAGGCGTGCTTGGCAACGAATCCTCCGCCGTGACCGACTCTTACAGCACGGGACTGCTGGAACATCCGCATTACACGAGACCTCCGGAATTCCGCGGCTGGGGCGTTCCGGATGTATTAATATCGGGGCATCACGCGCGAATCGAGGATTGGCGGCGGGAGCAGTCGCTGCTTCGCACGTTGAAGCGCCGGCCGGAGCTTCTCGAGCGCGTCGAGCTCAGCAAGAAGGAGTGCGTTTGGCTGGAGCAACAGAAACAATCGATGGTCGACAAACAGGCAAACGAATAAGGGAATGCGGCTTCCTGTCGGAGGCTGCATTCCCTTATTCGCATTGACGCGTTAGGACATCTAATCGCAGATTAAGCTTAAGGCGTGTAATAGTCCTGGGTATAATAAATGCCGTATGAACCGCCAAACGCGACGCCAGTTCCAAGTCGTCCGAACTTGCCGTTCAAGATCGTCTCCCGATGGCCGGTCTTCGAATTGAGCAGCATGTAATGGGCGAAAATGCTGTTCGGAAATCCTGCGGCGATATTTTCGGCCGCCAGGGTGTATTTGATGCCGACGGCTTTCATCCGGTCAAAGGGCGATTTGCCGCTTAAGCTTTTGTGGCTGAAGTAGTTTTTTTTCATCATGTCCGCGCTATGCGCCCTGGCGGCCGAACCCGCGAGCGAATCCCACTTCAGTACGCCGATTCCGCGCTGCGCGCGCTCCGCGTTGACCAGATCGAACAAACCTTGCTCCATCGCGGTACGCTCCTTCTCTCCTAGGGCCGATGCTTTGCGCGCGGCTAACGAATCAAGCTGCAGGAGTGAAGCGGCGATGCGATTATTCTCGTGTCCGTCCAGGAATAACACGTGGCGTACGCCGTCCGATCTGTAGTCATAATAGTGATCAGCTTGTTTGGCGTTGCCGGCGGTACCTGCCGGCAACGCGGGAAGTACGGTTGCGAGCGGCTTGTCGACAACGACTCCGTCCGCGTCCCGCCAGCTCCCGGCGTCGTTCGAGAACATCGCCACGATGCGATCGTTGCGAACGCCGAACATCACGAACGCGGAGTAGTCTTTCGGATAGACGTACCATTGGTAGTCGTATTCGCTCGCGTCAATCCGGCCTGGAGCGCCGAGATTGAAGAGGAGTTCCTCGACATAGTCGTTTAACGAGATTCCTCGAAGCGTCGTTCCTGCCGAAGGAATCGTTTTGGGCGAGGGGGAGGCGACTTTTTCCTTCATCATATAAATAAAGGTCAATGCCTCCGCTCTGGTGACTCCGCCGCCGGCTTCGAAGCCGTAGATCGTGGCGGTTGATCGGCCCCGCGAGATGCCTTGATCCAGCAGCCATTGAATCGCGTCGTTCTCGCCGAATGCCCGTCCGTTCGAGGCTGACGCGATCAGCAACGCGGCTTCTCCTCTGCGGAATCCGCCGCGTTTGTTATCGAAGTTGACCGGCCAGCCTAATCGGTAGGCATGGTCGTAATAGCTTTTTTTCCAGTCGGCCCGCTGCTCGTCCTTCTGCGATACGATGCCGTAGGCGCGCAGCATCAAGGCAAGGAATTCGGCTTCGGTGACCGGCTCATCCGGCCGGAAGCTGCCGTCCTCGTAACCTTGGGCCAGACCTTCCTTCACCGCCCAATCGATATAGCCGTTTCCCCAATGCGAAAACGTATCGGGGAAGGAAGCCGCCGATGCCGTATAACCGGTTTGCGGATTGGCAAGAATGAGTATAATAATGAAATGCCATATTCTTAACTTCAAAACGAACCCCCATTTCACATTTATGCCTGCTGGCAATCATAGTCAGTATACCCGATACAGGCATGCATGAGAAATAGGTTGATTTGTGCGCCTAACTATGGTAATATTTCTAATGTTGTTCGTAAAGTCGGACGGTCCGCTATAAGTGTCGAGCGGCTCCGAGGGAGCCAGGAGCTTACATGAACGTCTATGGTGGAAGGAGTGAACTCAATGAATATCGTACAAGCAATTACACAAGAGCAATTGCGTAAAGATCTTCCTAACTTTCGCCCAGGCGACACGCTGAAGGTGCATGTTAAGGTTATCGAGGGTTCGCGCGAGCGTATCCAGTTGTTCGAAGGCGTCGTAATCAAACGTCGCGGCGGCGGAATCAGCGAGACCTTCACGGTTCGTAAGATCTCTTACGGCGTAGGCGTGGAGAGAACGTTCCCGCTTCATTCGCCTAAGATCGACAAGATCGACGTAGCACGTCGCGGTAAAGTGCGTCGCGCTAAGCTGTACTACCTTCGCGAACTGCGTGGTAAAGCTGCTAGAATTAAAGAAATTCGTTAAGATGAAACGACAAGAGGGGCTTGCGCAAACAAGCTCCTTTTCGTTTTCCACGAAGATCCATACATAATACCAGGGACGAAAGAAGGCTGAGCTGATGGATTCGCAATATCGCAATGACGATGGGAACAAGGAGTCGGAAACGGCCGGTTCGCAAGACGAGCGCGTTTCCGCCCCTGAGACGATACAAGGCCGTTCGGCGAGGCATGGTGCGGGAGCAGCCAAAAATAGCGGCGCGTCCAAAGAAATCGTCGAGTGGATCAAAGCGCTTGTCATTGCCGTCGTGCTCGTGTTTATTATTCGCATGTTCTTGTTCGAGCCGTTTATCGTGGACGGGCCGTCGATGCAGCCGAACTTCGAGACTGGCGAACGACTTATCGTAAATAAAATTTTGTATTCGATCAGAGAGCCGAAGTTCGGCGAAGTCGTCGTATTCGACGTGCCGGAACAAGGCCGCAAATTCATTAAGCGCGTCATCGGCGTGCCCGGCGACAAAATCAGGGTGGAAGGCGACGATCTTTACATCAACGACGAGAAGGTCGAGGAGCCGTATATCGCCGAAGCGATCGCGGCGGCCAGGGCCGAAGGCGGCATGTACAACGGCGACGGGCCAAGATACAACTTCCCGAACGACACGGTTACCGAAATGACGGTGCCGGAGGATACGATCTTCGCGATGGGCGACAATCGGAGCAACAGCACGGACAGCCGGATGATCGGTTTCGTCAAGGACGACGAGATCGTAGGCAGGGCCGACGTGATTTTCTGGCCGCTGAACAAAATCGAGTTTATTAAGCATAACTACTAAGCAATCGGGAAGCAACTGAGGTGACAGCATGACCATTCAATGGTTTCCGGGTCATATGACCCGCGCCAAACGGCAGATTCAAGATAAATTAAAGCTGATCGACATCGCGATCGAATTGCTAGATGCCAGGGTTCCGCTATCAAGCCGAAATCCGATGGTGGACGATATTTTGCAAGGGAAACCAAGACTGATCGTCTTGAATAAGTCAGACCTTGCCGACCCGCGCGCGACGGAGCAGTGGATGGCGTATTTCGCCCATGAAGGGCATGAATGCGTATCCGTCGACTCGCAGACGGGCACGAGGGTGAACGAGATTCCGGCGAAAGCGAAGCAAATCCTTCATGAGAAGATCGCCAGGCAAATCGCAAAAGGAATGAATCCGCGCGCGGTTCGAGGATTGATCGTCGGCATTCCGAACGTCGGCAAATCGACGCTCATCAATCGGCTCGCCGGTCGTAACATCGCGGCGACGGGAGATAAGCCGGGCGTGACGAAAGGCCAGCAATGGATCAAAATCGGCACCGAGATGGAATTGCTGGACACGCCGGGCATTCTATGGCCGAAGTTCGAGGACCAGCTCGTCGGGTACAGGCTTGCGATGACCGGAGCGATTAAGGAACAAATACTAAACGTGGACGACATCGCCTTTTTTGCCGTTCGCGAGCTAGTCGGCCGTTATTGGCCGATTATGGAAGAACGATACGGCCTGGAGAAACCTCCGGCGGATATCGAGGATAATGAAGAGATCGTTCGGGTCATGGAGGATATCGGAAGGAAACGCGGCTGCTTGATGGGCGGGGGACGAGTGGACCTGGAGAAAACCTCAGGGATCATCTTGCGCGATTTGCGGGCAGGCAAGCTTGGGCGCATCACGCTTGAAGCGCCTTATGACGATATGCCGTCAAGGGAACCGAGAAGTTAACTCGACCGATCGAGATCTGGACAAGCGATGAACATGGGAGTTTGGGGAAACGGGGGAAGTTGCGGCATGCTGCATTACGAGCAACAAGCATGGGGAAACGGTTACTCCGCGATTGCCGGCGTGGACGAGGTCGGGCGCGGTTGTTTGTTCGGCGACGTGGTCGCGGGAGCGGTCATTTTGCCTCCGCAGCTCGTCATTGAAGGAATTGACGATTCCAAGAAGCTGTCGGAGAAGAAACGTGATCTCTTATACGACATCATCGCGGAGAAAAGCGTCGCTTGGTCGGTTGCCAGAGTCGACGCGTCGACGATCGACAGGCTAAACATTAAGCAAGCCTCGAGACTTGCCATGAAGATGGCGGTCGAAGCGCTGGCGATACCGGCCGATTACATACTGGTGGACGCGGAAGTCGTGGATGTGAACTTGCCTCAGGAGTCGATTATAAAAGGAGACGCGAACAGCCAGTCGATTGCCGCGGCATCCATCATGGCGAAGGTGACGAGGGACAGACTTTGCCTCACGGATTGGGAAGAGAAGTATCCGGCGTACGGCATCGCGATTCACAAAGGCTACGCGACAAAGCTGCATCGCGAGATGCTGCTCGAGCACGGCCCAAGCGAACTTCACCGGCGCACGTTCCTTAGGAAGCTACTGGGAGAGGACGTTTTGTTGGCAGCCCAGTAGCAAGTTTATGATCTAAAGGCATCAGAGACGAACGTTGCGCTCGCGCAACCGCGGAAACGGCCGATCATGGCGATTCAGCGGTTTGGCGGGCGTTTTTTAATGATAAGAAAGTATAAGTTTTGATTCGCTTTCATTGCTCCGATCCATGATTGCCCCTTCACCATAAGCCGTTTAAGGCCGATATAAATCATATCGTAACAAGCGCGGCTAAACCGGATGTACAGTCAGAGGAGTGTTGCTAGTGAATATCGGCCAAATGATGAGGGGCTTGCTGGGGGATGCGACGAGCGGAGAATCCCGGGCGATGGAGCTGAAGGTCGGCCAGATCGTACGCGGCGTCGTGCTGCAGGCGCTGGACAATAACGAAGCGATCGTGAATATTAACGGTGTTCATGTAAGGGCGAAGCTGGAGATGGCGCTCCAACCCGGACAATCGGCGATGCTACAGGTGCAGCCGGAATCGGACGGCTCGCTCGTGCTGCTGAAGGCTGTCGACCTTAGCGCTTCCGGGCTGCTCGACGATACCTTCCGCGATTATGCCAAACTGCTTGGCTTGCCTGATCAGAAGTGGGCACTCGCGATCATTAAGAGCTTGAGGCAAGACGGGTTTGCCATTAACCGTACGACAGCCGCGGTCTTCCAGCAGGCAGCGACCGTTATGCCGAAAGGAGCGGATGCTGAGCAATGGATGACGGCCGCGGCAACCGCCTTCAAGCGAGGGTTGCCGGTGACGCAGGAGACGATCGCTTCCATGAGGCAAGTTATGTTCGGCAAGCCGGCGCATGAGCTGTTGGATACGCTGCGGGCGCAGCTGACGGGAATGGGGTCCAGCGGCGCGGCGGATGGTAATCAAGAAGGAGCTGGGCAGACCTCATCGCGCTTGCTCGGGCTTTTACAGCAGGGAGCATCGCTGTTAGATGAAGCGATAACGACTCCACAGTCTGCCAGAGCGGGTGAGGTTTCGCAGTCGCGGACCGACAGCGTTCATTCGGATGAGACAACAAGCGGCCGATCGCGTACTGACAGCGCTCGGTCGCAGGCGGCGGGAGTAGATGAACCGGCGCAATCCCCGATAGCAAAGGGGGGGGATGTCCGAATCGCGGCAACGCCTGCGAATTGGCTGGGACAGATGATGAAGTGGCTGGGCGTCGACCATGAGCTGCAGCTAGCGAAGGCGGCAACCGAAGCGACGAATCCGCCTCTTTCGGGGGAGCCCCAAACAAAATCGAGTGATAGAACGGCAACGGTTTCCGGGTTGTCGGTTCAGGCCGAAACTTCGGCAACGGCAAAACTAGCCGCTTCGCCTGCTTCCGTTCAGCAGCAGGGAACGGCTTCCGTGTCCTTGTCGCCGGCACAAACATCAAAGTTGACGGCGAACGGATCTTTAGGTGACGCTGACATGCCATCAACCGCGGATGGAGCTGAAGGATTTGTCGCTCCCGTCAAGCCCGATCAGCAGCAAGGAGCTGGAGCGACAGTGAAAGTTCTCGGAGCGATCGCGCAAGACGGACCGGCCGGGCAAGACCTTGCGCAGCCCGGGCAAGGAACGGGATTGGCTAGCGGCCCGGGGCAAGCCGGCGGCGGAATGCAGCAGGAATCGCTGAAGAGCGCGCTCATGAGCCTTGTGAACGGCAGCGACGCGCTGCCGCCGCAAGTGAAGGAAACGGCGCAACAGCTCATCCATCAAATTACGGGGCAGCAGCTGCTTCTCTCGCCGGAGCGCAACAACTCCGTATTTACGCATGTTACGATGTTCATACCGCTCAAGGACGCAAGCGGGGAACAAACGGCATCCGTTCAAATTCAAACAAGACGGGGGCGCAGGGGAGAGCTTGATGCGGATAACTGCAGGCTGCTATTCAATCTGTCGATGCGTTCGCTCGGGGATATGCTCGTGGACGTGCAGGTCACTGACAAGATCGTCAGCCTGAATTTGTGGAACGATCATCCGGCTATCGCCGGACTGATCGAGGGCTCGCGCGAGGAGATGTCGGCAAGGCTGAGCCAAATGGGATACCAGCTGCTCTCGATGCGGACGAAGCCTATGCCGAAAGGCGATGGAGAGTACCAAAGCGATGCGTCTTCCGCAACGAATAAAACGAAACAGTCTTCGCCGCCAAGCTCGGCATTGCTCACGGCCGCTCGTTACAAAGGAGTCGATTATCGGGCATGAACAATGATTGGACGAAAGCCGGGAAGCGGATGCCGGTGCGCAAGGCAGTCGCTCTCAAGTACGAGCCGGGGGATCGGCATGCTCCCGTACTCACCGCCAAAGGAACGGGGCTTATGGCCGAGAGGATCTTGGACAAGGCGAAGGAAAGCGGAGTTCCCGTTCAGGAGGATGCATCATTAGTCGAGGTGTTGTCCAAGCTGGATATTGATCAAGAGATCCCTCCGGAGCTCTATACGCTAGTTGCCGAAATTTTAAGTTTCGTCTACCAATCGGATCGGATAGCGAGGGACTACCGCCATGACGAGTGAACGGTTGCGAATCGGCAAGCTGGGAGAAGCGGAGGCGGGACGCCGTTTGGAGCAAGCGGGTTATGAGATTCGCTCCCGCAATTGGCGCTGCCGAAGCGGAGAAATCGATATCGTTGCGAGACAAGGCGACACGTTTGTATTCGTCGAAGTGAGGAGCCGAGGAGTGGCTAGCGGCGCGCGTTACGGCACGGCCGCGGAATCCGTCGACTTTCGCAAGCAAGCGAAGGTCAGGGGAATTGCCCAGCTCTATTTGCAGCAGCATCGCCTTCACGATGTCCGCGTCAGATTCGATGTGATCGCGATCACGGTCGGCAAGGATGAGGGGATCGAGTCGTATACCCATTACGAAGCCGCTTTCTAGCTTGCCGATTAAGATTGCTGCATATCCAGTCTGCGATATTGGATCGCTTCCGCCACATGCTCCTCCTCAACGCCATCCGAGCCTTCCACGTCGGCGATCGTGCGTGCCAGCTTCAACAACCGATCGTAGGCGCGCATGCTGATTCCGAGCGCGAGGAACGCATCCTCCAATAGTTTGCCGGCTGATGGCCGCAGCTTAGCCGCTTCCCTGAGACTTCTGCCCGACAATTCGCTATTGCACAAGACACCGTAAGGCGCGTTGCGTTCGTGTTGCCTAGAACGGGCTTCCAGGACTTGCTGACGCAGATCCGCCGTTGTAGCGTCCGCCCGATCATGCGAACGGTTAAGGGATAACGGCCTCGGTATTTCGAGCTGCAAGTCGATCCGGTCGAGCAACGGGCCGGACAGCTTGGAGCGATAACGGCTGACGGCAGCCGCGCTGCAGGTGCAGCGTTTCTCTCCGTACTCATGCCCATAATAGCCGCACGGACATGGGTTATAGGATGCCGCGAGCAAGATGCTCGCCGGGAAATGTACGGTCGCTCTTGCCCTGGCGATCGAGACGACCCGGTCTTCGAGCGGCTGCCGGAGCAATTCCAGCACCGACCTTGGAAACTCGGGGAGCTCGTCCAAATATAAGACGCCCCGATGCGCAAGCGTCACTTCGCCCGGCTTTGGCACCGATCCGCCGCCAATCAAACCGCCTGTCGAAATGCTGTGATGCGGAGCGCGGAAAGGGGGATGAACCATCAGCCCACGCGCGTCTTCATGAAGCTTTCCTGCCACACTGTAAATTTTGGTCACTTCAAGCGCTTCTCGCTCGCTAAGCTGGGGTAGTATGCCAGGCAGCCGCCGGATCATCATCGTTTTGCCCGTGCCGGGAGGGCCGCTGAGCAAAATATTGTGTTTCCCAGCAGCTGCGATCAGCATGGCTCGTTTCCCTTGATGCTGGCCGACGATATCCGCGTAATCCTCTGCTTCTTCCGCATGTTCGCGCCGTCTGAGGTTTTCATCCAAACTTCCGTCCCCGATCCGCACGCCGCGCAGCCTGTCCCATGCCGAATCGGCATCGGACGGGTCTCTCAGTTCCTTCAAATGCGAGATGGCGAACAGCTCCATCCCGGATATCCATTCCGCCTCCGCCCGGTTGGGATGCGGGAGCAGAACGCGGCGGATGCCGCAGCGCTTGGCTTCCTCCAGCATCGCCAGGACTCCCGTTACCGGCCGTACCGCGCCGTTCAAGGAAAGCTCGCCAATCAGCAGCGTGCCTGAGAACGGATTCCCATCGAGCTGCCCGCTCGCCGTTAGAATGCCGGCCGCGATCGCTAGGTCGAAGGCAGTTCCTTCCTTGCGCAGATCGGCTGGCGCCAAATTGACCGTGATTCTTTCCATCGGGAATTGAAAACCGCTGTTTTTGATCGCAGCCCGCACGCGTTCGACGGATTCACGTACCGCCGGATCCGGCAATCCGACCACATTGACCTGAGGCAGGCCGTTGCATAGATCGACCTCGACCGAAATTCCCTTGCCTTCCACACCAAATACGCTAGAGCTATGAATCATCGTGAACATAAAAAAAGCACCTCCATAGGCTGATCGAACGAGCCGTCAATGGGGTGCTTCCCTACATTCGCGCATCTATATTTTTAGTAAAAAGAATCAAACGGACAACGTTACGAATTCGTTGATTCGGAGCAATTACCTAACATCATAGTCGCTATACTGAACCGTGTCAATCCTTGCAGCGACAAGGCGATTAATTCTTTAGCAATGGGTCATACTAGTTGGCGTAGCCTGCCTTTAATCTCATTTTGAGATGATATCCATATCAAAAAAGCTTGCGCTTTCAACAAAGAAAAATGCTACAATGAAAAAGGTTTGTGTACATATGACTGATTTGAGTCTGTGAAATGGAGGATTTCAACAATGAATATCCATGAGTATCAAGGCAAAGCGGTGCTGAAGCAGTACGGGGTAGTCGTACCGGAGGGCAAAGTGGCTTTCTCCGTCGACGAAGCCGTCGAAGCGGCACAATCGCTCGGAACGCCAGTCGTCGTCGTGAAGGCGCAAATCCACGCGGGCGGACGCGGCAAAGCGGGCGGCGTTAAAGTCGCGAAAAACCTGGACGAGGTTCGCGCTTACGCTAGCGAAATTTTGGGCAAGGTGCTCGTTACGCACCAAACAGGCCCTGAAGGCAAAGAAGTAAAACGCCTTCTGATTGAGCAAGGCTGCGATATCAAGAAGGAATATTATATCGGCGTAGTACTCGACCGCGGCACGGGCCGTGTGACGATGATGGCATCCGAAGAAGGCGGCACGGAGATCGAGGAAGTTGCCGAGCATTCCCCGGAGAAAATCTTCAAAGAAGTAATTGATCCTGCGGTTGGCATGCAGCCGTTCCAAGCCCGCAAGCTGGCTTACGCGATCAATATCCCGACCGAGCTGGTGAACAAGGCGGTCAAATTTATGCTGGCGCTGTACGCGGCGTTCGTGGAGAAAGACTGCTCCATCGCCGAGATCAACCCGCTTGTCGTGACCGGCGACGGCAACGTCATGGCGCTTGACGCGAAGCTGAACTTCGACTCCAATGCGCTTTACCGCCACAAGGACATCATCGAGCTGCGCGACCTCGACGAGGAAGACGCGAAAGAAATCGAAGCGTCCAAATACGACCTGAGCTACATCGCGCTCGACGGCAACATCGGCTGCATGGTTAACGGCGCAGGTTTGGCGATGGCGACGATGGACATTATCAAATACTACGGCGGCGACCCTGCCAACTTCCTGGACGTAGGGGGCGGCGCTACCAAAGAGAAAGTAACGGAAGCGTTCAAAATCATCCTGTCTGACGAGAAGGTCAAAGGCATTTTCGTCAATATTTTCGGCGGCATCATGAAGTGCGACGTTATCGCGGAAGGCGTAATCGCGGCTGCGAGAGAGCTGGGTCTGGACCGTCCGCTGGTCGTACGCCTCGAAGGCACGAACGTCGAGTTGGGCAAAAAGCTGCTCAACGAATCCGGCCTGAACATCGTTGCGGCCGATTCCATGTCCGACGGCGCTCAGAAGATTGTCGCTCTAGTGAAATAAAGCTGCGATAGCGGCTGACAATAATTTAGAGTTCAAAAAGTTCGGTTTTCAGTACCGAGAATATTGAAAGAAGCTAGAACTGAGGAGCGGAGCGTAGCAGAGCTACGTGAGCACCTGCAATGTTTCCGAAGGAAACATACTTCGAAAGCATAAGCTTAGGTTCGGCTGAGTTCAAGATTCGATGTCGAGTAGGCCACTTGTGTTACTTCGTAATGGGAAGCGGACTTTTTGAACAACCTCGATAAGCATTGAATTCAATCAGGGGATGTGAGTTAAGTTGAGTATTTTGGTCAATAAGGATACAAAGGTCATCACTCAAGGCATCACGGGCAAAACGGGCATGTTCCACGCAAAAGGCGCACTTGACTACGGCACGCAAATGGTAGGCGGCGTAACGCCTGGCAAAGGCGGAACAACCGTGGACATTACGCTGGAGAACGGCTCCGTGGCTACTTTGCCGGTATTTAATACGGTTCTTGAAGCGAAAAACGCAACGGGCGCAACAGCATCCGTTATTTACGTACCGCCGGCATTCGCTGCCGATTCCATCATGGAAGCGGTAGATGCCGAGCTGGATCTCGTCATCTGCATCACGGAGGGCATCCCTGTCCTCGACATGGTTAACGTGAAACGTTACATGGAAGGAAGCAAAACGGTATTGATCGGGCCGAACTGCCCGGGCGTTATCACGCCGGGCGAGTGCAAAATCGGCATCATGCCAGGTTACATCCACACAGTTGGCCATGTAGGCGTCGTGTCCCGTTCCGGGACGTTGACATACGAAGCGGTTCACCAATTAACGACTCGCGGCATCGGTCAATCCTCCGCGGTCGGCATCGGCGGCGACCCTGTCAAGGGTTCCGAGTTCATCGATATTCTTAGCCGTTTCAACGATGATCCGGACACATACGCCGTTATTATGATCGGCGAAATCGGCGGCACGGCCGAAGAAGAAGCGGCCGAGTGGATCAAGGCGAACATGAAGAAGCCTGTCGTCGGCTTCATCGGCGGCGCGACGGCGCCTCCGGGCAAACGGATGGGACATGCTGGCGCCATTATTTCCGGCGGCAAAGGCACGGCGGCAGAAAAGATCGCAACGCTTGAAGCTTGCGGAATCAAAGTCGCTCCTACGCCTTCCGACATGGGCTCCACGCTCGTGAGCGTGCTGGAAGAGCAAGGCCTCCTGGAAAAATGCATCACGCGCAAGTAATCGAATAACTAACGATACAGGTAAGCAACCTTTCTGCCCAATTGGGTCTTGAAGGTTGCTTTTTCTTTTGCTTTCCCAAGCGGCTTAAGCTCAAAAATAAAGGGCGACTTGCATTCTTCCTCCATGTGAAGCAAAATAGATAAGGATGTGAACCTGCCCTAACCATGAGAGGGTTATGGTCAATGAACGATAAACGGAATCGAATACGAACGATGGTACTGGCGTTATACGAGATACCGGGCATAGGTTGGCATGCGATAGACAGGGCAGTGAAGCATAGACTTTGGGCAAAAGAGCGGTGGACGGGCGAAGAGCTGCTGGCTGCCGGCTTCCGCAAGGATCAGGCGGACAGAACGGTTGAGCTATTCCGGAATCGCTCATGGCATTCCGCATTAGATGAAGGAAGGTCTGCCGGAGCCGAGGCGAGAACTTCCGACGCGGGGGCCGTCCTGTTGACGCCCTTCGATGAGGCGTACCCGTTCGTGCTTGGACAAATCGCCCAGCCGCCGTGGGTATTGTACGCAAAGGGACGATTGGAATTGCTGGAACGCCCTGCGGTCGCCATCGTTGGCACGCGTATGCCGACGGCATATGGCAGGCAAACGGCATCTAACATCGCTCAGGAGCTCGCAGAAGCCGGTATTACGGTCGTTAGCGGATTGGCTAGAGGAATCGACAGCAGAGCGCACGAGGCGGCTCTGAACGGCTCTGGGAGCACGATAGCCGTGCTGCCTACCCCTATCGATACCTGTTACCCGCCGCAGAACGAATCCTTATTTCGCAGCATAGCGGAGAGAGGACTGCTGTTATCAGAGACGCCACTCGGGACGAAGCTTCACCCAGGCCAATTCCATCAGCGTAATCGGATCATCGCGGGGCTCGCCTGCGCGACGGTCGTCGTGGAGGGAGCGCAGAAGAGCGGATCCCTTATTACGGCGAAATTCGCATTCGAGATGAATAGGGAATTGTTCGCGGTTCCCGGCCATCATTCATCCCCGAAGAGCGAGGGGCCAAATGCGTTGATCCGCGAGGAGAAAGCTAGGATTCTTACGGGTATCGACGATATTTTCGAACAGCTGCTATGGCTTCGCGAAGCGGCGAAACCATGGGCTAAGATTTCGATGATTGACGAGCCCGGGAAGGATCGGCCTGCCGAACTGACCACGCCCGAAGAGGTCAAACTGCTGGCCCTGCTTAGAGACCGGCCCATGTCGATCGACGAACTTCACGAGCTGTCTGCTATTCCGTTTGGACATTTGAACGCACTTCTGCTAAATTTATGTATAAAACGGAAAATCGAGCTACAGCCTGGTTCCATATATATGATCCTGTAACTTGTCGCAAAGAGAGGAGGCACCTCGCATGGCTGATTCATTAGTCATAGTAGAATCCCCGGCCAAAGCCAAAACGATCGGCAAATACTTAGGCAGCAAATTTATCGTAAAAGCCTCCATGGGCCATATTCGCGATTTGCCGAAGAGCCAGATTGGCGTCGAAGTCGAGAACGACTTTAATCCCAAATATATTACGATCCGCGGCAAAGGCAGCGTGCTGAAAGAACTGAAGGACGCCAGCAAAAAAGTGAAAAACGTTTATCTGGCGGCCGACCCCGATCGCGAAGGCGAGGCGATCGCCTGGCATTTGGCCCATTACCTGGAGCTGAACGAAGGCGATACATGCAGGGTCGTCTTTAATGAAATAACGAAACAAGCGGTCAAGGATGCGTTTAAGCATCCCCGCAAAATCAATATGGACCTGGTCAACGCCCAGCAGGCGCGCCGTATACTTGACCGTCTGGTTGGCTACAAGATCAGCCCGCTTCTCTGGAAGAAGGTGAAGAAGGGATTATCCGCCGGCCGCGTACAATCGGTAGCGGTGAAGCTCATCATCGACCGGGATAACGAAATCGACGCGTTCGTGCCCGAGGAGTATTGGTCCATCACGGCCAAGCTGAAGCAGAAGGGCGTATCGCTCGAATCCAAATATTATTCCGTGAACGGCGAGAAACGGGAGCTAGGCAAGGAAGCCGACGTACAAGAAGTATTAGCCGCAATGAAAGGCGAATCGTTCACCGTCCTGGAAGTGAAAGAGAAGGAAAGACTGCGGAATCCCGCGCCTCCTTTCATTACAAGCTCCTTGCAGCAAGAAGCGGCACGCAAGATCGGCTATCGCGCTTCCAAGACGATGTCCGTCGCCCAGCAGCTGTACGAAGGCGTTGAGCTTGGCAAGGAGGGCACGGTCGGTCTCATTACATACATGAGAACGGATTCGACACGCATCTCGCCGGTCGCGCAAGACGAGGCGAAGGAATATATCACCGAGAAATACGGTCCGGATTACGTGCCGGAGCAGCCGCGGGTGTACACGAAGAAAAACAGCAACGCGCAGGATGCGCACGAAGCGATCCGTCCAACGTCGATCTATCGCGATCCCGAATCGATGAAGCCTTTCCTCTCGCGTGATCAACTGCGGTTATACAAGCTGGTCTGGGAGCGGTTCGCGTCCAGCCAGATGGCATCCGCCGTTCTTGACACGATGACGGTCGACCTGCAATCGGGCGATGCGGTATTCCGCGCGACAGGCTCAAAGATCAAATTCCCCGGCTTCATGAAGGTCTACGTCGAAGGCAATGACGACGGAACGGAAGAAGAGCATAAGTTCCTTCCTCCGCTTGCGATCGGCGATAGGCTGGAGACCGAGTCGGTGGAGCCGAAGCAGCACTTTACGCAGCCGCCGCCGCGTTATACGGAAGCAAGGCTTGTGAAGACGCTGGAGGAGCTCGGCATCGGACGGCCAAGCACGTACGCGCCGACGCTGGAAACGATCCAGAAACGCGGCTATGTCGCGATCGAAGAGAAGAAGTTCATGCCGACGGAGCTCGGCGAACTCGTCATTCAGCTAATGGAAGAATTTTTCCCCGAAATTCTCGACGCCGAGTTCACGGCGAACATGGAGGGGAATCTCGACCATGTGGAAGAGGGAACCGTGGACTGGGTGAAGGTGCTCGCCAACTTCTACGAATCGTTCGAGAAGCGGCTGGAGGTCGCGGAAGACGAAATGAAAGAAATCGAGATCCAGGATGAGGTTTCCGACGAGATCTGCGAGAAATGCGGCAAGCCGCTCGTGTACAAAATGGGTCGGTTCGGCAAATTCCTCGCTTGCTCAGGTTTCCCGGATTGCCGCAATACGAAGCCGATCGTCAAGGATATTGGCGTAAGCTGCCCGAAATGCGGCGAAGGTAAAATCATCGAAAGACGCAGCAAAAAGGGCCGGATTTTCTACGGCTGCGACCAGTATCCGGGCTGCGATTACGTTTCTTGGGATAAGCCGACGGGCAAGCCTTGCCCTAATTGCGACGCCATGCTCGTGGAGAAACGCAGCCGCGCCGGCGTGAAGCTGCAATGTCCGACATGCAGCTATTCGGAAGAAGCGCCGGATGAGGATCAGGAAGAGCAGGCTTAACCGAATGACGAACGTCACTCACGTCCTCCCTTCACGGGGAGGATGATGTCTTTCTCAGCCAATGTGTGCCAATTAACGTCAGAAATTTCAAAAAGTTTTGCCGAAAGGATTGAAGTTACGAATGTCCCAGAGAGTTACCGTCATCGGTGCAGGACTTGCGGGCAGCGAAGCCGCATGGCAGATCGCGTCGCAGGGCGTGCCCGTCACGCTATACGAAATGCGTCCGGCGAAACAAACGCCGGCTCACCATACGAATCAATTCGCAGAATTGGTATGCAGCAACAGCTTGCGCGCCAACGGCTTATCGAACGCCGTAGGCGTGTTGAAGGAAGAGATGCGCCGGTTGAATTCCCTGATCCTCAGCAGTGCCGATCACAACGCCGTACCCGCGGGAGGCGCGCTCGCGGTCGATCGCGACGGCTTCTCGGGCGAAGTAACGAGCAGGCTGCGCGAGCATCCGCTCATTGAAGTGCTGAACGAGGAAGTGACCGAGATCCCGCGAGAAGGCATTGCCGTCATCGCAACGGGGCCGCTCACCGCACCCGCGTTGTCCAAGCAGATTCAAGAGCTGCTGGGCGAGGAGTACTTCTATTTCTACGACGCCGCGGCGCCGATCATCGAGAAGGATTCCATCGACATGAGCAAGGTTTATTTGGCTTCCCGGTATGACAAGGGAGAAGCGGCCTACCTCAATTGTCCGATGACCGAAAAGGAGTTCGACGTCTTCTACGATGCTTTGATTAGCGCGGAGACGGCGGAGCTCAAGGAGTTCGAGAAAGAAATCTATTTCGAGGGCTGCATGCCGATCGAAGTCATGATGAAGCGGGGCAAACAAACCGCGCTGTTCGGTCCCATGAAGCCGGTCGGGTTGATGAATCCGCATACGGGCAAGCTGCCGCATGCCGTCATTCAGCTGCGTCAGGATAACGCGGCGGGCACGTTGTACAACATGGTTGGTTTCCAAACCCATCTGAAGTGGGGCGAACAGAAACGCGTATTTTCGCTTATTCCGGGACTGGAGAACGCCGAATTCGTTCGTTTCGGAGTCATGCACCGCAATACGTTCATTAATTCGCCGAAGCTGCTCAAGCCGACCTACCAGACGCAGTCGAGCGAGACACTGTTTTTCGCCGGGCAGATGACCGGAGTCGAAGGTTACGTCGAATCGGCGGCATCGGGCTTGATCGCGGGTGTGAACGCGGGCAGATTGGCGCGCGGGCTCGAGCCGATCGTTCTGCCGGAGCAGACGACCCTTGGCAGCATGGCGAATTACATTACGACGGCCGACTTTAAACATTTTCAGCCGATGAACGCGAATTTCGGCTTGTTCCCGCCGCTGGAAACGCGAATTCGGAACAAGAAGGACAAAAACGAGGCGATCGCAAACCGGGCGCTTGACGCGATAGAAGCGTTCAAAATGCAACATTTGGAGCATCTTGCCGTACAGTAGACTAGAGCAATGCCGTTAACAGACGGTAAGGGCGGTAAACGTGCTGTTCGACGCTCTGCTCACATAGAGTAGACTAAATGACCTTTTTCACTTCCGGAAATTGCTTTTGCATGCTTAAAACGTTTACGATAACACCTTATGGATGAGGAGGCGGAAGGATGGAAATGCAATTTCATGCCACCACGATCTGCGCGATTCGCCACGAAGGGAAGGGCGCTATCGCCGGCGATGGTCAAATTACCTTCGGGAACAGCATGGTCATGAAAAATACGGCGAAGAAAGTCAGGCGTTTGTACCGAGGACAAGTGGTTGCGGGGTTCGCGGGTTCGGTCGCGGATGCGATCACTTTGTTCGAGAAATTCGAAGCGAAGCTGGAAGAGCATCATGGCAACTTGCAACGGGCTGCGGTCGAAATGGCGAAGGATTGGCGTTCGGACCGAGTGCTCCGAAAGCTTGAGGCGATGATGCTCGTCATGGACAAATCGGGCCTGCTGCTCATCTCCGGCAACGGCGAGATCATCGAGCCGGATGACGGCATACTCGCGATCGGTTCGGGAGGGACATTCGCTTTGTCGGCCGCAAGGGCGCTCAAGCGCCACGCGCCGGGTCTCGAAGCGAAGGAGATGGCTAGGTCTGCGCTCGAAATCGCGGCCGAAATATGCGTCTATACGAATCATAATATTATCGTGGAAGAGATCGTTTAGAAGAATGCGGGAGGCGAGTAGAATGGGGAATGATGCATGGACGCCGCGCCAGATCGTGGCGGAGCTCGACAAGTACATCGTTGGCCAGAAGGATGCGAAACGTTCCGTTGCCGTCGCGCTGCGCAACAGATACCGCAGAAGCCGGCTCGATGAAGCGCTGAGAGACGAAATCGTACCCAAAAATATTCTGATGATCGGCCCGACCGGCGTCGGCAAAACCGAGATCGCGCGCCGTCTCGCGCGCCTCGTGAAAGCGCCGTTCGTCAAGCTCGAAGCGACCAAATTCACGGAGGTCGGCTACGTTGGCCGCGACGTGGAGTCGATGGTCCGCGATTTGGTCGAAACGGCAATCCGCATGGTGAAAGCCGAGAAGACGGAGCAAGTGCGCGAGAAGGCCGAGAAACAAGCCAACGAACGAATCGTCTTGCTGCTCGCGCCGAGCGCGGTGAAAGCGAAGCCGGCCAAAAATCCGTTCGAAATGTTGTTCGGCGGCGGGCAGGAAGAGAAGGAAGAAGAGAAGGACAAGGAACAAGATCAGACGCTGCAGCTGAAACGTTCCCAAATCAGGGAGCAGCTCGCCGCAGGCAAGCTGGAGAACGAGCTGATCGAGATCGAGGTCGAGGATACGACGCCGAATATGATGGATATGCTGGCGAACGGCCAAGGTCCGGAAGGCATGGGCATGAACATGTCGGAGCTGTTTGGCCAATTAATGCCGAAGAAGCCGAAAAAGCGGAAGCTTCCCGTGAAGGAAGCGCGCAAGGCGCTTACGCAGGAAGAAGCGAACAAGCTGATCGATATGGACGACGTCGTGACGGAGTCCGTCTTGCGCGCGGAGCAGAGCGGCATTATTTTCATCGACGAAATCGACAAAATCGCAAGCCCGTCCAGAGGCTCCGGACCCGATGTTTCGCGCGAAGGGGTTCAGAGAGACATTCTGCCGATCGTCGAGGGTTCGACGGTTATGACCAAGTACGGCCCCGTGAAGACGGATTATGTTCTGTTCATCGCCGCGGGCGCGTTCCACATCGCGAAACCTTCGGATCTTATTCCGGAGCTTCAAGGGCGTTTCCCGATTCGGGTCGAGCTGACATCGCTCAGCCTGGACGACTTCATCAGTATACTGACGGAGCCGAAGAACGCACTGACCAAGCAATACACCGCGTTGCTTCAGACGGAAGGCATCGAAGTCGAATTCTCGCCGGAGGCGATAAGGGAGATGGCTTCGATCGCCGCGGACGTGAATCGCAACATGGAGAATATCGGCGCGCGCCGTCTTCATACGATCCTTGAGAAGCTGCTCGAGGATTTAAGCTTCGAAGCGCCCGAGCTATCGCTCGACAAGATGACCATCACGCCGGAATACGTGCGCGAGAAGCTTGGCGGCATAGCGAAGGACCGCGATTTGAGCCAATATATTTTGTAGTCGCTACAGTTCTGGGAGGCACATTGGAAATGAGTTTATTAAACAAAACGAGAACGCTGAACCGGCTGCTCCAGCGAGCGGCCGGCAAGGCCCTTAACTTCAGGGAAATGGCTGAAGTGCTTTGCTCCACCATTCAAAGCAATGTCTTCGTCGTCAGCCGCAGAGGCAAAATATTGGGCTGCGCAGCTGTCGATATTTACGACCACGATTATATCCGTTCCTTGTCGGGGGACGAGCTTCGTTTCTCCCAAGAAAGCAACATTCGATTTCTGGATACGGCCGAATCCATGACGAACGTCGCGCTCGATCCGGGTATCCTGGAAACGTTCTCTAGGCTTGGAGACCAAGAAGTGATGACCGTGGTCCCGATTACAGGCGGCGGAGATCGTTTGGGCACGCTAGTGCTAACCCGGATGTCGGGATCGTTCGACGACGACGACCTGGTGCTTGCGGAGTACGGCTCCACGATCGTAGGCATGGAAATTTTGCGCGAGCGCGCCGACGAAATCGAGCAGGAAGTCAGAAGCCGCGCGGTCGTATCAGTCGCGGTAGGTTCGTTGTCCTTCAGCGAGCTTGAAGCGGTGGAACATATTTTCGAAGAGCTGGATGGGAAGGAAGGCCTACTCGTCGCTTCCAAAATCGCCGACCGCGTCGGCATTACCCGTTCGGTTATCGTCAATGCGCTCCGCAAGCTGGAAAGCGCCGGCGTCATCGAAACCAGGTCGCTTGGAATGAAGGGTACTTACATTCGAATCCTTAATCACCAACTTCTGCAAGAGCTGAAAAAGATCAAATCGTAGTCCTAGTTCCATAAGTACAGGAAAGCCCTATCTTTTTTTAAAGATAGGGCTTTTTTCTCATTGTAATAATTTAGGAAAATAAAGAAGATATTCGTATCAGCAAAAAACGACAGATTGATCTCATTTTTTTAATAATTAATTGTCGAAGAAAGAAGGAATGAGCAGCAATCTGTTGAATACGTTAATTAAGATTTTCATAGCGAAAGTGGTGAAACGTAAAGTGAATTTGTTGAATGGCGCATCATTTGGGCGCTTGGAAGCGGCCGTCTACGCCGCCGAATCAAGGCAGCGCGTTATTTCCAACAATGTCGCCAATGCCGAAACGCCGTACTTCAAGCGTTCCGAGGTGTTATTCGAGGAGCTGCTCGAGCAATCGATGGCCGGCGACGGACTGAGACGTATCTCCGGCAAGAAAACGGATTCGAGGCATATCTCAATCGGGACCGGGGCTGCAAGAATCCCGGAGGCTCAAGTCATCAGTGACAATTCGACATCAATGAATAATAACCAGAATAATGTCGACATCGATCGCGAGATGTCCCTGTTGGCCAAGAATCAGCTCAGCTATAACTTTTATATCCAGCAAATTAATCATGATCTGAAAATGATGAGAACCGGGATTGAAGGGAGGGGTTAATTAGGTGAAGCTTTCAAACGGATTTGATATAAGCGCCTCGGCGTTAACCGCCCAGCGTATGCGGATGGACGTGATCTCCTCCAACATCGCCAATGCCGAAACGACGCGTGGAAGTTACGTGAACGGCAAGTTCGAGCCCTACAAGCGGAAGCTCGTCGTGCTGGAGCCAACGCAGCAGTCGTTCTCTTCGCTTCTCTCTCGGCAAATGGGGGGAGGAGAAAACGTTTCAGGCGTTCGGGTAGCCCGAATTCAGGAGGACCATACGCCTAACAAACTCGTCTATAATCCTACGCACCCGGATGCGGACGAGAACGGATATGTACATATGCCTAACGTGGACGTTGCCAAAGAGATGGTAGATATGATTTCCGCCTCACGAGCTTATGAGTCTAACGTAACGGCAATCAATGCGACAAAAGCCATGTTCGTCAAGGCGCTTGAGATCGGCAAGGCTTAACGTTAATACATAAACGGAGGGAAAATAATGATTCAATCGATGCAGCTTGGGCCTATCGCCCCTGCCAAAACGATCGTTCAGACCAAACCGATTGATCAGTCCACTCCGGCGGAGCTTACGCAATCCTTCGGACAGTATTTGCAAACGGCGCTCGAAAGCGTCAGCAATCAAGAGAAGAAGGTGCATGAGCTGAACGACCAGTATTTGGTCGGCAAGGTGGATGTCACGCAAGTGCTGCTTGCATCGGAGCAAGCGCATCTCAGTTTGCAATTAACCTCACAGGTCCGCAACAAAGTCGTGGAAGCTTACCAGGAAATGATGCGGATGCAAATTTAATCCTACTTTTTAATTAGCACAGTATTTGGGTGAGGTGACAATGTGAACGAGAGATTCGCCCACTATCGCGAAAGGCTCGTGCAGTTCTGGGGCCAGATGGGCAAAAAACAAAAACTATGGTTGGGGGCATCGATTAGTGGATTGTTGTTGACGGTCATTCTGTTAACAATTGTGTTCACCAGGACGGAATACGAACTCGCGTTTCAAAATATGGACGCAACCGACGCCGCGGCTGTCATGGCTTATCTCGATGGCAACGGCATTCCTTATGAGCTCAACAACAATGGCACTAGCATCTCGGTTCCGAGCGCGGTTGCATCAAGAGTGAAGGTCGATGTAGGTTCGCAAGGTTTGGTTCAGAACGGGTCGATCGGTTTCGAAATCTTTACCTCTAATTCCACACAATTCGGCGATACCGAAAATGTATTCGATGTAAAGTATCAAAGCGCGTTAAACGGCGAAGTACAGAAGCTGCTGAACGGCCTTCAAGGCGTCGAAAGCACGAAAGTGCTCATTAACCGTCCGGAAGATAGCGTGTTCCTCACAACGGAAGAGGAGCCGACAGCAAAAGCGGCGATCGTGATGCAATTCATGCCAGGCTACCGTCCTTCGCAGAAGGCCATCGACAGTTACTACAATCTCGTCAAAGCGACGGTCGCGGATCTTGCGATCGAAGACATTACGATCTCCAGCGCGCAAGGCGAGCTGATCTCCTCCGAAGCGGAAGGCGCGGCAACGAGCAACGCCGATGCGGTCGAGATGCAATTCCAAATCCAGAGCAAATACGAAACCGGCCTGAAAAACGAAATTCAACAGTTTCTAGGACGGATCGTCGGCTCGGACAATCTTGTCGTGAGCATCACGAGCTCGATGAATTTCGAGAGGTGGGAGACCGAGGAAAACTTGGTTCAGCCGCTCGAAAACAACGACAACAACGGGATCAAAGTCAGCGAAGAAACAAACAACTCGATTTCGACCGGATCGCAGTCACCTGCGGGCGGTGTGGCCGGTACGGGGGAGACGGATATTCCGGGCTATGAGGCCGGCTCCCAAGGGTCGAACTCGTCGGAAACGAATTCTCAAATTATCAATTGGGATTACAACCGAATTAAAAAATTTATCGAGTCTGCTCCTTACGCATTAGATGACTTATCTATTAGTATCGGCATCGAAGCTTCGCAATTGAATGACGAAAACGCCAGAACGGATATTATGAATTATTTGACCTCCGTCGTGCGCAGCCAACTGGCGGGTTCGAGCCAAGACGTGAACGACGACAACGTCATAGGCAAGAAGGTATCGCTTATCGCGAGCAACTTCGCAGAGAATCCTTCTGCAGCTTCGAACAGCGGGTTATCGACGCCATGGGCGATCGGACTCGGCGCAGCGGCGCTAGCGGTGATCGGCGGCCTAGTCTTCATGATGAACCGCAGACGGAAACTGGCGGCGGTGGAGGAAGTCGAAATGACGCCGGCGTCTACCAAAGTGGAATATCCGACGCTCGATCTGGACAGCGTCAACAACGAAAGCCAAGCTCGCAAAAATCTTGAGACACTCGCCAAACGCAAGCCTGACGAATTCGTCAACCTTCTTCGCACCTGGCTTGTGGATGAATAGAGGTGCCTCCATTGTCCAAGAACATGATGCAAGGATTAACCGGACGTCAGAAAGCGGCTATTTTGCTTATCACGTTAGGACCTGAAGTATCGGCGCAAATCTTCAAGCATTTGCGGGACGACGAGATCGAGCAGCTGACGCTGGAGATCGCGAACGTACGCAAGGTCGACAGCAACGACCGCGAGAACATTCTAAGCGAGTTTCACCAAATTTGCCTGGCTCAGGAATATATTTCGCAAGGCGGGATTAGTTACGCGAAGGACATTCTCGAGAAAGCGCTCGGAGAAGCCAAGGCGCAGGATGTCATTAACCGGTTGACCGCAACGCTGCAGGTAAGGCCGTTCGACTTCGCGAGGAAAGCGGAGCCGACGCAGATCCTGAACTTTATCCAGAACGAAAATTCCCAGACAATCGCGCTTGTATTGTCGTATCTGCAATCCGAACAATCGTCCCAAATTTTGTCCTCGCTTCCGCAAGACAAACAAGCGGATGTGGCGAGAAGAATCGCGCTCATGGATAGCACCTCTCCGGAAGTCATCTCGCAGGTCGAGCGGGTACTGGAACAGAAGCTGTCCGCGACGGTTACGCAGGATTACACGAACGCCGGCGGCATCGATTCCATCGTCCAGATTCTGAACGGCGTAGATCGGGGAACGGAACGCACCATTCTCGACGCGCTCGAGATTCAAGATCCGGAGCTGGCGGAAGAGATCAAGAAACGGATGTTCGTCTTCGAAGATATCGTCAACATCGACAATCGTTCCATCCAACGCATTATCCGCGATATCGAGAACGCCGACCTGCAGCTTGCCCTCAAAGTGGCCAGCGAAGAAGTCCGCGAGGCGATATTCCGCAACATGTCCAAACGGATGGCCGAATCGTTCAAGGAAGAAATGGAATTTATGGGGCCTGTCCGGCTGCGTGATGTTGAAGAAGCCCAGACTCGAATCGTCGCTACGATTCGCAGGTTAGAAGAGTCGGGTGAAATTATTATCGCGCGCGGCGGAGGAGATGATATCATTGTCTAATTTGATCAAGTCCTCCAGCGTCATTTCGTTAGAACAACTGAAACGACTGCAATGGTCAAATCCGTATGCAGCGCCGATCGGCGGCGACCCATCCGCGCAAGCGGAGCCGCAACCACCGGAGCCGGATCAAGAAACAATCGCGTTGCGCGATCAGATTCTGTCCGATGCGGAATCGTTCGCGGAAGAACGGCTACGCGAAACATCGCAGGAATGCGACCGGATGATCGCCGATGCCGAGAGCCAGATCGATGTCTGGTGGCTGCAGAAGCGCGCCGAAGACGAAGCGGCATTCGAACAATCCCGCAAGGAAGGTTACGAGCTTGGATTCGCACAAGGTTCCACGGATGCCGAGCAGCAGCTGCAACGCGACTGGGAAGCCAAACTGGCCGAAGCGGCCGAAGCGCTGAAAGGCGCTTACGCGATGCGGGAACAGATCATCCAAGAAGCGGAGCCGTTCCTTGTCGAACTAAGCTGCGCGATCGCCGAGAAAATTATCGGCCGGCAGCTGACGCTCGCTCCAGAAATTGCGGTCGAGCTGATTCGCAAGTCGCTTTCCCGAAGAAGGGAACAAGGCGTCATTACGCTCTGCGTCGCCCCGGGCCAGCTTGCATTCCTGCAAGCGGCGAGGGAAGAGCTGCATACGGCGATCGACTCGCAAGCCGAGCTTCACATCTTGCCGGATTCAACGGTCAAGGATAGCGGCTGCGTCATTCGCTCCGCTTATGGCAGCATCGACGCCAGGATCGATACCCAGCTGGCCGAGATCAAGCGGGAGTTGATCCAGCTTGCCCATCAGAGCGGCGAGGAGAGAGGCCATCACGATGATCGCGAATAAGCCGCTTGACGTACATAAGTATCTGGAGCACTTGAGACCGATCGATCCAGTCCGCGTGAACGGGAAGGTTACCCAAGTCATCGGGCTGACTGTAGAATCGGAAGGGCCGGATGCAAGCATTGGCGATCTATGTTATATCTATCCTTCCAAATCGGCAAAACCTCTCAAAGCGGAAGTGGTAGGCTTTAGAGACAACAAAGTCATTCTAATGCCGCTTGGCGATCTGCATGCGATCAGCCCCGGCTGCGATGTCGTGGGAACCGGCAAGCCGCTGACTGTTCAAGTCGGCTCCGAGCTCCTCGGCAAGGTGCTGGACGGCCTCGGCAATCCGCTCGACGGGAGTTTCCTGCCTAGCCGAATGCAGCATTACTCGACGCATAATGAACCTAGTAATCCGCTGAATCGGCCGCGGGTGACAAAGCCGCTCAGCATCGGCGTCAGGGCGATCGACGGACTGCTCACCGTAGGGCAAGGTCAACGCGTCGGCATCTTCGCGGGTTCTGGGGTCGGCAAGAGCACGCTGCTCGGCATGATCGCGCGCAACACTTCAGCCGATGTAAACGTCATCGCCCTTATCGGCGAACGCGGCAGGGAAGTGCTGGAGTTTATCGAGAAGGATCTGGGTCCGGAAGGTCTTGCCAGATCCGTTGTCATCGTGGCGACCTCCGATCAACCGGCCCTCATAAGGATGAAAGGCGCCTTGATCGCGACGTCGATCGCCGAATATTTCCGGGACCGCGGACTGAATGTGATGTTAATGATGGATTCCGTTACGCGGTACGCGATGGCGCTGCGCGAAGTCGGACTCGCCATAGGCGAGCCGCCGGCAACCCGGGGCTACACGCCTTCCGTCTTCGCGGCGTTACCCAAGCTGCTAGAACGCGCGGGTACGGGACCTACCGGTTCCATCACCGCGTTCTATACCGTTCTGGTAGACGGCGACGATATGAACGAACCGATCGCCGATGCGGTGCGAGGCATCTTGGACGGCCATATCGTGTTAAGCCGCCATCTTGCCCACAAAGGTCATTTCCCCGCGATCGACGTGCTTGCTTCCGTCAGCCGCGTGATGAAGGAAATCGTCACCGAGCAGCAGCAGGATGCAGCGAACGAATTAAAGCGACTTCTTGCTATATATAAAGATTCGGAAGACCTGATTAATATTGGGGCGTATCAAATCGGTTCCAACAAAGAAATCGACATGGCGATCGAATCGATCGGGGCGATTCACGCTTTCGCGAAACAAAAGACTTCCGAAAAGGTGAATTTAAGCGAAGCGCAGGAACGGTTGATAGAGCAATTCGACAGGAGTTGAATGGATAAGTGGCGTCCTTCCGGTATTCGTTCCAAAAGGTAGTTGATCTGAAAGCCAGCCAGAAGACGCAGGCGGAATGGCTGCTGTCGAACGCGCTGGGCGCTCTCTCCGAGCAGGAGCTTTCGCTTCGCGAATTGGAGCAGGCGAAGGAAGAGTGGGAGCTGAAACTTCAGCAATCCGCGCAGCAAGCCATTCCGTTATCGGAAGTCCGGATGATCGGACAATATCTCGACCATTTGCAGACGTGCATCGATAAGAAGCGTCTGGACGTGAAGCAAGCCGAGCGCGAGGTCGAGCACAGCAGGTCGAAGCTGGCGGACAAGGTGAAGGACGAGAAGGTTTGGCTGAAAGCGAAGGATCACGCCTGGGATCGCTTCCGGCATGCTCTCCAATTGAAGGAGCAGAACGAGCTGGATGAGATGGCCACCGTCCGATTCATGATGCCAACCCCATGAGTGAACGCGTAACACCGGCAGAGGGAGTGAATGGAATTGGCGGATACGGGTGTAGAAAAACAAAATTACAATGCGTTCGAAAGATTTATGTTCCTGATGATTCCGATCTTGTTCGTCATCGTACTGCTAGGCGTCCTGCTGGCGCTATTCGATGCTGACTTTCGCAACAAGGCTTTGCAGGTGGGGGGGAACGTTCCTATTCTTAAGGACGTGCTGCCGGAACCAAAGGTTACAGGCAATTCCATGGACGACGATTCGATCCGCACGATCAAGATGACGGAAAAAATCGATGAGCTGGAAGCCGAGCTTGCGGCCGTCAAAAGCGAGCTAGCCGCTGCGAACGCGGCATCGGCCACGCAGGAGCAGACGGTCAAAGGGCTTGAGGACGAGAATGCGCAGCTGAAGCAGCTGTCGGAGGAGCAATTGCTCGAATCGGAACAGTACACGGCGAAGATCGATGAGCTTGCGAGCATGTTCTCGGACATGACGCCGAGCAAGGCGGCTCCGATCGTTCAAAACATGAACATCGACGAAATCGTATTGCTGTTCGCCTCCATGCGCTCCGACGACCGCGTGCGCATCATGGAGAAGATGGATCCGAAGATTGCCGCGGAAGCGACCATGAAGCTCAAGGACAATACAAGCGTCAAGGATCTTCAAATCGCGGCTTTGCAGGCAAGGCTCGACGAGCAATCGGACACGCCCGAGACGCCTGTCTCGTCAACGCTTAATCAGGATCAGCTCAGCGCGACTTTCGAATCGATGAACGCGAAGAGCGCGGCAGAGATGCTGCTGAAGATGAAGGATATTAGTCCAAGCAAAGTAATCCGCGTCTTGAATTCCGTCAGCAACGAAGCTAGATCGGGCATTTTGACGGAGATGTCGAACAGCGACGAGGCGGCGACCGCGACGATCGTTACGAAGCTGATGGCCGGTTCATAACCGGAAACGGCGAACAACCCCTATTCTTGAGAACGGAAACGAGGAAAGGAGGTGAACAAAACGATGGAAATGATTTTACCGGGCATGATGGCGCCTCAATCGCAACAAATGGCAGCCGTATCGCAGGTGGTCTCGAAAGGTCAAGGCGGCGGCGCGGGAATGGACTTCCAGCAAGCGCTCGTGCAGCAAATTTCAGGCGAAACGGGCAGCGAAGCTGCCGCGGAGCAGTCGACAGCTCTAGTATCTGCTATCGCGCAGCTAGCAGCGCTTGCCGGCGCTGAGGGCGCACCGCAGGAGCCTACGCTAGAAGATCTAATGGCGGCTATCGATGGCTTAATCGATCAATTGGGCGAATCAAGCGAAGACGAAGCACCGGTCACGGAGCAAAAGCTGGAAGAGCTAACCGCGACGCTAGAAGGACTAAATGCTCTACTTGCTTTGCTAGGAGCCCCAATCGTTCAATTGCAGCCGAATGTGAAGCAGCAGCTTGAGCAAGGCATTTCAGTAGAGAATGTGCAGGAAGCCACATCGAGCGTGAAGAGCAGCCTGCAAGACGGGCTCCTCCAATTGCAAGCGACTTTGCTCCAGGGACCGCTGAAGCGGGTGCAAGGTCAGGATTCATTTGCTCTGATCGGCCAACAGCTCCAAGCGATCTCGGCGAAGCTGTCAGGATTCGCGAAGACGGGGGAAACAACGAGCGGCAAAACGGAGCCCGGTCTGCCTTCCTGGCTGAATCTACAGCCAACCGGCGCAAAGGACACGCATACCCATCTGCAACGACTGACTCAACAAGCAACGCATCCGGCTTTTATTCAAGCATCGGCGGAGGCTAAGGCGCTCTTCACGGAAATCGCTACGCAGGGTGAAGCCCAGACGCATGCCGGCGATACCGTTCAATCGGTTCAAATGCCTTTCGTGAGCCCGGACAATGTTCGCGAATTCGCAACGTTGTTGACGAAATCGGCGGCGCCGAGCGCATTCGTGCTCGCCGACGATTTTGCAGATACGATGCAGGGGTTAATCGTTCAAAAGTTCGATATCCGAACGCTGAACGGCGCGTCCGAAGCGAAACTTATGCTTTTCCCCGAACATTTGGGACAAGTCGATGTGAAAATTTCCGTTCAGAACGGCCTATTGACAGCGGTATTCCAGACGGACAACGCGGTAGCCAAGGATATGCTCGAGAATCAGATGGCGCAGTTGAGATCGGCACTGCAGGCCCAAGGATTAAACGTGGATAAGCTTGAAGTATCTCAGAGCAGCTCGGCGGCTCCGATGTCCCAGCAGCATTTTGGCCAGAATCATGGCAATGGTCAGCAATCCGGTGATCGTCATGGATTCCGGCAGGATGAGAACGTGACGGACGCGGCATTCGAGACGGAGATGGTCGAACAAGCGGCGATACAGGGACTTGGCTACGGCCGTTCGATTAACGAAACGGCATAAACCGACCGGTAAGCCGTGTGAAGCTAACGGGGAAGGGATGGAGGTGAAGACATTGACAGACGCAGTGTCGACCCGCAACGTATGGCCGAATTACGACAAGACGAACGTACAGGCGGCAGCGAACAGGAAGCAGACCGACGTGCTCGGCAAAGACCAATTTCTTTCCATTCTCGTGACGCAGCTTCGGAACCAAGATCCGATGCAGCCGATGCAGGATAAGGACTTCATCGCCCAAATGGCTCAGTTCACGTCCGTCGAGCAGCTGATGAACATGGCTGACGAACTCGCGCTCATGCGCCAGAGCATCGGTTCAGCTTCGAGTCTGATCGGCAAATACGTCGAATGGTACGAATACGACGAACAAGGCGAAGTGACTTCGCTGAGCGGCAAAGTCGATTCCATCTTGTCCAAGGACGGCATTCTCTACGCCAAGTCGGGTGACAAGGAAGTCGCGCTCGATTACGTCGTATCTATTTCGGAGACGGAGATTCAGGTTGGAGAGCCTGGGGACGAATCGAGCGAAGAAGGCGCCGAGGGGACGGAAGAGGTGGAAACGTAGTGAGCGAGAGCATGAAAATCGGTCATTTGTTTCCGATCAAGTCAACGCCGCTTCAGCTTGACAAGTCGGACAAAAGCAGCATGTCGCAAGCAGGAAGGCCGGTCTCGACCGAATTCCGGGACTTGCTCGAATCGAAAGTATTAAAGTTCAGCCATCACGCGGAGACGAGGATGGAGCAGCGGGGCATCAAGCTGCAGCCCGAATCGTTATCCCAAATCATGAAAGCGGTCGACGACGCGGCATCGAAGGGCGCCAAGGATTCGCTTATCGTATATCGGGACATCGCCATGATCGTGAACGTGCCCAGCAGGACCGTTGTAACGGCGCTGGACGGGAATCAAATGAAAAGCAACGTATTCACCCAAATCGACAGCGCGATCATATTGAATTGAGGCTGGACCTCGCGGAGGAAGCCGGAGCCGTGGACCGACAGAAGCGGCTGCAAGGAAGGATCGCCATTATATGAACCATTGGAGGAATAGAGGCTATGTTAAGATCGATGTATTCCGGCGTGTCCGGCATGAGGGGCTTCCAAACGAAGCTTGACGTTATCGGCAATAACATCGCGAACGTGAACACGGTAGGCTTCAAAGCAGGCCGAGTCATGTTCCAGGATATCCTTAGCCAGACGGTAGCCGGCGTGACTGCTCCGGAAGAAGGAGAACGAGGCGGCGTGAACGCCAAGCAGATCGGTCTTGGCGTTTCGATCGGCTCGATCGATACCATCCATACGGCGGGCAGCGCGATGACGACGAACCAAGCGACGGATCTTCGAATCGACGGCGACGGATTTTTTGTCGTATCGGCAGGCGAAGACGCGGAGATGCTCTTGACCCGCGCGGGGAACTTCACACTTGATGCCGCAAGGCAGCTTGTAACGTCCGACGGCTTGTTCGTGCTCGGCGCGGACGGCGCTCCGATTGTATTAGACGAAGAAGTCACGGCATTCTCGATCAGCCAGGACGGCACCGTCATCGGCGTTACGGCTGAAGGCCAAGTCGAGGTCGCGCAGCTCGGCGTTGCGAAAGTCGTTAATCCGAGCGGCCTGGAGAAGCTGGGTGGCAACCTGTACCGGATGACGGTCAACGCGAATCCGGACGGCGAGTTCGAGCTGCTGACCGCAAACGATCCCGAATTCGGTACGGGCGCCATCATTTCCGGACAGCTGGAGATGTCGAACGTCGACTTGACCGCCGAGTTCACGGAGATGATCGTCGCGCAGCGCGGCTTCCAAGCTAACTCCAGAATCATTACGACTTCCGACGAAATATTGCAAGAGGTCGTTAACCTGAAACGTTAATCCATAGCCTAAGGGCAAACCAATCGGGAGGACCGCCTTCGCGGCCTCCCCTACATAGCAAGGGGGTAGCTAATGATTACCGTAACGCGATTGAATGGAACCAAAGTCATCATCAACGCGCTTCTCATTGAATTGATTGAAGAGGCTGCTGATACCGTGATTACGCTCACGACAGGCAAGAAGCTGGTGGTGAAGGAGAAATCTTCCGAGCTTCTGCTCTTAAATCAGCAGTTTCTTCAAACAATAGGCCTCGTCGCGGCGGCCCAAAAGAGTGATCAAACGGAGGGTCCTACGTCATGAAAAAAATGTTGCCTTGGTTAATAACGATTTTGTTATCCATTACTTTAATCGCCATCGTATCCATTATCTTGTTCCGTTCGTTGTTCAACGATCCAGCTGACGGGACTGCCGAGAAGGAACCGGTCGAAATCGAAGTGCTTTCGGCCGATGAGCGTGTCGAGGTGACAGCCGAACTCAATGATTTCCGCCGCAATCTGAAGGATCCGGAGAAAGTGGTCATCATTAGCTTTGCGTTCCAGCTTGACGACAAGAAGACGAAAGAAGACTTCGACAAGCTGCTCGAAATCGAAATCAAACCGATGCTCAGCCGCACGCTCGCCGATACGAGCGCGGAAGAATTGAACGGCTCGCAAGGCGAAGACGCTCTCGAATCCAAGCTGCTCAATCTCATTAACCCGGCTCTGCCGAAAGGCAAGCTGATCAAGGTGGAAATAACGGACTTCATCATTACGGAGTTATAGAATTAGATTGTAATAAAATGAAGGTTCAAATTGTCCGGTTTTCAGCACCGAGAAAATTGGACGAATCCGAGAACTGAGAAGCGGAGCGTAGCAGAGCTACGTGAGCATCGGAAGTTCCGGATGAGTTCAAAGTTCGATGTCGAATATGCTTCATGATAAACTTCGTGATCAAAATCGGGCTATTTGAACTACCATATCGAAGGAGGTGAGAGAATTGGTTGACGTACTATCGCAGAACGAGATAGACGCCCTGCTAGCAGCGTTGTCTTCCGGAGAGATGGACGCGGAGGATCTGAAGAAGGAAGAGATTACCCGCAAGGTAAGCGTATATGATTTCAAACGCGCCGTCCGCTTTTCAAAGGACCATATCCGGAGCTTGACTCGCATTCACGAAAACTTCGCGCGATATTTGACAACCTATTTCTCGGCGCAGCTTCGTACCTTTGTACAAATTAATGTGGTAGACGTGGAACAATTGCCCTATGACGAATTCATCCGCTCTATACCGAAGATGACGATTCTGAACATTTTCGAGGCGGAGCCGCTCGAGGGACGGATGGTGCTGGAGGTTCATCCGAACGTCGCCTACGCCATGCTCGATCGTATGCTGGGAGGTCAAGGCACCGCGCCGTCCAAGATCAACAATCTGACCGAAATAGAAACGACCGTCATGGAACGTATTTTTGCCAGAACGTTTGAAAGTTTGCAAGAAGCGTGGAAGACGGTGATCGATATATCGCCAAGGCTGGAAGCGCTGGAGACGAATCCGCAGTTCATGCAGATCGTGTCCCCGAACGAAACGATCGCCCTGATCTCGTTCAGCACGAAGATCGGTGATACGACAGGTATGATCAACCTATGTATCCCCCATGTCGTCATCGAGCCGATCATGCCGCGGTTATCCGTCCATCATTGGTTCGTGTCCCAGAAGAAGGAACGTATTCCCGAAGAAGTCGAGATTCTGGAGCAGCGGGTCAATAAAGCAAAGCTTCCGATCGTGGCCGAGCTGGGCGAGTCGTCCATTACGATCCAGGAATTCCTGTCGCTTGGCGTCGGCGACGTTCTGACGCTGGGCAAGAAGGTCGATGAAGGACTGCGCATCAAAGTCGGGGACAAGCTGAAGTTTATCGGCAGTCCGGGCTCCGTCAAGGATAGGCTGGCCGTTCAGGTAGACGAAATTGTAAGCGAAGGAGCGGAGGAAGATTATGATGAGTAAGGATTATTTGTCACAGGAGGAAATCGACGCGTTGCTTCGTCAATCCTCCAATGAACCGGAAGAGTTCCAAGCCCCTTCCAACGAAGTTCAATTGTCGGATTATCTGTCCTCGATCGAACAAGACGCGCTGGGCGAGATCGGCAATATTACGTTCGGAAGCGCCGCAACGGCGTTGTCCACGCTGCTCGGCAAAAAAGTTGACATTACGACGCCTCAAGTCACGCTGGTGAAAAGGGAAGAGCTGGGAGATATTTTCCCTAAACCTCATGTGGCGGTCAGCGTGCAATATGTGGACGGCTTCGAAGGCATCAACTCCCTGGTCATCCGCACGAAAGACGCTCAGGTCATCGCGGATCTGATGCTTGGCGGAGAAGGACAGGTGGAAGCGGGAGAGCTGAACGAAATTCACATCAGCGCGGTTCAGGAAGCGATGAACCAGATGATGGGCTCCTCGGCGACTTCGATGTCCACGATCTTCAACCGATTCGTCAACATCTCGCCTCCCGGCATCGATATTCTGGACGTCAACAACGGCGACGGCATGGGGCATTTGCCTCCCGTGGACGTCTTCATCAAAATCTCGTTCCATCTGACGATCGGGGAGTTGATCGATTCGACCATCATGCAGCTTCTGCCGGTGTCGTTCGCGAAACAGATGGTATCGACGCTTATGGGTGAAACGGAGCTTCCGGAAGCGCCAGCGGCGCCTGAACCGGCGAGGACGACGGCGGCCGCGGAGCAGCAAGCCGCCATGCAGCAAACGGCAGCGGCAGCCATGATGGCGCCGCCGCAGCCGCAGGCACAACAGCCTATGCATCCGCCGGCCGGATATGGGATTCCGGCAGCAAGCTACGATGGCCACATGGGTTATCCGGGACCTCCAGCGCATGCCCAAAGCCACAATCGGAACGTCAATGTCCAGCCCGTGCAGTTCGCGAATTTCAACAATGCGCCTTTCGTCCCGCAAGACGGCACAAATCTGAATTTATTGCTCGACATACCGCTGAAAGTCACTGTAGAATTAGGTAGAACCCAGAAGCAAATTAAGGATATTCTCGAGCTGTCTCAAGGCTCCATCATCGAGCTGGACAAGCTAGCAGGCGAGCCGGTAGACATTCTGGTCAACAACAAGCTGATTGCCAAAGGCGAGGTTGTTGTCATCGATGAGAACTTCGGCGTCCGCGTCACAGATATCGTCAGCCAATGGGACCGCATTCAAAAATTACAATAACATCCTAGGAGGAAATGAAGATGGCAAACCGCATTCTGATCGTTGACGACGCTGCATTCATGCGTATGATGATTCGCGATATTTTGTCGAAAAATGGCTACGAGGTAGTAGGAGAGGCGCAGGACGGCGCGCAAGCGGTCGAGAAGTACAAGGAATTGAAGCCGGACCTGATCACGATGGACATCACGATGCCCGAGATGGACGGAATTTCGGCGCTTAAGGAAATCAAAAAAATGGACGGCAACGCCAAAGTTATCATGTGTTCCGCCATGGGACAACAAGCAATGGTCATCGATGCGATTCAAGCGGGCGCCAAAGACTTCATCGTCAAACCCTTCCAAGCGGATCGCGTTATCGAAGCGATTAAGAAGACGCTGGGATAAGGCTCCGGCAGCGCTATGAAATTGCAAACATGCTCCGCTGTGCTCGCCGCGGCAGGCCTGTCGGTTTTGCCGGGGGTAGCGGCCGCCAAGCTCGGGGAGAGCGGCGCAAACGGCGATATTCCCAGCACGATCCCCGGATCTGCGCCGGGCGACTTGCTCGGCGGCCTTGTCTGGGTGATCGTGTCGCTGGCGATCGTCATTACGCTAATCGTCCTCGTGATCAAGTGGCTGTCGAATCGCAGCCGCGCTTGGGGCGCTAATCGCTCGATGCGATCGCTCGGGGGAATCGCCCTCGGGCAGAACAGCTCCATGCAAGTCGTGGAGATTGCCGGCAAGATCTACATAGTAGGCGTTGGGGAAACAATCACGCTGCTCGACAAGATGGACGATCCGGATCAAGTCGCGCAAGTAATATCGGCGCTTGAGAAACAAACGGAGAACGTTTGGACGCCTAAGGATGTAGCCTCCATGATCAACCGCTGGCGCGGCAAGAAAGAAGAAGAGAAGCAGCCGGCGAACGAACGCTGGAACGAATCGGCTTCCTTCCAACAATTGCTGCAGAGCAAGCTCAGCCAGCAGGCAGGTCGCAAGGAGCAGATCGAGAATCTATTGAACAAACAAAATACGAACGAACGGTTGATGGATGATGAGAAATAAGAGGTGGATGTCCTTCTTCGCCGTTCTGCTGCTTTCATTGCTGCTTCAGAGCCAAGCATTCGCGGAGCCGCTGCCCGATATTTCGATCAACATCGGCGATAACGGCGGTCAAGGGGAACAGCCCGGTACCAGCGCGCTGTCGCTGCTGCTCATCATTACGGTATTAAGCGTAGCGCCGGCGATCATGGTGCTGATGACCAGCTTTACCCGAATCGTCATCGTATTGGGTTTCGTGCGTACGTCGTTAGGCACGCAGCAGATGCCGCCCAACCAGGTGTTGATCGGTTTGGCCATGTTCCTAACATTCTTCATTATGGCGCCTACCTTCGGGCAAGTGAATGAAGTCGCGCTCCAGCCTTACATGAAGGGCGAGCTGACCCAGACGCAAGCATTCGAAGCAGCGGCCGTTCCGATGAAGAAATTTATGTTCTCCCATACAAGGGAGAAGGATTTGCTGTTGTTCATGAATTACACGCAAACCGAGAAGCCGTCGTCTTACGAGGAGATCCCTCTGACGGTACTCATTCCGGCCTATGCCATCAGCGAACTGAAGACTGCATTTCAGATGGGCTTTATGATTTTTATCCCGTTTCTGGTTATTGACATGATCGTTGCAAGCACGTTGATGGCGATGGGTATGATGATGCTGCCTCCGATCATGATATCGTTGCCGTTCAAGCTGCTGCTCTTCGTGTTAGTAGACGGGTGGTACCTGATCGTCAAGTCGCTGCTGCTCAGCTTCAACACATGATGACACACGGAGGGAACCGCGCATGAGTGCCGACTTCGTCATCGGTTTGGCAAGCGAAGCGGTCTATACGGTTCTGAAAGCCAGCGCTCCAATGCTGGTTCTCGCTTTGGTCGTTGGTTTGCTGATCAGCATATTCCAGGCGACGACTCAGATCCAAGAGCAGACGCTCGCTTTCGTTCCGAAGATCGTGGCCGTTTTTATCGCAATCATTGTTTTTGGTCCATGGATACTGAATACGGTTGTCGACTTCACTTACCGGCTGCTGAACAATCTTCATAATTACATCGGTTAGGTTGTGAGAGTCGATGAGTGCAATCGTTCAAGGGTTTCCTATTTTTTTGCTTATTTTTTGTCGAATGACTGCGTTTTTCGTCGTTGCACCTGTCTTTTCTTCGCGAGGCGTGCCGAATGTTTTTAAGATCGGTTTGGGATTTTTTATTTCGTTTATCGTATTTCTGTCCTACGGGATCGATCAGACGATCGTGACGGATGCGCAATACTTGCTCGTCGTCATTCGAGAAATTCTTATCGGCGTATTGCTAGGTTTCGTAGTTTACTTGTTTTTCTCGATCGTGCAGACGGCGGGCTCATTGATGGATTTGCAGATCGGCTTCGCCATGGCGAACGTCGTCGACCCGCATACGGGCGTATCCGCTCCGCTGCTCGGCAACTTCAAATATATGCTGATGCTGCTCGTGTTCCTTATGATGAACGGCCACCATTACATGCTGACGGGGCTGATGGACAGCTATCAATGGCTGCCGCTGTCGAACGACATGTTCAGCCGGATGATGAGCGGCAACGTGACCGAATTTTTGACCCGTACGTTCAGCAATACGTTTCTTCTGGCGCTGCAAGTGTCCGCCCCCCTTGTGGTCGCGATGTTCTTGACCGATCTGGGTTTAGGTTTCCTCACCAAAACAGCGCCGCAATTTAACATATTCGTCATTGGCATCCCGCTCAAAATAATCGTCGGCCTTATTCTTCTCATCTTGCTTCTGCCGGGAATGGCGGCGTTATTCGAGAAGTTGTTCGCGATTATGTTCCAGTCCTTGGAGCAGTTGCTTGGAATCGTGCAAGGACCGCCCGATGCGCAATAGGAGGCTGTAGCCCTTGCGAACCTACCGTTTGAAGCTGGACCTGCAGCTGTTCAGTCAAGAAAAAACCGAGAAGGCAACCCCCAAGAAACGGGATGAATCCCGTAAGAAAGGCCAGGTTGCCAAATCGACGGATTTGCCCGGCGCGCTCATCCTGCTGTTCGTTTCGGCGTCCTTCATGATGCTTGGAGGTTACTACAAGACCAAGATCGTTGCTCTGTTCGGCAGTTTGTTTCAAGACTGGCTGACGATGGAGCTGACGACAGAGAACGTGATGGACCTGTTCTTGAATCTCGTGTGGCAATCCTTGCTGTTCCTGCTGCCGATCTTCGCGATCGTCATGGTGATCGGCGTGGTAGGGAACATTGCGCAGTTCGGCTTCCTATTAACAGGCGAGCCGCTCAAAATGCAGTTAAACAAACTGAACCCGATTGAAGGATTCAAACGGATTTTTTCCATGCGAAGCATGGTCGAATTTTTGAAAAGCATTCTGAAAGTTTGCATTATCGGAATTTTGGTATTTTCGGCAATCTCCCAAGAATGGGACAGACTGCTTACCTTATCAATGCAGCCGCTCGAGTCGATCTTCACTTTCACGGCGGGGCTAACGCTTCGGCTAGGCATCGAGATCGGCGCTGTACTCGTCGTACTCGCGTTTCTCGACTTTATGTATCAGAAGTACGAACACGAGAAGAGCATCAAAATGTCAAAGCAGGACATCAAAGACGAATACAAGAAAACGGAAGGTGATCCTCTTATCAAGGGGCGCATTCGTGAACGACAGCGCAAAATGGCTCTGCAGCGCATGATGCAGGATGTGCCGAAAGCTGATGTCATCATTACGAACCCGACCCACTTTGCCATTGCGCTCAAATACGACGCATCCAAGATGGAAGCGCCGACGATTCTCGCGAAGGGGATGGATCATGTCGCACTAAGAATCAAAGAAATCGCCAAGGAACACGGCGTCATAACGATGGAAAACAAGCCGCTGGCAAGAGCGCTGTACGACCGGGCAGAAATCGGAGATGTCATTCCGGGAGATCTGTTCCAAGCCGTGGCGGAAGTGCTGGCGTATGTCTATAAATTGAAAGGCCGAGTCAAGTAAACGGCACGCGGCGGGAGGAGGCAGCATCATGAAAGCAAAGGATTTATTCATCATACTTGGTATTATCGGAATCGTGCTCATGATGATTATCCCGATCCCGATCTTCCTAATCGACTTATTGCTGATCTTGAATATATCGATCGCGCTCATGATTTTGTTGGTCGCGATGAATACGAAGGAAGCGCTGGACTTCTCGATTTTCCCGGCGATTCTGCTCATCACTACGTTATTCCGTCTTGCGCTAAGCGTATCGACGACTCGAAGCATCCTGCAGCATGCGGAAGCCGGCGAGGTTATCGCGACCTTCGGCAGCTGGGTAGGCGGCGGGGAAGTGGCTATCGGGTTTATCGTCTTCCTCATTCTTGTCGTCGTTCAATTCATCGTCATTACGAAAGGCTCCGAGCGGGTAGCCGAAGTTGCCGCGAGATTCACGCTAGACGCGATGCCGGGCAAGCAGATGAGCATCGACGCGGACCTGAACTCCGGTCTTATCAATGAACAGCAGGCTCGCGAACGCCGCTCCAAGATCGAGAAGGAAGCGGATTTCTACGGCGCGATGGACGGCGCCAGCAAGTTCGTGAAGGGCGATGCCATCGCTACGATTATTATCCTGATCATCAACCTGATCGGCGGCTTTATCGTCGGTATGGCCATGCACGACATGAGCTTCGGAGAATCGCTCGAGACGTTCTCGATCTTAACGATCGGCGACGGACTCGTCGCTCAAATCCCGGCCTTGCTCATCTCGACCGCAGCCGGCCTGATTGTTACGAGAGCGGCATCCGAAGGCAACCTGTCGGATGACATAACCGGGCAGCTGCTTCGTTATCCGAAGATGCTCTATATCGCGGCAGGTACGATCGCCGTACTCGGCTTGACGCCGATCGGCATTCTGAGCACCTGGCCGTATGCGATCATTTTAGCGATCGGCGCCTACCTGATGCAGAAGCGGCTCAACAAGCAACAAGAGCAAGAGGAGCTGCTCGTGGAAGAACAGCAAATCGAGGAAGTTCGGAGCCCGGAGAGCGTCATCAGTCTCTTGCAGGTCGATCCGATCGAATTCGAATTCGGCTACGGTCTCATTCCGCTTGCGGATACGCAGCAGGGCGGGGACCTGCTCGACCGGATTATCATGATTCGAAGGCAATGCGCGCTCGAGCTTGGACTCGTCGTTCCGGTGATCCGCATCCGGGACAATATTCAGTTAAAGCCCAACGAATACGTCATCAAGATTAAGGGAAACACCGTTGCAAGAGGCGACTTGCTGCTGAATCATTACTTGGCGATGAGCCCTGGCTTCGAAGACGATTCCGTCATCGGCATCGAGACGACGGAGCCCGCGTTCGGATTGCCGGCGATCTGGATCGACGAAGCGATGAAAGAGAGAGCGGAGCTCTCCGGCTATACGGTCGTTGACCCGCCATCGGTCGTCGCGACCCATCTTACGGAAATCATTAAACGCCATGCCCATGAGCTAATCGGTCGCCAAGAAGCGAAGATGCTCGTCGAGAACGTCAAGGAATCGTATCCTGCCCTGGTCGATGAGTTGATTCCTTCTATTCTGACGGTTGGCGATGTTCAGAAAGTGCTTGCCAAGCTGCTCAAAGAAAAGGTATCGATCCGCGATCTCGTCACGATTTTCGAATCGCTTGCGGATCACGGCGCGTACACGAAGGACCCCGATATTCTGACGGAATACGTCCGGCAATCGTTGTCGCGTCAAATTACGCAGCAGTTTTCGCCGGGCGGGGATACGCTTCGCGTCATTACCGTCGGACCTCAGCTCGAGAAAAAAATCGCGGAGTCTGTGCAGCAGACCGACCAAGGAAGCTACATCGCGCTTGACCCGATCTCGACGCAGCAAATCTATCAAAAGATCGGCGAGCATGTCAGCAGGCAAATCCAATCGGGGCAACAGCCGATCGTGCTTGCATCACCGACGATTCGCATGTACTTGAGACAAATCATCGAACGCACGATGCAGGAAGTGCCGGTGTTGTCCTATAGCGAGCTTGAGCCCAACATTGAAGTCCAGAGCGTAGGAGTGGTGAATCTATGAGGGTGAAACGGTATATCGTCAGCGCTTTGCCCGAAGCGGTGTCGATGATCCGGACGGATCTCGGCAGCGACGCGGTTATCCTGGACACGAAGGAAGTCAAGGTTGGCGGCTTTATGGGCATGTTCCGCAAGAAGAAGATGGAAGTGATCGCCGCCGTGGAGTCCGGCGGAGCGAAGCCGAGCGAACCGTCGCAGCGCCGTTCGCAGCCGGAGGTGTCCGCGATGGTGGAACAAATCCTGCAAACCGCCCAAAGATCGGGTTCAGCCACGGCCACGGCCACGATGGAACCGCCTCCGGCGATTCTGCCGACAAACAGGGGCATGCAGATGGCATATCAAGCATCGGCCGCTACGCAGGCTCAACCCGTTGAACCCGCTCAGCTTCGGCCGACTGCGCCAGCGGCGGACGAAAACCGGAGGCTCGAGAAAGAACAGTTCATCATCAATGAAATCCGCGATTTGCGGGAGTACATGGTGAAGCTTACGAAAGGGCAGCAGGAACTGCAAACGTTATCCGAACCGCTTCTAGCGCTTAAGGAACGAATGTCGCTGCAAGAGATCGACCCGGCTTGGATCGACAGGCTTTTGGACACGATGAAGGAACTTGAGCAGGCCGAGGGCATCTCCTTGGACCACGCGGAGACGTGGCGCAGAGCGGCTTCGCAGCTTGAAGAGTGGATGCTGCCATATTGCTTCTCGGGCATTCGAGCCGATGCGAAGGTGTTGCATTTCGTAGGCCCGACGGGGGTTGGCAAAACGACTACGATCGCGAAGCTCGCCGCCGAATACACGATCAAGCAAGGACGCCGGGTTGGATTCATCACATCGGACACATACCGAATCGCCGCGGTCGATCAGCTGCGAACGTACGCCAATATTTTGAATGTGCCGCTCGAAGTGGTTTTCTCGCCGATGGATTTGCCGAAAGCGCACCATGCGCTCGGAGAACGGGACATTATCCTAATGGATACCGCGGGTCGCAATTTTAGGAGCGAGCTTCATGTATCCGAAGTGAACAGCCTGCTGCAAGCGAACGAGCCTAACGAAACGATCCTGGTCGTCAGCCTAACCGGCAAGACGGCCGACATGGTCGCCATCGCGGAGCGGTTCAAGAAGTTCGGCGTATCGAAAGTACTGTTCACCAAGCTCGATGAAACATCCGTTTACGGCGCGATTTTTAATCTCGTCATGAATGTAGAACTACTGCCGACCTACTTGGCTAGCGGACAGAACGTTCCGGATGACATCGCAATATTCGATTGCAAAACCTATGTTCGCATCCTGTTAGGAGAGCCTGCCCATGAATGATCAGGCGGAAGCTCTGCGGTATTTGGTCAAGCAGCAAGGGAAAAGCCGGACGGATACGCGAATTCTGACGGTGACGAGCGGCAAGGGGGGCGTCGGCAAGTCGAACTTCAGCTTGAACTTCGCGCTTGCACTACGGCGGCTGGGCAAGAAAGTGCTCGTATTCGACGCCGATATCGGAATGGCCAATATCGACGTGTTGATGGGTACCTCGTCGTCCTACAGCCTCTATCATCTGCTGAAACAAGAGAAAACGATTTGGGATATTATCCAGCTTGGCACGGAGGGCATTCATTATATCGCGGGAGGTTCCGGTTTCAGGGATCTCCTGGAGCTATCTTCCGAGCAAGTGGACCGTTTCGCAACCGAAGTCGAGAAGCTGCACGGCGAATATGACGTGATCTTATTCGACACCGGCGCGGGACTGTCCAAGGAAACGGTCCGATTCATCTCGGCCGCGCAAGAGACGATCGTCGTGACGACGCCTGAGCCGACATCCATCACCGATGCGTATGCCTTGATCAAGATGGTTAAGTCGATGGGGATCGACGCGAATTTCAAGCTGATCGTCAATCGGGCTTCCGATGCGAGAGAAGGGAAGGACACGGCACAGAAGATCAGCCTCGTGGCAAGTCGGTTCCTCGATTCGGAGCTGCCGTCGCTCGGTTACATCCCCGACGATGTCCATGTTTCCAAAGCAGTGAAGAAACAAGTGCCGTTTTTGGTCGCTTTCCCGACTAGCGAAGCGGCGCTCGCACTTGGACGGATCGCCGAGTCGTTCCTCGACATCCCCGCAACGGGAGAAGGGAATGGCGGCGTCAAAGGATTTTTAACAAAATTATTCAGACTAGCAAGGTAATCCTTTGTTGTTGAGGAGGAATACGAATGGCTCCTTATCGCGTATTGGTCGTGGACGATTCGGCCTTCATGCGTGCGATCATCAGTGATCTTATCGTGCAGGACAAGCGGTTTACGATTGCCGCTACAGCTTCTAACGGCATGGAAGCGATCGCCTCCGTCAGGGAACATCAGCCCGATGTCATAACGATGGATCTCGAAATGCCCCAAATGAACGGGCTCGAAGCCCTTCAATTCATCATGAAGGAAAATCCGAGGCCGATCATCATGTTATCCGGAATAAGCGAGGATAACACCCGGGATACGATCAAGGCGCTTCAATTCGGCGCGTTCGACTTTATCCGTAAGCCTTCCGGAGTCGGCTCGGACGACATTCATGCCGTTGGCGAGCAGCTGCTGGAGAAGTTAAGGACGGCAGCTTACGTCAAGACAATCAAGGAAGCGCAATCGTCTAGAAACTCCTTAGTCCAGGAGACGAGCGAAGCGCATGCGGCCGGTCAACTGCCCGAAACTTCGGAAAGCGCAGCTCGCGCCCATGCAACGACTCGGTTAGCGCCTTCTCCCCCGGCGGATGCCGACCTACATAATCCGAAGAACGATCCGAGAATAGACCTGAACGGGAGAAACGCTAAACCGGTTATTCGCGACGCCGGAAAGCAACATGACGTTCTTGCGAAGGCCGGCTTAGTCTCTCAGACACCTAAGCTAATGAAGTCGCCTGCCGAGCCGAAGCCTGAAGTCAAGGGGACGAAACCGCCGGCAGCGTCGAAACCGGAGAAGAAGATTTCAAATCCGGATGTCGGGCCTAAGGCGAATGCTTCTGATTTGGGAGTCGGAAAAGGAGTCCAACCATCGCACCAGCAGGGTGCAAGGCCGTCGCAGGTACAAGCAAGCGGAACATTCCGCGATCTGGTGGCGATCGGCACTTCGACGGGAGGGCCAAGGGCGCTGCATGAGGTGATCTGCTCCTTGCCCGGAGACTTTCCCGCACCTGTGCTTGTCGTCCAGCATATGCCGCCGAAGTTCACGAAATCGCTCGCGCAGCGGCTGGACAGCTTTAGCCAGCTTACCGTCGTAGAGGCGGAGCAAGGAATGAAGGTAAAAGCCGGCATCGTCTACGTTGCTCCAGGCGGTTATCATATGGAGCTGGCGCGAGACGACGGGGGTTACGCCATTCGGCTTGGGGAACAGCCTCAGCGCAACGGACACCGACCATCGGTGGACGTCATGTTCGAATCGCTGGCGCCGTTCCGCGAGCTGAGTAGACATGCGGTCATCATGACCGGAATGGGCAGCGACGGCGCGAAAGGCATGAAGCTCCTCGCCGAGCAAGGCGCGGCATCGTTGATCGCGGAATCGGAAGAAACGTGCATCGTCTACGGAATGCCGAGATGCGCGGTAGAGGGCGGTTTCGTGCAAGAAGTCCTGCCGCTAGGACAAATCGCTTCGCAACTGGTGAAAGCCGTAACGAAATAACAATAGAAATACGGAGAATGAACGATCATCCTATCAGGAGGTGCATGTGAATGGATATGAATGCTTATCTGTCCATGTTTATCGACGAATCAAACGATCATCTTCAATCCTTGAACGAAAACCTGCTTCAATTGGAAGGCAATCCTGAGGATCTGAGCATCGTGCAGTCGATATTCCGATCGGCCCATACGCTCAAAGGCATGTCCGCTACGATGGGCTTCGAAGACTTGGCTGCCTTGACGCACGAGATGGAGAACGTGCTGGATCTGGTCCGCAATGGCAAGCTCAAGATGGACAGCTTTATCTTCGATACGTTGTTCAAAGGGCTCGACGCTCTCGAAGCCATGGTGCAGGACATCGTCGGCGGCGGCACTGGCAAAGCGGATGTTACGTCTATCGTCGCCTCGCTCCAAACCATACTGAAAGGCGATTACAAAACGGTTTCTTCGGCGGCGCAAGCAGCAGCTAAGGAAACGGTCGCGCCAAGCGGAAGCGCTGGAAGAGCTTCTGGCTCCGTATTGCTTGACGAATTCCAATCTTCGATTCTTCTCCAATCGATGGAATCGGGGCATCAGCCCTATTACGTGCAGGTTAGCGTCGAAGAGAGCTGCGTGCTGAAAGCGGCTAGAGCGTACATGGTATTCGATCTGCTGGAGCGTAATGGCGAAATCGTCAAATCCGATCCATCCGTACAAGATTTGGAGCAGGAAAAATTCGACCGCTCGTTCACCGTGTTTACGATTTCCACGTTATCGGCCGATCAGCTGAACGAGCAAATAACGAACATCTCCGAAATCGCCTCCGTCACGGTGACCCCGCTGGATGCCGAGTCGCTCGCCGCGCTCACGAGCGCACCGGCCGCGGCTGCGGTCGAAGCGCCGGAGAAACCTGCAGCCGCGGAGCCGGAAGCCGATGCGAAAGCAAGCGGCGGAAGCGAACTGTCCCGCAAGGCGGCACCGAGCACGCAAAGCGCGCCAGCGGCGATGAACAAGACGATCCGCGTCGACATCGACAGGCTGGATACGCTCATGAACCTGTTCAGCGAGCTGTTGATCGACCGTGTTCGACTGGAGCAGCTCGCAAGCGAGATCAAGCGCAGCGAATTAACGGAAACGGTAGAGCATATGTCCAGGGTCAGCTCCGATCTGCAGAACATCGTGCTGAAGCTGCGCATGGTTCCCGTGGATTCGGTATTCAACAGGTTCCCGCGCCTCGTGCGCGACCTTGCCAAGTCACTCGATAAGAAGATGGAGCTAGTCATAACGGGCGCCGACACCGAGTTAGACCGTACGGTCATCGACGAGATCGGCGATCCTCTTGTCCATCTCATCCGCAATTCGGGCGATCATGGAATCGAATCGGTGGAAGAGCGGGTTGCCGCCGGCAAGCCGGAGACGGGCACGATCCATCTCCGCGCGTACCATAGCGGCAATCATGTTTTCATCGAGGTAGAGGAAGACGGAAGGGGCATCAACCAAGCGAAGGTGCTGCAGACGGCGATCAAGAACGGCGTCGTGACGGAGGAACAAGCGCGCAACCTAACGTCGGAAGAGATTCAAATGCTGATTTTTGCGCCGGGCTTCAGCACAGCGGACAAAATTTCGGATATTTCCGGACGCGGGGTAGGGCTCGATGTCGTCAAGACGAAAATCACTTCGCTCGGCGGCAATGTCACCGTGACGTCTGCCGAGGGCAAGGGGACAAAGTTCTCCGTCCAGCTGCCGCTGACACTTTCGATTATTTCGGCGATGCTGATCAAACTCGGTTCGGAGAAATACGCGATTCCGCTGTCGTCGATCGTGGAGACCGGAATTATCCAGCGCGAGAACATCCTGAACGTGCACGGCAACCGGATGATCCAGTTCCGCAATTCCATTATTCCGATCATATCGCTTAGCGGCGTGCTGCAGTCGCCGGATTACGACGAGAGCCAGGAGCAAGAGACGGAGATCGTCGTCATCCGCAAAGGAGACAAGATAGCGGCCGTCATGGTTGACGAGTTCATTGGACAAAGCGAGATTGTGCTTAAGACGTTGGGCAAATATTTGACGAATGTATATGCGATATCCGGGGCTACGATTCTTGGCGACGGGTACGTGGCGCTTATCATCGATCCGAACGCATTGATCAAATAGGGAGGTTTTACCGATGGGAGAAGAATTGAAGGTTATCGTATTTGCGCTTGGCAAAGAAGAGTATGGCATTGAAGTTGATAAAGTGCGCACGATCGAGCGATTGACGCCGATCACCCGCGTTCCCAAAACGGCTGCTTTCATTAAAGGCGTCATTAACCTGCGCGGCGTCGTCGTGCCTGTCATCGATCTCAGAGGCAGATTCAATCTGAGCGAAACCGAGCCGTCCGAGAACTCCCGCATCATTGTCGTCGCGGTGAATGACCTTGAGGTCGGATTCATCGTCGACTCCGCGAACGACGTCATCGATATCGACACGGATACGATCGATAATCCGCCCGAGATCGTAGGCGGCATCAAAGCCAAATATTTGCGCGGAATCGCCAAGCTCGGCGAAGGGCGTTTGCTCATCATGCTGAATCTGTCCGAGGTGCTGAACAAAAACGAGATTATCCAGCTCGAGCAGCTGGAGGTATAATCGGTGGCCGAATTTAATTCTTTTGAAGCTTTCGAGCTGGACGTGTTGAAGGAAGTAGGCAACATCGGCGCAGGCAATGCGGCTACAGCTTTATCCAAGCTGCTGAACAAGCCGGTAGACATGGCTGTGCCGAAAGTAAGCTTGTTGCCGTTCGAAGAAATTGCCGAGCTCGTGGGGGGCGCTGAGCAGATCGTTCTGGCGGTGTTCTTACGGGTCGAAGGCGAAGCGCCCGGGAATATGTTTTTTATCATCGAAGAGCTGTCCGCGAAACGGATGCTGAACCAGCTGCTATCGATTCGTCATGGGGAAGAGGAGTCCGGTTATTCCGAGATGGAGCTATCCGCCTTATGCGAGATTGGCAATATTTTAGCAGGCTCGTATCTGTCGTCGCTAGCCGATTTTACGCAGCTTCCCATGGTGCCTTCTGTACCCGCAATCGCGCACGACATGGCCGGAGCCATACTTAGCTACGGGCTCATGCAATACGGCGAGATGGGCGATTCCGCCTTGTTGATCGAAACGACGTTCCTAGAAGATCATCAATCGTTGGAAGGCCATTTCTTCCTCATTCCCGATCCCGGCTCCTTCGGCAAAATATTCAAATCACTGGGAGTCGGTCAAGAATGACGGGACAGACAATGGTTAAAGTAGGGATGGCGGATTTGAACGCCGCGGCGGACGGCGCGGTACTGAAGACGACGGGTCTTGGCTCTTGCGTCGGGTTAACGTTATACGATGCAAGGTCCAAGGTTGCGGGAATGGCGCATGTCATGCTGCCGTCGTCAGACATTGCGCGCGAAGCGCAAATCAATCTGGCGAAATACGCGGATACCGCAATTCCCGAGCTGCTAAGCCGCATGTCCGCGATGGGAGCGAGGCTGGACCGTTTGGAAGCCAAGATGGCGGGAGGCGCGCAAATGTTCGCGTTCGCTGGCCAGACCGACACGCTCCGCATTGGACCTCGCAACGTCGAGTCATGCATCATCGTGCTCGAGAGCCATCGGATTCCGATTGTATCCCAGGATACGGGCGGAAATTACGGTCGCACGATCGAATTTGACAGCGGGAGCGGCAAATTGATGATCCGAAGCGTGCAGTTTGGAATAAAGGAGATTTAACGATGCTGGGAAATTGGAGATGGAACGCAGGATTCGGTATTGCGGGGGTCGGTCTTACCGTGTTGTTCTCCCTGGGCAACAATCCAATGTCCGTCATACTGACGAGAAGCTTATACGCATTCCTGGCTTTTTTTGTTGTTGCTTACGTTGCCCGTTTCGTACTGGGCATGATTCTTCGCCCTCCGGCGATCGCGATGCAGACTCATGACGGCAATTCCGAGACGCGAGGCGCGGAGCTGGATTTGAGAACGCCGGACGAGTCGGAGGATTTGAATGAATTGCTGAAGTCGCAGCTTCATAACGGAGCTGTCCCATCCGCGCAAGCGGCGATCGAGCCGCGCGCGGCGGGCATGAATGAAGGGACGGCGGCATTTAAGCCTTTGTCTCCGCCGCAACTCGTATCTACCGCTAACAAACAACCAGAGGAATTGGCGAAAGCCGTACGTCATCTGACAGGAGAGTGAGTCAATGCCAGAGCTGAAGTCGCCTCATTTGACGAACATCCAGATGTGGCAAGCATGGAAAGAGCATGGGGATATCGAAGCCAAAAAAAGCCTGATCGAAAATTATTTGCCGCTCGTCGACTTCGTGACGAACCGCATGGCGATCGGCTTGCCTAAAAACGTGATCAAGGACGATCTGGCGAGCAACGGCGTAATGGGACTGATCGACGCGATCGAGAAGTTCGATTACAAGCGCGGCTTGCAGTTCGAGACCTATGCTTCGTGGCGGATTCGCGGCTCCATAATCGACGGCCTCAGGCAAGGCGATTGGGTTCCGAGATCCGTTCGCGAGAAGGCGAAGCGGGTAGAGGATGCTTACCAGCACTTGGAACAGCAGTATATGCGCTCCGTCTCCGACGCCGAGGTTAGCCGTTACTTGCAAATTACGGAGAAGGAATTCACGACCATGCTGCAAGATATCTCCGTCACTTCGATCTGTTCGCTCGAGGATCCGATCCGCGAGGAAGAGTCCGAGACCCGGATGACGCTGCTTGTCGACGAGAAAGCCAAAAACCCGGATCATACGGTACACGAGGTTTATTTGAAAGAATCGTTAGTAAAAGGGATCGAGCGGTTGACGGAGAAGGAACGTACGGTCGTATCGTTATTTTATTATGAAGAGCTTTCGCTGAGCGAAATAGCCGAGGTTATGTCGCTATCACCATCGAGAATTTCCCAACTCCATTCGAAGGCCATCTTGCGGCTTCGCGGGGCTTTGGCTAAACATAAAGATCAATTAATGCAGCACTAGAGAGGGGGGAGTCAGGTGGACAATCAACAATTGGATTCATATCTTCGCGTTCAAATATCGGCAGACAGGCTGACTGCCTTCATCACGTTTAGTAGAATAACGGACGAGTTTTCTTGCAGCGCTGATGAATTGGAACTCTTCGTTCGAAGCAAGGGGGTTGTCCATAGCCTCCGATCCGATGTGCTGGACCAGATCAGCAGAAATCCGCTTGCCTACTGCAGAGAGCAAACGTTATTCGCACAAGGGTTGAATCCAAGTCCAGGCAGAGACGGAATGATACGTTTCGTATTTGATATGGACAATGACGAGCGGCGGCCGGCCGAGGACGAAGACGGGAAGGTTGACTTGAAGCAAGTCAACCAGTTGAAGAACGTCAAACGGGGGCAATTGATCGCGGAGTTAGTCGAACCGATCGCCGGACCTCCGGGAATGACGGTAACGGGGGAAGAGATTCCTCCGAAGTACGGCAAACGCGCCCACTTCAAAGTAGGCAAAAACGTCGTCTTGAACGGCGATGGATCGGCTATGTACGCGGCGATCGACGGATTGATCACATTAACCGATAAAGCCAAGATCAACGTATTCCCCGTCTACGAAGTGAATGGGGACGTCGATTACAGAGTCGGAAATATCGACTTTGTCGGCACTGTCGTTATTCGAGGCAACGTGCTTAATGGCTTCCGCGTCAAAGCCTCGGGTGATATTCGGGTCATTGGCGGCGTTGAAGGAGCGGAACTGGAGTCGGATGGCTCGATCGAAATTACGGGCGGCATCATGGCCAGCAATAAAGGCTACGTGAGAGCGCAGGGGAATGTTCGAAGCTCGTTCATTCAAGATGGCAACGTGATTGCCGGCGGAGACGTCTTCGTCTCTCAAAGTATCATGCATTCCCATGTGAAAGCTGGAAATAGCGTCGTATGCTCCGGTGCGAAAGGGCTCATCGTCGGCGGGATCGTTCAAGCGGGCGAATTGATTGTGGCAAGAACGATCGGCAACGCGATGTCGACCGCAACGGTTCTGGAGGCGGGGGTAAACCCCCAACTGAGGGATGAATTGCTGGAGCTACGCTCAGGCATTAGACAAGCAGTCGAAAGCTTGGACAAGACGGAGAAGGCTCTTGTCATACTCGATCAATTAGCCGCGGCTGGCCAATTGTCTCCCGACCGGCTTGCAATGCGCGTAAAGCTGAGTGCGACAAAACGGCAGACGTACGCAAGCATCGAGGAATCGAAGGATCGGACGCTCGAAATCGAGAAGATGCTGGAGGATACCGGACGTTCAAGAGTAGATGTCGGCGGCACGATATTCGGCGGCGTCAAGATCGTCATCGGCCGCTATACCAAATTCGTAAAAGACAGCGCGCAGCGCGTCTCGTTCCGATTAATGGAAGGCGACATCGCGCTCGTGCCGTATCATCCGTAGCCCGATCCCGGAGATCAGGCTCAATACGGAGGGAGGATTCCGATGACGTTTAAGCCATTAGATCTCCAAATGTCCGTTCCGAGGCTGCAAGAGTACAGCGGCTTGCAGCAGCAGGCAGCCCAGCGGCCGGTCACCGAACAAAACATGCTTGCGAACCAAGCGCAGAAACATACCGAGGAGCAGCGCATCCAAAGCGCCGCGGTCGAGCAATCGACCAATTCCGGCGTGAAGGCGGATCAGGAAGGTAGCCAAGGCGGCGATCCGCGCTATCCGAACCGCGCCCGCGGCCAAGCGAAAGAAGATTCTTCGAAGGAAACGCAGCCGGAATCGCCGCATCCGTACAAAGGACATCGGGTCGACATCAAATGGTGACAATGGAAGGGTAAGAATGAGGGGTGAGTAACGATGGAGCCATGGCACTATATCGCTTTGCTTGGTGCTGTAGTGGCGGTCGGCGCGCTTAGCATGCCAAGGAACAAAACAACAAATCCAACAAATCCATCCTCGCAATCCGTGCAAAACATGGAGACTGCGCTCGAGCAATTTATGGAGAATATGGAGAAGGACAACGAGGAGCTCTTTCAGATGGTCGCCAAAACGCAAGCTGACGCCAAACAAGAGGATGACCGCAAGGATATGCGTATAGCGGCATTGGAGCAGCGTTGCGAATCGTTGAGCCTGCAGCTACGGCAGGCACTGGATCATCTGGAGACTACGCGGGCATCTTCCGCGACGTCCTCGACCGCAATGCAAGGTCCCGAACCGACATCGATCACAGCGGCGGATTCCTTCAAGGCTGCTGAAGCGGAGGGTTCGGAGAACGCCGGCGAATCCAAGTCAACTTCGGTTCCGGTCGACCCGCAACCGGCGGAACATTCGATCGCGTCCAGATATTCGGAGTTGTTCCGCCTGTACAAGGGTGGGAAATCCATCGAAGCGATCGCGAAGAAGCTTGGCATGAACAAAGGCGAGGTACAACTGATCATCGGGCTTGCGAAGCAGGAAGGAGCAAGCCATGTTTAACAAACGTTCATTCGTATTGGGTCTTGGCATCGGCATGATCGTCGGCGCCATGCTTCTTCAGCTGTTCTACCTGGGCGAAGACAGCCAGAAGCAATTGGACCAGATCGGACAGCAAGTCGAGCAAGGCGGATTGCGTTCGGCTGAGCTGACGCCAACCTCCGGCACGGAGCCCGAAAGCACGGAACAACCCACCGCCCAGCCGTCTCCGAAAGTGACGGAACCTCCGCCGACGAAACAGCCGGAAGCATCAGCCGAACCTGCCAAGGAGGATTTAAGTGCCTCGGATCCGTTCGTCGTGCGGATCGAGCCGGGCATGAGCTTGACCGAAACCGCGGAGCTGCTGGCGCAAGCAGGAGCGATCAGCGAACCCAATCCATTTATAGACGAAATGAAGTCTTCCGGACTGCGGGTACGCGCCGGTTATTTTTTGTTTGCAAAAGGTCCGGTTGACGCCAAGGAAGCGGCGGCGATCGTCTCGGGCGAGCCGATTAGCGAGAAGAATTGAACCGCTACAAGGTAGAGAAACAAGAATCATAGCGAAATTCGTCAAAAGTCGCGTTATGCTTGTTGCACCCGGCATTCGGATGTGATATATTAAATGACGGTGTTAAAAACACACGCCGATCAATTCCGTTGACGGTGCTTTCGCCCGGCGAAAGTTTCGACGGAAAACGCGAACGGCGGAGGGACACACAAAAAACCATTACAGGAGGTGTTGAAGAAATGGCGGTTATTTCCATGAAACAGCTTCTCGAAGCTGGGGTACACTTCGGTCACCAAACTCGTCGCTGGAACCCTAAGATGGATCGTTATATCTTCACAGAAAGAAACGGAATTTACATTATCGACTTGCAAAAAACGGTTAAGAAAGTTGACGAAGCGTACAACTTTGTTAAATCGATCGCGGCTGAAGGCGGCACGATGCTGTTCGTAGGCACGAAGAAGCAAGCTCAAGATTCGGTGAAAGAAGAAGCTGAACGTTGCGGCAACTTCTACATTAACCAACGTTGGCTCGGCGGCACGCTGACGAACTTCCAAACGATTCAGAAGCGTATCGATCGCCTGAAACAATTGGAAAAGTGGGAAGAGGACGGCACTTTCGAGGTTCTGCCTAAGAAAGAAGTTATCATCCTTCGCAAAGAAAAAGATCGTCTTCAGAAGTTCCTGGGCGGCATCAAAGGCATGAAAGGCCTGCCAAGCGCATTGTTCATTATCGACCCACGCAAAGAGCGTATCGCGGTAGCGGAAGCTCGCAAGCTTGGTATCCCAATCGTAGGCATCGTCGACACGAACTGCGATCCGGACGAAATCGACTATGTGATCCCTGGTAACGACGACGCGATCCGCGCCGTTAAGCTTCTGACAGCTAAGATGGCTGACGCAATCGTTGAAGCGAACCAAGGCGAACAAACAACGGCTTAAGCTTGAAGCTTAACTGACAATTTCGCAAACAACAAAGGGTGGTCAGACGGTGCAAACCTCTCACTGCCCTTTTTTTGAACAAAATTCGGATGTAAACTTTTAGGAGGGTTTTTCATGGCAGTTAGCGCTAGCGCAGTTAAAGAGCTTCGTGAGAGAACGGGAGCAGGCATGCTTGATTGCAAAAAAGCATTGGACGAAACAGGCGGCGACGTTGACAAAGCGATCGCATTGCTTCGCGAGAAGGGCCTTGCGGCAGCAGCGAACAAAGCTGGCCGTATCGCTACCGAGGGCGTAGTCGAGTCTTACATCCATGCAGGCGGCCGTATTGGCGTTATTGTCGAAGTAAACTGCGAGACGGACTTCGTTGCAAAGACGGATCAGTTCCGCGAGTTCGCTAAAGATATCGCAATGCAAATCGCTGCAGCAAATCCGAAATTCGTTCGTCGTGAAGAAGTTCCTGGCGACGAGATCGAAAAAGAAAAAGAAATTCTTAAAAACCAAGCCCTCAACGAAGGCAAGCCTGAAAAAATCGTTGAAAAAATGGTTGAAGGCCGTATCTCGAAGTACTACGAAGAGTACTGCTTGCTGGAGCAAAGCTTCATTAAAGATCCGGACAAAACAATTAACGAGCTGCTGAACGAAAAAATCAGCAAAATCGGCGAAAACATCTCGATCCGTCGTTTCGTTCGTTACGAACTGGGCGAAGGCCTCGAGAAAAAAGTCGACAATTTCGTAGAAGAAGTTATGGCTCAAGCAAAACTGTAATCCGAACGCGAGAGGCGGGGCGGGGCGTCCGCCCCGCCTCCGTTTTTTTCAAATATAAGATAGAATATGGGCAAAGATTGTTTAGAGGTTTTCTAAACACAAATAGAAGGACCTCACCCGAGGTGCATGATGGAGGTTAACATGTTGGAGCATCCTGTATATAAACGCATCGTGTTGAAAGTAAGCGGAGAGTCCTTGTCCGGCCAGGAAGGCTACGGCATCGAGGCGTCGGTCATTTCATCGATCGCCAATCAAGTGAAAGAGGTTGTTGATCTTGGCGTAGAGGTTGCGATCGTCGTAGGCGGCGGCAACATCTGGAGAGGCATTGCCGGAACGGCCAAAGGAATCGATCGCGCCACTGCCGATTACATGGGCATGCTGGCAACCGTCATGAATTCGCTTGCGCTTCAAGACGCGCTGGAGCAAATCGATGTGCCAACTCGCGTTCAAACTTCGATCGCCATGCAACAAATCGCGGAGCCGTACATTCGCCGCCGCGCAATCCGCCACCTGGAGAAGGGACGCGTCGTTATTTTCGCGGCAGGCACGGGCAACCCGTTCTTCTCCACGGATACGACGGCAGCGTTACGCGCAGCCGAAATCGAAGCCGAAGTCATTCTGATGGCGAAGAACAAGGTAGACGGCGTTTACTCCGCGGATCCTTTCAAAGACGAAACGGCCGAAAAATTCGAAGAACTGACTTACATGGATATGCTGAATCGCAATCTAGGCGTTATGGACTCCACCGCATCTTCGCTTTGCATGGATAACAATATACCGTTGATCGTATTCTCGATTACGGAGAATGGAAACATTAAACGCGTCGTGCTCGGCGAGAAGATCGGCACGATCATAAAAGGGAGTGCAAAATAATGCCGCAATCCATTAAGAAAAGCGCGGATGAGCGCATGGACAAAGCAATTGGCGCGTTCAGACGCGACCTCTCCACGCTTCGCGCGGGCAAAGCGAGCCCCGCTTTGTTCGACCGCATTCAAGTCGAATATTACGGCGCAATGACGCCGCTCAACCAATTGGCCAACATCAACACGCCTGACAGCCGCACGCTGATGATTCAGCCGTGGGACAAATCGTCATTAGCCGCGATCGAAAAAGCGATCCTGAAGTCCGATCTCGGACTGACGCCTTCCAACGACGGAGCGTCGATCCGCATTTCGGTACCGCCGCTGACGGAAGAGCGCCGCGCTGATTTGGTGAAGACCGCGAAGAAATTTGCCGAAGAGGCGAAAGTCGCGATCCGCAACATCCGCCGCGATGCGAACGACGATATTAAAAAGCTAGAGAAAACAGACATCTCCGAAGATGAATCCCGTCGCCACCAAGAAGATATCCAGAAGTCGACGGATAAATTTATCGCCGAAGTCGAGAAAGTATTGTCCGCCAAAGAAAAAGAGATCATGGAAGTTTAATTGGCGATGAACCTGCCTCTACACGCGGCCGCAGATTACGATGTGGCACCGATAGAGGTTTTCTCAAATTCTAAGCGAGAAACGCTTGCGTCCCCCGACAAGGACGCTCCGGCGTTTCTTCTTGTTTCTCATTTCTGGTTGGGAGGAAGTCAGATGATCAAGCGGCTTTGGGCAAATCGAAGCAAAGCGAAAACGTCCTTACCGCAATCCGAAGGGATTCCGCCCGAAAATGTGCCCCAGCATGTGGCGATCATAATGGACGGGAATGGCCGGTGGGCCAAACGCCGCGGTTTGCCGAGAATGGCGGGCCATCACTCCGGGATGAAAACCGTAAAGCGAATTACGATCGAAGCCAATCGACTCGGCGTCAAATATTTGACGCTCTACGCGTTCTCGACGGAAAACTGGAAGCGGCCGAAAGCGGAAGTTGATTTCTTGATGAAGCTGCCCCAGCAATTTCTCGAGATCGAACTGGACGATCTGATCGCCAATAACGTGCAGGTCAAAATGATGGGGCACCGCGAGGACTTGCCTTCTCATACGCTCAGCGCGGTCGAGGAAGCAATCACGAAGACGGCCGGCAACACGGGGTTGGTCTTAAACTTCGCGCTGAACTACGGCAGCCGCAAGGAAATGCTGGAAGCCGTACAAGGGATTGCGGCTGACATTAAAGACGGCAGGCTCGATCCGGAGGACATCGACGATCAAGAGATGGCTCGGCGGTTATTGTCGAAAGATTTGCCCGATCCGGATTTGTTGATCCGCACGAGCGGAGAGCTGCGGCTCAGCAATTTCATGTTATGGCAGCTTGCTTATAGTGAGCTCTGGTTTACCGATGTATACTGGCCGGAGTTTACGGAAAAGCATTTTAATGAAGCCATTCAAGAGTACGGACGCCGCGCCCGCCGTTACGGCGGCGTGTAGCGACACAAGACGGAGTGTGACCTTCCTTTGAAACAGCGATTGATTACGGGCATACTCGCCGGCGCATTGTTCGTGGCGCTCACGATTGTAGGCGGTGCTTACTACACCGGATTGCTCATACTGCTTGCCCTTATCGGTTTTACTGAATATGTCAGAATGAACGGAATCAAACCGACGCATCCGTCCGCTTTGATCGGATACGCCGGCGTTTTGTTATTCGTGCTGCCTTGGTCCTCTTGGGATATCGAGATCCCTTCCATGATTACGATCATATGGATGCTTTCGTTTTTGCTTTTGGCGGTGACGGTAATAGGGAAAAATCAGTTCACCATAGACGGATCGGCGCTCATGCTGCTTGGCGTGATCTACGTCGGCTATGGCTTTTCGGCCATGATCGACGTACGGGCCATCGAGTCGCACGGCCTGTTCTGGTCGTTCCTTTCTTTCGGCTGCATCTGGGCTTCGGATGTAGGCGCGTACTTCGTCGGGAAAGCGATCGGTAAGCGCAAGCTGTGGCCTACAATTAGCCCGAATAAAACCGTGGAAGGCGCCCTCGGAGGCGTCGCGCTCGCGTTAATCGTCGCCATATGTTTCGCCCTGGCTTCGCCGGAGGTCGTTTTCGTTTCGAAGGCGTTGGTCATCGGCCTCGTCGCCGCCGTCGCCGGTCAATTCGGCGATTTAATCCAATCCGCCTACAAACGAGTCAGATCGATCAAAGACACTGGGAATCTGCTGCCGGGCCACGGCGGCGTGCTCGACCGCTGCGACAGCTGGATCATCGTTTTCCCGCTGCTGCTGCTGACCGAGCTCATTCCCATATAAACGAAGTTCAAAAGGCTGACGGAGGAACGCATGAAAAAAATCGCATTGTTAGGCTCAACGGGGTCCATAGGCACCCAAACGCTCGATATCGTCCGGCATCATCCCGATCGGTTTGCAATAACCGCATTGTCAGCGGGCTCGAACGCCGATTTGGTCATTGCGCAAGCGAAGGAGTTTAGGCCGTCTCTAGTCAGCGTGGCGACCAAAGAGCTTGCTGCTGCGGTAGCTACGCATGTGCCGGAAGGCACTCGAGTCGTATACGGCGACGAAGGATTGATCGAAGCGGCGGCAGGTACGGACGCGGATACGGTCGTCACGGCGATCATGGGCAGCAGAGGCTTGCCCGCGACGTTAGCGGCGATCGAAGAAGGCAAGGCGATCGGCCTTGCGAACAAAGAGACGCTTGTGACGGCGGGGCATATCGTCATGGCTAGGGCAAGGGAGCGTGGCGTGCCGATCATTCCGATCGACAGCGAGCATTCCGCGATTTTCCAATGCTTGAACGGTGAACCGCGCGGAGGCGTCCATGGTATAACGCTGACGGCATCCGGCGGATCGTTCCGCGACCGTACGCGGGCAGAGCTTGAAGGCGTAACGGTGGCCGAGGCGCTCAGCCATCCCAATTGGTCGATGGGCGCGAAGATCACCATCGATTCCGCCACGATGGTCAACAAAGGTCTTGAAGTGATTGAAGCCAGATGGCTGTTCGATCTTACATACGACCAGATTCATGTCCTCATCCATCCCGAAAGCATCATCCATTCCTACGTCGAATTCGTGGACCGAGGCATCGTCGCACAGCTTGGCATGCCGGATATGCGCGTACCGATCCAATACGCGCTAACGTATCCGGAACGTTATCCGACGCCGACCGAGCCGCTTAACTTGGCGGCCATCGGGAAGCTTCATTTTCGCGAGATGGATTTCGAACGTTATCCTTGCCTGCGCATGGCGTTCGAATGCGGCCGGATGGGACAATCGGCGCCTGCCGTCTATAACGCGGCCAACGAAATTGCGGTAGACCGATTCCTGAAGGGCGAGATTAGCTTCCTGGATATCGAACGGGTGCTGGAGACCGTCGTGGAACGGCATGAAGTTTGCGAAATCAACGATCTTCAGAGCATCGCGGAAGTGGACGCATGGGCGCGCCGACTGGCGGCAACGGTCTGACTGTCATCCTAGAAAGTGGTTCTCTTGTTTCGCACGGGAGAATAATGATAATCTATGTACAGGCCGTAACGAACAGGAGGCAAGGCTTCTATGGAAACAATTCAGGTCGTGTTTATGACCGTGCTCGTGTTTTTCGTCATTGTGACAATCCATGAATGGGGCCACTACTTCTTCGCCAAGAGGGCTGGTATACTCGTTAGAGAGTTCGCGATAGGCTTCGGTCCGAAGCTATTCTCCGTGAAACGGGGAGAAACAAGATACACGTTAAGGCTGATCCCGGCGGGCGGATTCGTTCGCATGGCGGGCGAAGACCCCGAAATCGTCGAGGTGCAGCCTGGACAGACGGTTGCGGTGCGCGTCAAAGACGATAAGGTCACGCGCATCTATCTGGATCGGCTCGACGAGCGAAGCGGGACGGTTCGCGGCGAGGTTGAGAATGTTGATCTGGAGCGCCAGCTTGCGATCAGGCTGAATGTGGAAGGCGATACGGAATCGTATGCCGTTCACCCGCAAGCGCTCGTTATTGCCAGGGGCAAGGATACGCAGATCGCGCCGATCGACAGGCATTTCGGCAGCAAGCCGCTGCGTCAACGGGCGATGGCGATTTTCGCCGGCCCGTTAATGAACTTCATCTTGGCGTTTTTCCTCTTCGCGGCTTATATCCAAATGGTTGGAGTACCGGTCGAGAATCCGGAATACATGTCGATTACGAAAATCGAAGATGGAATGCCGGCTTCGGAAGCCGGGTTGATGAAAGGCGATATCGTCAGCTCCATTAACGGCGAGAAGATCGGAACCGATCTCGACAAGATGATCGACATGATCGGCAAGTCGCCGAATACGTCCCTCACGATCGACGTCGTTCGCGACGGTACGCCGATGAGCGTGAAGGTAACGCCGAGGCCCAATGACGACGGTATCGGCAAGGTAGGGATCAGCGCCGCGCCGCCGACCCGTTCGGCTACGTTCGCCGAGACGGTTACGCGATCCGCCACGCTTATGAAGGATATGACCGTTTACATTTTCGAAAGCTTCAAAATGCTCATTACCGGTCAATTCAAGCTCGATGATCTTGGCGGTCCCGTGAGGACGGCGGAAATGACGAGCCAAATCGCCAAACAAGGGATCGTGCAGTTGACGTCGTGGACGGCTCTGCTAAGCCTTTATCTGGGCATTTTCAACTTGCTGCCCGTTCCCGCGCTGGATGGAAGCAGGCTGCTGTTTCTCGGACTCGAAGCCGTCAGAAGACGGCCCCTTGATCCGAACAAAGAAAGCATGGTCCACTTCATCGGTTTCGCGATGCTGATGCTGCTGATGCTGGTTGTGACCTATAACGATATATTACGATTAGTACGAGGGGAGTAGTCTGTCGCTCATGTCGAAGGAAAAAGGATTCGTAACGGAAATTACGCCGCAAAGCGAAGATTTCTCGAGATGGTATATCGATGTCATTAAGAAAGCGGAATTGATGGATTATTCGCCGGTCCGCGGCTGTATCGTGTTCCGTCCGGAAGGGTATGAGCTGTGGGAAAACATGCAGCGCGAGCTGGACGCAAAATTCAAGGAAACGGGTCATCGCAACGCTTATTTCCCGTTGTTCATTCCGGAGAGCTTCTTCCAGAAGGAGAAGGAGCATGTAGAAGGGTTTAATCCCGAGCTGCCGTGGGTAACCGAGGCGGCGGGCGAGAAGCTCGAGGAACGCCTTGCAATCCGACCGACTTCCGAGACGATGATCGGCCACATGTACGCGAAGTGGATTCAGTCGTATCGCGATCTTCCTGTGCTGATCAACCAGTGGGCGAACGTCGTACGCTGGGAGAAGCGGACATTGCCGTTCCTGCGGACTAGCGAATTCCTGTGGCAAGAAGGCCATACCGCTCACGAGAACGAAGAGGAAGCGCGCCAGGAAACGATGCAAATGCTTGACGTGTATACGAACTTCGTCGAGAACTTCCTTGCGATTCCGGTCATCAAAGGCGAGAAGACGCCTTCGGAGCGGTTCGCCGGAGCGGTCGACACGTATTCCATCGAAGCGATGATGAAGGACGGTCGCGCGGTGCAAGCCGGCACTTCCCATTATCTCGGCACGAAGTTCGCCGTTGCGTTCGATATCAAATATTTGGACCGCGAGAATACGCTGCAATTCTGCCATACAACTTCGTGGGGTGTCAGCACGCGTCTGATCGGCGCGCTGATTATGGTCCATGGCGACGACCGTGGGCTGGCTCTGCCTCCTAAAGTAGCTCCGACTCAGGTCATCATGATTCCGATCGGGCCGGCGAAGACCCGCGACCAAGTGGTCGGAAGAGTGGACGAGCTGTATGCAGAGCTGAAGAAAGCCGGCGTTCGCGTTCGCGTCGACGACCGCAGCGACGTCAGCCCGGGCTGGAAGTTTAACGAATACGAGATGCGCGGCGTGCCGCTTCGTCTCGAGCTTGGACCTCGCGACATGGAGAACGGCGTCGTCGTACTCGTATCGCGGATTACCGGCGAGAAGCGGATCGTGCAGCAGGACAACCTGCTCGAGGAAGTGCAGCGCATGCTGGACGAAACGCAGACGGAGATGTACGAGCGGGCGAAGTCGTTCCGCGAGAGCAACTCGCGCACCGTCGAAACGCTAGACGAGATGAAGAGCTTCCTGGAAGAGCAGCGCGGTTTCGTGGAAGCGGGCTGGTGCGGTTCCGAGGCCTGCGAGAAACAAGTAAAAGAAGAGACAGGAGCGACGAGTAGGAACATTCCGTTCGCGCCGTCGGCACAGAAATCCACATGTCTGGTATGCGGCGACGCAGCCAAACATACTGTCGTATTTGCACGCGCTTATTGAGAACTTAAGTGCGTGTTCAAAAAGTCCGCTTTTCAGACCGAGAAGGTTGGATGAAGCTAGAAAATGAGGAGCGGAGCGTAGTGTAAGCTACGTGAGCACCGGAAGTTTCGGCTGAATTCAAGATTCGATGTCGAATATGCTACCTGGTATACATCGTGATCAAAAGTGGACTTTTTGAACTTCCTATCTAAGTTCGAATCGACAGGAGTGAATCGATAAAATGACGAACGACAAGCGTCAGCGCTTCGAGCTGCTTCTGCAGCAAGCGGAGCTGCCGCAGGAGCTTATTCATAATTATTTTCAAGATGGGTATATCGATCAAGTCATCGTCAGCAAGTCCAACCGTGAATGGACGTTTTGCATCCGCAAAACGTCCATGGTTCCTTTACAGGCCTATAACGGCTTATGCCAGGCGGTTCGTTTGAAATTTCACCATATCGCGGACGTGTCGTTCGTGTTCCAATATGAATCCGTCGTCGAGACGGAAAATATCGTCATGCAATATTGGCCGCTGTTCATGGAATGGGCCCAGCGGGAAATCGCGTCGGTTAACGGTTGGCTGCAGAAGGCTTCTCTTGAAGCGCAAGGCGATTCCATAACGTTGACGCTCACGGATTCGACCGGATTGGAGCTTGCCAGGAAGAAGCGGGTTGACGAAGCGGTCGCGTCGTTCTATCAGACGTACTTCGACCGCGTCTGCAAGGTGAAGCTGGCCGTTGGAGAAGCGAGCCAAGAGGTCTACGACCAATTCATGATGAAGATCGAGCAAGAGGAGCGCGAAGCCGTCCAGCAGCTGATGGCGGAGGCGCAGATCGACTCGGGCGACGACGATGGCGAGGAGGCCGTGCGGTTGGCCGTCGGCTACGACATTCGCGAAGAGCCGGTCCCGCTGATGAACATCCAGGACGAGGAGAAAAAAATAACGGTGCAGGGCGCCGTATTCGGTCTCGACGTGAAGGAGCTTCGCAACGGGAGCACGCTGTTCACCTTCAATGTCACCGACTTCTCCGACTCGATCGCGATGAAGATGTTCGCGAAGACCAAGGACGACGTGAAAATTTTGTCCCAGCTCGAGAACGGCAAATGGGTGAAAGCGCGCGGCCGGATCGAATACGACCGGTTCATGCAGGAGCCGGAGCTCGTCATGATGCCGAACGATCTTCATGAGATCGGATCGCCTCCGGAACGCAAGGACCACGCCGAAGAGAAGCGCGTCGAATTCCATCTCCACACGACGATGAGCACGATGGACGCCGTCACTTCGATCGGCGATTACGTGAAAACGGCGGCGAAGTGGGGGCATAAAGTGATCGCGGTGACGGATCACAGCAATGTGCAATGTTATCCCGACGCGGTGAAGGCCGCGAAGAAACACGGCATCCAGGTGCTGTTCGGACTGGAAGCGAACGTTGTGAACGATGCCGTCCCGATGGTGCTGAACTCCCGTCCGGAACCGCTTGCCACGGCGACTTACGTCGTATTCGACATCGAGACGACGGGCCTGTCCGTCGTCAACAACAAAATCATCGAGCTTGCGGGCGTCCGAATGCGGGAAGGGAAGGAAGTCGACCGGTTCTCGACGTTCATTAATCCTCACGAGAAGATTCCTTACCATATCCAGCAGCTCACGAATATCAACGACGAGATGGTGAAGGACGCACCGGAGCTGGAGCCGAAGCTGCGCGAATTCGTCGATTTTATCGGCGACGATATACTGGTCGCGCATAACGCCAGATTCGATATCGGGTTCATTCAGGCGAACTGCAAGTCGCTTGGCATGCCCGAAGTGACAAATCCGGTGCTGGATACGCTCGAGCTGGCGAGATTTCTGCACCCGACGATGAAGAACCATCGGCTGAACACGTTGTCCGACAAATACAAGGTCAGCTTGGACAACCATCACCGGGCCATCGACGACTCCATCGCGCTTGGCGGGGTATTGTTTGGACTGATCGGGGACGCAGCGGAGCGCAACGTGCGCGACTTGCACCAATTGAACGATTACGTCGGTCTGGACTTGTCCAACCAGCGTCCGTTCCATTGCAATATCTATGCGTTGAACGCGGCGGGCAAAAAAAATCTGTTTAAGCTCATTTCGCTTTCGCATACCGAGTATTTCAAGCGCGTGGCCACGATTCCGAAGAGCAAGCTAGTCGAGCTTCGCGAAGGTTTGCTCGTCATTTCCGGCTGCGAGAAAGGCGAATTTTTCGAAACGGTGCTGAACAAGTCGCATGAGGAAGCGATGGACGTTGCCGAATTCTACGACGTGCTCGAGATCCAGCCGATCGACTTCTACATGCATCTCGTGGAGAAAGGGCTCGTTGGAAGCCGCGCCGAAATCGAAGGCGCGATGCGCCGCATCTGCCAAATCGGAGATTCGCTCGGCAAGCCGGTTATCGCAACGGGCAACGTGCATTATTTGAACCCCAGGGACAAGATGTACCGCGACATTACGATTCACGGGATTACCGGCTTCAGCCCTCTGAAGGGAATGCGTAAGCCCAACGCACATCTACGCACGACGGAAGAAATGCTGGAGGAATTCGCGTTCCTCGGCGATGCGCGCGCAAGGGAAGTCGTCGTGACGAATACGAACGCCTTGGCGGACCGGTTCGAAGCTTACGACATGTTCCCGAGGGAGCTATTCACGCCGAATATTGAAGGCGCCGACGAAGAAATTCGGAGCACCTGTTACGACACGGCGAAGTCCATGTACGGCGAGGAGCTGCCGCAGGTCGTCATCGACCGGCTCGAGAAGGAACTTGTTCCGATTATCAAGTACCGGTTCTCCGCCAACTATCTCATCTCCGAGAAGCTGGTGAAAAAGTCCAACCGAGATGGGTACCTGGTCGGTTCAAGGGGTTCCGTCGGATCGTCCGTCGTGGCCACCTTCCTCGGCATTTCCGAGGTAAATCCGTTGCCCGCGCACTACTTGTGCCTGAATCCGGAGTGCAAGCATAGCGAATGGTTCCTCGACGGAAGCGTGCCAAGCGGCTTCGACTTGCCGTCCAAGTCTTGCCCGGATTGCGGCAAGCCGATGAAAGGCGAAGGGCAGGACATTCCGTTCGAAACGTTCCTCGGTTTCAAGGGCGACAAGGTTCCCGATATCGACTTGAACTTCTCGGGCGAATACCAACCGATAGCCCACAACTTTACGAAAGAGATGTTCGGCGAGAAATGCGTATACCGTGCGGGCACGATCGGCACGGTCGCGGAGAAGACGGCCTACGGCTTCGCTAAAAAATACGAGGAAGAACATCAGAAGAAGTGGCGCGGCGCCGAGCTCGCCCGGCTCGCGAGCGGCTGCACGGGCGTGAAACGAAGCACGGGCCAGCATCCGGGCGGAATCGTCGTCGTGCCGGATTACATCGAAGTCGAGGACGTCACGCCGGTTCAATATCCGGCCGACGACGTGAACGCGGAATGGAAGACGACCCACTTCGACTATCACGCTTTCGACGAGAACTTGCTGAAGCTCGATATCCTCGGCCATGACGACCCGACGATGATGCGGATGCTGCAAGACTTGACCGGCGTCGATCCGACGACGATCCCGATGAACGATCCGAAAGTGATGAGCATGTTCAACTCGGCCGCCGCGCTTGGCGTGTCGCCGGAGCAGATCCGCTCCTCCGTCGCGACTTACGGCGTGCCGGAGATGGGAACGAAGTTTGTCCGCCAGATGCTGCAGGAAACGCAGCCTTCGTCGTTCGCGGACTTGCTCCAAATCTCGGGACTTTCCCACGGCACGGGCGTTTGGCTCGGCAACGCGCAGGAGCTGATCAAGAACGGTACCTGCAACATCAAGACGGTGATCGGCTGCCGTGACGATATTATGTTGTATCTGATCTACAAGGCGGGCATGGATGCGGGACTAGCCTTCAAAATTACGGAAAGCGTGCGGAAGGGCAAAGGCCTTACGCCGGAGTGGATCGACGAGATGAAGCGCTGCAAAGTGCCGCAGTGGTACATCGATTCCTGCTTGCGGATCGAGTATATGTTCCCGAAGGCGCATGCGGCGGCATACGTCATCTCCGCGGTTCGCACCGCCTTCTTCAAACTGTATTATCCGATTCATTATTATGCTACCTACTTCACCGTCCGCGCCGACGACTTCGACCTCGAGCTGCTGTGCCAAGGGTACGATGCCATTCTGCGCAAGCTGATCGAGATCGAGGCCAAAGGATTTAACGCCACGCCGAAAGAGAAAAACATGGTGTCGCAGCTGGAGATGTCGCTCGAGATGACGGCAAGGGGTTTCTCCTTCAAGCCGATCGACCTGTACCGCTCGGATGCGATCAAGTTCCAGGTCGACGGGGAATCGCTGATTCCGCCGTTCGCGGCCATCGCCGGCATCGGCGACAACGCGGCGCGCAATATCGCTGCCGCGCGCAATGACGGCGAGTTCCTGTCGATCGAGGACTTCCAGATGAAGTCGAAGGCGACAAAAACGATCATTGAGGTGCTGGGCGGCATGGGCTGCTTCCGGGGACTTCCGGAGTCGAACCAGCTGTCGCTGTTCTAACGGACGGCTCTAGAAATCATTTCTTGTCACCTTTTTGCGATTATGTTATAATTTTTGTGGCAATGATGAGGATAGAATCTTTGATGCAGAAGAGTGGGGAAACCCACTCTTTACGTTTTGTATTCGGGCATTCTCGTTACTCACCTGCGGGCCGATGTCGTCCGCCCCACGCAACCATTACAGGAGGTTTACCCAATTTGAGCACATCCACTATCAAATCCGCGATTGAGGCTATGGTTACGCCCTATCTCAATGAACATGGTTTTGAGCTGGTCGATATCGAATACATCAAAGAAGGCAGCAACTGGTTTCTAAGGATCTTCGTCGACAAGGACGGAGGGATCGACATCGATGAATGCGGACGGATCAGCGAATTCGTCAGCGAGCAATTGGATCAGAACGACCCGATTACCGGCGCATACTTTCTGGAGGTGTCGTCTCCGGGCGCGGAACGCCCGCTGAAGAAGCCCGAAGACGTGGTGAAGGCGATAGGCAAACATGTGTTCATGACTACATATGAGCCTATCGACGGCTCCAAGGAATTCGAAGGTTTGCTCGTTTCGTTCGATGGCGAGCAAGCCGTCGTTCGTGTAGGCAAAAAACAGCATACGCTGCCTTACGGCAAGGTCGCGAGCGCTAGATTGGCAATCGTTTTTTAGAGGCTAAACACGCTGATATTACGAAAGGAGGAACAACGTTCCAATGAGCATGGATTTTATTGAGGCGTTGCAAGAGATTGAAAGAGACAAGGGGATTGCCAAGGATATACTGCTGGAAGCCATCGAGGCTGCGCTTATTTCCAGCTACAAGCGCAATTTCAATACCGCCCAGAACGTGAGGGTCGACATTAACCGCCATACGGGCGTCATCAAGGTTTATGCGCGCAAGACGGTCGTCGACGAGGTGCTTGATCCGCGGCTGGAAATTTCCGTGGAGGCCTCCCGCGAAATTAACCCGCATTACCAGTTGGACGATGTGGCGGAGATCGAAGTGACGCCGCGGGACTTCGGCCGAATCGCGGCCCAGACGGCCAAGCAGGTTGTAACGCAGCGCATTCGCGAGGCAGAGCGCGGATTGATCTATAATGCTTTTATCGATAAAGAAGAAGACATCGTCAATGGCATCGTGCAGCGCCAAGACGTTCGCAACCTGTTTGTGGATCTCGGCAAAGTTGAAGCGGTGCTGCCATTGACCGAGCTGATGCCGACGGATAAATTCAAGCACGGCGATCGCGTGAAGTCGTTCATTACGAAAGTCGAGAATACAACCAAAGGGCCTCAGATCATTTTATCCCGTACGCATCCAGGACTCCTTAAACGACTGTTCGAGCTTGAAGTGCCCGAAATTTACGACGGCGTGGTCGAGATCCGTTCCGTCGCGCGCGAAGCCGGCTTCCGCTCCAAAATCGCGGTTCATTCGCGCAACGACGAGGTGGATCCGGTTGGCTCGTGCGTAGGCCAGAAGGGGATGCGCGTCCAGACGATCGTGAACGAGCTGAAGGGCGAGAAGATCGATATCGTCCGCTGGTCGGAGAACGTGGAAGAGTATGTCGCGAACGCGCTCAGCCCGTCGAAGGTGCTTGAGGTTATCGTGTTCGAGCAGGAGAAAATGGCTCGCGTAATCGTTCCCGATTACCAGCTGTCGCTGGCGATCGGCATCAAGGGGCAGAACGCGCGTCTTGCGGCCAAGCTGACGGGCTGGAAGATCGATATCAAAAGCGAGACGCAGGCGGAGCAGGAATACGGCCGTCCGAAGTCCCCGATGGGTACGATGCACCAGGATTCCGTCTCGATCGACTAGATTGGCAGCGTAAGCAAGCCGTTAAGAAGGAGGGTGTGCGTTGAGACCGAGAAAAGTACCGCTTCGCAAATGCGTCGCCTGCCAGGAAATGATGCCGAAGAAGGAGCTCATTCGGATTGTTCGGACACCGTCCGGCGAAGTCGCGATCGACCTGACCGGCAAGAAGGCCGGGCGCGGCGCGTATCTATGCGGCAAGGTGAGCTGCTTCAAGCTCGCGAAGAAGACGAAAGCGCTGGACCGGGCGCTGAAGCAGCCAGTCGGCGATGATATATATGACGCGCTTGAGAAGGAATTTATCGCGGTGGAAGACCAGTTCATCGCCGCCAAGGAGCTGGAATCCGATGACGATGAAGCCTGACAAGGCGTTGTCCGCGCTTGGCATGGCCATGCGCGCCGGCAAGCTGATAACGGGCGACGAGATCGTGCTGAAGGCGGTCAGAGGGGGCAAGGCCCATCTGGTCATTCTAGCCGGGGACGCATCTCCGAACACCAAAAAAAAATTTCAAGACAAATGCGGCACCTACGGTATACAACTCGCCGAAGCATACGACAGGGAACAGCTAGGAAAGGCGATTGGAAAGGCCGAACGCGTCGTTCTTGCCGTTACCGATATGCAATTCGGAAAAATGATCGGAAATCATCTGAGCCAAAATACGGAGGTGGATCCTATTGAGCAACAAACAGGACAGCAAGGACAATAAAGACAAGCTTCGCGTCTATGAATACGCGAAGTCGCTAAATATGAGCAGCAAAGAAATTATTACGATTCTTAAGCGGCTGAATTTGCCCGTCAACAACCATATGAGCGTCATGGAAAACGAGATGGTTCATAAGGTGGAAGGATTCTTCCGCGACATCAAGGCTAACGCCGCTGCCAAGCGCGCGCAAGAAAGCGGCGGCGCGGCCGTATCGGCGCCGGCGCGACCGCAAGCCGCGCAGCAGCAAGGCAATCGCGGCAACACAACTCAAGACAGACAGGGGACAATGAACTCTATTAATACGAAAACGCAACCTTCAGAGCAACAACAGCAACCAAGAGACCAGCAGCAACGCGAACAAAGACCGCAACAGAACAACCGCCCATCCGGCCAAGGCCAAAGCGGCCAAGGTCAAGGCGGAGGCAACCGTCAAGGCGGTCAGTCCAGCCAAGGCGGAGGTCGGCCTTATAGCGGCGGCCAAGGTCAAGGCCAGGGCCAAAGCGGAGGAAATCGTCCTTCCGGCGGTCAAGGCGGATTCCAACGTCAGGGCGGCCAAGGAGGACAAGGCGGCCAGGGCGGCAATCGTCCTAGCTACGGTCAGGGAGGATCAGGCGGTCAAGGCGGCAATCGTCCTAGCTACGGTCAAGGCGGTTCCGGCGGCCAAGGCGGCAACCGTCCGCAAGGCGCTGGCGGCGGTAACGCTAATCGCAGCGGCGGTTTCGGTGGCGGCCAAGGGGCGAATCGCCCTAGCTCGGCTCCTCAAGGCCAAAGCCGCAGCTTCGATTCGCGTCCTGCTCCGGCGCGTACCGGCGGCGGATCGGACGATCGCTTCAACAAAGGCGGCGGCGACCGCTTCAACAAAGCGGGCGGCGGAAATACGAAGCGCTTCGAGGACGGACGTTCCGGCGGATTCAACAAAGGGAACAACCGCGGCGGCAAAGGTCGCGGAAGAGGGCATCAACAGCAGCCTCCGCGCGAGAAGATCGACAACACGCCGAAGAAAATCATCGTTCGGGGCACGCTCACGGTAGGCGACCTGGCCAAGCTGCTTCATAAGGACGCTTCCGAAGTGATCAAAAAGCTTCTCTTCCTCGGGGTCATGGTAACGATCAACCAAGAGATCGACATGGACGCGATCATGCTGATCGCGGGCGAATACGGCGTTGAAGTCGAAGTGAAAATTCCTGTGGAGGAAGATTCCTTCGAAACGGTCGAGGAAACGGATGAGGAAGAGGATCTGCTCGTTCGTCCGCCTGTCGTCACGATCATGGGTCACGTCGACCACGGCAAAACGACGTTGCTCGACGCCATCCGCAAAACGAACGTAACCGGCGGCGAAGCAGGCGGCATCACGCAGCATATCGGCGCATATCAAGTCGAGATCAACAACAAAAAGATCACGTTCCTGGATACGCCTGGCCACGAAGCGTTCACGCTCATGCGGGCGCGAGGCGCGCAGGTAACCGACATTACGATCATCGTGGTCGCGGCCGACGACGGCATCATGCCGCAAACGGTCGAAGCGATCAACCATGCCAAGGCGGCAGGCGTTCCGATCATCGTCGCGGTCAACAAAATCGATAAACCGGAAGCGAATCCGGATAAAATCAAGCAAGAAATGACGGAATACGAGCTTGTGCCGGAAGAGTGGGGCGGAGATACGATCTTCGTGGAAGTATCCGCGAAGCAGCGCATCGGTCTCGAAGGTTTGCTGGAGATGATTCTGCTTGTTGCGGAAGTCAACGAATTTAAGGCGAATCCGAACAAACGCGCCAGAGCTACCGTAATCGAAGCTGAGCTGGACAAAGGCAAAGGTCCCGTTGCGCGGATCCTCGTGCAACACGGCACGCTTCGCATCGGCGATGCTTTCGTAGCGGGCAACTGCTTCGGACGAGTACGCGCCATGGTGAACGACCGCGGCCGTCGCCTCAAGGAAGCGGGACCTTCCACGCCGATCGAAATTACGGGCTTGACGGAAGTGCCTCTTGCAGGCGATCCGTTCATGGTATTCGAAGACGAGCGCAAAGCGCGCGCGATCGCCGATCGTCGCGCCATCAAACACCGCCAATCCGAGATGGGCGCCAATACGCGCGTTACGCTGGACGATCTGTTCAGCCACATTAAGGACGGCGAGATCAAGGATCTGAACGTCATCATCAAAGCCGACGTTCAAGGTTCGTCCGAGGCGCTTAAGGGCTCGCTCGCGAAGATCGACATCGAGGGCGTTCGCGTCAAAATCATTCATAGCGGCGTAGGCGCCATTACGGAATCCGACGTTATTTTGGCGGCAGCTTCAAATGCCATCGTCATCGGCTTTAACGTTCGTCCGGATCCGCAAGCGGAAGCGACGATCGCGCAAGAAAAAGTCGACGTGCGCATGCACCGCGTTATCTACAACGTAATCGACGAAATCGAGCAAGCGATGAAAGGCATGCTGGATCCGATCTTCAAAGAGGTCGTCATCGGCCATGCCGAAGTCCGCAACGTGTTCAAAGTGACGAAGGTCGGCGCGATTGCCGGCTGCATGATCACGGACGGCAAAGTGACCCGTTCGGCGGAAGCCCGCGTCATCCGCGGCGGCATCGTCGTGTATACAGGCAAGATCGATACCCTCAAGCGTTTCAAGGACGACGCCAAAGAAGTCGCCCAAGGCTACGAGTGCGGTATAACGCTCGAACGCTTTAGCGATATTAAAGAAGGTGACACGATCGAAGCCTTCGTCATGGAGTCGGTAGAGAGGTGATTAACGAATGGCAAAAGTACGAGTTGGCCGCGTAAGCGAGCAAATCAAGAAAGAGCTTAGCCAAATCATTCAAATGGAGCTGAAGGATCCGAGAATCGGGTTCATTACCGTCACGGGCGTAGAGACGACCAGCGACTTGTCGCAGGCGCGGATCTATCTTAGCGTACTCGGCAGCGACGAGCAGAAGGAAGCGACGCTCAAAGCGCTTGCGAGCGCAACCGGATTCCTTCGCTCCGAGCTCGGCAAACGGATGAAGCTTCGCCACACGCCTGAGCTGCTGTTCAAATTCGACAGCAGCATCGAATACGGCAGCCGGATCGAATCGTTGCTGGACGAAATCAACAAAGGGAACAGCACGAAGTGACCCCGGGCGAAAACAAAGTTGCGTCGTTGAAAGAAGCATTGGCCTTCATTGAAGGCCATGTTTCCTTTCTTGTGGTTTCTCATGTTCAGCCGGACGGTGACGCAATCAGTTCCACAGCCGTCGTTGCATGGCTGTTGAACAAACTAGGCAAAACCGCCGTTCTTGCGAATGAAAGTTTGCTGCCTTCACGGCTCTCGTTCCTTCACCGTTTCGACGAAATCCAGTCGCTCAAACAGACGAAGATCGAGGGAACCTATGATGCGGTAATCGCGGTCGACTGCGCGGATTTCCGCAGAATCGGCGAGTTATCGGCGTTATTCGCGCCGAACGCCGCGTTGTTGAACATCGACCATCATCCGACGAACGACGGTTTCGGTACGGTAAACGTCATACAGCCGGAAGCGGCGGCTACCGTCGAGATTTTATACGATTTGATCGAACAGGCCGGTATCGCATTGGATTTGGATTGCGCGACCGCGATTTATACCGGTCTTTTAACGGATACCGGCGGATTCCGTTATTCGAATACAAGTCCGCGCGTCATGGAGATTGCAGCAAGCTTGCTTGCGGTCGGCGTCTCGGGAAGCGAGCTCGCGGATCATTTGCTCGAGAAGATGACGATCGGCAAGCTGAAGCTTTTGCAGACGGCGCTCAGCCGGCTTACGTTCTCGGATAACCTAGAGATCGGGTGGCTGTATATGACGAAGGACGATCTCCGCGAGTGCGGCGCGGTTCCGGAGGATCTGGAAGGCATCGTCAATTACGCCTTGAACGTGGACGGCGTCGAAGTCGGCATTCTGTTCAAGGAGACGGAAGCAGGAGCGGTGAAAGCCAGCCTGCGGTCGGCCGGGAAGGCGGACGTCGCGGCCATCGCCCAATCCTTCGGCGGCGGCGGACATGTACGCGCTTCGGGCTGCACGCTCGAAGGACCGATTTCGTCGGCAACGGCATTGCTGGTCGAAGCAGTCAGAAAGGCGTTGGTATAAGGATGGACGGCATATTAGCGGTATGGAAGCCGGCAGGCTGGACGTCGCATGACGTCGTTGCGAAGGTAAGGCGGATGCTGAAGATGAAGCGGATCGGACATGCGGGCACTCTCGATCCGATGGTTACAGGCGTGCTGCCGCTATGCCTCGGACGTTCGACGCGAGTCGTCGAATACGTGCAGGACCGTCCCAAAGCTTATGAAGCCGTTCTGAAGCTTGGCATCGCGACGGATACCGAAGATATGACGGGCGAAGTTTTGAACTCGGAGACCGTTAGGCGTTTGTCGAAGGAGGAGCTCATGAGCGTCCTGGAGCGATTCTTAGGCGAGATCGAGCAGGTTCCGCCCATGTTTTCTGCGGTGAAGGTCGACGGCAAGCGGCTTTACGAGCTTGCCAGGGAAGGCAAGACGGTGGAGCGAAAGTCTAGGAAGGTTCGCATTTACCGAATCGAGCTGGGATCATGCGAGCTGGAGATGGAACAGCCGGAAATTACGTTTGCCGTCGAGTGCTCCAAGGGAACGTACATCCGTACGCTTTGCGTCGACATAGGCAAGGCGCTTGGCGTGCCGGCCGCGATGAAGAGCCTGACGAGAACGATGTCGGGGGGAATTACCTCCGAGCAATGCCTGACGCTGGAGCAGATCGAAGCCATGCAGGCCAGCGGCGAGCTTGAGGATCGCCTCATAGCGCCGGAACAGGCGATATCGCATATTCCCGCAGCGGTCGTGACCGAGGAAGCCGCGGCGAAGGCGCTTCGCGGACAGAAACTTTCGCTGAAGTCTGCGTCTGTCGATCGTGCTTGGAACCAAGGGGAATTGTTTCGCGTCATGGACGAGAGCGGACAGTTCATCGGCATTTTCGAATGCGATATGGACATATACGGCTTGCGGCCGGTGAAAGTATTCTCGTAAATTAATACTACGTTTAACGGAAATGCAGGTGTAATCGCGGTGGATATCATACCTATCAGTTATCCTTTTACGAATATGGCAGAGCCGTCGCAAGTTAAGCCGGTCTCGATCGCAATCGGACACTTCGACGGCGTACATCGGGGACATCAAAACGTGATCAAACAGGCGGTTGCCGTCGCTCGCGGGCAGGGCATGCTCGCAGCGGTCATGACGTTCTCCCCGCACCCGAAGGAAGTGCTCGGCCACGGGGATCATTACTTTAGCTGCTTAACTCCTCTCCAGAAGAAGAAGGAGTTGTTCGAGCGGCTAGGCGTCGACGTGGTGTACGTCATGCGCTTCGACTTGGCTTTCGCGGCCGTGTCGCCCGGCGAATTCGTCAGCGGCGTCCTTCGTCCGCTCGGCGTGAAACATGCGGTCGTCGGTTTCGACTTCACTTTCGGCAGCAAAGGCGCAGGCAACGCAACGACGTTGATGGAGCTTAGCCGGCCGGATATCGACGTCAGCATCGTGGAGCCGCTATACGAGAACGGCGTGAAGGTAAGCAGCACGTATACGCGCGAATCGCTCGAGGAAGGCAATCTAGCGCTTGTTAGCACGCTGCTCGGCAGGGATTACGAAGTGACTGGAACCGTAGTCCATGGCGACGGAAGAGGCCGAACGATCGGCTTCCCTACGGCCAATCTCGAGCTGAGTGACGCTTACGTCTCGCCGCGCCTCGGCGTCTATGCGATAACCGCCCACATCGGAGGCGAAATCCATAGCGGCGTATTGAATTTCGGCATGAAGCCGACATTTAATACTGGCGAGATCAAACCGGTTATGGAAGCTCATTTGTTCGGTTTCGACCAGGATATTTACGGCATAGAGATTTCAGTGCAATTCCGGGCGTTCATCAGGCCGGAGCAACGGTTCGGTTCCATTCAGGAGTTGATCGCTCAGATCGGCGCGGATTCCCGTAAGGCTCAAGAACTGCTGGAGCGGTTGACTTAGGTTTCCCGCCGAATCATTGCCTCGACAATGACTATCATGTATGCTATACTATTCAAAGTTGTGACTGGACAGGAGCCGAAAGGCTTCCAGCATGAGCTCGCAACCGAACCTTAGCTTGGTTGTCCGCTCTCACCGGCGGCAGCGAGGCTAACGGCGATTATGATAAGAGGAGGTGAACAAGGATGGCAATTACTCAAGAACGTAAACAAGAGCTGATCGAGACTCACAAGACGCACGCAAGCGACACGGGGTCCCCTGAAGTTCAAGTCGCTATCCTTACGGAAAACATCGTGAACTTGACGCAGCACTTGCGGGAGCACAAGAAAGATCATCATTCCCGCCGCGGTCTGCTCAAGATGGTCGGTCAACGCCGTAAGCTGCTGGCTTACCTGAAAAACAAAGACGTTAGACGCTACAGCGCATTGATTGAAAAACTCGGCCTTCGCCGTTAAACATGCGTAACAAAAAGCAACCTGATTGTCCTGCAGCTTAGGGATACGGGTTGCTTTTTGTAAACTCATAAGATTTTTCTAAAGTTAGATAAGAATGGAGGCTCGTGAATGATACATAAAGTTGAAATGACGCTTGGCGGCAGACCGCTGAGCATGGAGACGGGCCGTCTGGCGAAACAGGCGAACGCGGCTGTCACGATTCGTTACGGAGAGACGGTCATTCTTTGTACCGTTACCGCTTCATCGGAGCCGAAGGATCTGGATTTTTTCCCGCTGACGGTGAACTATGAAGAGAGACTATACGCAGTAGGCAAAATTCCCGGCGGCTTCATCAAACGCGAAGGCAGACCGAGCGAAAAAGCGATTCTGTCCAGCCGTTTGACGGACAGGCCGATTCGTCCGTTGTTCCCAGAAGGCTTCCGCAACGACGTCCAAATCGCGAACATCGTCATGAGCGTCGATCAAGACTGCTCGCCTGAGATTGCGGCAATGATCGGCACTTCAGCGGCGTTGTCGATTTCCGACGTCCCGTTTAACGGCCCGATCGGCGGCGTGATCGTCGGCCGCGTCGAAGGAAAGTTCATCGTCAATCCGACGGTGGAGCAAGAGCAAGCTACGGATATTTTCGTCGTCGTCGCGGGTACGAAGGACGCCATCATGATGGTGGAAGCGGAAGCGAACGAAGTGTCCGAAGAAGTGATGCTGGAAGCGATCATGTTCGGTCACGATGCGATCAAAGAAATCGTGGCGAAGATCGAAGAGCTGACGGCTGTCGCGGGCAAGGAAAAAATGGCTGTAAAGCTGCATACGGTTAATGCGGAAGTGAACGCCGCGGTACGCGCATTCGCATCCGAACGGCTTGTCGAGGCGATCAAAATCGCGGAGAAACACGCGCGCCAAGAGGCGATTGATGCCGTAAACGGCGACGCCGTTGCTCATTTCCAAGAAGTTTACGCGGAAACGCCCGAGCTTCTGTCCGATGTGAAGGAAGTGCTGTACGACATCGTGAAGGAAGAGGTTCGCCGCCTGATCACGCATGACAAGGTACGTCCCGACGGACGTTCGCTGGATGAGATTCGTCCGATCGAATGCGACGTTGCGCTGCTGCCGCGCACACACGGCTCCGGATTGTTCACGCGTGGCCAAACGCAGGCGCTTAGCATCTGTACGCTTGGCGCGATGGGCGACGTTCAAATCTTGGACGGCATCTCGCCGGAAGAGACGAAACGGTTCATGCATCATTACAACTTCCCTCCGTTCAGCGTAGGCGAAGCCCGTCCGCTCCGTCCTCCGGGACGCAGGGAGATCGGACACGGCGCACTCGGCGAACGCGCATTGTCGAAGGTCATTCCTTCGGAAGCGGATTTCCCTTACACGATCCGCCTCGTTTCCGAGGTGCTCGAATCGAACGGCTCTACCTCGCAGGCTAGCATTTGCGCAAGCACGCTGGCCATGATGGACGCGGGCGTGCCGATCAAGGCGCCAGTAGCTGGCATCGCGATGGGTCTGATCAAAGACGGCGACCATTTCTCGATTCTGTCCGATATTCAAGGCATGGAAGATCATTTGGGCGATATGGACTTCAAAGTGGCAGGTACGGCAGAAGGCGTAACGGCGATCCAGATGGACATTAAGATCGACGGCATCGATCGTGCGATTTTGCAGCAATCGCTTGAGCAAGCCCGCCAAGGCCGCATGCACATCCTCGGCAAGATGCTGGAAGTGATGAGCGCGCCTCGCACAAGCTTGTCCAAGTACGCGCCGAAAATCTTGACCCTCCGCATCAATCCGGACAAGATCCGCGACGTCATCGGCGCAGGCGGCAAAATCATCAACAAGATTATCGAAGAAACCGGCGTAAAAATCGATATCGAGCAAGACGGCATGGTCTTTATCGCTTCCTCGAACGAAGAGATGAACCAGAAAGCCAAATCGATTATCGAAGGCATCGTCAAGGAAGTCGTCATTGGAGAGATTTACCTCGGCACCGTGAAACGGATCGAAAAATTCGGCGTATTCGTCGAAATTCTTCCGAACAAAGACGGTCTCGTGCATATTTCCCAGCTGTCCACGGAGCGCGTAGCGAAATGCGAGGACGTGGTGAAGATCGGCGATCAAATTACGGTGAAAGTAACGGAGATCGACCAGCAAGGCAGAATCAACTTGTCGCGCAAAGTGCTCCTTACGCCTGAAGTGCCTACGGAATCCAAGTAATCCAACGGACAACCGAATATAAGCTTAAACTTAAGAGTCAGAGTCAATCTGCCTCTTTTTGTTTTTGTACGAGCTGCATAATCTTGTCCGCGCGCTCATAGGATTGTTCATAAACGCATATTGGCGCATAGGGCGCCATTATGGGACTGGATATGCTGGGAGTGGGAGATATGGCGCTGCGCAAAGCGACTGCGATTGCCGCAAGTATATTGATGGTTCTCGTATTTATTCGGCTCAACGGCGATATTCACGCATTCATCCATGCGGTCAAGGCAGGTGAAGACGCCACGTTCGCATTCGGTCCGCCATCCTTGTCGGAGGAGGAGAAGCGCGAGCTATATAACCGAATCGTTGCGGAGGCCGAGACCCGGTACATCGAACCGATCGACGCGCGAATCGACCGGGTATGGCGCGCCATTCCCGGCTATAACGGTCTTGCCGTCGATATTGAACGGACGTACGAAGAGGCGCTGAAGGCGCCAAGGATCGAACCTATTCCGTTCCGGTACAAGGAGATTGAGCCGCAGATCGGGCTTAAGGATTTGGGAGCGCAGCCGATCTACCGGGGCAATCCGAACAAACGGATGGTTTCGTTCATGATCAACGTCGCATGGGGCAACGAGTATTTGGATCCGATTCTGGAAACGCTCGCGCGCGAGAACGTGAAAGCGACCTTTTTCCTAGACGGTTCTTGGCTGAAGAAAAACGTCGACATGGCGAAGAAGATCGTCGATGCGGGACATGAGCTGTCCAACCACGCTTATTCCCATCCGGACATGAAAAACTTGAGCCGAAGCGACCAATATACGCAAATCGCGCGAACGGAGCAGCTGCTGAAGGAACAGCTTGGCATCGAGAATCGTTGGTTTGCACCGCCTTCGGGTTCCTATAACGGAGCTACCGTTCAAATCGCGAAGGAGCAAGGACTGCAGACGGTATTGTGGACGATCGATACGGTCGATTGGATGAAACCTTCGGCGGAGTCCATCGTCCGTAAGATCGATGCGAAGCTGGAGCCGGGCGCGCTTATCCTGATGCATCCAACGGCTTCCTCGCGCGATGCGCTCGCCGGCATGATCGCCAGCGCCAAGGCGAAGGGCTACTTCATCGGAACGGTCAGAGAGACTCTGTCTTCGGAACGCACGCCGGCCGTTGTTGAGGGCGGGGATGGATTCTGATATAGTGATATCATTCATGTTAGACGAATGTTTCGACCACATTTTGTTACATAACAATATTTAGGGGGACGCTTGGTGAACAAATACGAGCTTAGCAACGGTCTGCGCGTTATGGTGGAGAATATATCTACCGTTCGTTCCGTTTCATTCGGCATTTGGGTGAAGACGGGCTCGCGCAACGAGACGAAGGAAAATAACGGGATTTCGCATTTTATCGAACATATGCTGTTCAAGGGAACGGAGAAACGTTCGGCGAAAGATATCGCGGACCTTTTCGACGGAATCGGCGGCAACGTGAACGCATTCACGGCAAAGGAATACACCTGTTATTTCGCGAAAGTGCTGGATGAGCATCTTCCGCTCGCCGTGGACGCGTTATCGGATATGTTCTTCCATTCGCAGTTCGACGAGCAGGAGCTAGCCAAAGAAAAAAACGTGATTCTCGAAGAAATCGCGATGTACGAGGATACGCCTGACGACAAGGTCCACGACGAAGCCTCGCGTGCCGCGTTCGGCGACCATCCGCTTGCGTATTCCATCCTTGGGCTGAAGGATCGGCTGGAAGCGATGGGACCGGATACGCTTCGCGGATATATGAATGAACGCTACACAATCGAGAACACGGTCATCAGCGTTGCCGGAAACGTCGAAGAAGCGAAGCTGCTTGCGATGCTGGAACAATACTTCGGAGCTTTCTCGCGACGTTCGCAGCCCGTCGTCCATACGGCGCCTAGCTTCCATGGAGATTATATTTTCTATAAGAAAAAGACGGAGCAGAATCATCTCTGCATCTCGTTCCCGGGCTGCTCGAACGCCGACCCGCTGCTTTATCCGATGGTGCTGCTTAACAATGCGCTCGGCGGCGGCATGAGCTCCCGCCTGTTCCAGGAAATCAGGGAGAAGCGCGGACTTGCTTATTCGGTTTATTCCTATCATACGGGTTATGCCGATTCCGGCGTATTTACCGTTTATGCGGGAACGGCTCCGAAACAAACGAAGGACGTGCTGGAGCTGACGATGGAGCAGCTGCATGAGCTTTCCGTGAAGGGGCTTGGCGAGGACGAACTTCACCGGGGCAAGGAGCAGCTGAAGGGTTCGCTTATTTTGAGTCTCGAGAGCACGAGCAGCCGAATGAACCGGATTGGCAAGAACGAGCTCATGCTTGGCCGCCATTACACGCTCGACGAGCTGCTTGCGCGCATCGACAACGTGTCGATGGACCATATCCGCGAAGTAACCAAGCGGATGCTTGCGGTTCCTTTCGCGGTGGCGACGGTCGGCACGACGGACAAGGAAATCGCCGGACTGAGGAGGGATCAGCTTGTACCAGGTGCTGTTTAAGAGGCTTGAAGGCAACGAAGACATCGCGATCCCCCGCAAAATGTCCGAATGGGCGGCCGGCTTCGATTTGCAAGCCGCCGTCGGCGAGCCTGTCGTGCTTCAGCCGGGAGAGCGCAAGCTGATCCCGACGGGCTTCGCGATGGCGATGCCGAGCGAGCTCGAAGCGCAGATCCGCCCGCGCAGCGGGCTGGCATACAAACACGGCATCACTTGCCTGAACTCGCCGGGCACGATTGACGCGGACTATCGCGGAGAAGTGAAGGTGCTGCTCGTGAATCTCGGGCAGGAACCGTTCGCCATCACGCGAGGCGAGCGAATCGCGCAGATGGTGTTTCAGGTTGTTCCCCAAGTGGCGATCGAGGAAGCGGCGGAGCTGCCCGATACGGTCCGAGGAGCCGGCGGCTTCGGTCATACCGGCGTTAAGTAATAAGCTGCATACTAATGTAGGGATAAGCAGACCGAGCGGCGAAAGCCGCTCGGTTTTTTTTGTTGCCCGCAACCTTTCACCCCGCTTTGGGCGATGGCATAAGATGGTTTATACCTATTTGCTTAGAAAGGAGTGAAGCCTGATGCTTACAGGCGTTCAAGTGCTTATGCTCGGCGGCGATGCTAGGCAGCTCGAAGTCATACGCAAGCTGAGCGAGCTGGACGCTTCCGTAACGGTATGCGGCTTCGACGGCCTTCATTCGTCATTGGACGGCGCGGTTCACGCGGAGTTTGAAGAGGCGTTGTTCGAGGACGCGGATGCGCTGCTGCTGCCTGCCGTCGGCACCGACGACCATGGCCTGATTCATGCGGTATTCAGCGATCGGGAGATCGTGCTGACCGAACAGCATATGGCAAAACTGCCTCCGCACTGCGCGGTATATACCGGCATGGCGAAACCTTATTTGAAACAATTGTGCCAGCAATTCGGGCTTAAGCTTGTCGAATTGTTCGACCGGGACGACGTTGCGATCTACAACTCCATTCCGACGGCGGAAGGAGCTCTGATGATGGCAATCCAGCATACGGACATTACGATTCACGGCTCCCATTGCATGGTTCTCGGCTTCGGAAGGACCGGCTTTACGATGGCTCGCGCTTTACAGGGATTAGGGGCTAAAGTCAAGGTTGGCGTCAGGCGCTCTGAGCACTTTGCGAGGGCGTCGGAGATGGGTTTCGAGCCGTTCTACACGGGAGCTTTGCTGCAAAACGCGGGCAATATTGACTTGCTTTTTAATACAATTCCGACTATGATAGTCACAGCGCAAATTATCGCAAATCTACCATCGCGAGCGGTCATCATCGACCTCGCATCAAAGCCTGGCGGAACGGATTTCCGCTTCGCGGAGAAGCGCGGAATCAAGGCATTGCTCGCGCCCGGACTCCCCGGAATCGTCGCACCCAAAACAGCTGGACGTATCATAGCGGATTGCTTGGCACAGTTGATCATGGATGATACGAATAAGCGGGGGAATGGGAAATGAACTGGAATGGAATCACGGTAGGGTATGCGTTGTCCGGGTCTCATTGCACGTTTGCTGAAGTGATGCCGGAGATTAAGCGATTTGTCGATGCAGGCGCGAACGTGGTGCCGATCGTGTCGAATACGCTCATAACGACGGACACGAGATTCGGTACGGCCAAAGAATGGCAGGAGCAATTAAGAGGCATCACGGGCAACGAAATCATATCGACGATCGTACAGGCGGAGCCGCTCGGACCATCCAAGCTGCTCGACGTTCTTGCCATTGCACCCTGCACGGGCAACACAACGAGCCGTCTGGCGAACGCGATTACCGATAGCGCAGTGTTGATGGCGGCGAAGGCGCAGATGCGTAACGGAAGGCCGATCGTGCTGGCGATATCGACGAATGACGGTTTAGGGTTGAATGCCGCGAACATAGCGAAGCTATTGGTGGCTAAAAATATTTATTTCGTTCCGTTCGGCCAGGATAATCCTGTTCAGAAGCCCAATTCCTTGGTCGCAAGAATGGACCTGGTCATGGAAGCATGCGAAGCTGCGCTGCAAGGCAAGCAACTTCAGCCTTTGCTCGTAGAACGACATCTATGAATTGACTGAAGCGAAGGGAGTCGACAATACATGTCGAACCAGAAATTGTTTCATGTCGCCGTAGTCGGGGCGACGGGCGCAGTAGGAGAACAAATACTGAACTTACTGGATTCGAGAAACTTCCCTATCCAAGAGCTTAAGCTATTATCATCCGCTCGTTCAGCAGGCACCAAGATAACGTTCAAAGGCCGGGAGCTAACCGTCGAGGAAGCGACTCCGGATAGCTTCAAGGGAATTGATATTGCTTTGTTCAGTGCGGGCGGCGACGTCAGCAAGGCGCTTGCTCCGCATGCCGTCCGGCACGGAGCGGTATGCATCGACAACACAAACGCTTACCGCATGGACGAAAACACGCCGTTGGTCGTCCCGGAAGTGAACATCGGGAAGGTAGCCGAACATAAAGGCATTATCGCGAATCCGAATTGTTCCACGATCCAGATGGTAGCGGCTCTTAAGCCGCTCCAAGAACGATATGGCATTTCCCGCATTATCGTATCGACCTACCAAGCGGTATCGGGCGCGGGCAGCCGCGCGATCGACGAAATGCTTCGCCAGACGAAGGCAGCGCTGAACGGGGAAGTCGTGAATCCGGACATTCTTCCGGTCGGCTCGCTGCCCGTGAAACATCAGATCGCGTTTAACGCCATTCCGCAGATCGATAAGTTTCAAGAAAACGGATATACGCTCGAAGAGATGAAGATGGTCCGCGAGACCAAAAAAATATTGGGCGACGATTCCATCCAGGTTACGGCGACTTGCGTTCGCATTCCCGTCGTATACGGCCATTCGGAATCGTTGTATGTGGAACTGAAAAACGACTACGAGCTGGATGATGTCAAGCAGCTGCTGAAGGATGCTCCGGGCGTGACGCTCGTGGACGATCCGGCCAATCAGCAATACCCGCTTGCGACGGAGGCGGCAGGCAAGCCTGACGTTTTCGTTGGCCGCTTAAGACGCGATCTCGGACACGAGCGCGGTCTGAATATGTGGATTGTCTCCGACAACCTGCTCAAAGGCGCAGCATGGAACGCCGTACAAATCGCAGAACACATCGCAAAGGGTTAAGGACTTCATAAGCAACGGGTAACGCGCTGCTTCTCTTCATCGGCTGACGATAGGAGGCTAACGGCTTGCGAATCCTCGTACAGAAATTCGGAGGAACCTCGGTATCCAGCCAAGAAGCTAGAGAACGTGTTATTCAACATATTAAGAGAGAACGCGAGAACGGATATGCGATCGTTGTCGTGGTGTCCGCCATGGGTCGCAAAGGAGATCCTTACGCGACCGATACTTTGCTCGGGCTTGTCCGGGCAGGCGGCGATTATTTGCCCGCCAGAGAAAGAGATATGCTGCTTGGCTGCGGAGAGATTATATCCGCAGCCGTATTGTGCGGTATGCTGATTGCCAGCGGCATACCCTCTGTCGCGTTAACGGGAGGAAGCGCCGGAATCTTAACCGATGAAGGCTTCGGGGCCGCGCGGATTAAGCGTGTCCAGCCGGAGCAGCTGCTTCGCCACTTGGAGAGCGGCTCCGTAGCGGTCGTCGCTGGTTTCCAAGGCATATCTTCGCAGGGAGACTTGACGACGCTCGGACGCGGCGGAAGCGATACGACTGCCACCGCGCTAGGCGCGGCTCTGCGCGCGGAGATGGTCGATATCTATACCGATGTTAACGGCATTCTGACGGCGGATCCCAGATTCGTATCCGAAGCGAAGCCGCTTCCGGTCGTTAGCTACGCGGAGATATGCAATATGGCACGGCAAGGGGCGAAGGTCATCCATCCTCGCGCGGTCGAGATTGCGATGCAAGCGAAAGTCCCGTTAAGGGTCCGTTCCACCTTTTCGGAGGAGACGGGGACGCTTGTTACGGACGATCTATCGGCGGCGAATGCCCATTATGTCCGAGACAGGCATGTGACGGGAATCGCTCATGTATCCGGCATAACGCAAATCTCGGTTAAAGCGATCGAAGGCAGGAACGACATGCAGCTGCAAGTGTTCCAGACGATGGCGAGACATCATATCAGCGTTGATTTTATAAACGTTACGCCTAGCGGCGCATTATACACGGTATACGATCATGACGCCGAAATCGCGGAGATGCTGCTAAAGGAAGCAGGTTTTAGCCCGCAATTGAAACATGGCTGCGCCAAGATTTCCGTCATCGGAGGCGGCATGAACGGACAGCCGGGCGTGATGGCGCGAATTGTGGAGGCGCTCACCGAGCAAGGGATTTCGATCATGCAGTCGGCGGATTCCAATACCACGATTTGGGTGCTGGTTCGCGATTTCGATATGGCGGTCGCCCTGCGGGCGCTGCACGCGAAGTTCGATTTGCATTTATGACACAATAGACGGAATAATTGAATTATTTCTAGGAGGAGTCTCTATGGATTTCGGAAGATTGATTACCGCGATGGTGACCCCCTTCGACGCAGAAGGGCAAATCGATTGGCAAACTGCCGGTACACTAATCGACTATTTAATTGACGAACAAGGCAGCGACAGCTTGGTTGTTTCCGGCACGACAGGCGAGTCGCCTACCTTGACGGAAGAAGAGAAGCTGAAGCTGTTCGCATTCGCCGTCGAACGCGCGGCAGGGCGCTGCAAGATCATCGCCGGTACGGGCAGCAACGATACGGCCCATACCATCCATCTAACCAAATCCGCCGAGCAATGCGGCGTGGACGGCATTCTGCTGGTTGCGCCATACTATAACAAACCTTCGCAGGAAGGCTTGTACCGGCATTTCAAGGCGGTTGCCGAAACGACGACGCTGCCAATCATTTTGTACAACGTGGAAGGCCGTACGGGAGTGAACATTTCGGTCGATACGACGCTTCGCCTTGCCCAGCTCGACAACGTAGTCGCAACGAAGGATTGCGCTTCTTTGGAGCAGCTGATTCAAATTGTTAGCGCCGCTCCTGAGGGCTTCAACGTATACAGCGGGGATGACGGGATGACGCTTCCGGCGCTGGCCGTTGGCGCATACGGAATCGTTAGCGTAGCCAGCCATATCGTCGGACTCGGCATGAAAGATCTGATCAACGCTTACGTTGCGGGGAACGTAGAGGAAGCAGCGAGGCTGAACGGGAAGCTTTTCCCTGTATTCAAAGGGCTATTCCATTGCCCGCATCCGGTACCGAACCCCGTTGCTGTGAAGTACGCGCTCTCCTTGAAAGGTTTGCCGGTAGGCGGTGTGAGGCTGCCGCTAGTCGAAGCGAACGAAGCCGAACAGGCTTTCCTGCGCAATTTGATCCAATAACCGCATATTCCGACAAGCAAAGGGCCGATGCGTTCAGCATCGGTTTTTTATTTTGGGAAATCCTAATCCGTACACGAATAATGGGTTGCACTTGTATTCCAGCTTTTTCTTCATGTATAATGATCACAAGTGATTGGGTGCGGCAAATAGAATCATTTCAGTTCTTACCGTCAGAGCGGCATCTGGCGTTAACTGTAATACGAATAAACGGATAGATCATGAAGAATTACACTTTGTAGGAGGTATAGATACACTTGTCAAAGAAAAACAACAACCAAGATAAGCTGCTTATTTTTGCGCTAGGCGGAGTAGGCGAGATCGGTAAAAATATGTACGTTATCCAATACAACAACGATATCGTTGTGGTGGATTCGGGATTGAAGTTCCCGGAAGAGGACATGCTCGGCATTGATATTGTCATTCCGGATATTTCCTATCTGACGGAGAATCGCGACAAGGTTCGCGCCATTCTCATCACGCACGGACACGAAGACCATATCGGCGGTTTGCCATATGTGCTGAGGCATCTGAACGTTCCGGTGTACGGAACGAAGCTGACGCTCGGATTAATCGAAGGCAAACTGAAGGAAGCCGGCTTGCTGGGCGAGACGAAGCGCATTCTGATCAACGCGGATTCGGAAATCCAGCTGGGTTCGATCCGCGCGACATTCTTCAAAACAAATCACAGCATCCCGGATTCCGTCGGTGTCTGCCTGGACACCCCGGAAGGCATCGTCGTTCATACGGGCGACTTCAAATTCGACCATACGCCGGTGAACGATCAGTTCGCCGACTTGCAGCGGATTGCCGAAATCGGCAGCCGAGGCGTACTGGCGCTTCTGTCCGATAGCACGAACGCCGAACGTCCCGGATATACGCCGTCGGAGAGCAAGGTAGGGGACGAGCTGGAAGACATCTTCCGCAAATCCACGCAGCGCGTTGTCGTTGCGACCTTCGCTTCCAACGTACACCGGATTCAACAGATTATCAACGCTTCGATTGCAACTCGCCGCAAGATTGCAGTCGTAGGCCGCAGCATGGTGAACGTCGTAGGCATCGCATCCGAGCTCGGATATTTGAATATTCCGGAAGGCATGATCATCGAACCGGAAGAAGTAAATAAGCTGGCTGCCGATCGCGTCGTCATCCTGTGCACGGGCAGCCAAGGCGAGCCGATGTCGGCGCTTACGCGCATGGCGCGCTCAACGCACCGTAAGGTTGACATTCTTCCTGGCGACACGGTTATTATTGCCGCTACGCCGATTCCGGGCAACGAACGTTACGTAGGCCGCACAGTGGACGAGCTGTTCAGACTTGGCGCCAACGTCATCTACGGTCCGGGTTCCGTCTCGGGCGTCCACGTATCGGGTCATGGCAGCCAAGAAGAACTAAAACTGATGCTTAATCTGATCAAGCCCAAATACTTCATTCCGATCCACGGCGAATACCGCATGTTGCGCCTGCATGGCAGGCTTGGCGAAGCGATCGGCATGGAGAAGGAAAACATTTTTATCGTCGATAACGGCGATACGGTCGAATTCCAAGGCGGCGTAGCGCGCAAGGGATCCAAGGTTCAGGCGGGTAACGTCCTGATCGACGGGCTTGGCGTAGGCGACGTAGGCAATATCGTATTGCGCGACCGCAAGCTGCTGTCACAAGACGGCATCCTTGTCGTCGTCGTAACGCTTAGCAAGCAAGACGGCACGATTCTGTCCGGCCCGGACATCATTTCGCGCGGTTTCGTCTATGTACGCGAATCGGAAGGGCTTTTGGACGAAGCGAACCGCATCGTTACATCGACCTTGAACAAACTGATGAACGACAAAGTAAACGAGTGGGCATCGCTCAAGACGAACGTGAAAGACGCGCTTGGACGTTTCCTCTACGAACAAACACGCCGCCGCCCTATGATATTGCCGATCATCATGGAGGTATAGTCGGATATAACCCATCACGATTCGAGCATCGCTTCCCTTACCGGATTACCGGACGGGAAGCGATTTTTTTTTGCGTTGAAACGTTAGCTTTGGCCTCCGAAGGACGCGGCACCGTTTGCGTTTGAATATTTTCCTGTAGGCACTCCATACTATGACAAGCTGTAGAACTTATTAGGGGGACTAACAGATGCCATACGAGCTATATGAGAACAAAGGAAACCAATCCGATCCGCAGGAGACGCAGCCTGATGAGAAGAAAAAATCGGCGGCAATCGAAAGCATTCAGCAGCTCGGCACCGTTGCTCCGCCCGTGCCGGCGGAATCGAATATATTTTGCATGACGATTATCGGGCAAGTGGAAGGACATCTCATTCTTCCGCCGCAAAACAAAACTACAAAATACGAGCATATCATCCCCCAGCTGGTCGCGGCGGAACAAAATCCAAAGATCGAAGGCGTGTTGATCGTGCTGAATACCGTAGGCGGAGATGTGGAAGCCGGCCTGGCCATCGCCGAGATGATCGCTTCCTTGTCGAAGCCGGCGGTTACATTGGTGCTGGGTGGCGGCCATTCCATCGGGGTGCCGATCGCGGTATCCGGCGATCGCTCCTTCATCGCGGAGACGGCGACAATGACGATTCATCCTATACGTCTCAACGGTCTCGTCATTGGCGTACCTCAGACGTTCGAATATTTGGACAAAATGCAGGAGCGCGTCGTCCGGTTTGTCACATCCCATTCGAATATTACGGAAGCAACCTTCAAAGAGCTTATGTTCAAAACAGGGGAGCTGACTCGGGATATCGGAACGACCGTTATCGGCGCGGACGCCGTGAAACATGGATTGATCGACGAAATCGGCGGCCTTGGGGAAGCGCTTAAGGAGCTGAATCGTCTGATCGACGGAAAACGTTCAATGGCTTCGGCAATGCCTGTGTCAGCGGCTGTTGCCGCGGGCACGATGTCGGCGACGGAATCGGCCGGTTTGGAAGCAGGTGCCCCGCAATGACGCTCCATACGATTATGCCGTTAGAACTTGTCCTGCAGGGATATGACGAAGAGATGGAACCGACGCTCGACGTATGGACCAGAGGCGTAAAAATGCAGGTCGCGCCTGTTGCCCCGGGCTATGGCAGGATTGTACGACTGCTCGAGTGTACGCTCTACGATTATTTGAATCCCGCGCTCGCTCCAGGAAGCTTGATCCGATTCGACTTCGAATAGACGTTCGCAAGACAAATAGTCCGTCACCCGGAACTGTGCTATAATGGAAATCCGAGGTGACGGAATTGGCAAAGAAAAAGGGACGAAAAAAATCAATTGGTGCGCAATTAAAATATGAAGTATACGGCATCCTTATCATTACGGTATCGATAATCGCTCTGTCGGGCGAGGCGACCGTCGGCCGTGCTTTATCGAAGCTGTTCGGTTTGTTTTTGGGCAAGTTTTATTTCGTGCTGGCGCTAGTCGGCATCTACATAGGTCTTACAGTCATGGTCAAGCGGGCCTGGCCGCGAGGTTGGACGAATCGCAGGACAGGCTTGCTTATTCTTGTTCTCGCTTTTACTCTGAGCAGCTCCATCTCCGATATAAACGCAAGATTCCAAGGCGTTGAGCGGGAGACCTTGTCCGGCGGGGTCATTTTGGGCACGCTCAGCCAAGGCTTGCAGGATCAGCTGCTGTCATCTTCGTCGGAAGGCGTCGACGAGGTTTCGATTCAGGATAAGCCGATAAGCGGCGGTTACGTTGGGGCGTTGCTGTTCGCAATGTTGTTCTCATTGTTTGGCTACTATGGCGCGATTATTATCGATTTTGTCATGTTTGCGATTTCGCTTATGCTCATCACCGGCAAATCGTACGTCGAGCTTATGCGCTTGGCGCGCGCGAGGTTCGTTCGTATGGTGAAGCTGCTGAACGCGAAACGAAGCAGTCGCAAAGCGAAGCGGGAAGCGGCCGCGGGCGCGGCCGCAGCTGCGGTTCAGCCGGGCGGATTCGATGACGATGGAACGATCGAGGACGACGATCAGTATGCGAAGGTACAGCCGAAGAAACGGAAATCGCTCTTTTTCTCTTGGCGTCATGACGATGACGAAACGAAGGATGGCGACCAAGACGAGGACGAATGGGAATTGTCACGGAGGGAAGAGGAACGATCGAGCCAGCCGCAAAATTCGGCGTGGGAGAGCGGAATGGACCATCAGCCTTGGGAGAAGACGGGAGAAGCCTACACGCAAACGATCGGCAATTCCCCAACCGACAGCGATGACGATTTGCCGCCATGGGCGCAGCATGACGATCGCAACGACGATGCAATAGACGCAAACATGCAGGGGCAACGATCGTCGATGGAAAACAGCGAACTGCCAGAGCAAGGATGGGGAGACCCGGATTGGGTTGCCCCGCATGGCAACGACATCCATGATGATCGATCGGTAAGCGAACTGCCGATGGATCTGGACCCGACGGCAGGCGGCGAGGACGAATTCGAGGACGAATCCCGCCTCGCTTCCCTCAGGCCCGAAGATGGATCTTCGGATCAATCCGAAGCGCAAGCAGCGCCGCGCAGGCCGATCGGGGAAGATTCGGCGGCAAGCGGAGCAGTTCCGGCTCCAAAGCCATACCGGTTGCCGCCGTTTACGCTGCTTCAGAAGCCGGTTGGCCTCAGCAGAGGTTCAGACGCGACGGATATGTACGATTCTCGGCGTAAGTTGGAAGCGACGCTGGAGAGCTTCGGCGTACGGGCCAAGGTACTGGATGTCGTGAGAGGACCGGCCGTAACGCGTTACGAAGTGCAGCCGGCAACGGGAGTTAAAGTAAGCCGTATCGTAGGCTTGACCGACGATATCGCGCTGGCGCTCGCGGCCAAAGACGTTCGGATGGAAGCTCCAATTCCAGGCAAATCGGCGATCGGCATCGAGGTGCCGAACATGGAGGTATCCGTCGTCACCATGCGCGAAGTCATGGAGACGCCGGCGTTCCAGAGCTCGGCCTCTAAGCTGTCCATTGCGTTCGGGCGCGATATTTCCGGGCAGACGATCGTGGGCAATTTGGCCAGAATGCCCCACTTGCTTGTAGCCGGCGCTACCGGTTCGGGCAAATCCGTCTGCATCAACGGGATCATAACAAGCATCCTGTACAAAGCCAAGCCCGATGAAGTGAAGTTTCTGATGATCGACCCGAAGATGGTCGAGCTGAACGTCTACAACGGCATTCCGCATTTGCTCGCGCCGGTCGTGACCGATCCACGCAGGGCATCGCTGGCATTGAAGAAGATCGTCGTGGAGATGGAGAAGCGATACGAGCTGTTCTCCAAGTCGTCCACGCGCAACATTGAAGGCTACAACACGCTTATGGCCGACAACCTGGCTGCCGTATTGCCTTACATCGTCGTCATCGTAGACGAGCTTGCGGATCTCATGATGGTCGCGGCGAACGACGTCGAGGATTCCATTGCAAGGCTGGCGCAGATGGCGCGGGCGGCGGGCATCCATCTGATCATCGCGACGCAGCGCCCTTCCGTGGATGTCATTACGGGTGTCATCAAAGCGAATATTCCTTCTCGGATCGCGTTCGGCGTGTCGTCGCAAGTCGATTCGAGGACGATCCTCGATATGGCCGGCGCGGAGAAGCTGCTCGGACGGGGAGACATGTTGTTCTTGCCGGTCGGCATGTCCAAGCCGATTCGCGTGCAGGGCGCGTTCTTGTCCGACCAGGAAGTCGAGGCTTTGGTTGGTTATGCGCGTGATCAGGGCGTAGCGGAATACAAGGAAGATTTGGTGCCAGAGATCGATACGGAAGCCGAAGGCGAAGACATGATGCTGGACGAGCTGTTCGATCAAGCCGTGCAGATCGTCGTGGAAGCAAAGCAGGCATCCGTTTCCCTGCTGCAGCGCAGAATGCGCGTCGGCTATACGCGCGCGGCTAGGCTGATCGATCAAATGGAAGCGCGTTCGATCGTAGGTCCTTACGAAGGCAGTAAACCGCGCGAGGTGCTCATGTCACTCGAACAGTTCCAGGCGAGCCGGATTAGCTCGTAAGCCGTCTCATTTGCGAATAATTGCATAGAAGGGAATCATCTTTCTCATACTAGTTGCAGGTAACGCTATCCGTAGCGAACTAACTTGCAAGAGAAAGGCAGATCCCTACATGAGAATTCGTTTGATAGTGGTGACTTCGATTATCGTGCTGCTGGTATTCGGTTCCTTCTCCGCGCTGAAGGGTCCGTTCGGCCGTTCGGCGGAGACGTTCAGCAATGCGACGCTGAAAGTTGGTTCAAGCGGCTCGGACGTGCAAGAGCTGCAAGGAAGGCTGACCGCGCTCGGCTATTATAACGGCAAAATCGATGGGGTATTTGGCTCCAAGACCAAAGGAGCCGTCACTTGGTTCCAGTGGAAATTCGGGTTGAAATCCGACGGTGTAGTCGGTGCCGAGACGAAGCTTAAGCTGTACAACGCAACAAAGAACTGGAAACCGGGCTCGACGCCGTCCGGCGGCACTAATGCGGGCGCCGGCACGGCAGCGGGAGGCGGAGGCGGCGGCTCAGGAAATACGGGCAGCAATCTAGCCCAGTCGAATCGGCTAGGTTTGTCGGAGAATGACCTCAAAATCATGGCCAACGCAGTATATGGCGAAGCCAGAGGCGAGCCCTACGAAGGACAAGTGGCGGTTGCCGCGGTCATTCTGAATCGGGTGCGGTCCGAGAGCTTCCCGAATACGGTTTACGGCGTCATCTTCCAGCCGAGAGCGTTCACCGCTGTCGCTGACGGCCAAATCTATTTGACCCCGAACAAGAAAGCCAGGGATGCAGTAGAGGATGCATTGAACGGCTGGGATCCAACCGGCGGCTGTCTGTATTACTTTAATCCGGACACGGCCACGTCGGCGTGGATCTGGACAAGAACGCAAATCAAGACGATCGGCAAACATATTTTCTGCATGTAGCCGGTTTAGCCATAAGCCGGATTAGCCTTGAAGCAGCCGCTTCTGCACGCAAGCAGCAGTGGTTGCTTCTTCCATTTCTGATCGGTTAAAATGGTAAAAACGGCATCGCCAAAAGGTGCATGTTCAAAAAGTTCGCTTGACTTTTTGAACAACCTCTGAAAGGAGCAAAATCGCGTGACATCATTCCAACGAGGGCAGCTGGAGCGCATTCGGCTGCATGTGCTGCCAACCAATCGGTTCAAAACGTTTGCGATTTCGTTGTTCGCCGGCCTACCTCTCCAAGAGGATACGGTTACGCCGGTTGCTCTAATCCCGTTCGTGCTCCGCAGAGGGACGGCGTCCACGCCGGAGACGATCAAGTTCCGCGAGAAGCTCGACGATATGTACGGCGCAGGTTTCGGTTTTGACGTGTACAAAAGGGGAGATGCCCAGATCGTGCAGTTCCGGATGGACGTCATCAACGACAGGTTCGTTTCCTCCGAACAATCGCTTCTGGCTTCCTCGCTTCGATTCCTGGGCGATGTCGTCACGAATCCGCTAATCGAAAATAACGGTTTCCGTGCCAAATACGTGGAAGCCGAGAAAGAGACGCTGCGCAAACGTCTCGAGGCGATCGTTAACGATAAAATCCGCTACGCGGCGGAACGCTGCATCGAGGAGATGTGCGCCGATGACCCTTACCGCCTTCACCCGCTGGGCCAAATAAGTGAGATCCAATCCATTACGCCTGAATCGTTGCGCAGTCAATACGAACGTTGGCTGAACGACGCTGCCCTCGATTTGTACGTCGTCGGGGATACGACCCTGGAAGAAGTGACCAGCTTAGTTGGCGACGCCTTCCGCTTGAGGAGCGGGACGCCTTCGGCTTATGAACGCCCAGTCACCAAACATGACGTGAAGGAAGTGAAACACGTCGTCGACAGAATGGAAGTCAGTCAAGGCAAGCTCAACATGGGGCTTCGGACGGGCGTCGGCTACGACGATGCCCTCTATCCGGCGGCGCTGATGTATAACGGCATCCTTGGCGGTTATCCGCATTCCAAGCTATTCCTGAACGTGCGGGAGAAGGAAAGCCTCGCCTATTATGCGGCAAGCCGGCTTGACGGCCACAAAGGCATTTGCACGATTCAATCCGGCATTGAATTCGCGAACTACGAGAAAGCGGTAGCGATTATCAAGGAGCAGCTGGAGAGTATGAGGCAAGGAAATTTGTCCGATCTGGAGATGAATCAGACGAAAGCGATGATTTCGAATCATTTGCGCGAAATGCAGGATTCGGCTTACGAGATGTTGTCCTACGACTTCAACAGCGTGCTTACGGGCAAGCAACGCACGGCCGAAGAGTTGTTGAAGCAAGTACAGGACGTGACGGCGGAAGATATCGTGTCGGTTGCGAAGCAAGTTCAGCTGGATACGGTCTATTTCCTGCGCGACCGGAAGGAGGCTTGAGCGGATGCAAACTTTAAATTATCCGCATGTCCAGGAAACCTTGTATCGGGAAGTTCTAGATAATGGTCTCGAAGTTATCGTGCTCCCCAAGGAAGGGTTTCATAAGACGTACGCGACTTTCGCCACCAAGTACGGATCGGTCGATAATCGATTCTCCGTAGGCGATCAGGAGCCGATCAAAGTGCCCGACGGCATCGCGCATTTCCTCGAGCACAAAATGTTCGAAGAGCCCGAAGGCGACATCTTCGCCGTATTCGCGGCGCAAGGCGCATCGGCTAATGCCTTCACGACGTTTGATCGCACCGTCTACTTGTTCTCGGCAACGGAACAAATTCATGAAAATTTAACGACGTTAATTAATTTCGTGCAAAATCCTTACTTTACCGACGCGAACGTCGAGAAAGAAAAGGGCATTATCGAGCAAGAGATCAACATGTACCGCGATAATGCGGACTGGCGTGTTTATTTCGGTCTCATTGACGCGCTGTACCATACCCATCCCGTCCATATCGACATCGCGGGGACGGTTGAATCCATTCGCCAGATCGACAAGGAAACGTTATACCGCTGCTACGAAACGTTTTACCATCCGTCCAATATGCTGTTATTCGTCGTTGGCGGTGTCGACGCGGAGGAGGTGTTCCGTCTTGTTCGCGACAACCAATCGGCTAAGACGTTCAAGCCGCAAGGCGAGATTAAGAGGTTCTTCGACCAAGAACCGACGGAAGTGAAAATTCCTCGCAAAGTATCGAAGCTGCCTGTATCCTTGCCGAAATGCATGCTTGGCTTCAAGGAGAAGTCGGTTGGCCTTGTTGGCGATGCCTTGCTCAAGCGGGAGGTAACGACGAAGCTGATGCTTGAAGCGCTGATCGGCCCGAGCTCGCCGCTGTTTCAGTCGCTGTACGAACAAAATTTGATTTCCGATTCGTTCGGACACGAATACAACTCCAGCACCGATTATGCTTTTTCCGTCATCGGCGGCGATACGCCCAATCCGAACGCGCTGATCGAAGGCATCAAGTCAGCCGTAACGGAAGCCGTTGGCGGCGGCCTTAACCAGGAGGCATTCGAACGAGCGAAACGCAAAAAAATCGGCGGTTATTTGCGAATGCTCAATTCCCCCGAGTCCATCGCCGGCGAATTTACCCGTTACCGGTTCCGGGACAGCGACATGTTCGATGTCATTTCCTTCTACGAGCAGTGTACGCTGGATGAAGCGAATGCGCGGCTTCGCGAGCATTTCGACTTCGGCCAGCTTGCCGTATCCATCGTGGAACAACCTTCCGAATGAAGATGCTGCAGGAAACGACGGTATTGATCACCGGGGGAAGCCGCGGCATCGGCGCTGCCATCGCGCAGCGCTTTGCCGCGGAGGGCATCAATATCGTCATCCACTACTTAGAGTCACACGAAAGCGCGAACGAAACTGCAAGAAGATGCATGGCGCTCGGCGCGAACGTCATGACCATCTCGGCCGATCTCAGATCCAGGGATCAGCTGGCCCGCATGCGCGACAAACTGTTCAGCCACGGGATCCGTCCCGATATACTGGTCAACAATGGCGGAATCGCGCATTACGGCATGCTGGCTGACGTAACCGAGGACGAATGGGACGACGTCATGTCCGTTAACTTGAAAGGGATGTTCCTCAGCACGCAATTGTTTATGCCCCATATGATTGGTCAGCGATACGGGCGAATCATTAATGTTTCCTCTGTCTGGGGAATGTCCGGGGCATCCTGCGAAGTGTTGTATTCCACGACCAAAGGCGGCGTCAATGCCTTCACGAAGGCGCTGGCCAAAGAGCTCGCCCCGTCCGGCGTAACGGTCAATGCCGTTGCTCCGGGCGTTGTGGATACGTATATGATGGAAGGGTTCAACCCGGAGGAAAAAGCCGCCCTTCAGCAAGAAATACCCGCTGGACGGTTCGGTTCCGCGGAAGAAATCGCTTCGCTCGTTTATTTTTTGTCGCTTCCGGAATCATCGTATATTACCGGCCAAATCATTAGCCCTAACGGCGGCTGGCATACATAGCTATTGACTACTTTCTCCTCGCTCGGTATAAGAAAAGCTCGAAAGGCACACAATAATGACTGTTGATGATTCTTTTCCAAACCAATGAGGAGGCGAAGAGCCATGTCAACTGTCCTTTCGAATTTCGATACCTGGAAGCATTTCTTGTCCGACCGCGTTACCCAAGCGAAAAAGATGGGGCTCACGGAGGACACCATCGCCAATCTGGCGTACGAGATCGGCTCCTTCCTGGACGAGAAGGTCGATCCGAAGAACGACGAGGAAAGTGTTCTGAAGCAGCTATGGGATGTGGGCGACGAATCGGAGCGGAAGGCCATTGCAAGCTGCATGGTCAAGATGGTCGAGAAATCGTAGCACTCATACAGTATGCAGAAAGCCTCCAAAACGGAGGCTTTTCTGCAATGTTTTATTTTTATTTGCAGGAATGTGACGAAATTTGTAGAATAGAGAATTAGGGTTGCAACTTATATTTTTACGAGAAACAAGGGTGACCTTGGACAAGAACGACGAGTCGTTTCTTCTTGGCCCTTATTACATATCATTTTACGCTTCCAGGGACGGTGAGGACGAATTGGAAACAAAGCAGTGGTACATGGAGTACAAGATACATAAGAACAGGCCTGGCCTGCTCGGCGATATCGCATCCCTGCTCGGCATGCTTGAGGTCAATATCATGACCATCAACGGCGTCGAGGATCGTACGAGAGGCATGCTGCTTCAAACGAACGACGACGAGAAAATTGAACTGCTTGGCAAGATGCTTCAAAAGGTCGACAACATTACGGTTAACAAACTTCGAACGCCGACGATCGTCGACATCTTGGCCGTACGCCACGGGCGGTATATCGAGCGCGACTCCGACGACCGCAAGACGTTCCGTTTCGTGCGGGACGAACTTGGCATTCTTGTCGATTTCCTCGGCGAAGTATTCAAGCGCGACGGCAATCATGTCATCGGCTTGCGCGGCATGCCTCGCGTCGGCAAGACCGAATCGATTATCGCGGGCAGCGTATGCTCCAACAAGCGATGGACGTTCGTTTCCTCGACGCTTCTTCGCCAGACGGTACGCAGCCAGCTGTCCGAGGAAGAGATGCAGCCGAACAATATCTTTATTATTGACGGCATCGTCAGCACGATTCGCTCCAACGAGAAGCATTACGCGCTGCTGCAGGAGATCATGGCGATGCCGTCGACCAAAGTCATCGAGCATCCGGACATTTTCGTCAAAGAATCCCACTACGATTACAGCCACTTCGATATCATTATCGAATTGCGCAATACGCCGGACGAAGAGATTACATACGAATCCTTCACCGCGAACTATACCGACGAGTTCTGAGACTGATTCGAACGAGGCGTAGCCCTGTAATAAGATTGGAAGGATTGATGGATTTGAAAGGAGGATGTCCACATGTCAGAGCTCGGAGCGTTGCTTCGGAGGGCAAGAGAGGAACGCGGCTTATCGCTGGATGACATTCAAGAATTGACGAAGATCCGGAAACGTTACCTGGAGGCGATCGAATCGGGGGATTACAGCGTTCTCCCGGGCACATTCTACGTGCGCGCTTTCGTTAAAAACTATTCCGAAGCGGTAGGCTTGGAGCCCGACGAAGTTTTGCGACTATACCAACACGAGATTCCCGCCTCGCCAGTCGAGCAAACCGTAGAGCCGATCCCTGCCAGAAAACCGCGACGCGTCAAATCGCAAACTTCGGAACGGTTTGGCAAGATCGGCTTCAATCTGGTAATGTGGTGCTTCCTCATTTTAATCGTGGTTGTGGTATGGTATTATGCGTTTAACAAGGATTCCGGAGGGGCGGATTCGGTTGACGAGTCGCCGATTACGGAAAATTCGGAACCGCCTAAGGAAACGTCCGCCGGTTCGGCGACGGAGTCGCCGGTCGCATCGCCCACACCTCCGCCTCCGACGCAAGCGCCTACGACGGTCACGTTCAACAGCAAGGTCGGCAGAGCGGATCAATACGATATCGGGCCTGCCGGCGTTCCGCATAAAGTGGAAATTAAGATTAGCGGCGGACGCAACTGGATCGAGGTGCGCGAGGGCGGCGCGACAGGGAAGAAGCTATTTTATGCCAATGCAGAGGACGGAGCCGTTCAGAATTATGAATTAACGGGCACCCTCTATATCACGGTCGGCCGTTCCGACCTGGCGGAAATCAAAGTCGACGGCGTTCTTGTGCCTGACAGCGACCGCGCCAATGCAAAGCGGCTTCTTCTGAAACCGTTGGCCGAAGGAGCAAGGGGCGAATCAAACACGTCGAATGTAGGCGAAGGCGCTGGTACAGGTACGAATACGACCGGCGAAGATTCGATGACGAGCGAATAAGGATCGATCGTCAGGCGCCAGCCGTTGCTGGCGCCTATACATACGGAGAGGAGAAAACGCATGAGTTCAGAAAGTTCGTTCGATATTGTATCTAAGGTAGACTTGCAAGAACTGGCGAACGCGATTACGCAAGCGGAGCGCGAGATCGAGACGAGGTTCGATTTCAAAGGAAGCAAAAGCAGCATCGCGCTGGAGAAGGAAGAGCTCGTTGTCGGCTCCGACGACGATTATAAGCTGAAGAGCGTTATCGATATTTTGCAATCCAAGATGGTCAAGCGCGGCGTGCCGATCAAGAACATGGATTTCGGCAAGATCGAAGGCGCTTCCGGCGGCACGGTGAAGCAGCGGATCAAGCTAAGACAAGGTATCGAGCAAGATATTTCCAAAAAAATCAACATCTTGATTCGAGACTCCAAGCTGAAAGTGAAAAGCCAGATTCAAGGCGACCAGATTCGCGTCACCGGCAAGAGCAGGGATGATCTTCAAGCGGTCATGGCCCTTCTGCGCGGCGCCGATCTGCCTATTGAGCTTCAATTTACAAACTATCGTTAAGATAGAAGGGATTTGAACGCTTACCCATGACTGAACGAGTGAAGGTTGTAACGTTGGGCTGCGAAAAAAACTTGGTCGATTCCGAGATTATGTCGGGTCTCATTCACGAACGAGGCTACCGCTTGGTCGATCAGGCGGATGAAGCGACGGTCATCATCGTGAACACTTGCGGATTCATCGACGCGGCGAAGGAAGAGTCGGTAAATACGATACTGGAGATGGCGGATTACAAGGAAACGGGACGTTTGAAAGCGTTAATCGTATCCGGTTGCCTGACACAGCGATATAAGCAGCAGCTGATGGAGGAAATGCCGGAAATCGACGGAATCGTCGGCACCGGCGACTTTCATCATATTAACGACATCGTGGACGAAGCGCTGCGCGGGAAGAAGCCGATGAAGGTCGGCAATCCAATTTTCAACTATGAGCAGCCCATGCCTCGTTTGGTCACCACTCCCCGCTATACGGCTTACGTAAAAATCGCGGAGGGCTGCGACAATGCGTGTACGTTCTGCAGCATCCCGATGATGCGGGGGGCGTTCCGATCCCGTTCGGTAGAGTCGATTCTGGCTGAGGTGCGCGGTCTGGCCGCGCAAGGCGTGAAGGAGATTAGCTTGATCGCGCAGGATTCCACCAATTACGGCACCGATCTATATGACCGGTTTATGCTGCCCGAGCTGCTGAACCGAGTCAGCGAGGTGCCCGGCATCGCGTGGGTACGGCTTCATTACGCGTATCCGGGTTTTTTCTCCGACGAGCTGATCGCTGCGATAGCCGGCAACACGAAGATATGCAAATATATCGATATGCCGCTCCAGCACAGCGAAGACACGATTCTGAAGCGGATGCGCAGACCGGGCCGCCAGCGCGACACCCGCGAGCTCGTGGCGAAGATTCGCGCCGCCATCCCGGATGTGGCTCTTCGCACGAGCTTGATTGTGGGCTTCCCCGGAGAGACGGAGGAAGACTTCGAGCGGCTATGCGAGTTCGTGAAAGAAATGAAATTCGATCGTCTAGGCGTATTCGCGTATTCAAGCGAAGAGGATACGCCTGCTGTCCGGCTGCCTAACCATGTGCCGGACGAGGTCAAGGAATGGCGCGTAAACACGTTGATGGAGATCCAGAGGATCGTGTCGCGCGACAATAGCAGCAAATATATCGGCAAGGAAATTGATGTATTGGTCGAACGTTATGACGGTAGAAGCGATATTTATGTCGGTCGTTCCATGTATGACGCCCCCGAGATCGACGGTGAGGTGTTCATCTCGAATTGCAGCGCGGAGATTGGTTCCATCCAGAAGGTTCGCGTAACGCATGCCTATGAGTTTGACCTCTCTGGGGAGGGAATTTAGTGAATTTAGCCAACAAGATTACGCTGGCACGCATTTTCCTAGTGCCGGTCATTATGTTTTTCCTACTAATAAAAGTGAATTTGGGTTCGGTCAGCGTCTCCGATTTTACAATTTCGTACAATCAAATCGTGGCCGCGCTGATCTTTATCGTGGCAGCGAGCACGGACGGGCTCGACGGCTACATCGCCCGCAAAAACAAAATCGTGACGAATCTGGGCAAGCTGCTCGACCCGCTTGCTGATAAGTTGCTGGTTGCGGCCGTGCTCATCTCCCTGGTCGAGATGGACAAGCTTAACGCGCTGATCGCCATTATTATCATAAGCCGCGAATTCGCGGTGACGGGGCTTCGTCAGATCGCGCTTCTCGAAGGTTCCGTCATGGCGGCAAGCACATGGGGCAAGTGGAAAACCGCGATACAAATTACGATGATTATCGCGCTCTTGATCAATAATTTTCCGTTCGCGCTCATTCACTTCCCGTTCGACGTCATCGCGAGCTGGATTGCCGCAGCGATAACGGTATATTCCGGCATCGATTATTTCGTGAAGAACAAACATTTAATACCGGTCGAGTAAGAACGAGAGCACTTCCCGTAAGAGGGAAGTGCTCTTGTCTTCCAATCGCGTATCCGAAAGCCTGTCGCCGGTCCGCCAAGCAAGAGGTATTGGCAAACCGAACCATGAACAGCCGAAGGGAGCATACAGGATGAAAGCGGAAATCATTGCAGTCGGCACGGAATTGTTGCTAGGCCAAATCGTCAATACGAACGCGCAGGCGATTTCGCAGAAGCTTGCGGAGCTGGGCATCGACGTCTATTTTCAAACGGTAGTGGGGGACAACGCAGCTCGCTTGCGGGAGGCGATCGAGATCGGACGAGGCCGAGCAGATTTACTCGTATTCTCGGGAGGGCTCGGACCGACGCAGGATGACCTGACGAAGGATGTGCTCGCCGATTATTTGAATCGTCAGCTCGTTATCCACGAACCGGCGATGAAGGCGATCGAGGAGCTTTTCTCCTCGCGCGGGATGCATATGGTGGAAAGCAACAAGCGCCAAGCGCATTTGATCGAAGGCAGCGATCCGCTCGAGAACGCGACGGGTCTCGCCGTCGGCAACGGCGTGGAGGCTGACGGCACGCTCTATTTGCTGCTGCCGGGTCCGCCCAAAGAAATGAAACCGATGCTGGACGGGCCGGGTAAGGCTTGGCTTCGGAATAAGCTAGGCGAGGAGCGTCCGCTATATTCCAGACTGCTCAAATTCGTTGGCATAGGGGAATCCAATCTTGAAGCGGCGTTGATCGACTTGATCGATAGCCAGATCGATCCGACGATCGCCCCGTACGCGAAGGAAGGCGAAGTGGCGCTGCGGGTGTCGACCAAAGCGCGTTCACAAGCGGAAGCGGACGGCAAAATAAACGCTTCGGTTGCCGCCATCGCTCAGCGCGTCGGAGAGCATCTCTACGCGGACGAAGATATCCCCATCGAAGAAGTAATCGTCCGTATGCTTAGGACGGCTAATAAACGGCTTGCAAGCGCCGAGAGCTTAAGCGGAGGCCTGCTCGCGGAGCTGGTGACGAGCGTGCCGGGCAGCAGCGGGGAATTCGTCGGAGGCGTCGTGACGTACACGAACCTGATGAAGCATAAGCTGCTCGGCATCCCGATGGCCCAGCTCGAGGGCGAAGGAGCGCCCGGCGCGATCAGCGAATCGACCGCCAGGCTGATGGCGGAGAACGTGATGAACCTGTCGGGAGCGGATTTCGGCGTGTCGCTCACCGGCGTTGCGGGTCCCGCGGAATCCGAGGGCAAGCCAGTAGGTCTGGTTTATTTTGCGATTGCAGAGAAGGGGAAGGAGACGACCGTGTATACGTCCCACTTCAAGGGCGGCCGCGAAATGATCCGGCTCCGCGCGGTGAAGTCGGCCTTGTACCGGTTATGGCAGGCGCTTAAGAACTAAGCCGGTTCGCTGGTGCAAAAATCTTCAAATTCGATTGCCATCTGTCGAATCGTGCGCTATAATGAGGACTAGTTACCGGAAGAACCGTGGCGAAGATTACTTTGCTGCGGTTTTTTATTTTTCCGACAAGAACGGCGCAGCAGAGGGAAGAGGAGGGGAATTCGAGCTTTCATCATCAGGGAAGAGGACGGCTCTAACGTAAAATTACGAATGTGTGTTCGAAAAAACTATTGGCAACCCGTCCGAAATAAGGTATTATACAATTATTAATCATGAAGGATGTGAGTGAGTTGGCGGATCGTCGCGCAGCTTTGGATAACGCTCTTCGTCAGATCGAGAAGCAATTTGGCAAAGGCTCCATTATGAAATTAGGGGAATCGACTCATATGCAAGTAGAGACCGTGCCTAGCGGCTCGCTTGCTTTAGATATCGCGCTCGGAATCGGCGGTTTGCCGCGCGGCCGGGTCATCGAAGTATACGGACCTGAATCGTCCGGTAAGACGACGGTAGCGCTTCATGCGATCGCCGAAGTGCAGCGCATCGGCGGACAAGCCGCGTTCATCGACGCGGAGCACGCGTTGGATCCGCTTTATGCAAGCAAGCTTGGCGTTAACATCGACGAGTTGCTGCTCTCGCAGCCGGATACAGGCGAGCAGGCTCTCGAAATCGCGGAAGCGCTCGTACGAAGCGGCGCCGTCGACATCATCGTCGTGGACTCCGTTGCCGCGCTCGTGCCGAAGGCCGAGATCGAAGGAGACATGGGCGACTCCCACGTTGGTTTGCAGGCTCGTTTGATGTCGCAGGCTCTTCGCAAGCTGTCCGGGGCCATCTCGAAGTCGAAGACGATCGCCATCTTCATTAACCAACTTCGCGAGAAGGTCGGCGTTATGTTCGGCAACCCGGAGACAACGCCGGGCGGACGCGCGCTCAAGTTCTATTCCAGCGTTAGGCTGGACGTGCGCCGCATCGAGACGCTGAAGCAAGGCAACGACATGGTCGGTAACCGTACGCGCATCAAGGTAGTGAAGAACAAAGTAGCCCCTCCGTTCAAACAAGCGGAAATCGACATCATGTACGGCGAAGGCATCTCCAAGGAAGGCAGCCTTATCGACATCGGCGTCGAGATGGACATCGTTCAGAAGAGCGGCGCCTGGTTCTCCTACAGCGGCGAACGTCTTGGCCAAGGACGCGAGAACGCAAAACAATTCCTGAAGGAAAAAACCGAGCTCGCGAATGAGATCGAGAAGCAGATTCGCGCGGCAAGCAACTTGTCGGCAACGGCTTCTCCGGCTAACTTCTCTGGGGACGATGAAGACGAGGACGAGTTCGACGATCTGGACGCATAGACGACTAATAGCTTCGCCGCTCTCTCGTGGGAGCGGCGAATGTTGTTTTATGGCCTTTAAGGGCGAGAAAAAGCAGGATGGTGAATCATGGACGTCGGAGATGTTGAAGTATACCGGATAGACGCCGTGCGGCGGGATAAGAAAGAGAAAAGGCGTTACCACTTGCACGCTGGCAGCGAAGAGCCCTTCTTGTCCGTACACGAGGATATACTGATTCGGTACAGACTGATGAAAGACGGCGAAGTGACTCGCGACATGGCTCGGCACATTCAAGATGAAGATCATCGTTACCGTGCCTATGTGCTCGCCGTTGCGTATTTGGGCGCGAAGCCGAGGACAAGCAAACAAATTCATCAATATTTGACAAGGAAGGAGCTTGAAGATTCGCATATCGATTACGCGATCGAACGTTTAGAATCGGAGAAGCTTGTAGATGATGAACAGTATGCGCGACAATTCGCGGAAGGCAGACTTCGGACCGGCCACAAAGGGAGACTTATGATCCGGCAGGAGCTGCAGCAGCGAGGCGTTTCCAAGCAGGCGGCGTCGGAGGCGCTTTCGGCACTTGACCGAGACAGCGAGCTTGCTTTCGCGACGGCGCTCGCGCAGAAGAAAGCGAAGTCGTTAACCGGCGAACCGGCAAAACGCCGCTCGAAGCTGATGGGTTTTTTATTGCGGCGAGGATTCCCCGGCGATATCGTCAGAGAAGCGATGAGGTCGGTCGACTTATCATCCGGCGACGGATGGGAAGAGGAAGATGATGGCGTTTTGCTTGACAACTGAAATTGCGAACAGATAAAATGAGTGTGTATTCCTTCACATTTGAATCGATTTTTCTTCCAAAAGTTGATTCAAATCGCTTATTTTCGTCAAAATGGTACATGATGAAACGGTATGGAAACCGGTTAAAACCTAATAACATCCCAAGCAGTGCCTTGGTGTATGCAGCAAGGAGGTGAACAAGATGGGAGATGTCATCATCTGGATCTTGGTTTCTATCCTTGTTGGCGCAATTTTCTTTGGGATTGGTTATTTTTATCGCAAGTCGATCGCCGAAGCCAAAATTTCGAGCGCTGAGCAGGCCGCTGCCCAAATCATAGAGAATGCGAAGAAGGACGCGGAGGCGCAAAAGAAAGAAACGGTGTTGGAGGCGAAAGACGAAGTCCACAGACTACGTGCAGAAGCTGAAAGAGACATCCGCGAGCGGCGCAATGAGGTGCAACGTCTGGAAAGACGGCTGCTCCAGAAGGAAGAGTCGCTGGATAAGAAGTTAGAAGCGCTAGAACGCAAAGAAGAGACCGTAGCCAACAAGGAGAAAAGAATCGAAGAAACGCAAGAGCAGATCGACTCCATTTACAAGCAGCAGCTTAGCGAGCTAGAACGTATATCCAGCTTGACGATGGAAGACGCCAAGTCGATAATCCTGACGAATGTCGAGCAGGAAGTACGTCACGAAACGGCTCAAATGATCAAAGAGATCGAGCAGCAAGCGAAGGAAGAGGCCGACAAGAAAGCGCGTGACATTATTTCGCTGGCAATTCAACGTTGCGCAGCCGATCATGTGGCAGAGACGACGGTATCCGTTGTAACCTTGCCGAATGAAGAGATGAAAGGCCGCATTATCGGACGTGAAGGCCGCAATATCCGTGCTTTGGAAACATTGACCGGTATCGATCTCATAATCGACGATACGCCGGAAGCGGTCATTTTGTCGGGCTTTGATCCAATCAGACGCGAAATTGCCCGTACTTCTCTTGAGAAGTTGGTTGCGGACGGCCGTATCCATCCGGCCCGCATCGAAGAAATGGTCGAGAAATCCCGCAAGGAAATCGACGAGCGCGTTCGCGAATACGGCGAACAAGCTACGTTCGAGGTTGGCGTGCACGGATTGCATCCGGATCTGATCAAAATTCTTGGAAGGCTCAAGTACCGGACAAGCTATGGTCAGAACGTGCTGAAGCATTCGATGGAGGTTGCCTATCTGACAGGTCTCATGGCCGCGGAGCTCGGCGAAGATATTACGCTGGCGAAGCGAGCAGGCCTGTTGCATGATATCGGCAAGGCGCTTGACCACGAGGTGGAAGGCTCACATGTCGAGATCGGTGTAGAGCTTGCGAAAAAGTACAAGGAGCACCCGGTTGTCATCAACAGTATCGCATCCCATCACGGGGATACGGAAGCGACTTCCGTTATCGCGATGTTGGTCGGTGCCGCGGATGCCTTGTCTGCCGCCCGTCCTGGCGCTCGCCGCGAGACGCTCGAGACGTATATCAAGCGTCTGGAGAAACTCGAGGCGATTACGGAATCGTTCGACGGCGTTGAGAAGTCGTACGCGATCCAAGCCGGACGCGAGGTTCGCGTTATGGTTCAGCCAGAGAAGATCGATGATACGGAAGCGTTCCGTCTTGCTCGCGACATTACGAAGAAGATCGAGAGCGAACTCGATTATCCGGGACATATTAAAGTTACGGTCATTCGTGAAACACGAGCAGTGGAATACGCCAAATAAGCAAAATGGGGAAAAGTGGCTGCTTGTCAGCCACTTTTCTGCATGAAATACGAGTTCAAAAAGACCAGTTTTCAGCACCGAGAAGGTTGGATGAAGCTAGGAACTGAGGAGCGGAGCGTAGTGGAAGCTACGTGAGCACCGGAAGTTCCGGCTGAATTCAAGATTCGATGTCGAATAGGCTCAATAAGATGCTTCGTGATCAAAATTGGGCTTTTTGAACAACCTCTTGAATGGCTACATAAAGGAAGGTATGGATTATGAAAGTATTATTTATCGGGGATATCGTCGGCAATGTCGGGAGAAGCGCGCTCAAGCAAGTGCTGCCTGCGCTTAGGACAAAACATAATCCCCATCTCATCGTCGTGAACGGAGAGAACGCCGCCGCGGGCAGAGGCATTACGAAAGCGATCGCCAAGGAGTTTTTTGACTCCGGCGTCAACGGCATCACAATGGGCAACCATACATGGGATAACAAGGACATCTTCGAGTGGATCGACGATGAGCCGCGTATCGTGCGTCCCGCGAACTTCTCTCCGGAAGCGCCGGGTCAAGGCATGGCGATCATCCAGTCCGGAAGCAAGAAGCTCGCCATCATCAATTTGCAGGGACGCGCATTCCTCCCGCCGAATGATTGTCCGTTCCGCAAGGCAGACGAGCTGATCGAAGAGGCGAGCAAGCATACAAATGCCATTTTGGTCGATTTCCATGCGGAGGCCACTTCGGAGAAAATCGCGATGGGCTGGTATTTGGACGGAAGGGCATCGATCGTCCTGGGCACGCATACGCATGTGCAAACAAATGACGATTGCGTTTTACCAGGCGGCACGGGGTATTTAACGGATGTTGGAATGGTAGGCTCCAAGGAAGGCGTGCTCGGAATGGAACGAGATGCCGTTCTTCATCGCTTCCTGACGGGACTCCCGGCAAGATTCGTCGTGGACGAAGGCAAGTGGCATTTGCACGGGCTTGTCATCACGATCGACGAAACAAACGGCCACGCAACGAAGCTGGAAAAAATTCGAATGACGGAAGAAGATTGGCTTCTCATGTAGAGAAGTCTTTTTTTGTGGTCAATAGTCCGACAATTCAGAATCGTTTGTGAAGTTAGTCCATGAAAAGCAGGAATCTTTCGCCGTCTCTCGAATACTATTTTAGAAGTGGAATCCATCCAACATTCTAGGGGAGGTACTATTCATGGACGTATTAAAGGTATCAGCCAAGTCCAATCCAAATTCCGTCGCAGGCGCTTTGGCGGGTGTTCTACGCGAACGGGGTGGCGCTGAGCTTCAAGCCATTGGTGCCGGCGCGCTTAATCAAGCGATCAAAGCGGTTGCGATTGCCCGTGGATTTGTTGCCCCGAGCGGGGTGGATCTCATCTGCATACCGGCATTCACGGATATTGTCATCGATGGGGAAGACAGAACGGCCATTAAGCTGATCGTAGAGCCGCGATAACCAGAGGCTCGCGCCATTGTTGTCGCCGAATTCGCCTGTTTACGTCGTAGACAGGTTTTTTGCTTTGCGCTTCGATTGGGTGCGATTACGAAAGATGTATGGGAGGTTAGTCATGCCATGATCGATTTTCATTGCGATGTGCTCTGCAAGCTGTTGCTGGACAAGAAGATCCGATTCCGTAACGGAAAAACCGGGGATTTAGATGTCACTTACGAACGGCTAAGGGAATCGGGCACTTTGCTGCAGACGTTCGCCGTGTACCTTCCGCCAGACAAGGCAGGAACCATCGATCCAATCTTGGAGAGTGTCGATCTGTTCTACGAGCAAATCTTAACCTGCGAAGGAATGATGCTCGTGACAAGCGTTGCCGATTTGGAAGCGTGCCTGATGAGCGGGCAGACCGGCGCACTTCTCTCATTGGAGGGCGTGAGCGGGCTGCAGGGCCGATTATCCATGCTCCGATTGTTGTACCGGCTTGGCGTCAGAGCGGCGGGTCTCACATGGAACCATGCGAATTGGGCGGCCGACGGCGTCATGGAGCCGCGCGGTGCCGGCCTTACATCGGAAGGACAAGCGTTCGTGTCGGCTTGCAACGAGCTCGGAATCATCGTCGATGTGTCCCACTTGTCGGAGAAGGCGTTCTGGGATGTTGCCGCGTTGTCGACGAGGCCAATCATCGCCTCGCATTCCAACGCGCGCGCGGAATGCGATCATCCGCGCAACCTCGACGATCGGCAGGTGAAAGCATTAATTCAAGGCAACGGACGGATTGGGTTGACTTACGTGCCTTGGTTCGTGACGACAAGGCCGCAGGCGGCGATTTCCGATCTGCTGATGCATGTCGATCATGTGTGCGCCTTAGGCGGCGAGAAACATATTATGCTGGGATCGGACTTTGACGGCATCGACCGCTATATGACGGATCTGACACATCCAGGCGAAGTCATCCATCTGAAGGAAGCACTTCTGAAACGGTATTCGGCAACGCAGGTCGCTGGTTTTCTGCAAGACAACGCACTCGCGTTCCTAAGGGACAATCTTCCCGTTACATGACGAATCGTGCCATCTCGGAACGGTATCGTTTTGATCGAAACATGTTATGTTTTTATTAAACGTTTACATATTGCAATTTGGCATTTTCCAACATAAAATTGTTGTGACGATATGCCTTCTATTATATAATGGCTCCAGTTATCGAAAATCATGGGCCTTTTTTACGAAGCAGAGGAGATGGACATTTTGATTAGTCAATTGTCTTGGAAGATCGGGGGACAGCAGGGGGAAGGGGTAGAAAGTACCGACCGTATCTTCTCCACGGCGCTCAATCGATTGGGATATTACTTATATGGTTACCGTCATTTCTCGTCTCGAATCAAGGGCGGTCATACGAATAATAAAATCAGGATCAGCACGAATCCGATTCGTGCCATTTCCGACGATCTTGACATTCTGGTCGCGTTCGACCAGGAGAGCATCGATCTGAACGCGCATGAGCTTCGTCCCGGCGGGGTCGTTGTAGCGGATGCGAAGTTCGATCCGACCATTCCGGATGGCGTGGACGCCAAATTGTTTGCCGTTCCGATTACGAAAATCGCGGAGGAGCTAGGCACTTCGCTGATGAAAAACATGGTCGCGTCCGGGGCTTCTTGGGCGCTTCTTGGTCTGCCGTTAGAGGTGTTCAATAAAGCGGTAGAGGAAGAATTCGGCCGCAAAGGCGCGGCAATCGTAGCGAAAAACATCGAAGCGGTCAAAAACGGCGCGGAATTCGTGCTGGAGCAAGCCGGCGGTCCGCTCGACGAGTTCAAGCTCGAAGAAGCCGACGGCAAACAGAAGCTGTTCATGATCGGCAACGAAGCGATCGGTCTCGGTTCGGTGGCGGCGGGCTGCCGGCTCATGTCGGCTTATCCGATTACGCCGGCGTCCGAGATCATGGAGTACCTGATCAAGAAGCTGCCGAAGTTCGGCGGCACGGTCGTTCAGACGGAGGACGAAATCGCAGCGGTTACGATGGCGATCGGCGCGAACTACGCCGGCGTCCGCACGATGACGGCATCGGCAGGCCCCGGCTTGTCGCTGATGATGGAGGCGATCGGCTTGTCCGGCATGACCGAGACGCCGCTAGTCATCGTGAACACGCAGCGCGGCGGTCCGTCTACGGGGTTGCCGACGAAGCAAGAGCAATCCGACTTGAACGCGATGATATACGGAACGCACGGGGAAATTCCGAAGATCGTCATCGCACCGGCATCGATCGAAGATTGTTTCTACGACATGGTCGAAGCGTTCAACCTATCCGAGCATTATCAAGTGCCGGTCATCGTCATGACCGATCTTCAGCTGTCGCTGGGCAAACAATCCTGCGAACCGCTCGACTTCTCCAAAGTGGAGATCAAACGCGGCAAGCTGGTCATCGAAACGCCGCCGCTCGAAGGGCATGACCTGTTCAAGCGGTACGAGCTGACGGAAGACGGCATTTCGCCTCGCGTGCTGCCGGGCGTCAAAGGCGGCCTCCACCATGTGACGGGCGTCGAGCACGACGAAGTCGGCCGTCCGTCGGAGAACGCGGTGAACCGCCGCAACATGATGGATAAACGACTGGGCAAGCTGAATGGACTTCATGTTCGCGACGCGATTCGCGTGGACGCGCCGAACGCGAACCCGGACCTGCTCGTGATCGGCATGGGCTCTACGGGCGGAACAATCGACGCGGCTCGGGCGCGGCTGGAAGAAGACGGTATAACGACGAATCATATCACGATTCGCCAGATCCATCCGTTCCCGACGGAAGCGCTAATGCCTTATCTGAAGGCTGCGAAACAAGTTGTCGTCATCGAGAACAACGCCACGGCTCAGCTCGCGGCTCAAATTAAAATGAACGCCGGCTTCGGCGACAAAATCAAAAGTTTGTTGAAATACGACGGTAATCCGTTCCTGCCGCTCGAAGTCTATCAAGCTTGTAAGGAGATGAGCGAAGATGGCAACATTTAAGGAGTTTCGTAACAACGTCAAGCCGAACTGGTGTCCCGGCTGCGGCGACTTCTCCATCCAGGCTGCGATCCAGCGCGCTGCCGCTAACGTCGGCCTCGAGCCGGAGGAGCTGGCGGTCATCTCGGGTATCGGCTGCTCGGGCAGGATTTCCGGTTATATCAACGCGTACGGCTTGCATGGCATTCATGGACGCGCGCTGCCAATCGCGCAAGGCGTGAAGCTGGCTAACCGCGATCTAACTGTTATCGCGTCCGGCGGCGACGGGGACGGTTTCGCGATCGGCATGGGACATACGGTTCATGCGATCCGCCGTAACTTGAACATTACTTATATCGTCATGGATAACCAGATCTACGGTTTGACCAAAGGCCAGACGTCGCCTCGAAGCGCGGAAGGTTTCAAGACGAAGTCGACGCCGGAAGGCTCCATCGAATCGACGTTATCGCCGCTTGAAATCGCGATGTCCGCGGGCGCGACGTTCGTGGCGCAGTCGTTCTCGAGCGATTTGAAAGGTTTGACCAGCTTGATCGAGCAGGGCATCAAACATGAAGGATTCTCGCTTATCAACGTGTTCAGCCCTTGCGTCACCTTCAATAAAATCAATACGTACGATTGGTTCAAGGAAAACATCGTCAGCCTGGAGCAGTTTCCGGAATACGACCCGACGAACCGGGTGGCGGCCATGAACAAAATCATGGAGACGAACGGCATGTTAACGGGTTTGATCTATCAGAACACGTCCCGCAAGTCGTACGAGGACATGATTGCAGGCTTCAAGCCGGAAGGCCTGGCGAAGCAGGATCTTCACATCACGGAAGAGCAATTCAACCAGCTTGTCTCGGAATTTAAATAAGTGGTATGATGGGCATACGGCCTTTACGGCCGTATGCTTTATTTTTTCAATAGTCATCAAAAGTAACGGAGTGTGCAGCATGAAAAAAGAAGTACCTGTAGGCGTATCGGCAAGACATATCCATCTCTCGCAGGAGCATGTGGAAATATTATTTGGCGCGGGATATGCCCTGACGGAGATGAAGCCTTTGTCCCAGCCCGGACAATACGCGGCGAACGAAACGGTAGCGGTCATCGGGCCCAAAGGTTCGTTCCCGAAAGTTCGTATTCTCGGCCCTGCCCGCAAGGCGACGCAGCTCGAGGTATCCCGTACGGATGCGTTCGCGCTTGGCGTAAAGCCGCCGGTACGCGAATCAGGCAACATCGCTGGCTCCGCGGGCATTACGATACAAGGCCCTGCAGGAGAAGTGACAATTGACGAAGGCGTTATTGTGGCAGCGCGCCACATTCATTTCCATACGAGCGATGCGGAGCGGTTCGGTATCGCGGACAAAGCCAAGCTCCGCGTGCGCGTCGGAGGCGACAGAGGCGTCGTGTTCGAGCACGTGGTGGCCCGCGTATCGCCTGACTTCGCGCTCGACATGCATATCGACACGGACGAAGCGAACGCGGCAGGCGTCAACAACGGCGATTTGGCCGAAATTATCGATTAAATGAACGCAAAGCAGAAGAGGCTGCGCGCCAGGAATTTTTGAATTCCGGCGCGCAGCCTCTTTGTGTAGGTCCGCATTTATGCTTTCGTGATTAATGCCCCATCATCATCGTGACTTCCGGAGCGTCGCCTTCGGCGGCTGTGTTATCCTGCGTTGCGGGTTTGCGAAGCAGAAGGGCAACGAGCAATCCGAAAACCCCGATGCAAGCAAGCAGGAAGAATGCATCGCCAAAGGACAAGTATGGGATCTCCGGACCCGGATTCGCAGCCGCGTAATGTTTGGTCCGATCGGCCAAATACGTGGATAAACCTGCGATCGCGAAAGAACTCATTACTTGCTGGGCGGCGGCCGTCAGCGAAGTGACGCGCCCAACTAAATGTTTTGGCGCTGATAAGATAATATGCGTATTCAGCGGCATCATGGAGAAGCCCATACCGGCGCCGAGCAAGACGAGCGGCACCATGATCTCAGGGATCGTCGTGGATGCAGAGATGCCGGACAAGAGGAACGACCCGATCGAGATGAGCAGGAGCCCGAACAATACGACCGGACGCGCGCCGAGCTTATCGAACAGCTTGCCGCCGATTGGCATGAAGACTGCCGCGGCCAATGCTTGCGGGAGCAAAATCAAACCTGTCTCAAAAGCGGTATATCCTTTCGCTTGGATCAAGAACACCGGGAACAGGAACAGCGTTCCGAACAAAGCGATCTGCACGATCCACTGAAGGACGATGCCGCGCGTGAAGTCGCTGGAACGGAAGACGCGCAGCTCCAGCAGCGGCTGAGCGCGGCGCAGTTCCACGAAAATGAAGGCAATCAGCGCAACACCGCCGACGATCAGACCGATAAGCGTCTCGGGAGCGGTCCAACCGTTGCCGCCGCCATGCTCGCCGCCCGCGGAGCTAATCCCGTAAGCGAGAGCCGCGAATGCCAAGGGCGCGAAGATCATGCCTAAAAGATCGAGAGCCGGGACGTTCTGCCGCTCCAAGTTCGGCAGCGTGCGAAGGCCGACGATAACGGCGATAATGCCAATCGGCAAGTTAATAAGGAAGATCCAGTGCCAAGTTACGTAATCGACGAGCCAACCGGCCACGACGGGTCCCAGCGCAGGCGCGAGGAGCATCGGGATGCCGATCATGCCCATGACGGCGCCTTGTTTGCCCGGAGGGCTAAGCCGGTAAGTAAAGGCCATGGCGATCGGAGCGACCATGCCGCCGCCCAAGCCTTGAATGATTCGGTATGCAATCAGTTGCTCTACGGTTCCGGCAAGGGCGCATAGAGCGGAGCCGAGCGTGAAGAGAACGATGGATAACAGAAATATGCGTTTGGCGCCGAAACGGTCCGATAACCAGCCCGCGAGCGGGATGACGGCCGCTTGAGCCAGGGCGTAACCGGTAACGGTCCATTGCACGAGCGAGAAGCTGCTTCCGAAGTCCTCCATGAATTCGTTAAGCGCGACGTTCATCGCCGTGCCATCCAGGATGACCATAAACATCCCGACGATAATGGCGAGCAGCGGCAGCATGATTCCGCGGATCGACAGCTCGTTCTGCGATGGGCTTGCTTTTGTTGCTGACATCTTGATTCCTCCTATCCCGTCCCCGGGTATTTGTCTCTGTCTAGCATTGACCTGACATGCTGACACGGCTACAATAAATAGTGAGCCGCATGCAGCGGACAATTGTCCGAACTCTAGAATCATAATGATGGGCACGGCAAAAGTCAATGCATTTTTTGCGAAAGCGCAAGGAGTAATGATATGGCTGCAACGGACAATAACCGATCGAAGGAAGAGCTTAGTCAGGCGATCCTGCATACGGCATCGCGTTTGTTCACCGAACATGGAATAGAAGCGGTCAGCATGCACCAGATCGCCAAATGCGCGGGGATCGGACAAGGCACCTTGTACCGGAGATACGCGAACAAGGCGGACTTGTGCATGGAGATGATGCATGATCATTTCGAGCATTTCCGTACCGATATCGAAAGTTATTTAAGCGACTTCAAGCACGAGAACCCCAAGGTCAAAATAAGGTCAGTCGTATCGTTCATCATCCGGTTCCTGGAATTGAAATCGAAGTGGCTGCAAGTGATCCAGTCCCAGCAGTTGAACGAAGGAATGAAGAACGGAGAAGAGTTTTTCCACTCGCTGCCTTATCAATTTCTCCATGGCGTATTTACGAGGCTGCTGAAGGAAGGGGCGCCTGCGACGGCCATCCGCTCGAAGAACGCGGAATTTATTGCCCATTCGTACATTTCCATCTTGTCGCCCTATACGTGCATGCATCTAGCGAACGCCAAAGGGTATACATCCGGCCAAGTGGAAGAAGAGTTCGGCGATTCGTTCGTGGATCCGCTATTCGTCCATGAATAGGCAGGGTTCGTAGATTACGATGGGCGATTATGGTATAATCATGTATTGATGTTTGAGCCCGATCTGATTTGATCGTTTACGGAGACATTCGCGAATGGGGATGTGTGATAGATAGTGACGACAAAAGATTACTCCAAATACTTTGATTTCTCCGACGTTAAGATCATAGGGGAAGAAGACGGCAAGACGACCATACGGGTCAAAGGCCGCAACATTCAGCTGAGTGCCGCGCCTTCGCACAAGGACGAGAAGCAGCGAGGCAAGGAAGACGTTCAAGTCCACTACGACTTCTCCATTCCTGAGGAGCTGCGTACGCTTGGAGCCGGCAAACATTACATCATCCAAACGTACGGCTGCCAGATGAACGAACACGATACCGAGGTCATGCGGGGCATGTTCGAAGCGATGGGATACGCGCCCACGGACGACCGATTGCTGGCCGACGTCATTCTGCTTAATACATGCGCGATCCGCGAAAACGCGGAGGACAAGGTGTTCGGAGAGCTCGGCCACTTGAAGCTTCTGAAGAAAGAAAAACCGGGGCTGGTCCTTGGCGTCTGCGGATGTATGGCGCAGGAGGAATCGGTCGTCGGCCGGCTGCTTCAGAAACATTCGTTCGTCGACCTGATCTTCGGCACGCACAACATCCACCGGCTGCCGCATCTGCTTCAGTCCGCGTACTACAGCAAGGAACTCGTCGTCGAAGTATGGTCCAAGGAAGGCGACATCATCGAGAACATGCCGAAGAAGCGGGAAGGACTTCGGGCATGGGTCAATATCATGTACGGATGCGATAAGTTCTGCACGTATTGCATCGTGCCTTACACGCGCGGGAAGGAACGAAGCCGCAGGCCGGAGGACGTCATCGCCGAGGTTCGCGACCTTGCCCGACAGGGCTACAAGGAGATTACGCTTCTCGGGCAGAACGTCAACGCCTACGGCAAGGATTTCGAGGATATCGATTACCGGTTCGGGCACTTGCTCGACGAGATCAGGCAAATCGACATTCCGCGCATCCGGTTCATGACAAGCCATCCTCGCGACTTCGACGATCATCTCGTCGAGGTGCTCGCGAAGCGGGGCAATCTGGTCGAGCATATCCATTTGCCCGTCCAGTCCGGAAGCACGGACATCTTGAAACGGATGAGCCGCAAATATACGCGGGAGCGGTTCCTCGAGCTCGTCGCCAAAATCAAACGGGCCATTCCGGACGCCGTTCTGACCTCCGATATTATCGTCGGATTCCCGGGCGAGACGGAGGAGCAATTCGAAGAAACGATGTCGCTCGTACGTCAGGTCGGGTTCGAATCGGCTTATACGTTCATCTATTCGCCGCGCGAAGGAACGCCTGCGGCGGAGATGGAAGACAACGTGCCGATGGAGGACAAGAAACGCCGGCTGCAGCGCTTGAACGCATTGATCGCAGAGATCGGCCGCGAGAAACACGAAGCGCTTCGAGGCGAGACGATCGAGGTGCTCGTCGAAGGCGAAAGCAAAAACAACCCGAACGTCCTGTCCGGCCGGACAAGAACGAACAAGCTCGTCCATTTGGAAGGCCCTAAGTCGTGGATCGGCACGTTCGTGCAAGCGCGCGTCGTCGATGCGCAAACCTGGTATATTAAAGCAGAGCCGATCGATGCGGCTTCGGAAGAAGCCGTCAGTTAACGGAACCGAGGAGAGATTATTAATGGCAGAGCAGTCTAGCGCAGCACACGGACATACGCACGAACACGGAGTGGCATGCAGCCACGTTGGCGGCACGACGGACATCCCGTCCTTCCATACACGCGACCTGATCGTGAAAGATGATATCATGGCGAAGACGAAGGAGCTCGCGGAAGTGATTTTTAATTCCGCGGAGGTGCAGCAATACCGTAAGGCGGAGCAGCAAATTAACGACAACGAACGCGTGAAGGCGCTCATTAACCAAATCAAGAAGAAACAAAAAGAAGTCGTCGCCTTCGAAAAAACGTTCAAAAATCCCGAAATGGTCAAAAAAATCGAGGCGGAAATGGAAACGCTGCAAGACGAGCTGGACGGCATTCCGATCGTCTCGCAATTCCAGCAGAGCCAATCCGATATCAACTACTTGCTTCAGCTTGTCGTGACGGTCATCCGCGATACGGTATCCGATCGCATCAACATGGAAGACGCTACTCCGGCTGAGGATCCGGAAACTTGCATCGACTAACGGAATAGATCGAAGCGAGTTCGCCTGAACGCAACAATGCCCATAGGAAGGTCCTATGGGCATTTGTTTTGGGCATTTGGCTTATCGGATAATCATTGCTTCCTGATTCGTCTCGTACGTTGAACGGGCCTTCCCGCGGATGCGAAGTATTTGCGGCGCCAGGCCTAACGCAATCGCGACCCCGATCGCCGACTTGGCGGCATCGCCCGGAATAAACGGGTAGAACCCGGCGGCTAACGCTTTGTCCGTCGGCATCTCCAGCACATACATCATCCATGGGATTCCCGGAATGTAGGCCAGAAGCGAACTCAACAATTCAAATACGATGAACAAGACGATCGCAGACAACGCCTTGTTCCGCATCAGGTTTTCGTTTGCGAAGATCCGCCCTACCGCCATGCTTATGAACATCGCGCAGAAAGGGAAGGCGAAGATGAAACCGCCGGTATAGCCGGTTAGAAGAGATAACCCGCCTTTGCCTCCGATTAGCGGCAACCCGGTAGCGGTTAGTGCGATTACGGCGAATATGCTGGCGAACGCGTGTTTGGGCTTCAGGAACAACCCCGCAAGAATGACGGCGAGCGTCTGCAGCGTGATCGGCACGGGCGTAACCGTAATCTTGAGCTGTTGCAAGCTTAAGACGATAAAGAGAGCTGCGAATAAGGCAATGAAAACTAAAGATCGGATCGAGTTGGATTTCTGCATGGATACGTCTCCTTTATGTAGTTGCAATGTGATTGTTAACCTATTATCATGAAATGTGGTTAACGATATGAATTCTAACATAGCGGTTTCTTCATGGGAAGAGGTTGGGGTGAATTTTTTTGAATCGGGAGACGCTTGTGCATACAACGAATTTGGCCGTATCGGCGTTAGCGGCTAACGGGAGAGACCGGGAGACGGTTCTTCATCCCGTACGATTGTCGATCCATCGCGGAGAGTGGGTCTCGCTCCTTGGCGCCAACGGCAGCGGGAAGAGCACGCTGGCAAAAGCGATTGCCGGGATGCCTCTCGACGGTGTGTCCGGTATCGTTGAAAGACGGCTATCGGCAGAGCGTACAGCCGGAGGAGCGACGCCGATCGTGCTTCAAAATCCGGATGCCGGATTGGTCGGGTCTTCGCCTTGGGAGGACGTCGTGCTTATGCTGGAACAATGGGGGAACGCCAATGAAAGCCGAATCGCGTCCGTCGCTGAAGATGCGCTGCATTCGTTACGGCTGGGAGAAAGAATGCATCAGCCGATCGAAACGCTCTCGGGCGGGCAGAAACAATTGACGGCGATAGCCGGCTGCCTCGCCGCCTCGCCGGAATTGCTTATTCTGGACGAGGTGACAGCCATGCTGGATCCGGATATGTCCGATTACGTGTTGCGGGAGGTCCGGCGGCTGCATGCAGCCGGCACAACCGTCGTATGGATCACGCAAAAAATGAACGAGCTGGAAGGCGATGATTCCGTTTGGGTCATGTCAGGCGGAGAGCTGGTTTATGAAGGCGACGGGTACGGGTTTTTCCGCCGAAGCGTTCCAGGCGCGGTTGACAGTCCGGCGGAATCGTATGGCTTCGAAGCGCCGTACGCGGTCCAAGTCGGATGGGAGCTGGAGGCGCAAGGGATCCGGCTGCCGAAAATTCCGCTTCGCGTGGAACAGCTTGCCGAGGCGGTGAACCAATTATGACCGCCAGCTGGACGTTAGAGAACGTGTCCGTTCCGGCGGAGGATCGCTCAAAGCTGTTGCTGCGAAACGTAAACGCCGAATTCCGAACGGGGCAAATCACGTTAATCATCGGGGCGAACGGTGCGGGAAAATCGACGCTGCTTGAGACGATAGCCGGCCTGCGCAGGTTGGAAAGCGGCGGCATTTGGTTAGGCGAGGATTCGCTTTGGCTGCCGAAACGGACAAAAAGGTTAAACTGCGGCGTTCTGTTGCGGTTTGGCATTGCGATGCAGCAATCGGAGGCGCAATGGTTTGCATCCAGCGCTCGCGAGGAGCTGCAGTATTCGCTCCGGCCTTATGAGCTAAGCGAATCGGAGCGGGAGCGGCGGATTGCCTCGGCGATTGAACAGGCTGGGCTCCAATTGACCGTGCTGGAGCGGGACCCGTGGACGCTAAGCGGCGGTCAGCAGCGGCGGCTGGCACTCGCGTGTCTGCTCGCTTGCGAACCGGAGTGGCTGCTGCTCGACGAACCGACGGCCGGTCTAGACGCCGGCGGCAAGGCCGCTCTATGCGCGATGCTGGAAACGTATAGAGCTTCGGGACGCGGAGCGATAGTTGTGACGCATGATCTGGACGCGCTGCTGCCGCTTGCGGACGCCGTTATGGCGGTAGACAACGGCAACGTTCGCCAGGCGAAGCCGGAGGAAATACGTCGCAGGGAAGAACCCCGCAAGTTAGCCCTTAGGCTGGCTCGGCAATTGAAGGAGCGCCGTCATACAAGCCACGAAAAGCTTCTTTCCTTTGACGACGGAATCGTTCGATCCGCAGAGGAGCGGAGCGAGGAACGGCAAACCGCAGAGTCGCCGCGCAACGCATGGCTTCAGCCGCGAACATTCGACCCTCGCGCGGTGGTGTTGTCCTATTTGCTGCTTTCAACCTGCATACTGGTACAGAACGGCATGCTGAAGCTGGCGTTGTCTTCCGCTTTCGTTACCGCTGCCGTCGCGCCGTTCTGGCCGCTGTTCCGGAGCTGGATGCCGGTCATTCGAGGTTATACCCTTATTGCCGTTATTCTTGTTGCGATCGGAGGCTTATCGCTGCAGCCTCTGTCCGTCGAGTGGGATCAGATGGAGGCGCCTGCGATCCGACTCGGTCAGCTTCTGCTCGTCATGGTGCTTGGTATGCCGATCTTGGGGCTGATGACGCCGCTGCGGCTGCAGAGAGCGCTTGATCAGACCTTCGGATGGCTGGCGAAGCTGTCGGTTCCGGTACAATCCTTTACGCTGCTGGTAACGCTTATTTTCCGGTTTATTCCGCTGCTTATGCGGGAGTGGGGGAGATTTGCGAAGTTGGCTCGCGCAAGAGGGAAAGAGACGGCGCCGAACGGAGCTTTTCCCGCCAAACAAATTAAATTTATGCTCATCCCCTATATGCGCGCCATTCTCCGGTTGGCCGAAGAGATGGCGGACGCGCTGGAAGCGAGAGGATTCGGCGTCCAGCGCCAAGTCCCGGTCTACGGGTTCCGCCTGAAGCCGGGCTGCGCGGACGCTTGGCTGCTCGGCGCGGCGCTGGCAGGCTGCGCCGTCCCTCTGCTAATCGACTGGATCTTCTAAAACGCTTCTCGCCGAACGGAGCCGGATCGCGTCTGAGCGGAAATGACGGTTTAACCGCCGCCAAGGGCGAGCCAGCGGTCAACCGCTTCCGTCCAGCGTCCTTCACCATCGGCCTGCATTACGCTCCAGCCGAGCGTCTCGGCTTGCCGCAGATTTCCCGGCTGATCGTCCACGAACAAGACGGCCGCTTCCGCAGGGAGCAGCGCGGCGGCGCAAGCGAACATTTCCGGTTGCGGTTTACGCCAGCCTGCTTCGCTCGAAACGATGATCTGCTTTAAGAAAGGTTTAAATGGCCTCAGAACAGGCTCGACCCATTCGACAAGATGATTGCTCAAGATATGAATGTCCGCGTAACCGCTCCATTCTGGCAGTCTGTTCAGCGCCGGAAGCGGCAGCAAGCTCTCGGCGAGAAACGATTGTCCTTCTCGGATGCCGACTCCAGGCGCCTGCCTGAGCAGCCACTCCCAAAACTCCGCTTCGGTCACCACGCCGCTCCACAGCTTCTCGCTAATTTCCCGTTTGTACATCCCATAAAGCGACCCGCGGTCGACTCCTGCGGCTTCCGCCGTCAGTTCCCAGAACAGCGGCGTCAGGTTCGTTGCGAGGACGCCCCCGATATCCAGCACGAGCTGCGGGCGAGCCCCGCTCTTCGATCCGCCCGGCGAGGAACGAATCCCACGTTCCGACGCGAACCCATTAGCAGCTTGGTTCTCCATATGACTATACCTCCAATGGCTTTGTGAAAGTGGGGTCTATCGAAACGGGCAAAATAATTGTCGAAAAAAGGAATGGAATCGCTTTGCCTGCTGTTGTATAATCATCCCAGCCTAATCCTTCGGCCGGGAAGGCGCTGACCGAGGACGTTCGCGCCTCCGGTCGCGCGCCGCCCAGCGCCAGACGAGAAGGGAAGCGGCGGCGGCCAGCATGGCCCCGAACAGAAAGCCGCTGTCGAGTCCCCAGCTTTCGTTCAGCCAGCCTGCCAGGAACGGTCCCGAGAACATGCCGATCGCGTACAGCGCCTGATACATGCCCATCGCGGTTGCCCTGGAAGAGCCGTCGACATCGCGAATCGCAAGGCCGAGCAGCAGAGGCAAATGAAGGCCTTGTGCGAGGCCGTTAACCGCTTGCGTGACATAAAGCCATTCCAGCGATGGAGCGGCGGCCATCAGTCCCGTGCAAATGCCGCTAACGACAAAACCGGCGGCAATCGTGGGCCAATAGCCGAACCGCGGCACGAGCCACGCCGCGCTGCCGAACGACGCGATTGCGTGCGGCAGCATGAAAGAAAAAACGAGCAGCGTCAGCTGCGTGCCGTTCGCGCCGAGCTCCGCCGCTTTGAGCGGCGTAAAGCCGAACATCGTAATGAACAAGACGCCGTGAGCAAGAATCGACAGCAGCGAAACGCGCAGCAACGTAGCGTCGCGAACGACGGAGGCGATCTTGGCTACCGACATGCCGGATTGTCCGTTTCGCTCGGAAGGCGTCTCGCGGAGCAAGAGTGCGAGCAGAAGGCCGGCGATGGCCACGGCGGCTCCGAGCAGGAAAGGGGCGTCCGGACTGAACCTGTCCGTCAGCCAGCCGCTCAGCAGCATGCCCAGCATTTGGCCCGATACGGTCATCAGACTAATGTTGCCCATGGCGCGGCCCGTGCCGCCGCTTCCGAAGAAGCCGGCATACATGACGGTAAACGCGACCCAGGTCGAAGCGCACACCCCCGCGATGACGCGCCCCGCAAGCGGCCATATCCAGGAGCCGGGAATAACAAACAGCAGACAGCTCGCAGCGGCTGTCAACATGCCGAGCAATATAAACGGCTTGCGCTTGCCCCATCGGTCGGAGAAGAGGCCAAGCGGGAAGCGGACAAGCATTTGTACGAAACCGTAGCTGCCGAGCACGATGCCGATGAACTGCAGCGAATAGCCGCTGTCCTTCAAGTAAGGAGACAACGTCGGCACATAAATATACATCGAGGTCCAATACAGAATCGTTACGATCGTAAACAAGCCGCGCTGCGCGGCGCTAATGTTTGTCGGCATTTCGGCAGGCTCCTCTCTCTGTTACCAATGTAGCGGAAGGGAGGTGTCGTGTCACGTATTTTTCGGAATTTATTCGATTAAAAGCTGTTATATACCAAGGAGGATGAATCTATGTTTCGTGTACTGCTCGTTGACGACGAGGCTTTCTTCAGACAAGGCTTAAGGGAGCTGATCGGATGGGAAAAATGCGGGTTCGTCGTGTCGGGCGAATCCGATAACGGCGAGGATGCGCTCGAGATGATACTCGTCGATACCCCCGACGTAGTCATAACGGACATCCGGATGCCTGTCCTGGATGGACTGGGTCTGATCCGCAGAGCGGTGCTGGAGCATCATTTGCAAACCAAGTTCATTATTGTAAGCGGTTACGACGAATTCAAATACGCCCAGCAGGCGCTCAAATACGGCGTGTGCGACTTTCTGCTGAAGCCGATCGACGAAACCGTCATGGAAGCAACGCTGCTGGAGCTGAAGGGAAAGCTGGAGAACGAGGCGGCTGAAGCGATGCGTCAGCAGAGCCGTTTGGGAAGCGAAGTGATCGCCGCGCTGATCAAAGGTGAATTCACGAGCGAGCAGGCCGAAGAATGGCAGACCATGATGGAGCTTCCTTCGCGCGGCGATTATTATTATTTGTTCATCGAGCCGAACGAAAACGATCCGCAGCTTATGGAAGCCAGAACGGACGCGCTCCAAGATATGCGGCAGCTCACGCTCGCCGCGATGGAGGCTATCGCGCCTACCATGCGGACTCTCCATACGCACGAGCATAGAGGGAGGCTCGGCGTTCTTGTGGCGGAAGCGGCGCTTCCCGAGCATTGGAGCCTGGAGCGGCTGGCCAAGTCGCTGCAGGGCAAGCTGCAGGCGGCGGCGGGAAGGCCGATCTGCGTTTATGCCGGCGGCGCGGTGAGCCGCCTCGCCGATTTGAAGCTGGCATACGAAAGCGCCAAAGAGGCGATGCAATACAAATACATGGACGAAAGCCGGTCCGTGTTCCTTTATAACGAGCTGCGCGCCATACAGCCGCATTACATGATTATGGACAATTCGTTTTTCCATCGCCTGAACGAATGTATGGAAGAAAACGACGAGCCGGCCATCGCGGAAGCGGTAGACCAAATATTCCTTCAGTTCCGCACCCGCTGCTTCGTGCCCGAAGCTGTACGGACGAGCTTGCACCGATGCGTGTCCGAAGCGCTTGCCACGCTGCACAGGATGGACATCGACACGGAGGCGATGGTCTACAAGAAGCCGATGCTCTCGTGGTACGACCGCAATGTGACGGGGACGGCGCTGAAGGAGCTGTTCGCCCGCTTCGTCATGGAATGCTCGAAGCACGCGGCGCGGCAGCGTAAGGATTTGGCCAAGGGAGGCGTGCAGAAGGTGAAGAGCTACATCGACGCCAACTACGCTTCGAACATTAACTTGAAATCGATAGCTGCACGGTTCTTTATGAATCCCGTTTATTTGGGGCAGCTTTTCAAAAAAACATACGGCACCTATTTCAACGATTATGTGCTGCAGCTGCGCGTGAACGAAGCGAAGCGGCTCCTGCGCCAGACCGATCACCGCATTTACGAGATCGCCGACCGAATCGGCTTTAACAATGTTGAATATTTTGTGTCGCAATTCGAGAAGCTGGAAAACATGACGCCGACCGAGTACCGCAATAGCCTACGCTAAAATAAGGGGGAAAGCCTGCCATGCTACGCAAGATGCTGTCCGGCCGCAAGCTCGGCTTGAACCATATCCGGTTGCGCGACAAAATGATGATCGTTTATTTACTTTGCGTTCTGCTGCCGATCCTGTTGACCAACATTATTTTTTATCAGGTCACGAGCGACAACGTTAAACGCAAAAATATGGAAGATACCACGAGAGCGCTGGAGCAGGTCAAAAATCAGCTGTGGACGGAGCTGGAAGGCGCGATCAACGTTTCCAACGGCTTCTTCACCGACAACAAGCTTTACGAGCTTCTGGAGACCGAATACACGAGACCGGCCGATTATATTGAAGCATACGATTCGTATTTCCGCCGAATTCTGAACAGCTATACCCCGGTCTACGCATCGGTGCAAAACATAAAAATTTATTTGGACAATCCGACCCTGCTCCATTCCGGCGGCATCGGCTTCCTGTCCAGCGACGTCAAACAATCGGAGTGGTACAAGACGCTTGGCGGACCATCGTCGAACGCGACCGTTTTCGTACGTTCGCCGAGAGAGGATTTGCTGGTTTCGAACGCGGCAGGCGGAGCGTCGGAAACTTTCAGCATCGTCAGGCGAATGAATTATTTCGATTCGATGAACAAATGGGAAAAGGTTTTGAAAATCGAGCTGAAAATGTCTACGCTGCACGCGATCGTCTCCAACTTGAACGTGAAGGGCGCGATTTATTTGGTGAACGATCGCGGAGAAGTGGAATATTCGAACCGCTCGGACTTCGAATGGCTTGGCGCCCGTCAGCCGTTCGACGACATCAAGCACCCCTCGAATTCCATACAGTTCCGGACAAGCTACCCTGCGGACAGCATGCTGGACAAGTGGCAGATGATCGCCGTCGTGTCGGAGAAAGAAATTTTCACCGAACTTTATCAGTCGCGGAAATTCGTTTATTGGATTGCGGCCATCAACCTGATCGTGCCGACGTTGATCATAACGTGGATCGCAAGATCGATCACGGCAAGGCTAGGCAATATTCTGAAATACATGAAACGTGTCAAGAACCAGCATTTCGATACGATTCACCAAGAAGAAACGCGGGACGAAATCGGCCAGCTGACCGGCGAATTCAACCGGATGACACTCCAAATCCGCAGCTTGATCAACGACGTGTACGTCGCCGACATCCGGCAGAAGAGCCTGGAGCTGGAGCGCCGCAAGGCGCAGCTCAACGCGCTGCAAAGCCAGATCAATCCCCACTTCCTGTTCAACGCCTTGGAGACGATCCGAATGCGCAGCGTCATCAAAAAAGAAACGGAAACGGCGAAAATCATTCACAATATGGCCAAGCTGTTCCGCAGCTCGCTGACCTGGAAACGCGACATGGTCACGGTGAGGGAAGAGATGGAATTTATTTTGTGTTTCCTCGAAATTCAGCAATACCGATTCGGAGACAGGCTGACTTACGATTTGGCCGTCGATCCCGAGGCGGAGAGCTGCCTGATTCCCAAGTTCGTCTATTTGCCGTTCGTCGAGAACGCTTGTATCCACGGCGTCGAGCAGGTGAAAAAGGGAGGACATATCGACCTGCGCATCGAGGTTCATCCGCAAATGATTTATTTTTCCATACGCGACAACGGAGGCGGCATGGGACAAGAGCAACTGGAGAACATCAGGCTGTACTTGGCGGAGGATGCCGAGCTTGGCGAACGGATCGGCGTTCAGAACGTCATTTACCGGCTGAAGCTTTTATATGGGGAAGGGTTTATTTTCGCGATCGATAGCGAGCCCGGCCAAGGCACGATCGTCAAAATCGGGATCCCGATCGAAGGATCGGCATTAATATCTTAAATTTTTGTAGTAGGGACTAAATTTAGGGGGGTCTGCATCGGTTTGCTCTGCAGTTACAATGAAAGTGCTTTCAAATATTCGTACACAGGGGGCAATTCGATGAAGAAACATTGGTCAATTACGACGGCAAGCGTTCTTCTTGTGTTCTCGCTCGCCGCATCGGCGTGCACGGGCGGCGGCAACAAGGAAGAACCGACGAAAGCGCCGGACAGCAACGCGGGCGGCCAGCAGGCCGAGGAAACCGAGAAGCCGCTCGACAAGGTGACGTTTACGTATTTTAACGGAGCGGGAGCCGCCAAAGACGTCAACACGAACGAAACGACGATCGGCAAATTGCTGGAGGATCAAACGGGCGTCAACTTCAAGATCGAAAATCTGGTCGGCGACTTGAATACCAAAATCGGCACGATGATCGCGTCGAACAAATATCCGGACGTTCTGATTCCGGATGCGGCGATCGACGAAGTATTGGGCGCAGGCGCCTTTATCGACTTGACCGATTTGATCGAAGAACACGGTCCGAACATTAAGCGCGTCTATGGCCCTTATTTCAACCAAATGAAGGCGGAGGACGGCAAAATTTATTTCCTGCCATTCTCGAACGTCGTAGGCGAATACATCCCGGATCCGAACATTAACCAAGGCGCGTTCTGGGTGCAGCGCCGCGTACTTAAGGAAGCGGGTTATCCGCAAATCAAGACGCTGGACGAATACTTTAATCTGGTCCGCGATTATGCGGCCAAACATAAAGAAGAGGATCTGACCGGCTTCGTTTCGCTGACGCACGACTGGAGATTCTTCGCAACGTCGAATCCGCCGATGCATCTGCAAGGTTATCCGAACGACGGCGAAGTGATCGTCGACATGAATACGTTCGAAGCCAAAACGTATTCCTCGTCCGATGCGACGAAAAAATGGCTTTCCGAGCTGAACAAACTGAATGCCGAAGGCCTGTTCGACAAGTCATCCTTCGTGGATAACTACGATCAGTATTTGGCGAAATTATCTTCGGGCAAGGTGCTTGGATTCTTCGACTACGGCTGGCAGATCGGCAACGCGCAAAATGTGCTGAAGGATGCGGCCAAGGCCGATCCAGCCAAGGATGACTTCGTTTACTTCCCGCTGCCGGTCACGTTCGACGGTCAGAAGGATCAATATCTGGATCCTCCGGGCTTCGTCAAGAACCGCGGCATGGGCATTACGGTAAGCGCCAAAGATCCGGTTCGCATCATTCAATACATCGACAACCTGTTGAAAGAAGAAAACCAGATTCTCAAAAGCTGGGGCGTTCAAGGCGAAACGTACGAAGTGGACGCGAACGGCCGCTTCTACCGCACGGCGGAGCAAATCAAAAAAATCGACGAACCTTTCCGCGAGAAATTCGGGTTCAAATATTATGATTGGAACTGGCCGCAATACGGCACGAACTCCACGCTTTCGAACGGCAACGCCTTTGCGCCTGGCCTGCAGCCGGAAGTGTTCCAGATGAGTCTGACCGATGCGGACAAAGAGATTTTGGGCAAATACGGCGTCCAAACGTATGCAGCCATGTTCGCCGCGCCGGATAAGCGTCCTTGGTACCCGGCATGGGGCATTCCGAAGGAGCAAGGCTCGGAGCCGCAAATCTACGAAACGAAAAAGACGGAGCTCGTCAAAAAGTATTTCCCTAAACTCGTGCTTGCGAAGACGGATGAGTTCGAAAGCATCTGGAACGAATATTTGGGCGAATTCGGCAAGCTGGATACGGCCGCTTACGAGCAGTTCGTAACCGCCGAAGTGAAAAAGCTGATCGAAGCGGCCCAATAAGGTTTGACGCATTCATAACGGCGATGCAAGGAGAGGCCGACCCTGACGCCTGCCGCGCAGGCTCGGCCTTTCGCTCGTCCGAATATAAAGCAAGCCGGAAGGAGAGAAACAGATGGAGAATCGTACAGCGGACCTGGCATCCGGCATCAAACCAGGCAAGCCGCGGTCTGGCATCGCCGCTTTTTTCAAAACGCTCGGCCGGCAGCATGCGCTTGTTATTATGTCCGTTCCGTTTCTGATCTGGTTGTTTATTTTTAAATACGTTCCGCTGTGGGGCTGGACCATCGCATTTCAGAAATTCAAGCCCGCGCTCGGATTCAGTGACCAGGAATGGGTCGGCTTCGAGCATTTTCGTTTCTTGTTCGAGGATGAACGGTTCTTGCGGGTGCTGCGCAACACGGTTGCGATGAGCGGCATCAATCTGGTGCTTGGCTTCGTCACCGCCATTACGCTGGCGCTGCTGCTGAACGAGCTGAGGCAGGTCGTTTTCAAACGAATCGTGCAAACGGTCAGCTATTTGCCGCATTTTATATCGTGGGTGGTCGCCGCCGGCATCATTCAGACGACATTGTCGACGGACGGCATTATAAACGAATTGCTAATGAAGGCTGGACTTATTAAAGAAGAAATATTGTTCCTCGGCATCCCTGAACAGTTTTGGACCATTTTCGGAGCGAGTACGGTATGGAAAGATGTCGGCTGGAATACGATCGTTTATTTGGCCGCAATGACGATGATCGACCCCGCCCAATACGAGGCGGCAGAGATCGACGGCGCCGGTCGATTCAAGCGGATGTGGCACATCACGCTGCCCGGCATTAAGCCGGTCATTATCGTGTTGCTCATTATGAATATCGGTTATCTGATGGAATCCGGGTTCGAGCCCCAATACTTGCTCGGCAACCCAATGAACGTTGACTATTCGGAAAATCTTGACATATTCGTTTTGAAATACGGGATTGCGCAGAGTAACTTCTCGCTGTCGACCGCGGCGGGCATGTTCAAGACGATCGTCAGCTTTATGCTTCTGTTCGCGGCCAACCACATCGCCAAACGATTAGGCGAATCCAGATTGTATTAAAAGGAGGAGAGCAGAGTGGCGGGACTCGCGATCAAGAGAAAATCGAAGAGGAGCAGGCGGCCGATGTCCATGGGCGACCGGTTGTTCGAATACGGCAACTTTCTGTTCCTCACGCTGCTAATGGTGGTTACGCTGTATCCGTTTCTCAATACGCTTGCCGTTTCGTTCAACAACGCAAGCGACTCCATACGCGGAGGCATCTACTTGATGCCTCGCATATGGACGCTGGAGAACTACAAATACGTGCTGGCGGAGGCGACGATCTTCCACGCAACGATGATTTCGGTGCTGCGCACCGTCATCGGCACCGCGGTCACCGTATTTTGTTCGGCGATGGTGGCGTATACGATCAGCAGGGAAGAATATGTATTGCGGAAATTCGTTACGATTGCGTTTATATTGACGATGTACATCAACGGCGGACTTATTCCGAACTTTTTGCTCATACGCGACCTGGGCTTGATCGACAGCTTCTGGGTGTACATCTTCCCGGGGCTGATCGGCGTATTCAATCTGATTATCATTCGTTCCTTTATCGAAGGGCTGCCGGAGAGCATTCTGGAGTCGGCGCGCATGGACGGAGCGGGAGAGTACCGCAATTTCTTCAGCATCGTGCTGCCGCTCAGCACGCCGGTGCTTGCCACCGTCGCGCTCTTCAGCGGCGTCTATCAATGGAATCAATGGTTTGACGTATTCCTCTACAATTCGTCGAATGTCGATCTCAGCACGCTGCAATACGAATTGCAGAAAATATTGCAAAACTCGAACGCTTCGATGACGTCGAAATCGGCAAGCGACGCATTCGCCAACGCGGGGCAACAGGGATCGGGCGTTACGCCGTTCGCCATTCGTGCGACGATGACGATCGTGGCATCACTTCCCATTATTATGGTATACCCGTTCTTGCAAAAGTACTTCGTGAAAGGCATGATGGTCGGCGGCGTAAAAGGCTGATTCCCGAATGATGGGAAACTTCCAAGAGTCGATATGCGAATTCGGAGGGAAAAGGCTATGAGAGAGAGACAGGGAGCATTTGTAACGGGTAAATACCGGAATATGTTCGCGGAATGCGGATACGATCCGGTTGCGATCGAAACAAGGTTGAACGAAACATGGGAAGCGCTGTTCGGGGATAATGAAACGACGCGCATCTATTATCCCATGGGCGACGACAAAGGTTATTTGCTCGATACCGGCAATCTCGACGTCCGTTCGGAGGGCATGTCGTACGGCATGATGATGGCGGTTCAATTCGGCCGGAAGGATCTGTTCGATCGAATATGGAATTGGGCTTATACCTATATGTACATGACGGAAGGCAAACACAAGGGGTACTTTGCTTGGTCCTGTCTGCCTGACGGAACAAGAAATTCGAACGGTCCCGCGCCGGATGGCGAGGAATATTTCGCAATGGCGCTCTTGTTCGCCTCGCACCGGTGGGGAGACGGCAAATACCCTTACGATTACGGCAAGCAGGCGCGGGATCTATTGCGCACCTGCCTCCATCAAGGCGAAGACGGAAACGGATATCCGATGTGGAATCCGGATAATAAGTTGATCAAGTTCGTTCCCGAAGTTGAATATTCCGATCCGTCCTATCATTTGCCGCATTTTTACGAGTTGTTCGCGTTATGGGCTTATCCGGAGGATCGCCGGTTCTGGGAGGAGGCAGCAGCCGCAAGCCGCGATTATATCGTGTCGTCCTGCCATCCGGAGACGGGGCTCTCGCCGGAATATGCCTTCTACGACGGCAAGCCGAACGACGAAAGGGGTTACGGCCATTTCTTCAGCGATGCGTATCGCGTGGCCGCCAACATCGGTCTCGATTACGAATGGTTCGGCAAGGACGGACGCCAACGGTCCGTGGCCGATCGCATTCTAGCTTTCTTCGCCGACAAGTCGCCGCGGGATTACCGTCGTTATCGAATCGACGGGGAGCCGTTCGAGGAGGCGTCTCTGCATCCCGTCGGGCTGCTCGCAACGAACGCCGCCGCTTCGCTGGCCGCGGACGGCCCGAATGCGAGGTCGTCCGTCCAACTGCTGTGGGATACGCCCGTCCGAACGGGCAACCGAAGGTATTACGACAACTGTTTGTACATGTTCGCCTTTATGGCGCTTAGCGGACGTTTTCGGATTTGGATGCCGGACGGTTCGCTTGTTGATTGCGAATAAAATAGAAATTCACCTGGGCAAGCCGGAATGCGCTATTTGCGTGTTCCGGCTTGCCTATTCGCATTGCTGGGGCATGCTTCGCCAGCATCTAGGAAACTTTCACCAATTGTGCCCGTATAACTTTTAGGCCCAAGGAAGCAACCCTTAGGCGATAACGTAATAATTTTGTAAGAATTGATTACCTATTCGTTTAGAATTACCTCTTATGATAAACGATAGATGAAACAAAATCTGACGGAACGGGGCGTGATGCATGTCCATTCGCTTAAAACTTTATATGTCCTACTTGGCGATGGCAATCGTCCCTTTCATCCTGTTAATCCTCTTCATCATGCTGATCGTCCTGGGAAGCGGGGAACAGGATATCCGCGAGCTCACCAAAGCAAAGCAGAACGAGAACTTTAACCAGGCGCTCGTCTACGGCGAGCTGACCTACGTGCTGAGGGAAGACGCAGGTCAGATGCAAAATCCGGCTTTCTTGTCCGACCTTCAAGAACGGTTAAGCAAGCAGTGGGCGGGACTGATCATCTCCAAAGACGGAACCGTATCGGAAGTGTCGCCATTCCTGAGTTCGCTTGCGCCGGACGAGAATTGGCAGCTGCTGACGGAGTTTCCGAGGGAAAAGCTGTATTTCCAATCCTACCGGTTCACGACGCATCAGCTCCGCTTCCAATATCCGGACGGCGGCGAAGGCACGGTCCTTTTGCTGTACCGAACGGAGCAGATTCCGTTCTTCTGGCATCCGCTCACGATGATCTTAAGTTTGCTGTCGATTCTGCTGACGAGCTTGCTGCTCACGTACTTCGTTTCCCGCAGCATCATTAAGCCGCTTCAATCGCTACGGACGGCCGCCTTGCAGATCAAGGAGGGCGATCTTAGCCAGCCGATGGCGCTTCAGAAGAAGTACTGCAAGCCGAAGCTTGGACGTTCGAATGAAGTCGTTCAGCTCGGCGCCGCCTTCGAGGAAATGCGGGTGAGGCTGAAGCATTCCATCGATCAGAGCCTTCAGTACGAAGAGAACCGCAAGCTGCTGCTGTCGCATATTTCGCATGACCTGAAGACGCCGATCTCGGCGATCAAAGGTTATGTGGAAGGCATTATGGACGGCATCGCCAATACGGACGAGAAACGCGACCGTTACATGGGCACGATCTACCGGAAGGCTTCGGAAATGGATCACTTGATCGACGAGCTGTTCCTGTTCTCCAAGCTGGACTTGCAGAAGGTCGCTTACGACTTCAAGGTCGTCGATATCGTGCGATACGTAGACGATTATATGGAGGAGCAGCGGTTCGATCTGGAGAAATCAGGCATTAAGCTAGTGGTGAAGAATGAAGAGGAAGCTGCGGGCATCCAAGTCGCGGCCGATCCGGACAAGCTGAACCGGGTATTCGCGAACATTCTGTCGAATGGGATTAAATACATGAATCAGGAGCCCGAACAAAGCGACAACCGGATTACCGTCACGGTATCCGGGGTGGGCGGCGACGCGATCATCTGCTTCGAGGATACGGGTCCCGGCATTGACGAAGCCGATCTGCCCCATATTTTCGACGGGTTCTACCGGGCGGAGCAATCCCGCAATTCCGAGACCGGCGGCAGCGGGCTCGGCCTCGCCATCGTGAAGCAGATCGTCGAAGGACACGGTGGCTCCGTGTGGGCGGAGAACGCGCAAGAAGGCGGAGCGAGATTTTGCCTGAGGCTGCAAGCAATCAAGGCGGTGAACGAAACATGAAGAACATCCTGATTATCGAAGACGAGAAGTCCATTGCCGAGCTTGAGAGAGATTATTTGGAAAGCCATGGCTACACGGTTCAGATCGAAAGCCGCGGCGATGTCGGATTGCAGAAGGCGATGGAAGGCGTACATGATCTTGTTATTCTCGACGTCATGCTGCCGAAGATCGACGGGTTCGAAATCTGTCGGCAAATAAGGAGCAAACATAATATGCCGATTCTCATGGTGACTTCCAAGAAAGAAGATATCGATAAGATCAGGGGACTTGGCCTCGGAGCGGACGACTACATCACGAAGCCGTTCAGTCCGAGCGAGCTGGTCGCCCGTGTCAAAGCGCATCTCGCCAGGTTCGAGAGGCTTACGGCAGATAAGCCGGGTCTGCAGAACATCATTCAGATTAGGGGGCTGATCATCGACAAAACGGCTCGCAGGGTGACGATCCACGAGAAGGAAGCCATGCTTACTTCGAAGGAATATGAGCTGCTCTTGCTGCTGGCTTCTTATCCGAACCGCGTGTTCGAAAAGGAGGAGCTGTTCGAGCGGATCTGGGGCCTCGATTCCAACGGTGATGCAGCCACGGTGACCGTCCATATCCGAAGGCTTCGCGAGAAGATCGAACATGATCCTTCCAACCCCCAATATATCGAAACGATATGGGGCGTAGGATATAGATTCAAAATTTGACCATAGATAGAGGAGTGGGAGACGTTGAAAAGCATTATCCAATTTTCGTTGAACAACAAATTCGCTTTATGGATCATCACGCTCATCGTGCTGGTCGCCGGCTTGCAAGCGGGCACCAGCATGAAGATGGAGACGATTCCGGACATTACAATTCCGATCGTCAGCGTAACGACGGTCTATCCCGGAGCCGCTCCAGAAGAAGTGATGGAGAAGGTGACGAAGCCGATCGAGCAGCGCACGCGTAATCTGGTCGGCGTGAACAGCGTATCGTCGACGTCGTTCGAGAACGCGTCGTCCGTCGTCATCGAATATGATTACGAGACGAACATGGACGAGGCGGAGCAAGAGGTCAAGACCCTGCTGAACGAACTCGGTTTCCCGGAAGGCGTGCAGGAGCCCGACGTATCCAGGATCAGCCTAAACGCCTTCCCGGTTCTGTCGCTCAGCATCTCCAACGAATCGCTCAACCTCGAGCAGCTGACCAAGCTAGTGAACGAAAACGTGCTTCCGAAGCTGGAGGGACTTGACGGCGTTGCCGATGTCCAAATTTCCGGGCAGAACGTGCTGGAAGGACAGCTGGCATTTAAGCCAGGTGCGCTGGAAGAAATCGGCATGACCGAAGAAATGGTGAAAGGCATTATTCAAGCTTCCGCCATGTCGGTGCCGCTCGGTATATTCGAATTCGGCTCATCGGAGAAATCCGTACTGGTCGACGGCAACATCGTAACGGAAGAGGATTTGCGCAATCTCGTTCTTGTGCCTGGCGTCAAGCTTAGCGACGTGGCGGATGTGACGATCGAAGGCAAAGCGGAATCCGTTTCCCGAACGAACGGCAAGGACTCGATCGGCGTGAACATCGTCAAATCGGCAGACGCGAATACAGTGGACGTCGTTAATTTGGCGAAGGAAAAAATAGAAGAGATTAAGGCTGACCAAGAAGGCGTGACGGTCGAACTGACGCTCGACCAAGGCGAGCCGATTGAAGAGTCCGTGAACACGATGCTTAGCAAGGCGGTCATCGGTGCGCTCGCAGCAGTCGTCATTATATTGCTCTTCCTGCGCAACATCCGTTCCACGATCATCTCCGTCGTTTCGATTCCGCTTTCGATTCTGATGGCGGTGCTCGTCCTGAAGCAGATGGACATTACGCTCAACATTATGACGCTTGGCGCAATAACGGTCGCGATCGGACGCGTGATCGACGATTCCATCGTCGTTATCGAAAATATTTACCGGCGCATGTCGCTCACCGGCGAGAAGCTAAGCGGCAAAGAACTGATCGTCTCCGCGACTCGCGAAATGTTCGTGCCGATCATGGCATCGACAATCGTAACCGTTGCCGTGTTCCTGCCGCTCGGCTTCGTCTCCGGCATGGTCGGCGAAGTGTTCATGCCGTTCGCGCTGACGGTCGTGTTCGCCTTAGCAGCATCGCTCATCGTGGCGATTACGGTCGTGCCGATGATGGCGCACATGATGTTCCGCAAGGGGCTCAAAGCCGGTCACACGCATGAAGATAAGCCGGGACGATTGGCGTTATGGTATAAGAAAGTGCTGAACTGGACGCTGAACCACAAGCTGGTTACATTCGGACTTGCGGTCCTGCTGCTGCTCGGCAGCTTTACCCTCGTGCCGGTCATCGGGGTCAGCTTCTTGCCCGCGGACGAACAGAAGTCGATAATCGTCACGTACAACCCGGCACCGGGCGAAACGAGAGAGCAAGTCGAAGAAATGGCTTTGGGCGCAGAGAAAATATTGATGGAACACGAAGGGCTGACGATCGTGCAATACGCGGTTGGCGGACAAAATCCGATGAGCCCCGGCGCTTCCAAGCAAGCGTTGTTTAACCTCAGCTACGAGAAGGAGTTCAAAGACTTCGCGGCGGAGAAAGAAAAAATCGTACCGCTTCTGCAAGAACTTGGCGGAGCGGGCGAGTGGAAGGAACAGAACTTCGGAGGTGGCGGCGGCCTAGGCGGCTCCACGGTAACGATGCAGGTATTCGGACCGGACATGAAGGCGCTGCAGCCGGTCGTCGACGAGCTGGTCGGGAAGCTGAAAGAAAACGGCGATCTGGAGAAGGTCGATTCCAGCTTGGCCGAGACGTACGAGCAATACCGTTTGGTCGCGGACCGCGACAAGCTCAGCCAATATGGACTGACGGCAGGCCAGGTCGCGATGGCGCTTAGCCCCGTTCGCAGCAATCCTGTTCTGACGACCATCGAGAAGGATGGCGAAGATGTGAACGTGTACGTAAAAGTGGAAGAGAAAACGTACAATGACTTGTCCGATCTCGAGAATGTGTCGATCATGACGCCGATGGGCACTGCCGTTGCGTTGAAGGATGTCGTCACGATCGAGGAAGGCGAGTCGCCGAACACGATCACGAGACTGAATGATCGCGTGTATACGGAAGTATCGGCCGACGTGAAGTCTTCCGACGTAGGCGCCGTGTCGTCGGACATCCAGAATACAATCGACGAGATGGAGCTTCCGGACAACATCGAGATCAAAATGGGCGGCGTAACGGAGCAAATCAACGAAACGTTCACCCAGCTGGGCCTTGCGATGCTGGCGGCGGTAGCCGTTGTTTATCTGGTGCTCGTGCTGACGTTCGGAGGCGGTTTGACTCCACTGACGATACTGTTCTCCCTGCCGTTCACGATTATCGGCGGCTTGGTCGGCTTGCTGATCGCAGGCGAAACCTTAAGCGCAACGGCAATGATCGGCGCGCTCATGCTGATCGGCATCGTCGTCACGAACGCCATCGTCCTGATCGACCGCGTCATCCACAAGGAGAAGGAAGGGCTGTCCGTCCGCGAAGCGTTGCTTGAAGCGGGCGTCACTCGCCTTCGTCCGATCCTGATGACCGCGATTGCGACAGTCGGCGCGCTGCTTCCGCTCGCATTCGGCTTCGAATCCGGCGGTTTGATCTCGAAAGGGATGGCGGTAACGGTCATCGGCGGCTTAACGAGCTCGACGCTGCTGACACTCATTATCGTGCCGATCGTGTACGAGTTCCTGAACCGCAAAAAAGCGAAAAAAGGAACGGCGATCGCAGAATAAGCAAGTTCGGTCAGACGCTTTACCTGCAGTCCCGCGGATCCGTTCCGCGGGACTGTTTTGCTGCCAGGGTCTCGTTAACGGCTCAAGGACATGGCTTTGGCCCGGGTTTTTGCCTATAATCAAAACAATGAATCGAACGAGAGGGAGCGTGAACGGCTTGACACAGCAAGCAAAACCGACGATAGGATTTATCGGCACCGGCGTAATGGGCTCGAGCATGGCCCGCCATTTGAAAAACGCAGGGTACGAAGTCCATATTTACACGCGCACGAGGTCGAAGGCGCAAAGCTTGATCGATGAAGGGCTAGTCTGGCACGACACGCCTGCGGAGCTCGCGCGCGAGTGCGCAGTCATCCTGACGATCGTCGGATATCCGAAGGATGTCGAGGAGATTTATCTAGGCGAAGGCGGCCTCGTGGCAACGGCGAAATCAGGCACTTATTTGATCGATATGACGACTTCGAGCCCGGAGCTAGCGCGCCGAATTCATGCGGCGGCGACGGAGAGAGGACAATATGCCTTGGACGCCCCCGTTTCGGGAGGAGACGTAGGCGCCCGCAATGCTGCTTTATCGATCATGGTTGGCGGGGAGAAGGATGCATTCGACGAAATGCTTCCGATCTTCGGCTGCATGGGCAAAGGCATCGTATGGCAAGGAGGCCCCGGAGCCGGCCAGCATACAAAGATGGCGAATCAGATCGCGATCGCGTCCAACATGATCGGCGTCTGCGAAGCGCTTATCTATGCGAAGAACGCCGGTCTGGACCCGGAAGCCGTCCTGAAGAGCATCGGCTCCGGCGCCGCAGGCAGCTGGTCGCTGTCTAACCTCGCGCCGCGCATGATCGCGGGCGATTTCGAGCCCGGCTTTTACGTGAAACATTTTATTAAAGATATGGGAATCGCGCTTCAAGCCGCGGAGGAAATGAACCTAAAGCTGCCGGGCTTGACGCTGGCCAAGGAGCTGTACGAGAAGGTGGCGGCTGCCGGACTCGCGGACAAAGGGACGCATGCGCTTTATCTGGCATGGGCGGACGGCGAATAAGAGGGCTGGCGCGGAATAAATCGACAGCTTGCTGGGCATGCTAACCATCGTCCGTAAGCTTCGGGCAGAATGCGAGGTGGTTCGGTGTGCTAGGGAACGTGGTGGTGAAAGCCATCATCCTCCTGATGAGTTTGACCCATGGCGAGGCCGCCGCCGCCGCAGCGAACGATATTGCCATCGTGCAGACCGCAGTCCCCGGTTACGCGAAGTGGGGAAGGCTTGCGATGGAGGAGACGGCCAAGGCTTATAGTGGAGCCTCAATCATTGACTATAAATACGAAGGCAGAAGCGAGCGCGGGCAAGGCATGGCGGAAGAGAAATTCAGGCTATGGCTTAGGGAAAGCGACAGGGAGTTCGGCGTACGCGTGACGATTACGGTGGAGATTGCGACGGATACGTCGCGCGGCGTGAGGTTCGAGGAGCTGACCCATTAAGTTGAGCCAATGTGGATATGGAAATGACAGGAATTGACGAAACAGCGGAAACCTCCTAAGGATAGGATCTGAACGATCGCGATCCGAGGACGGGATTCGCTGTTTTTTGGCGTTATTTACATGAAAGATTGGAAGAAAAAGCAACTTTTCGGCCGCATTTGCCGTTACAATAGAAGGATGAATCATAGAATCGTCTTGGATGGATGCGGAAAAGGGGTAGAAGCGTGAAAGAAGAACGTACATATCGGCAGTACAAATTCGTAAAAGTCGTCATCGCATTAATAGGAATTATGATGGCTTGGCCGGCTCTCGCGGCGCAAGCAGAGCCGGAGAAAGCCGTCATCGACCTGCAATCGGCGGTTGGTTTCCAGGGCAATCACAAGGAAGGGCGCTGGTATCCGGCCAGAGTGACCCTGACGAACGAATCGGACGAGGCCCTTAAAGGGGAATTGGTCTTATCCTACATCAACGGGGATAACGGCACGACGGATGCGGTTGTCCCGCTGGAGCTCCCGCCGGGTTCGCCTGTGCAGGTTACGCTTGGCATTCCGGGCGTCGTCCTGAACAAGGACACGAATCGGGTCGCATTCTATGAAGGTACCTACCAATCTCGCAATAGCGAATCGGTGAAGGTCAGCGGCAGAGGATACTTGGATTCACGGAGTTCGTTAAGCTATATGATCGGAGTCGTCTCCCGAGATCCGGATACGTTTAACTTCATGCCGACCTTGAATCAGAAAGGGTATGACATCGCGGTGTATCCGATGCAGCCGGACGATCTTCCGGAAGAAAGCCATTTGCTGGATTCCCTCGACGTTATCGTCATTAACGATACGGCAACGGGCGATTGGAGCGAGGGTCGGATTCGCGCGATCAAGGAATGGGTGACAAGAGGAGGCACGCTTGTTCTGTCTGGCGGGGCGGGATACGCCAAAACGTCGGAAGCGTTCGCGGAGCTGTCCCCGATCGAGGCAACGGGTACGGCGCAGGTAGAGAGCTCGGCAGCGCTGGCGGCAGCGGGCGGCGAGGCGCTTTCTTTGCCGCTTGGCTTGACCGTCTCGACGGGCAAGCCCGTTCGCGGTACGGCGACGATCGTCGAAGGAGACGTGCCTCTCGCCGTGACGGCGGAGCATGGCTTCGGGCATGTCGTTTATGCCGCCTTCGATCCTTCGCTTGAGCCGCTTTCCTCTTGGGCGGGAAGCGCGATGCTGTGGGCGAAGCTGCTGAGCCCGTCCATGGCGCCGCTTCAGCAAATCAACGGCGGCAACGTATTCGGCGGTTACATGAACGAATATTGGCAGATGAAAAACGTCATCGACCAGTTCCCGTCTATCAAACAACCGGAGCTATTTCTTCTGATCGCGATGCTCGGCCTTTATATTTTGGTCATCGCGCCGCTGCTGTATATCGTACTGGCAAAGGTCGATCGCAGGGAGTGGGCGTGGTGGTTAATCCCCGTATTGTCCGTTGCGATGGGCGTAACGGTGTTCCTGATCGGATCGGGAGACAAACGCAACATCACGACCCATACGGTCGAAATCATCGAGCTGTCGAACGACGGGCATGCGGTCGTGTCCGGCGGAACCGGCATCTTCACGCCCGCCGGCGGAACGATCTCGGCCAAATTCGACGAGCGCCTTCCGCTCCGGATGTACGGCGACAGCGGAATGATGGGCGGACTGAACGCAAACGGGCAATACCAGCTGCAGTCCGGCGGCTCGGATGAAACTTTGACGGTGTGGCGTTCGGTTCCCTATTGGTCCACACGCAAGCTATGGATGGACCGCAGAGCGGCAGATGCGGCCGAGATCGGCGCGCTCGGCATCGCCTACAATCAAGAGAACGGCACGACCCGGATAACCGTCACGAACGATACGCCGGACGATCTGACCGACGTTTATCTCCTCATGAACGGCGCCGCGCTCAAGATAGGCGATTTGAAGCAAGGAGAGAGCGGTTCGGTAGCGAAGCCCGCTTCGGCCGTTTCCACTCAAACGTATTACAACTATGGGGGAACGGTCTTCCCGTATCCGGCAAACGGCATGCGCGCCGACGAAGACCGAAGAGAACGGGAGCTGCTAGACTTGTATTTCAACAAGTACAACGGAACGATGTTTCCTTTGAAACCTTTAATCGTCGGATTCAGCACGGATCAGGAAAGCAAGTATCTTGTGAACGGCGGCAAAGTCAAATCCGACAATTTGAAAATGTGGCTGAAAGAGCTTGATCCCCTGGAGCATACCGGCAGCCGGATGACCGTGCCGGCAGGCTCGATCTCTCCGATCGTCCTGACCAATACGCTCCAAAAGTACGAGCTTTATGGTGATGGGAACATTCATGTAGGCGCAGGCGAGCTGGAGCTCGAATACATCGTGCCGAACAGCTATGGCGTCGCTTATGACAAGCTGGAAGTCCATTTCCCGAACGGGGGCAAAAATGCGAGCATGACCTGGAGCATTTGGAATGAGAAGAAGGGACAATGGACGGAACTGACCGATCCGCTCGAACCTCCGCCCAGCTACCTGACGGCGGCCCAGTCGATTCGAATCAAGATGACAAGCGCGGTCGAAGGCAATATTACGTTGCCGCAAGTGGCGTTGGAAGGAGAGGTGCTGCAGCCATGAACGAAGAAACGGTGACGTTTGTATTCGAACAAGACAATGAGCCCTCCCCCGGCGGCTCGCTTGCTGAGGGGCAGACGCCGATGATTGAAATTCGCGGACTCGCCAAGTCGTTCGGCAGTTTCCATGCGCTGAAGGGAATCGACTTGACAATCCAAAGAGGTACGGTATTCGGCTTCGTAGGGCCGAACGGCGCCGGCAAATCGACGACGATGTCGATTCTCGCTACGCTGCTCGCGCCAAGCGCGGGCGTCGCAAAGGTGGACGGCTTCGACGTGACGAAACATCCGCACGAAGTGCGCAAGCGGATCGGCTACATGCCGGATTTCTTCGGCGTATACGACCAGTTCAAGGCCGTCGAATATTTGCATTTTTACGGCGCGAGCTATGGCATTCCGAAGGCGGAACGCGAGGCGCTCATCCCTCAGCTGCTGGAGCTCGTGAACCTGACCGACAAGCGGGACGCTTACGTAGACAGCTTGTCGCGAGGCATGAAACAGCGATTATGTCTTGCGAGATGCCTCGTGCATGATCCGGATCTGCTGATCCTGGACGAACCGGCCTCCGGTCTCGATCCGCGCGCGCGAATCGAGATGCGCGAAATTTTGAAAGAGCTGAAGTCGATGGGCAAGACGATCATCATTTCATCGCATATCCTGCCTGAGCTTGCAGAGATGGTCGACGAGATCGGGGTCATTGAACACGGCCAGATGGTAGCCGTAGGCAACGTAGCGGATATTCAAAACCGGCTGCGGGTCAAGCGGTTTCTCCATATTCGGCTGCTCGACCGCCTGGAAGAGGCGGAAGCGTATTTGGGCGACCAGCCGTTCGTGAACCGTCTCTTGCGCGACGATCGGGGCATTCAAGTGCATTACGGCGGCGACGACGCGGAGCAGGCAAAGCTTCTTGAAGGTATGATGGCAGCAGGATTCCGAGTCGTCTCCTTCAGCGAAGCGCAGACGAACTTGGAAGATGTGTTCCTCGAAATTACGAAAGGAGGCCCTGCCGATGAATGAGCAAGCTGCGGCTAGAACCGGTAAGGCCGCTTGGCGCAATCGCCTGATTAACCCGGTGCTCGATAAGGAATTCCGACTGCGGATGCGGACTCCCAGGTCGATGTGGACGTTGTTTTTCTACTTGTTCGCGCTTGGCCTGATGTCGCTCAGCGCCATTTATTTGACGCAAGGCATGTCGGGCAGGGGCGCGGCGTTTAATCCCGAGCAAAGCAAAATATTGTTTTATTTCCTCAGCATGGCGCAGCTAGGCTTGATCGCGTTTATGGCGCCGGGGCTGACGGCGGGAGTCATTAGCGGCGAGAGGGAGAAACAAACGCTGAATTTGCTGCTGACGACGCAACAAAGCTCGGCTACGATTATTTTGAGCAAGCTGGTTTCGTCGCTCAGTTTCATGATTCTGATCGTATTCAGCACCGTTCCCGTCTACAGCATGATGTTCCTGTTCGGCGGAGTGTCTCCGAAGCAGCTTGTGCTGGTGTTCGCGTTCTACCTGTTCATCATGTTCGTGCTCGGATCGTTCGGCGTGTTGTTCTCGACGCTGCTCAAGCGGACGATGATCTCGGTTATCGTGACCTACGGCGTGACGTTGTTTATATTCGCGGGCACCGCGATTCTGTTTTTCGTCATGCAGGGCATTGTCGAACAGGCCCGCATGAACGGGACGATCGCCGTAACGAGCGGCTTCACGTGGGTCGGCCATATTATCGCGCTTAATCCGGTAGGCGCGCTGTACAGCATTTTGGATCCCCAAATTTCCGACCAAGCGTTTTCCTTGAATTACTTTAGCGGCGGCGGTCAGTCGAAAGGCGCGCCGATGGCGCTTTGGCAGGAATTTATGATCGTCTACGGCGTTATCGCGATTTTCGCGAACTGGCTGTCGATTCGGAAGCTGCGTCCGCGCCTCGGCGTTCGGAACCGACGTTAACAAAGGATTGCGAGGGAGGGGGCGATACGGATGAATAAGGAGCCTTTGCTGGTGTATTTGGGGAAAGTCCGAATCCGTTTGTCCGTATTCGGGCTTTTACGAACTACGTTGTTCGGATTGTTAGGCGGAAGCTTTGCGGGCGCGCTTATCCTGGCGGCGAGCCGGTTATGGCCGCTGCTCCATTCCCGATTGTTGTTCGTTGCGTTCGTGATCGTCGGTCTCGCCGCGGGCATCGGCATCGGCTTATGGAGAAGGGCGAGTATGAAGGACGCGGCAAGGCAAATGGACCGCGGCGAGCCTCAGGATGCGATCATGACGGCGCTGGACGGCCTCCTTCGCGAAACCACGGCTGACGAAGGGGCTGCGAGGCCGGTCATCGTGCGTCTGCAGCGACAGGAAGCCGTGGAAGCCGCAATACGGTATACGTCGGATTTGAGCCGCTCCTTGCCATGGCCGTCATGGCATCGGTGGCGTTCGCTTGTGTATGGTACTACCGCAGTTTGGGTTCTGATCGTTGTCCTGCTGCTTGTGCCTAACCCGCTTGATGAACGCGCGGCGGCGCTTGCGGAGTCGAAGGAGGCAATTGAGCAGCTCGAGCAGGAGCGGGACGCTCTGGAAGAGAAGCTGGAGGCGATGAAGCTCCCGGAAGCGGAGAAGCAAGAGCTGCTGACGCCGCTGGACGAGCTGCGCGAAGCGCTGGAAGCGCCGAGCGTCGATTCGGCGAAAGCGCTGAACGAGCTCGAAGCCGCGATGAAGCAGCTTGAGCTCGCCGCGGAGGAAGCGCAAGCGGCTGCGGAACGGCTCGAGGCGGCGGCGGATGCGATGACGGAGCAGCCGGAGCTGAAGCCGCTCGGCGAAGCGGTGCAAGCCCGCGACGCCGAAGCGCTCGAAGGCTCCATCGACGAGCTCCGCTCGCGCCTTCGGGAGTTGACGCCAGCGGAGCGCGAAGCGCTGGCGCAAGCGCTTGAGCGGCTGGCGGAGCAGCAGCCGCAGGATGGAGCCGCCGGCGAGCTATCGGCGGCGTTGGAGCAGGCGGCGCAGCAGGCGCGCGCCGCCGGTGACCCGGCGGCCGAGTCCGGCGCCGCCGAAGTCGGCAGCGACGGCGATGGCCTCGCCGCGCTGGAGGAAGCGCTCGCCCGCGGGCTGACGCAGGGCGAGCTGGAGGCGCTGGCCCGGTCGGCGGCGGGCCAGCTCGGAGCGAGCGGCCGGCAGCTGGCGGAGCAGCTGGCCGCGCAAGGCGGAGCGGTGCCGCCGGCGTGGGCGGCCGGCGGCGGCAGCGAAGCCGGCCAAGGCAGCGGCAGCGGAGCCGGCCAGGGCAGCGGCAGCGAAGCCGGCCAGGGCAGCGGCGGCGAAGCCGGCCAGGGCAGCGGCGGCGAAGCTGGCCAGGGCGGCGGCGGCGAAGCTGGCCAGGGCGGCGGCGGCGGAGCCGGCCAAGGCAGCGGCAGCGGAGCCGGCCAAGGCAGCGGCAGCGGAGCCGGCCAGGGCAGCGGCAGCGGAGCCGGCCAGGGCAGCGGGAGCGGTGCCGGCGGATCGGGTGCGGGAACCGGCGCTGGCGGTCGCCATTTGGTGACGACACCGAGGAGCATGCAGGGGACCGGTCCGGTCGAGAACGACGGCGGTCCGTCGACCGGCGGCAAGACGCAAACCGGCGGACAATCGCCGATGATCGACGGAACGACTCGGCCGTACGAGGAAGTATACAGCGAATACGCGGCGGAGGCGAAGAAGTCGTTAGGCCGGTCGCAGCTGCCTGCCAGCATGCAGGAGAAGGTAAAACAATATTTTGACCAGATACAGCCGGATTAACGTTGGAAGAGAGGAGAACCGAACCATGATCGAGTCGAAAGAACAGCTAGAGGCGGCGGCAAGCCGCATCGCGGCATTGAGAGAAGAAGTAGGGCGGGTCATCGTGGGGCAAAAAACGGTCGTCGACCAGCTTTTATGGTGCTTGATCGCGGGCGGACACGCGCTGCTGGAGGGCATTCCGGGCCTCGGCAAAACGATGCTGGTCCGAACCGTGGCGGATGCGGTCGCGCTCCGCTTTTCCCGTATTCAATTCACGCCGGACCTGATGCCGTCGGATATAACGGGCACCTCCCTGATCGACTTCGGCGCTCAAGGAGCTGCCGCCCAGCGATTCCAAGCGGGGCCGATCTTCGGCAACCTCGTTCTCGCGGATGAAATTAACCGCGCGACGCCCAAGACGCAGAGTGCCTTGCTCGAAGCGATGCAGGAAGGGACGGTGACTGCGGGCGGCGAGACACATCCGTTGCCGCGTCCCTTTTTCGTCCTTGCGACGCAGAACCCGATCGAGCAGGAAGGCACGTACCCGCTTCCCGAAGCGCAATTGGACCGTTTCCTGCTTAAGATCGGCGTCGATTATCCGACGAGAGATGAGCTGAAAGAAATCGTGAAGCGCACGACAACGCTTGCGCAGCCGCGTGCCCAATACGTCATCGACGGCAAAGAATTGCTGGAGCTCCAGTCGGCGGCCAAGGAGCTGCTTATCGCCGAGGACGTGCTCGACGTTGCCGTCAAACTTGTCATGATGACGCATCCCGCCGAGCCGGACGCTCCGGACGAGATCAAGCGGTACGTTAGATTCGGCGCCGGCCCGCGCGCGCTTCAGGCGCTGGTGTCGGTAGCCAAGGTCAGGGCGCTGTCCAGCAGAAGGCTGCACGTCTCCTGGCAGGATATCCGAGAAGTCGCATTGCCCGTGCTAAGACATCGGATCGTGCTCAGCTACGAAGCGCAGGCGCTCGGCATGGACTCGGACGTCATGACGCATTCGATTCTCAGGAGTATCGAGGCTAGCCGATGACAACCTTCCAAAAGCCGGGATACGGCAGCGGGAATGGCGACGCGTCCTTTACGTTTTTATTTCCCGACCCCGGTCTACTCGCGAAGTTGGAGCGGATGAGCGTGGCGGGCGGAAGCCGCATCACGGGGACGCTGGCCGGCAAACGCCGATCGACATCGCTTGGCGGCTCGCAGGAGTTCGCGGACTACCGGCCGTATGCGCCGGGCGATGACGTCAGACGAATCGACTGGAACGTATACGGCCGTACGGGGAAACCTTTCCTCCGCCAATTTTGGGACGAGCAGGAACTTCATGTGCATCTTTATATCGATGCTTCCGAATCGATGTCCGGCTTCGGCGGCGAACGGTTCAATAAGCTGACCTACGCGCTAAGGCTGGCCGCTTCGGTCGGTTACGCGGCGCTTTGCGGCGGCGATCGGTTATCGGTAAAACGGTTTACCGCGGATTGGATGGATGACGGGCTCCGAATGGCGACCGGACGGGCATCGGCCTTGCAGCTTTTTCGATATCTGGCCAAAGATCGCGTCGCTTCGGGCGCAGCGGAATCAACAAGCATTAGCGGCAATGATTTCTCCGATCTATCGAAACCGTTCCGCGGGTCCGGGAGTTTGCCGAGACGCGCGGGCGCCAGCTGGCTCATCACGGATGCGTGGTACGAGAGAGGTATCGAGGAGACGCTGCTCGCGCTGAAGTCCGCGGGCCAGCATGTCGTGCTCGTCCAAGTGTTGTCGCCGGAGGAACTGGATCCGAAGCTGGACGGCGAGCTTCGCCTCATTGACGCGGAGCTTGGCACGAGCAAGGAAGTCGCATTATCTGCGGGCAGCCTCCGGAATTACCGGGATGCGCTAAGGGCGTATCAGGAGGAATTGAGGCGGATCTGCGCGAACAAAGGTATCCCTTTTGTATCCGTCGATACGTCACAGCCGCTTTCGGATACGATAGCCAGACTCGCGACCATCCCGAATACGTTAAAGTTATAACCCGCATCCACGATCGTCTTGAGGGAAGGAGGGATTAGATGCAGTTCCTGTCGGCGGCATCCGTTTGGTTCGCGGCTGCCCTGCCCGTTATTTTGCTAATGTACATTTTGAAAAAAAAATACAAAGATACGGCCGTACCCAGCCATCTGCTCTGGAACCGGCTGCTGCGGGAGCAGGAAGCGAACAGGCCATGGCAGAAGCTGCGAGGAAGATGGCTGCTTTTCCTGCAGCTACTCGCCGCCCTCCTCTTGGTGATTGCGCTGATGGACCCCGTCAGGACGGGGGGCGCCGGTCCGGAAGGACATGCCGTGCTGCTCATCGATCGATCCGGCAGCATGAGCACGGAGGCTTCTGCTCAAGGACAACCGGCGACAACCCGTCTGCGGCAATCGATCGACCGCGCGGTCGAATGGCTTGAGGGGCAGCAGGGCAGCCGACCGGTGTCGATCGTCGTTACAGGCGCCGAACCGGAAGTTCTGGTTACACGGGAACGTGATCGTCGGGCGTTGCGAGAGAAGCTGAACGAGATCGTCCCGTTCTACGGAAGATCCGATAACGCGGCTGCATTGTCATTCGCGGATTCCCTCCATGGCGGCGAGAAGGATGGCGAGACGCTGATCTTCACCGACGGCGAATGGGCGGATTCGGATGAAGCGGCATCCTTGAAGCTTTCTGTTCCGGCCACACAACGGAGCGCGAATCCGGACGTCGCGGATAGCGTCCCATTCGAGAACGGTTCCATTCTCAGCTTCGGCCTGCGCGAGGAGCCTCGTTCGCCCGGCCATCAGTTCGCAACCGTGACGGTGCGCAACGACAGCGAACGGGCGCGAACGTACAAGATTGATTTGTACGCGTTCAAGCCGAACGGCGAGCAATCGCATCGCGCGGACATGACCGTCAAGGTGGAGGCGGGCGCATGGCAAAGCGTGGATTCGAAGCTGCTGCCTCCGGCCGATTATTACAAAGCCGTTTTGCATGGCGAGGCGGATCGAATCGCCGTGGACAACGCGGCGTTTCAATTTCCGGAAGGTGCCAGAACGGGCAGAGCGCTGCTCGTCACGGACGGCAATCTGTTTCTGGAGAAAGCGCTGGCGCTGGCCGGCGTACAGACCGTGAAGGTCAGTTCGGAGCAGCCCGTGCCGGAAGGCGAGCTCGCCCGCGAGCTGGATTGGATCGTCCTTGACGGCGCATTCGACCGGCTGAAGGCTGAGCCCGGCTGGTCGGAATGGCTGCAGACCAAGCCGCTTTGGGTCATCGACCATCCCGAAGAGGGGGATCCGGGTTCACGAATTCCGAAGAGCACGGAGGTTGTCAGGGAGGAACATGCCGTAGCATCTTACATCACCTTGGAGGATACGCATATCGGTCGGCTTTACGTACCGGACGCGGACGAAATCGCATGGGGAGAGCCGATTCTGAGCTACGGCTCCATTCCCGCCATCTATGCGGGAACTTCTCAAGGCCGGCCGCAGCTGCGGTTTACGTTTAATCTTCAAGATACAGATCTTCCGCTGCGGCCGGAATTTCCAATCTTGATCGTTCAAGCGGCGGAGTGGATGAACGGCAGCGCGTTGCCGCATCTCGGATCGGCCGTCGCGAGCTCGCGGACGCCGGTCGCGCTTCAAGCGGACACCGAACGGGCGGAGTGGATCGCAGTCGATTCGTCGGATCTGCCCGCTCGCGAACGCGAGATCATGGAAGCTTCCCGCCTGCTTGATCTGCAAGAAGATTCGGCGGAAGCGCCCGCGATCCCGGGCCTTTACAAGCTCGAAGAGCGTAACGGGGCGGGAGATTTGACCGCGTCGCGCTTGTTGGCCGTTACGCCGGACATGGCGGAATTGGAAGCCCGAAAAGGCGACCAGGAACGTCTTAGGCTAGGCGGAGGCCAAGAAACGGAGCAGCTTGGCGAAGGCGGCCAATCGGACGCCGGTATCATCGAACATTCGATGATCGCGTGGGCGGCGGCGCTTCTGCTCGCGCTCTTGGCGGCGGAATGGGAGGTGTACCGGCGTGGGCATATCGGTTGAGCATGCTTTTGCGCTATTGCTTCTGCTGCCTTGGGCAGCTTTCACGTTTTGGATGATCCGCACCGCCGCTAGATTGACCGGCGCCCGGAGAACGGCAGCAATCGCGATTCGATCCGTCATTCTGTTGATCGTCGTTCTCATTCTGGCGCAAATTCAGCCGTATCGAACGATCGAGCAGCGCAATGTCGTCTTTTTGGCCGACCGATCGGCCAGCATGAAGGACGATGAACGAGTCGGACAATGGATCGCGGAAGCTTGGAGAACCAAGGCAGAGGATGATTCCGGCGGCATCGTATCGTTCGGACAGCATGCCGTCGTCGATCGCGGCTTGTCGAAAGCGCTTTTGCCTGAGGGGGAAACGTTCCGTTTCCGTACCGGATTAAAGGATGGATATACCGATTTGGCCAAAGGGCTGCAGCTTGGAGCGGCGATGCTGCGCGATCATGGGGGCGGTCGAATCGTTTTGCTCTCCGACGGCTCGCAAAATAGCGGAGACGCCCTTCGCGCGGCCCGCATGCTGAAGGATAGCGGTATCCGCGTCGATGTCGTGAATTTGGCTTTGGAGCTGGCGCGCGATGCCGCACTTGACGAGTTGAAGGTGCCTGCCGCGCTTAAGCAAGGCGAGACCTTCAGCTTCGAGATCGCGATCCAGAGCACCTTTGCGGGCGCAGCCGAGCTTCGAATCTACCAGAACGATCAGCAGCTCAGTGCGAGCGATGTACGGCTTGAGCACGGCGAGAACCGTTTTGTTCTGCAAAGCACGGCGCTCGAGCCCGGTTTTCACCGGTTCCGTGCCGAGGTGTACGCGGGAGAAGACGGCAGGCCGGCGAACAATAGCGCTTACGCGTTCAGCCGCGTCAGCGGACCGCCTAACGTGTTGATCGTGGAGGGCGTACCCGGTTCTTCGGCCAACCTCGAATCCGCGCTCGCGTCCTCCGTGATCGGATTCGACACGATCGGTCCCGAACAGCTCTCGATGGAGCTTGCGGAATACGCGGCTTACGACAGCATTATTTTGAATAACGTACCCGCCACCCGAATTGCTGAGAAACCAATGGAATGGCTTGGCAAATCGGTATCCGATTATGGCGTCGGCCTCATGATGATGGGCGGCGAGGAGGCGTTCGGGCTTGGCGGCTACTTCCAAACGCCGGTCGAGGACGCGCTACCGGTCTACATGGACTTGAAAGGAAGGAAAAAGCTGCCGTCGCTCGGGCTCGTGCTCGTTATCGACCGGTCCGGAAGCATGATGGACGGCAAGCTTGAATTGGCGAAGGAAGCGGCGATGCGCACCGTAGAGCTGATGAGGGAGGAAGACACCGTCGGCGTCGTCGCGTTCGATTCGTTGCCATGGTGGGTCGTGGAGCCGACGAAGCTGTCGGATCGGGAAGCAGTCCTGGAGAAGATCCAAGGCATCCAGGCCGAAGGCGGCACGGAAATCTATTCGGCGCTGGACGAAGGTTACCGCGGTCTGCTGGAGATTGAAGCCGAACGCAAACATATGATTTTGCTAACGGACGGCCAATCTTCCACTTCAAACAATTATGCCGTCATTACGGATGCCATGAACGAACGCATGATGACCTTATCGACGGTCGCCGTCGGAGAAGGCTCGGATCAAGCGCTTCTCAAGCGACTCGCGGACAACGCGAAAGGCAGGTATTATTTCACGAAGGATCAGAGCACGCTTCCCGCGATCTTCAGCCGCGAGACCGTCCTGATGTCGAGAACCTACGTCGTGGACGGCGAGTTCGTGCCAGCGATCGGAGATGCAGGAGACTGGTCGTCGTTATGGAAAGACGGAGTACCTCCGCTTCAAGCGTATATCGCGACTACCCAAAAGGAATTGGCGGAAGTCGCGCTTTGGTCGCCGGAGGGAGATCCGATTCTGGCCAGGTGGAATTACGGCTCCGGTCGTACGGTCGCCTGGACGAGCGACGCAAACGGCAAGTGGTCTTCCGATTGGGTGAAATGGCCATCGTTCCCGAAAGTATTTACCGAATGGGTGAAGTGGACGTTTCCCGGATTCGACGGTTCGCCTTATCGCGTGGAGGCTTCCATGGCAGGCGGTGAAGGCATGCTGACGGTCGAGACGGACGGGGAGTCCGTCGCTGGCGGCAAGCATGGGCTAGGGGCGAAGCTCGAGCAGCAGAGCGCGGAGTATGGATCCGAGCCGATTCGGCTTATGCCCGTCGCGCCAGGCAGATACGAAGCGGCGATCGGGGAGCTTGAGCCCGGCGCATACCTAGCGCGCATCGGCGAGCTGGCGGATGCGGAAGGAACGGGGCTTACAGGCGGCCAGGCGGCGGGATTCGTCATCCCTTATTCGCCGGAATATCGTATCGGGGGCGGCGAAGGGGCGCAGACGCTTGCGAAAATCGCGGCCATTACCGGCGGGCGGGAGCTAAGGCCGGAGGATGCGCTGCTCAGCTTCCGCGGCGAGAAAACCATACTGCGCGAACCCTATGATTGGACGCGGGAGATGCTCATTCTCGCCTTGCTGTTATGGCTGCTCGACATTGCCGTGCGCCGATTGTCCATTCCTTGGCGCGCGCTATCGGATAGGATTTTGGGTCGCATCAGATCAAACCGCTTGAGTGGCGCAGTCGGTTCTCCCGCACCGGAAACGGCTTCCGTCCTTGCTCAGTTGAAGAAAAGAGCGAATGCCAGCAAACGGTTTTACGGAGGAGACGACGCAGGAAGAGCGCATAACGTTCCGCCGAATGCAAAGTCCGAAGCGCAGGATGCAGGGGGCTATTCCGGCCGGCACACAGCGGCTTCGTCTCCGATCGCCGGAGAATCCACTCGATCAACGATGGTTCCGAACGGAGTGCCGAGTAAACCCGGTCCAATCCCGCCTTCATCGCATGGCGCAGCCGACGCGGCCGGTCCCTCAACAGTGGTCTCGCGAGGTTCGGGCGGTAACGTCAAACCGAAATCCGCCAAACCTCCCGTCTCGCCGCAAGTCGATTCCTCGAAAGCTTCGCCGCCCAGCGCGCCTGGTTCAGTAGGCGGCGAAGGGACGATGAATCGCCTCCTTGCGGCCAAAAACCGCTCGAACAAAAGGGGTTAACCGGATTTGGAAAACGGATACGGGCATTCGAAGGACATGTCGGCCGTAGGCCTCGAAGTACTTCGATAGTAGTTTTTTAATTGGACATCAATCGCTTGGAGCGTTACAATGCATTCGAACGGTTATTACTTAAGCGAAAGGTGATGGGCAGATGTACCGCGAAATAACGGCCGGAGAGCTGCATGAACGGCTCAGCCAAGGCGTAACTTTAAATTTGATCGACGTACGCGAACCGGATGAATGGGAAGAAGGACATATTAAAGAAGCGCGCAGCATTCCTCTATCCCAATTCCAATCGCGCGCGCATGAAGTGCATGACGTGGAAGGTGAAGTCGTCTTCATCTGCCGCAGCGGCGGGAGAAGCGGGAGGGTTTGCGAATTCCTTACGCTGCAAGGGTTCGACGTCGTTAACGTAGCGGGCGGCATGCTGGCTTGGCCGGGCGAGGTCATCGAAGGCGAATAAACCTGGCTGGCCCTGACTGGCTCTGACTAGTAAAGAACTAAACTAAAGGTGAAATCGCGGCAATCATGCCGCAAAAACCGATCATGACTGCCCCGCGAACTGTTTTTTCGTTCGTTCGGGGCAGTTTTTTTGCAACTGGCCATTGACCATTCGCGTGCCGACTGCCATCAAATTGCGGCTGTTTGATTCGTTTGATTCGATGGCACGCCCATCAATCGTCGGGCCTTCTCGAATGAAATAGATATGTCTCGCGAACCTAAATCCGTCGAATGGGTTCTCCGGAGAGAATAGGAACGCCTCGCGAACCCAAATCCGCCGAGTGGGCGCTCCACGCCTCGCGAACCAAATATGCCCACGGTTAGTTAAAGGACAGTCGTGATAGGAGAGGCAGAATTTCGAAGTAATGAAGCTTTTCCCTCATAGTAGAATGGCTCTGTGGCATGACTCGAAAGTTGTAATTCGTACAGCAATTAATGTATGGTTTCTCCGTGATTAACTGATTCCTGCATTTGATGCATGATTTCGGATGGCGTCATGATTCATGGTCGGAAAAGTACGGGGAATTGCTGTAGTGAATACAGGATTTTAGGAATATTAAGCCTTTTCGATTGGAAAAAGCTGCACCAAATACAGGAACCTTAGCTCGTCCGCCTACGAAGCGACCTAGAGTGGTACTGGATGGGGTTATCGCAACCGATTCATAGTATGATCTAAACAACCGGCTTCGTTAGCAGCGTACGAACGATGCACGGAAACCGCATTTACAATGGGGGCATCGTAGTATATAGTATTGTCTAATTCAATGAGCACGAGCATATAACGAAAGGGGAGTCAGGGATGAATAAGCCGCAAAACAGATTAAAGAAGCTGCCCAAAGTCGATCTGCATCTGCACTTGGACGGCAGCGTGCTTCCGGAAACGCTGATCGAGCTGGCGAAGCACAGCGGTTCCGAGCTGCCGGCCTGGGAGCCGGAGAAGCTGCTGCCATATATGCGGGTGGAGGGGGATTGCGACAGTCTTGCGCAATATCTGGAGAAGTTCGATTTCGTCTGCGCCTTCCTGCAGTCCGCCCATGCGCTCGAACGTGTCGCCTACGAACTGGTGAAGCAATGCGCGGAACAAAATTGCCGATATATTGAGGTGCGCTACGCGCCCCAATTGCATCGGGAGCAAGGTTTAACCGTCGAGCAAACGATCGAAAGCGTCCTTCGCGGCCTCGCGGCGGGCGAAAGCGAGTTCGGCACGGTCGCGCGATGCATTGCCATCTGCTTACGAGGACATTCACGCGAGCAGAACTTAGAGGTCATTCATGGCGCTTCGGCCTATTTAGGCCGCGGTATTGTAGCCGTCGACCTTGCCGGAGCCGAAGCCGCTTACCCGCCCGAGCTGTACACGGCAGAATTCGCTTTGGCCGGAAAGTTGGGACTGCCGGTGACGATTCATGCGGGGGAAGCAGCCGGAGCCGAGAGCGTCGAGACGGCCGTCCTAAAGCTTGGCGCGTCGAGAATCGGCCATGGCGTCCGCATGAAAGGCGACGCGGAAGTAACGGAACTCATCCGGAGTCGCGGCATCCCGCTGGAAATGTGTCCGATCAGCAACCTTCAGACGAAAGCGTCTCCCGATTGGGACAGCTATCCGCTTCGTGGTTACTTCGACGCCGGCATACGCGTGACCGTCAATACCGACAACCTTACGGTGTCGGGCACGACGATCACAAAGGAATACGAGGCGCTTCGCGACCATCTTGCATTCACGGACGCTGAGCTGTGCGCCATCGTCATGAACGGGGCGGAGGCGGCTTTCCTCTTCGGCGAGGAGAAGCGTTCCTTGTGCGCGAAGCTGGCCGAAGAGCTGAACGATTGGCTGACGGAAACCGTCAGCTGATCAGTTCTTTGATCATGAGCGCCATGCGGATCCGGAGGCTGTCAGCGGAATTTCTCACATGGGCTCCGGTCAGCTGCTCGATCCGATTGAGGCGGTACAGGACGGTGTTGCGGTGGATGTAAAGCTGCTTCGCCGTCTCGCCGATATGGCAATGCGTATCGTAAAATACTTTCAGCGTCCGGTGCCATTCCCGCTGCTCGCCTTCATCGATTCCGCTCCATGCCTCGAACGTATCCGCTACGAATTCCTTTAAATCATCCGACGGAATCAGCTTGAGCAGGTCCATGAGCTCTTTCGTATGGTAATACTGCACGAATTTTTGTTTGTTATGGCTTCTTCCGAGCCGGTACGCGTCCAGCGCCTGCTTGTAAGCGGATGGGATATCCGCAAGCTTCGTGATCGGGCTGCTGATCCCGAAAGATAAAGTATGCTCCTGCGATGCTGTCAGCTTGTCGGCGATCGCGAGAAGCTGCTGGCCCAGCTTCAGCTTCCCTTCCGCGGCGGATCCGAACAGCTCCTTCGACGGGATCAATGCGATAAATTTATCCTTCAGCGTAAACAGAACCGATTCCGGACTAAGCTTGGCGTAATGTTTGGCCAGCCCGTGATACAGGTTGTCGATCTCCCTGGCTTTGCGCTCGACCGCGCCATGGTCCTTGGCCGGTTCTTGCTCCGTCTCGTCCGAATCTCTCCCGCATATGACGCAGATCATCTGATCCGCCGGGTACAATCCATGCTGCTTGCCGCGGTGGATGATCTCTTGTTCGGTCGCGATCTCTCCTTGCACCAGCTCCGTGAAAAACTCGATTTTGAACCTTCTCGCGCGATCCTTGACCGCTTGCGACTTCAGCAGTTCAAACCCCATCACATTCGCCGCTTGTTCCAGCGCTAGCGAATACAGCTTGTTCTCTTCTTTCTCTTTGACGAACGCAATAATGTAGCCTTGCCTTTGATAAGTCGGGATCGGCTGGATCATCGCGTATTGCGTGCCGCCAGCTGCCGTTCCGATCGGATATACGCCGGCTTCGACCGGCTGTGCGAACGATTGCCATTGCGCGATGAATTGATTCAGCAACGGAATAGGAGGCTTCTGGGCGGACGATAGGCTAATCAGCTCCGCCCTCGAACTTAGAATGACGACCGGGGAAGCGATAAGCTCCGCCAATTTGTCAACGATTTCCGAGATGCCCTCTCCGTTCAGGATCAGGTTAAAAAACGTATGATGCGTATCCAGCGCATAACTGAGCTCGCCGGTACGGTTCTCCAGAATGCGGCTTAACGTGCCGTTCAGCACTTCCCCCAGCGAATAGTCCAGTGAGAGCTCCAGGATGGGGAACTCCAGGCGGTTCGCTTCTTCGATGACGGATTCCGGAATCTCTTCGAGAAAACGTTTGGTTTTGATGGCGAGTCCTGCGCAGCCGGATTCGGCCATATGTGCGACCAGCTTATCCAGCGACTCCGGCTGATCCTTCATCGCGTAGGCGGTCGTAAGCAGAAGTTCGTCCGGCTTCAAATAGTGAATGATATCGGGTGCATCCATCATGTTCACGGTGCTTACTCTGCGGTTAAGGCCTTCTTGGCCGGCCGCAACCCGGGCGTTTTTTAACGAGGGAATATGAAGCAAATCTTTCAGCAGCATCGGCAATCGCTCCCTACTATGTGAGGTTATATAACATAATCATACTGCAACTTTCCCCTTCGCGGAAGAGGGTTAGGAAATTTTGTTAGCTATCATGCATCAGAAAGTCAATTAAATCTATATATTATGTACAATGACAAAACAAACGTCGCATCATATGATAGTTTCAATTCCATTAAAATTGTTAGATTATCTTACATCGAAATAGAGATACACGCTGATCGATTGGGAAGGAGGAGTGCGGATGAGCGTACAGGATCTTACGCCTAGAGGCCAAATCGTTCGATCGCCTTATCCTGACGAAGCGGCTTCAACAATGAATAGGTCGCCCCGGGGAACGGGAGGAAGACGGCAAGCCCGGCCGGATATGACGGAGGAAGAAACATCGGATGCGCTGCGGCGCCTATGGCGTACCGAACATGCCGTCGTTTATCCCGATCTCGATCCGGGAATCGATGCCGTCCAGTGGGTGCTGGAGCGGCTGCTGCGCCATAGCGAGTCGGTATTCGTCCCGATCTATGGAGAAGCCGGAGAGAAACTCGCCGAAATCTGCGAAAGGCTGGGCTCGGATGTAATAACCGCCGAGCAAGAACGCGGGGCGGTATTCGAGCAAGAAGATCTGATCGCTGAGCTGCGCAGGCGAAAGCCTTCCATGCTCATCGTCGCCCACGGCGATCCGTCGACCGGTCAGCTGCAGCCGCTGGACGAACTCGGACGTGTTTGCCGGGAGCTTGATATTTTGTTCCTGGTCGACGTGAGCGCGACGGCAGGAGACGTTCCGATCCGCGCCGACGCTTGGCATATCGACGCCATTCTTACCGGCCATGGCCATCGCCTGCATCTTCCGCTAGACCTGCAGCCGATCGCGTATAACGAGCAGATCGAGGTTAGACTTCGCGGGAGAAGGCTGGATGTGGAGAGCGGATCGGGCAAACTGCGGCAGAGACCGAACGGATTCCCTGCGAAAGAGGCAAACGGAATTCATGGATCTAGTGTCGCGGCGGATGTTGAGATCGCAAACCGAATCGAAGGAAGGAGTCGACATGCCGAGGCGCTGCTCAGCGGCTTGGTAGCCCTGGGACTTCGCCTCTTCGGCAGCTCTGCCAGCCGCCTTCCGACCATGGTTTGCGTCGTGGTTCCGGAAGGAATTGACGGCGAATCGGTGCGCAGCCGCTTATCTGCTGAGCATGGCATCGAGATCGGCGGTAAACCGCCGTCGCTCGGGACCGATATTTGGCGATTGGAAGTTTTGGACGGCATTGCGAATCGGGAGGCTGTCGCGCGGATGCTGCAATCGTTCGAGGCGGCTTTGGCGGCGGAAGGTTTCCTTTGCGCCTTCGGCTCAGGCGCCCTTGCCGCTTCACGCTATTACGAACAGCTTGCATGAATCGACATAGAGGAGGAATAACGATGGATCCATTGATCGAAACATCCAATCAAGACGAAAGAGCGGCGTTCGCGGCCAAATTCGGATCGATATTCGAACATTCGCCGTGGATCGCCGAGGAGGCTTGGGCTTATCGACCGTTCGGGTCGAGGGAGGATCTGCTCGAGCGAATGTCGGGCATCGTCATGGACGCGGATGACGACAGACAGCTCGCCTTGCTGCGGGCGCATCCGGAGCTTGGCGCGAAGATCAGGATGACGGAGGAATCCGTCCTCGAGCAGCGCGGTGCCGGGCTTGATCGGCTAGAGCGGGACGAAGCGTATATTTTCGGGCAGCTGAACGCGAAGTACCGGGAACGGTTCGGCTTCCCTTTTATCATCGCCGTTCGGGGGCTGACGCCGGATATGATTGCCGACTCGATGCAGAAGCGGATGATGAATTCGGCAACGGAAGAGAAGTACCGGGCACTGCAGGAAGTGTGCAAGATCGCGGCCTTCCGTCTGGAGCACATGGAACTGGACGCGGGTTGACCGCACGGAGACTCGGATCAATAGATCGTAAACAGATAGATAGAGAAAAGCGATATGGATAAGGGCTTGGGAGCGGAAACGGATGTATGGCAACAAGGAGGAGTCAGCATGGCGGAAGCAGGCAAAAAAACGGGTCGCATCACGACTCACGTATTGGATACGACGTTAGGCGAACCCGCGCGGGGCATGGGACTTGCGCTGTACCGCGTATGCGGGGAAGCGGCCGAGCTCGTCACACTCTCGGTCACGAACGCCGACGGACGGGTCGATTCGCCGCTGCTGGAGGGCGACGCGCTTACGGCGGGCGTGTACGAAATCCGGTTCAAGGCCGGGGAATACATGGTTCGCCAAGGCCGGTACAGCGCGACGCAGACGATCTGGGATCTGATTCCGATCCGGTTTAAGGTGGTCGATCCGAACAAGCATTATCATGTGCCGCTTCTCTTGTCTCCGGGCGGTTACAGCACGTACAGGGGCAGCTGAGAACGAGCAAGCGGAAGGTAGGGGAACGCATGGAGACGACACTCATTAAAGGCGCGCAAATCATAGCCATGGATGAAAAGGGGACGGTGCTCGTCGGCGACGTGCTCGTGTCGGGCAGCCGAATCGTCCGCATCGCGGAACGAATCGACGATCCGGCCGACACAATCATCGAAGCGCGGGGCAAGGTGCTGCTGCCGGGCTTCGTACAGACGCACATCCATCTATGCCAGACGTTGTTCCGCGGCAGGGCGGATGATCTCGAGCTGCTCGATTGGCTGAAGGAGCGGGTATGGCCGCTCGAAGCCGCGCATGACGAGGAGTCGGTCTATTATTCCGCGATGCTCGGCATCGGCGAGTTGATCCGAAGCGGGACGACGACGATTCTGGACATGGAGACGGTGCATCACACCGAATCCGCGTTCCGCGCCATCGAGGCGAGCGGCATTCGCGCGTTATCGGGCAAGGTGATGATGGATCACGGCAGCGAGGTGCCATTGGCGCTGCAAGAGAAGACCGAACGTTCGCTGCAAGACAGCGTGGACCTGCTGGAGAAGTGGCACGGCAAGGCGGATGGCCGGATCGGATACGCCTTCTGCCCGCGATTCGTCGTCTCCTGCACGGAGGAATTACTAGTTGGGGTAAGGGACTTGTCCCGCCAGTACGGGGTGAAGGTGCATACGCACGCTTCCGAGAACCGTGGGGAGATCGCGCTTGTCGAATGGGAGCGGGGCATGCGCAACGTCGTTTATTTGGATCATATCGGCCTCGCGTCTCCCGATCTGATCCTGGCACATTGCGTCTGGTTGGACGAGGAGGAGAAGAGGATCATCCGGGATCGGGGCGTAAAGGTGACCCATTGCCCGGGCTCCAACCTGAAGTTGTCGTCGGGCATCGCCGAAGTGCCGGATCTACTTGGCCGGCATATCCATGTCGGCATCGGCTCCGACGGGGCGCCGTGCAACAATACGCTCGATATGTTCTCCGAAATGCGGATGACCGCGCTCATCCAGAAGACGCAGCACGGACCGACCGCCATGGACGCGAAGTCGGTGCTGCGCATGGCGACGATGGGTGGAGCGGAGGTGCTGGGCCTCGAACGCGAGATCGGCAGCATCGAGCCGGGGAAACGGGCCGACCTGATCCTCCTCGAGCTGGACGAATTCCACGCTTATCCGTCCTTCGACGTCGATCCGTACTCCCGAATCGTCTATTCGGCCGGTTATAGTGATGTCGATACGGTGTTCATCGACGGGAAAATGGTCATGAAGAACAAAACGTTGCTTACGGTCGACAAGGGCATCGTGCTGAAGGAAGCGGACCGCTCGATCGAACGGCTGCTAAAGCGGCTCGGCTAATCCGAAGGAGGGATCGCATGGAAGCGGCGGATTTGATCAAGAAGGCGTTAAGCCTGGCAGGGAAAGCCGTTCTGACGACGATCGTGCGCGTCGAGGGCCATGCTTACCGCAAAGCCGGCGCTTCCATGCTCCTTGAAGCCGGAGGCGGTACCAGCGGCTCGGTCAGCCCGGGATGTCTCGAGGCGGATTTGAAGCATTACGCCGATCCCGTTCTTAAAGCGGGAACGCCGCAGTGGATCGAATACGACATGCGAGCGGAAGACGATCTGTCCTGGGGTGAAGGAATCGGCTGCGGCGGTCTCGTCCGGATCTTGTTGGAGCCGGTCGCGGGAGGTCTGTTGATCGCCCTGGCCGAAGCGGATCGGCTGCTGGATCGCGGCATAACCGTCCGGCTCGTTCGGGAATACGGCGATTCCATGCTGCCCTCCGCTTATTCCGTTCAGGCCGCGCCTAACGGGCTCGAAGAGCCGCAAGAAGCTGGCGGACGATTCGTCCAGCGGCTGGAGCCGAAACCGAGAGTCGTGTTGTTCGGCGGCGGAGACGACGCCGTCCCGGTCGCCAGGCTTGTTCAGTTGGCGGGATTCCGCCTCGCGGTCGCCGACTTCCGCGAGGCGGTCTGCAAGCCGGAGCGGTTCCCGGGGGCCGAGCTCCACTTCGGATTCCCTTCGGAAATCATGGCTTCGCTTGCGCTTTCGAAAGGCGACTACGTGCTGATCATGAGCCATCAATTCCAGCGCGACAACGAGTTTTTGAAGCTGGCGCTGAACTTCGGGCCGCATTACATCGGCGTGATGGGTTCGACCTCGCGGACGCGCCGGATGTTTCCTTCGGAGGACATTCCGCCGTCGGTTCATTATCCCGTAGGCCTTCCGATTGGCGCCGACGGGCCGGAGGAGATCGCCATCAGCATCGTCGCCGAGCTTGTCGGCATAAGGAGGAAAGGGCATGCCGCAGAAGGCGCCGCGTATCGCGGGGGTCTATTTGGCAGCCGGCTCGAGCCTGCGAATGGGCAAGCCGAAGCTGTCGATTAGGACGGGGATAGGGGAGCGGCCTCTCGGAACGATCGCGCTGCAAGCGGCCGTCCGATCGAGGCTTGACGACTTGACGATCGTGACGAGAGAGCGGCATTCGACTATATGGGCGGCGCTCGACGAGCATGTTCGGGGCGAAAGCGGCCGCATTCGGTTCGCGGACGTGGATGCCGGGGAAGCGGCGAAGGGGTTGTCCCGTTCGATCCAAGCGGGGCTTGCAGCGGCGACTTCGCGGAAGACGGCCGATGCGGTCGTCATCCTCTTGGCGGACCAGCCGCTCGTGACGGCCGGCATGATCGACAAGCTGATCGAAGCGTTCGCTTCGGATCCGTCGCTCCAATACGCCGCTTACTTTAACGGCGAGGCGCTATCGCCCCCTTTGCTAATCTCCTCACGACTCTTCGGTTCTTTGCTAGGGCTGGAAGGGGATAAAGGTGCGCGCGAGCTGCTTCGGCAGCCGGGACTTCGAGGAATCGCTATACTTCCGGAGAAGCCGGAGCTGCTGCTCGACATCGATACGGAACAAGATTTGCGCAAGCTGGACGATTATTGGATCAATCACGGCAAGGAAGGAGAGGACGAAGCAACATGACGAAATTGGCGGTTCAAATGACCGGCATCGTAAAAAAATTCGGAGAGGTCGTCGCGAACGACCATGTCGACTTCGCCGTCCGCGCGGGCGAAATTCACGCGCTGCTTGGCGAGAACGGAGCGGGCAAGAGCACGGTCATGAGCCTGCTGTCGGGCTTGTACCGGGCTGACGCAGGAGGGATCGCCGTCCATGGGACGTCGTCATCGATCGCTTCTCCGAAGGATGCGATGAAGCTCGGAATCGGCATGGTGCACCAGAACTTCCGCCTCGTGCCCACCTTGACGGCGCTCGAAAACATCATACTCGGCGAACGGGGAGAGCCTTGGAGAGGAAACGCTTGGAAGAAACGTAAGCTGGCGCAGGTCGATGGCATATGCGAGAGGTACGGCCTCCGGATCCCGCTGGGGCAGCCGGTATGGGCGTTATCCGTCGGCGAGCAGCAGCGCGTTGAGATCGTAAAGACGCTGTACCGCGGAGCGGACATCATTTTGCTGGACGAACCGACTTCGGTCCTCACTCCCGGCGAAGCGGAAGCGCTGTTCCAGACGATGCGCGAGCTGAAGGATACCGGGAAAACGATGATCATCACGACCCATAAGCTCAAGGAAGTGATGGCCGTCGCGGACCGAATCTCCGTCATGCGCAAAGGACGGATGATCGCGTCAATGGATGCAGGAGAGACGGACGCGCGTAATTTGGCGGAGCTGATGGTCGGAAGGGAAATTCGGGAGCGCGAGGCGGCGGAGTCCGGCCACGCCGGCGAAACCATTCTTGAAGTGTCCGGGATGACGGTTCGTTCCGATCACGGGCACGACGCGCTCGCGAATGTCGCCTTTCGCATCCGCGAAGGCGAGATCGTCGGCGTGGCGGGCGTTGCCGGCAACGGGCAGAAGGAGCTCGCGGAAGCGTTAACCGGTCTTCGCGGATGGACGAAAGGCAGCATGCTGCTGCAAGGCGAGCGCATGGAGAACGCGGGCGTCAGGCGACTCATCGACCGCGGCGTCGCGCATATTCCGGAAGATCGGATGAAGAGCGGCCTCGCAGGAAGCTTGGGCGTTGTGGACAACCTGATGCTGAAGACGTACCGGACCGGCAAACACTTTCGTTTCGGCCTGCTACGAAACCGCGCGAACGTCGCTTGGGGGAAGGGGCTCGCCGAACGGTTCGACGTCCGGTACGCGGAGCTGGGCAGCCCCGCTCGGCAGATGTCGGGCGGCAACCAGCAGAAGCTGCTGCTCGCCAGGGAGATCGACCAGCAGCCGAAGCTGATGGTCGCGGTTCATCCTACGCAAGGGCTCGACGTGGGGGCGGCGGAATCGGTGCATCAGATGCTGCTCGGGCTTCGCGACGCGTCGGCGGGCGTGCTGCTAATCTCGGAGGATCTCGACGAGGTGCTGCTCTTGTCCGACCGCGTCTTCGTCTTGTACGGCGGCCGAATTATCGGCGAGCTGCCAAAGGCGGAGGCGGATAAGGAGAGGATCGGCCGCATGATGGCGGGTCTCGAGGATGCGGAGGTGGCCGCTCAATGAATCAAGAATCGGTTGCGGAAGGGATAAGCGGCAGCAGCGCGGCCAAATCCGCGCGGGACCGATGGGCGGCGCCCCGCTTGCCTTTCGCGCTTCAATACGATCCGCTGAAGAAAGGCGGCGCCTGGTGGGTGCCGATCGCTTCCGTCGCGGCCGCACTGCTCCTGTGCGCGCTGTTCATCTGGATGAATGGCATGAACCCTTGGACCGTGTATGCGAAGATGGCGCAAGGCGCGTTCGGCTCATCGTTCGGGTTAAGCGAGACGTTCGTCAAGGCGATTCCGCTCCTGCTTTGCGGACTTGGGGTTGCCGTCGCTTACCGGATATCGGTCTGGAATATCGGCGCCGAAGGGCAGCTCGTTGTCGGCGCGATCGCCGCGACAGCCGTCACGATTTATTTGCCGGGGTTGCCGGGCGCGCTGTACATTCCGGTCATGGTGGCTGCCGGCATGGCGGCCGGAGCGATCTGGGGATTGCTGACCGCGGTGCCGCGCACGTACTTCGGCGTGAACGAACTCATCACCTCGCTCATGCTGAACTACGTGGCGCTGCTCTTGCTCGATTATCTCGTGTTCGGACCTTGGCGGGATCCGGAGGGCTTTAACTTCCCCGGCACGCGCGTGTTTTCTTTGGAGCAACAATTGATGACGTTCCAAGGCTCCCGCCTCCATTACGGCTTGTTATTCGCGCTTGTAGCGGTCGTTCTGTTCGCGTTCGTGTTCAACAAGACGAGATGGGGCTACGAAATGAAGGTGCTCGGAGCGAACCCTCATGTCGCGAAGTACGGCGGCATTCGGATCAATACCCATATCCTGCTCGTCATGATGATAAGCGGCGGCCTAGCCGGACTTGCCGGGATGAGCGAAGTGTCAGGCGTCTCGCATAGGCTCATGTACGGCATTTCGCCGGGCTACGGCTATACGGCGATCATCGTCGCGTGGCTGGCGAAGCTGAATCCGTGGGGCATGCTCGTCACGTCGGTATTCGTCGGCGGACTGATCGTCGGCGGCTTCAGCGTCCAGACGATCGGACTTCCTTCATCCATGTCGATGATGCTGCAGGGCGCGATTCTGATCTGCCTCATCGGCGGGGAGATGCTGAGCCGATATCGGCTGGTGCGCAAGGCTCCGCGGCGGAGCGGTTCGAAGGGAGAGAGAAGCTGACATGGAGTTTTATACGAATCTGATCATCGCGGCCATCTCGTCGGGCACGCCTCTGTTGTTCGCGGTGTTAGGCGGCATCCTGAGCGAGCGCTCGGGTGTCATCTTCCTTGGCACGGAAGGGACGATGCTGATTGGCGCCGTCGTGTCCTGCTTGACCTTCCTGCAGACGGGAAGCATGGCCGCGGCTGTCTTGGCCTCTCTCGCCGCGGCAGGCGGCATCGGTCTCCTGCACGCGTTCCTCACCGTCACGCTGAAAGCGAATCAGATCGTGTGCGGACTGGCTCTGACGCTGTTTGGAACGGGGCTCAGCGCCTATCTGGGCAAGTCGGCCGCGGGAGCCGCACTCCCCGTCACGGTACCGAGATGGGATCTCGGTTTCCTGGAAGCCGTGCCGTTCGTCGGCCGGATCTTCTCCAATCTGGACGCTTTCGTCTGGTTCAGCTTTGCGCTCGCGGCGGCGATGTACCTTTACATGTACAAAACGTCCTGGGGGCTGCACCTGCGCGCGGTCGGCGACAACCCGGCCACTTCCGACGCGATGGGCTTGTCGGTGACGGCATCCCGTTACGGACATGTGATCGCCGGATCCATGCTCATGGGTCTGGCCGGCTGTTACCTGATCATGGTGTATTCGCCGAACTGGATCGAGGGCATGACGGCCGGCAGAGGCTGGATCGCCGTCGCGCTGATCATCCTAGCCGGATGGAATCCGCTCCTTGCGCTCGCCGGTGCTTATTTGTTCGGCGGGCTCGACGCCCTCGGATTCCGGATGCAGCTGATGGGCATCGGCATCCCTTCCTACTTCCTGAAGATGACGCCGTACGTCGTGACGATTCTCGTATTAATGGCGGCAGGCTGGCGGAATCGCCATAAGCCGTCGGCAGAGCCGAAGGCGCTTGGCATCCCGTACGTGCGTGAGCAGCGATTCTAACATTCGACGAATCGGAGGTGTTCGCTAATGGCAATGGAGCAAAGGCAATACGGCGCGCAGCCCGAAGTGTGGGAGCCACTTGCGCCGGAAGAAGCCTGGGGCTTAAAAAGAAAGTTCGGGGAAACGGCGATTTACGTGTCGGGAGGCACGCTCTTGAGGACGCAATGGGAAAACGAGACGCGGCCGCTGCCGGACCATATGATCAGCTTGGCCGACATCGCGGAGATGAAAGGGATCGTGGTAACGGACGGATTCGCTAGCATCGGCGCCGTCGAAACGTTAAATGATTGCCGCGGCAGCGATGTTCTACGCAGCCGTTGTCCACTCCTGGCGAAAGCGATCGGCTATATCGCTGCTCCCGCGGTGCGCCATCTCGCCACGCTCGGCGGCAATATCGGCAGCCTGATCGGGGATGCCGTGCCGGCGCTCTTGGCTCTCGACGCGCAGCTGCTGCTGTACCAGGACCACGCTCGCCGGCGAATGTCGCTTCGGCAGTGGCTGGAAGGGGCCGGCGGCGCGAGGCAGCCAGACGATCTGCTGCTCCGGGTACTGATTCCGATCCATGAGCAAGACGGCGGCGACGTAGCGGACGGCGGTTTCGCATTCTACGAGAAGGTCGGACGCAGGGAGAGCTTTACGCCTTCGCTTGCGACGGTTGCCGGAACGGGCCATGTCGATGATAGCGGCTTGTTGTTCGATGTGCGGCTGACGGCTGGCGGAGGGACGGCGATTCCCCACCGGCTGACCGAGGCGGAAGCGGCTCTGAACGGAACGGCGCTTAGCGAAGGGACGTTGTCCATCGTACATGAGATTATCAAGCGGCAATACGCGGCGGCCGGCGGTTTGTTCGCCGGCTCCGACTATCGGAAGGAAGCGTCGGCGAATCTCATTACCGCGCAATTCTGGAAGCTGCTGAAGAAATAGCGGCGCACACGAGGAAAGGAGGCGCGAAACTTGCTGATGAACAGATTATCGGCCGGCGGCCGCTGGCGGCTCAGGCCCGACGGTCCGGACAAAGTATCGGGGAAGCTGCGTTACCTGACGGATCTCGCGCTTCCGGGCATGTTGTACGGAAAGGTGCTTCGCAGCCGGGAGCCTCATGCTTTCATTCTCGATATCCGCACGGAACGGGCGCTGCTGGTACCCGGCGTCAAAGCGGTCGTCACCCACAAGGACGTTCCCGGGCTCAACGCGTTCGGTATCGTGAATCCGGATCAGCCTGTCTTTTGCGGCGACCGGGTGCGGTACGTCGGCGACGCGATCGCCGCGGTCGCCGCCGAGTCGAAGGATGCCGCGGAACGGGCGCTGTCGCTCATCGAGGTCGACTACGAGCCGATCCCTGTCGTGGATGACCCCGAGAAGGCGATGCTGCCGGGGGCGCCGCTGCTGCATCCCGGCGGGAACGTGCTTCATCGGACCGCATACAGGAGAGGCGACCCGGACGAGGCATTCGCCGGCTGCGCCCACATAGTCGAGGAGACGTATTACACGCCTCGGCAGATGCACGCGTACATGGAAACGGAAGGCGGGTTGTTCATCCCGGAGGCGGACGGGCGATTATCCGTGTTCGTTGCTACCCAACACGGCTTCAAGGACCGGATGCAGCTCTCCCGCATCTTGGCCATGCCAGAGTCCGCGATCCGCATCGTGTCGAGCCCGATCGGCGGTTCGTTCGGTGGGAAGGACGAACTCAACGTCCAGCCTTACGGCGCACTACTCGCGCTCAAAACGGGGAGACCCGTCAAGCTGCATAATTCGAGGCGCGAGTCGATCCGGGCCGGGCTGAAGCGGCATCCCATGAAGTTGACGATGAAAACGGGGATCGACCAGAACGGCAAGCTGCTCGCGCATCAGGTGCGGATCGTGGCCGACACGGGGGCGTACAGCACGCTCGGCGCGCCGGTGCTGAATTTCGCGACCGAACATGCGATGGGTCCCTACCGGATACCGAACATCGCGGTCGAAGGCGTATCCGCGTTCACGAACAACGGCGTATCCGGCGAGTTCCGCGGGTTCGGCGGGAACCAGACGATCTTCGCGGTCGAGAGCCAGATGGACCGCCTCGCGGAGGCGGCGGGCATGGACCCGTGGTTGTTCCGGCGCCTTAATCTGAGGGAGCCGGACGATCCCGGCCCGTTCGGGCATCGCATTCTGCCAACGGAGGGCGTCGGCCGCGTCTGGCAATCCGTAGCTTCCTCCGAGCTATGGAGGCGCAGGGGGACGATATCCCGGTCCGAAGCCGAGCCTTGGCTTCGCCGTGGCATCGGAAGCGCGATCGCGATGCATGGCTCCGGCCTCGGGTACGGCATTCCGGATCCTGGCGGGGGACGGCTTGGATTAAGCGCCGATGGCAAGCTGGAGGCGGCGTTCAGCTTCGAGGAGTTCGGCCAAGGCATCACGGCGACGCTCGATATCCTGCTAACGGAGCATATTGGCTGCGCGAGCGACGATCTGCGCATCGTGATCGGCGACACGGACAGAACGCCTCATACCGGCTCCAGTACGGCGTCGCGTTCCACCACGATCGCGTATATGGCGCTCCGGAAGCTGGTTCCCATGCTGATGGAGAAGCTGCTGCCGCTCGCGGAAGCCGCGACGGGATTGCCTCGGTCGGCGCTGGCCGCCGGTCCGGGAGGCATGTGGACGACCGGAGAGGAAGGGAACGGTCCGAAACGGCTCGCGGCGACTTACCTCGCATTGGCCGAGCAGGCGGGCAATGAGATCCGCTGCGAGACGTCCTTCGACTTCCCGACGACGCCCGACGAAGTGGTCGGCGGGCATTATCTGTACACGGGAGTAGCGGTTGCCGTCGAGGTGGAAGTGAACGTCCTGACGGGGGCCGTGCGCATCGTCGATCAATACCACGCGATCGCGGCGGGTCCGGCCGTCAACCCGATGGGCTATATCGGCCAGATCGAGGGTGGCAGCGTCATGGCGCAAGGCTTCACTTTGTTCGAGGATGCGATCATGGCCGAAGGGCTGTACAAGACGGAGAACCTCGATACGTACATCATCCCGACGATCCGGGATGCCGCGGGCGGCTTCGCGGTGCATGCCATCGAGGAGCTGCCGCCGGATGACCCTTACGGTCCCCGCGGCATCGGCGAAGTAGGAACTGTTGTCCTCGCACCAGCCGTTACGGCGGCCGTGCATCATGCCATAGGTAAAAGAATACAAGCTTTGCCGATTCGCAGGGAAGAGCTGATCGCCGGCTTCGACGGCTTATTCGCGGAGGGAGTGAAGACATCATGAGCGGCTACGCGTGGGAAGTCGTTGTGAACGGAATCGAGGCCAAGGTGATCACCCATCCTACGGCAAGACTGCTCCACCTGCTGCGGGACGATCTTGGGCTGACTGGCACGAAGGTGTCCTGCGAGCTGGGGCGGTGCGGGGCATGCATCGTCTTAATGGACGGGAAAGCGGTGAATTCCTGTCTTGTGATGGCTTACCAGTGCAACGGGAAAACCATCACGACCATCGAAGGGCTGGCGGAGAATGAGCAGCATCCGATTCAGAAGGCGTTTCAAGAAGAAGGGGGGTTCCAATGCGGCTACTGCACGCCGGGAATGATCATGTCCGTCAAAGCTTTGCTGGACGAAACGCCTAATCCGACAACCGAACAGATAACAGAAGGGCTGTCGGGCAATTTGTGCCGATGCACGGGATACGGAGGTATACTGCGCGCGGTCCAAAAATGCTGCAAGACATAAAAATGTGTGTTCAAAAAGCCCGGTTTTCAGCACCGAGAATATTGAAAGAAGCTAGGAAATGAGGAGCGGAACGTAGTGATAGCTACGTGAGCACCTGCAATGTTTCCCGGAGGAAACATACTTCGAAAGCATTCGCTTAGTTCCGGCTGAATTCAAGATTCGATGTCGATTAAGCTTCCTGGAATACTTCGTGATCAAAAGTGGGCTTTTTGAACGACATCTAAAAATGGGAGGAGAAACCATATGACCTTTTCACGTTCCAGGAAAATGATTGCCGCTGCACTCGTACTACTGTTAGCATTCGTAACCGCCTGTTCCCAAGCTTCTTCCACCAAAGAAAGCCCCTCTCCCTCGCCGTCCGCAAGTCCATCTCCCGAGGCGTCCGCGGCAGCGGAAGAAAGCCCGGCGGCAACCGGGGAGCTGCCGAAGGTCGCATTCGTCTACATCGGCGTGCCGGGAGACGGCGGCTGGACGTTCGAGCATGACAAGGGCCGCCAGATGGTCGAAAAGAAATTCGGCATCAAGGCGACGGTTGTCGAGAACGTGCCGGAAGGCCCCGACGCGGAGCGCGTGTTCGAGGAGCTTGCGCAGGATCATGACATCATCTTCGGAACCAGCTTCGGATACATGGATCCGATGTTCAATGTGGCGGCCAAATATCCGGACGTGAAATTCATGCACGCGACAGGCTACAAAACGGCGCCGAACCTGGCGACCTACCAGGGCAAAGGCTACCAGCCGGGTTACCTGGCCGGCATCGCGGCCGGCAAGCTGACGAAAAACAACAAGATCGGCTACGTCGGCGCGTTCCCGATTCCGGAGGTCATCTACACGATCAACGCCTTCACCCTCGGCGCCCAAAGCGTGAATCCGGACATCGAAGTATCCGTCGTCTGGAGCAACACCTGGTTCGACCCGGCGACTGAACGCCAAGCGGCGATCAGCTTGCTCGACCAAGGCGTGGACGTGCTGGCGAATTACCAGGACTCCCCTGCGGGCATTCAAGCGGCGCAAGAGAAAGGCGTATGGGGCATGGGCAACGATTCCGATATGAACCGCTACGCGCCGGAAACATACGTCACGAACCCCGTCCTGAACTGGGGACCGTATTACGTCGACGTCGTGCAGAGCTTAATCGACGGCACTTGGGAAACGCATCAATACTACGGCGGCCTGAAGGAGCAGATGGTGGACCTGGCTCCGTTCGGCAAGAACGTGCCGCAAGACGTACAAGATCTCGTAAACGCCAAGAAAACGGAAATCCACGACGAGACGTTCGAGGTATTCACCGGTCCGATCTTCGATCAATCCGGCGCCCAGAAGCTGGCGGAAGGCGAGAAGCTGAAGCTGGAGGATATTCTTGTCATGAACTATTTCGTCAAAGGTGTCAAAGGCACGATTCCGCAATAAGATTCGATTGAAGATTGATTGCTCCTTAGAAAGGATGATCCGAAAATGCCGGTACTGGATCCCGTATTAGTAAACGAATGGCACCCCGTGATGTTCTCGTCCCGCTTGGAGGATCGTCCGCTGCAGGTCGAGCTGCTCGGCGAACGGGTTGTCGTCTTCCGTACATCGCGTGGCGTGCACGCCCTAAAAGATCTATGCATTCATAGGGGCGTGCCCCTGTCGCTCGGCAAGGTAAGAGGAGACGAGATCGTATGCGCCTATCATGGCTGGACCTACGACGCGTGCGGCACGTGCACGCTGATCCCTTCCTTGCCGAGAGGGACGGCCATCCCTTCGAAGGCGAAAACTTCATCCTATCGCTGCCAAGAAGCCCATGGACTGGTGTGGGTTAGCTTGGGCGAGCCCGACAAAGACGTGCCGGCCATCGGCACGCGCGGCCTGCTCGCCGACTACGCCCAAGTGTTCATGGGACCTTACGAGGTTGCCGCCGCGGGACCGCGCGTGGTCGAAAACTTCCTCGACGTGTCCCATCTCATGTACGTGCATGAAGGGATGCTTGGCGACAGCGAGTTTTCGGAGATCAACGACTACCGCGTCCACGAGACGGACGGGGCGCTGCGAACCGACGAGATCGAGGTGTATCAGCCCGATCCCGACGGGCGAGGCGTAGGCGTCAATACCTTTTATACGTACGAGATTTATCATCCGATGAGCGTCTCCTTGACGAAGCGGATCGAAGGGTCGGACGATGTATTCCATCTGTACCTGTTCGTCACGCCCCAGAACGAGGAAAAAAGCATCGCGTTTATGATCATGGAACGCAACTACGCGTTCGACGAGCCGGATGAAACGTTTGTCTCGTTCCAGGATATCTTGCTGGAGCAGGATCGGCTCATCGTCGAGAACCAGAAGCCGGAGCTGCTGCCGCTTGACCTGCAAGCGGAGCTCCACTTGAAGTGCGACAGGCTCAGCATCGCCTATCGCAAGCTGTTGTCCCGCGCCGGCGTATCGTTCGGCACGGCTTAACGGGGAGGGAAAGCGTCGTGAGGCCTGGGAGTGGAGGCTCGCGGCGCTTTTTTTTGCCAAAGAGGGGGAAGTTATGCCAAAATCATCATAGACAATCGGAAAAGGTGATGACAGATGAATATCCGCAAGCTGAGGCTGCATGACATAGGCAATACGCTATCGAGCGAGGATCGCGACGAATACGAGAAGGATTACGCGCGGCTCATCCAATCCCCGGCGTTCCGCCGGCTGCAAGGCAAGTCGCAGGTGTTCGGGGCGGGCTCCGGCGACTATTACCGCACGAGGCTTACGCATTCGCTCGAAGTGTCCCAAATCGCGCGGGAGGTGGCGCGCAGGCTGGGCAAGACGTATCCGTTCCTCGCAAAAGACGAACATCCCGGCCTCATGCTGCTACCCGAAGTGGTTGAGTGCGCGGCGCTCGCGCACGATCTCGGCCATCCGCCGTTCGGTCATAAGGGAGAGGAAGTGCTGAACACTATCCTTAGAGCGCGTTACGGCATTCCGTATGAAGGCAATGCGCAAAACTTCCGCATTCTCATGTTCCTGGAGAAGCGCGCGGGCAGCGAACGCGGGTCGGACTTGACGGCCGCCGTCCTGCTCGCAATCAACAAATATCCGTTCTGCCTCGACGATCCGTCGCGGATGAAAGGCGTCTATCCGATGGAATGGGCGGGCATCGATTATTTGCGCGGGCTGTGGGGCATGCCGGCCGGAGTCAGCACGCTCGAGGCGCAGCTCATGGATCTGTGCGACGACATCGCTTATTCCACGCACGACATCGAAGACGGCATTCGCGCGGGCAAGATCCTGTTGTCGGAAGATTTTTTCGAGGATGACCGCCTTGTGAAACGCGTCGTGCAGGAAGTAATGGACGATCCCGCCAGCATGGAAGCGGTGCAGTGGGAGAAGGCGGATCTGAAGGACATGGTGAAGCGCGTGCTGGACAGCTACTACCGGCAATGGAAGGAAGTGTACGTCCAATACGGCCGTGAAGCTTCCCGGACGAGGCGCGAGATGAAGGCGCGCTGGGTGAGTAAATTCGCGAACAGCGTCGGCATCATCGACGATCCGAAGACGGGCTGGAAACGGATCACGTTCGTGAAGGACGGCGCGGAGGATCTGGAGCTGCTGCGGACGATGGAAATTTTGAAAAAGCTTGCTTGGGTGACGCTCATCAAAGATTTCCGCGTGCAGCGCCTGCAGAAGCGCAGCGAGAACATGCTGAAGCGGCTGTGGGACAGCTTGGAGGATTACGATACCGGCCGGCTCATCCTGCCCCCGGATTGGGTCGAGAGCTACGATCGCCAGAAGGGCGCCTGGCCGTGGGAGCGGCTCGTCGCCGACTATATCGCGGGCATGACGGACGCCTACGCCGAGAAGGTGTACACGGAGCTGTTCGCGAGCAGATCCGGCTCGATTTACGAGCGGGATTAGGTTTTAGAATAAACCGGTTGACTTCTGATGAGGTTGACTGGTTTTTTTGCTGATTACATAACTTTTATTATGTCACGTGTTAGTGTTACCGCCGCAGTAGTGGTTCTTGGACGCTAACGGAAGTGGCCGACGTTATTCGCCTCATTTTGTTCGATTTGCATAGCTAACGGAAGCACGCGACCTTATTTACGTTTCCCAGCTTGAAAAAACACCATTTTCAATCGAATAAGAGCACCAGGTTCCTTTAGAAATCCAAATGGGCTCATATTCGCATCATAAGTGCGCTTGGTTCCGTTGCTATGAACGTTTTAGTCAAGCCCTTGCATTTTGCACCACCAAAACACTAGGCGCGGGAGCAAATAAGCGAGCGACGGTCGGCACGCTGCTATCCGTGGGTTGGTTACCACA
>NZ_JAVFVT010000006.1 GCF_030929555.1 Paenibacillus sp. LHD-117 | reverse complement strand
AGACTTCACTTTAAGGGTGCTCCTTCCTTGGTTGGTGATGTTCTCGACAAACACCATTCTACCAAAGATTAGAGCACTTTTTTATATTTTTATAAGGTGATACTTTCGTAATTCAGGTTAAAACATAACTGGACTGTGAGTCAAGGAATAAACGAAACTATCGTACTTCCAGAACCAGATGGTGAAGCGCTTTTAATAAATATTGATAATCGATTATGCTTCGAAGGTGAACTTAAAATAAGCTCTTTACCTGATGAAAAATTCGAACAAGTTATCGAACTGATCTTTCAACTTAAACCTAAATTAAAATCTTTAAGAATTGTAGATGATAGTGACGTTTGGGAAACTTACCTTGAAATGATGTCAATAACTAAGAAAAGTGTTTACACTATTTTTCCAACACTTACAAATGAGCATATCCCGCATTTAGTACCAACTTTCCCGGAGAATCCATTAAGCATTGATTTCAATTTTTGGAACGATGATTCTGAACTAATTGTTCCATTTCTTAATACACAGATTATTAGAGATAGAATGGGAACGGATTTATCAAAGAACAAAACCTATACAATAACAGCGAAAGAAATCATTGAAGAACTAAATCATGAGGGATTCTTTACATTTCCAGTAGATTTGTTGTATGAAATGTATCATTCAAACTATTTTAAAGATTTAGCGAAATTATGGGCGTGGAAAATGTCATTAAATAAACCTTCGAAACAGAAAATATCAAGGTGTATTAATTTTTCGGAAGTTATTACTTATGGGTGCTATGGCACTTTTGCTGGGTATATAAATAAAACCCATCGAGTGGCGTGTCTCTCTTTAGACAAATTAAGAACAAACGAAGGTGCGGTTTCTGAACTACGATCTTTAGAAATCCTATATAGCTCGCTCGAGTATTGTGGATTACGTTCGAAAGAAAAAATATTTGAATGAAAACTCAATGCAGATAACGACATATCTAAACCATTTTCACTCGACGGGACATTCAGCTTTCGGTTCTGCAGTAGATATTGGTGGGGATATTGTTCATCCGGACACATTCGACTTTCGTCGGATGTCGTGAATGCAACAACTTTTATATGATAGATGTGCAAATTCGTATTAGGAGCTAATTCATGAAGAAGAAATATGCGATGATAATCATCCTTTTCTTAAGCACTATTATCCTTTGTTATAAATTTATTGAATCTCAAAGTCACAGGAAGGACCTTCAGAACTCTATTGATCTTGCATTTAAAAATCAACTAAGCCATGTTCTCAGTAGTTTTAGTATGCAAGTAAATGATTACACATACAGAACGATGATATCAAGCGTATACAATGTGGCAGCGATGTCGGAACTAACTTCTTTTGAAAAATCAAACGATAATTTAGATGTTAGTTTACACAACCTGTATATTTCATTAAGAGAGGACAAGTCTAAAGATAAAGTCTTAAACCGAGTTGAAGAACTACATGATATTTTTTTTATATTGGTGCAAGACCCGAGCAGTCATGAAGCAACGGACAAACTCATTCAACTATCAAATGAAACCTTTTTTAACACGGAAGAATAAACAATGATGCGAAACATCAAACTGGTCAATAGCTGAAGAACAGGAGCGATGCGCGATGCCGACAATCGAGCCCTATTTGGATTTCCTTCGCTCGCTTCCCGGAGGGAAGCTTACACGGGAGCATCTGCTTGTCCCCGAGCTGCTGCTTGAAGAGCGGGGCCGTCTATCCGTCTACTACGTTCCCTACGATTACGTGAACGAAGCGGCGAAGCTGATGATTATCGGCATTACGCCCGGCTTCACGCAGATGGAGACGGCGATTCGCGAAGCCCGCGATTGTCTGCGGGAAGGCGTGCCGATCTCGGACATCGACCGCCGGGCGAAGTTCGCCGCGAGCTTCGCCGGCACGATGCGGGCGAACTTGGTTCGGATGCTGGACCTTATCGGCATCCCGTCGCTGATAGGCGTCGGCGATAGCGGGGAACTGTTCGGAGCGAGCAGGCCGTTGCTGCATACGACCTCGGCCATCCGATACCCCGTATTCGTCAATGGTCGCAACTATACAGGTCACGGGCCGTCGATCCTACAGTCTGACTTGCTGTCCGGCTACGCCCGTACGATCTTCCTGAATGAGGTGAAGCGGGTGGAGGGCGCGTTGCTGATTCCGCTCGGCAAGGCGGTCGGTGACGTACTGCGCGCGTTCGCGGAGGAAGGTATGGTCGATCCCGCACGCTGCCTCTTCGACTTTCCTCATCCGTCGGGAGCGAACGGGCACCGCTGGAAGCAGCTTGAAGAGCATAAGGACAAGCTGGCTCGTCAAGCGGCAAAGTGGTATGGAGCGACGGATCGATCATTTTCGATATGAAAGCGCAAGCGTGCGGCGAAGACGAGCTCATTCGTCGGACGAAGCGGACAGCTTGGCGCGGAATGCCCCGGGCGGAATACCTTTGGCCTCGGAGAACAGACGCGTGAAATAATGAACGGAAGAAAATCCGGTTTGTTCGGCGATCGCTTTGATCGGCTCGGTCGTATTCGTCAGCAGCAGCTCGGCGGCGCGAATTCGTTCCGTATGGACGATCGAAGTAAACGATTCATGAATGCTGCCGGCAATCAGTCTCGATAACTGGCGTTCTGAAATATTTAAATAACGGGCTACCTCGCTTAAGGAAAGCGGCCTGTCCAGATTATCCCTTATATATCGTTTCGCCCGCTTTACGATTTGCGATGCCGATGCGCTCACTGGCGTGCTGTCCGCGTTGTTAGGGGCGCCTAGCAAATACGGAGCGGATCTAAGAAGCGAATAGGCAAGCTTGGGAAGCAGGCTTACGGGCAGCGACGAGGCGGAAGGGTGACGAAGCAGCATGGATTTCCAAATTTGAACGGTCGGGGATTCGCCGACATTGTCGATCCATGACGCGCTTTGCAGAAGCGACCTGTTATAGCTCTCTAATTGATGATCTCCGTGAACGTCTTCGATCGCTTCGAACGCGACGAATAACAAATTTAGGCCAGTAACGTCTTTGATTTGATGGTACACATTGGGCCGCGAACAGAAAGCGACTCCGGGATATAGCGAATGGGACGTTTCCCCTTCGGTATAAACGCCGGTACCTCCGTTCACGTAACAAAGCTCGAAAAAGGAATGTTTGTGCACGGGGTTGGCCGGCAAATCTTCTTCGACTCCCCAATAGTGGATGAGGAACGAAACGCTCTCCCCTTCCAGCAATCCGGCAAACCGGTTCAGCCGCTCGCCGCTTTTATCCCATTGATACATGACCATTAACACCACCTTGGCGTAATTTTGCAAAAGGATGTCTTTTCTAGGTAAATACCGAAATCGTTGCCCCTCCTATAATTAAACTAGAAACGAAAGCAAATAGCGAGAGGGTGCATAAAAATGATTAATGAGAAAGATGTGGAATTTTACAAAGAGAATGGGTATTTGCTTGTCAGAGAGGTGTTCAATCAGAACGAAGTGGAAGAAATGAGGCAGGCGGTCGAGAAAATCATTCAGCGGGCGGCGCGTGCGAAAGCGGATCATAACCATGCTTGGCAGGGCGATTACCTCCCGCCGGAACAGCTGAAGAAGCTGGTGCTCAAAGGATTCCACGACGTTCAGTATCATGACGCGGCTTTCATGCGGGCAGTCATCCATCCAAGAATGACGGCGGTGCTGAACGGAATCATCGGCCCGAACGTGCAGCTTCACCATTCCAAAATGCTAGTGAAGCCGCCCGCGAACGGAGCCGCGTTCCCGATGCACCAGGACTACCCGTACTTCCCGCATCGCGACCATTCCATGCTTGCCGCGAGCGTGCATCTTGACGATGCGGATACAGAGAACGGGTGCTTGTGTGTCATCCCGGGCTCGCATAAGCAAGGGTCTCTGCCGCATGTGGGCATGCATTATTTGAACCACAAGGAATATCCGATCTCCTCCGGCACGCCTTGCCCCGCAAAAGCAGGGGACGTATTGTTCTTCAACTACTTGACCATTCACGGCTCGGACGTCAACAAAAGCGAGCGGACGCGGAGGAACGTCTTGTTCCAGTACAGGGATGCGTCGGATTTGCCTACCTCCGATGTTCACTTCGACTGGGGAATGGGGCTCATGGTAAGCGGCGAGAACCCGGATTTCAACAATGCAAAACCGAAATATGAGATCATTCAGGAGAAATAATTAACGAACCAGCTCGATAAACTGATTCGCCGCGCGGGATAGGGGCATATTGCGCATCGTCATGAGACCCACATGCGTTGGCGGCAGCTGCACGTCCAGCTGGATTTCGAAGAGGGAGCCTTCTTCCAGCTCCTTGGCGATGAATTCCTTCGTGACGTACGAAATGCCAAGCCCCTTGCGCGCGAATTCGATGAGCAGATCGACGCTCCCGACCTCGATCTCGGGTTTGATCGTATAGCCGTAATGCTGGAACAGCTCCGTGATGGCCATTCGCGCCCGGCTATTCCGCGAGAACAGGATGACGGGATGCCGGAGCAGCTGCTCGAGCGAGAGCACCTCGTCCTTCAGTTCGGCGTAGCGCGCGCCTGCCACGAAGCAGTCCTGAAGCTTGATGCTCTCCCGCACTTCCAGCTGCGAATCGCCGATCGGCATGCGCACGACGCCCAGATCGATCCTTCCTTCTTTGAGGAATGTGATGATTTCGGGCGTCGTTCCGTGATTCAGGTGAAGCTTGACGCCGGGATGCCGATGATGGAAGTCTTCCAGAAACGGCAGCAAATAATGTTTGAACAGCGAGTCGCTTCCCCCGATCCGAAGCTCGCCGCTGTCCAGATTTTTGAGCGCGGCCATCTTCTCCTCGGCCAGCGAGATCAGGATTTGAGATTGCTCAATGTACGAATATAGGATCGAACCTTCTTGCGTTAGAATAACCCCTTTTGAATTCCGGTAAAACAAAGCGATGCCGAATCGGTCCTCCAGCTGCTTGATCGCGTGGCTGACGCTGGGCTGGGTCAAGTAGAGCGCGTTCGCCGCCTTCGTCAAACTCCCCGTCTTCGCCGCCCAATAAAACACTTTGTACAACTCGTGATTGTTCGTGATAGACATGGTTAATGGCTCCCGTCTTTGGTATTCATTGCATGAATATAAACTACCTGCATTATAGCGCGCGCGACACGCGAATCGCAAACCAACGGCATAATGGCGCAACATTCGAGCACAAAGGTTAGCTTAAACTTGGTACGATTGTTATATAAATGCGTGTTCAAAAAGTCCGGTTTTCAGCACATGAGCGTATGCTTACGATGCTGCGTTTTTTTCAAAAACGCTGTAGAAGATTGGATGAAGCTAGAAAATGAGGAGCGGAGCGTAGTGTAAGCTACGTGAGCACCTGCAATGTTTCCGAAGGAAACATACTTCGAAAGCATTCGCTTAGTTTCGGCTGAATTCAATATTCGATGTCGAATACGCTACCTGGTATACTTCGTGATCAAAAGTGGACTTTTTGAACAACCTCTAAAACGTACATGAGGGGGATTAGCCATGCTTAACGTCGCCATTATTGGCGCTGGCGCCATATCCGACGCGCATATCGCGTCATACTTGAAGTTCCCGGATCGCTGCCGGATCGTCGCGGTCAGCGACATCTACGAGGAGAAGGCGCTCGCCCAGATCGGGAAGTTCGGTCTCGATGCCCGGGCCGTTGCGAATTACGAGGATCTAATGGCGGAAGAGATCGACCTGGTTTCCGTCTGCACGCCTCCCTACACGCATGCGTCGATCGCCGTTCAATTTTTGGAAGCCGGCGCGCATGTTCTCGTCGAGAAACCGATGGCTTCTTCGCTCGAGGAATGCGACGCGATGAACGCAGCGGCGGGAAGAACGGGCAAGCTGTTGTCGGTCGTCGCGCAGAACCGTTTTCGCACTCCGTTAATGAAACTTAAGGCGGTGTTGGACAGCAAGCTGATAGGGGACATCTTGCACGCGCAGGTCGACTCATTCTGGTGGCGGGGGCATTGTTACTACGATTTGTGGTGGCGGGGCACCTGGGAGAAGGAGGGCGGCGGACCAACGCTGAACCATGCCGTCCACCACATGGACGCCTTGCTCTGGATGATGGGCAGTCCGAGCTATGTGCAGGCATTCATGGCTAACGTATTTCACGACAACGCCGAAGTGGAGGATCTCTCTATGGGGATGCTGCGTTTCGGGAGCGGAGCGCTTGGGCAAATCACGAGCTCGGTCGTTCATCATGGCGAGGAGCAGCAGCTCGTCTTCCAGGGAGCCAAAGCCAGAGTGTCCGCCCCATGGAAGGTCAAGGCGTCCGTGTCCGGCCCGAACGGCTTTCCCGAACCGAATTCCGAGCTTGAGCGGGAGCTCCAGACGTTATATGAAAGCTTGCCGGATGTCGAATACGAAGGCCATACCGGCCAGATCGACGATGTGCTGAAGGCAATCGAGAACGCGGGGCTGCCACTCGTCGACGGGATAAGCGGACGACAGACGCTGGAGCTTATTACGGCGATCTACAAGTCCGCCAGCTCGGGCGAGCTAGTCGCCCTGCCGCTTGAGCCGAACGATCCCTTTTATACGCGGGAAGGCATTCAGGCAAACGCAACCCATTTCCATGAAAAAAAGAAATCGGTCGCGAACTTCGAGCCGGCTGCCATCACGACCGGAAGCGACTTCCGGTCATAGGCAGGCTAGCTACGACTTGAAGGTATCCTGCCATCGCTTGCGGTATCGGTACGGCGTTTCTCCGAAATGGGTTTTGAACTGCTTGCAGAAGTGTGAGCAGTTTGCGATGCCGACCTCCTCCGCGATCCGGGCGACGGGGCTATCGCCAGACAGGAGCAGGAGCACGGCTTGCTGCATCCGCTTGGCCGTCCAGTAATCCGTGATGCTGCTGCCCGTGTTTTCCTTGAACAGATGGGACAAGTGATGCGCGGACAGATGCAGCTCTTTGCTCATCCTCTCCAGCCGGAGCGGCTCGCGGTAATGGCGTTCGACCCATTCCATGATTTTCTCTGCCGGATGAGGGGTTCTTGTTTCCCGCAACCCGGATTCGTCCGGCTGCTTCTGCTCCCATACTTGCATGAACATGCGGAAGAATACAAGCAGGAAGAGGGAAAATTCTTCGAAGTACCGATCCTTGGACAAGGCGGGGATCCGTTCGTCCAAGCCGAGCAAGATCTCCGACAACCGCTCCATCGCCTCCGGTCCGAACCGGTACGGGGAATGGAGCTTTCCTTTATGGAGATGTTTGAAAAAGCTTTGCAAGTTAGGCCATTTGTCGAAATAAGACTCGTAATGGGCAGGCTCGTAATGCACGATGGAGCGAACGAATGGCTGGCTTTCGCTTACGTTCATTCGAACATCGTGAAGCTGGTATGGTTGAAAAACGCACACCGTCCCCGGGCGAATGTCGTAGCTTCTTTGGTTCACGATCAGCGTGCCCATCCCTTCATGCACGAGCAATAGCTCGATGCCTTGATGGGCATGGAAGATGTTTTTGAATTGCTCCTCGCTTACGCTTTTGCGTTTATATACGAAATATAGAGGAAAGCGATTGAGGTCTAAAGGCTGGATGGCTGGCAAATCGCGGTTCACCTCCGCACGGTTTGTATGACTTCCTCCATACTTCGACAAAGTGCCGGTTCGAACCTTTCGGCACGGAAAATGATTTCGCGGCTTCCCCCTTTTTCACATGTATACTTGTATGGTAGTATGGCAGTAAAGGCGTATATACGAAAAACAACATTCTTGGAAATGGGGAAGTAACACATGGTAGATCTGCGCCGTCAAGGGACGGGATCGGCTAGGGACATCGTTTATGCAGCGCTTCGAGAGCAAATTCTGAGCCTGGCGCTCAAGCCTGGAACGTCGCTTTCGGAGAACGAAACCTCGCTCAAATTCCAAGTGAGCCGGACCCCGGTCCGGGAAAGCTTCATGAAGCTTGCGCAGGAAGGATTGATGCAGGTGCTGCCCCAGCGGGGCACATTCGTTTCGCTGATCGATACCGCTCTCGTGGAGGAAGCGCGGTTCATGCGCGAGCATCTGGAATGCGCGGTGGCCGAACTGGCTTGCGGATCATTCCGGGAGGACGCGCTTCTTCGGCTCGAGACGAATTTGACCATGCAGCAAGCAGCTTTGGCTGGGCAGGACGACGGCGAGATGTTCGAGCTCGATGAACAATTCCATCGGATTCTATTCGAAGGCTGCGGCAAGAGCCACACCTGGAACACGTTGAACGGGCTCACCGTCCATCTGAACAGGAGCCGAAGGCTCATGCTGGCGAACGCCCATGATTGGCGGCATCTGTACGAGCAGCATCGGCGGATGGCAGACGCGATCATCGCCAAGGACGCGGCAGGGGCAAGGTTGCTGATGAAGCAGCATTTGACCCTCAACATCGCGGATCAGGCAGAGCTTCGAATCCAATATCCGAATTATTTCAAGGACTGATAAGGGGACCTGACCTATGCGAATGACATTCCGATGGTTCGGAGAAGGCAACGATACCGTGCCTCTCCGCTATATCAAACAAATTCCGGGCACCGACGGCATCGTCTGGTCGCTGCATGACGTACCCGCGGGAGAAGAATGGCCCATGGACCAAATATTGGAGCTGAAGGCTCTCGCGGATAAAGAAGGCCTTCATATCGACGTCGTTGAAAGCGTTAACGTCCATGAGGATATTAAGCTTGGTTTGCCCACTCGGGACGTTTATATTGACAATTATAAACGTACGATCCGGAAGCTGGGCGAGGTCGGCGTCAAAGTGATCTGCTACAACTTCATGCCCGTATTCGACTGGCTGAGAACGGATCTGCACAAGAGAATGGAGGACGGATCGACGGCCATGTTCTATGAGAACGGCATAATTGCGGGCATCGATCCGCACGAGCTCGTCGATCAGATTAACGCCAATCCGTCGTTTACGATGCCGGGCTGGGAGCCGGAGCGTCTGCAGCACATGAAGAAGCTGATCGGGGCGTACCAAGGCGTCACGGAAGAACATCTCTGGGCGAACCTCGATTATTTCCTGCAGGCGATCATTCCGGTCGCGGCCGAGAACGGCATCAAGATGGCCATCCATCCCGACGACCCGCCTTGGCCCGTCTTCGGATTGCCCCGCATCATGACCTGCCAGGCGAATTTCCGGCGTCTCATTCAGCTGTACGATCATCCGTCGAACGGCATCACGCTCTGCAGCGGCTCGCTCGGCGCGAATCCGGCTAACGACATTGTTGCGATGATCCACGAATTCGGGGACCGAATTCCGTTCGCGCATATTCGGAATATCCGCAGATACGAGAACGGCGATTTTATCGAAAGCTCGCATCGCACGCGGGACGGCTCGGTCGATATCGCGGGGATCGTGAAGGCGTACCATGACATCGGGTTCACCGGTTATGTCCGGCCCGACCACGGCCGCCAAATTTGGGACGAGAGCTGCCGACCCGGTTACGGCTTGTACGACCGCGCGTTAGGTATCATGCACTTGTGGGGATTATGGGACGGATTCGACTATTCCAATAACGGCAAAGGAGTGGACCGGCATGAGCAGCAAGCAGCAACCCATCCATGATTCGATAAAAGGCAAAGTCGCGGTCGTCACCGGGGGAGCGGGCGTACTCTGCAGAGCCATGGCGATCGAGCTCGCGAGGCAAGGGGCCAAAGTCGCCGTTCTGGGACGAACGGCTGCCAAGAACGATGCCGTGGCGGAACAAATCCTCGCAGCGGGCGGCATAGCCATCGGCGTAACCTGTGACGTGACCGACGAAATCAGCACGCGAGAGGCTGGCCGGATCGTACTGGAGAAGCTGGGCCCTTGCGACATCCTCGTCAACGGCGCCGGCGGCAATCATCCGAGCGCGAATACGACGAACGAAACGTTCACTCCTCAGGACCGGAACGCCGAAGGCGTAACCAGCTTCTTCGACCTCAGCATCCCAGGTTTCCGGAACGTGCTCGATTTGAATTTCATCGGAACGCTTATTCCTTCCCAGGTGTTCGCGGAGCAGATGCTGGATCGCCCAAGTCCCGTCATCATTAATATATCGTCCATGAGCGCGCCTTCTCCCATGACGAAGGTGCCGGCTTACAGCGCAGCCAAGGCGGCCGTCGACAACTTCACGCAATGGCTTGCGGTGCATATGGCGGATGCGGGCATCCGGGTGAATGCGATCGCGCCTGGTTTCTTCCTGACTGAGCAGAATCGCAAGCTGCTTATGAACGAAGATGGCTCGCTGACCCCGCGTTCCGGCAAAATCATCGCCCACACGCCGATGCGCCGCTTCGGCAAGCCGGAAGATTTGCTCGGCGCTCTTCTGTGGCTGACGGACGACGCGGCTTCAGGTTTCGTGACGGGCACGACGATTCCGGTGGACGGCGGATTTATGGCGTATTCCGGCGTTTAACCGCCAGGAACTGGGAGAATGTTTTTTTGCACATACAAAAAAGAATCATCGAATATGTATTACTGTTTGTTAAACAGTAACTCATTGTGGGAGGGACGATCATGTCCGACGCGTTTGTTGCCCGCTCCTTGGATGAAATTCGTTTTTGGTCGCGCATCATGAAAGAACATTCCCTTTTTCTGAAATTAGGTTTTAGGTGTGAAGATACGCAGCTCATCGCCGAGGCCAATCAATTTTATGGCCTGTTCGAAGAAATCGAAAGAAGATCGCATTCGTTCCCGGCAGGAGTAGACCCTAATCAAATACGGCGCTTTAATGCGGAAGTTCATAACGCGGCGTCTCATATTTGGGCCTTCAAAAGAAAAGTGTTAGGATTAATCCTTTCCTGTCAGCTTCCGGGAGGAAATAATTTTCCGCTGCTAGTCGATCATGTCAGCAGGGAAGCTATGTATTTTCGAAACCGGCTGGAAGAGCTGAATTCCGGAAGATTGGAGCCATTGCCGGACGCGATCATTGATGAAAACGTGTTCTTCTTGCGAATCATGGCCGATCACGCCAAATTCATCGGGCATTTGCTTGACCCGTCCGAACGGCAATTGGTTGAGCAAGCACGAAATTTCAGCCATGATTTCGACATGCTGCTGTTCCAGGCGAAAGATTTGGAATCCATGCGTCCTGAGTCCCAAACCGTCCCGCTGCTTGACCAATTTCTCGATCAGAACCGGGTGTCGGTCAAATCTTTGCGGGATTTCAAACAGACCGCAAAGGATTTAATCGAAGCTTGCCGCATCAAGAGCATCATTCACCCGCTGCTTGCGGATCATGTCTTCCGCGAAGCCGAAAGATTCCTTTTTATTATCGATATGTTCGAAGCAACTTTAACGCGAAAAAAACCAATTTACTGATTGAGTTTTCTTTCGCCCAAGCCTCTGTTCCATGTACTTACATGGCGGGGGCTTTTTGGTTTGCGCATTACTATAGATATGATCTATAGCTCCTCTGTAATCTATTGATTACTTGTATGGCAGTCAATCGTATTATAGTGGGTTTAGAAGAGAGAAACCATGTTTTGAAGAGAAAGGAAGATGGAAACAACATGCCAATCACCAAGACGATAGACCAACTAGCGATCGATACGATCCGTACGCTGTCCATTGATGCGATCAACGCCGCGAATTCCGGGCATCCGGGCTTGCCGATGGGAGCCGCGCCGATGGCGTACGCGCTGTGGGCCAAGCTGCTTCAGCACAATCCCGGCCATTCCAATTGGTTCAACCGCGATCGGTTCGTGTTGTCCGCGGGCCACGGCTCGGCTTTGCTGTACAGCCTGCTGCATCTGTCGGGTTATCAGGTGTCTTTGGACGACGTCAAGCAGTTCCGCAAGCTGAACAGCAGAACGCCAGGACATCCTGAATTCGGACATACGGACGGCGTCGACGCGACGACGGGCCCGCTCGGCCAGGGCATTGCCATGGCGGTCGGCATGGCGATGGCCGAAGCCCATCTGGCTTCCAAATTCAACAAGGACGGCTATCCGGTCGTTGACCATTACACGTACGCGCTCGTCGGTGACGGCTGCTTGATGGAAGGCATTTCCTACGAGGCGATGTCGATGGCCGGCCATATGAAATTGGGTAAATTAATTGTGTTGTACGATTCGAACGATATTTCGCTCGACGGCGAACTGGCTTTGTCCTTCGGTGAAGGGATTCAGAAGCGCGCGGAATCGGCGCATTGGGATTATATCCGCGTCGAGGACGGCAACGACGTCGATCGGATCGCGGGAGCGATCGAAGCCGCGAAGCAGAATGGCGATAAACCGACGCTGATCGAGGTTCGTACCGTGATCGGCTACGGCAGCAAGGTGGCGGGAACGAACAAGGCGCACGGCAACCCGCTTGGCAAGGAAGAAGCCAAGGCAACCAAAGCTGTATACGGCTGGGAGCACGAAGAAGAGTTTTACGTTCCGGAAGAAGTGAAAGCCCACTTTGAGCAAATCAAGCAAAATGGCGCGGCTGCGGAAGCGGCTTGGAACGGGCTGGTATCGTCCTACGGAGAGCAGTACCCGGAGCTGGGCAAGGAGCTGGCGAACGCGATCGACGGTAAGGCTTTGCTGGACGCAACCGATATTCTGACGTTCGACACGGCCAAATCGATCTCGACTCGCGTGGCGAGCGGCGAAGCGATCAATCATTACGTCAAGAAGGTTCCGGCGATCTTCGGCGGAAGCGCGGATCTATCGCATTCGACGATGACGGACATTAAAGGCGAAGGGAAATTCGCCGTCGATTCGTACGCCGGCCGCAATGTGTACTTCGGCGTCCGCGAGCATGCGATGGGCGCGGCAGGCAACGGCATGGCGCTGCATGGCGGCGTGAAGCCGTTCGTCAGCACGTTCTTCGTGTTCAGCGATTATTTGCGTCCGTCGATTAGGCTTGCGGCCCTTCAAAAGCTGCCGGTCACTTACGTCTTCACGCATGATTCCATCGCGGTCGGCGAAGACGGGCCTACGCATGAGCCGGTCGAGCATCTGGCGGCACTGCGCACGATTCCGGGCCTGACGGTCATCCGGCCGACCGATGCGAACGAAACGTCGAGCGCTTGGGCATATGCGCTGCAGAAGAACGACGGTCCCGTCGCACTGGTACTCAGCAGGCAGAACCTTCCGATCTACGAAGCGACGAAGGGCAATATCGACGGGGTAGCGAACGGCGGCTACATTCTGGCGCAAACGAACGATCAGCCCGATGTCATTCTGATCGCCACGGGTTCTGAGGTATCGCTTGCCGTGAGCGCGAAGGCGGAGCTGGAGCAAGAGAACGTCTCCGTGCGCGTCGTCGCGATGCCGAGCAGGGAATTGTTCGATCGCGCGCCAGAGAGCTACAAGCAAAGCGTGCTTCCGAATGCCGTGACGAAACGGGTTGCCATCGAAGCCGGCATCTCGCTAGGCTGGGAGCGATTCACAGGTCCTAGCGGAAATGTCGTTTCCATCGAAACGTTCGGGGCTTCCGGCCCAGGCGGAGAGGTTATGGCGTATTTCGGATTCTCGACGGAGAATGTGGTTCGCGTGGCGAAGGAGCTTCTTTAAGATTCAGCATTTAAGGGCTTAGCTATCAAAAACTAAATTACGGGAGGCAACAACCATGAAATTTTTTATCGATACGGCTAATGTGGAGCAAATCAAAAAAGCGTACAAAATCGGCGTTTTGTCCGGCGTAACAACGAACCCTTCTTTGGTAGCCAAAGAAGGCGTAAAATTCGAAGACCGGATCGCGGAAATTTTGCGCGAAGTGCCGGGTGTGGAATCGGTTTCCGCCGAAGTGACGCCCGACGCGGTAACGGCGGAAGAGATGATCGCCCAAGCGAACGAATTGATCAAAATCAACAATAACGATCCCAACATTACGATCAAACTTCCGATGACGCTCGAAGGCCTCGAAGCTTGCCGTTATCTTGCGGACAAAGGCGTCAAAACGAACGTAACGCTAATCTTCACGGTGAACCAGGCTCTGCTCGCGGCTCGCGCCGGAGCGACTTACGTGTCGCCGTTCCTCGGCCGCCTGGACGATATTTCGGAAGACGGCGTTCAGCTGATCGTGAAAGTAGCCGAGCTGTTCCGCGTCCATAACCTGGATGCCCAAATCATCGCCGCTTCCGTCCGCCATCCGGACCACGTGACGCGCGTCGCGCTGGCAGGCGCGCATATCGCGACGATTCCGTTCTCCGTTATCGAGCAAATTTCGAAACATCCGCTGACCGATCAAGGGCTGGAGAAGTTTGCAGCCGATTGGAAGAAAACTGTACTCGTATAACATTCGAAATGAAGTAAGCATATAGAGATCATTTTGGAGCAGGAGGGATTAGGCAATATGGCTATTCGTTTCGATTATTCAAGCGCGTTATCGTTTATCGGGCAGCACGAGGTGGATTATTTCGCGCCGTTCGCGAGCGCGGCGCATGACATGCTGCATCAAGGAAAAGGACCGGGCTCCGATTACCTAGGCTGGGTCGATCTGCCTCACGCTTACGACCGTGAAGAATTCGCGCGGATCAAATCCGCAGCCGAACGGATTCGCGACAATTCCGAGGCGCTCGTCGTCATCGGCATCGGGGGCTCTTACTTGGGCGCGAGATCGGTGATCGAATCGTTGTCCCACACATTCCACAACCAGATGGCGGGACGCACCCAGGTGTACTTCGCGGGACAAAATATTAGCTCCACGTACATGACCCACTTGCTGGAGCTGCTCGAGGGCAAAGACATCTCCGTAAACGTCATCTCCAAGTCCGGCACAACGACGGAGCCTGCGATCGCGTTCCGCATTCTGCGTGATTATATGGAGAAGAAGTACGGCAAGGAAGAAGCGCGAAGCCGCATCTTCGCGACGACCGATGCTTCCAAGGGCGCGCTTAAGAAGCTGGCCGACGAGGAAGGCTACGAGACGTTCGTCATTCCTGACGATGTTGGCGGCCGCTATTCCGTCCTGACAGCGGTCGGTTTGCTGCCGATCGCCGTTGCGGGCCTCGACATCGATCGGATGATGGAAGGCGCTGCTGCTGCCGCGAAAAAATACGGCAATCCCGACCTTGCTTCGAACGAAGCGTACCAATACGCGGCCGTTCGCAATGCCTTGTACCGCAAGGGCAAAACCATCGAGCTGCTGGCGAACTTCGAGCCGTCCCTCCATTTCGTGGCGGAGTGGTGGAAGCAGCTGTTCGGCGAGAGCGAAGGGAAAGACGGCAAAGGTCTGTACCCGGCTTCCGTCGACTTCACGACCGACTTGCACTCCATGGGCCAATACGTGCAGGAAGGACGCCGCGACTTGATCGAGACGGTGCTGTCGGTGAAGAAGCCGCGCGTCGAGTGGACGATCGAAGCGGATGCAGGCAATTTGGACGGACTCAACTTCCTCGCCGGCATGACGATGGACGAAGTGAACCGGAAGGCGGCCGATGGCACTCGCTTGGCCCACGTCGACGGCGGCGTGCCGAACCTCGTCGTGGAGCTGGACGAGCTGAACGAATACACGTATGGCGAGATGGTTTATTTCTTCGAGAAGGCTTGCGGCCTGAGCGGACTCTTGCTCGGCGTCAATCCGTTCGACCAACCGGGCGTGGAAGCCTACAAAACGAACATGTTCGCCTTGCTCGGCAAACCGGGCTTCGAAGCGCAGAAAGCCGAGCTGGAAAGCCGATTGGCCGGTCAAGCGGAACGCTGATTCCGGGAATCGAAAGGTACTGATCCAACTTAATGCGATACATGAAGAAACCCGCGGCCAGACGACTGGCGGCGGGTTTCTTGCGTTCGCGGAACCGGGCGGCGTTTATTGCGGCTGCGCCCTGCGCCCGCCGATACGGACATAGGCGACGGAGCATAGGATCGCGAGAATGACGATGAGGGACAGGCCCCAATATATGTTGCCGTATGCATGCGCGAGTGACAGCTCTTGCTGCCAAGAGAGCGCGGTTGCCGACAACGCCACGCCGAAGGCGCCGCTGAAAAACTGCAGCAGTTGAAACAGGCCGAGTCCAGAACCGATTTGCGAAGCATCCAGAATGCGGGACAGCTCGTTCGAAACGCTGCTCGTCAAAATCGTGAAGCTGGTGCTCAGCAGCATGTAGATGACCAGGATCGCCCAGTAGGAGATGCCTTCGAACAGTGCGAACAGAACAACGGACGCCAGCAGGAACAGAGGGACGTACCGGATGATGGAGCCGTTGCCCTTGGTGTCGATATACTGGCCGACCCGTCTGGAGACGAACATGGCCAGAATCGATCCCGGGAAAATGACGAGCCCGGCTTCGATGGCGCTTAGACCGTATTGATTGACGAGAATTTGCGGCATGAGGAACAACGTCGAGAAGCTGCACAAGTAACCGGCTATGCCAACCGCGCCCAGGATGAGATAAGGCCGATTGCGGAAGAGCGAAGGAAGCACGAACGGCTGCTTGGCAGTACGGATCCGGGCTGTGAACAAGACGAGCGAGAGCAAGCCCGCTCCGAGCGCGATCCAGGATTGGTTCGTCAGGAACAGCAGAAGGCCCGTCGTCCCGATACCGATGAGCAGCGCGCCAAGCGCGTCGAAGGAGCCTTTTTTCATCGTTTCTTTGGGCAGATAGGCGACGAACATCGGAATAAGCAGCATGGTAACGGCGGTTAGCGTGAATAATAAATGCCAGCCCATATATTCGACGATCGCGCCGCCGACAACCGGTCCGAGACCGAGACCGAGGGAAACGGAAGACATGATGAAGGCCATCGCCTTCCCCCTGCGCTCGATCGGGATGTATCGCGAGATGAAGACCAAGGACAACGAAGGGATCGCTCCCGCCCCGGAAGCTTGGAGTATTCTGACGGCGATCAGCATGATGAAGCTATTGCTGAACAAACCCGCGATCGCGGCAACGCTCAGCGACAAGATGGCAATGACGAACAACCTCCGGACCGGGACGAAATCAGCCAGTCGGCTGAATGTGATGGATGAAATCGCGAAAACGATGGAGTACCCCGTCACGATCCATGAGGTGGAGGAAGCGGAAAGCCGGTATGCCTCCGCTACGTCCGGCAACGCCAAATTAAACATCATGGTATTCATGATGACGAGAATAATCGTAACGCCGAGCAAACCGATGACGAGTCCTTCTTTGAGAGCGGGGCTCTGGACGGTTGGCTGCCGGTGAATGAAATGGGCGTTTGGTTTATTCATGAGGCACCTCCAACTTTCTAGTTCATTATTTCGATTGTTATCGAACAATAGAATAATAGCATGCGATGTGGTATAATGCAATCATTAATCTGTCGGTTTAGATGAAGGAGGGATTCCGAATGAAAGTATTGTTCCATCCCGATCGAGAAGACATTCATTTGTCTTCCGTTTTATATGCGTTAAGCGATCCGATTAGACTTTCCGTAGTCGCGCAGCTTTGCCGATCCTCGGAACGGAGCTGCGGCGAGTTCGACATGCCGATTGCGAAGTCGACGATGTCGCACCATGTTCGCACGCTGCGGGAAGCCGGCGTCGTCAACGTTCGGAGCGTCGGCACGCAGAGACTCATTTCCTTGCGGATGGAAGATCTGGAAGCCCGGTTTCCGGGCTTGCTGACTTCCGTGCTGGATGCTTATGAAGCTTCGGAAGAACGATAGCCGCTATTCAATACATGGAGAGAGGGAACGAAATGGATATCCAATCGTTATGTGAGGGAATCGGGCTTGAGGGAGAAGCAAGGCGCCAGCTTGCGGAAGAGAGTATGGATGAACCCGAATATATCGATTGCAAAAGCCGGTTTATTGCCGATCCGGACGGTTTTTTCAAATCAATTAACCAAACGGTTGGATATAGAAGACGGCTGTTGGAGTTCTTCGTCCGATTGGCCATGGATGCTCACAGGGAATACCAAATGAGGGATATCTCTGATGATGTTTATTTCGATACGTTTACGGATATTCGGATTTGGTGCGAGATCTGCAAGCGGACGTACGGCGAATACGGCATCCAAGAATACAGCTGGCTTCAGGAGCATGTCCGGTTTCGGCTGTTCCGTCTCGGCAGGCTGCAATTCCAGCCTTACGCGTTCGATCGCGACCTTGACATCGACGGATTCAAAGTAAAATCGGGGCAAGTCGTGCTGAACGTCCATATTCCAGAAGGGGAACCGCTCTCTCCCGAAAGCGCTGAGCGGTCGTTCCGGCAAGCGGAGTCGTTCTTCCGCGGCATTCCCCCCGTTTTCATGTGCCGCTCATGGCTGCTCTATCCGGGGCTCGAACGCGTGCTGAAGCCCGACTCCAACATTCTGCGATTCCAGCGAATGTTCCGGATCCATGAGACCGACGAGACGTCGAAGCAGGCGGAGGAGCGCATCTTTGGCAGGACGCAGGAGATCCCGTCCGAATACGAGGCGTCCACGAGTCTTCAGCGGGCGGCGAAGGCCGACCTGATGGCCGGCGGCAAGCTGGGGAGCGGGTTTGGGATTCGCATTGGAACGTGAACGCCGAACAAAAGGAAACCCATCTAGCGCGTCCAAAACGATTGGTTGCGGGATGGGTTTCGTTCTGTTCTGTTCTGTTCATACGGCTCAGACCGGCAAAGCCGTTCGGCCAACGGCGTCGAGGCGCCGCTTCGCTTCGGCGTATACGTCGGCCGGAAGAGGACCCATCGCGGCGTATCGGACGTTGTCGGCGAGATGATCGACGTTTTTGGTCCCGACGATCGTCGTCGCCATCGACGGGTGGGAGAGAGTGAAGCGGAGCAGGAAGCCGGTCCGCTGCTCGCCATGCTCGAGCAGCTCATCCAGCTTCGCTTCCTCCCACGCGCTCCAGCGGTCCGCCGAGCCGCGCCCGATGCCCGGCTCGCCTTGGCCGACGCCGCCGCGAACGATGATGCCAGCTCCGGAATCGGCAGCGCGCGCGATCCATTGCTCATGCTCGCGTTCCAATGCGGAATAAGGCAGCTGGAACGTATCGAACGATCCCCATTCGACGTAAGAGGGGAGATGGGGCAAGTAGGAGGATACGCCGATGTACCGCACTTTGCCCGTAGCCTGAATTTCTTGGAGCACCTCGACGAGACGTCCTTCTTCGGCTTGCTTCACGGTCGGTCCGTGCAGCTGCAGGATGTCGATATAATCGGTTCTCATCCTTGAGAGGCTGGTGTCGATGTTATGCATCAAATTGTCGCGCGTCCAGACATGGGATGTCTCGTCATGATCGCCGCATTCGACGACCCGGCAGCCGCATTTCGTCGCGAGGACGTAATCGTGCCGGCGACGGCCGAGGAACCGTCCGATCAACTCCTCGCTTCGGCCGTAATCGTAAGATGTGTCGATCAAGTTGATTCCGGCGTCGAGCACCGCATGCAGGATCCGTTCCGAGTCCGCGTCATCGATGGGCCGGCCGCTCCATACGCGCGGGCCGCGAATTTCCATGGCTCCGTAGCTCAGCTTCGTCACGGGCAGTCCCGTACGTCCTAATATCGTTTTCTCCATTGTTCAGCTCCTACTCCGGCAGTTAGTTCTCCGCATGATGGCATACCCTATTTCCATTGTACTTACAATCGGACGCCGCCGGAAGGACCGTCGTTCTCATTGCGCCTTGCTTCCTCCAGCTCCTGCTCCCAAGTCAAGTGTCGATACGGCTCCGCCGCCTCGTCATTCTCGAACCAAGCCTGGAAGTCCTGCCACATCGCAGTCGTCCAAGCGCCGTCGATCTGCGCCGTCGTGTACACGTTCCCGTTCAGCCTGGCGAAGCCGAAGACGTCGCGCACCTGCGATTTCTCAGCGTTAACGGCCGTCAGCTCGGCGAGATGCGCGGGAATGAAGATGACGCCGGCAGGCGTGCCCAGAACGACGTCGCCCGGCAGGCAGATCGCCCGCCCGATGCGGGCCGGAACGTTCATCCCGACCATCGTGACGTCGGCAATGGCGGTCGGGTCGCTGCCGCGGTAGTAGATATTGATGTTTTCGATTTCCGCAATCTGCTGGTTGTCGCGGATACCGCCCCAGATAACCGCGCCGCCGGTTTTGGTGCGTGTTGAGATGGCCGTCGACAGGTTGCCGCCGACGTAAGTGCCTTGATAGATTTTATCGAACATATCGACGACGACGACGTCTTCCTCTCCAAGCGAATCGATGACCCACTGATTAAAAAATCCTCTGCGCCCTTCCTGCTCGTGGCCGTAGTTCATGAGCGTCTCGTGCAAATCCGGGCGCTTCGGTACCATGACGGCGGTGACGGCGCGGCCGACCATCACCTTGTTCGGGTGGATGATTCGGAAATCGCCTTCGAACTGATAATGGTAGCCTCTCGACCAAAGCGGTCCCCAGGCTTCCTCCAGCGTGATGCGGCCCAGCCTGGCAATTACGTCGGAAGGCACCTTGGGCCTGCCGTCGGGAAACCGTTCGCCCTGCCATAACGGCGTCAACTGGACGATATCTTCGGCATTGTTAAATTTCATGGCTGTCACCTCGTTTATTATTTTGGATGATCATTGCGATTCCCCTTCATCAACTCCACAACCGGTCATGCGAAAAGTGCTGATCCCAGTCTTCCGTCGGCAGCCATACGCCCGGTATTTCGGGATGCAGGTGCTGGGCGATGACTTCGTCGTTTAATTCCTCGATGCCGAGGCCGGGAGCATCCGGCACTTGGATGAAGCCGTTCTGGACGAGCGGCTTCGGAAGCTTGCTGACGATCAGATCATCCCACCAGCCGACGTCGACGGAATGGTACTCGAGTGCCAGGAAGTTCTCCGTCGCGGCCGCGGTGTGGACGGCCGCGAGGCAGGCGATCGGGCTTTCGGCCATATGGATCGCCATCGCGACGCCGTAATCCTGGGCCATATCGCCGATCTTCTTCGTCTCTAGAATACCGCCGGTCGTCAGCACGTCCGGATGGATTACGGAAACGCCGCCTGCCTCGAGCAGAGGTTTGAAGTTTTCCTTCAAGTAGATATCCTCGCCCGTACAGATCGGAGTCGTGACGGACTGCGCCAGTTGCGCGTATTGCGACGTGTATTGCCAAGGAATCATGTCTTCCATCCAAGCGAGGTTGAATTTGTCGATCCGGCGGCCCAGCTTGATACAATCCTGCAGGCCGATGTGGCCGAAGTGGTCGACCGCCAGCGGCACCTCGTAACCGATAACCGAACGAACGTCGGCGACGTACTGCTCCAGCATGTCGAGCCCTTTCTCCGTGACGTGAATGCCGGTGAACGGATGGGCGATGTTGAAAATATCGTAGTGGCGGTTGCGCGCGTCCCGCAGCTCTAGTTCCGTCATGTTCGCATGCTTGCGCGAATACCAGGTTTTGGACCTCGCCTTCATTTCCTTCAGAAACCCAAGCGGGGCGCTAAGCGTGCCCGGCTCATGGATAATCTGGTTGATGCCGAGGTCCATCTTGAGGAAGGTGAACCCTTTCTCCATCCGCTTCTGAAGGGCGAGGCCCATTGCCGTTCCCGTATCTTTGCCGTCGACGTCCGTATCGCAATACATGCGGATCCGGTCACGGAATTTGCCGCCTAACATTTGATAGATCGGCATGTTGTAGGCTTTGCCGGCGATGTCCCATAAGGCGATCTCCAGGCCGCTGACGCCGCCGCCTTGCCTGGCATGCCCGCCGAACTGCTTGATCCGGCGGAACAGCTTGTCGATATTGCACGGATTCTCGCCGAGCAATCTGCTCTTCAGCATGAGGGCGTATTGCTTGTCGGCGCCGTCGCGCACTTCGCCGAATCCGACGATGCCTTGGTTCGTGTATACCTTGATCAAGCTGCAGTGCATGGGCGCACCCGCGATATCGGCGAACCGGATATCCGTGATGCGCAGCTCGGACGGACGCGAATGGGTGTTGACATGGGCTAATGTGTTTTCGTAAGTTTCCGGATTGGACATGGAAGTTGCTCCTTTGCGAATAGGTTAAAGGTCGATCGGAAAAAAGAAGCCTGTCACATCAGCATGCCGCCGCCGTCGATACGAATGATTGAACCCGTCAGGAACGATGTTTCGTCGGATGCGATGAAGCAGGCGACGGAAGCGACGTCCGCCGGCAGTCCGACCCTGCCGAGAGGGAACTTCTTGCGGCTGGGCTCCTTATGCGACGCCTTGTACTTGCCGACGTCGATGGCGCCCGGGGCGATCGTATTGACCGTAATGCCATATCGGGCAAGCTCGATGGCGCTTTCTCTGCCCAGCATCTTGATGCCACCTTTGGACATGCAGTAGACCGGATCAAATTCGGTTGGCCGCTTGCCGTGCACGGAGGAGATATTGATGATGCGGCCGAAACCTTTCGGCTTCATGATCGGAATGACCGCCTGCATGCATAGCCAATAGCCTTTGAGATTAACGTTCATGACCCGGTCGTATTGCTCTTCCGTATAGTCGAACAGGTTCACGTTCAGCTGCAAGGCGGCATTGTTGACGAGAATGTCGATGCCGCCAAGCCATTCGGAGGCTGCGACAACCATACGATCGATTTGCCGGCGGTCTGCCACATCGGCTTGCACCGTCATCGAAACTCCGCCGAACTCTTCGATTCGGAGCTGCGTATCCTTTGCACCCGCATCGCTGGCGTTGTAGTGGATGGCCACTTTCGCGCCGCGGCGCGCAAGCTCGACTGCAATGCCTTTGCCGATGCCGGTGCCTGCTCCGGTGACGAGCGCCGATTTCCCATTCAATGAGAGGCTCATGACAATCGCGTATCCCCCTCTGTCGGTTTTTTCATCCGATGATCCATGTAATGCAAAACGAAGCCGCCGTCGAGCCGAATGTCCGCGCCGTTCACGAAACCCGCGCCATCCTTCGACAGGAAATAAGCGAGCTCGGCCATATCCCGGGACGAACCCAGCCTTTCGGCCGGCACTTTGTAGTTGTAAGAATCGTATACGCCCGACAACTCGCCTCCGAAGCCGGCTTCCGATCCGTCGAGGGGACCGCTCTCGATGTAATTGACGCGGATGCCGTGCCGGCCGAGGAACAGCGCCGCTTCGCGGGCCAGCATCTTCACGGCGCCTTGCGCGGCGCTGAACGGGAAGGCCGATCCGGCCGGCTTCTCGCTATGGATGGAGCCGGCGAATACGATGCTGCCGCGGCCTTTGGCAGCCATTCTTTTGCCGACGGCCTGCGTGCAGAGGAAGGCGGATTTGGCGAGCGCGTTCATCGTTTCGGTAAACGTCTCCTCCTCGCAGGATTCGACAAGTGCTGGCCGCACGAGATGGGCATTATGAATCATGACGTCGACGGCTCCGAGCTCGCGTTCGGCTTGGTCCAGCATCGCCGCAAGCTCGCGCCCACTGCATAAATCGACTTGGACGACCAGCACTTGCGAGCCGGCGGAACGGAAAGGTGCCAGACGTTGCTCCCAAGCTTTGTTTTCTTGCCGGCTGGCTAGAAGCAGGTCCGTATCCGGTTCGCCAAACCGTGCGATAAGGGCGTCGCCGGATGCGCCGTCGGCATCCGTAATAAAAACTACTTTCCGGGACAAAACATAGGCCTCCCTTCGCGGATCCAGCTGATTGCCTGGTTTCGAATGTGAAGTCATCCTCATCTTACCGAGCGTTCGGAGTAAAAAGCGATGACGTAAACTTATGATTTTGTTTGTTTTTTTCGGATAAGGGGGGCTGGCGAATGTTTGGAAAAATTCCCCTTGACTTTCGCCTTCGAAGAGAATAGCATCGAATTATCGATTATCGATAATCTGGCTGCAGCCAGACAAAAAGGTGGTGGGAATCCGTGTCCATGGAATCAGCAAGTTCCGCGCAATCGCCGATTTCGCTTAGCGAGCACGTGTATGTATCGTTGAAGAGGCAAATTATGAAGGGGGAGCTGCTGCCCGGACACCGCATGATCGTGCTCGACATTGCGCAGCAATTCGGCGTCAGCCAAGCGCCGGTCAGAGAGGCGCTGGAGAGGCTCAAGCAAGAAGGCCTCATCGTCGGCAAGACGAACAAAGGCTCAGCCGTCTCCGGGATTACGGCCCAAGAGATCCGGGATATCTACGAGCTCCGTCAATTGGTCGAAGGCCACGCGCTTCGCGAGACGATGAAAGTGCTGAACGAAAACGATATCGCTTACTTAGAGACCGTGATCGCCGGCATGCGGGAAGCGATCGATCAAGACGACCCGTACCGGCTCGTCGAGCTGGACATGAGCTTCCACGGCTATTTTTACTTCCGCAGCGGCAACGCGCTGCTGCACGACATTTGGAACAGCATCAAATCGAAGATCATGCGATTCATCACGGTCACGAACAAAGATCATCAAGGTTACTCGATACCGGATTCGCATACCGAAATTTTGGATATGATCAAATCGGGCGATGTCGATAAGACGGAGTACAAGTTAATTAGAGGCCTGGATTTCTACAAAAATTACACCGGAGACTGACACGAAAGCCGCCATTCATCATTCATCGCCTCTACCGAGAGGAGTGCCGAATATGAGTCAAGGAATGTTCGCATACGCAGTCGAAACCGAATGGGAAACGCGCGCCCCTCGCGCGCGAACGATGAACGACCTGCTCCGGCATGACGGTCCGTACGCCGGGAACGTAAGGTCCGGACTAGAGGAGCTTCATCTCCACGCCGCTTTCGCCTATCCGACTATCGCCTTGTTCGATGTCATGGCAGGGGAAGTCGACACGTGGACGAGGCGCCAAATGGCCGAGCAGCTATTTGACCTGATCAAGCAGGCCGCTCCGGGCCGCTGGTCTATGCTGCCCGACGACAACAGCCGAATCGGGATCATCTTCCCGTGGGACGACCGGGAATCGATCGTCAACCTGTACCATTCGATCCCAAGCCGCGGCATCGGCCGCAGCCCCCGTACAATTACGCTCGGCATCAGCAATCCGAGTCCGCATCTGAAAGACTTGCATCAATGTTACGAGCAAGCTCGCTTCGCCATCCAACATCGATTCTACGACAGCCATGCGCAGCCGATTTTTTTCGGCCGCATTCACGAATACGCCGTAAGTGCCGACTATCCCGAAGACAAGGAAGACGATCTGCTGCACATCCTGACAGGAGGCGTTGCAAGCGCTTCCGCTGAGCAAGCCGTAGACGCCTTCTACGAAGCTTTGCTTGCCGGCGGTCCATTGCCGGAGAGCAAATTATGCGACGCTACGCTGCGACTGCTCGTCAGCCTGCAGCTTCGGGCCAAATCCGAGCTTGGCCAATCGCATTTTTCCGAGTTGCCCGATATGACGACCTTGATGCGGCAGCCAACGCTGATCGACATGAAGCACACGGTATGCGAAGCGTTGAAGCCGATCGGCGGGGAAGTCGGCGTCTCGGAAAACATGAACCGGACGCTTATTAAACGCGCGGTTACGCTCATGGAGGACGAATACGACAAGGTGTCGCTCCATTATGTCGCAGAGAAAGTATTCATTACGCCGACGTATTTAAGCACCTTATTCAAGTCCAAAATGGGCATCACGTTCATCGAGCATCTGACGCATATCCGGATCGCCAACGCGAAAAAGCTTCTGAAGCAGACGCATTTGAAAAATTACGAGGTCGCGGAGCGGGTCGGCTATCATGATTCGCGTTATTTCAGCCAAATCTTCAAGAAGAAGGTGGGAGTGTCGCCGAGCGAGTTCCGAGACGCCAATTAATGAAGCAAATTCGAAAGCGGGGATACAGTCGCGATACCAAAAGAAGATCAAAGGAGCGTGTTCGTACATGCAGCTGTCCGAATTTTTTACGTCTCATCCGAATCGGTTATGGCATCTGGCGAAGCAGATGGGCGTCGACCATGCGGTAGGCCCTTTGCCAAAGGAGGAGAACGGCTGGAAGCCTTGGGATTACATGAATCTGCTGCACATGAAGCAGCGATACGACAGCTTCGGCATTAAACTGCTCGTGATCGAATCGGCTCCGCCGACCAACAAAATCAAGCTTGGACTGCCCGGCCGCGACGAGGAAATCGAATGGATGCAGCAGCTTATCACCCATATGGGCGCGCTCGGCATTCCGGTGCTCTGCTACAATTTTATGGCGCAGTTCAATTGGTTCCGGACGTCTACCACTACGCGCACCCGCGGTGGCGCGCTCGTGTCCAGCTACGACCATTCGCTGATGCGGGAAGCGCCGCTTACGGAAGCGGGCATCGTCACGGAGGAGCAGCTGTGGGACAACCTTCGCTACTATTTGGAGAGGATCGTACCGGTAGCGGAGAAGGCGAAGGTTAAGCTGGCGCTTCATCCCGACGATCCTCCGATCAGCCCGATCCGCGGCGTATCGCGCATTCTCACGAGCGCGGATGCGCTCCAGCGCGCGATCGACCTCGTACCGAGCGAATATAGCGGCATTACGTTATGCCAAGGCACCATGGCGACAGCGGGCGAACATATTCCCTCCGTCATTCGCAGGTTCGCGGACCAGAACAAACTGTTTTTCGTTCATTTCCGCGACGTGGTCGGAACGCCCGACAAGTTCGAGGAGACGTTCCACGACAGCGGGCAAACCGATATGTACGAAGCGATGAAGACGTATTACGAGGTCGGCTTTGAGGGACCGTGCAGGCCGGATCATGTGCCGACGATGGAAGGCGAGGACAACACGAATCCCGGATATGAAACGCTGGGACGCTTGTACGGCGTCGGCTACATAAAGGGACTGATGGAAGCCGCGGCCGCCGAGCGGAAAGCGGGTCAATCGGCTTAACCTGCAAGATTCAAGTCGATAAAAGGGGCTGTTCCGAAAGTCATAAATGACTTGGGGACAGCCCCTGCGTGTTTGGAATTCGTACATATTGGGCCCGATGCACCCCGGAAGGGCGTTGTGAGCACGATTTTTCGTACACATTCGGCCTGATACACCCCAATGGGGCGTTGTGAGCACGATTTTTCGTACACATTCGGCCCGATGCACCCCAGTTGGGCGTTGCGAGTACGATTTTTCGTACACATTCGGCCTGATGCACCCCGGATGGGCGTTGTGAGTATGATTTTTTGTACACATTCGTCCCGTTGCGCCTCATGTAGAAGAAGAAAAGCTGCCCCTAAAGGTATTTACTTCTGGGACAGCCCCTTTCGTATTATTAGGTCAACCAGAGATTACTGGTTGGCCTATTTTAATGGTCGTTTTATGATGGCGGTAGCCGGGAGAACGTGACAGCCCCTGGGGAATTACCCCGTACTACAAACAGTTCTCCTACTATTCCCTACTACCATGTTTGAGCTGGTTGAGGCGTTTGACCTCGTATCACAAGCGAAGCTGTGGAGTTGGAACCATTGTGGGATTACCGGCGAAGAAATAATAGGAGGAAGTAAATGAGACCCGTTGTAGGCATTGATGTAGCAAAAGGAAAATCAGTCATACAAGCATTCATTAAACGTAATGTTCCCTATGGTCGAGATCAAGTGGTATGGCATACACCAAATGGCCTAGAACGACTACTTCAAGTTTTAGCCGAATTAGAAATGACGACTAAGATGAAACCAGTTGTCATTTTAGAACCAACCGGACACTACCATCGAACTCTCGTTCAGCGAATACAAAGCGAAGGGTATGACATGATACTTGTTAATCCTTTGCAGGCCCAAAGAGCCCGAAGGACAAGTTTGCGTAAAGTCAAAACAGATGCTTCCGATGCTTGGCACTTAGGAGACTTGTACTATCAAGAGGAAGAGTGGTTAGTCCATCCTTGTCGTGAAGAACATCTCATGGACTTGCAATTTCTAACTAGACATCACGAGTTCATTACAAGCCTCTATGTGCAAGCAAAGTTAAACATGCGGACGTTGCTGGATCAAGTATTTCCAGGTTACGAGGGGGTGTTTAAAGATTTGTTTTCTAAAACCTCTCTTAACCTGCTCGACATGTGCTTATCGCAAGAAGGTGTCCAAAGCAGGGATGAAGAAGGATGGGTTCAAGCTGTAAGGGAAGCAACAAGAGCCTCTCGTTCAGAAGCTTGGATGAAACGCAAAGTAGATCATTTAAAGACAGCTGTGCTCCAGAATCCTGTCACACATGTCCCCTTCGGATTAGAAAAAGCTCTACGCAGCCTGCTAGCTACTGTTCGTGAACTTCAATTGCAACTAACCGAACTTGAGAAAACAATTTTGGAGTTGTCTGAAATAATCGAGGAAGTACAGTTATTGGAGACTATACCTGGTGTAGGGACGAAGATAGCCGCTTCAATCGTCGCGGAAATTGGTGATGCCTCTCAATTTAGGTATCCTAAACAATTAGTGGCTTATGCGGGGCTTGATCCGAGTGTTTTCAGTTCAGGAAAGTTCACAGCCACTCAAAACCGCATTACAAAACGGGGATCCAAACGATTAAGGCGTGCTGTTTATTTAGCCGTCACATGCGGTTTGAGAGCAGGATTAAATCTTCGAATGCGAGAGTATTATGACAAGAAAAAAGTGAAGGGAAGCCCCATAAGGTAGCTGTGATCGCTTGCGCCAACAAGTTACTACATCACATCTACGCTATGCTCAAAAGAAGGCAACCCTACACTTTATAACTCGTCGATTCCATAAACTTCCATGTGCATGTTGTACTCATTTTTCAGTATAGCAAATTTTAAGCCATTCAAAAAGCTTAGCTTGACATACCATTAGCTGGTTTTTATTAGCGTACGGCGTTGATCCGACGGCTGATTGAGCTGTAGGTACGTTTCGCGTGCCTGCAGCCTAACGGAAGCGGTGTCAGTTGTGCTTTTAATCGTGCTTCCTATTTACTTCCGCCAGTTGCTAAAAAATTAGACGGTCGTTATGTTTTTGCGTGCATATCATTCCGCTGCCAAAGATCTGGAAGAGTGAAAAAAATCAAACCATATCATAAATCTATCGCATGTACACCTGAAAGCGATTTCAATACAATGGGGTCTATACATCGGAATGAAAGGGGAGTGTTGCGGGATGAGAGCCGAAGCGGTCCATAAGACTAAGCCGATGGCATCGCGCTTAAGCAAAACGAAGAAGCTGAAGGGCACGAACGATAACAATCTGGCCGGTTACCTGTTCATTTCGCCGTGGCTGCTCGGATTTTTGCTGCTGACGTTGTGGCCGATCGTGCAATCCTTTTATTTGTCCTTTACGGATTATTCGCTTCTCGAAGCGCCGTCTTGGACGGGAATGGACAACTATGCCAACATTTTTGCGAACGATAACGATTTTACCACATCGCTGAAGGTGACCTTCCTGTTCGTCCTGTTTTCGGTTCCGCTGAAGCTGTTTTTCTCGCTGATGGTCGCGATGATGCTGAACAAAAACCTGAAGGGCATGAATCTGTACCGGACGGCAATCTATTTCCCTTCCCTCATCGGAGGAAGCATTGCCGTATCCGCGCTTTGGCGGAACATGTTCAACCGGAACGGTTACTTCAACCAAGTGCTCGACTGGTTCGGCATCCAAGGCGTCGGCTGGATCACCAATCCGCACACGTCGCTCGCGACGCTGATCCTGCTTAACACCTGGCAATTCGGGTCGACGATGGTCATCTTCCTCGCGGGTCTGAAGCAGATTCCGCAGGAGCTGTACGAATCGGCTTCCGTCGACGGCGCGTCGAAGATCCGAAAGTTTTTTCACATTACGCTTCCGATGCTGTCGCCGGTTATGTTCTTTAATCTCGTGCTCGGCATTATCGGATCCTTCCAAATGTTCACGGCGGCCTTCATCATCACGCAGGGCGGTCCCATCAACTCGACCTACATGTACGCGCTGTTCCTCTACGAGAAGGCGTTCAAGCATTACCAGATGGGATACGCATCGGCGCTGGCATGGATTCTGCTCGTGATCGTGGCGCTCATGACCGCCATCAACTTCCTCGTATCGCGATACTGGGTCTTCTACGAGACGGATGGAGGGAAGTCCTGATGAACGCAAGCGCGGCGATTCGCAAGTCATGGTCGAACCATCTGCTTCTCATTCTGTTCTCGCTCCTCATGCTGTATCCGATCATCTGGTGGATCGGAGCGTCCTTGAAGACAACGGCGGAGATGAGCTCGCCTTCGATCTGGCCGTCCACGCCGATCTGGGAAAACTACACGCTCGGCTGGCGTTATTCGCCCGAGTTCACGTTCGGCCATTTCTTCGGCAACACGCTGATCATGGAATTCTGGAACGTGCTCGGAGGAGTGCTGACCAGCGCGATCGTCGCTTACGGGTTCGCCCGGATCAGCTTCAAGTTCCGCGGCGCTCTGTTCTCGATCCTGCTGCTGACGATGATGCTGCCCGGACAAGTGACGATCGTCCCGCAATATATTCTCTACAACAAGCTGGGGCTGATGGATAGTTACATACCGCTTGTCTTGCCTCATTTCTTCGGCGGCGGAGCGTTCTTCATCTTCCTGCTCGTGCAGTTCATCCGCGGTATTCCGCGCGAGCTTGACGAAGCGGCCAAGATCGACGGGGCGTCCGTGTACGGCATCTTCTTTCGGATCGTCCTGCCGCTTATCAAGCCGGCGCTCGTCACCGTCGCGATCTTCACGTTCATCTGGAGTTGGGACGACTTCTTCGCGCAAGTGCTTTACCTGAGCTCCGTCGAGAAGTTTACAGTCGGCCTCGGACTGCGCATGTTCGTGGACCAATTCGAGATTCAATGGGGCAAGCTGCTCGCGATGTCGTTGTTATCGGTTGTGCCGTCCGTCGTGCTGTTTTTCGTCGCACAGAAACATTTTGTCGAAGGGATCGCCACGACGGGCTTGAAAGGGTAGAAGGTTAGGCCGGTTTTTATTACACGGGGACAAAGGGGATGGAATGATGAAAAAAACGAATGGATGGCGCAGAGGAACGATGGCGCTGCTGCTTGCCGCCGTGATGGGGCTGACGGCTTGCGCGAGCGGAGGCGGCGACAAGGGAGAAGGAGGCGAAGGGGGACCGGTCAAGCTCAAAATCATGTGGCAAGGTCCAGATGCGAGGCATCAGGCGATGTTGAAAACGCAGGAAGTATACACAGGTCTGAATCCGTCCATCACGTTCTCACCGGAATACATGGCGTGGGACGACTACTGGAAGAAACTCCCGACGCTTGCCGCCTCCCACACGCTGCCCGACGTGCTGCACATGGACGGCGCCTTCATCCACGAATACGCGACGAGGGGGACGCTCGAGGATCTGTCGGGCATCGATCTGACCGGCGTCATCGACGACAAGACGCTGGAGAACCTGAAGATCGATGGAAAGCTGTATGGCATTCCGATCAGCCGGAACGCGCAAGGCGTCGCGTTTAACAGAGAAGCGCTGGAGGCCGCCGGCATCGAGCTGCCGAAGAAGGACTGGACCTGGGACGAATACTTCGACTTTGCCCGGAATGCCCGCGAGAAGCTTCCGGAAGGCGTCTATCCGATCGGCGACACGACGACATGGGATCATTACGTGTATTACCAAGCTTCCTACGGCAAAGGACCGATCATTCAAGATAGCGGCAAGACGTTTAACCTCGACAAGGAACTGTTCATGAAGTTCTATGGCATCTACGACGAATTCCGCAAAAACAAAATCGTGCCGCCAGCAGATATGGGCAGCGCGTTTAAGGAAAACGATCCGCAGGCGGATCCGATGGCGAGCGGCAAAGTGATGACTCGCGGCGCTTCGGTCGGATCGGTCAGCGCGCTGGAGCTGCTCATGCCGGGCAAGGTGGACGTGGTGAACATGCCGACCGGTCCGTCGGGCGGCGGCTGGGCGCAGCCGACGATCTTCCTGAGCGTGACCACCGACTCCAAACATAAGGAAGAAGCGAAGGCGTTCATTAAGTGGTTCGTCACGGACAAAGCGGCAGGCGAGACGTACGGATTGAACTTCGGCATTCCGATCTCGAACGACATCTATGCGGCGCTCGAACCGAATCTGCAGCCGAAGGACAAAATCGGCAAGAAGCTGTACGACACGGCGCTGGACAAGGCGATGCCGTTTATGCCGGCGGCGGCCGGCTGGTCGGAGTGGGTGGACGGCTACAAGAAAACGATGGACGCCGTCATGTACGGGCAGAAGTCCATCGAGGAAGCTTACGAAGAGATTGCCAAATCGGGCAATGCGATCGCGAAGAAGCTAAGCGAGGAATAACCGGGCAATGGCGGCCGTAGTAGAACGATCCTAAAATTCCGTAACCATTGCGACTTCGTCGATCCTTCAAACGGTATGCCGAACTGAAAAGATGGCTAACGGAGCACACAGCCGCTATTTTGCCTTTCATGCCTCATTCTAAAATCTAACGAAGCTACGCGCGCTTATTGGACGGATTTCTAGGGAAATGGCACTGTTTGATGGCCAATAGCGGTCTCCAGCTCCGTTAGAATTTGTAAACAAACGATTTTATTCGAATAACGACTGTGGCCGCCGTTAGCCATCTCAAACGGTTGCCATCGAGTTGCAGATCATGGCTGTATGGCAAATGTAGACGGTAATTCTGAATCGAACTACTTGATGCCGTCTGCAAAGGGAACGGGCAATCCATTCAAGGGATTGCCCGTTTGCCGCGTAATTGCGCGATCGCCGCTCAATCGCGCCGACTGATGTTATCGGCCGTAGCGCTCGCTAATTCCCATCGATTCTCTCCGGAGCTGCTTGGTTTTCAAATCCGAATGCGTAATGTGGATCTCGGAGGTCACCTCAACCTGTGCCTTGGCGAATAACGCGTTCCAATCGCGCATTATCGGCTTGAACTGCTTAAAGCGATGCCGGTAGAGATGCTCCCCGAAGCCGAAAACGTCGACGCCGAAATCCTGCTGAACCTTGGCGATCGTTTCTTTGACCTGCGCGTTCAGATAGGCGGCCGTTCGTTGCTCCATCTCCGCGTAACCCTCGACCTTGTCCAGCGGAAATTGCTCTTGTATGTTTGCGATTTGGCCTTCGCCTTCGATATGAACACGAATATGGGGGATTTTCCCCTTCATCGTTACTTCCATGCTTGCGTGATTATGTCTGTATCGGAGACTGGCAAATTGGTCCTTCTGTCCCATCGGTACGGAGAGAGAAGTAGCCTTCAGTTTGTTTCTCACGATATTGACGAAACGGGTTTCGTCGGCGTTTATGAAGCCGATCAGCTTATCTTCGCGGAAGACGGCAGACCCCGACATTTTGACGACCGCATCCGGTTTTAGCGCTTTGATGCTGTCCATATTCCCGCTTTTGCCGGCGTTCCCCTGGAGCGTTACCGCGGCTAATATCATTTCTCGCCCCTCGGTCAAGGTGGCTTGCGTATAATCGAATAACCGGCTGGCGGGCACGCCTCCCCACCTGTCCCCGAAGTTTTCGACCTGCGTTTGAAGTTTTAAGCTTGCGTACATGCCGCCTGGATACGTAATTTGAAGTAATTGCGATGCCGGGACGTTATGCGCCACCAAGAGAATGATATCCTCGCGCATATACCTGGAGCGCTGAAAGACGTCCATGTAGGGGAAGAGTCCTTTCCTTGCGATTCGTTCGTCAATGACAACTATCCGGTTATGCGCCGTGAGGAGCAGTCGTTCTGCCTTGTCGTTTAGTTTCGTTACCGTATCCGTTATGGAATTTCCTTCGCTGGTATAAAGGGTGGTCGGCGTCCCTCCCTTACCCGGGTTTAAAGCCTGCGCTTCCGCCGTGTTCAAGATCTCGAAGGTGACCTTCCTTTTCCCGTCTTTCCCCCCAGGTTCGATCGCGATACCCGTAATGAGGGACGAGCGGTTGATCTCCGTCATGTCCCAGCAGCCGCTAAGCATCGCGCATAGGATAACGATTATCGTTGATTTTAACCAATTCCGTTTCTGTTTCATGAGGGTATTTTCCCCGCGAGTCTGCGCATGGATGTCAGATACGGGACGCCGTACATCTCGATGCGGGACAAATGCACCATTAAGAAGGCGCATCCGAGGATGACTCCATAGAGGCCAAGGCTGGCGCCGGCTACGATCAAGGCGTAACGGAACAACCGGATATTCGAGCCGAATGTGTAAATAGGCGCGACGTAGCTCGAAATGACGGCCAAAGCCACGACGATGACGTTTATATTCGATACGATTCCCGCTTGGACGACGGCTTCGCCTAAAACAAGCGCGCCAGCGATCGCGATGGATTGGCCGACGATGCGGGGCATGCGCGTGCTCGCCTCCCGCAAAATTTCGAATGTGATCTCCATCATGAATATTTCGATTACCGCAGGGAACGGTATGCCTTCCCGCTGCGCGGCGATACTCGTCAATAACAACGTCGGAATCAGCTCTTGATGATAGCTGGTTACCGCGACGTACAGCGCCGGCATGCACAAGGAGAAAAAAAACGAAACGTAGCGGATGAAACGTACGAATGCGCTAAAAACGTTCCACTGGTACTGGTCTTCGGGGGAAGAGAAAAAATCGTCCAGCACGGCCGGAACGACTAGGACGAACGGGCTGCCGTTGACGATGACGGCTGCTCTCCGGTTAAGCAAGTAGTCGCATACCGAATCCGGACGTTCGCTGTTGTTGACCGTAGGGAATAACGTAAACCCGGGAGGGCGGAACAACGATTCCAGGCTTCCGGAATCGAACAGGCTTTTCATTCTGCATGACGTGATGCTCGACCGAACTTGCTCCAGCACGTCCATACCGACCTCGCCTTCCACGAAGGCGAGGTAGATGGCGGTCTTCGATTGATCCCCGATCTCGTATTTCTCGAATCGGAGCTTATCGTTTCTGATTCGCCGTCGAATCAGGCTCATATTGGTCGATGCGGATTCCGTAAACCCTTCCTTTGGGCCTCTGACCACGTTTTGGGTAGAAGGTTCGTTGACCTGGCGGGTATCCAATTTTTTTACTTCAACGTACAGAACGCGATCATCGCCATCCAAGACGATTGCGGCATATCCTTCGCCTAATTTCTCGGATAGACGATTCAGATGATCCGTCATTTGGCTCGTAAGTCCGCTCAAATATTGTTTGCGTAGCGAATCCAACAGGGAGTCTCCATGATCGGGCAGCTCCGCATCGGCAGCCTGAGACAGCGGTTTGACGACGTAATCCATGACGAAAGAGGAATTCGTCATGGAATTCAAGTAGACGAGCAGCCCCTTCTCTCCGCGGATCAGCAAGTGGATTTGAATCAGATCATCCGTCTCTCCGAAAGCCCGATGAAGTTCGGTAATTAATCGATTCACGTTCATGAAGTTCCTCCTCTCCGATATCGGATCCAGACAAGCAATAAAGTTAGAAACGGGAGCACGAGTTGCAGGGGCATGTGCAACGCGTACATGACGATTTTTAATCCTTCCTTATAATGTTCCGCGCCGTTGCTGGCGATCAGAATCGAGAACGCGCCGATCAGCAGGGAGGCGGGGAGATGGACGTTATGCGCCTGTATACGGAAGACAAGAGCGGCGCCTTTACATCCCGCATACAAAAAAACCGAGCATTTCAACAACACGCCGAACATAATGATAAGCGCCACAAGGGCGTCCATCCGCGTGATGAAATTCGCGATGTTGATCATTCTTGCTGCATCCAGCAGCGCGAATACGGAAAATTGGATATTTTCCATGCCCAACGTGGTTGTAAGCAGGATGTCGGACAACGTCAAGATCAGCCCAGCGCTCCACAAAGCCGCCAGACCCGTCCTTCGGAATTGGCGCAAGTTGCCGAGCGTCGGGAAAAAGACGAGAAACACGATCAGTTCGCCGTAAGGGAACCAAATCGTGCTGGTTAATGATGCCAGCCAGACTTCGGCGAACCCATGGGACAGGAAGGGCAGCAGCCGTTCCATGTCCACGGAATCGCTGGCGACAAGCAAAACGGCCATAACGACAAAAAAGAAAAGAACCATTGTGGCGATAAGCACTGACAATCGGCCGATCGCGAAAAGGCCTCCTGCCGAGGTATAAGCGACGATCAGCACGAACAAGGCTACGATAATGGGATTCGGCGTAAAACGCAGAAGCGAAGTCGTGACCAGCTCGGTCATGTCGCGGACATTGCGGGCGGCGATATACAGGAAATAGACAGTATACCCAAGAACGAATATTCGACCCACGATTCGTCCCCAAGCCTTTACGAGCAGCGAAAACAAATCATGATGCTGTCCTTTGGCGAGGAGCAGCGCATAGAAACAGAATAATAGGGTCGCAGGCAGCAAGGTGACCAGATCGACCAGCCACGTATCCGGGACGAGCTTAGGCGTTCCGTAAATAATGGACGTTCCGAGCAGGAAAACGATCATGATCGTAAAGACATGGTACGGCTTTAGCTTAGCGGATGTCATGAACGACCCTCCTTCTTCTTGCGGGTCAATCCGGCCATGAGTCGTTTCATCCACGGACGATGTCTCATATCCCCGAAGACGGCGACAAGGAATGCCGCTCCGATCAACATGCGGGAGCCAAGCTCGTATTTTTGAAATAAACAAATGATTGCCTGTAAGAACGGTTCATCGTACACCCAAGTATCGAGCAATGCCATCAAAAGCAAGCCAAGGGCAGCCAATATCGCGATTCCAAGCGCAATCACATAGCATCATCCTCCCCGGAGCAATCTACTAATGGTAAATTGCGCAACCTGCACCATGATTATGTATAGAAAGAAAGAGGAGGAAGCGATCATGCGCGTTTTTGTTGCTTTGCCGGTCGAGGGAAGGATCGCGGACGAGCTTTCGTTATGGACCCAAAAAGAGCGTCAATCGCACCCGTTCCGTAAATGGACGCATCCGCTCGACTACCATATTACGCTGCAATTTTTGGGCGAATGGCCGGAGTCCCGGCTGGAGGAACTGGACGCGGCTTTAAGAGGAGTAGCGGCAGAACCGATGACGCTAACTCTGAATGGCGGAGGAACGTTCGGTCCGCGCGCGGCGCCGCGCGTGTTATGGGCGGGCGCCGCCGGCGACCTCGAACGATTGAATGCACTTTACATGGCGATTGTTCAGTCGACGCAGCCGCTCGGCTTCGAAGCGGAAGACCGTCCGTTCGCGCCTCATATTACGCTGGCGAGAGGATTCGCCGGGGGCGATGGGAATTGGCGGAGCGAAGTCATCGCGTCGATGCCGAGCGTTCATAGCTGGCTGGCGGATCGATTCGTGCTCATGCGTACACGAATGGGCGCCTCGCCAATGTACGAGACGATCGGGGAGTATGCTTTGGTATATAGTTAACTTGTTGATTAATCAATTTGGAATTGGTTAAGTTTTTGTTGACAGATTGGGTTAGAATCGACCATAATGGGGGTGTGTAAATTGAACTTATCCATTAATTATTAATTGTTTGGTTAACTAAAAGGAGGAAGCTTCACATGGCAAGCATTTATCGATCCGAACATCCGAGACCGCAATTCATGAGGGAAAGCTGGTTGAATTTGAACGGCGAATGGGAATTCGCTTTCGATGACGCGAATGACGGCGGGGAACAGGGGTGGCATCTCGGCGGCCAGCAGCTGCCGCTGCGAATCCAGGTTCCGTTCACGTTCCAAAGCAAGCTGAGCGGCATTGCGGATCCTACCGTTCACGATACGGTCTGGTACCGCAGGTCGCTTGATATTCCCGCCAGCTTCAAGGGCAAGCGGACGATCCTGCACTTCGGAGCCGTGGACTACGAAGCGCAAGTATGGGTGAACGGCATCCTGGTCGCGAGCCACCAAGGCGGTCATACGCCGTTCCATGCCGACATCACGGATGCGCTCAAGGAAACGGACAATGTTCTCGTCGTGAAGGCGGTCGATTACAGCAGAGATGTGACGCTCCCGCGCGGGAAGCAATATTGGCTTGATGAATCCGCATCCATCTTCTATACGCGCACGACCGGCATTTGGCAGACGGTATGGATGGAAGCTGTTGCCCCCGTACATATCGATCATGTGCGGATGACGCCGGACATCGACAGGAATCAGATCGAGGTGCGTACCTGTCTGAACGGCGGGGCAGCGGGACGCGGGCTTAAGCTGAAGGTTGCCGTTACCTTCGAAGGCGCAGCTGTGGCCGAGGAAACGTACAACGTGATGGATGAGCGCGAAACGCGTTTGATCAGCCTGCTTGATCTGTATGACCGCGGAGGGGCTAGATGGTGGAGTCCGGAATCTCCCCGGCTTTATGATATAGCGTTCTCCCTGATCGACGGCGACTCGGCCATCGACGAAGCAACCGGTTATTTCGGCATGCGGAAGGTGTCAATCGAGAACGGAAAGTTGTGTCTGAACAACCGTCCTTATTTTAGCAAAATGGTGCTGGATCAAGGCTACTTCCCGGACGGCAACCTGACGCCGCCAAGCGACGAGGCGATCCGCCGGGACGTCGAACTGACCAAGGCGATGGGTTTCAACGGCGCCCGCAAACATCAGAAGCTGGAGGATCCGCGCTACCTGTATTGGTGCGACAAGCTCGGGCTCGTCGTTTGGAGCGAAGCTGCCAACGCGTATCAGTTTACGGAGGAATACGTCCAGAAATTCACAAAGGAATGGATGGCTTCCATCGAGCGAGACGCGAACCACCCGTGTATAATCGCTTGGGTGCCGCTGAACGAAAGCTGGGGCGTGCCGAACATCCAGATCGATAAGCAGCAGCAGCAGCATGCCATGGCCATGTATTACTTGACCAAGTCGCTGGATCCGACGCGGCCGGTCGTCTCGAACGACGGCTGGGAGATGGTGAAGACGGACCTGTTCAATATTCACGATTACGAGTGGAGGCGCGAGGTGCTCGAGGAGCGTTACGGCTCGGCGGACAAAGCGGTTGAAGCGATGCCCGCCAACCGCAGGCTCGCGGTGGACGGCTACCCTTATGAAGGCCAGCCGATTCTGGTGACGGAATTCGGCGGCATCTCCTACAAGAAGAGCGAGTGGGAAGGCTGGGGCTACTCAGGCGCCGACAGCGACGAGGATTTCGAAGCGCGGCTGCGCGCCGTCATTCAGCCGTTCCATGGCAAGGGTTGCGTCGTTCAAGGTTACTGCTACACGCAGCTGACTGATGTCGAGCAAGAAATTAACGGACTGCTGACCTACGACCGCGTGCCGAAGCTTCCGCTGGAGCTGATCAAAGCGATTAACGAAGGCAAGTAACAGAAAAAAAGAAAACGAAAGCAAATAGCGGCCCGCATCCTGGATGATGCGGGCCGCTATTGCTTGGAGCGAATAACTTTCCGAATCAGCAGCCGATCGTCACGACGATGTCCTGCTCGTAATTGCCGAAGCGTTTGCCGAAGAGGCTGACGCCGCCCGGGTGGACGGCATCCTCCGGCGATTCGATGCGGAACCGGATTTCCTCGCCTGCGGTGAGCGGGATGTCCCTAACGGTGACGTCGGATAATCGGATGCCGTCCATGTAGGTTCCATCCTCCTTAACTTGGAGCGTTTTGAGCAGACCATGCTGCGTATTATACCCTTCCCACCAGGAAGGCGTCAGCTTCCCTTTTGTTTTGCCGAAGTCGCCGGGCGAGGTCCAACTGCAGAGCGTTACGCCACCTAAAGAGAATGTGATGTCGGAGAGCCAGTCTTCGTCGAACCCCGGCGCTTCGGAGCAGATCTCTAGGGAGATGCGAACGCTGCTGACCGGCTTGCGTCCGGTCAAATAATTGGGGATCCGGTATTCGACGAAGCCGCTGGCGAACCAAAGATGCTGGGCCATGACATGATCCGGCTCCGCGAAGTAGCGCGGATCGTCCCGCATGCCGATCAGCTTCACCTCGGAAGCGAGCCCGCAGGTCGGCTGCACTTGGAAAGCGGAATATTGGCCGATCGGAATCGAGCTCGTGTAATGATTGTACGGTTGCTCCTTCGGCGCGAGGGATAACGGCTCTTCCCGGAAGAGGAGCGTGACCTTGTCCAGCTTCAGCGTGCAGATCTTCTGCGTTCCGCGTTTGCCGGCCGCGACTTCGGTGGCGATGACGCCTGCCTCTTCCAGCTGGCTGACGTGTTTCGTAATGATGGCCGAGGAAATGCCCAACCGCTGTGCCATCTCTTTTATATTCAAATGCTCGTGCTTCAGAAGCTCGACCATCTGCATTCGCGTCTTGGACGCGAGCGCTTCGAACAACAACAGATTCCGCTGATTCACTTCTACTTCCATGGCGTGCTCCTTTGACCGTCGGCGGTATGCCCGATTAACTGCTCATGGTCATTATATAACTGTTTCGTTAACGTAACAAGCTTATCATTAATCTATAGTGTGAGGATTTACCAGCCGCCATACCCCTTATATCGCGCACTTCGTCCGAACCGTATGGGAAGAGGTGAAGGACGATGAAACTGAAAAAACATTGTTTGTTTTGCAACGAGCTGATCCCGATCGATCGGGACGGCGGGTTCGATCGCTATTACGGATGCATGTGCGCCCCGCACGGCTACTATAGGCTGAGAGGCGATGCCTACAATGCCATTCAAGCTTTTTCCTATGAGAAAAAAAGGCGGCTGCTGCCGATTATATCCGCTTATATTCGCGAGCTTGACGAGGATGGCGAGCGCGCGTCGCTCACGCTGGACGACGTGGAGGCCATCCTGGATGCTCCGTCGATTCCGATGACGGCCGATCAGAAGGAGCGCCGCTTGCTCAGGTACGTGTACAGGAAGTCGGAAGGGCCCGGCGAGCCGGTCAGTCTTCATCCGTTGTCCAGGTTTTACAATATCGCGTACGCGTCCAATCTTCAGGAGTTGGTCTATCTCATCGAACGGCTGCGCGAATCGGGCTGGGTGATGCGGGAGGGCGCGGTTCTGAAGCTGACGGAGTCCGGTTGGGCAGAAGCGGCCGCGGATTCGGGCGGCGGCAGGCAGAAGGACTGCTGCGTCATTGCCGGCAACGATTTTATCGGCATGGAATGGTCCTCCGTCTTGCTGCCGGGGCTGGAGCAATGCGGCTACCGTTCTCGCCTGCTGCAGCCTTCGATCATGCGCAAGCTGGATGACGGTCTGCTCGAGAGCCTATCGTCCTGCAAGCTTCTGATCATCGACGTCACCGATGCCGGTCCGGAGGTTTATTACGCGGCGGGCTTCGCGGCGCGTGCCGGCGTACCAATTGTCTGGACGGCGAGGAGCGATGTCCCCGGCCAGTCGAATGCCCATCTGGACTTTATCCGTCCGATTCCATGGGAGTCGCCGGAGGAGCTGGTCCATCTGCTGCAGCAGCGGTTATAAAGCAGGCGGATAACATCATGGCCGCGCTGCGGCCGCAAGTCTAATCGGCCGGCAGCGAATCTGAGTATATTCTCATTCGGGAATCCGTTTCAATCGGTTCCTCTTCGGTTAAGGAAGGATAGCGACGCAGGTAGATCGCTTTCCAGCCAACTTATAAAACCGAGAGGACGATGAAAATGAAACACGCAACCAAAAAACAAAAGATGACGAAACTGCTGCTCACAGCCACGATGTGCGCCGTATTGCTCTTCGGGGCGTCGGCATGCAACAATGGCGCCGACGTGAACACGAACGGGGACGGCAACGCCAACGTAAACGCGAACGAATCGACGAATAATATGGGCGGGGGCGGTACGGACGAGAATGCCGTGCCTACGGAGCAGGCCGATCCCGACGCTGGCGTAGCAGAATAAGTTGTACGTATTTTCTTCCATCCACACTACCTTCAGCCCTTCCGCTTCTGCGGAATCCGGCTGGAGGTTTTTTAATCGTCTGATGTCGCGATTTCATTATTTACTAATATGTATATTAGATATAATAAAAATAATATATGGAAGTTTAATTAATTCCTGAATCCGTGATGAGTGAATCCCTGCATTCCCTTTGATGGGATTTAATGGATAAATGTAATCCGCAACGCCCCATCTTCAGTTGATCATCATGAACCATAAAATCATACAGAACGGCATTTCATTCAGCTAGACACGCTCAAGAAGCCTTGCAGTTTACAGGCAAGGCGGAAGTCGAAAATAACGATTGGTTTCGCAATCGGTAGAAGAGTGATCACGCAAATGCCTGGTAAATTCGTCGTACGGTGTGAAACCAGGGGCTGTAACGCCCGAAAATAAATATCGTTTGTCGCGCATGACGGCTAACTCTGGCGGCGATGTACACGATGTTTTGAATCACTGTACGGATGCGGCGACGTTTCACGCCTCCACGAATCGGTGCGTCGTCCTCGCGTAGACTTTCCTGACCCATGATACGAAGCAGGTTATACGCGAATAAACCTGCATGCAAAATCAGATCGTTTGTGTCGAATTTACCGGCGGGGAGACGCTCCAAATCCAAATCCGTCTTGAGCTCGCTATGAAATTGCTCGCTCGTGCCGTGATCGCGATATAGCTCAATGACACGCCATGGCGAGCAGGTAAGGGATGTCCAATAAACGTTCACTTCTACATCCGGAAACAAGAGCAGTTGTCCATCCCGATCGATCGTTCGCACGAAGACTTGGAACACTTGACGCAAGTTGCGATCGAATCCCTTCTGCGGAAATGCAATAAAACCGATGTATTCCGTCTTGCCCGGGCGCTGTTCACAGGCAATGCCTTTGTCCTCTGCGATCCGCAGCCAGCCTTCCTTGGAAGCGCCTCGCAGATTGACTTTAATGATGTAATCAACCGCCGTCTCGGCGTGACAAACCTGCAAATTCTCCAGACTGTCATGAGCGGAATCCATCCGAACGAGAAGGCGTTCACTCGTGATACGCCGAGCATAATGAATGCTTTCGCGGAGAAAGTCAGCGCTATCCTTCTGACTGTGTGTGCTGCCTTCTCGAAGCTGCACATGCACACCGTAACCTTCTTGACCGAGGTAAGCGAAGATCGGCGCGAAGCCGAACGTTCCCTTGTACGTGAGCGAAATCCCTTCTTTTTTCGTGCCTGAGTTATCAAAAGGCGATACGTCAATGTCCAGTGGAATAACAGTGTGCTCGCCGGCGACTAGTCCAGTTACGGGGGCCTTTACGTTTCGAATCAAGTCGGCGGATTCCTGCAGCAGGATTTCATTCCAATGGACATCCATCGTTTGAGCAGCTGCATCCAAACGTTGACGAAGCGTTGGGCTCGATGGCACCTTGCGGACGTCGAAACAAGTTTGAAATACCGGGTCTTTGCGGAAAGGCTCGATATGGTCGAAGTCACTTTTGCCATGGCATAGCAGCCCCACATAGCTCTTCATGACATCGCCGTTTCCATGAATCGGATTCTCCATCCCTTTCACGACGGAGCGGTTCAGACGTTGCGACAGTTGTGTATGGGAAAGCAACGCACCGACCGAGGCCAGTCCTGTATGTGTTGTTAATAGAATTTCCTTTGATTGGATGAATTGGATCTTTATAATCAGCACCTCATAGGTGAATGTAGTTAATCAGCGATTATCTTTATATTTCGCCATCAGAGAGGTAATTTCCTTTGATTTACTCGTATTTTATGAATTTAATATCACGGATTCAGGTGATTTTCTGGGGATTCTTTCATGTTCATTACCTTAAATCTTGAGAGTTATTCTGGTTTAAATCGGTATCCTTCGCGATCACAATGGTGATCAGTAAAAGTCAAGAGCAAAAACGGATTAGAGTAGTATATTTTGAATCTTTCTAGATTTACATTCTTTGGAACGAACTGCTGTAGTCATACATAAGTCATGTTGCTGATGAATTAATGGTAAAATTAAAAAAAAGTACATATTCGTCAATTAACAACATATTTCGGCAAAATTAACCCCTTACTTGCTTTTGATTTATCAGTTATTCTGGTTAATGATATTAACGAAAATAGCCTTTCAATGATGGGGAACGCATTTTTGTTTTGAAAATGATAAAAAAGTGAAATGAAGATTCGAAATGGAATCAATAGTCATCGTAAAAATGAATTTAAGTGGAGGGATTTGGTTTTGAGTGTTCGAATAATATTTTTATTCGTTTGTATTATTATTGTTTTTGTGGGGGGTTGTTCTAACGATAAAAGTAAGGCAACGGAACAATTGAAGGAATCGCAATCCATCAAATCCCATTCAGAGACAACACCGATACTCAAGAATGAACAAGAGCCCACACAAGAATCCACACAAGAACCCACACAAGAGCCCGAACAAGACTACGTACAAGAAACCGCAGAAGTAGCCACGCAAGAACCTGGGAAAGAAGCCATGCATGATGATCCCTTGTCAGAGGTCGAGTCAGATACCGCAAATTCGACGAGTAACATCCTCAACGGTGGATTTGCCGATCGATCGCGAGAGTATATCTTTTTTAGTAATTTGGCGGACAACGGGTTTCTATATCGGATGAAATTAGACGGAACCGAAAAGGTCAAATTGTCGAAAGATATCAAAAGTTCGGACATCCATGTTATGGATGACTGGGTTTATTATCGAAGCACTGTCCCTGATGGTTTATTCAAAATTAGATTTGATGGAACACAGAAGCATTTGATAAAACCAGGCATGTTTTTCAATTTGAACTTCGAAAAAGATTGGATTTATTATTTGGATATGACTTATCAAGTTCATAAAATGCGGTGGGACGGTTCAGACGAACAGTTGGTATCCGATGCAGAAGAATTGCTTTCCTTAAGTGTCCAAAATGGCCTGCTTGTCTATGACAGTCTCATGGATATCGGGACATTTAGCGTCACTCTCGACAAGCTCGAAACTCGAAAGGTGACGGATGAAATTCAAGTATTCGGACTGTCCGATGGATGGATTTATTATCGAAATGGTTCGGATGAAGACAAAATGTATCGAGTACATACGGACGGAACTGACAATCAAAAAATCAGCGACGATATTCCTAACTTACTCTGTAATGTATCGGGGGGGTGGGTCTATTACGGTCTTCGTGAAGATCCTGGATTTTTTAAGGTGAAAATTGACGGAACCGAAAAAGTAAAGCTCAGCGATGACAGGCCGTATTACCTTCATGTTCTTGGAGACATGATTTTGTACAAAGATTTGAACCTGACGGAAGACACGGATAGTGAAGAGAATTTGATATTGATGAAAACAGACGGTTCCGGACGCAAACAAATCGAATAGAAGGAGAACTCTGATCGTGATGAATTTAAGAATATTTCATATATTTGTATCTTTCTCAATTATTTGGTGTACGATTACAACAACGGCGTTCGCGGCAGATGATCAAACTGGAAAAAACGATTTGAAACAAAAGTATTTAATTGGTTTGAAAGACGGAGTAGATTCGGAGACTTTTGCCAGCAAGAAGAAAATCAAGTCTTTTAAGCAACTGAAGCATCAAAAGAGTAAACGCGTTGCTGCGGAATTGACATTTCAAGAGGCGACAGAGCTACTGGACGATCAGGATGTTCGATATATCGAGCCTGATTCCGTTGCAAGCATAAATACTTTTGAGGCAAACCAAAATGACGATTCTGTAGTGTATATGGAGAATACAGAGGAAACGTTTCCTTGGGGAATCTATTCGATCGGCGCGGATCAATTGCTTGAGAACAATGCGCTTAGGCTAGGCGAAGGAATCAAGGTCGCTGTTCTCGATACGGGGATTGCCGACCATAACGATTTGTTTATTGCTGGAGGTATTTCGTTCGATCCCAACTCAACCTCTTATTTTGACAATAACGGGCATGGAACTCATGTCTCGGGCACTATTAGCGGCGCAAAAAATGGCACGGGAATCATCGGAGCGGCCCCTTTTGTAGAGCTTTATGCCGTCAAAGTACTAGGAGATTCAGGGAGTGGTAATTATTCCCAAATTATTCAAGGGATTGAGTGGGCGATCGAAAACCACATCAACATCATTTCAATGAGTTTCGGCGGTATTGAGTACAGTCAAGCTCTTCACGAAGCGATCGTCGAAGCCCAAAATCAAGGTATTTTAATGGTTGCCGCCGCAGGAAATAGAGGGCAAGGCGATGAAATGGAAACCTACCCTGCTTTATATCCTGAGGTCATATCGGTCGGTGCGGTGAATCGAGCGCATGTGTTGACGAGTTTCACGAGTACGGGATATGAACTTGATGTCGTGGCTCCTGGACAAAATGTATTAAGCACCTTGCCGAGTAATGCGTATGGAACCGCATCTGGGACCTCAATGTCCGTTTCGCACGTGACGAGCGCCTTGGCGGCAATTTGGTCGACAAACAGCGGCTTATCCAGCGAGCAGGTAAAACAATTGCTATACGACTCGGCTACTCCGCTAGGAGCTCAACATGAATACGGCCATGGCATTGTAAATCTGGCGAAAGCGTTAGGTTATTCGAATGACCCTGTCATTCCGTTATCCACATACGATGATGAAATCCTGTTCCCGTCCGAAGTTAACGGAGAGGTAAGCACGACGGCAATTCAAGCCGGAGAAAAGGCGACGTTTAACGTAACAGTACCATCAACGCCTGCCGGAACCTCTAATTTTAAGAGGATGTTCATCGGCATTGACAACCCGAACGGAACGAGAGTTGATACGATCGAATTGGCGCATAACGGTAGCTCCGTGAATTTGAAAACGAATCAAAACGTTAGTTATGCATGGCAATCTCCCTCAACGCTTATAGCAGGGACATATACCGTCAAGTATTCCTTTTGTACAGCGTCAACCTGCCCATACGCGTCAAAAGAGCAACGCTTTACGGTAACGGTTCCGCAACCTGCGGATACCCAGGCGCCGTCAGTGCCTTCTAATTTGACAAAAAGCAACGTGACGACAAATTCCGTTGCGTTAACATGGTCCGCGTCGACGGATAACGTTGGCATTAAAGAGTACAAAGTTTATAAAAACAACTCGCTAATCGCTTCGCCGACCGGAACATCCTACGTCGCCACAGGTTTACAATCCGGAAGTACTTATTCTTTCTATGTAAAGGCGATAGACCAAGCGGGGAATTTGTCGGGGGCAAGCAGCACCGTATCCGTAACGACGACGCAATCGGATACGCAGGCTCCAACGGCGCCATCCAATTTGACCTCCACGGCGAAAACCGCTACAACCGTCAACTTGTCGTGGACAGGCTCTACCGATAACATTGGCATTACGAAGTACAATGTGTATAAAAACAATGCTTTCTATAAGTCGGCAACAAGTACCACAATGCAAGTCGATGGTTTGACCGCGAATACGGCTTATAATTTTTACGTTAAAGCGGAAGATGCGGCAGGAAACGTTTCCACGTCAAGCAACACCTATTCTGTAACGACCAGTACAGTGGATATGCAGGCGCCAAGCACTCCAACGAATCTCACTTCGCCCAGCAAAACTTTCAATACTGTCAATTTGCAATGGACGGCATCCACGGATAACGTCGCGGTAACGGAATACAACATCTACAAAGGCACAGTTCTTGCCGGAACGTCTACGACCACGACCTTCCAAGCGACGGGTCTAACTCCGAATACGGCTTATTCGTTTACGGTAAAAGCGAAGGACGCTCAAAACAATCAATCACAAGCGAGCAATAGTTTGACTGTTACGACGAATGCGTCGAATGACGTCACTGCGCCTACGGCTCCGACTAACTTGAAGGCGACCACAGTAAAACCTACTAGCGTCACGTTGTCATGGACGGCCTCGACCGATAACGTTGGGGTGACGGGTTACATTATCTATAAAGACGGAGGACAAGTCGGTACTTCTACGAGCACGACATTTACCTTGACTCCATTAATCTCTGGAAAAACGTATTCGTTCACAGTTAAAGCGAAAGATGCGGCGGGTAATCTGTCTCCGGTGAGTACCGCTCTTTCAGTTACGATGCCTACGACCAGTACCAGTCTCGTTTGGCCGGTGCCGGGTTCGAAGAAAATCACAAGTCACTTTGGCATGCGCTTCCATCCAACTAAGAAAAAGAATCTACTCCATGAAGGCACGGATATTGGCCCGGCTGCTAGGGGGGTTGCCGGAGATAAAATCGTTACAATGACGAATGGAACCGTATTATTCACAGGATTTTCCGGGTGCGGAGGTAATATGATCGCAGTTAAGCATCAAGTGAACGGCAAATGGGTCGTTTCTAGATACCTCCATTTGAAAGATAATTCGATCGTCGTAGACCGTAACGATTCCATAAATGGCGGTGATGAAGTCGGCAAGATGGCAATGACGGGAGGTTGTGTGACTGGCGTACACCTTCACTTTGAGACAAGACAAGCTAAATCGGAAGCAAAAGCGACCAGTAACTCGAAAGATCAAACACCGGTAGACCCATTAAAAACATATTTCCCGGAATACGATCCAAGAAGTAATAACTCGACGGCAGACTACGAAGAGGAAATTATGGAAAATCATCACATGATTGGGATTTATAAACCGTTGCAAGATACAATGTATCCCATCGGGATGCTCTCTGAGATGACTAGCACAGAATTATCGGAAAGTGAAATCTCCTACTCAGACCTCAAAGAATTGTTCGTGATATCGTCAGGCTATACGGTTGATGATTTGGCTGAAGGCAGCGCATCTTCAACAGATGTAGAAGAGATCGGAAAGATGGTCATTAACAGCTTATCGGCGTATCCTAGTAGCATTAATCTATTGAGCGGTTCGTCTATTCAGCTTGCAATTATGGCGAATTTCAATGATAGCGCTTCTTCAAACATCACGAATGTCGTTCGGATTAGCACCTCGAACGCAATCGTCAATGTGAATGCGAGCGGAGTCGTCACGGCGAATACGGTGGGATCTTCAACGCTAACCGTTTCGTATGCAGGGAAAACGCTGTCGATACCTGTTTTAGTGAATAACCCGCCACCGCAGGATACCATTCCTCCAACCAGTCCAAGTATTTCTTTGAGTAATGCCAATTGGACGAATCAAGACGTGAGGGTTACGATTACCTCGGGAACCGATAGTGGAAGCGGCGTTTGGAAAAATCAGTATAAAATTGGGAGTCAAGGAATGTGGACTGATTATTCTATTCCAGTTTTATTGACTTCCGAAGGACAATCTAGCTTTTATGCCCGTACGATCGATTATGCAGGAAATATCAGTTCTGAAGCCTCTATATTTATAAAAATCGACAAAACTACTCCATCAGTTCCAATGGGTCTTACAACCATTAGTAAGACATCATCTAGTGTTTCACTAACATGGATACCATCATCAGATAATGTTGGTGTTACAGAATATGAGATATATCAAGGATCAACTAAAGTCGGAGGTTCTTTTGGAGTTAGCCATACTGTTGGAGGACTTTCACCGAATAATACTTATAATTTTTATGTAAAGGCAAAAGATGCAGCAGGAAATACTTCTGAATTAAGTTCATCACTAGTTGTTACTACTAGTGCTACTTCACCAACTTTTCCAAGAATTGAATTAAGTAATTATGAATGGACAAGTGCAAATGTTACTGCCACAATAACTCCGGGTACCGATGGTGGAGGGGCGGGGGTTAGTGCAGAATATAAATTAGGAGCAACAGGCACTTGGGCTCCATATTCTAGTCCAATAACAATTTCACAACCTGGAGCGAGTACTATTTATTCTCGTTCGATTGATAGCACAGAAAATATAAGTATTGAATCATCGGTAACAGTAAAGATTGATAGAGAAGTACCAACTGCACCTACTGGACTTATTGTAATGAATAAAACAAACACCTCTGTAACTCTCTCATGGTCTAATTCTTCAGATAACGTAGAAGTAAATGGATATAGAATTTATAATGGAACTACTTTAGTTGGTATTTCGGCAATACCTAAGTACACAATTAAGAGACTTACTGCTAATACTTCCTATTCATTTAAAATACAAGCAATAGATTCGGCAAATAATTTATCCAACTATTCCAACATATTAAATTTGACGACCGATATTGCAGCTCCATCAGATACTATTGCACCGAGTAGACCGAGTGGATTAGTTGCCTCTATGCAAGCAGATTCTTCGGTATTGCTTACGTGGAATGCCTCGTCTGATAATGTAGGTGTAACACAATATGAAATATACGATACAAGAACATCACCATCAAGACTTCTTGGAATTTCGGCAACTAACAGTTTCACCGTAACGGGATTAAAACCTGGTCCAGCTTATAATCTCACTGTGAATGCTGTGGATGCAGCAGGCAATACAGCGACATATCTGAATGGATGGTTAGTTCCCGAAATAAATTCATCCAATGGACCTATACTTCAAGGCACTAAATCAAAGAACATTAATGGATCATATGTCATATCATTAAGCTGGAGTCCACCATCTAATTTTGGTCCGGTGATGCATTATTTACTCTATTATCAATACACAGGTATGACCGGTAAATTTGGAAATGTACAAATGATCAGATCTACAACTGATCTGTCCATTACTTTTCCAAATGTAACAGGCACAACGTCTCGTTTTTATATAGTTGCAGTAGATAATCAAGGGAATTTATCAACCAGCAATTCATGGAGTGTATCTCTTGGTGGTATAACTTAACACTAAATTCATCAATGTAGTTTTGTGGGCCGGCACTTCGTATCCGGCCCACTATTTCTATACCTAAAGCTTGTTCAGGTCGGATAATTACTTTCTTTCTCCCTGCATTACGTCGTTTGTATGGGCGGAAGATCTACAGCTTGCATTTAAACATCATGGACGGAAACTTCTTTGAACCGGGTGTTTCACAATGATAACGATTTACTGGATTCTTCGATCGAGGCGCTGGATTCGAATAACGGTGTCGAGGAACGGATTACGATTCCCGTTACTTTCGGAGAGGCATCGACAGTAACCGTTCAAGTGCCGGCGAGCGCTTTGCTAGAAGCTGCTGCGAATCTTTCCGGCTTGGCTATTACGATCGATGCCGGTCAAGCAAGTTATGATTTGCCCCTAGGCGCGATCGACTTTGCGGCCGTCGCCGAAGAGTTAAGCGTGGATACTGGCGATATGTCGATAACCATAACGATGAATTTCGTAACGGGCGACCTATCCGAGCAAGTTGAAGTAGCAGCTGATCAAAACGGCATGCAGGTCGTCGGCGGCGCGATCGACTTTACAGTAACCGTCGGCGCAAACGGCCGTTCGGCAGAAATCGATTCGTTCGGCGGAACATACGTTACGCGTTCGTTGACGATCGACGGTGCGGTCAACGAGAGACAGACATCCGTCCTGCTGTTCGATCCGAATACAGGTGAATTGAGGTTCGTACCGGAGGTATTCTCCACAGTGAACGGCAAGACGGAAGTGACGTTTATGCGTCGAGCGAAGCGGAAACTGGCGCGAAGCAGGAGTCGTTGCAGCAGTTCAACGATGTCGAATTCATCGATGATTGGGTGCGCGGCGCCGTTGCGCGGGTCGTTGAAGCGTCGATCATGAAAGGCGATAAGGAGAGCAATTTCAGCCCTCGAGATAACGCAACGCGAGCGGAAGCCGCGGTCGTCATCGAACGGTTGCTCCGGCACTTGAAATTTATAAACTAATCAAATCCAATCAAGAAGGGTGAGCCGCGACGCGGCTCACCCTTCTTTTGGCTGTACGCAGGTTAGAACATCAATACTGAGGCATTCACTTCATGATGGATCAGCCTTTGAAAAAAACGGCTTTACAATGTCAAAGTTCTAGTGTACTATTTAACTATAACACTGCTACACGGAAAAGGAGAAACGAAAATGGCTGAAAATAAAGCAAACCATTCCAATTCGAAGCGGGCTGTCCAAACTGCCGCCCAAGCCGCCGGTCTTCCCGGTTCCGCGAGCGGAGCGGCCGTGCTGGAGCTTGATTACGTCACGAAGAGAATCGGCGGCAAGACGCTGGTGAACGGCCTTAGCTTCCAAGTGGGAAGCGGCGAAATCGTCGGTCTGCTCGGCCCGAACGGCGCCGGCAAAACGACGACGATCCGGATGATCGTCGGTCTGATCAGCATGTCGGAGGGGGATATCCGCATCGGCGGCAGCAGCGTTCGCAAACAATTCGAGAGCGCAATCCGCCATATCGGCGCCATCATCGAGAATCCGGAATTTTACCCTTACATGTCCGGCATGGACAATCTGAAACAATTCATGCGAATGGAAGGCGGCGTTTCGGAGGCTAGAATTCGTGAAGTGTCTGCGCTCGTCGGCTTGGAGGACGCGCTTCACAAGAAGGTAAAGGCTTATTCCCTCGGCATGAGGCAGCGGCTTGGCATCGCGCAGGCGCTGCTGCACAAGCCGAAGGTGCTGATCCTGGATGAACCTACCAACGGATTGGATCCCGCGGGCATTCGCGAAATGCGCGATTATTTGAAGCTGATCGCGGAGAAAGAAGGAATCGGTATCCTCGTATCCAGCCACTTGCTGACCGAGATGGAGCTGATGTGCAGCAGAGTTGTCGTCATTCAAGAGGGAAAGCTGCTAGCGGTTCGGACCATCAAGCCGGATGGCAGCGATGAAAGCAGGCAGATGTCCGTCAGCCTGGAAGTTACCGATGCGGAGCAAGCGGCGCAGCATATCGCGGCGTCGAGCAAAGCCGAGCTTCAGGGCAATGACGCCGATGGGGGAAGACTCATCGTGAAGCTCGCCCGCGAAGACATTCCGGCCATCGTCAAGAGGTTGACCGACGCCGGAATCGGCATTTACCGCATCGAGGAAAACAAAGCAACGCTGGAAGACGACTTTATGAAATGGACGGGAGGCAACCGAATTGCGTAGTTTCGGAATGTTGTTGACGAACGAATGGTTGAAGCTGTTTAAGAAAAAATCGATTTATGTCCCATTCGCCATCTTGGCGCTATTCGCGGGGGTGTATGCGTACGCCGCATTCCGGCTGAAGATCGAGATCAGCTCGGGCGCGGCGTTCGCGGCCGAAGCGATAAGCATGGGTTCTGCTGGACAATTGCTTCCGATGCTTGCTATTATTGCTTTGGCAAGCATGGTTTCCAAGGAATACCGGATGGGCACGATCAAGCTGCTGCTCATTCGCGCGCACAGCCGCAACAAAATTCTGGCATCCAAATATATCGTGTCGCTGCTGTTCACGGCTTCGCTTATCGTGTTTACGGCCGCAGCGGTGTTGATCACGGGAACGATCGTTTACGGATTTGGCGGGGATGCCGAGCTTTGGGGACAAATTGGCAAATCGATGCTTTACCTGTTGATCTATACGGTCGTCTACGTATCTCTGACGTTCATGATCGATGTATTGACCAAGTCGAGCGGTGTAACCGTCGGCATTTCCTTGTTCTGCATCATGATTGGCGGCTTGGTCACGCTTCTGCTGTCCAAATACGAATTTGCCAAATATCTGCTGTTCGCGAGTACGGACCTGTCCCAATACGAACCTGGCAGCGAGTTGTTCATCGAGGGGATGAGTCTTCCGTTCTCGGTATCCGTCCTTATCGGTTACACGGCGATTTTCCTTATTGCAAGCTTTGTCACATTCAGAAAACGCGATGTTTCGTAAGTCCGCTCGGGCGGCCGGGCATCGAGAAGGAGCATAGCCCACTGTGACGATCGAATTCGATAATAACATGCCGATTTATATTCAAATCATGGCTTATCTGAAGAAGTTGATTATTACCGGCAAGCTGGGGCCCGGAGAGAAAATCGAATCCGTCCGCGACCTGGCGGCGGAGCTTCAGATTAATCCGAATACGATTCAGCGTACGTTCCAGGAGCTGGAACGCGAAGGCATCGTGGAGACGCGCCGAGGCATGGGGCGTTATGTAACAAGCGAGGAGTCGACCATTATGCGAATAAAAAAAGAGATGGCGGGCGAGCTGCTTGATCGGTTCGTCCTGGGCATGAAGGAGCTGGGCTTCGGGGATGACGACATTCTCGCGCTCGTGAAGGATACGGTGAATGTTCATTCGGATCGAAAGGAGAGCTAGCCAAACCATGGAACCCGTTTTAAAGTTGGATAACGTCACCAAACGATACGGTGCGAGAAGCGCGCTCTCCAGCGTTTCGTTCGAAGTCGGTCCCGGCAAAATCATCGGTCTGCTCGGCAGCAACGGCAGCGGCAAAACGACGCTCATGAAGCTGGCTGCCGGCTTGCTCAGGCCAACTTCGGGCTCGCTGTCCGTTTGCGGCCTTCCGGTTGGCGTGTATTCTAAGGCTTACACGGCATTCATGCCCGATCAGCCCCTAACGGAAAGTTGGATGAAGGTACGAGACGCGGTTGCGTTCAGCCGCGACTTCTATCCGGACTTCGACGAATCGAAAGCGCGCGACATGTTGTCCTTCATGCAGCTTAGCCCCGGAGACAAAATCGTTTCGCTCTCCAAAGGGATGAATGAAAGACTGCAATTGACGCTTACGCTGTCGCGGAACGCGAAGCTGTATTTGCTCGACGAGCCGATCGGAGGCGTCGATCCCGTCGCGCGCGAGAAAATTTTGGATGCGATCGTACAATATTATCATGAGGAAAGCTCCCTTATCATATCGACGCATCTCGTCCGCGACATCGAACGGATTTTCGACGAGGTCGTCTTCATCAAAGACGGGACTGTGGTCTTGCATGAGCAAGTCGATGACATTCGGATGAAACACGGGAAAGGCGTAGATGAAATGTTCAAAGAGGTGTACGCGGAATGATCAGGCTGCTCAAATACGATTGGAAACGCAACTCGAATACGTTGATCGCGGCTACGGTCATCCTCGTGCTGGCGCAGGCGGTCGTGACGATGATCGGGGAGCTTCAACATTGGAAGCCGTTAACGGCTTATATTTTATCCACTGTGATCTATGGGTTCGCGGGTTTCTTATCCTTTCTGATGGTGTGCCAGACGTATAACGCCAACCTGAAGGCGTACAGCCGCAGACTGCTGCCGCTCCCTTCCCTGTACGCCGTTGCTTCGCCAATCCTGTTGCTTCTTGCCTGCTCGGCATTCATATTTCTCCTGTTCCTTCTGCACGAGTACGTGTACGTCACGTGGTTCGGATTGGACGAAACGATCATGTCGGCGCTAAGGGAGCAGATTACGGCGCCAGCTGCCTTCGCTGTTAGTATCGGAGTTGCATGGATCACGATCGTATCCGCCGTATATGTGTTCTTCTGTATTACGTTTGCAAAGACGTTCGAGGGCAAGGCGGGTACTTGGCTCGGGATTGCTGCGTTTATCGTGCTGATGTTCGTTATTACTTGGCTGGATTCGTTAATCGTTCCGAGTTCGCTGAGTGGAGATATTCCGCTCGGAATAACCGGCGTCAGCATGACGGATGGGTCGGACGATAATCTGGCGTTAAGAATGACGGGATTCCAAGGAATCGGACTCGTCTCGTTCCTGATGGAGGTTGGCGTCGTCGTCGCGCAGTTGTATGGCATTCGGTATATGATCAATCGGAAGATCAAGCTGTGACGATCGAATCAATTAAAACCTGCTAAGGCCGCTAAGAAGTTTGCCATGCAAACGGATTAGGCGGCTTTTTTTCCGTCGTTGGCGAAGCGGATTCAAGAATGTTTTTCGTCGCATGATTATATATATTATACATAGACGATATGCACACGCATCGAATTTATTCTCCGCCCAACGTACCGATCGGTTACGGGAACAGGGGCCGAATGTTCCATTTATTATACGTTAGGAAGTACGATGTTGCGATTATTCGACAAACGGGGAGCCATTGCGAAATGGAGGGAGTCGTTATATTATATATAATAAATATCAAACAAAAGCATGGTGATTTGTGATGAATTCTACTTTCCGAACCCCGTTATACCAGAAAATTCAAGACTATGTCCGCGAGCTGATCGAGACGGACGGACTGAAGCCGGGCGACCGGATACCGACCGAGAAGGAATTGATGTCGCGATTTAACGTCAGCAAGATTACGGTCGTCAACGCCATGACGGGGCTTGCCAACGAGAACGTCATCACGCGCGTGCCCGGGAAGGGCAGCTTCGTCACCGGCAGCGAGCCGAATGAAGCCCCCGATCCGCAGCCGAAGGCGGTTCCGGCCCAGCCCGCGGCCGAGGAACGGCAGAACGCGGCTCCTTCCGTACGCACCGGAATCATCGGAATCGTCATGCCGTCCATCGACGATTATTTTGCGATTCGCATCATCGAAGGCATGCAGCAGGCGCTCGTCGCGAACGGTTACCGCAGCATGATTTTACTGTCCATGAGCCAGATCGAACGGGAGAAGGAAGCGATCAAGACGCTGATCGACATCGGCGCGGAGGGGCTGCTCGTGTTTCCCGTGGACGAGGAGAAGTATAACGAGGAGCTTCTGAGTATGAAGTTCTCGGGATTCCCGTTCGTACTCATCGACCGGTATTTGCCCGGCGTAGACACGCATTACATCGCCGCCGACGGAAAGCTCGGCATTAGTCTCGCCGTCGACCACCTATGGGAGCTGGGTCATCGCGAAATCGCCATTTGTTCCGATTCGCCGCTGCAGACCGTAACCGTGCAGGAGCGGATCGAAGGTTACATGAACAGCCTGATGAACAAAGGCGCGCTGATCAATCCGGCGCATATGATTACCGGCTTCCATGTGAAAAGCCTGAAGGATGCGGAGAGCCATCCGTTGTTCCGCTATATCCGCAATCGGATGGCGACGGCGTATATTACGCTAAACGGTAGGCTGGCCGTACAAATCTACCAGATGGCGCGCCAAGCGGGACTGCGCGTTCCCGAGGATCTGTCGATCATTAGCTTCGACGATCCGACTTCGATCGTGGAGGAATTCAGCATTTTCACGCATGTGAAGCAGTTCGAATACGAGATGGGTTACCGCGCCGCGGATTTGCTGCTGAACGTGATAAGCAAAGGGCACTCAGGTGACTATAACAAGACGAAGCTAAAGCCGGAGCTCGTCATCGGCCAGACGACAAGCGCGGTGCCCCTGCGGTAAACTGCCATCTTCACCATGAACGGACCAAAAAGATCTTCTCCATCAACGGGAGAAGATCTTTTTTTTATTTATATATTGAATATATTCAATGTATATACTATACTCATATTAACAAGAGTACCAAATGGAACCTATTCGTTTCGCGGTTCCGATCGCAGCTCGCAAAGGAGATGATGGTTTGCCCTACGAATCGTTGAAACCGGACCATGGAAGAAGATGGCTGGAGAAAATAAGCGAAAACATCTATGAAAAGGCAGCCGACCTGAGCGTGACCGCCTGGGTAACGCCGGAGCCTGTTCCGTACGAGGAGAGGACGAACGGACGCAAGCTTGAGCGACTGTCGGAGGGAGATCGCTGGGGACAGTTATGGGACTGCGCCTGGTTCCACTTTTCCGGCAAAGTGCCGGATAGCGCCAAGGGAAACAAGGTTGTGCTGTTGATCGACGTGAACGGCGAGTTATGTCTAGTCGACGAGGAAGGCACTCCCGTTCAGGGCCTGACCAACATTAATTCCGAATTCGATTATTCGCTTGGCAAGCCGGGCAAACGCGTCGTGCACATAACGGAAGTTTCGGAAGGAACCGAACTTATCGATCTGTGGGGCGATGCAGGCTGCAACGATCTGTTCGGCAGGTTCCGGAGCGGTACGTTGAAGGAAGCGACCATCGCCGTCTGCCGCGAGGAGATCAGGCAGCTGTATTACGACGCCGAGGTGCTGCTCGAAACCGCCGAGCAGCTGCCGGAAAGCTCGGCGCGCAGGGCGCAAATTTTGCAAGCGCTTTACGAGGCGTCGTTCCTGCTGAGGGAATTCACGGAAGAGGAAGCGGCGAAAGCGCGCGCCTTGCTCGAGGTTCAGTTGGCGAAGAAGGGGGGCGCACCCGCGCTTACGGTCAGCGCCGTCGGCCACGCGCATATCGACCTGGCCTGGTTATGGCCGATCAGGGAGACGATCCGCAAGGGAGCCCGGACATTTTCTACCGCGCTCCGAATGATGGAACGATATCCGGATTACGTGTTCGGCGCAAGCCAGCCGCAATTGTACGACTGGATGAAGACCCACTACCCGAAGCTGTACGAGAAAATCAAGAAAAGGGTGAAGGAAGGGCGCTGGGAGCCTCAAGGCGCAATGTGGGTCGAATCCGACACGAACGTGCCCGGAGGCGAATCGCTGGTACGACAGCTGCTGTACGGGAAACGGTATTTCCTTCAGGAATTCGGGCAGGAGATGAAGTCGCTTTGGATGCCCGACGTATTCGGTTATACGGCGAGCCTGCCGCAGCTGCTCAGAAAATCCGGCGTCGATTACATGATGACCCAGAAGCTTTCTTGGAGCGAGTATAACCAACATCCGCACCATACGTTCCACTGGGAAGGCATCGACGGATCCAAGGTATTGACGCATATGCCTCCTGAAGATACGTACAACAGCCCGGCCGCGCCGCGGTCCATCGCGAAGGCGGAACATAACTACCTGGACAAAAACGTGTCCGACAGATGCCTGATGTTGTTCGGAATCGGGGATGGCGGCGGCGGCCCGGGCGAAGAACATTTGGAGCGGCTTGCCAGAGAAACAAATTTGCTTGGCTTAAGCCCGGTCGAGCAAGAGTCGTCGCACCGCTTCTTCGAACGTTTGAACGAAGGGTCGGACAAGTACCGAACCTGGCAGGGCGAACTTTATTTGGAGAAACATCAAGGGACGCTTACGAGCCAAGCCCGCAACAAACGGTATAACCGGTTCATGGAGAAAGCGCTGCGGGAGCTGGAATTCGCTTCGTCGCTTGCGGGCATCATCGCGGGAGCTCCATACCCGGCGGAGGAGCTCGAGACGATTTGGAAAGAGACGCTGCTATATCAGTTCCATGACATCTTGCCGGGTTCGTCGATCAAACGGGTCTATGACGAATCGCTGGAACGTTATGCGATCATGCTGGCTCGCGTCGAAGACCTCATCGCCGGCGCTTACGGCGAGATTGCAGCAAGGTTGCCTGATGCGGACGGTAGCGGCAAGCGGCAAGCCGTCTTCAATTCGCTTCCGTGGGAACGCGAAGAGTGGATGAAGCTGAACGGATCATGGCGGAAGGTGCGTGTGCCGGCCATGGGTTACGTGGCCATTGCCGCCGATCGGCCCGAAGAAGAAGCGGAGAAACAATCGGCGGCCGCGCTGGCACAGCATGAGGACGCCGCGAATCGATTGATACCGATGCTCGGGGCCGCGGAGCGGATCGTCGAGAACGAGCTGCTCCGGGTGGCGTTCGGCGAGAACGGCGCGATCCGTTCGATCGTCGATAAGGCAGCCGGTCGCGAAGTCGTGGCTAGCGGCGAAGCTAATGCGCTGGCGGTCTACGAGGACGATGGCGACGCCTGGGATTTCCGCCATGATTACCGGGATGGCGGGGGCGCGCCGCCGACGCTGCTGGCGATGGAGCCTTTCGCGGACGGGCCTACGGCGGGGATGCTGCTTCGTTACGAGTTCGGGCAATCCGTAATTACCCAGAAGGTCATCCTGACCATGGGCAGCAGACGAATCGACTTCGAGACTGAAGCCGACTGGCGGGAATCCGGCCGCATGCTGCGGACATCGTTCCCGGTCGCCGTTCGCTCCGACGCGGCAAGCTGCGAGATCCAATTCGGTTACGTGAAACGGCCGACGCACCGGAATACGAGCTGGGATTTCGCCAAAGACGAGATCTGCGCGCATCATTGGATCGATCTCTCCGAGCCGGATTACGGCGTCGCACTGCTGAACGACAGCAAGTACGGCCATCGCGTGTGCGAGAACGTCCTGGATCTCAATTTATTGCGCGGAGCGACCTATCCCGATCCGGAGGCGGATATCGCGACGCACCGGTTTACGTATTCGCTTTATCCGCATGAAGGGGATCACGTACAGGCGCAAGTGTACAAACGCGGCTATGAGCTGAATGTGCCGCTGCGGACGGTCGCCGCCGAACCGGCCGAGCATGGCGGTTCGCTGCCTGCGTCGGCAAGCTTCCTCCGCGCGGACCATCCGAACGTCATGATCGAGGCGGTCAAGCGTGCCGAGGACGGCGAAGAGCTGATCGTAAGGCTGTACGAGACGTCGGGTACACGTGCGAGGACAACGCTGAACATCGGGGTTCCGGTTACCGACGCTTGGCTGACCGATCTGCTGGAGCAGCCGTCCGAGAAGCTCGCGCTGACGGACGGAGCGTTATCGCTCACGCTGCTGCCGTTCGAGGTAGTGACACTTAAGTTGGCGCTTCGGTCCTGATCCGGACCGAAGCCGCCATTGCCATTCACTTTTCAGGAGGTGCATCCATGTTCGATTCAGTTTTGTGGAGGCGGATTTGGCGCCATAAGCTGTTTTACCTGTTTATGCTTCCCGGTATCATTTGGTTTTTTCTGTTCTCCTACGTGCCGCTTTTCGGCATCCAGGTGGCCTTCCGCGACTTTATGTACACGGGAGGCTTCACCGGAAGCCCTTGGGCGGGGTTGAAGTATTTTAATCAATTTTTCGATTATTACCAATCGTTCGAGCTCATTCGCAATACGATCATCATTAGCCTGATGAAGCTGCTCATTGGCTTCGCGATGCCGATCGCCTTGGCGATCCTGCTCAACGAGGTTAGGAACGTTATGTTTAAGAAAGTCGTGCAAACGCTTTCGTATTTACCCTACTTCGTTTCCTGGATCGTCGTCGTCACGCTGATGCAACGGCTGCTCACGCCTTACGGCGGCCCGGTCAACGATCTGCTCGGAAGCATGGGCGTCGAGCCGATCCAATTCCTGAACAATACGACCTGGTTCTACCAAATGATCGTAGGCTCCGACATCTGGAAGAACATCGGCTGGAACTCGATTATTTATATGGCCGCGATCGCGGGCATCGACCAGCAGCTATACGAGGCCGCCAAGATCGACGGCGCGGGCCGGTTCCGCCAGATCTGGCATGTTACCCTTCCCGGCATCCGCAACATCGCGGTTATCCTGTTTATCCTGTCGGCGGGCAGCTTAATGAGCGCAGGCTACGAGCAGCTGCTTCTCTTGAACGGACCGGCCACGGCCGCCATCGGCAGCGTGCTCGACGTCCACGTCATCGGCGCGGGCCTCAGTGAAGGAAGACTCAGCTACGCGGCAGCCGTCGGGCTGTTCCAAAGCGTCATCGCGTTTATTCTAATCCTGACGGTTAACCGCATCGCCCGCAAAGTAAGCGATGTATCCCTGTTTTAATTAGAGTTCAAAAAGCCCGGTTTTCAGCACCGAGAAGGTTGGATGAAGCTAGGAAATGAGGAGCGGAGCGTAGTGGAAGCTACGTGAGCACCGGAAGTTCCGGCTGAATTCAAGATTCGATGTCGAGTTTGCTTCCTGGAATACTTCGTGATCAAAATCGGGGTTTTTGAACTACCTCTTTAAGGAGTGATCCGACTTGACGAAGAGCCGTTTGTCCGTATTTCCCGTCCTGAACTACGTTTTCTTGGCTTTGTTCGGTTTCGCGATGATTTATCCTTTCATCTATATACTCGTCTACTCCCTTAACGACGGCAAGGATTCCATGCTGGGCGCGCTGTATTTCCTGCCGCGCAAGTTCACGCTCGATAATTACGCGGAAGTATTCGAGAACGGCCGCATCTGGAATGCCTACAAAATAACCCTATTCCGCACGCTTCTGGGCACGTTCCTCCACGTGACGCTCTGCACGCTCATGGCGTACGCGTTATCGAAGAAATCGCTGCCGGGTCGTTCGTTCGTCACGTTCTACATCTTCCTGCCGACGATCTTCAGCGCGGGTTTTATCCCGTACTTCATCACGCTGCAAAAACTCCATCTCATTAATACGTTCTGGGTGTACGTCATCCCGATGCTCTTCAACTTCATGCATATCGTCATCATCCGTACCTTCCTGCAAGGCATACCTGAAGAGCTGGAGGAATCGGCGCGCATCGACGGTTACGGCGACTTTATGATTTTCCTGCGCATCATTCTGCCGCTGTCCGGTCCGGTGCTCGCCACCATCTCGCTGTTTATAGGCGTCGCGCACTGGAACGACTGGTTTACGGGCGCTTATTACGTATCCGACAAGGATTTGATACCGGTGCAGACGTTGCTCCAACAGCTGCTGACGGAAGCCGAGGCGCTGTCGTCGTCCATGCAGCGGGCCGCGCAGCAAGGCGGGCAAACGGTGGATATGGGTGCCGCCTCCGCCACACCTGAATCGATGCGCATGGCGCTGCTCGTCATCACTGTATTTCCGATTCTGTGCGTCTATCCGTTCCTGCAGCGTTATTTCGTCAAAGGCGTCATGATCGGCTCGGTCAAAGGGTAATCGTTCGCGAAAGCGGACTTTATCATACCAATTACGATTCATGGGAGGGTTCTTATGAGGAACAAACGAGTACAGAAAGCCTCACTGTTGCTGATCGTCGCGATGTTGGTAGGTTTGCTTGCGGCTTGCAGCAACAGCAACAACGGTGGGAACGGCGGGAATACGCCCGCGACCGACAAGCCGTCCGCCACGGAGGGCAATACGGACGATGGAAGCCAAATGGAGGAAGTTACCCTCAAAGTGCTTCACAACTGGAACGGCTCCACTGGCGCGGACGTGGACATGACGCCCGTGTCGAAGATCATCAAAGAAAAAACGGGCATTACCGTCGAATGGGAATACACGAAAGGCAGCGAGGTCGAGAAGGTCAATCAAATTTTCGCGACGCAGGATTTGCCGGATATTTATACCGGTCCGGCTTGGGGCGGCGAGCTCGACGCCATTATCAAGGCGGCCAAAGAGGATCAGCTCGTCGATCTGACGGATAAGCTTGGCCAATATCCGAACCTGGCTAAAGCGGTCGCGAAGGAGAACGTTCCGCCGGCTCTGTACGAGAAGGCGTTCGACGCTTACGGTGGCAAACAGTTCCTGATGTACCAGAATCATCCCGCGACGCCGGAAGACGCAAACGACTGGCTGTACGGCTTCTACGTCCGCAAGGACATCGCCGAGAAGGTCGGCGTCGATCCGCAATCGGTCAAAACGAAAGACGATTTGTACAATTTCCTCGCCAAAATTAAAGACGCGAAGCTCGAAGAGAACGGCCTGCCCGTCATTCCGCTCGGCGGCTTCCATAACGGCTGGGCCGTCGGCATCGGCAATACGATGTTCTACGGTTCCGACTATATCGACGACGGCTCCGGCAAGCTGGTCAACAGCTTTTTCACAAAACAATACGAGGATTACACGCTTTATTACCGCAAGCTGATCGCGGAAGGTCTGCTCGATCCGGAAGCGTTCACGCAGACCGACCCGATCGCGAACGAGAAGATCAAGCAAGGACGCATCGCCGTGCTCGCCGCTCACTATCCGGCGATTCTCGACGCTTCGAAGGACTACGTGAAATCGCATCCGGGCAGCGATTACATTCCGGTAGGCCCGCTGGAGCGCGCCGGAGCGGCGCCGGATCGTCCTGTTGATCTGGGTATCCAAGGCAATAACGTCACCGTCATTCCGAAAAAATCGAAGAACGTCGACGCCGCTCTGCGCCTGCTCGACTATCTGGCATCCGATGAAGGGTTCCTGCTCGTCCGTTACGGCGTGCAAGGTGTACATTGGGATATGGAAGGCGGCAAACCGGTCGCGAAGCAGGAATGGTTCGACAAGTTCTCTGCCGATACGACGGGCAAGATGAAGAAAAACGAAGGCATCAGTATCGGCTTCGAGTCGTTGTCGGGTCAGGACCGCATCAACTCCGTCGGCGGAGGCGATATTTGGGCGGATCAAACCAGGCTCGATGCCATGGCGAAAGCGCGCGAAATTCTTCGTCCGAACGGCGTCAGCGTCGTCTCGGCGTTTAATCCAGGGGACGTGATCATGAAGGCGCCGCAATGGGAAGGGATGAAGCCGGCGATGGATAAGAGGGGCGATGTATGGAAGCAGGCGGTCTTCGCCAAGTCGGACGAAGCGGCGCTCAAAATCATCAACGACCTGCGCGGCCAATTGAATAAAACGGGTTATGAGGAAGCGATCGCGTACATGAACGAGAACCTGCAGGGCAAAGAAGTCGTTACTTTGCAAATGCCTAACTAACTGCGGCGAGGGGCGCGACTGCCCCTGATTGGCGCGAGTGAGTGTGAAGGAGGCTAAGCGTACAAATGGGTACGAAGCGCAAAGGTCCGGAATGGACCGGGTTTCAGGAATCGCGTCCGTATGGGCCGACGTACGATCTTCGGACGGATTTCGTCATGATTTACGGACTGTCGAACGACTTGGGCAAACGAATAGAAGGTTGGAAACAAGCCGGCTATACGATCCATTTGATGACGGGCGTATCCTGGGGCGAATACCAGGACTACTTGTACGGCGAGTTCGACGGGCGGAAGCATTGGGACGAGGCGCAAATGGACCGTTTCGGCAATCATCTGCTCCATGGCAAGGATGTTCCTTACATGGATCCGACAATCGCGTACTCGGAATATCTGGCCAAACACATCAAGCTCGCCATCGATTACGGCGTGGAAGCGATCCATCTGGAAGAGCCGGAATACTGGGCGGCATCGGGTTATTCCGAGGCGTTCAAGCGGGAGTGGCTGACGTATTACGGGGAGGCCTGGACGGCTCCCCACTCCTCGCCGGACGCGCAATACCGCGCATCGAAGCTGAAAGCCCATCTGTATTACCGCGCGCTCGACAGGTTATGCAGCCAGATGAAGGAATACGCGCTCGTGACGTACGGCAGGGAGATTCGTTTCTACGTCCCGACTCACAGCCTGATCAATTACACCCAGTGGCGCATTATCAGCCCGGAGGCGCTGCTCGTCTCGATGCCGGCCTGCGACGGCTTCATCGCGCAAATATGGACGGGAACGGCCAGAACGCCGAACGTCTACCGCGGCGTCCGCCGAGAGCGCACGTTCGAGACGGCCTTCCTCGAATACGGCATCATGCAGGAGCTGACGCGCGGAACGGGCAGGGACATGTGGTTCCTGCACGATCCGATCGAAGACAATCCGCGATACAGCTGGAGCGACTACCGGTATAATTACCGATCGACTGTGGTCGCTTCGCTGCTTCATCCAGGCGTGTCTCAGTACGAGGTATGCCCATGGCCGTGGCGGGTGTTCGAAGGCAGCTACCCGAAGGAGGACGGCACGGGCAAAGAGAAGATTCCGGGAGACTATGCTACGGTGCTGCTAACGGTTATGCAAGTGCTGCGGGATATGCATAACCACGAAGAGGAGAAAAACGACGCCGGGTATACGACGGGGATCGGCCTGCTGTTATCCAATTCGTCCATGTATCAGCGGGGAGACGTCATCCCGGAGGAGACGGAGGCGGAACGATCGGCCGGCTTCAAATACGACGGCACGACAACGTCGGATCTGCTGGCGCCCGAGCAGCGCGAGCTGCTGGATTGGTCGGCGTTCTACGGACTTGCGCTGCCCCTTGTGAAACACGGCATTCCGCTGCGTCCTGTCCAGCTCGACAACGCGCTGGCTTTCCCCGGCTACCTGGACGACTATAGGGTACTGCTGCTCAGCTACGAGTTCATGAAGCCTGAGCATGCCGGGCTCCATCAGGTTATTGCCGGATGGGTCCGGGACGGCGGAGTGCTGATCTACGTCGGCGACGGATCCGATCCGTTCCACGGGGTGCGCGAGTGGTGGAACCGCGCTGGGGGCCGCCGCACGTACGATAGGCCCGATCAGCATCTGTTCGAGGCGCTTGGACTTTCCGCGGATCAGGCGGAAGGCGAGTTCGAGGTTGGCAAAGGAGCGGTCATCATCCATCGCGTTCATCCGGCGGCTTTATCGAGAACCGCCGAAGGCGCACAGATTGTCCTCGGCAGAGTGAAGAGGGCGCTTGAGCTGAGGGCCGAAGGGGACGATTACACCGAGAGCGGGCTTCTCCGCATCAAACGGGGTCCTTACGTCATCGCGCAAGCGCTGGACGAAACGGAAGACGCGTTCGCGGGAGGATCCGTGCTGAACGGGATGTATATCGACTTGTTCGAGGCCGATCTTCCGGTGCTGAAGGACGTCGCTCTTAAGCCCGGGGACAACTGTTTGTTGTATGATTTGAACGATGGGACCGCGTCGGACGGGGAAGGGAGGCAGGGCGCCCGCGTCCTCGTCAGTTCCTCTCGCGTATCGGATGAGCGCGCAGACGCCGAAGCGATATCCTTCCGGTCTGAAAGCCCGTCCGCAATGACGGTCAGCACGCGGATCCGCGTGCCGTCGGCGCCGAAGGACGCAACCGCGGACGGCGCCAAAGCGGAGCTTACGTACGACGCCTCATCCGGAACGGCGCTAGTCCGTTATCCCGGCAAGCCGGAGGGATCGACGATCAAGGTGTCGTGGGCATGACCGCGTAATAAACGGTCGGCAGCCCGGATGATTGTCGGCTGCAATATCGGCCGGCTATAAGACCTGTCACCTGCAGACCGGTCGGCTTCAAGCCGCCATTGGCGTCCAGTTTAAGGATGCCGATGGCGGTTTTTTGTACGCGGAACGTACCAATAGCTCGCGCAGACGGCGATCCTCCCTTTGTAGGTCCGCGAAACGTACCTGCAGCTCGCGCAGACGGCGATCCGCCCGATGTAGGTACGCGAAACGTACCTACAGCTCGCGCAGACGGCGATCCGCCCGCAGTAGGTACGCGAAACATACCTACAGCTCGCGGAGACGGCGATTTGCCTGCAGTAGGTACGCGAAACGTACCTACAGCTCGCGGAGACGGCGATCCGACCACTGTAGGTACGCGAAACGTACCTACAGCTCGCGGAGATGGCGATTCGCCTGCAGTAGGTACGCGAAACATACCTAAAGCTCGCGTAGACGGCGATGTGCCCGCTGTAGGTCCGCGAAACGTATCTACAACCCTCGGAGTATGTATCGGATGCATTTTTTTCTCGAAACAATCCTGCCCATCTCCCCACGACTCCGAAGGTAGTCTATAATACATGTATCTTTAAATGGGAGAGTGCGGGCATGGCGAACGAGAACAATTGGCGAGGCGCGTCGGAAGTATGGCGAGGGAACGAGCAATCGAATTATTACGCGCTCACCTTCGATGATGGGCCATACCGGCTGAAGGCGGCCCTTTGGATGGACGCGCTGGAAGCGGGCGGAGCGGTTGGGACGTTCTTCCACACCGGCGAGTGGATGGACAAACATCCCGATCAAGCGAGGGAGATCATCGAGCGGGGCCATGTGCTTGCACCGCACACGTACCACCATCGGCGCATGGCGCAAGTGGGTAAAGAAGTTTTCGTGTCCGAGTTGCAGGCGACCGAGCTTGCCTATCAAGAGGCGACCGGACTTCCTTGTCCGACATTCATGAGGTTCCCTTATTGCTCGTATAACGATGACGGTCTTCGCTGGCTTGCGGAATGGGGGTATACCGACCTAGAAGGCGAGGATTCCGGCGATTGGGCTGGTATTCCCGCGGCGGAAATCGCGTCGCGCATCGTTCCCGTCCTGCAGAACGGAACGATCGTCGTCCATCATTGCAACGATATCGCAACCGGCACGCCGGAAGCGCTCGGCACGATCATTGAACACGCCAGGTCGTTAGGATTGGTTCCAGTCACCGTTCCCGATCTATTGGAGAATCTAGGCATCCCGTTCCAGTATAGGAGATGGAAGCTGGTTATCGAAGTTCCGGCATCATGGGAGCATGCCGTTGCCGATTGGACCGAAGTCGAGGACGGCGAAGCGCTGCGTGAGTTGGCAAAACAAGTCGCTAGCTGGTCGCCTCGGAGCCGGATCGGCGGACCGGAAAGCGCGGATGAATGGCATGATGAGCTGGCCCGTCATTCGAACGGGACGTGGTCTGCTGCCGAGGGCAAGCCGGCATGGCTTGGCGCCAGAAGCTTCGAAGGCACGTACTGGGGTTTCGCCCAAGCGTACGCGAGCGGGGAGTCGCTTGTCATCCGGGAGCACGACGCCAAGGAGAGACAAGCCGATACGCTTGTGTACTTGCTGAGATGGGCCGCGGAGGTCGCTACGGGCGCGGGATTGAAGTATATTGAAGCAACGCGGGATATTCGAAGAATGGACGAAATGTGCAAGCAGCTGGGTTGGCCAGCGAAGCTCGTTCGGGAGTAGCTCATAGCGCGACTAGGCACGGCATGCTGGTAGGCGAGTAGGAAAGTAGGAAAGTAGGCAGGAAGGGACGGTCATCCAGAATGGCAGACAAGGACAAGGATGAGTTGGTTCGGTTCGGCGTGTCGTTCCCTGCCCCGCTAATCGGACAATTCGATCGTTTTATCGAAGAACAAGGATACCAGAACCGTTCGGAGGCGATTCGGGACTTGGCGAGGAAAGCCTTGCTGGAGCCGGCCAGACTGAGTGGCGACGAGTTCGTGGCTGGTACGATCGTAGTCGTGTACGACCATCACGTCAGGGAGCTGCCGGTCGTTCTTATGGACATCCAGCATGATTACCATCACGATATCGTCTCCAACATGCATGTTCATCTTAATCATGACCAGTGCCTCGAGGTGATCGTTGTACGCGGCCGAATGGAGCAATTGCGACAGCTGCACGAGCGGATCCAAATTCAGAAAGGCGTCTCGTATGCGGAGCTGTCAGTCACATTCGCCGACAAACACGGGGACGAAGGGGCTGCCGATCATCGCGACCACCATCATCACAGCCATCAACATGATAGCCGATAGTACCGCAAGCTATAGAGGAAGATGACGGAAGAAGATGCCGTCATCTTCTTCTTTTTTCTATGGCTGAACAATCAAATTTTACGGTATTCGGATAGCGGCCCAGATTCATCCAATTCTAACGTTGTAAAAAATAGATGTAAACATTCCTGCCGCGTGCTACAATATGAATGAATCGTAACACGAAATGGAGAGGGTTTACATGATGAAGGGGATAATCATGCCTAAGAAACCGATGTGCTCGATGTTGGCCATGCTGCTGCTGTCCGTCGCGCTGGCCGGCTGCGCCGCCCCGGCGACCGAAGGGAACGGGCAGGAGCTGCGTTCGGACAAACTGATCGTGGCCATCGGCAGCGAGCCGGAGGAAGGTTTCGATCCGACGTTAGGCTGGGGACGCTACGGATCGCCTTTGTTCCAAAGCACGCTGCTGAAGCGCGACGACAACTTAAATGTAGTGAACGATCTGGCCGAGAGCTACGAGGTTAGCGAAGACGGACTCGAGTGGACGGTCAACATCCGAGGCGATGTGACGTTCACCGACGGGCAGCCACTTACGGCGGAGGATGTTAAATACACGTTCGAAACGGCGGCGAGCAGCGGGGCGGCTATCGATCTGACGAACGTGAAGGGGATCCTGGCTTCGGGCAACACCATCGTCTTCAAGCTGGGCCGGCCGCAATCAACATTCCTGAACGAGCTCGCGACGCTCGGCATTGTACCCAAGCATGCCCACGGATCGGACTATGCGAGCAAGCCGATCGGATCCGGTCCGTTCAACCTCGTTCAATGGGATCGCGGCCAGCAGCTCATCGTGGAGAGCAACCCCGATTATTACGGGGACAAGCCATCGTTCCGGCAGATTACGTTCCTGTTCCTAAGCGAGGACGCAGCGCTTGCCGCGGCGAAGGCGGGAACGGTTGATATGGCCTATATTCCTTCCGCTTTCAGCAATCAGCAGGTCGAAGGCATGCGGTTGGAATCGCTGAGAACGGTCGATAATCGAGGCATCGTCTTCCCGTATGTCGAGCCGGGCGCATTGACGGTAGAGGGATATCCCATCGGCAACGCGGTAACGTCCGATGCGGCAATCCGCAAGGCGATCAATATGGCCATCGACCGCAAGGGGCTGGTAGATGGCATCCTGCACGGCTACGGAACGCCAGCTTATACAGCTGCGGACGGACTGCCTTGGTGGAACGAAGAAACGACGATCGCGGACGGCGATATCGACGGCGCGAAGGCGTTGCTCGCGGAAGCGGGCTGGGCGGACGCCGACGGCGACGGCATCGTCGAGAAGAACGGCGTCAAGGCGGAGTTCCCGCTCATCTATCCATCGGGCGATACGACCAGGCAGTCGCTCGCGCTTGCCGCGTCGGAGATGGCGAAGGAGATCGGCATCAAGATGACGGCGGAAGGCAAGAGCTGGGAAGACATCGATCGGGAGATGCACGCGAGCGCGGTTCTTTTCGGTTGGGGAAGTCACGACCCATCGGAGATCTACGTCCTTCACGCCTCGAAGTACGCAGGCGTCGACTATTACAATACCGGCTACTATCAGAATGACACAGTAGATAACTATATGGATCAAGCGCTCGCGGCCCGCACCGAGGAAGAAGCGATGGCGTTCTGGAAGAAGTCGCAATGGGACGGCAAGACGGGAGCGAGCGCTCTGGGCGATGCCCCATGGGCCTGGCTCGTCAATATCAATCATTTGTATTTGGTCGACGAAGCGCTAGATATCGGAACGCCGCGCATACAGCCGCATGGGCATGGATGGCCGGTGACCGACAATATCGCCAGCTGGAAGTGGAAGGAGCAATAACGGTGGGCAAAGGGCATGATTCCGCCGCACTCCGGGTATTCGAAGAGCCGGCGTCGTCCGAGAGCGGAGCATGGCGGAGCTTGATCGGCTTCGCGGCAAAAAAAACGTTAAGGCTTGCGCTGCTGCTTGCTTCCGTCACTTTCCTCACGTTCCTGCTCGTGCACCTCTCGCCGATCGATCCCGTGCAAGCCTACATCGGCGCCGACCTGCTACGGGTAGGGCCGGAGCAGCGCGCGGAGATCGCGGCGTACTGGGGGCTAGATCAGCCTTTCGCGGAGCGATTCCTGCGCTGGGCGGGCAGCTTGCTGCAGGGGGACATGGGCACCTCGATGATTTACCGGGAACCCGTAGCATCGATCATTGCCGGACGATTCGCGAGTTCGGCCGCGCTCATGGCGGCAGCTTGGCTGCTCTCGGGCGCAATCGGCTTCGCAGCCGGCGCGTTTGCGGCGATTCAACGAGACCGGCTGATCGACAGGATGATTCAAACGGTTTGTTATACGATCGCATCCACGCCGGCATTTTGGATCGCTCTGCTCGCGATGACGGTATTCGCGGTATGGCTCGGTTGGTTTCCGGTTGGGCTTGGCGTTCCGGCCGGTCTGCTGGCCGGGGATGTTACGCTCCTCGACCGGCTGCATCACATGGCGCTGCCCGCGCTTACGCTTAGCGTCGCAGGCATTGCGCCGATCGCGCTTCATACGAGAGCGAAGCTGATCGAAGTGTACGACAGCGACTATGTCTTGTTCGCTCGGGCCAGAGGGGAGCGAGGCATTCGCTTGTTTTTGCGCCATGGGCTGCGCAATGCGGCAATGCCCGCGCTTGTGCTGCAATTCGCGTCATTCGGCGAATTGTTCGGAGGAGCGGTGCTGGCGGAGCAGGTTTTCGCATATCCCGGGCTCGGCCAAGCGACGGTCGAAGCGGGCTTGCGCGGCGATGTTCCTTTGTTGATGGGTCTTGTCATCTGCAGCACGCTGTTCGTGTTCGCCGGCAACCTGATCGCGGACATCATTCACCGCGGGATTGATCCTCGGCTCCGATTCGTCCAGGAGGTGAAGGCATGAGGGGGACATCGATATTCTCGTTGCCATCGCTCAAAAAACGGTTGGTTTTGAACGGAAGAACGCGGCTCATGATATCCGCGGTCGCGGCAGGCCTATTACTGCTTGGCATCGTGCTCGGCGCAACGTTCCTAAGCGGCCAAGGCTTGAGAGTCAGTCTGGAGTCTCGCGACTTGCCGCCGTCTTCCGATCATCTCTTCGGGACGGACTGGCTTGGCCGCGATATGTTCGCGCGAACGATACAGGGGCTCGCCCTAAGCGTCGGAATAGGGCTTGCGGGCGCCGCTTGCAGCGCCATGATCGCGATGGCGATGGGGCTTGCGGCCGCCTTCCTCGGAAGGACGGCGGATCGGATCATCACTTGGCTGATCGACGTGGCGCTTAGCGTTCCCCATTTGGTCATGTTGATCTTGATTGCTTTCGTCAGCGGCGGGGGAATCAAGGGCATCCTAATCGGCATCATGCTCACGCATTGGCCAAGCCTCGCGCGGGTCATCCGCGCCGAGGCGCTGGGAGTTATATCAGCCGATTATGTCGCGGTGAGCCGCGGCTTCGGCAAGTCGCGTTACTGGGTTATGACGCGGCATCTTGTTCCGCATTTGCTGCCTCAGCTGTTCATCGGGTTCCTGCTGCTATTCCCTCATGCCGTTCTGCACGAGGCGGCCATTACGTTTCTGGGGCTCGGATTTTCGCCGCATCAGCCGGCGATCGGCATTATTTTGTCGGAGTCGATGCGGTATCTGTCCTCCGGGATGTGGTGGCTTGCGGTATTCCCGGGTCTTGGGCTGCTCGTGACGGTGCGGGCGTTCGATAGGCTCGGCCATGCGCTGCAGCGGCTTATCGATCCGAAACATTCGCGGTTATAACGGGAGGGAGCAGGGCGAGATGAACGTATTGGAGATAAAAGGGCTGTCGGTCTCGTTCCTTGACTACGGGCGAGGCAGCGGCCAGCAGGCGGCGAACGCGATCAAGCAGCTGGATCTGTCCGTCGGGCGGGGCGAGATCGTTGCCATAGTCGGGGCTAGCGGTTCCGGTAAAAGCCTGCTGGCGCATGCCGTTATGGGCATTCTGCCGCGCAATGCGGCAAGCGCGGGGACGATACGCTTGAATGGCAAGACGCTGGATGGGAAAGAACTCCTGCGGACGCGGGGCAAGACGCTGACGCTGCTGCCGCAATCGGTGGGCTATTTGAATCCGCTGCTTACGGTAGGCCGGCAGCTAAGAGGGCCATCCGATGATCCGGCAGCGCTGGACGCGAGGCGTGGATTGCTAGAGCGGCTCGGTCTGGGACTTGGCGTGGAACGGTTATTTCCGTTCCAGTTGTCCGGGGGCATGGCGCGCAAGGTGCTGCTCGCGATGTCGACCCGGAAGGAAGCAAACTTGATCATTGCCGACGAGCCGACCCCGGGAATGGGATCGGATGATGTGGCGCAGACGATCCGGTACTTCCGGGAGCTGTCTTCAGCCGGCTCGGCCGTGCTAATCATCACGCATGATCTCGAGGCCGCCGCAAGCATCGCGAGCAGAGTCGTCGTGATGAAGGAAGGCGAGGTCTTGGAGATCGCTCCGGCGAGCAGCTTTCGCGGAGACGGCGCCTTGCTGCGACATCCTTACAGCCGGTCGTTGTGGCAGGCACTGCCACGGAACGGCTTCCGGCGACCGATAATGGAGGGGAATGAGGCCGATGGAATCGGGTAAATGGCAAGGCAAAAACCTCGGCTGGCGATATGGGAAGGGTGCGTGGTTGTTCCGACATTATTCGATCGAAGTTAGCCCCGGTGAGATCGTTGGCTTGATGGGGCCGAGCGGCACGGGCAAGTCGACGCTCGGCAAGCTGCTTGCCGGCTATATGACGCCAACTGAAGGAGAAGTGACGGCCTCCGGCGTTCACCTTCGAGGCGATGGATACCGCCCCGTCCAGCTGATCCATCAGCATCCCGAGCTTGCGGTGAATCCGCGCTGGACGCTCGGCAAGACGATAGCCGAAGGCTGGCAGCCGGATGCCGGGCTGCTAGTCGCGTTCGGTATCGAGGAAGCTTGGCTCCGGCGGTATCCGAACGAGCTGTCCGGCGGGCAGCTGCAGCGTTGCTGCATCGTCAGATCGCTGGGTGCGGGGACGAAGTTTATCGTAGCCGACGAAATGTCGGCAATGCTGGATGCGATCACACAGGCGGAAATATGGCATGCGCTATTGACCGTCGCGAAGTCCCGCGACATCGGGATCATTGCAATCAGCCACGACAAGCCGCTGTTGGACGCAATCTGCGATCGTATCGTCAGGCTCGAAAGCGTCTCGCATTCTGAGAGATAGAAGCAACGTACAAGCTCCGCATTTGTCACGACCTGCATAGGATGGAATACCACAGGTGATGAAGATGCGGAAGGGGTGCGGAGAGATGAACAGGCGCACGATCAGAATTATTTCGCTTGTATTGTATGTGTTATTCGTTGTCGTGCTGACACTCAGCTCCATCCATCATTGGAGGGGCTGACGGAACGCCGGGCACAAGCGAAAGGGTTATCTCCGCATTCAAGAAACGGGACTGGGGAGATAACCCTTATTTGCGTTTGCGATATTCCTTGGGAACGATGCCCTTGCTCTCGCGGAACACGCGCGAGAACGTGTTGTAGGAGCCGTAGCCGACCTCGAGCGCGATTTCGGATACGCTCATTTCGGTCGAGACGAGCAGGCTGCAAGCGTGCCGAATGCGCAGGTCATGGAGGAAATGCAAGAAGTTCTGCCCGGTCGTCTCTTTGATCACTTCGCTGATGCGGGAGACACTCAGGCTGAACCTCTCCGCAAGCTCCGACAAGGTTAAGTCGTCTTGATAATGCTGATGGATATAATGGATGATCGGCCAGACGGACGAATGTTTGCCTAAGCTGGACCGGTGCGGCTGTACCGTCTCTCTGCCGTTTCGGGCGGTTTGCTCCTGCGTGCGGCGATGCCGGTCGAATCGGACGAGAATTTCTTTTAGCCGGAGCTGGAGCATCGTGTGGCGCCAAGGCTCGCCGCCTCGGTATTCGCCGTACATGTCATGCAAGAGCTGGAGCATCCGCTCATGTTCTTCGCCGGCGAGCTGAATGAAGGAAGGCGCGCCACCCGCGTCGATGAGTCCCAGCATCCTTTCCTGCAAGGAAGCTTCCATCAAAAGATCCATGCCGAACATGCAGTTATAGAGGACGAGCTTGCTTCCGGGATCGGTATAGATCTGATGAACCTGATAGGGAAGCACGAACGTGAACGTACCCGGTTTCATCGGATGCAGCGCTTCGTTGATCGTTTCGGAACCGGTGCCTTCCACGACGTACGAGAATTCCAGAAAATCGTGGCGATGCGCGCGGAAGCCTGATTGAAGCGTATTGAGGCTAATATGGAGCGGGCTCGCGGTATCCATGTTCGGGTACGTTTTGAGGTAATCGGGAAAGTAGGTCATGGCAATATCTCAGCCTCCGAAAAAATGAGATGTTTATCGAAAAAGAGGGACGAATTTCGTCTCTCGCTATTTTATCATAAAGGGCAAACGGGTAGGTAAGCGATCTCATTGCGAGAGTATATGATTTGCATTAACTAGGAGGATGGATCATGACCACAGGCAAAATCAGAATCGGCATCATCGGCGCCGGCAACATCGGGGGCGTGCACGCGAAGGAATTCTCCGCGCTGTCTGAGCAATGCGAAATTACGGCGATCACGGACGCGTATTTGCCGCTGGCGAAGGAGAAGGCCGCGACATACGGCATCGCGAACGTCGTCGAGACGCCGGAGGCGCTCATCGACCGGGAGGATGTGGACGCGGTCATTATCGGCGTGCCGAACCAGCATCACGCGCCGCTTGCCATACGGGCGATCGAGGCAGGCAAGCATGTGCTGCTGGAGAAGCCGATGGGTATCAATAGTGATGCGGCCCGCCGCATTTACGATGCAAGCCGCAAGTCGGACAGCATCGTCATGATCGGCCATCAGATGCGATTCGAATCCGTGCCGATGCAGATCAAGGAACAGGTTGAGCGCGGCGAGCTCGGCCGGATCTATACGGCGAAGACGGGTTGGTTCAGACGCAAGGGCATACCGGGCTGGGGTACGTGGTTCACGCGGATGGATCAATCCGGCGGCGGTCCGCTTATCGATATCGGCGTGCACATGCTGGATCTCGCGCTTTACTTGATGGGCAATCCGAAGCCGGTGTCGGTCTACGGCGCGACGTACGCGGAGTTCGGGCCGAAGCGCAAGGGTATCGGCACTTGGGGCAAACCGAATTGGGACGGCGTCTATGACGTCGAAGACTTGGCTACTGCGCTGATCAAAATGGAGGATGGCAGCACCTTGTCGCTCGAAGTGAGCTGGGCGGTCCATATGGATACGGACAACGCGCCGTTCGTCCACCTCATGGGCTCCGAAGGCGGCGCCAGCTACAAGGGCGCATCCGGCAAGCTGCTGACGGAGAAGTTCGACCGCGCGATCGAAACGTCGCTCTCGAAGCCGGAGTCGGATGAGGGTGAACGCAATCGCCTAAGCCGCCACTTCCTTGCTTGTATCCGCGAAGGCAAACAGCCGATCACGTCGGCGCTCACGGGTTACACCAACAATCTTATTCTGGACGCGATATACGAATCTTCCAGAACCGGCAATGAAGTGAAGCTGAACTGGGATCTGTAACCGATCGAATATTCGTAAAAAAATTTCACAGACGGAGGAATCGCCATGTTGAGAGGTTTAACCGGCGCCGGTCTCGGCGCATTGGAGAATCAGCGCCAGCTTATCGAGCTGGCGGGTCGTTACGGCTTTCAAGCCGTGGATACGGATGCGTTATCGCTCGTGAAGGAGTACGGCGTCGAAGGCGCCAAGGATTTGCTCGCCGTTAACGGCGTCGTGATCGGCTCCATCGGTCTGCCGGTCGAGTGGAGAGGCACGGATGAGAATTTCCTGCAAGGCTTGGAAGGGCTTGCCGCGTCCGCGGCCGCGGCGAAAGCGCTCGGCTGCACGCGCTGCTGCACCTACATTCTGCCGTCCACCGACGAGAAATCCGCGCCGTTCATGGCCGCGGCGACGCGCAGGCTGCGCCTATGCGCGCAAGTGCTTGGCGCTTACGGCATTTCGCTCGGGCTGGAGTTCGTCGGTCCGCACCACTTGCGCACGCGCTGGGCGAATCCGTTCATCTGGACGCTGCAGGAAACGCTGGATTGGATCGACGCGATCGGCGAGCCGAACGTAGGCCTGCTGTTCGACGCGTACCACTGGTATACGAACGGCCTCGCGGTCTCCGACATCGAAAGGCTTCGTCCGGAACAGATCGTGCACGTGCACATTAACGACGCGAAGGATGTCCCGGTCGAGGAAGCGCTCGACAACGGCCGCGTCTATCCGGGCGAAGGCGTCATCGACCTGAAAGGATTTCTGCAAGGACTCCGGAACATCGGCTACCGTGGACCGGTTTCGCAGGAAATTTTGGCGGCCGAAGCGCCTGCCGGCACGCCCGAAGAACTGGCGGCCAGGTCCAAAGCGGCGTTCGACCTCGTGTTCTCGGCAGCTGGGCTTTAAACGCGTAACCAATCGGATAACAAATCAAAACGGTCTCCCCGGCATCGTAGCCGGGGAGGTTTTTTATCGTGCTGGAGAATCGCGCAAGGTAATATTGACCCCGTAAAGGATAAGACTGCCTCATTGGAACTCTATTGCAACACTCGTATGATAAGAGGGAAATGATTGTTATCGCTCTTTGAATCCTGTTATTTTTTTGAGCTCGTGAAAACGCTAACATCGAATCGATTGTGGACGGATGAGCTTTTACAAGACTAGACATATGGAAGAGTAGAGGTGATGCGGGGAGCATAAAAGCGGGAAAGTGTTGTCAGGCCGCATATGAGGGGTTCATCACTATGTTTTAAAGAGTTATGGGATCTCTTCAAAACCTAATTACATTATTTATGGAGGAAATTTAAGAATGATAAAAAGACGGTTATTAGCATCTTTACTTGTGACAGCGATGCTACTTACTTTGTTTTCTCCGCTTATGACAGTCAGCGCGGCATGGGGAGATGACGTAAATCTTTTGACCGTAAATGCAGGTGCAGATGGAAATACGGCGACAGCGACAAATGCGCCGGACGGACAGACAGCGTGGAAGTTGAACACTGGAACCTCAAAGAACGGGGGTCCTTGGGATAACCTCTTCACGCCGAGTGTGTCGCCTCAAAGGGATTTATCCGCTTACAGGGACGGCTACTTCGCCTTCGAGATGTACATTCCAAATGAGAGTTTTAAAAATATGCAAGGAAATAACTGGCTCGTCATCGTAAGCAACAGTAATCCCGCTGGCGACAAGTTTAACAGCGATTCTCGTCTCCAACTTAATGTAAGCGGGGTCATAAATGCAGCGGTGGGCACATGGGCGACGGTCTATACGAATTTATCGTCGACAAGTACCGTAGCCGGGAATTTCAATGACGCCTGGCTAGACCAAGTTACCAGACTGGCCATGCATCTGCAATGGGGTACGAGTGTCCCTAGCACCGACGTTTTCATCAAAAACCCGCGTTTCCAGAAAAGTACGTTAGGCGTTCCGATTTCACCGTCAACGGTTCCTGCGCTTGACGTAGCATCAAAAACAGTAACCGCGAATGCACCTGCTAGCGGGCAAGCTGTGGAATTCGCAATAAGCGAGGATGGGATCGCTCCCGCATCCGGTTGGGTAGATGGCATTCATAACGATAATGTTTATACGCATCAATTTGCCGCATTACCTTCAGCAGACACCTACTACGTATTCGCGCGCGCGAAAGCAGACAGCAGTTACAACTTCGTCGGCGCATCTTCAAGAATAACTGTCACGTCTATTGGCGAACAAACATTGGTAGACGAGGCGGCGGCGTCTCTGACATGGGATACGATTAAAGGCAGCAATCTTTCGAATAACGATGTGAAATCACAGCTTAGTCTTCCGACGGCAATTGGAACAACGAACGTAGCATGGTCTTCGGACAATGCGGCAATAAGCGCCACCGGAAGCGTAAATCGTTTATTGAATAGAGAAGTAGACAAAACCGTCATACTCACGGCGACAATAACGAAGGGTACTGCAAGTGCTACGCAAACTTTTACGGTGACGGTGAAAGCCGTGCCGGCGGCGGTCAACGCCCGTGCTGCGACGTATTTCCCTAATATAGAAGAGGGAACGATCAACACGGTTGCGCCGGATGGGAATCAAGCGGTTAAATTGGGTGCTGGAAAAATAGGTGCCGGCGCCGAACGGATTTGGAATGCCGCTAGCGGCAGTCAGGATTTATTAGGTTACGCGAATCAATATTTTGTTTTTGATATGTATGTGACTCATGCGGACCTTCTAAATTTAAATGGCAATAACTGGATAGCCGTGGCGGCTGGCGGCAACAATCTTGACACCAACTCGCGACTTAACCTGAATGCTAACGAAATCAGAAATGGCCATGTCAATGAATGGATGACGGTATATGCGCAATTATCGACAGCCAATTCTCCGAATGGTTTCAATCCCGTTCATTTGGACACGGTACAGGATATGAGATTACAAATGCAATGGGCTTCGGTGCCCCAAGGCGATATCTATATCAAGAACCCGCGTTTCCAGAATACCGTGGATTCGCCGAAACCTATTCCCGCAGCTGTTGAAACAACCGACAACGTTACGCTATCGTCAGCGGCGCCGGCGAACGGTCAGGCTGTGCAGTTCGCGATCAACACGACCGGCAGCGCTCCCGCAGCCGGCGATTGGACGACGGGTACGCTGGGTACAGGCGTGTATGCTGCGACATTTACAAAACCGGCCGGCAACACCTATTATACATTCGCACGAACGGCTCAAAATACGCAGTATCCTTTCGCAGGAACGCATACAAGAGTTAAAGTAGAGCATATTGACGACAGTCAAGCCATAGCGGACGCGGCAGCTCATCTGACATGGGACACGATCAGGAATGCGAATGCGAATCAATCCGGCGTAAGAACGGCGTTGACTCTTCCGACAACAGGCGCGAACGATACGGCTATCGAATGGTCGGCTGTACCTGCAGGTATCATAGATACCGCAACTGGCAATGCAACTCGTGACCATAGTGAAGACAAAGCCGTTACCCTTACGGCGACAATAACCAAAGGTAATGCAACACCTGTTACTAAAACTTTTAATTTGACAGTAGCCAGTACGGCTAACGAGCTTGCCGAAGTGTTCATTGACTTCAACGATGCGAACACGTTTGCTCCATCCGGCGACAATGGAAAGCTTCTGGGCAATGGCATAGACATCAGCCTGAACGGAGACAACAGCCCGGTAGCGCGCGTTACGCAAAGCGGCGTGGACGCCGTGCAGGTTGGCGACTTTATGTACGTCATTGTAGACGACCCTCTACTCGAGCAAGTGAACAAGGTCGAATTAGAAGTGAAATACTGGAGACCGAGCGCAACCGGCGGCATTTCGTTGCACTATAACACCATCTATCCCGGTAATTTCTCTGGGTATGAGGCGTATAGACAAGCGAACATTCCGGCGGCGGGAAGCGGCAACTCTTGGGTAACTTCAAAGGTTGTGCTTAACGGAGTTAATTTCGCGATAGGCGCGCAAAATCAAGGCGCGCACTTCCGTTTGGCTACAGCCGGATCAATCATTCAGAGCATACGAATAACCGAAATTCCTCCAACGGATGCAGAAGCGATACAGCTTGCTTCGGACGCTTTGACTTGGGACGCGATCAAGGGCACGAATACAAGACAAGATCTGGTTGAAACCGATTTGACTCTTGCTGAGGCTGGTTCGGCGAGTACGAACATTGTGTGGACATCTACCAATAACACGGTTATAAACAGCGACACCGGCGCAGTAGCTCGTCAACAAGCCAATGAAGCCGTAACCCTCACGGCGACAATAAGCAAAGGTACGGCTACATCGGTCGTTAAAACATTCCATATCGTCGTTCGCGGTACAGGTACCGGAACCGACGAGGATGCGGTAAATTATATGTTGAACAAACTGACATGGGATTTAATCAAAGGCGTGAATGCTTCTGAGGCTGACGGCGGTATGGATAATGTGACGACGAACCTGGTTCTTCCATCGATGGGTGAGAACATGACGGATATTACATGGACGACATCCGCCGCTACCCTCATAACCGCTGCAGGCGTTATACCGACAAACCGTCCGGACGGCGGCGGTGAAGTAACGCTTACGGCCACGGTAAAAAGAGGTCCGGTTGCCGCTCCTGTAACCGAGACTAAAACGTTTGTGCTGACAGTTCCGGACAGATATGATTACACAAACCACATGAGAACGGCAATCGCTCAGGAACACGACGCAAAAGATTGGGCGATATCCGACTTTAACGTACTCGCTTTCGGTGCGAAAACAGAAGAGATGGCAGAAGACGAAGGCTTAGTAAATTTCGATAACAGAGAGGCCTTCCAAGCGGCGATTGACGCGGCTTATCATGACGGCGGCGGCGTAGTCTATATTCCGGCGGGAACCTATGCGTTCCGTACGGAAACGACCGGCACAATCAACGTTCGAAGCACGACGGGCAGTACAACCTACGAATATAAACAAGTGTTGAATTTGCGGGCAGGCGTACAGCTCCGCGGCGAATGGGATAACCCGGATGCGGAGGATTACGACGACAAAATCGACGGAACCATACTCGCAGTATATGCCGGAAAAGGTACCGACAATTATGACACGTATGTCGACTCCGACGAGCGTGAAAATCAGACAGGCGGGAAAAAGGTAGCTAACGTGTCCGATCGATTTATCGATATGGAACAAGGCACGGGTGTATCTAACCTTTCGGTATGGTATCCCGAGCAGGATCTTACGGCCGAGACCGTTGTTGAAGTGAGGGGCGCGGATGGTCAGAAGACAGGACAATTTGAGACGATTAATGGAATTCCGTATCCGTGGACGTTCTATCAACGAACCGGAAACAGCGCAACGCTTGATAGCGTTACTCTTGTTAACGCTTGGGGAGGATTCATCTCCCTGCCGAGCGAAATGCATTATGTTGTGAACAGCAATATGACGGCTCTCTACAAGGGCATCGTGGTTCACACATGTACAGACATCGGACGGATCGAGGACGTCAACATGGACCCGAAATACTGGGCGAATTCAGGACTTGACGGCGCGCCGACTCTTTCGGAAGCGAGAGCGTACACAAGAGCGAACGCTACCGGATTTATGATGCATCGTTCCGACTGGGAGTATGTTTCGGGTTTATACGTTTCCGGATATAAGACGGGGATGTGGATCGGAAGAGAACCCGGCGGCGACGAAGCTCCGAATGCGCAGTTCTACGGAATAAAGATAGAAGACAGTCAAACGGGTGTATATATTGACAACGTCAACGGTTTCGGTCTGCTGATCTCGAATTCGGAATTCGGCGGCGACACTGCCGTATATTTCAACGAACGTTTCAATACTTCTGTTCAATTCAATGGAGTTGCATTCAAAGGTCCGATTGTAAGCAACGCCAGAGGCGGAGTGATCTCCTTCGAGGATAGCACGTTCGACGAGTATGACGATTTCGCGCTGAACTTCCTGGGTAGGGGCAACGCATTAGTCAGTCAGAGCAACTTCAAACAGGCAAACAAACATGCCAATCTCGGAGCCAACTTCGGGACGTTCAAATCGGTAAATTCCGGTTATAACCTTAACATCGAGAGCGCTGATCTTGCCGCGCATATCGATAACCTTAACCTTGACGTTGATGGTGGCGGTAATAACACCACGGTGCAGATCGTTAATGACGTTGAATATTTGTTTGAACCTATTCCGAAAGACGTAAAAACAGATATTGACGTACATCCGAGACCGACATCAAACGCAGTGCTTAGACTTGACTTCCCGCGCTCGTTAACAAGCAACGCGCCGACCGTGGATATATCCGCCAAATTGCAGGAAGCTCTTGACTATATGAAACAGAATCACGGCGGCGGCACGATCTATTTACCTGGTGGAAGATATAAACTGGATAATCCTGTAATCATTCCCGAAGGTGTTGAACTCAGAGGAACATGGGACGTACAGCACCATACGCAAGGCGGCGGCACGGCGATATTCACGACTTACACCGGCGGCGCTCAGGGAGAAAACGGAGCTTCTCTTATTCAGCTTAAGGCAAACGCGGGGCTCAGAGGACTTACCATTACGCAAGCGAATCTAACCAGCGTCAACCTTAACAATCCCGACCAGACGCTAAAAACTCCGTTCTTGGTACAAGGACAAGGTGCAGGCGTATATGCAATCAACTTAACGATCCCGATCGGGGATAAAGGCATAGACCTTGCTTCCTATCCAACCGACGGTCACTATGTCGATTATTTAGGCGGCACGCTCCTGAGAGCAGGCATCTGGGTCGGAGGAGGCGCGGAAGGCGGATTTATCAGAAATATGCAATTCAATCCGCATTACGCTTTGAGACTTCCGGGAGGTCAAGGATATTCGGCACCTTCAGGCGATTTGTATGGATTCGTACAAAGATACAGCAGTGCGCTCAAATTCTCCGATGTGGAAGACCAGACGATTTTCAACAATTTCGTGTTCGGTTCGGTATACGGCATACACTTCCTGAAAAGAGACTTGGGGAACGGCGAATTCGCATACCCCGGAAAAATGACGATGATCGGTCACGGTTCGGACGGAACCACGTACGCTCTCTATGTGGAAGATGCGGACGAACACACCGAAATCATCGCGATCAACTCGGAATTGGTTAATACGAACATCGCGACGGAGCCGAATAGAGCGTATGTCAAAATGGGCGAAGTTGCTAATACCGAAAAAATCCATCCCGACGCTGAACTTGTCCTGTACAACAGCGCGTTCTGGGGAAGCCCGACCACAGCAGGAGCGGTAGTATATAACGGTAACGTTCGTTTCCAGCAAGCAAACTTCACTCAGCTGCCCGGCAACAATCCTGGTATAGATGTCTACGGCGGTAAAGCGCATGTATACTCCTCTTACTTCCAGCCGTCAAAGGACGGTCAGAATAATAATGTGTATGCCATGTTGCGCGAGGGCGGCACATCGATCGAACTTAGCAACAATTATTTCGCAGCCGGTATGAGAAACAGCACCCCAGTGGGCAACCCGTACGGAATTTACGGTGCGGATTTACTGGCGGAACCGTTTGTATTCAATCTAACCGAAAACGGAGATCAGCGACAAATCAATTTTAAGTATAATGTTGGAGGAAGAGTCTCTGCACCCGGGACATTAACAATTGCTTCCCCGGCGGCTTATGCCGAAGATTTCACTCCCGTTAAATTTGACGCGCTTGCGGCAGGCGAATCCGTCTCCGTAGATTTACCGTATTATGTTGCAGGTCTGATCACATTCGAGCTTCATCTCGAAGACGGAAATGCATACGCCTATACGGCAAAATTTGATGCGGCTTACGCTGAAAAGGTAAGCTCTGCCGGCTCGGAAAATCCGGCAAAGAGTGCCGCAACTCCGGCATATGTAATGGATACGGAAGATTATGTAACTGCGGGAACGTGGGATAGTCCGCAAGACCTCGGCGTAAAATCGCGTTTCGCATGGGACGACAACAATCTATATGCTTACATTGTCGTGACAGACGACGTGCACTTCAATAGCCAAACCGGGGGAAATATATGGAGAGAGGACAATTTGCAGTTAGGCATCGATTTGCGCAATCCTGTAGCCGACAGCACGACGCGGAATGAATTGGGATTCACGCTCACCAATGATTACGAAGTTATCGTATGGGCTTGGGCTCGTCCTACAGGCGCCAATGCGCCGACTGCACCGATCGCGGATATAGAGGCCATGATTACGAGAGATGAAGATACAAAAACGACGATTTACGATTTGAAGATTCCGTTTAATACCGTTCTTCATAATCCGGCATCGGCGCTTGCGAACGGAAGAATCGGAATATCAACAATGCTCAATGAAAATGACGGCTCGCATGAATCTGACGGCGCTAGAGCCACATTTGAAGTTGTAGGCGGACACTTAAAGAGTTCAAATCTATTTACAGACTTATATCTGTTAAGCGCAGGCGAATACAATGAAAGGCTTGAAGCATCGGCAAGCGCTGCCGTTGATCATGCTCTCGCGTCTGAATCGGCTGCCGATATCGCTATGGCTCGCAACTTTGTCGCTATTATGGCAGACGGTGCAGTCAAGACGGATCTTCAGAACCGAATTGATGCGATCGCCGCGCCGGGAAATCCGAGCAATCCAGGGACCGTTTGGGTACCGCCAACTACAGTTATTAATGTAGATAGCAGCGGAAACGTAACGGTTAGCTCGACGCCAAAGATAAATGACTCATCCAATATTGCACAAACCACCTTGTCCCAAAACGAGATTGAACATGCATTCGGACGCGCAACCGGCGAGTCTAAACGGATTAATATGAAACTATCCAGCATTGATAATGCGAAAGGTTACGCATTAGGACTTCCGACCTCCTGGTTCAAGGGAGAATCCGACAGATCGGTCGCTATCGAAACGTCGTTAGGCACGGTTGTCATGTCGAACGACATGTTGAACGCAGCTCAATTGAAGGGAGCTGGAAATACTGTAACCATCGTTGTTCGCCAAGCGGATAAGAGCGGATGGAGTGGGCAGCTAATCGATGAAATCGGCGATCGTCCGGTATTGGATCTGCTGGTCATGTTTGACAACAAAGTAGTAGCGTGGAGCAATAGCGAAGCGCCAGTTACAATCATGGTGCCGTATACACCGACGGCATCGGAGAAACAAAATGCCGATCAGCTTGTTGTCTGGTACGTAGACGCTGAAGGCAACGTAACGCCTGTTCCTAACGGCAGATACGACAGCGCAACTGGTCAAATTGTGTTCCAAACTTCGCACTTCAGTCATTATGCAGTCGCATATGCGGCGCCTAAGTTCAGCGACTTGGGACGTGTAGCTTGGGCAGCCAATGCAATCGAAGCGTTGGCGGCTAGAGGCGTAGTTGAAGGTACGTCGGCAACGACCTTCGATCCAGGGACTGCAATCAGCAGAGGGGAATTCCTCGCCCAATTGATCAGACTCCTTGAGCTTGACGCTGAATTTACTGAGAACTTTGCCGATGTGAAAGCAAGCTCGCCTTATTACAAAGAGCTTGGAATCGGCCGCGCGCTTGGCATTGTTAAAGGCGTTGGTGGAAACAAGTTCTTGCCTGATGCGGAAATCAGCAGAGAAGATGTTGCCGCAATCATTAAGCGTGCGCTTGATCAATGGCAGAACAAGCTGCCGGAAGTATCGTCCAAGTCAATCGACGATTTCAAGGACGGCGCGAAGGCAGCGTCCTATGCAAGAGAAGGCTTGGCCTATCTGCTTAGCGTCGGTTTACTCCAAGGAAATAGTAACAACACCTTAAATCCGAAGGGCAACCTGACTCGCGCAGAAGCAGCGGTTATCTTGTATCGAATCTATACGCAATCACACTAAGAAATTTAGAGAAGAAGCCAGGGAGCGCTCCCTGGCTTCTTCTTTACTTCTGATTCTAAGATTCTGAGATGAGGTGCAACGGTTACTAGACGCTCGAATAGCTGCATAGTTGCATTTCGATCAGGTTTGCAGGAAATGATGTTAATAATTTACAACTTTTATAAACGTCGTTTTGTGGGATAAGGTGGGGCGATTGAACAAATAATGAACGGGAAGGAAGGATAGGGATCGGTGTCTGGCGACGATGAAGCCGGCGTCCGTCCTTGAAGGAGGAAACAGCATTGGCGTCCAACGGATCAAAAACTCCAAAACCAAGTTCTGGCTCGAACAAAAATGCAAACGCTAGCCGCTATCAGAAAATGTCCATGTCGCCAAAAGAGTACCAAACCTACGCCAAGGGGAAAGAACCGCCGCGTTCCGTGTTTGGCAATTGCGTGAAGGCTTTCCTCGTCGGCGGCTTCATCTGCGTCGTCGGACAAGTGATCATGGAGCTGTTCATGCATCTGATGGACATGTCGCCCGAGCAGGCAGGCAACCCGACCGTTGCCGTGCTTATTTTGATTTCCGTTATTTTGACAAGCTTGGGCGTATACGACAAGCTGGCCCAGTTCGCGGGAGCGGGCTCGGCGGTCCCGGTGACGGGATTCGCCAATTCGATGTGCTCGGCGGCGCTCGAGCATCGAAGCGAAGGACTCGTTCTCGGCGTCGGCGGTAACATGTTCAAGCTGGCGGGAGCCGTCATCGTGTACGGTACCGTCGCTGCTTTCTTCGTCGGCATCGCGCATCTCATCCTGGGTACCGGAGGCCAGTAACATGCTAAAAGGCAAACAGACCTGGTGGTTCGAGAACAAACCGGTCATCATCGGGGCGGCGACGGTCGTAGGTCCCGACGAAGGAGACGGTCCGCTTGCCGCCGACTTCGACCTGGTCCATCCGGAGCTCGACATGCAGCAAAAGAGCTGGGAGAAAGCCGAGCGGCTGCTGCTCGAGCAAGCCTCCGAATTCGCGATCCAGAAGGCGGGGCTCGAGCGGGGCGACGTGCAGTTCTACATCGGCGGAGATTTGATGAACCAAATCATAAGCAACAGCTTCGCCGCAAGAACGATTGGAGCGCCGTACATCGGCGTGTTCGGCGCTTGCTCGACGTCCATGGAGACGCTGGCGCTGGCGTCACAGCTCGTGGACAGCGGCGCCGCGACCCATGTGCTCGCGGGCACCTGCAGCCATAACTGCACGGCGGAGAAGCAATTCCGCTACCCGACCGAATACGGCTCACAGAAGCCTCCGACCGCGCAATATACGGTCACGGGGGCAGGGGCCGCGCTAGTGGCGGCAAGCGGGACCGGGCCGGTCGTCGAATGCGCGACGATCGGCAAGGTCGTCGACCTTGGCATCACCGACCCGTTCAACATGGGCGCGGCGATGGCGCCCGCGGCGGTCGATACGATTCAGGCGCATTTCGACGACACGGGCCGCTCGCCGGGAGACTACGACCTGATCGTGACGGGCGACCTGGCGGGCGTCGGCCATCCGATCGCCAAGGACCTGCTCCTGCAGGACGGCGTGCCGATGGACAACACTGTATTCGGCGACTGCGGTTTAATGGTGTACGACGTGCAGAAACAGAAGGTGCAGGCCGGCGGCAGCGGCTGCGGCTGCTCCGCGGTCGTCACGTACGGCCATTTGCTGAAACGGCTGGCCAAAGGCGAGCTAAAGCGCATCCTTGTCGTTGCGACCGGCGCGCTGCTTTCCCCGCTGTCGTTCCAGCAAGGGGAAAGCATCCCTTGCATCGCCCATGCGGTAGCGATCGCTGCCGGAAAGGAGGCGCAGCCATGATATTCCTCTGGGCATTCCTCGTCGGGGGCGCCATATGCGTGCTTGGGCAGTTGATGTTCGACGTGCTCAAGCTGACTCCCGCGCATACGATGGCGACGCTTGTCGTCATCGGAGCCATCTTCGACGGGTTCAATCTTTATGAGCCGCTTGTCAAGTTCGCGGGCGCGGGGGCAACGGTCCCGATTACGAGCTTCGGCAACGCGCTCGTGCACGGCGCGCTTACGGAGCTGCACTCCCAAGGCTGGATCGGCGTCATATCGGGCATTTTCAAAGTGACGAGCGCAGGCGTTTCGGCCGCGATCATTTTCTCGTTCCTCGCGGCGCTGATCATCCGGCCGAAGGGGTAATCGAAACGATTGGAGAATCCTGTAGGATTCTCCAATTTTTTTTGGATGCCTTCCGATTTGTGCGAGGGAATGGAGTGCTGTAAAATAGTACTATTAGCGACTATTTTCATACTTCATTTTCCGGGAGGTCATTCATCATGGAAATTCGTTCCGACGATATGCAATTATGCTCTTCGATTCTAGCTAATCTGAACTCTTGTATCCTGGGGAAAAACGAGGAAATCGAAAGATTGCTAGTCGCGGTGCTGGCCGGCGGTCACGTCCTGCTGGAAGATGTGCCCGGCACGGGCAAGACGCAGCTCGTGAAAGCGCTCGCGAGATCCATCGGCGGCCAGTTCCGACGCATCCAGTGCAATCCTGATTTGCTCCCTACCGATATCACGGGCGTTTCTATCTATCATCCGAAGCAAGAGACTTTCATGTTCCGTCCGGGTCCCGTGATGACGAATATATTGCTCGCCGACGAGATTAACCGCGCCACGACCAAGACGCAATCCGCGCTCCTCGAGGCGATGGAGGAAGGCCACGTGACGGTGGACGGCGATACGTACGAGCTGCCCCAGCCGTTCATCCTGCTCGCGACACAGAACCCGATCGAGTTCGAAGGCACGTACACGCTGCCCGAAGCCCAGCTCGATCGGTTTATGATGAAGCTGTCGCTTGGCTACCCTAGCGAAGCGGACGAGCAGCAGATGATTGCCGGCAACCGCGGCATCCAGCCTTCGGAAGGCATTCAGCCCGTCCTGGAGGCCGGGGACATCGCGTTTATCCAGCAGCAGGTGCTGCAGGTGCATATCGACGAGGCGGTCGGCAAATATTTGGTCAGCCTGATCCGGAGCACGCGCTCTCATCCGCAGGTGCTGCTCGGTGCCAGCCCGCGCGCGACCATCGCGCTGACGCGAGCGGCCAAGGCGAGCGCCTACCTGAATCAACGCAAGTACGTGACCCCGGACGACATCAAGTCGCTGGCGCCGTACGTGCTTTCGCACCGGTTATTGCTTCGTACGGAAGCCCGCATGAACGGCCTGAGGGCGGACAACGTGATCGAGCAGGTGCTCCAATCGACCAAAGTGCCGGTACGGCTCGAGCGATAACCGATGAAAGAGAGGAAGCAGCAGCGTTTCCGAAAGCCGTTCATCGTTGCCGTCTATGCTTGCAGCTTATTCTACTTTTTGTTCCAGGGGGGCAAGACGTCCCTCATGCTCTTTATTATTCTTAATTTATTGCTGGTGTATTTGCTTCTAGGCCGCTATAGCGGCATAACGAGCGTGAAAGGCGGCAGGACCCATGGCCTTCACGGCTCGCCGTCCCAACCCGATACGCTCACGGCCGGCAGCGCGCTGGACGTGAACGTCGACGTCCGCATTCCCGGCTATTATCCGCTGCCGTACGTGATCGTCCGCGATAGCTTCGTCCGCCATGACGGCAGGCGCTTCCAATTCGAGACGTCCTTCGTACCGAACTGGAAGCGAAGCGGTTCGATTAGCTACCGCACGCCTCCGCTCGCGAGGGGCGAATACCGATTCGCGCAGACGGAATGTTTGGCGTACGACGTTTTCGGATTGTTCGAGCATTCCGGCAGCTTCGCGTCGGAATCGGTCTTCAGCGTGCTGCCGCAGACGATTCCGCTTCGGCAATGGAGCGGCTTCCAGCGAGGAATTCGCGGTCCCTATTCCCATGCGTCCGCTTCGCGCTCGGCCAAAGAGACGACACAGATCAACGGCGTTCGCGAATACCATTACGGCGACCGGCTGTCGCGCGTACACTGGAACGCCACCGCCAAGACGGGCGAATGGAAGTCCAAAGCGTTCGAGCGGGAATCGCTTCCCCGGACGCTGCTCATTCTGGATCGCCATTTGCCGGCTTACGGGGATTCGCCGGAACGCTTCGAGCTGGCCGTATCCGTCGCCGCTTCGTTCATGGAGCATGGCCTCAAGGAAGATACCGCGATGGGCTTGCTGTCGGCAGGCGATAAAGTGACGATGCTTCCGCCGCGCTCGGGCATGGAGCAGCGCAGCACGGCGATGAAACATCTCACTTTCGTAAACGCAGACGCCCCAAATCGCGTTTACGATTCGATGACGAGGTCCGAATCGATGATCGAACCGGGCGCATTCGCGCTACTCGTGACCGCGGAGACCGGAAGCCAGCTGATCCGCAGCATGGAATGGCTCTCGCGCAAGGGCGTCACGCCTTGCCTGATCCATATCGGCGCCTCCGATGCGGCGATAAGCGGCAATGTCGCCTGGAAGGGCCTCATTCGCGGCAGAGGCTGGCAGCTGTACGAAGTGAAGCAACTGCAGGATCTGCCTGCCGCCCTCGAAGGGAGCGTGACCGCATGAAGAAGCTCGCATCCGCCGTCGGCTCCTACTTGGGCAACGCCTGGTACGAGCGGTTCGTCTCCTTATTCGTCGGCGTCATTCTTATGGCATGCTTGACCGTTTTCGATTCGTATTGGTGGCCCGAAAGCTTCACGGTCGCCTATTCTACCTTGATCGCGGCGATCATGATCGACATTATCCTCCCGCATCGGCTGAGAATGTTTCGTTGGTCGCTGCAGCTGATCGCCGCCGTCTGGCTCACTTTCCGCTTCGCGCGGAAGGAATGGGAGATCGCCGCCCCGATCGGCCGGGAGGAATGGGGCTGGTGGCTGGAGCAGCAGCTTGCTCAGCTGCATCCGTTCATCTGGATCAGCCTGGCGCTGCTCGGGCTGCATCTATTATTCAGTACGTGGGCGACGACGCGCCCAAGGCTGTTCGGCATCGTCGGCGCGGCGCTGCTCGTCTTGACGGTAGCGGATTCTTTTACGCCGATCTGGTTATGGGACGATGTGGCCGTCGTGGTGTTCACCGGTCTGTTCTGGCTCGTGGTGAACCATCTGAGGAAGCTGCAGCTCGCCCATCCGGACAGCTGGAAGGCGTTGTTCGAATATCCGATCGGACTCATCACGCCGACGATCATCGTGCTGGCGATTCTAGTCCTGATCGGCACGAACGTTCCGTCCATCGCTCCGATTCTGCAGGATCCGTATACGATCTGGAAAAATGCGCAAGGCGAAGAAGTGAAGGTGTTCCTGGGCGAAAAAGCGATACAGTCGAACGACACGCCGCTGAGCAACGGCAACGCCAGCTCCGGCTACAGCCGCGAAGACGGCCAGCTCGGCGGCGGCTTCGATTACGACTTCTCGCCGATGATGACGGTATCCACCTCCCAACGCAGCTACTGGCGCGGGGAATCGAAGGCAAGCTACACCGGTCTGGGCTGGGAAGATTCGGATGACGGGAATGCCTCTTCGCTTCAGCGCGTGACCAAAGGCAACTCTTTGGACGAAACAATCGACAGATCGAAGGCCGAGACGGTAGAAGTCAGCCAGATCGTGTCGCTCATCCGCCAGGACGTATATCCGGTTCTGTTCGGGGCCGCTCCGGTATCCAAAGTAAACTGGATCAACGAAGAGGAAAGCGAATTCTCGCCAAGGCTGGTGAGTTGGTTTCCGGATGAGTGGGAGCTTCTCTGGAGGGACTCGGAAAGTTACCCGGCTTCCTATTCGATCACGTCGACGGTCACCGTCCTGAACGAAGAAGGGTTGAAGGGCGCGGAAGCTTCCTTCGACGATCAACAATTGCAGCGAATGTACACGGAGCTGCCGGACACGCTGCCGAACCGGGTCCGAGAGCTCGCGGAGGAGGTCTCGTCGGGCGGAGCCAGCGATTACGAGAAAGCCCGGTTGATCGAGGAATATTTGCGAACCAACTTCGTTTACAATAACAAACCGGATCTTTCCAAGCTAACCGGAGAGAGCAACGACTTCGTCGACCAGTTTCTGTTCGAACTGAAGGAAGGGTATTGTGATTACTTCTCCTCGGCTATGGCCGTTCTGGCCCGAAGCCTCGACATGCCCGCACGCTGGGTGAAGGGTTTCGCGCCGGGCGTATTGCCCGCCGACCGCTACGGTCCGGGCGAGATGCTGGAAGGGGAGGATTTTAATCCTTCCGGCGCGGGCATGTATACCGTCCGCAACTCGGACGCCCACTCGTGGGTGGAAATTTATTTCGAGGGTTATGGCTGGATTTCGTTCGAGGCGACTGCCGGCTTCTCCTTCCCTTACATGATGCCGCAGGAAGAAGACGCGCCGCTTCCGTCGACCTCTCCGACTGAGCAAGAGCCTATGACCGGCACGGAGAAAACCGGTAGCACGGATAGCAGCATCTGGCAGATCGTTGCCCTTTCGGTGATCGTCGCCGGAGCGGCGTTGTGGCTGATTGTTCGCCGTCGCGACATTCCGGTCATGTGGAACAAGCTGAGAGGCCGTTCGTATTCGGCGAACGAGCAGATCGTCGTTGAGACGAACAAGCTGCTTCGCCAGTGCCAGAAGCGCGGCCTGCGCCGCGAGGAGCACGAGACGCTGCGCGAAGCGATCATGAGATGGTCGAAGTATCAGTCGCGATTGGGCGATGACTTCCGCTACGTTCTCGATAGCTTCGAGCACGCAAAGTACAGCCAAGTCGCCGTCACGCGCGAAGAAGCGGAGCGTTTCGCCGGGAAGGTGCGTTACCTAATCGGCGAATTGAAGTAATTTCGCACTTTTTTCTTCCTAATAATAGACCGCTCGCCAGTTCCGCTGGAGAGCGGTATTTTTTTGCAACAAATTCGGATTGTATGGTATAGTTTCGTAAGATAGCAGGGAGAAAGAAGAGGGATAACAGGATGTTCGAAAGGCTTCTTCCGAATATGAGGGTCAATTCGGTATACGAAATCGACTTGGAGGTGCTCGCCGCCCAAGGGATGCGGGGCATCATTACGGACCTTGACAATACGCTCGTCGGCGCCAAAGAGCCGCTCGCCACGCCGGAGCTCGTGCTCTGGCTGGACAAAGTTCGGAGCGCGGGCTTCAGCGTCGTCATCGTGTCCAATAATAACGAAACAAGGGTAGGCAACTTCGCCGCTCCGCTCGACATTCCGTTCGTTCACGCCGCACGCAAGCCAACCCAAGGCGCGTTCCGCAAGGCGCTTGCGATACTTGGCCTCGAAGCCAAGCAGACGGTCATGATTGGCGATCAGATGATGACGGATGTCCTTGGAGGCAACCGAATGGGGCTTTATACGATTCTGGTAGCTCCGATCTCGCCCGCGGACGAAGGCGTCATGACACTGTTCAACCGCCGGCTCGAGCGAATCGCGCTCGCCAGGCTGCGCAAACGCGGATTGTGGTACGAGGAGGAGACGAAGTGAAAGACCTACAGCTTAGAGAACAAGCGTCGTCTTGCGCCGGCTGCGGCGTAACGCTGCAGACGGACAACCCGGAGAAGCCGGGATACTTGCCCGAGACGTCGCTCCAGCGCGATCCGGTCATCTGCCAACGCTGTTTCCGGATCAAACATTATAATGAAGCATCTTCCGTGGCGCTCGATCAGGACGACTTCCTGCGGCTGCTCGGAAGCATCGGCTCGACGGACAGTTTGGTCGTCCATATCGTCGACCTGTACGATTTTGAAGGAAGCTTGATCTCGGGGCTTCAGCGGTTCGTCGGCAATAATCCCGTGCTGCTGGTCGTCAACAAGATCGACCTGCTTCCGAAGGGCATGAACGTAAACCGGATCCGCAACTGGGTGCAGCGCGCGGCCAAAGCGCAAGGCTTGCGCACGGTCGACGTTATCCTGTGCAGCGCGAAACGCAACATGGGCTTCGAGCATGTCATCGACGCGCTCGAGCAATACCGCGGCAACCGCGACGTTTATGTCGTAGGCGCGACGAATGTCGGCAAGTCCACGCTCATTAACCGTCTTATTCGCGATTACAGCGATATGGAACGCGAGCTGACGACTTCCCGTTACCCGGGGACGACGCTTGATGCGGTATACATCCCGCTTGAAGACGGCAAATCGATTATCGACACGCCCGGCATCGTCTATTCCAGCCGCATGACCGAGGTCGTGCCGCGCAGCTTCCTCGGGTCGCTGCTTCCAGACAAGCCGATCAAGCCGCTCGTGTATCAATTAAACGAGAAGCAGACGCTGTTTATCGGCAGTCTGGCTCGTTTCGACTTCGTGGAAGGCGAACGACAATCGTTTACGCTGTACATCTCCAATGCGCTGCACGTGCACCGCACGAAGCTGGAACGCGCGGACGAGCTGTACGACGAGCATAAGGGAGAGCTGCTTGGCGCCCCTACGCGGGAAGAGCTGGCTTCCATTCCGGAGTGGACGAGGCATTCGCTTCGCGTAAGACAGGGAGAGAAGCAGGACGTGTTCATTGCGGGGCTCGGCTGGATTCAAGCGAACGGTATGCGCGGAGCGCTCATCGACGTGTATGCGCCGAAGGGCGTTAAAGTTATGCTTCGCGATTCGATGATTTAAGTCCCGTTCAGTGGAAATGCTGATGAAAGTAGGGGAAACGCTGTGGCAGAGCATGGGGGAAATCAGGTTGTGGACAGCCATACGGTATTGTATGGCGTAATCGGGGATCCGATCCGGCATTCCAAGTCGCCGATCATGATGAATCGGGCGTTCCGGGAAACGGGCATTAACGGGGTATACGCGGCGTTCCACATTACTTCGGAGACGCTGCCGGCATTCGTCGAAGGGGTTCGCGCGATGGGCATTCGAGGCGTGAACGTCACGATTCCGCATAAGCTTCAAATTATGGAGCTTGTCGACGAGATCGACGCAGGCGCGCTCGCTATCGGCGCCGTCAACACGATCGTCAACGATAACGGAAAACTCGTCGGCTACAATACCGACGGCATAGGCTATGTGCGATCCTTGAAGGAAGAAGCGGAGCCGGACCTCGCGGGCAAGCGGATCGTAGTAATCGGAGCAGGCGGCGCATCTAGAGGGATCGTTTACGCGTTGCTTCGGGAGAAGCCGGATTCCGTCGCGATCGCGAACCGGACGGTGGAGCGGGCGGAGGAGCTGGCTGAATCGCTTGGAGGCGCAACCGCCGGATTAACGGCAATACCGAACGAGAAGCTACGGGATTGGTGCGGCGATGCGGATATCGTCATTAATACGACATCGGTAGGCATGTACCCGAACGTCGGGCTGTCGCCGATCGAAGCGGGCTGGATGAAGCCGGGCGCGGTCGCGAGCGATTTGATTTACAATCCGCTGAGGACGGAGTTCCTGCTTCAGGCCGAAGCGAGCGGCTGCAGGACGCACGGCGGGCTTGGCATGTTCATTTACCAAGGGGCGTACGCGTTCGAATATTGGACGGGACAAGCCGCCCCGGTCGAGGCGATGAGGGAGACCGTTTTGGCCTCGCTGCAAGTTTAACAAAACGTTAGGAACAATAGACGAATGACGTAGCATCGTGCGTCGATTACGCGTATTCGTATACGAAAGAAGGAAGTTTACACATGTTGACTGGAAAACAAAAAAGACATTTGCGCGCCATGGCGCATCATCTGCAGCCGATCTTCCAGGTTGGCAAAGGCGGCACGAACGACCACCTCGTTCGACATATTTCCGAGGCGCTGGAGACGCGCGAGCTTATCAAAGTATCCGTGCTGAACAATTGCCTGGATGATCCGAGGGAAATCGGCGCGGAAGTATCCGAGGGCGCCGGCGCCGAGCTTGTGCAGGTTATCGGCAAAACTATCGTGCTGTACAAGGAATCAAAGGATCACAAGACGATCGTATTGCCTTAAATGACGAGTTCAAAAGGTATAGGGAGTGGATGGCGTGATTAGGGTAGGCATCATGGGCGGAACGTTCGATCCGATCCACATCGGCCATCTTATCGCAGCCGAGACGGCGCTCGAGGCTTGCGGGCTAGACGAAGTATGGTTCATTCCGACCGCTACTCCGCCGCTCAAGGAGCATGCGCCCGGCGAGCGGGCAGACGATCGCCTCGAGATGGTCTCTGCGGCCATTGCCGGGCACGACCGGTTCCGGGTGCTCGACATCGAGCTGCGCCGCGGCGGAGTCAGCTATTCGATCGATACGGTCAAGTCGCTCAGAGAACTTTACCCGGATCATTCGTTCGCGTATATTATCGGTTCCGACCGGATCAACGATCTGCCGGAATGGCATTCGATTGGGGAGCTCGCGGAGCTCGTGACGTTCATCGGCCTCGCACGGCCGGGAACGGAGGCGCGTCCGGGGCTGCTGCCGGATGAGCTGCGCTGCCGCCTGACGTTCGCGGACATGCCGGCGATCGGCATTTCGTCTACGGATCTTCGCGAACGGCTCTCGCAAGGCGGCTCGATCCGATATCTGGTACCGGACGCCGTCTACGCAATGATAAGGAGGCATGGCTGGTATGGATCGACAACGGATGATCGATAAGGTGCGATCGGAAATGCCGGAGCGGCGATGGCTGCATACGGAAGGCGTCATGGCGACGTCCATCGTTCTCGCGAACCGATACGACGAAGATCCCGCGCGAGCGGAGCTGGCCGCCATTCTTCACGATGTTGCCAAGTTTTGGGCGGTTGACCGCCAAGCGGCGATCATTCGCGACAACGGGCTGCCAATCGATGTGCTCGGCTACGACAAGGAGCTATGGCATGCGCCCGTCGGCGCGTGGGTGGCCGAGCATGAATACGGCGTCACGGATAAAGGCGTGTTGGATGCCATCCGTTACCATACTTCGGGCCGCCATGCGATGACGAAGCTGGACAAAATCGTCTGGCTCGCGGATTATATCGAGCCGGGCAGGGATTTCCCTGGTGTGGATGCCATCCGGGCGCTCAGCGAGCAAAGCCTGGAACACGCGATACTGGCCGGTCTTGACGGGACGATCGGATTCCTGATCGCCAAGGGCAAGCGGATCTATCCGCTGACCGTCGACGCCCGCAATGGGTTAATCGAGGAGCTATCGGGGAAGTAATGAGAATACAGAGCTTACGAAGATGCGTTTGCTCCGCAAACGCTAAGTTTACGCTTACGAAGATGCGTTTGCTCCGCAAACGCTAAGTTTACGCTTACGATGATGCGTTTGCTCCGCAAACGCTAAGTTTACACTTACGAAGATGCGTTTGCTCCGCAAACGCTTAGGGAGGTTAATGGATGGCAGTACAGTCCGATGCATTGGTAAAAATCGCGGTAGATGCCGCTGATGATAAAAAAGCCGTGGACGTGATCGCGCTTAACTTGAAGGAAGTATCGCTCGTTGCGGATTATTTCGTGATCTGCAGCGGCAATTCGGATACGCAAGTGCAGGCGATCGCGACGGAAGTGCGCAAGCAAGCCGAGAAACTCGGCGCCAGGGTACGTGGTCTGGAAGGCATGGATACGGCGAGATGGGTGCTGATCGACCTTGGCGACGTCATCGTGCACGTATTCCATCGCGATGAGCGCGAGTATTACAGCCTTGAACGGCTCTGGTCGGACGCGAAGGTCGTGGAATTCGCATGACGTTGACCGCTGGCACGAGGCAGACGCTGCGAATCGCGCGGGAAGTGTCGCCTTATGGCTACTTCCTGAGCGACGGAGAATCGGAGGTTCTGCTCCATTATACCGAGCTGATCGGCTCCAAGCCGCATGTCGGCGATGAAGTCGACGTATTCATCTATTACGATTCCGAGGATCGCATCGCGGCAACGATGAAAAAGCCGTTGCTGCAGCTGGGCGAGCTTGCTCGGCTTCGCGTCGTGGACGTGCATCCGAAGCTGGGTTGCTTCTTGGAGATGGGACTCGGCCGGCATCTGCTGCTGCCGCTCTCGGAGCTGCCGGAGAGCATACCGTACCGGCCGCTTCCCGGGGACGAAGTGTTCGTCACGATGCGACACGACAAGATCGGCAGGCTTGTCGCCAAGATCGCCTTCGAGGAGGAGCTGTCCCCGCTTGTATTCCAGGCTCCGGAGACGTGGAAGAACAGCTGGGTGGAAGGCTGGGTTACGAAATCGCTTCAAATGGGTTCTTTCGTCATTGTGGACGGCGGGGTCGTCGGCTTCGGCGTATACGGTCTCATTCCGAGCTCGGAGCGCACGAAACCACTCCGGCTCGGCGAAAGGGTACGCGCGCGCGTCACGTTCATCCGCGAGGACGGAAGAGTCAATCTATCGATGACCGAACGGAAGGAAGTCGGCCGGGTCGAGGACGCGGATCGCATCCTGGCGTTCTTGAAGGAACGTCCTGGCGGCGCGATGCCATATTCCGACGAGACGGAAGCGGATTTGATCAAAAAAAGGTTCGGCATCAGCAAGTCCGCCTTCAAGCGCGCGATCGGCAAGCTCATGCGCGACGGGATCGTGACGCAGAAGGGAAGCTGGACGTATTTGGCTGCCGCGCAGGAAGGCGCGAGCGCCGAAGCTGCTGAAGCCGACGACAAAGGGGCTGAGAGCAAGTGAGCGTAAGCCAATCCTACGGACAATTCGCGCTCGTCTACGATCAATTGATGGAGGACATGCCTTACGCGGACTGGCTAGGCTTCGCGAGGGAAAGCTGGTCCCGCTACGGCATGCCTTCGACCGTCGTGGATCTGGGCTGCGGAACGGGAAGCCTGTCCATCCCGCTTGCCAAGTCCGGGTTCCATGTGTACGGCATCGATTTGTCGTCCGATATGTTGTCCGTTGCGCGAAGCAAGTGGGACGAGACGCCTCAACAAGCGATAAGGCCCCGCTCGGGCACGATACGCTGGCTTCAACAGGATATGAGGGATTGGGAGCTCGCGGAGCCAGTGGATACCGTCTTGTCGTTCTGCGACTGCCTGAACTACTTGACCGAGGAAGCCGACATCGAAGCGGCGTTTCGTGCTACCCATAGAGCGCTCAAGGAAGGCGGATCCTTTTTGTTCGACATGCACCCGCCATCCCAGCTGATCCGTTACGCGGCGGAACAGCCGTTCGTGCTGGACGAGCGGGATATCGCCTACATTTGGACATGCGACTTCGAGGAGGCTCGCTGCCAAATCGAGCATAACCTGACGATCTTCGCCAAGGAACGCGATTCCCGGTTCTACCGGTTCGAAGAGACGCACCGTCAGCGGGCCTACGATCCGGATTGGATCGTATCGGCGCTGCGCCGCGCGGGCTTCCGGACGGTGGACCGCTACGCGGATTTCGAGCTGAAGCCGGCTCGCGAGGATTCCGAACGTTTGTTTTTCGCTGCTATCAAGTAACTCATATCCAATCCTAAACACTCAAATAAGCCTATCCCAGCCATCGCCATAGCAGGCAGGGAAGGCTTTTTCGCGTCTATTCGCCATATTGCGCAGTTGATGACGCCGAGCAAGAGGTGTAACCGACTATTTCCAGTTGTGGCTGTCTAATGGACCGAGCCCGTTACGCCGAACGATCAAGCGCCCCGAGACGCCAGCCGACTTTTTTGTGTCGGCCTCTTCAAAGTCGCCGGACGAATGTCGATAGATGTATGGTGGTGTTGAAACAAATCGAACCGCGCGAAGGCTGACGGGCGAATAAAGCTCCTCATTCGACAAGGCTCGCTTCCCGCTTTGCGGCCGACCTTCGCTCTTGTCATCCCGTTCCCGACGACTTGGTCTACTCCCTGAGCGCGTCCTTCAGCCTGCTGTTCATGGACGAGGCGGGCGATGATTTGCGGGCGGCGGACAGCCTCAGCTTCCGAACCTCGTCCTCCAGCTTGGCGGCTTTGGATTCCAAATCCTCTATATAGGCGAGCACGCCCGAGACGTCCATTCCGGACGCTTCCTGCATGTCCCTGAGAGCCGAACGAGCTTCGTCCGGCGTAAGTTTTGCCACGTTTTCTCCCCCCAATATAGCTATAAAATGTCACTATCCCATCATAGTCTTATCTGTTAAAATAGTCGAGCATGCCAAAAAAATAGATTAATAAGATCTCTATAATTTTCATTGACGAGACCTATATCTTGATGTAAAATCAAAAACATCAACTACATATTGATGGTTTGAGGGCTTTTGGAGATCTACCAGTGGTATATTGCAACGAAGCGCAGCTGCCCGCGAGATGGGGGCAGAAGCGCTTTTTCATTGCTAAAAATCAGTAGGGGAGCGGCGTGCGATGTTAGTCGTTTACGATTCGAAGACAGGGAATGTGAAGCGGTTCATCAACAAGTTGAATATGCGGGCGATGCCGATCGACGAGCAAGTCGAGGTGGAGGAGCCATTCGTGCTCGTCACGTATACGACGGGGTTCGGCCAGGTGCCGGACAAGGTGAACACGTTCCTGAAGACGAATCACGGCCTGCTTCGCGGCGTCTCCGCCAGCGGCAACCGGAATTGGGGCAACGGCTTCGCGAAAAGCGCGGACACGATCTCCTCGATGTACGACGTGCCGGTCATACTGAAGTTTGAATTGTCGGGAACGAGTCGGGATACGGAATATTTTGTCGAAAGGGTGCGTGCCATTGAAGCTTTTTGAGGAACTGAGCACTGATGTGAAACCAAGCGAGGCGGCAGTCGGAACGAAGCAGGCTGAAGCCAAATCCGGCGAATCGAAACAAAACGATGTTAAACATATCGAGCTGAACAATCAGTTGATGCAGCGCGGAGACGACGGTTTCTACCAGTTGGAGAAAGACAAGGAAGCGGTAAAGGCCTTCATGGCTGAAGTAGATCAAAAAAGCGTGAAATTCGGTTCGCTTCGGGAGAAGCTGGACTACCTCATAACTAACGACTATTACGATGACGTATTCGTTAAATATACATACGAGCAGGTGGAAGCCGTCTTCAACTTGACGACGAACAGCGACTTCCAATTCCAATCGTACATGGCAGCCTCCAAGTTCTATAAGGACTACGCGCTGAAAACAAACAACAAGGCGCAGTACCTCGAGCAATATCCGGATCGCGTGGCGATCGTCGCCCTGCATCTGGGCGAGGGAGACGCGGCTCGCGCGCTTCGCATCGCGGAAGCGATGATCGAGCAGCGCCTGCAGCCGGCGACGCCGACGTTCCTGAACGCGGGCAAGAGCCGCCGCGGCGAGATGGTCTCCTGCTTCCTGCTGGAGATGGACGACTCGCTTAATTCCATCAACTACGTGCTCGGCACGTGCATGCAGCTGTCGAAGATCGGCGGCGGCGTGGCGGTGAACCTGTCCAAGCTTCGCGGACGCGGCGAGCCGATCAAAGGCGTGGAAGGCGCGGCCAAGGGCATCATGCCGGTGCTCAAGCTGATGGAGGACGCATTCTCCTACGCGGATCAGATGGGTCAGCGCAAAGGTTCCGGCGCGGGGTATTACAACATTTTCGGCTGGGACATTATCGAGTTCCTGGATTGCAAGAAGATTAACGCGGACGAGAAATCCCGTATCAAAACGTTGTCGATCGGCCTTATCATCCCGAACAAGTTCTACGAACTGGCCGCCCAGAACAAGCCGCTTGTCGTATTCGGACCGCATTCCGTACAGAAGGCTTACGGCCAGCATCTGGACGACATGGACATGGACGCCATGTACGAAGAGCTTCTTGCGAATGACAAAGTGACCAAAAAAACCGTGATGAACGCGCGCGACATGCTGACGAAGATCGCATCGATCCAGCTGGAATCCGGTTACCCATACATTATGAACAAGTCGAACGCCAACAGCGTTCACGCGCTGAAAGATATCGGCAGCGTCAAGATGTCCAACCTGTGCACGGAAATTTTCCAATTGCAGGAGACTTCCGAAATCAACGATTACGGCTTCGACGACGTGATTCGCCGCGACATCAGCTGCAACCTGGCATCGCTCAACATCGTGAATGTCATGGAACGCGGCAAAATCAAAGATTCCGTCCACGTCGGCATCGAAGCGCTCACGACGGTCAGCGACCTGTCGAAGATCGATAACGCGCCGGGCGTGCGTAAGGCGAACGACGAGCTTCATTCCGTCGGTCTCGGCGCGATGAACCTGAACGGCTACCTGGCGAAGAACAAAATCGCGTACGAAAGCGACGAAGCGAAAGAGTTCGCGAGCGCGTTCTTCATGATGATGAACTTCTACTCCTTGGAGAAAAGCATGGAAATCGCGAAGGAACGCGGCGTTACGTTCAAGGACTTCGACCGCTCCGAATACGCGAAGGGCACGTACTTCACCCGTTACATCGAGACGGACTACCGTCCGCAATCGGATCGTGTGAAGGAACTGTTCGAAGGCATGGACATCCCGTCCCCGCAAGATTGGGCGGCCCTGAAGGAGAAAGTGCAGCAGCACGGCTTGTACCACGCGTACCGTCTGGCGATCGCACCGACGCAAAGCATCTCCTACATCCAGAATGCGACTTCGAGCGTTATGCCGATCGTCGAGCATATCGAGACGCGCACATACGCGAACTCGACGACATATTATCCAATGCCATATCTGTCGCAGGATAATTTCTTCTATTACAAATCGGCCTACAACATCAACCAATTCAAGCTGATCGACCTGATCGCGGAGATTGGCCAGCACGTCGACCAAGGCATCTCGACCGTCCTGCACGTGAACAGCAACGTGACGACCCGCGAACTGGCCCGCTTCTATGTCTATGCCGCTCAGAAGGGCCTTAAGTCGCTTTATTACACAAGAACGAAACGTCTGTCCGTTGAAGAATGCACAAGCTGCGCCGTTTAAAAGGTAGTTCAAAAAGTCCGCTTCCCATTACGAAGTAACCCAAGTAGCTTAATCGACATCGAATATTGAATGCAGCCGAACCTTCCGGTGCTCACGTAGCTCTGCTACGCTCCGCTCCTCAGTTTCTAGCTTCATTCAATCTTCTCGGTACTGAAAACCGAACTTTTTGAACTTTCATCCTATAACCGAAACGGCTGTCGCAGCCTCAAGATGACGACAGCCGTTTCACCATGCGGGTCCCTGTATCCGCGATTACGATATGTAGCGAAGAAGGAGCATGCCTACCTATGAAAGCCGTTAACTGGAACCGCCCGGACGATGATTTCACTCTGACGTTCTGGCAGCAGAACGTGATGCAATTTTGGACGGATGAAGAAATTCCGTTATCCGACGATAAGATGGACTGGATGGAGATGACCGACGACGAGCGCACCCTCTACAAGAACGTGCTTGGCGGACTGACTCTTCTTGATACGATACAAGGCGGCGTTGGTATGCCTAAGATTTTAGAACATGTGGACGGCCTGCAGCGCAAGGCAGTATTGTCCTTCATGTCGATGATGGAGCAAATCCACGCCAAGTCGTACAGCAGCATCTTCACGACGCTTGCTTCCGGCGAAGAGATCGACGCGATCTTCCGCTGGGTGGAAGAAAATCCGCAGCTGCAGAAAAAAGCGAAGCTGGTCGCTTCGTGGTACTCCAACATTACCGGGCCACAAGAGCTGTACAAAGCGATGGCGGCATCCGTATTCTTGGAAAGCTACCTGTTCTACAGCGGTTTCTTCTATCCGCTTTACCTTGCGGGTCAAGGCAAAATGACGAGCAGCGGCGAAATTATCGACCTCATTCTTCGCGACGAAAGCATTCACGGCTTGTACGTGGGCGTACTTGCGCAAGAGTTGTTCGCCACGTTCAGCCCGGACGAGCAAGCTTCCCTGCAAGCCGAGGTGCTGGCACTTCTTCATGAGCTGTACGAGAACGAAGTCGAATACACGGACGGCTTGTACGGCCCGCTCGGTCTCGAAGAAGAAGTGAAAACGTATGTCCGCTACAACGCGAACAAAGCGCTGATGAATCTGGGCATGGAGCCGTATTTCCCGGAAGAGCCGGTCAACCCGATCGTCTTCAACGGCATCAGCACGCATACGAAGCAGCATGACTTCTTCTCCAAGAAGGGCAACGGCTACGTGCGCACGATCCACGTCGAACCGCTGAACGATGACGATTTTGTTTTTAACTTTTAATGAAAGTTCAACCCACCGCTTCTAAATCATAAAGCTTGGCTCATATACTCATTCATGTGATCGCTCTCGACTATGCCTTGCGGCAAGGCGGGAGCGATTGCTGTAAGGAGGGAGCCTATACGATGAAGTTCATTCCCTTGCAACGAATGGCAAGCGACACACTGCCGGGCGGCGACGGAATGGAAATCGACTACCATTCGGATAGGAAGTCATGTTACACTTGTAGAGACAGCCCATCTCGAAGCGCATAAGTTCTGCCGTATCAGAAGCGAAAAAGATTGCTTACTGATGCAAGTTTTGTTCGACAAAACGTTAGGGAGGAAGAAAAGCGTGGAAAACTGCTCAATCGTGACCAAGCCTGCTCTGAACGTCGTTGGCATCAGTTATAGCGGTCCGTACTCATCCTTCCCGGATGATGCGATTAGGCTGCAGACGGAGATACTGGCCCGCAAGCATGAACTAAACGAAGCAGTCAAATCAACCGTTCTCTACTGTCCTTATCACGGCAACGAAGCATTCGCGACCTATTGGGCTTGTTTCGAGGTCCAGCACCTCGAGGAGCTGCCTCCAGGCATGGTTCAGCTAACCATTCCCGCCCATCGATACGCAATGGTTGCGTGTTCCAACAAGCGGATCGGCGAAGGGTATGAGCAATTGAAGACATGGATGGGCGAGCAGAGACTTCAGAAACATGACAGCGCGGTATCGCTGGAGCTGTTCTATATCGATGAACAGCATTGGGAAGAGGAGCCGGTCGAGCTGCTTATTCCGCTGCAAGATTAATGATTCGAAGAGCTTGCGGGAGCAGGTTCTTTTTTTTTCTGGCCAATGAGAGGAGGCGTTGCTTGATGAGCAAGCCCATGTATATTGTAGATGCATTCACGTTAAAAAGATTCGGAGGGAATCCCGCGGCGGTATGTCTCGTCGACGAGCCGCTTGAGGATTCGCTTATGGCAGCGATCGCGGCAGAGATGAATTTGTCCGAAACGGCTTTTGTCATGAAGCGAGAGGAAGGTTTCGGGCTCCGATGGTTTACGCCGAAAGCGGAGGTCGATCTATGCGGGCATGCCACGCTTGCGGCGGCTCATATTTTATGGGAGACGGGTCGGCTGGATGCGACGAAAGCAGCTGTCTTCGCCACGAGGAGCGGCCAGCTGACCGCATCCAAGGACGGCGGGGACAGGAAAATCGTGATGGACTTCCCATCCGAGAAGCCCGAACCGACAAAGGCGCCGCAGGAGCTGCTGGAGGGACTGGGACTTATTCCGCGTTACGTCGGCCGGAACCGCATGGATTATGTCGTTGAGGTGGACCATGAAGATACGGTCCGTTCGCTGCAGCCGGATTTCGGCCTGCTGCGGAAGCTGGACGCGAGGGGCGTCATCGTGACGAGCCGATCCGGCGATTCGGACGAAGCGAGGGCGAGGCGGTACGACTTTGTTTCGAGAGCGTTCTACCCGGGCGTAGGCGTCGACGAGGATCCCGTTACGGGTTCCGCGCATTGCGCACTTGCTCCGTATTGGGGCAAGCGGCTTCGGCGCACTGAACTGATCGGTTATCAGGCATCGGACCGCGGCGGAGAGGTAGGCATGCGGCTGCAGGATGATCGCGTGTTATTGTCCGGCAGCGCGGTTACTGTGCTGCGAGGCGCGATCGACATTTGAAAGGGTGCCATCCAGTTAGCAGCGAGCGTAATTAAAAAAGAAGCCTCCAAATCCGCTTGAAATGCGGCGGTGGAGGCTTCTTTGCTGCGCGAACGCAATCGTACTGGAGATATGAAGTCGAGAAAAACGGATAGAAAGCGGCAGCGGGCTAATAAACGCGTTAACCCAAGTTTTTGGCCGACGCGGGCATGCCCTTGAAAGAAGAGATGCGATTCTTCCCGTTCGTTTTGGAATAATACATCGCTTCGTCCGCTTGTTTGACCATCTCCTGAACGGTGCGGCTCTCCTTGGTCGTGCTGAAGCCCACGCTGACGGTGACGATCGTTTCTTCCTCCACGCGCTTCCGGATCGATTCCGCCACGACATCCGGCTTCACGCGTTCCGTATTGATGCATGCAAGCAGCTCCTCGCCTCCGTATCGCCCGGCGGAGCCGATTCCGCTCGCCTCCTCCTTAATAATCTCGGCCACGCGCTTTAGCACGATGTCGGCTTTCAGATGGCCTTGCGTATCGTTCAGCCGCTTGAAGTTGTCGATGTCGCAGAATATGATGGCCATCGACTTGCTTCCATTCAGAAGCGCTTCGGCCTTCGCGCTGAAGTGCCGGCGGTTGTACAGTCCGGTAAGTCCGTCAACGATCGACGATTGGTAAGTCGACATCAGCCGGTCGATGACCCATTCGAACAGCAGCATGAACATGAGAGAGAAATAGAGGATCGGAAGCAGCAGGCCGAGCAGCGGGAACCACGGCTGGGCGCCGTGAAATACATAGGCATCCGCCATCCGGGCAAGCTCGCACACGAAGTAAATGATGAGGCCTGCGTAATATTTGGTGTTCATGTCGGCAATTCGCGTCGCCAGCAATATAATGAGAGTAACGACGATCATGTAGATGTCGAGCAGTGGGAACGTAACGAGATCGCCGCCGCGTCCGTCGCCCGCCCCGAAAGGCGCGATTCCGTATTGGGCGGCCGCAAGGGCGAACGCGAAGCCCGACATCAAGAGGAACGGCATGCTTCGCAGCTGGGCGGTTCGATAAGTATATAATTTCATGAATACAAAGTTTATAATGATAAAGGAGACGATCTGCAGCAGGCTGGAGACCAGATAGATCCAAGGCGACAGCCGCCAGCCGGGAAACGCGAGCGCAATGAGCACGCTCTGTCTCGCCATGATGAGCGCGATCGCGGTAATAAGCAGCTTGTACGTTTGTTTGCTTCTGTAGCTCACGTAAAGCTTGATCGACATGAAGAGCATCAGAATGAGAATGACGATGACGGACGTGGAAGAAAACAGCTGTCCGTTCGGTCCCGTAAGCCATTGCATTATTGTCATAAGTCAACCACCAATATGTAGAATGTAAGTAAGATAGCAGCTTTACAGAAACATATGTTCTAATATATCATATTCCAGTAGTTTCGTAACCATTGATCTTGTTTTTTTCGAAGCGGACGAACGCTTTAGACCTTTTTTTCAGGAGTTGGGCGCATGAATATTTTACAGGCTTTATTTTTCCCGCCGGAGCAGCCGGGCGGCGTATCTTCGATGGTGCCCTATATACAGGAACGTTTTACGAAAATGGGTTGGGGAATGGAGCTGTTCTCGCTTCCGAAACGCGTGAGGGGCAAAGGACAGGAAGAGGTTTTCTTCGAGACGTTCGACCATCGCGAGTTCGCAGGCAACCCGCTAGTCGATAAATATATTCAGACTTACAAGGACTACGTATGGTGGACGAAGCTAAGGCTGCAGAAGCCTTACGACATTATCCACGCCCACCATCCGATCGCGGCATTGGTCATGAAACAGCTTTATCCGGATACGCCGCTGATCATGACGATCCATTCCAGCTACGAACGCGAGCTAATGCTGAACGGCAAGATTCGGGAAGGCGGAGCGGAGCACCGATTCCTGACCTCGATCTACCGGGAGCTGGAGGCCAAGGCGGATCTCGTGACGACCGTGTCGGAGTCGTTCCGATCTTATATCGGGTCTTATATCAATGATCCGGAGCGGATCAAGGTCATCCCTAACGGCTTCGACGAAAAGAGGTTTAAGCCGATTGCGCACGAAAATGCCGTCACGCAGCTCATTACCGTCTGCCGGCTCGTTCCCGCCAAAGGGCTCGACATTCTGCTTCGGGCTTGCGCCGAGCTGAAGGCACGCGGTTGTCCGTTCGTCCTCCATATTATCGGCGACGGACCGATGCGCAAGGAGCTCGAGACGCTCGCGCAGGACCTGGATTTGTACGACGACATTATTTTCTACGGCTACATGCTGCACCCGGAAGAATTTATGCCGTTCTTCGACGTGTTTGTGCTGCCCTCCCGCGCGGAAGCCTTCGGCTCGGTGTTCGCTGAAGCGGCCCTTTGCTGGCTGGCGCTCGTCGGCACGAACGTAGGCGGCATCGCGGAGCAGATCGAGGACGGGGTGAACGGCTTGCTCGTCGAGCCGGAAGACCACATGGCGTTGGCGGAAGCATTGGAGAAGGTCGTGTCGGATCCGATCTACCGTCATAACCTCGCGAGGACGGGTTGGAACAAGGCGAAAAAAGCCTATTCCTTGCAGCGGGTCATCTCGCAGCTCAAAAAAGTGTACATCGGCCTGAAGCCGGAAGAGCAACAATCGTAATTGAAATAACACTTAAATAAAGGTTCAAAAAGTTCGGTTTTCAGCACATGGGATTATGCTTACGAAGCTGCGTTTTTTTCAAAAACGCTGTAGAAGATTGAAAGAAGCTAGGAAATGAGGAGCGGAACGTAGCAGAGCTACGTGAGCACCTGCAATGTTTCCGGAGGAAACATACTTCGAAAGCATACGCTTGTTCCGGCTGAATTCAAGATTCGATGTCGAGTAAGCTTCCTGGCATACTTCGTGATCAAAAGCGGACATTTTGAACTACCTATAAAGGATGGGTGATGGGATGGGCGTTCCCTTTCGGTTTATCCATGCGGCGGACTTGCATCTCGACAGTCCGTTCCGCGGGCTGGCCAAGGCGCCGGAAGCGGTCAGGACGGCCTTGTCGTCGTCGACGTTTTACGCGCTGCGGCGGCTGACGGATGCCGCGATCGAGAACGAAGTCGATTTCGTCGTCGTAGCCGGCGATTTGTTCGACGAAGCCGACCGCTCCTTGCGTGCGCAGTTCGCGCTCGTCAAGGAATGGGAGAGGCTGGCGGAGCACGGCATCGCCGTGTACGCGATTCACGGCAATCACGACCATCTTGGCGGGAGGCGAGCGAAGCTTCGGCTGCCTTCCGCCGTACATATTTTCGGCTCGAAACAAATGGACTGGGCGCCAGCGTTCACGCGCGGCGGGGAGTTGGCGGCCCATGTATACGGCATGTCCTACGGCGAACGTTCCGTTACGGCGAACTTGGCAGGTACTTACGCCTTACAAGACGGCGCACCTTACCATATCGCCTTGCTTCATGGCAATGTAGGGGGCGACCCTTCCCACGACAGCTACGCGCCCTGCGCGCTGGAAGAGCTGGCGGGAAGCCGATTTGACTACTGGGCGCTCGGACATATCCATAAGCGCGAAGTGTTGAATGTTTATCCGCATGTCGTATATGCGGGCAACACGCAAGGACGCAATCCGAAGGAGCTTGGAGCCAAAGGATGTTATATCGTCGACGTGTCCGCCGCAGGCGCCGCGAAGCTCCGGTTCGTCGCGCTAGACGCCGTTAGATGGCTGGAAGAAAACGTCTCGATCGAAGGCGTCGATACCGAGCAGGAGCTGCTTACGAAGCTGAATGCCGCCGTAGCCGCCGCAGGCGCTGCGGGAGAAGACCGGAGCGTCATGCTACGGCTCAAGCTTACGGGCAGCGGGCCGCTGCATCTCCGCCTAAAGGACGGCGCGCTCGCGGCGACGCTGCTGGAGCAGCTGCAAGAGGACGCGGTACCCGCAGCCGGTTCCCCTTGGATGTATGTTCACGGCATTGAAGCGGCCACTACCGCATCGGTCGATTGGGCCATGCTGGGGGAGGACGAGGGATTCTCGGGCGAGCTGTACCGGCTAGGGGAGCGGCTAGCCGAGGACGAGGCTGCGTGGCGGACATTCGCGAAGAACGCGCTGGCGGAGATGAGCGGGCATCCGAAGCTAGGCAAGCTGGAGCGGAGGAAGTGGGACGAGCTGCCCCAGCGCTGGCTGAAGGAAGGACGCGAGCTTGCGATCGGCTGGATCGCGGAGGAAGGGGATCTCGGATGAAGCTGATACATGCCCGGATCGACGGATACGGCGAGCTGAATGACTGGAGCATCGGGTTGGATGCGCCGGTCATTGTCGTTTATGGTCCGAATGAAGCCGGCAAAAGCACGTTTTTCGGATTTCTGCGGACGATGTTATACGGCTTTGCGAGACGCTCGTCGCCGGCGGACCGCCATGAGCCTTCGAGAGGAGGCAGGCATGGCGGCCGACTCGTCTTCGAAGGCGCGGACGGCAGGAGGCACATCGTCGAGCGATTCGCAGACTCGGCAGGCGGCAAACCAAAGGTTAGGCTTTGGGAGGAGGCCAGCGTGACCGGGGGGGATCCCTCGGGCGCCGAGCATACCTACGAACAAACGTCCTGGGAACAGCGGTTCTTGGGCGGCGTTCAAGAACGGCTGTTCAGGCAGATCTACGCAATCACGTTAACGGAACTGATAGAAGTGAACGCACTGTCCGGCGGAGAGCTGAGCCGATATCTGTATCAAGCAGGCTGGGAGGAAGGACATGCGGTCGCGGCAGCGGAGAAGCGCATCCAGGCAGAGCTCGACGAGTTGTTCAAGCCAAAGGGGGCGAATCAGCGCGCGACGGGCCATGCGAAACGGATCGAACAAGCGGAAGCGGAGCTTCGCTCCCTCGAGGACGGCATCGATCGGTTCAACGACTTGACCCGCGAAGGGGAAAGGGCGGGACAGGAGCTGGCAGTGCTCGCGATCGCCTTACCCGAAGCGGAGGAGCGTTGCCGCCTCCTTCGTAAGGCATTGTCATCGCGGCCGTTATGGCTTCGCAAGATGGGTCTCTTGGCCGAGCTGGAGCGGCTGCGCCACGCGGCGAAGCTGCATCCCGAGGCGGACATCGCTTGGAACGGCATGACGGGCAAGCGGAGGGAGCTGCAGGCGGAAGCGGAACGGCTTCGCAAGGAGCTGGAGCAGCTGGAAGGCCGGAAGGAGGCGCTTCGTTTCGACGAAACGCGGATCGCGAAGGGGGATGAAACGGACGCGATGCTGCAATCCGAAGAGCGCATGAGGAGCTTGGCGTCCCAGCGCGGGGAGTGGCAAACGGAACTAGACGCTCTCGACGGGCATATCGCGAAGCTCGTCGCGGGCATCTCGCCGGAGTGGACGGAGCGGCAGCTGCGCGAGCTCTGCGTGACCGTAGCCGACCGCGATTACGTGCGCGACACGAGGGAGAAGTTCGCGGAGGCCCAGCGGCGGGAGGAGAAGCTGCTTGCCGAACGCGAGACGTTCCGCGGGGAAGAGCGGGAAGCGGCAGCCATGCGGGAAGAAGCCGCCGGCGCGCTCCGCCGACACGAGCAATCGCTGGCTGGCGACGGGCGCGCGAGCAGGCTGTTGCCGCTTGCTATGCCCGAGCTGGCGAATGTTTGGATGGCCGTCGACGATGCGCTGCGCTTCTGGGAGCTGGAACGGGCGCGCTCGATCGCTGGCGCGAGCGACGATCGTATGGAGCGGCGGCCGCATGGCGACAGACGAGCGGCGTTGACGTTATGGGGATCGATCGGCATGAGCGCGGCTGCCGCGCTCTGCGTCGTCGCGGCTGCCGGCTGGCTCGGGCAATTGTCCGAATGGGCTCTTGCCGGAGCTGCGGTCGTTGGCGGAGTATCAGCGGCTTTGCTGGCCGCGGCGACCTTCGTGGGCGGTCGCAGTCGGCCGGGCGGCGGAACGTCGAACGGGCGCGAGTCCGGCCGGCGCGGAAGAAGTTATGCACCGGCCGAAAAGAGACTCGGCGCCGACCAAGCGGAGGCGCATCTCGCAACAGCGCTCGCGCTGCTCGTCCGACAGCCGGAGGCCGCTTTATCCGCCCTGCTGGACCGTGCAGCAGGCGAAGCCGACCCGCGGGAACGGGCCGAGCTGCAGGCCTCGGTACAGGCGCGGCAGGAACAATTCGTCGTCCGCGATCGTTTGTCGGCCCGGCTTGCCGAGCAGGATCAACGGCTAAGCCGGCTTCGCGCCTCCCTGGCGGAGCGGGACGAAGCGCTCCTCGCCGCCGCCGCGGATAAACAGACCGGCGCGTCGGGATGGGGCGATTGGCTGACCGTGCGCTCTTTGCCCCGAACCTTGTCGCCATCGGGGGCGCTGGAGTCGTTCGAGCTCGCCGAAGGCGCGATCGAGCGGCTGCGCCAGTACGACCGGCTGTCGGCAAGGCTCGCCGCGGCCGAGAAGGAAGCGTCCGATTACACGGCCCATGCGGTCAAGTTATGCGAAGGTTTCGAGGACGGGTTCAGGCAATCGAAGAGCGACCCTACGCTCGCGCTGAAGCTGCTTCAAGCGGATATTCGGCGCCATGCGGCAGTCAAGGCGGAAGCCGAAGCCCTGCATGTCCACCGAGAAGAGCTTGCGTCAGCGCTCGCGAGTACCGAGGAGGAGCTCGCGAAGCTAGCTTCTTCGATACGAGCCGTCATGGCCGAAGCGGATGTCGGCGACGAGCCTCGGTACGAGGCCGTTCTGCGCGATCGCGGCCGGCTGTCGGAGCTGGAAGCGGAACTCGCCCGGACGGAAATCGAGCTGACCGCGGGTCAGACGGAAGAGCGGCTGTCGGCGCTGGAGCGGCTGTGGGAGACAAACGACGAGCAGGATACGGAGAGAGCTCTGGAGGCTGAGGAGCGAGAAGCCGCGCGACTCGCCGAAGCGCAGCGGGATTGGTTGGAGCGGAGAGGCCGCGTGAAGCAGGCGACTGAACATCTCATGAACGAGGAGAAAAGGGGGCAGTTGCTCGCTGAGCGGGAGATGGCCGTCTCCTCGTTGGACGCCGACACGGATAGATATGCGGTACTGGCGGTTGGCCGGGCGCTCATCCGCCAGACGCGGAAGCGGTTCGAGGAGGAACGGCAGCCGGTCGTGCTGCGCAATGCCTCTTCCTATATGAGCCTGCTGACTGATGGGCGGTATACGCGCGTTCACGCAAGCGACAACCAAGCCGGAGTTACGGTGGAGCGGTCGGATCAAACGAGACTGGACGGAGGAAGGCTTAGCAGGGGCACCGCGGAGCAACTCTACCTGTCCATGCGGCTGGCGCTCGCCCAGGAGGCGGCGGGTTCGGCTAGACTGCCTATGCTGCTCGACGATTTGTTCGTCAACTTCGACCGCGTCCGGCTGCGGGCCGCAGCGGGGTTGATAAACAGCCTGTCCGAGGAACGGCAGCTATTGTTGTTTACCTGCCACGAACATGTGAGGGACGAGCTGCTTGCCGCATGCGAGGGCGCCCGGTTGGTGGACATGACGACGCAGCGAGCCTAAAGCCCGGACCTAAAGCCCGGACGGCACGAGGTGCCCGCGATGGATCAACCGTCGCGGGCGCCTCGTTTTCTATTCGTTAGGCATGAATCACATTTGATTTAAGAATTACGAAACGCGACTCGCTTCCGGATAATAAGGATGAGCCAGCCGAGGCTGATGAGCCCGAAGAGCGGATACAGCGTGGAGAGAAGCGGCCCGAAGCCGATTTGGCTGGCGACGTAGCAGATGAGCAGGACGCCGAATGTCAGCATTTCGCGAGACCAGTTCATCCTCTCTCTCAGTTGAAGCGTGAGGCCGTAAATGTCGGCGATCAGCGTCGTGAAAATTTCCGCGAAAATCAAGAATATATAGATCAACTGCACGTAATGGCCGAGTTGTCTCGCGATGCCGCCCATCGGAATGGCGAATTGCTGGATTCCTGGCATATGGACCGACAAGGCGATATGGCCGGCCAGCAGCATGAACCCGATTCCGATGCCGCCGATCCACGATCCCGTAATGATCGTCTTCCGATCCCGAATATCGGATCCGAGCGGCACGAGTACGGCCTGGGCGAGCGAAAGGTTGAAAGCGGTATAAAGGAACGGCGAAGCCCAAGCGGCCCATGGCGAATAGTCGGTCGTAAGCGTCACGAACTTGGTCGAGCCCGGCGTCTGGAACGTATCGATCATGACGAACACGGTGAACAGCAGCATGACGGGCACGACGACCGCATTGACGGCGAGAATGGCGTTCATGCCTTTGCGAAGCAACAGGAAGCTGCCCGCGATCGTGATGAGCAACCCGGCTTGGTAGGAGATGTTCCAATGTTCGTAGAAGATGGTGCCGGCTCCCGCCAGCATCACCGCCGTGACGCCTAGCAGAATGACAAGCATGAAGTGGCTGATCAATCGCCCGTATTTGTCGCCGAATAGAGCCTTGTTCAAATCCTCGTAAGATTTGGCCCGGATTTCACTGGCGATCAGCATCATCTTGGTGCCGAGCCATATGAACAGCGCGGTCGCGAGCGCGATCGTAAATGTGCCCCAATACCCGAACCTCGTAAAAAATTGTAAAATTTCCTGTCCCGTCGCGAAGCCCGCCCCGACGATCGTTCCCATGTACGTTGAAGCGATTTGAAGCACCTTGCCTGTCCGTTTCCGCATCGACGGTCCCCCGATTCTTCTTCCTTCTCTCTTTAGAAGTTATGATAAAAGGGGGACGGGCATGCCATCTTTCTGGAACTTTTGCCCAAAAAAAGAGCCGATCGCTCAACTCCGAGCAATCAGCTTCATAGACACGATTTCGTTAACGCCTGGATCGATATCCAGCTTCAGCAAGGCACCCTCAGCGGCGTAAGTAAGCAGGTAATCCGTTTGGGACTCCGGCTTGCCGAGCTTTTGGAGCGCTTGATCCGGCTTGTCGCCGATCTTCAGGCCGTTCAGACCGGCGGAAGTCTGATGACCGTACACCTCGACGAAATGGACGGCGCCCTTCTGATTGAACCCGACCGATAACCCTTCGTATTCATTCACTTTGATGCGGTCTACTTCTTCCTCCAATTCGTAGCTGTCCAGCTCCTTCCCTAGCAGCTTGGAGACGGCCGCCGTCTTGTCGCCGATCGCGATGCCGTGAAGGGAAGGGACATCCTCGCTCCAAGAACCGTCCTTGCTTTTTTTGCCGTCGTTCGATTTGCCGCTTTCGCCTTTCTTCACGGAAGATGCTTCGGCGGAGGAGTCGCCGTCCAGCGCGCCGCCGCCTTCACCGGCAACCGTTTCGTTTCCGGCTGTCAACACATCGTCGTCGTCCAGGTACGACTTCTGAGGTCCTTCGGAGGTGACTTCTTCCGTTACGATCACTGAATCGTCGTGATCCACGTAACCAGGCGCCGCGTTCTGGCAACCCGCGATCAACAGGGCAAGCGCCGATGCGCTCAACCATATTCCCAAACGCCCCCGCATGTTTGCCTGTTTGTTTCTCTTCACTGCCGTTCACCGCCGTTCCGTGTTCTGTACTACATTAAACGCGGCAAGTCCCATGAAAGTTGCTGATCACGCCTAAATAAATTGTAAAATTTTCCTCGGACCGCGAATCCGTCGCCGGGTCGGATTCGAATCGCGCCATGTGAGGTTGCGCGATTCGCTCCTCCTATGGTACGTTATCGAAAAGGGATTTTTGGCGGAGGTTATGGACGATGGAGAAACTAAAACAACGCATTCTGCAAGAATCGTCGGTACTGTCGAACGACGTGCTGCGGATGGACGCGATCATTAACCATATGGTTGATCCCGCTTTGACGATGGAGATGGGGCAGGAATTCTCGGACCGATTCGCCGAAGAAACCATCACGAAGGTTATTACCGTGGAATCATCCGGCATTCCGGCCGCATTCGCGACGGCTTACGTACTGGGCGTGCCGCTCATCTTCGCTAGACGGAAGAAGACGCTTATCGCCGATCCGGACGCCTATTGCGAACGGGTCCCGTCATTCACCAAGGGGATGGTGACCGACATCATGGTCTCGAAGCAGTTTCTTACGAGCGAGGACAGAGTTCTATTCATAGACGACATCATCGCGAACGGCGACGCGGCGCGCGGCTTGATCAAAATCATCGAACGTTCCGGCGCATCCCTCGTAGGGATGGGCGTCGTGGTCGAGAAATCGTTCCAGGCCGGGGGAAGAACGCTTAGGGAGAGCGGAGTTCGAGTCGAATCTCTTGTTCGGATCTCGTCGCTGGAGGGCGGAGAGATTACGTTCGAGTAAGATGTACCAGCTCGTTGACTCTTTTCCAACAGGATGATTTGGCTTATAATGAACGTAAGTGATCGAGGGGAGGCACACAAGCATGGGGAATCTATCCGCTGAATTTATGAATGTGAAACTGAATGACGCCAAGATCCATTTCGAGAGAGCGCTCGATTGCAAGCATACCGAATTCGATGATTTATACCCTTACATGATCGAGCATCCGCAATTTTTCTGGTACAAACGATATGTTGCTTGGTCGGAGCTGCTTACGATCGTGAAGCTGTGCGACGAGCTGTCCATCGAGTGGAAAGAGCAATTCACGGAGAAACAGTCTGAATACATCGGCAAACGCGTTATGTCTTCGCGCGTGCTGGACGAATGGTACGAAACAAACGATTCGAAGGAACACGTAGGTTAAACGGGCGAGCCCTAATAACGAACAACGGATGAAACGGACCTCAATGATTCGCGTATGCTATCATTGGGGTCTTTCTTTCCGGCAGGGTTCGTTGCATGGACATACGTACATAATAGGAGGGAATAGCACCCATGATATCGGAAGAACAACTGGATCTGTTCCGCCTTTCGGGAGAGAACGTGAGAGTGGTGAGGGACGAGTTGGAAAGCAATGACGTCCTCGGCATCGTCGTCGCCTGGGACGACAGCTCCGTCATGATCCGCAAGCCAAGCAGACGGGTTGTCAAGCTGAGCCGAAGCCATCTCTACCAGTCGGCATCGGAAGCGCGCAGATCGCCCTTATCCGGATTGACCGAACCACAGTAACCCAATAATGATGCGAGGAGTGTTCCCATGAATTGTCCGGTATGCGATGACGTTAGAATGAAGGAAGTGCAGAAGGATGACGTGCTGATCGACGTTTGCCCGGCGTGCAAGGGCGTATGGCTGGATCGCGGCGAGCTGGAGAAGCTGTTGCAGGGCGTGCGCGAGGTTCGCGCGGATTACGAGCGGATGGAGCAGCATATACAGGATCCTGCCTACGGAAAGCCGAACCAACCCTCTTCGCCTCCAGGCGCGGCACCTAACTCTCAGAGCCCGTCCGGCGGTTTCGGCGGCAGCCCAAGCCAAGGCCAACAAGGTTTCGGCAGTTCGGCACCGGGTCAAGCGCAGCCTGGATACGGCGTGCCAGGACAAGGCTACGGAGGAACTCCGGGGACAGGCTATGGGCAGCCGCAGCAAGGCGCATATCCGCCGCCGCCGGCTGGTGGGCCTGGTTATCAGCAAGCGCCCGGCAGCTACGGGCAGCCGGGATACGGTCAGTCGTCCGGTCATGGCCACGGACACAGCCCTTATGGTTACGACAAGTACGGACGCCCGTATAAGAAAAAGAAGACGGTACTCGACGTCTTCGGAGATTTATTCGAATAGGTTGAGAGAACACAATCGGAGATAAAGAAAAGCTTGTCCGGTGGGCGAAAATAGCCTGCCGGCAAGCTTTTTTTTGGCAGCATTCATGCGACGAATACCGGCACAACGAAAAAAGGTTCAAGCTCACGAGCTTGAACCTCTTACGTATGGTGCGGTCGAGAGGACTCGAACCTCCACGGCTGTTACACCACTAGAACCTGAATCTAGCGCGTCTGCCAATTCCGCCACGACCGCATTTGTTGTGTCAACAGAAAATAATATATCACATTCATTAAGATTTGGTCAAGCCTTTTGTTTAATTTTTTTTCGCCAACGGATGGCTTAACCGGGTCTTATCAAAAATTTAGGACTTTACGGACGAAGCGGGCAAAAAACCCAAAAGATTGAAGTGGCGAAAGCCTATTAATGAAAGAAGAGACGTAGCCCAGGCGGGTTCCGTTTCTTTATTATGCGGTCGGTTAGGTTACCGGTTTTTTATTTGTTACAAGCTAGCTAAATATATGTTCCTATACTTTTTTTCGTAACAGTCTTTTCATTAGCCCGAAGATGGTTTATAATGTGCTCATGTAGGTTGCAGTTGTAGTTCGCCTATTTTTTTCAATTAATTGTGCCTTGCACAGGCACGGATAAGGAGGGATGCCGCGTATTGCCGGCAGTATCTAGTTAAACCAATCCCACATTCAAAGGAGCTAACAATATTATGGCAAACATTTTATTCGTGAAAGCAAACGACAGACCGGCTGAACAAGCCGTTAGCGTTCAAATGTACGACGCGTTCCTGAACGCGTACAAAGAATCGAATCCGAACGATACGGTGACGGAACTCGATCTCTACGAGGACCAAATCCCGCATTTCGGCAACGACGCGATGACGGGCAATTTCAAGCTGGCGAACGGCATGGAGCTCACCGCCGATGAACAAAACGCTGCGGCTACGGCGGCGCGTTACCTGGATCAATTCCTGGCGGCGGACAAAGTCGTGCTCGCGTTCCCGCTTTGGAACTTCACGGCTCCTTCGCCGATGATCAGCTATATTTCGCATCTGGCCCAAGCAGGCAAAACGTTCAAATACACGGCGGAAGGCCCTGTCGGCCTGGTCGGCGACAAAAAAGTCGCGTTGCTGAGCGCGCGCGGCGGCGTCTATTCCGTCGAGCCGATGTCAACGATCGAATCGGCCATCACACCGATCAAAGCAACGCTGGGACTGTTCGGCATCCAGGTCGAAGAAGTCATTATCGAAGGCCACAACCAATTCAAGGACCGCTCGGCGGAAATCGTCGCCGAAGGGTTGAAGGAAGCGGCGGCTACGGCAGCAGGCTTCTAAACACGAACGCACAGCAACACGACGAAGATGATTCCCGCTCGGGCGGGAATCGTCTTTTTTTGTCGAGCGGCCGCTTTCATTCGCGACGATCGGGATGGTAGTATGAAGTTATACATACAAGCGATAGGGGGCATGCGAATGGGATATTGCATGGTTAATCCTCGCAAGGCACGATGCATCGGCTAATCAATTCTGCCCCATAAAGTTTAAGATTGCCCCCGTCCAATTCGAAACCGCATCGAGTAGTATGGGAGTACGAGACGATCGCTTGCTCGGATAGACAACGGATAAGGAAGGTGAACATATGCTTCGCGTGCTGATAGCGGACGACGAATACGAAATTCGCGAAGGATTGCGCAACCGCTTTCCATGGGATAGCTTCGGGGTAGAGGAGGTGCTGGCGGCCGACGACGGAGATTCGGCGCTGATGCTTGCGCTCGACAAACGGCCGGAGCTGATCGTTACCGATATCAAAATGAACCGGATGTCGGGATTGGAGTTTCTGAGAGCGCTTGCGCTTGTGGAGGATTACGCGCCCGAATCGGTGGTGGTAAGCGGCTATGACGACTTCGAGCTGGTGAAGCAAGCGATGCAGATCGGCGTGATGGATTATGTGCTGAAGCCCGTCAATCTCGAGGAGCTGGAGGCGATCGTCCGCAAGTCGATGGATCGGATTCTGAAGAAGAAGCAGGATGAACATAACGAAAAGCTGATGAAAAGCCAGCTCCAGTTCGCCATCCCAAAGATGAGGGAGGAGCTGCTCCGCGAGATGCTGACGCAGCCGTTCGATCCGTACCGCGAATCGAGGCGCCGTCACCGGCTGCAATCGCTGCAGCTCGATTGGATGGCGGAACGTCCGATGCTGCTCATGATGATGGAAGCCGACGATCTGAAGGCGATCGAAAAACGGAGCCCCAAGGAAAAGGAGCTCGTCCTGTTCGGCATCGGCAACGTCATGAATCAGACGCTGGAGGAGGAATATCCCGCTCCGTTCGCGCTTTGCATGGACCGCAGCGACCGTTGGATCGCGATGCTGGCCTGTTCGAAGCCCGGACAAGCCGAGCTCGGGCGCGGCGTCGCGCAGCTGTGCATCCAGCGCGTCAACGACTACGTCAAAGTAAAGGCAAGCGTCGGGCTGCGCACGACGCCCTGCACGCTGGAGAAGCTTCACGACGCGTTCGGCGAAGCGTCCGAATTTTTGGAGCAGAAGGCCGTCTACGGCGGCAATCGGCTGTTTACCGAACATGGGCTGTATCAAGAGCATGAGGAGACGGATCTCGCCTTGTCGAACCCCGACGAGGTGATGGACCTGATGAAATACGGCTCCGACGCGGACATTGAAGCAGCTATGGACCGTTTTGTCGAAATGGTCAAAACATGGAAGCTGGGGCAGCTCCGGGACATTCAGCAGCGCATCTTCGAGTGGCTGTTCGATATATACCGCAAAGCCGCCGCGGCGGGGGTGCAAAGCAAAGGCTGGGGAAGCAATCCGATCGCAGTGTGGGAGCAGCTGGAGCAATACGATACGCTGCAGTCGCTTCGCGTGCAAGCGGAGCGATTTTTGCTCAGCCTGGCTGAGGATTACCGGAAGCAAGCGGCGGGTCCAAGCCAAATCGTCGTCGAAGCCGAGCGGATCCTGCGCCGGGATTATGCCGAAGCTTTATCGCTTCAGAGCGTGGCATCGGCCGTGCACGTGACGCCGGTGTGGCTCAGCAAGCTGTTCAAAAAGGAGAAACAGAAGACGTTTCTGGAGTATTTGACGGATATTCGGATCGAGAAAGCGAAGGAAATGCTCGGCGATATCAAATACAAGGTGTACCAGGTGTCATACGAGGTCGGCTACAAGGATCCCGTTCATTTCTCGAAGCTGTTCAAGAAGCAGGTAGGCTGCACGCCGAAGGAGTATCGCAGGCAGCGGGGCATCGCGGACGAGGCGGATGCATAAGCGGTGTGGCGCAGAAAACGAGCGGAAGAAGGGGCGGACGACCGTCTCAACCGATCGCGAAAAAGGAAAGGCAGCCTCGACAGCCATCGGCCATGACTTTCGAGGACAGCCCCAATACAACCGTTACAGGGAACGGCTCCAAACGTTGCCGCCCTTAAGCCCGAGCGTGACGATCTCGCAGCCGCAGACCGGAAGGACGCCGCTTGCTTTCTCGCCGCCGGCGGATTCCAAAATGTCGCTCTTGTAAAGAACAGCAGCCGCGTCGGGATGTACGGCAAGCGTCACGGGTTCGCCTGTCAGATTGTACCACCTGGCGACCCGGTCGCCAGTCGCTTCGGCGACTTTCAGGTTGGAGAACGCAAGTCCTTCGCCGCTCCAAGGCAGGAAGTCGGCTTCACCCGGCAGCGTGCCGCCGTGAACGCCCGTCCCCGCCGCGGTTGCCGGAACGGTGTACCGGTAAGCTTCCCGATAGGCTTCCGTCCGGTCTTCAAGCCCGGCATGCGGGATAATCATCCATTCCGCTTCTTGTTCCCCGAGGCACTGCGCTTCCGGTGTCGGGAATACCCCCCAATCGCCCAGCTCGCCGACGGACCGAAGCAGCGTCACCGCGATCGTGTTGCGCCCGTCCTGCAGCACCTCGTATTCGTTCAGCCCTTTGGTCGCGACCGTCAATCCGCGGCCCTCGGCGTGGACGCCCACGAACGCCGACATATGCTGGCAGTTGCTCGGGTTTTGCCATTCCGCCTCCGGCTGGTTCGCACGTTCGGCCACTTCGAACACGGAGTCGGCATAATGGACCTCACTGTTCACTCCCGTCGGGAGCAGCACGCGCAGACGATGATCTTTGGATCGGTTGTCGATCCGCGCGCGCACCTGAACGCCAAGGCCGGAACGATCCAAGCTGACGCGGGTCACGATCCGGAGTGGGACGAACTTCTCAGACCGCTTGGCTTTGCGCTGGCGGAATTCGATCATCGCGGCGACTTCCTCCGCGAGCCGCTCGTCCGCGCTCGCCGGCACGAGCAGCTCGTTCGAGATTTCGATGGCCGCTTGAAACGGCGTATCCAGGACGACGCGAATGTCGGCGCTTCGCCAAGCCGTTGAATAAGGCGTGTCGCCTTCCGGCTGTTTGAAGATGTATTCATTGCCGATATCGCCGACGTCCTCGTATTCGCCCAGATTGTCGTATTGTTGGCCGGTCCGATGATCGAGCAGGCTGAACCGCCCGTCTTCGCCGACGGTCACCCGCAAGCGTCCGTTGTCCAGCGCGCGGTCGCCGATCACGAGGCTTCCGTCCGCGCCATGGCCGGGCGCCGCTTCCGGCGGTTCGCCGACTGCGCCGGAAATCCAAGCATACGAGGCGTACCCCATGGCCGGCAGCGCTTCCGTTTCGAACGTCAACCGAACGGCTCTTGCCATATAAGGCTGACGGAAACGATCCTTGGGCAGGTCGTAGCCGAATCGGACGCCGAGGTCGACGGCTTCGCAGTCGATCCGCTCGCCGCGTGCGTTAACCAGATATCCGCCAGGCAGCGTGCGATCCCGCACTTCCTTCATGACGGCGGCAGGGTTCTCGCTTTGATCGAAATATCGGCGGGACCACTCGACTTCGACCGTAACGACGGACGAACCTTCGTAGCCGCTCGTGTTGAACGCGGCGAACGGCGCCGCGCCGTCCCCGAATGACGCGAACGCGCTTGTGTCGATGCCGGAGGCGATGTACGAAGCGGACTCCGCGGCGACGGCCTTCGCCACTTCCATGCTTTTGGCGAAGCGGGTGGCCATCTCGTGGTACACTTCGTCGACGCTGCAGCCGCAGATACTGTCATGCGGATGGTTCTGCATGAGCGTCTTCCACGCGTATTGCAGCTGGGCATGCGGATACGGCTTGCCTAACGAGTGGGCGATGGCCGCCAGCGGCTCGGCTATTCGTTCCAGCAGCGTCTGGTTGCGCGCGTTCATCTGTTTGACGTAGACTCTCGCCGAAGCCGTATTCACCAGCGTGTACCAGCCGTCGGTGCGCTGTCCTCTCAGTTCGCCCGCGGTTACGCTCAGGTCGGCCGGCAGCTCGGGCCGCAACGCTTCAAGATACTCCTCGAAGCTGGAATGGACGAACGTATACTCTGGATAGAGCTCCCTCGCGACCCGAAGCGCTTCGGACAGATTCGTCTGCACGGGCTGATGGTCGCAGCCGTTCATGAACAGAAGATGCGAGGTGGAGGCGTATTGCTCGGCGCGCTTCAGTCGGACGTCCCAGTACGCTTTTGCCCGCTCGGGATCCGTCGGAATTTCCATGCCGTTGTTGTACCAATTGGCGAACAGGATGCCGAGCACGGCCGATCCGTCGGGAGACTGCCAGATCAACTCCGAATACGGCGAGGTCAAGCCCGACGAGTCCTCGACGCGATTGTTGAAGCCGGTCGCCTTGACCCCGCGGCCGAAGACGGCGGTGCCGATGCCGGCTTGGCGGAGCAGCTGGGCCGCTTGGCCCATGTTGCCGAACGAATCCGGGAAGTAACCCAGCTTCGAGATCCGGCCGAAAGCCGCCGCTTCGCGGTGGCCGATCTGCAGGTTGCGAACGTTGGCTTCGCCGCTGGTCAGAAATTCGTCCTGGAGAATGTACCAAGGTCCGAGGAACAGCTTGCCTTCGTCGCACAGGCGCTGAATCCGCTCGCGTTTCTCGGGGTAAATTTGCAAATAATCGTCGACGACAATCGTTTGGCCGTCCAGGTAAAAGCTGCGGAAATCGGGATCCGCTTCGAACGTGTCCAGCAGCGTATCCATCGTCTCGATCAGCTTGACGTGATGCGCTTCGTACGGCATGTACCATTCCCGGTCCCAGTGGGTGTGGGAGATGACGTGTACGGTTTTGCTCGTTGCGGTCATGGGCATATCCTCGTTTCTGTTTCGAAATAGGGTCACTACGGCTTTAAGTGTAGGGAAGCGGGGAGCGGCGGACAATGAGGCGATCGCAAACTTTCGGGTCCGGGATTGGCCGGGCCGCCAAAGGCGCGCCTTGCCCTCGCGAGCGGGGCTTCGAACTTGTACTTCATATAGAGGAAAAGGGGGGCGCGTCTTGAACCGATTAAGCTTTCGGCTCGCCACGTCGTTTCGCAACCGGGTCATTCTGATTTTTTTCATCATCATCATGGTGCCGTTCTTGCTGTTCGCGTATTACGCCCATATCAAATCGATCGAGGGCATCTCGAGCACGAATACGAAAATGACCATGAGCTACCTGCTCCAGACGCGAAAAAGCTTCGAGATGTACCTCGACGCGCTTAACGATCAGGTCAACGACCTGATCGGAAACAAGCAGCTGCAGGATCTGCTTGACGCCGAACCCGCGAATGCGGGGGAGGAGCAGGATTTCGTCGTGAACATGCTTACCTTGCTTAGCCAAAAAGCGCCGTCAATCGACGCCTTCCGAACCCGGGTCATTCCGATCAAGCCGCACAAGTATCCGGAATACATGAACACGATCGGCGAATCGGCGTACATCGTGAACCAGGACTGGTATCAGCGCTCCAGCGTCACGGTCAGTCCCAATTGGTATCTGTGGATGCCGAAGCGGGGCGAATATTCGAAGCCGCTGCTCGCCTACGTCAAGCGGTTCACGGGACTGTACGACCAAGGCGTGAGGGGACTCCTCGTGACGGAGCTGACGGAGGATTACTTGAGCCGTTATTTCGCGTCGTCGGAGGAGCTGCGGGACCAGAAGCTGCTGCTTGTCAACAAACAAGGCGTGGTCCATTACGATTCCGCCGCCAACGAGTGGACGGGGCAGCCGCTGCCGTCCGAATCGCTGATCGAAGCGATGCGCGGCGGAACACAAGGCTCCAGCTCCGTGACGATCGGCGGTATCGAATATTTGGCCGATTACGTAAGCATGCCGGGCCGACCCTGGTCGATCGTCAGCTTGACGCCGCTCCGGGAGCTGGCGGGCACGATAAAGGAAATCAACCGCATGCTGGTCATTTTCATCATTATTTACGCGATGTGCTGCATCGGGGTATTGTTCTATATCACGGCGCGCTTCACGCAGCCGATCGCGCATCTAGTCCGCATCATGCGGCGGCTGGAATCGGACAATCTGCACTATCTTGTGCCGTGGTCGCAGCGCAACGACGAGGTCGGCTGGCTGTACCGCGGGGTTGGCAGCCTGGTGAAGCGGATCGAGAAGCTGATCGCGGACGCTTCGTTGTCCGAGAGGCGGAAGAAGGCGCTGGAGTTCCAGGTGCTCAGCCACCAGATCAATCCGCATTTCCTGTACAACACGCTGGAGTCGATCCGGTGGAAAGCCGAAAATCACGGGCGAAGCGACATTAGCGAGATGGTGTCGGCGCTCGGCAACCTGCTTAGGCTCAGTCTGAACCAGGGAAAAGAAATTACGACGCTCCGCCGCGAGATCGAGCAGGTGAAGGCGTACGTGTCGATCGAGCAGGCGCGCATGGGCAAGCCGATCCGGATGCTGTATGCCGTCGATCCGGCGATCATGGATATGCCGTTCCTCCGCCTGCTCCTGCAGCCGCTGGTCGAGAACGCGATCCAGCACAGCGTCAGGGGGGATTTCGAGCGGGGCAAAATAATGATCGCCGCCAGACGGGAAGGCGAGGATATCGTCATCGACATCGCCGACAACGGCAAGGGGATACCGGAGGAGGTGCTGGCGAAGCTGGAAAGTCCCGAGGACGAACGCGTGACCGCCTCGAGAGGAGGCGTAGGCCTTCGCAACGTGAACGACCGGCTGAAGCTGTATTTCGGCGAAGCTTGTAAGCTGTCGATCGCGACGGGACCCGAGATCGGGACGACTATCACGCTGCGCCATCCGGTCCTGCAGGATGGTGAGAGCAGGGAGCCGGAGGGAACGATGTTGTTCGGAGGAAAAAACGAAAACGACTAACCGCAGCGAATCAACCGTCCGAAGAGGACGGTTTTTTTGCGTTTTCGGAGAAAAACCGGGCGTATTTTTCCTTATCGTCTCCGCAAGCCAAACTTGCCCCACAAAGGATAAGATTCGCTCATGGCTGCCGGTCGCCCCGATCTTGTACGATGAAGACATCACATTCGGGAGAGGGTCATCGAGATGAAACGACATGGCGTTTTGCGCGAACTGCTTCGCAACCGCACGTTGCTGCTCATGTTTTTGCCCGTGGCGACGCTGCTCTTCTTATTCAACTACTTGCCGCTTGCCGGTCTGGTTATCGCGTTCAAGGATTTCGACTTTCAGGAGGGCATCTTCGGAAGCGATTGGATGGACCCGCTGCTCAGCAACTTCGATTACCTGTTTTCGTCCGACGTGGCGTACCGCGCCATCCGCAACACCATTCTGCTGAACGCGCTGTTCATCGCCGTCGGCCTCGTGTTCGAGGTCGGGCTCGCGCTCATGCTGAACGAGATCCGGAGCAAATATTTCAAACGGGTCACCCAGTCGCTGACGTTCCTGCCGTTCTTCATCTCGTGGATCGTCGTCGGCGTGTTCGCCTACAATCTGATGAACTACGAGAGCGGCGCGATCAACCGGCTGCTGGAGACGATCGGCATGCAGCCGATCGACTTCTACAGCGAAGCGGGGCTTTGGCCGCTCATTCTGACGATCGCCATAAGGTGGAAGGTGACGGGGTACGGCACGATCATCTACCTGGCGGCGCTAACGTCGATCGACAACTCGTATTATGAAGCCGCGTCCATCGACGGCGCGAGCCGGTGGCAGCAAATCCGGTACATCAGCATCCCGATGCTGAAGCCGACGATCATCATTCTGACGCTTCTGGCCGTCGGACGCATCATGAACGCGGACTTCGGCATGTTCTACGCGATGGTGGGCGACGCATCGCTGCTGTTCCCGACGACGGACGTCATCGATACGTTCGTGTACCGCAGCCTGCGCAAATCCGGCGACATCGGCATGGCTTCGGCGGCCGGCTTCCTGCAATCTGTCATCGCGTTCGTGCTCGTCATCGGCAGCAATTACATGGCCCGCAAAATCGACAAAGATTCCGCCATCTTCTAGATGTAGTTCAAAAAGTCCGCTTTTGATCACGAAGTACTTCAGGGAGCTTACTCGACATCGAATATTGAATTCAGCCGAAATTAAGCGAATGCTTTCGAAGTATGTTTCCTACGGAAACATTTCAGGTGCTCACGTAGCTTACACTACGCTCCGCTCCTCAATTTCTAGCTTCTTTCAATCTTCTCGGTGCTGAAAACCGAACTTTTTGAACTTTTATTTTAGTTAAACCTTAACGAAAAAGGAGGAAAAACATCATGTCTACAGCCACGGCTCGCAAAACGTCCATCGGCCAGCTCGTCATCCTGATCGCCATCGCATTGTTCAGCGTCTCGTGCCTGCTTCCGTTCGTCATGGTCATCTCGGGCTCACTCAGCACGGAGAAGGACATCATGGATCATGGCTATGCGTTATTGCCGAAGACGATCACCTTCGATTCGTACCGCATCCTGCTGCTTGGCTCGAACCGGATCTTCGACGCGTACGGCATCAGCATTCTGGTGACGGCAGCCGGCACCGTCTTGTCGCTCTTCGTGACCAGTATGGGCGCATACGTCATGGCGAGGCGCTCGTTCAAATACCGCAACATCTTTTCGATCTACGTCATCATCACGATGTTGTTCAACGGCGGCCTCGTTCCATGGTACATCATCTGCGTCCGCTACCTTGATTTGAAGGACACGTTATGGGCGCTTATTCTGCCGATGCTCGCCAACGCCTTCAACATGTTCCTGATCCGCAATTTCATGCTTTCGATACCTGAGGATTTGCACGAGTCGGCCAAAATGGACGGAGCGGGCGAATTCCGGATCTTCTACCAACTCATTCTGCCGTTGTCGCTTCCGGTGCTCGCCACCGTCGGTTTGTTCGTCGCCTTGAGCTACTGGAACGATTGGTTCCTCGGCCTCATGTTCGTCGACAAGCAAGAGCTGCAGCCGCTCCAGCTGCTGCTGAGGACGCTCGTCTCCAACGTGGAGTTTCTGAAGAGCTCCAGCAACGCGGCGGCCATGCAGCGCATCTCGGCGCAAATCCCGTCGGAATCGATCAAGATGGCGCTGACCGTCGTGACGATAGGGCCCATTATTTTCCTGTATCCGTTCGTTCAACGGTTTTTCGTCAAGGGACTGATGGTCGGTGCCGTCAAAGGCTAGTAGGACTGGCTATTCCGGCTTCGGCCGTATAGTATAAATTTATTCGAACAGGGGAGAGGTCAACATGCACACTAGACGCAAACTGCCATTGCTGCTTTCCGTCATCCTGCTGCTCACGCTTTTGATGGCGGCTTGCAGCTCCGGCGGGAACGGCAACAGCGCGGGCAACGACGACCAGAACGGGGCAGAGCCGGGAGCCACGTCCGGCAGCACGGAAGAAGAAGTGACGCTGAAGTTTTATTTCGGCGGGGACAAAAAAGCGGCGACGGACGAGGTATGGAACGAGATCAGCAAATACGTCAAGGCGAAGGGGCTGAACGTCAAGTTCGACATCAACTTCATCCCGTTCGGCGACTTCAAGGACAAGATGCTCGTCATGGCCGCTTCCGGCGACAATTGGGACATGAACTTCGACGGCGATTGGCTGTCGTATAAGCAAATGGCGGCAAAAGGCTCCTACATGGCGCTGAACGATCTGCTGCCGCAACACGCGCCGAACCTGTACAAAAAATATGAGGAGCAAGGCACGCTGCAAGCGGCGACCGTAAACGGCCAGATCGTCGGCCTGCCTTGGACGATGAAGATGAACGAGCGGAAGTTCGCCGGCTGGCGAGCCGATCTCGCGGAGAAAGCGGGAATCGACATCGCGCCGGATTCCATCAAGACGATCGAAGACATCGACAACCTGCTCCGGGAGCTCAAGAAAGCTTATCCGAACGAGAAGCTGAGCCGCACGTCGCCATTGTCGATGTACTATATTCGCGACGAATGGGTAGATCTCAACTTCCATGGCTTAGGTTTCTACCTGAACGATCCGGAGATCAAAGTGCAGCCGGTCGAGCAGCAGCCGTTTTTCCTGGAGGCCGCGAAGCTCGCGAAGGTCTGGTACGACGACAATCTGATCAACCGCGATGCGATGATCGACAAGGAAGACGGTGCCGCGCAATGGCGCAACGGCAAAACGTTGTTCACGGTCACGTCCCACGAATGGGCCAACGCCAATCCGGGATTCGCCGATCCGTCCTACAAGCAAGAGATGTCACTGCTGTACCCGGATAAAAAATTCGTGAACCGTACTGCGCTCGCCAACGTGGTCGCGATCAACCGCAACTCCGAGCATCCGGACCGCGTGCTCCGCTTCCTCGACATGGTCGAGACGGACCGCACGCTGTACGACCTGCTGCAATACGGCATCGAAGGCAAGACGTACGTGTTGAACGGCGAAGGCGCGGAGTATCCGGAAGGCATGTCGACGACGACCTCCAACTACATGGAATGGGGCGGCCAATGGGCGTTCTGGAAGCCGCAATTCATGCGTCCGACGATGACGTACGGACAAGATTTCTGGGTGAAGGAGGCGGAATTCGCCAGCCAGCCGAACAACGTCAACTCGCCGATCGACGGCTTGTTCATCGCCGAGGACGAGATGAAGAACGAGATCGCGAAGCGCGACCAAGCGAGCGACGAGATCGGACGGCCGATCGAGTTCGGGCTCGTGAAGGACGTGGACCAGGCGGTGGCGGACTACATCGCGACGCAGAAGAAGAACGGGCTGGACGTCATCCTTGCGGAAACACAGAAGCAGATCGACGCCTATCTGGCAGCCAAGGAATAGCCGACAGGGTTACAAACAGCCCGGTCCCACGAGGGGCCGGGCTGTCGTATGCCTGGACGCCTCGGGAAGGTTCGATTGCACGAAAGGAGGTGGGGCGCGAATCTAGTAAGCGACGGATTGCGATCGCAAGAGAGAGAGTCAGTAATGTCCGGTTGGATGGGAGGAAGGGAAGAAACCTGCTCGAACGACATTCGGGAGGAGATTCGAATCGTGAACAAGATCAGACTATTGGCAGGAATTGTTATGGTTGCTCTGCTTGGCACCCAGCTGTACGCAAGCCCCGAAGTCGCCCACGCGGCTTCCGCTTTCGTTCAGACGGCCGCATCCTCTTACAGCTCCCAATCCGGCATTCAGCTTGAGCCTTCGAGCGAAGGGGGACAAAACGTCGCGTTCATCGACAACGGCGATCACATCGCGTTTACGAACGTCGACTTCGGCAGCGGGGCGACGTCGGTCAAGCTGCGCGTGGCAAGCAACACGACCGGGGGCAAGATCGAGATTCGGACGGGCAGCGCGAACGGCACGCTTGCGGGCACGTGCGTCGTGCCGCCGACGGGCGGCTGGCAGAGCTGGATCACGAAAACTTGCGCCATCTCCACAATCTCGGGCGTGCATACCCTCTATTTGAAATTTACGGGAGGCGTAGGCAATTTGTTTAACGTCCATTGGTATCAATTCTCGAACGATCCCGCGGGCGGCGACGTCTTCGGCAAAATCATCGCGGGTTACCAAGGCTGGTTCACCGCTGTAGGGGATAGCTCCCCGCTGAACAACTGGACGCACTGGTCCAAGAACGGCAGCGCTCCGGCGCCGACCGGCAACGTCAACTTCGAAATGTATCCGGACATGAGCGAGTACTCGCAGTCGTATCAGACGGGACTCGGCAATCTCGGCAACGGCCAGCCGGCCAAGCTGTTCTCGTCCTACGACCAGTCGACGGTGAGCAAGCACTTCGAGTGGATGAAGACGTACGGCATCTACGCGCGGCGCTTCAGCGGTTCGGCGCGGATGCGAACAACGCGCCGAACAATTGGAAGTCGAACCGGGACAGCGTGGCGGTCAAAGCGAAAAACGCGGCGGAAGCGAACGACCGCAAGTTTTACGTCATGTATGATATTACGGGGATGGATCCGTCCAACTGGGTACAGGCGGTCAAGACCGACTTCACGAACCAGGTGTTGGGAGCCATGGCGCTGCCCTCGTCGTTCGCGTACGCGAAACAGAACGGCAAGCCGGTCATCAGCATTTGGGGCATCGGCTTTAATGATCGTCCCGGAACGGCGGCGGAGGCGGCGGATCTGATCGCTTGGTTCAAAAATCAAGGGTATTACGTCATTGGAGGCGTGCCGACTCATTGGCGGAACGGCATAGAAGATTCAAAGCCCGGCTTCCTTGACGTCTATAAGTCGCTCGACATGCTGTCGCCGTGGTTTGTGGGCCGCTTCAGCCAGCTGGCGGGGGCCGACCACTACAAGACGAATCACTATCAGCCGGATTATGCGTTTACCCAGCAATACGGCATCGCGTACCAGCCGGTCATCTGGCCGGGCTTCTCGTGGAAAAACCTGCACAATGGCCCGATCAACGAAATTCCCCGCCTGCACGGCGATTTCATGTGGCGGCAAGCGTACAATATGAAAAGTGTCGGCATCTCGACCGGCTACGTCGCAATGTTCGACGAATACGACGAAGCGACGGCCATCGCCAAAGCGGCGAGGAACAGCTCGGAAATTCCGACGAACCAGTATTTCCTGACGCTCGACGCGGACGGGGTCGCCGTCTCGTCGGACTTCTATCTTCGTCTGACGGGTGATATCGCCCGGATGTTCAGGAACGAGATCGCGTTGACGGCGAATCATCCGACGAGCCATCAATAACGGACTCGCCAATAACGGGATAGAAAGTTTCGGATTGCCCCATAGGGTTCGGCCTGCGATTCTTCTACACTAGAGGGGACTCTTGCGCGAAGGAAGGTGCGTCACATGGCGAAAATAATGTCCGTCGAATGTATCCGGACACGAAAAAACGGTACGTGGACGATCGTGAAGGTTACGACCGACCAAGACGGATTATACGGGATCGGTTCCGCGTCCGACATCTACAATCCCGAAGCCGTCGTCATGATCGTCGAACAGCTGCTAGCTCCCGTGATCATCGGGCGGGACGCGGCGAATATCGAGGACTTGTGGCAGACGATGTACATGAGCGGCTATTGGCGGAACGGCGCCTTGCTGCAGACGGCGATCGGCGGCATCGACATGGCGCTTTGGGACATTAAAGGCAAGGAAGCCGGCCTACCGGTCTATCAGCTGCTCGGAGGTGCTTGCCGTGCCGCCGTTCCGTGTTACGGACATGCGGGCGGCCGGGACATCGCCGAATTGAAGGAGGACGTTTACCGGTTCAAGGAGGAAGGCTACACCGTGATCAGGGCGCAGCTCGGCGGCTACGGCGGCGGCGGCTTCGTCGAGCTGGGCAAAGCGAATGTGCCGTCGCCGTCCTGGGCATCGGGATCCGTGTTCGACGAGCATGCCTACCTGCAGGCGATTCCCGCCATGTTCGAGCAGCTTCGCGAGGAATTCGGATTTGGCGTCCAGTTCACGCACGACGTGCACGAGCATGTGTCGCCGATCGGAGCGATCCAGCTGTCGAAACGGGTGGAGCCGTACGATTTGTTCTACCTGGAGGACGCGATCGCGCCGGAGCAGCTCGGCTGGTATAGGCAGCTGAGGACGCAAAGCGCCACGCCGCAGGCGGTGGGCGAGCTGTTCGCGAATCCGCAGGAGTGGACGCCGCTTATCCAGGAGCGGCTGATCGATTTCATCCGCGTCCGGGTGTCCAAAGCGGGAGGCATCAGCGCCTGCCGCAAAATCGCCGCGCTGGCGGAAGCGTTCGGCATTCGCACCGCCTGGCAGGAAGGCGGCGAGAACGATCCCGTCAACCAGGCGGCCGCGGTTCATCTGGATATGGCGATCTGGAATTTCGGTATTCAGGAAATCAATCATTTTCGCCCGGAGGAATTGGAAGCGTTCGAAGGGCATATCGTTCGAAGAGGCGGCTATTTGTACCCGTCGGATAAACCGGGGCTCGGCATCGAGCTGGACGAGCTGAAGGCGTTGGAACTGGTCGGCGGCGACTGGAAACGTTCGGTCTATTTTAATCCGTACAAACTGGATCGCAAGGCGGATGGCACGCTTGTTCGTCCTTAAGGGAGGAGTGGAAGCAGCATGAAAACGGTAGCGGTAACGGGCGGCAGCGGCAAGCTGGGCACGCGCGTCGTCAAGGAGCTACAGAAGGAAGGGTATGAGGTCGTCGTTTTGGATCAGCAGCGTTCGCCCGAACTGAGGTGCAGGCAGATCAAGGTCGATTTGAACGATTTCGGGCAGGTCGTATCGGCGCTTCACGGAGCGGACGCGGTCATCCATTTGGCGGCGATTCCGGCTCCGCTCGGCCATCCGTATCCTGTCATCTTCGCCAACAATGTCATGTCGACGTACCATTTGCTGGAGGCGGCGTCGGTGCTGGGCATTCGCAAGGCCGTCCTGGGATCCAGCGAATCGTCGTATGGCTTCGCATGGGCGCCGTCCCGGTTCTCGCCGGATTACCTGCCTGTCGACGAGGACCATCCCCAGCAGCCGCAGGAATGTTACGGCCTGTCCAAAATCGTGGGAGAGGAAATCGCGGCGATGTTCGACCGGCGTTGCGGCATGCAGGCGATTTCGCTCCGATTCTCGATGATTACGGCGCCTGAGGAGTACGAGCGTCTGCCGATCGGCGAACCGGAGCGGTTCAAGCACATCATGTGGAGCTACGTCGATATCCGGGATGCCGTTAGTGCTTGCTTGGCCGCGCTTCGCGTCGAAGACCGGGGAGCGATCAGTCTGAACGTGACAAGCGACGACACGCTGAGCGATTGGGAGACGCCGAAGCTCATCGCGACGTTTTATCCCGACGTGCAAGATTTGCGGCGGTTGTTCCGGGGAAATGAAGCAATCGTCAGCAATCGTCTGGCGAAGGAAGTTCTCGGCTGGCAGCCTCTCCATTCGTGGAAGGAAACGGGAACGGCGAGAGCGGAGGAGCATCTGCAATCATAAGGTTGGCATTTAAAAAAGCTCTTCGATCGTCCTAGGACGTTCGAAGAGCTTGTTCATGTTTGAGGTAATGCGGTCGAGAGGACTCGAACCTCCACGGCTGTTACACCACTAGAACCTGAATCTAGCGCGTCTGCCAATTCCGCCACGACCGCATGTCTTAAGTGACGATACTTATCGTAACATGCCTGTTAAGGTGAAGTCAATCCGATTCGTGAAGTTTAAATTTTCAGCCTATTCCATCATTTTCCGATCAATTGCGCGCTTATCTGATGGTACATAAATCCAGCCAAATCGTGGAAAGGTAATTGGAGGTAACGCTAGCGACAATTCAAGGGAGGCACCCAGCCATGAGGAAGCAGCAGGTCGATCAGACAAAACAACAAACGCGATGGACAATGCGGGCACGCATAACGATTGCTTGCGCCTTATTCATTAGCGCGATATCGGTTTTGGCGGACAATGGACAAGCATTTGCCCAAGGGGAGGGCCAAGAGAAAACCGCAGCCGAAGCGCGCACGGTTACGATCGTCATCGACGATTTCGGCAATAACATGACGGGGACGGAAGAGATGCTGAAGCTGCCGGTTAAATTCGCGGCTGCCGTCATGCCGTTTATGCCAACGACCAAGCAAGATGCCGAAGCCGCGTACCGGCTGGGTCATGACGTTCTGATTCATATGCCGATGGAACCGAATCACGGCAAAAAAAGCTGGCTTGGGCCAGGCGCGATCACCTCCGACCTTAGCGATGCGGAAATCCGGAAACGGGTGGAGGACGCCATCGCGGATGTCCCGCATGCCATCGGCATGAACAATCACATGGGCTCCAAAATAACGACGAACGAACATATCATGAGAATCGTCCTGACCGTTTGCAAGGAACATCGTTTATTTTTCCTCGACAGCAAAACGGCTTATCGTTCGGTTGTCTCCAAGGTCGCGACGGAGCTGGGCGTGCCGGTTCTGGAGAATGACGTTTTCCTGGACGATGTATATACCGTCGAACATATTTCCAAGCAAGTCGGCGTCCTGCGCAAACATATGGAAACCGACGACCATACCATAACGATCGGCCATGTGGGCCCGCCGGGACTGAAAACCGCATCGGTCTTGCAGCAGTCCATTCCTTCCATGCAATCGCTCGCTACGATCGTGAAGTTATCCGACTTGGTGCGTGCTTCAATGGGCGACCCACTTGTATTGCCAAATTCCTGAAGCGATCGCTTGGGCGATCTCGAGCTGTCGGCGCGAATCGGTTAGCATGGAGCGGTCTTCTTCGTTGCTGATGAAGCCCATCTCCACGATCACTGAAGGCTGCTCGACCCTTCTTAGCAAATAAAACGGCTGTCCTTCGCGAGGAAGCGACCGGGTCTGCTGTTGGCGATTTAAAGCATCCTGCAAGCAGAAGGCCAGCAGGGCGCTCTCACCCGAGCTCTGGTGCAGCACGAGCGGTCCGCGCTTCACGCTGTTGCGGGCCCAGTTGACATGCAGGCTGACCAAAAGCTCGCTGCCGATCTCCTCCGTTAATCCTTTGCGCTGCGACAAATCCCGTCGATGCCTGGATTTTGTTTGATGCCATCGGTTATCGTCGCTTAAAGCGTAATCGCCAGTCCGGTTCATAACCGCGGGAATGCCTTTGCTGCGCAACAGCAAATACAGCTTGCCTGCAATGGCCAGATTAATGTCCTTCTCGAGCAAATCGCCATGCGACGCGCCGCCGTCGATGCCGCCGTGGCCAACGTCGATGATGACCGTCGCCCATGGCAGCGCCCAACGGTCGCGAGGGTCGCCGTTATTTTGCCAATTGACCGAGCCTTGATCGCCGTTATCCTCCTTCTGCGCGCCGGAAGCGGAAGCCAGGCTTGCTTGGAACATGAAAATCAATACGATTATCGACAATAAGGTTCGAATCATGTGGTTGAACAGCCTCCTGCTTGCCAAAGTCGAAGTCGTAGTCGAAGCAAACGCGAATGCGAATGGGGAACATTATATCGAACTTCCGTTAGCGTGGCTTTTCGGAGGGAAAGTCATACATGACTATCGCGGTCAGGATCGGGGCATGCTGAAACCAAGACGATCTAATGAAGGGGAGGTAACGAAATGGCTGGAGGCAACGATCTGGTAAAATTCATGACGCAGCAGCTCGTGACGTATATGGAGACGCCGGCCGAGACGCGCAAGCAGGCGAAAACATCAGCCAGAGCGGCAAGAGAACCCTGGCTGACGCGTTGGTTCGGTTGGGGCCCGATCAGCTTGATGATCTGGTGGCGGGGCCGCTCGGGACGTCAAAGATAGGTAAATTCAACAATTAGAGATAAAATTGCCCGAGCGACCGAAGCAAGGTTGCAGGCACGTAACGGCGGTTGGCGGAATCTTCGTCCGTATCGATCGCGATGAACTGTTCGCCGCTCGACCACTCGGTATATCCTGCGATCGACCAGACGTATAACATGCGGCCTTGGAACGTTTCGCTCACATAACGGATTTCTTGTTTTTGGCGGACGGCATCCCGAATGAAGTCGAATGAGCCCGATGTAATCGAATAAGGACGTTTCGTTAGCCATGGCATTCTTCCGTAAGGGTCGAAGGAAGTCATGCTTGCCGACGAACGGATGGAAGCATGGGTATTCGTCAGCCCATGCTTTGTTGCTTTCTCGGCTTGTCCGGCGAGCTCGTCCCAGCCGGCGCTGTCAACGGGAAGCTCTTCTCCCGAATAAGCGTCCGTATAATGGACTTCATCGACTTGTCCGGATGTAAGCTGCCATGCGGCTTGAAGCGGATGGACGTAGACGCGCCTTGCCTTCATCGACGTTTGGTTTAGACCGAGCTTAGACAAGGCGATCTTCAGCGATTGCGTACTAAAAGGCGGGTATTCGCCGGTGCCGTATTCCCCCAGCATATATTCTCCGTTTTCCTTCGAATGAACGATCATATATCCCACTATCGTTTGATTTTGTTTGAACAACACGATCCAGCTATGCGTGCCGGGTCCGAGCGGCGCCGTGCTGATCCAGGCTCCTTTCCAGTTCAGGAAGATAGAGTCTTGCGCGTTCGAAAGCTCTTCTGCCCATAGTCGCGCTTGTTCCTTAAGCGTTACCGATTGTTCGGTTGATTGCGGCAGCCCAATAGTGGCGGCGGAGAATACTTTTGCGTCGGCGCCGTTCGAGAGACTGATCATGACCGCGAGAATGCCGGCAGCCGTCGCTATTTTCCAGCTTTTTTGCATCGTCATCACCTCTGATGTTCATTGTAACGGACAAGCCTCAAGAAGACTGTTGCAACCTGTCGCATAATATAGGAACGGGAACCGCTTCTTTTGCCGCAATGGAGCGATTCCCGTCAGTTGTTCTTTAATCGATGCCTTCCAGGTGGAAAATGCCGCAGTTAATGGCGGATGCCGTCACGCGCGGCTCGTATTGCCACTTGAGCTCGGCCTGACGCTGGGTGAACTGCTCGCCAATCGCGGCTTTGTTCTCCGGTATCGCATGCTCCAGCAGCGGCTCGTAATACGAGTTCATTCGCGTCAGTTCCTCTTGCAGCCTCGCAGAAGCGCCTTCGGCCCATCCGTAATCGTACGCTTTGAGCTTGCGTTCCAGCGCTTGCTCGATAATCGATAGAGCCTTATTGTACGAAATGCCGTTTTTCGCCAGATGAATGTTCGCGGGAAGCCTCGGCGTCAGCTTCGTCGCTTGCAGCCTGTCATGGAATCCTTCCATGCAATGACCCGTGACGAGAGAGACGCCGAAGCTGTGAATTTCTTCGCGTTTCCGGTCGCAGGTGAGCTCTACCCGCATATTGACGCCAAGCCATGCCGTATACGGCGTCGAGCTGTACGGATTGCCGCTTCGCTTATCCGGTTCTTGGAACAGATAGACGAGGCTCCCTTTATTTTTGGTGGCCCCGAACAGCTGATCGAGCTTGCGAGATCCGAAATAAAGATCTTCGCGCGGAATGCGTGCGGGAGCCGCCAGACTGGTGTTCACGAAACCAAACGATCTGGCCAGCGCGGCATCGGCGGCCGATGCTTGCTGGTCTTCGCCAGATACGTCCGAAGATGGCGCAGCGGGCTTCGCCATCATTGCCTCGTATCGCGGCTTGTCGGTAACGAACAAAAACGTCATCGTTTCCGGATCCGTGCCGACCCGATCGACGAAGCTCCAATAATAGGGACGGTTCGTCAGCTCACGGTCCGCCTCCGGCGAAAGCTTCACCGTGAAGTGCGCATTCGATTTCTCCAGGATGGAGCAGCCCGTCGCGTCCAAAAAACGTCCGACGAATTTATGAATCTGTTTCTCGTTCACGGCTTCACCTCCACGGTCGTGCCCAGCCGGTCCATTTTCACAAGCAGATCCGGACCTTTGGCAAGGGAGGCAATCCCGTCTCCCGATTTCGCTTCGGAGCGGATTTGATTCAGCGAGCTGCCCAATTGGTCGAGCTGGCGCTTCAGCTCCTGCTCGTCTCCTGCTTCGAGGAGCGCTTTGGCAAGACGTTGTTCGATCGATTCGCCGCCGTCCAGCTTCTCCAGAATATGATCCAGCTCGCCGATCACGAGCTCGAACATATTGATTTTCTCATGAAGAAGATTGACGATATGCTCCTCGATGGTGCCGAGCGTGCATAAGTTGTATATCCGGACATCCTCGGTCTGTCCAAGACGGTGGACGCGGCCAATCCGCTGCTCGACGCGCATCGGGTTCCATGGTAGGTCGAAGTTGATCATATTGTGGCAAAACTGCAGGTTGATGCCTTCGCCCCCGGCTTCCGTCGCGATCATGACCTGCGCCCGACCGCGGAAAAGATCCATCATCCAATCCTTTTTGCCGCGGTTCATGCCGCCGCGGTAGGGCACCGCGATCATGTCGTTCGCGCGGAAAAATTGAAGCAAATATTCTTGCGTCGCCCGGTATTCCGTGAAGATGATTACCTTCTCGTCCATCTCCTTCACGAGCTCCATCGTTTTCTCCGCCTTCGTATTCGCTTTGATGCTCTTTATTTTATCGACCAGCTCCCAGATCTTCGGACGCATAGGCGAGTCTTCCGCCGTCTTCTTGAACAAATTGACCAGCGTCAGGAATACGGCGTCGCGGCTGCTGCATACTTCCCGTTGAAGCGTTACGAGGGAGAGCATGCTCGTCAGATCGCCTCCGCTTTCGTCGTACCGCTCCTTGACGAAGCCGGTAACGGCGTCGTAGAGCGCCTTCTCATCTGCCGACAACGAGAGCGGAATGTTCTTGACGAACCGCTTCGTAAAGTGGATGCCGCCGTCGCCTCGCCGGTTTCGGATCATGACGCTGGAGAGGGCTTCCTGAAGCTGATCCTCGTTTTTGGGCAGCCGCTTATCGACGACGAAGTTCGCCGCGAATTCGCTTTGGCCGCCGAGCTGGCCCGGTTTAAGCAGCGTGATGAGATTGTACAGCTCGTCCAGATCATTCTGGATCGGCGTGGCCGTAAGCAGAAGGCAATATTTTTTGCGAAGCAGGTTGGCGAACTGATAGTTCGTCGTTTTTTTGTTTTTGAGCTTATGGGCTTCGTCGATGATGATTAAGTCGTAATCGGTTCCCAGCACTCGTTCCCGGTGCGGATCGCGCTTCGCCGTGTCGATCGATGCGACGACGACGTCGTAGCCCCATGTATGCTCTCTCTTCTGCGCGACGGCGGAAATGCCGAATTTCTGGTTGAGCTCTCGAACCCATTGCAGAACAAGGGAAGCGGGTACTAGGATAAGAGCCCGCTTGACCAGCCCGCGCACCATGTATTCTTTGAGCACGAGACCGGCTTCGATCGTCTTGCCAAGCCCGACCTCGTCGGCGAGTATGGCACGTCCGCCCATCTCGTGCAGCACTTTGCCTGCCGTGCCGATCTGATGGGGGAGCGGCTCGAAGTCCGGCAAGGTGCGAAGGCATTGCAATTCTTCGAAGCTTTCGACGCGCCTCGCCTGCTCGGCTTCCATAGCTAATTGATATAAGGTCCAGTCGTCCCACGGTCCGCCTCGCGACAAACGGTTCTGAAGCTCGTCGAACCAGGAACGGTCGAAATGCAGATCGACCAGCGGATGGAGTCTGCGCGTTGCCGCGGCATCGCCGCTTGCGGAAGCGGGCGTCTTCGCCGCTGACGATAATTGATCGGTCATAAGAAGCTCCTTCCAACAAAAAAAGGGTTAAGTTGTCATTAGTATTGCCTTGTTGATTCATAATAATAAGAGTAGCTGGAAAATGAAGTGAATTACCATATATAGTGTGGTATAATATGAATACACACTATATATTGATGTATACTCCAATATCATAGGACGAGGAGTGAATCGGCATGCGTTTGGAAGGACTGAGCGAGAAAATATTTCTGGATCGGTATGCGAGGAAACATCCCGATGGCAGGGCGTGCAAGGTCGGCGACACGGTACTCGTGCTCGTCAAGGACGATCCCAAGTTTCCGGCCAAGGAGGTCGGAGAAGTAGTCGGCCGGGATAGGGAGGCCGTGCGGGTAAAGCTGCGCGGCAGCGGCGAGATTGCCATGACGACGGTGGATAAGCTGGTTCTTCCGGTCGAGCGGACGCCCGAAGAAATGTGGGACCGGCTGGCGGAATCGATCGCTTCAGCAGAGACGCTTCCCGCGAAGCGAGTCGAGTGGGAAAGGCGGTTCCGCGCCATGCTTGACGACTGGAAGCTTGTACCCGGCGGCAGGATCATGGCGGGCGCGGGAGCGAGCGACGAGTTGACTTTATTTAATTGCTACGTGGTGCCCTCGCCGAAGGACAGCAGGGGCGGCATTATGAAGACGCTCTCCGATATGACGGAAATTATGGCCAGGGGCGGTGGCGTCGGCATGAATTTATCAACGCTTCGTCCCCGGCGCGCGATTGTCGCCGGCGTGAACGGCTCTTCCAGCGGCGCCGTCTCGTGGGGTGGCTTGTTCAGCTACACGACGGGGCTGATTGAGCAGGGTGGAAGCCGCAGGGGCGCTTTAATGATCATGCTGAACGACTGGCATCCCGACCTCATGGAGTTCATTACGGTGAAGCAGTCGATGAGCGAAGTGACGAACGCGAATTTGTCCGTCTGCGTTAGCGACGCCTTCATGGACGCGGTGAAACGAGACGCGGACTGGGAGCTTGTATTCCCGGATACGAAGGAAGTGGGCTACGACGAGTTATGGGGCGGCGATCTGGAAAAATGGCGTGGACTCGGCAAGCGGGTCGTCACGTACCGGAAGCTGCCGGCGCGCGAAATTTGGCATGCCATCATCGAATCGGCCTGGCGATCGGCCGAGCCGGGCGTCGTGTTCATGGAGCGATACAATAAGTTGTCGAACAGTTGGTATTTTAATCCGATTACGAGCACAAACCCTTGTTTCCATCCAGACACAAGAATTACGTCCGAGTTCGGATTAATTAAAATTTCGGAGTTGTACCAACTAACAAAGGGGACATCGTTTGATTTAATCACGGATAATCGAATCATGGAGCAGGCCAAAGTCGTGAACGGAAGATCCTATCCTTCGACGGGAACTTCGATTCGGGAAGGGATCGCCATCTTCAGCGGTTCCAAAAAAACGATTAAAGTCGGATTAAAGAACGGGATGGAATTGCAGGTTACTCCGAATCATCGTTTTTATACGACTGCAGGGTGGAAGGAAGCAAAGGATCTTGAACGGAATGACGAAGTCTGCATTCAATCAGGTGAAGGGTTATTCGCGGAATCAGACGACTTAGGAGAAACTTGGGGTATGTTTTTAGGTTGGCTGATCGGCGATGGATGGCTCTCCAAGCGAGGCGATGTAGGAATGGTTTTCGGTGAAGACGATTCGGAAATTATTCCGAAAATGATCGAAGCCGGCAAAAGGCTAAGCGGTGCGGAAGCTAAACTGTATGAACGGCAAAATGGTACTTTTCAGTTGTTTTGGTGGAGGAAAGCTTTTCGAGAGAAGTTGATTTCCTTAGGCGTAAAAGCAGTAAACGCACCATTCAAAACCGTTCCCGAATGTATATTTAGATCTTCCAAACAGACAGTGACTCCATTTCTGCAAGCCTTGTTCAGTTCAGACGGGACCGTATACGAGAATGATGAAATGCACCGTACGGTTCGTTTAACCTCTGCTTCCAAAGCATTGCTTCAGGATGTCCAACTGCTGCTGCTTAATTATGGCATTCACGCTCCTATCTATTTACGTGTCAAACGCAATCAAACCAAGTTCTCATACACGACCATTGAGGGGGTGGAAAGAGAATACAAAAGCTCTCCATTTTATGAGCTGATCCTCAGCGGAAATAACATAGTCGTATTTAATAATGAAATCGGGTTTAAGTTCATTCGCAGGAAACAAGAAGCGTTGGAGCGAATTTCTCGTCCTTCTAGGAAGAACGAAAAGTTTAAGTCAAAGGTAATTGAACTTACGGAATCCGAGGAAGAAAGCTTGGTATACGATATTCACGAGCCGGTATCGAATTCATTGATCGCGAATGGAATGGTGGTCCATAATTGCGGCGAACAAGGCTTGCCCGGATGGGGCGTTTGCAATCTGTCGGCGGTTAATCTTTCGAGATTCTATGACGCGCAGCGGAACGACGTGGATTGGGAGGAGCTTGGCAAAGTTACCCGCTGGGCCGTACGGTTTTTGGATAACGTCATCGACAAAACGCCGTACCACTTCGAAGAAAACGAACGGAACCAGAAGCGCGAGCGCCGGATCGGACTCGGCACGATGGGGCTTGCGGAGCTGATGATCAAGCTCGGCATCCGTTACGGCGGCGAGGAGTCGGTCGGCTTCCTCGATCGGCTGTTCGGATTCATGGCGAAGGAGGCATACTTGTCATCGGCGCAGCTCGCGGCCGAGAAAGGCGCGTTCCCCGCATTCGAAACGGAGCCGTATTTGCAAAGCGGATTTATGAAAGAACTGACCGCTGCTTATCCGGAAGTTGGCGAGGCGATCAGGCGTCAAGGGATGCGCAACGTCACGGTTCTCACGCAGGCGCCGACGGGAAGCACGGGCACGATGGTTGGCACGTCGACGGGAATCGAACCTTATTTCGCCTTCGATTATTACCGTCAAAGCAGGCTCGGCTACGATAAGCAGCTGGTGCCGATCGCGCAAGAGTGGCTCGACGCGAACCCAGGCCAGGCGCTGCCGGATTATTACGTGACGGCGATGGAGCTCTCGGCGGAAAATCATATCCGGACGCAAGCCGCCATCCAGCGCTGGGTCGACAGCTCGATCTCCAAAACGGCCAACTGCCCCGCGGACTTTACGGTCGAAGAGACCAAACGGCTATACGAGCTTGCCTATGAACTTGGCTGCAAAGGCGTGACGATCTACCGTGACGGAAGCAGGGACGTGCAGGTGCTATCAGCCGGCGTACCGGAGAAGAAAGTAGAGGATCGCGGCGGTTCGTCGATCCTGGAGGAGAATGCCGAGGAAGCCGATTCGGCAATCGTGGGCGCATCCGCCGATCAGCCGATTTCGCTGACGGTGGACAAACAATATAAACGCCGCCCGCAGGTGCTAAGAGGAGCGACCTACAAAATCAACACGCCGTTCGGCATGGCTTACATCACGATCAATGACTTGAACGGTTCGCCCGCGGAAATCTTCTTGAATGTCGGCAAAGCGGGTTCCGATGTATTCGCCATGGCGGAAGCTCTTGGCCGCGTTTGTTCGCTGTTCCTCCGTTACGGCGATCACGGCAACAAAGTGCGGCTGCTCGTCAAACATTTGAAGGGGATCGGCGGCACGGGCGCGATCGGGTTCGGCGTCCATCGGGTGGAATCCATCGCAGACGCGGTGGCGAAGGCGCTGGAGCTGCATGGGGTGGAAGACGAGGCAAACCTCGCCAGCCAACAGGTCGTCGTCGAACGGGCCTATGAAGCCTTGAAGGAAGTCGCAGAGCATTCGGATCGGGAGCATGAATCGGAAGCCCATGCGGATCTGTGTCCTTCCTGCGGCTCCGCGGCGCTCGTCAATTTGGAAGGCTGCAAGCAGTGCAGGATTTGCGGATTCAGCAAATGCAATTAACAACTGATCAGATCCAGCAATGACGCGATCCATTGATTCACGTCCAAGGGGCGGCGCAAAATAAGGCTGCCCCACAGGATCGCGCCTACCGTCCGAACAATACGAACGTTACGATTAACCCGATCATGCCGTTTCGTCACTCCCCGAAAAATTCCGATAATATGATCCTCTGGAAAAGCGATTATTCGCTTCCAATAAGACGCCCCGTAGATATTTCCCCTTCTATCGTAGGATTGTCTCCTTTTCGAAAGATGGTCCGAACCTTCACAATAGAATTACGTTCACAGTCAAATTTTTGAAGCTCCAGCTTTACGCCTGCCTATCGCACAACCCCTCACACTTGATGCTTAACCGTTCGAACGCATCTTCATGCCTTAACCCTTCATCGTAGTCTTAAACAATCTCATTTGCTTTGTTTCTCTGTAAATTTTTTTCAAGGAGGTGAAACATTACCGGTCCGAAGCGCCTTGTAATCGCTTACATGAAAGGCTTTGCAAAACGTTTCATAGACGAAGGGAGAATCTATCATGTTATTGCAGTCTTCAAAATCGGCATCGCTCGCTTGGCGGGTATGTATGGCGGCGCTTGTCGCCGTGCTTGTATTGGCTTTGCTGCCGCTCGGCGCCCAGAGGGCGAACGCGGCATCTGCTAACGGTAAAGTCATCGTTGGATATTGGCATAATTTCGATAACGGTTCTACCAATATTAAGCTGAGAGATATATCGCCCGCGTTCGACATCGTTCAAGTCGCCTTCGCGGAACCGGTCGGCGGCTCCCATAGCGGCAACATGGTATTTACGCCTTACAACGCGACCGTCAGCGAATTCCAGGCGGATGTCGATTTCCTGCAGAGCAGGGGACAGAAGGTGCTTATTTCCATCGGCGGGGCTAACGGCACGCTGGAGCTGACGACGGCGGCGGGCAAACAGACGTTCGTGAGCACGATGAAGTCGATTATCGATACATACGGCTTCGACGGCTTCGATATCGACCTCGAAGGCAGCTCGCTCGCATTAAATGCGGGAGACACGGATTTCAAAAATCCAACGACGCCCAAAATTACGAATCTTATCGCGGCATCCCAAGAAATTCTGGCGAGCTACGGGCCGAACTTCCTGCTGACGATGGCTCCCGAGACGGCATACGTGCAAGGCGGCGCCAGCACATACGGCGGGCCCTGGGGAGCTTATCTCCCTGTCATTTACAACCTGCGCAATCAACTGGACTACCTTCATGTCCAGCATTATAATTCGGGTTCCATGATGGGCCTCGACGGCCGTTCCTACTCGCAAGGAACGCCGGACTTCCACGTTGCAATGGCAGAGATGCTGCTGCAAGGCTTCCCTGTCGGCAACAACCCGAACAACCTGTTCCCCGCGCTGAGGGCGGATCAGATCGTCATCGGCCTGCCGGCATCCCCGCAAGCGGCGGGTGGCGGGTATACGACGCCTGCTAACGTTCACAAGGCGCTCGATTACCTCATCAAAGGCCAATCGTTCGGCGGCAGCTACGTCCTCCGCAATCCTGCGGGTTACCCGGATCTGAGCGGCGTGATGACCTGGTCGATCAACTGGGACAAATACGTCAATTATGAATTTTCGACTAGCCATCGCGCATACTTGGATGCCTTGGGCGGCGGTGGCGGCGGAGATACGACAGCTCCGACCGTGCCGACGGGACTGCAATCCATGGGCGCTACGTCAACGTCCGTCGGACTATCGTGGAATGCTTCGAACGATAACGTAGGCGTGACAGGTTATATCGTGACTTACGGCTCATCCAGCGTAACGGTGCCGGGCACTGCGACATCGACGACGATTAGCGGCCTTGTTCCGAGCACGTCCTATACGTTTACGGTGAAGGCGAGAGACGCGGCGAATAACCAATCGGCGGCAAGCGCTCCGGTTACGGTCGTGACGGGCCCGGCTTTCGTGGATACTTTAGCGCCTAGCGTTCCAAGCGGCCTCCAATCCACCGGCAAAACGTCCACGAGCGTGACGCTTTCCTGGAACGCTTCGACGGACAACGTGGGCGTGGCGGGTTATACGGTCAGCTATGGCTCGACGAGCTTGAACTCGACAGGTACGAGCGTGACGGTAAACGGGCTTACGGCCAATACGGCTTATACGTTTACGGTGAAAGCCTTCGATGCTGCGGGCAACATATCCGAGGCAAGCGCGCCGGTAACCGTGACGACCAACGCGCCGAGCACATGCGCTGCCCCCGCCTGGAACCCGGCGACGGCCTACGGCGGCGGTGCGCGCGTCTCGTATAACGGCACGGAATACGAATCGAAGTGGTGGACCCAAGGCGATCAGCCGGATCTGTCCGGCCAATGGGGAGTGTGGAAGGTGATCGGGCCATGCGGAGGCGGAGGCAATCCGGATACGGCTGCGCCAACCGCGCCGACGAACCTGTCCGCTACAGGCGCCACCACATCGTCCGTCAGCTTGTCCTGGAGCGCATCTACGGATAACGTGGGCGTCATCGGCTATACGGTGTATTACGGTTCCGCCAGCGTCAACGTAACGGGGACAACGGCTACAATCAGCGGATTGTCGGCCGGCACTTCCTACACGTTCACGGTCAAAGCGAGAGATGAGGCGGGCAACCTTTCGGCCGCTAGCAACAGCCTGCAAGCATCGACCCAGCAGGACTCCGGGGGTACTACGACCTGGGCGGCTGGCGTCAGCTACCAAGCCGGCAACGTCGTCACGTACAACGGCGTCACCTACGTATGCCTGCAGCCTCATACTTCGCTCGCCGGCTGGGAACCGCCTAACGTTCCGGCGCTCTGGGACGCGCAGTAACGAACGTAATGAACAATCGCAAGTCATTGGTCATTCTCATAGAGTCGGTTGCGCGGTTTTACTTGCCGCGCGGCCGGCTTTTTCGTTGCGTCTTCCAATCTATCGAATGAACCAGCCGCGCCGGATGATTAGAATAATGAGAAGTAGTCTATCGAATTCGCGCGGGACATAAAGTAGTTATAACTCAGGGCGATGAACAGGGGGTTATGATGAAGTTGTACAAGCTGCGCGAAAAGCTCGTTTCCGGTACTTTTTTTACGCTCGTCTGCCTATCTTCCATGCTCGTCAGCGTAGGGCTGGGACTATCCGACAGTCCGAAACGGGCGACTTACGCCGCTGCCATAACGGAAAATGCGGAAGCGGATGACTCTATGAATCACGCCGCCTCAATAACGGAGATGCCCTTCTTCAAAGGCATGCCGGTCTGGGACGAGGCTTTGATTGCCGAGCTTGGGAAGCCGTCCTCCGGCCCTTCAACTTCGCGGATCGTGGAAGCAGCAACGCCGAGCATGCAGCCTTCTCCGACGCAGACGGCCGTTCCGCCGGACGTATCGCCAACCATGAAGCCATCGGTCAAACCTGCGGTTAAACCAACGGACAAGCCTTCAGCCAAACCAACGGACAAGCCTGCCAAGAAGCCCGTTCAGATCGCCAGCTCGGCGCCCAAAATATTGATCTACCATTCCCATAACCGCGAATCCTATTATCCGGAACTGAAGAAAGGGACTAAAGACGCAAGCTCCAAGACGATTAACGTCACAATGGTAGGCAAACGGCTCTCTGCCAGTCTCGAGAAGCTAGGCATCTCCACCGTGCATGAAACGACGGACTATCCGTCAACCGTCCCCAAGTTCAACTATGCCTATTCCTACAAGTATTCCAAGCAGATCGTGAAAGAAGCGCTTAGCGACCATAAAGAACTGACCTTCCTGTTCGACATCCACCGCGACTCCCAGAAACGCAAAAAAACGACGGCCGAAATAAACGGCAGCAGCTACGCCAAAATATTGTTCGTCATCGGCCAGCGGAATCCGAACTGGGAGGAAAACAAGGCTTTCGCGATGGAACTCCATGAAGCGATCAACGCCAAATACCCGGGCCTCTCGAGAGGCGTGCTCACGAAAGGCGCGGGAACGGGCAACGCGGAATTCAACCAGTCGCTGTCGACGCAAAGCCTGGTCGTCGAGATCGGCGGCATCGAGAATACGCTAGAAGAAAACTACCGTGCCGCCGATGTGCTGGCCGAGGTGATTAACGACTTGTACGGCTATACGATCCTTGCAAGCGCAGCAAAAAAATAACCGCAGAAATGGATCATGCTTCAAGCGGGCCCACGATCATGCTTAAGCATCGGCTTTCAAATGACCCGCATTTTGAATAACGATGTTGAACTGGATATCGACTGCCATTTTCGGAAAGTAGTCCGTTCTCCAGCGCCGAAGCTGGTCCCGATTCAACTTCGTTCGAAAATATTGGCCAGCGGCGAGAATATCCGCTTGTTTCGATTGGATCTTCGCCATCAGCTCGCCGAACCGATTGGTCAGCAGCGTTTCCAGCTCTTGCTTGATTTGATCCATCGTCGGCTGTCCCCTTGTCTCGAGCAAAGAAACTTTCAGATTCACCCTGGTCTTAAGCTCTGGTTTCCCGTTCACCACGGCGCTTTGATGGGCAATCGTATTGCTCACGATTTCGACCGTCGCGTGACTCATCACTTCGATCTTGCCCTGCGTGCTGATTCCGTTAAATGCATTCAGGAGCAGCGTTTCATTCGACGTAATCCGCTCCACGAGACGTCCGCCCCGGATAACGCCGGAGCCGGCGCTTTCGATAACGGTACCCCTTCCGGACTTGATGATCGGGATTGCTGTGTCGTGCGTATAGGAGTGAATGCTTCGATACAGCTGCCAAATATGAGCCTGGGAAACTTGAGGATTCCAACCCGCGTTTTTCTCGAAGAAGCTGATTAGCGCGGTGCCATTGTTTTTGTTGAACGAATTGATGGTTCGGAAGAAGGAGGTTAAGGGCTCGTCGCAAATGACGGCCATCGTCTTCGGCGAAATATCTTGCGCTCTCATAAACGATTCAACGCTGTCGTTAATGCCTTCCTCGGCATATTCCCTTTCGAACAGCACAACTTTAAGGTGCAACAGATCGACCTGGCTCTCCATGTTCGTGCTGATTCTGTCCACGATTTCGTTTAGGGTCCGCCCCGATTCTTCGACAACGCGAAGTTTCGTTGCGCCCAGGCCGGGCTCTGGTATTTGCAGCACGACTTGATACTGATCGTTCCGCTTCGCGATGCCCATGACGATCGGCAAGGAACGGTGGTTGATATCTTTATTGTCCCAGCAGCCGCCGGCCAGTACGGTCATCATAATCAACACCAACGCAAGCAGCGTGCGCTTTCGTATGCTAAGCATGATGACGCAACGCCCCCTTCTTCTTGTGCCGCAGCCCGAGAAGAAGCGTCGCGACCGGAATGACTGTCATGACGTATAGCCGGAGGAACGTATTCAGGCCCAAGAGGCGTTCCACTTGCCACCAATCCGAAATTTGCATGCAGATGACGAATAACGCTCCGGCCATCACCAAGATGGGATATAGCGGTCGAACTGGGAAGAAGCTCGTGATGAGCAGAGTAGATTTCCACATGACCAGCGCCAGGAAAATCATGATGAAAGTGATCATGCTAAGCATAAAAAACATCGTCGTCCGTTCGAACATCAGCCAGTTAATCTCTACTGTATCGGTCGCCATCATAAAAGGGAATTGGAACGTCGAAGCCGTATTCTGACCGAATGTCAGGATGGGAACGTATACCGAGATCAGGAATAACGGCAGCAGAATAAGACTATACCAGCCGATCTTGCGCCGTTCGTACGTGACCGAGGGTTGGACAAATCCGAGGAACAGGAACCCTCCGCCGAACGCAAACAAGCTCTTCAAGAATGATTGGCTGAACACGAACGAAAGCGAAGCCGAATCGCGGTCGATCGCGGGAACAACGTAATGCCAATCGGCGTGCTGGAAGGAAGCGGCAAGGACGAACAGAGCAAAGGGGAGGCATAACGCGAACAGGAGAATGCCCGTGCGCAATAAGGCCTCGATCCCCAGCATCGACATGAACGTAGCGATTGTTAGCATTAAGGCTATCGTTGCCCATAGCGGCGTGTCCGAAAGAAAGATAAGCGTGATGATCTCGGCATAAGCTCTTGTCGTGATGATCAGAACCATCAGCAAATAGAGGAAGACCGGAACGAGCAGGAGGGCGGCCGTCGGTTTGCCTAGTCCTGCGAAGATATCAATGACGCTGCGGCGGTCGAAGCAGCTTAAACCCTTCATGTAGATCCAAATAATCGTGACATGGAGCAGGTAGCCGAAGCAGATGGCAATCCAATGGCCGACGTCTACCGATTCGATAATGTCCGTGGGATACAGGAAGAAGATCATACCCATATGGGTCAGGATGTACATGGTGACGACTTGTCCGGTTTTAACCATTCGATTCACCTTTCGGTTTCGGAAGATTCAAATAAGGGATGCCGAAGGAAGTAATGCTGGCAAGATAGGCGCATACGATAACGAGTCCCGACAGCAGCCCCAGCACGCCGTAAATTGCGGATAAGACGAGCAGCAGATATTTGAACAAACGCACATAACGAATTCTGGAATCCCACGACGGCAGAGCTTGAGATCGTTGTTGCCGCCAGTATGATAATGAGCAGATTGCTCACGAGCTTCGCGCTAACGACGGCCTGGCCTAGAATTATGCCTCCGACCATGGTCAATGTCGGACCGATGCTGTTCGGCAGCCGGATGCTCGCCTCAAGGATCAATTCCAAAATAATTAACAGCAGCAACGTCTCCACCAAGGAGGGGTAGGGAACATCCACGCGGCTCTTGGCGATGGATAAGGCAAGTTCGATCCGCAGCACGTCGGGATTAACCGAAACCAGTGCGACGTACAAGCCGGGTATGATCGTATTCGTGAGGACGCCGATGACGCGCAGGAAGCGGATCAAATACATGAAGATAACCGGAAAGTTGCGGTCGTTCTGGGCGGCGAACATATCCCATAGGAGGCTGGGCAAAATGATGGCGAACGGCATCCTGTCCAGAAGCAGTACCGCTTTGCCGCTACTCAATGCGAATTCTGCCTCTTGCGGCAGCTCCGACGTATTGAATCTGGTGACGATCGACCATTTGGAGAACCCCATAGCCATAGAAAGTTGCTGCAAGTTTTGGACCTCGCGGCCGGCTTGTTCCTCTATTCGGCGAACGATCGCTTCTGTCAAAGACGGATCTACGCAGCCTTCCTTATAAAGGAGCACGACCCGTTTTTGCTGCTCGGTACCCATGTGGAAGTTTCTGGAGCGCAGCTTTTCGGATGCCATATGTTTACGGATTAGCCCGATATTCGTATCGATGTCCTCGACGAACGCACTGATCGATCCTCGAAGCACGTTCTCGGTCGTTGGTGGTTCGATCGAACGAGTTAACGTTCGCGAGACGGGGGAGATAAGCAGGAATCGTCCGGTCTGCTCGAACCAAGCGACCAGATGTCCGCCAAGGATGGAGTCGAACAGATCTTCTACCGTCGGATCATGTACGATCACGCCCAAATTCGCCATGATCGATTCCTCGGGAAGTCCGATGCCGACGTCTTGATGCACCTGCTGCTGGAGGTGGCGAAGCGTGGCGGAATAATCGACGAGCGACGTGAAGCCGATGATCTCGACCTGCATGGTGGATAACGTAACGCGCTGGCAGAGCAGGTCGGCATTCATGCTTGCTCTCGTTTTTAGTGCTTGCAGGATCGTCATGATGCGGCTCCTTGAACAACTTTTTATCCATTATTTCCATCGAGTGATACCCGGCATACCAAGCGGATGAAGGAAGTGAAGAACGGGAGGAGGTCTCCAACGCAAAAAAAGGGCGCCGGAACAGGATCCGGCGCCTTAAATGATGGTTTAATTTAAAAAATGCGATGATTCCACCCGTTCAGCTTCGCGAACGCTTCGGCGAAGTAGTAGTCTCCGTAAATGAGCGACACGTTTATGTTCTGATCGGCCGGTTTATTTCCGGTTCCCTCGAGCAGTATCGCTTCATGCTCCGGCTTAGCCCAGGTCGCGTAATTTTCGCTGAGCGAAAAAAGGATCCGTTCGGCCGCGCCCGCGTAGATGCGGCGTTCGACCGCCGGCACAAGCTCCGCCAGTTCGAGCAGGCCTGATGCGGCGATGGCGCCCGCGGACGTATCGCGGGGTTCGCCGTCGATCGCGTCCGCGCGGAAGTCCCAGTACGGAACATGATCCTCCGGCAGCGCGGCGACGAAATAATGCGCGACGCGTTTCGCCGCTTGCAAATACCGATCCTCGCCGGTGCAGCGGCAGGCGATCGAGAGGCCGTGCAGCGCCCAAGCATTGCCGCGGCTCCAAGCGGAGTCGCCGGATAATCCTTGGCCGCCGATCGGCTCGATGAAGACGCCTGTCTCCGGATCAAACGATAATATATGGCAGACCGAGCCGTCCTCGCGGATTGCGTGCTTCAGGAACGTATCCGCATGGCGGACGGCAATATGTTTGTAGCGGGGATCTCCGGTCACGCGGCTCGCCCAGAACAGCAGCGGGATATTCATTAAGCAGTCCACGATCGCCCATCCTACCGCATTCTCCGTATTCCACGCACGGATGAAACTTCCCTCGATATTAAATCTTCCGGCCAAGTAGTTCGCGGCTTTCAGTCCGATTCTTAATCCTTCCTTGTCGCCCGTCAATTCATGTTTGATGACCGCCGTCGGCAGGAATTGAAATCCGACGTCATGGTGCAGAGCGACCGGATGCTCCGAGAAACATTGCTCCAGCTTGGCATCCCAGTCCCATACCGCATCTTTGAATGTCTCCTTGCCCGTCACGTCATACATAAGCCATAACATTCCCGGCCAGAAGCCGGATGTCCACCAGCTATGGCGCATGTCGTCGTAAACTCCGTCTTCCCTGGCGACATGAGGGGATTTATCTCCGATTTTCCCAATCATGGCTTCAACCTTGTCCGTTAATCGAAGCAATATTTTTTCCTTGTACGCCTGATCCATCATATTCGTTGCAGCCTCCTTGTCGAGCATCGATTGTAAAGGGTTACATGCATTCATTATAGCGTCTGACAAAAGCTGAAAGTTGCGGTACAATGGATAAAAATGTTGTTGGATTGACTTGTGATCCTTGGACGTATCGGAGATGGCTGCATGAAGGATTTGTTTTATAAATCATTGAACCCGCACGGCAAGCCGTTCCTATGGTCGCATCGGACTTTGACGCAGCAGCCGTTCGACGGCTATTATCACTGGCACTGGGGCTTCGAAATGCTGCTGGTTCACCGGGGGAGCGGAGTCGTCATCGTTAATCAGAAGACATATGAGCTGCGGCCGGGCATGCTTTTTTATTTTTTGCCGTATCAGCTGCACAAAGTATACGCGGAAATCGACGAGGACAATCCGTATGAAAGAAGCGTGATTCATTTCGATCCGGCATACATGGAGAGCTATATGGGCCCGTTTCCAACCTTAAAGGATGTCTTCACGCGGATGAGAAAAGGGTTTATGTTTGAGCAAGGGCTTGATTTGGCGGCGATGCAACCGGAGACGGAGAGCGTGGCAGCCGCTTTCCAATCTGGCGTGCAAGAGGCAGGCGTCAGCGGGGAAGGAGAACATGCGGCATTGTTTCTTCTGCAGCTGTTGTCCGTGATTCAACGAGAAACGATGGGGGCGAACCAGGAGAGACGCATGAAGCCGATTCGGCAATCCGAGCAGATTATGGCCTGGATCGAGCGTCATTACCGGGAGCCGTTCCAACTGGACAAGCTCGCCGGCGAGCTGCACATGTCGGGCTCCTATTTGTCTAGGCTGTTCCGGCAAGAGACAGGCAGCAGCATAACGGGTTATTTGGCTGCGAGGCGCATCCAGCAGGCTTGCAGCCTGCTGCAGTCCTCGAATCAGTCGGTCGAGCGGATCGGAGAACAGGTCGGATTGCCGAACGCGTCTTATTTTATCCAGCTGTTCAAGCGAATCATGGGCATATCGCCGCATCAATATCGGCTGAAGCTGTAGCGGTTAACGAATTGCCGGCGCTACCGCTTGATTTTGAAATGAACGACCGCGCTGTATTGCAGCTTCTCCGTTCGGGGATTCGCTGCGACCTGGTGCGACACGGCATGTACGTCAAGCATAAGCGCCTTGTTGATCTCGATCGCGCGCTCGATTTGCGCCTCCAGCGACTTTAGATCGGCGGCTTCAAAAAATTCGACCTTCGTTTCGATAAGATCCAGCTTAAAATCCATAAACGATTCCTCCTTTTTCGGGATAGATGTGAACAGTTGCCGAACTCTATTCTAACCGATCGCCATCCGGTATCCAATACGAAACAAGTTGTGATACTATAGGAAGAATGAGAAGGGAGGGTTGGCTTATGGGCAACGTGCCTGCTTCCGTGTGGATCTTTTCGGCGATCATTATCGCGTTGGTGACGTGGGTTACCCTATGGGTGACCAAAAAAGCGTATTCGAGAAAATGGGATGACGCGGATAAATAGATGCGGTTCACGGTAAAGCCAGGCGAGATGCCTGGTTTTATTGTTTTTTCAACCGTACAATGAAAAAAGACCCTCCGCCTGATTTAAGCGAAGAGTCTCTGTTATTATGTATTTCCTAATGTCTCAAACATGGTCGGGACGACACGATTTGAACATGCGACCCCCTGGTCCCAAACCAGGTGCTCTACCAAGCTGAGCTACGTCCCGGGGTAAAGATGGTGCCGTCGAGAGGACTTGAACCCCCAACCTACTGATTACAAGTCAGTTGCTCTACCAGTTGAGCTACAACGGCACGTTGTGTATTTTGCTTTATTTCCTTGGCACAAGACATATTATTGCACAAATTCGATTTTGAATGCAAGCCATTTTTTGAAGTTCTAATTTTCTGAAAACAAACGAAATTTCCGCGGTTCCGGCTAGGCCGGAAACCACGCTTCGCCCAGTCTTCGAACCCCTTCCCTCAGCGCAGCTTCGTCCATGCCGCCGAAACCAAGTATAACGAATTCCAGCGCATCCGTATTCGATTCATCCCAATGTTTTGCGGCCGAAAAAATCATGCAGCCCGCGCTCTCCGCCAATCGAATCAATTCGGAGCTTTCCCGCCCGGCTACCCGCAAGAGAATGTGCATGCCCGACTTGTCGCCGACGATCTCGGCCCGATTGCCCATTATTTCCGCGATGGATTCGGTTAGCGCCCGGTATCTGGCTTGATATATGCGCCGCATCCGCCTGATGTGCCTGCCGTAATGGCCTTGTTTCATGAACAGCCATACCGCCTGCTGGATCATGGGGGAGACTGAGCCGCTGTAATTGGCTAGCCTCTCCTTCATAAGCGGGACCAGCCTTCTTGGCATAATGACATAGCTGAGCCTGGCGCCCGGCAAAAAAGCTTTCGACAAGGTGCCCATATAGATGACGCGGTCATCCGTATCAAGCGCCTTCAAAGACGGAACGGGGCGGCTTCCGTACCGGAACTCGCTGTCGTAATCGTCTTCGAGAATGAGAGCATCATTGGCCGATGCCCACTTCAGCAAGCGGAGTCGCTTCTCGACGGACATGACCATACCGAGCGGGAATTGATGCGAAGGGGTGACGTATACGATGGAAGCATCCGTCCGGCCCAGCGCCGACACGTCGATCCCGTCGCTCTCGACTGGGATAGGCGCAACGCGGCAATCCATGCCGCGAAGGACGGTTTTGACTCCGTGATAACCGGGCTCCTCCATCGCGAAGACGCCCTCGCGCAGCCGAAGCAACTGCACGAGAAGGCTGACGGCGTATTGCGTTCCAGCGCAGACGAAGATTTGGTTGGCGTCGACGGCCGCTCCTCTGGCTTGGTAAACATAATGCGCAAGTTCTTCTCGAAGCCCGATGTGGCCAAGCCGGTCCCCGTAACCTAAAATGCCGTAGGGAGCGGTCTCGACTGCATCGGAGATCGCTTGCGTCAGGCATGATTTCCAGACTTCTTGAGGGAACCGGTCGAAGGCGATATCGCCATAACGGAATTCGTATGGAAGCGGAATGTGGTGCTCCAGTCGGTCGGCTTCTGACGATGGTTGAATGGACGAGAAAGAATGTCTCATGCTTTCAGGAATGTCTCTCCCCGTCAAGTTCCATAATTGCTCAATGGGTTGAATCACGTATCCGCCGCGTTCCCTGCTTTCGACATAACCTTCGGCGAGGAGCTGGCCGTAGGCGGCTTCCACCGTATTTTTGCTCACGTTCAAATGTTGAGCCAATGGGCGGATGGCGGGCAGCTTTCCGCCGCTCGGCAGCTTGCCGTTTTCGATGTTTTCTCTAATATAACGATATAGTTGATCATAAATAGGTGTGTCGGAATGTTTGTTCAATAGCGGCGTCATGGATAAAATCATTAATTTGTCCCCTTGATATTGATGAAATCTGTCACTTTTGATAATGACAAAACTCGTATATATTGACAGTAACATATGAACAACGTTGTTGAAAAGGGGAGAGGCCGATGTTTACCGTTCGCATGAGCAAACGATTATGTACGGACGAAACCAGAATCGAGACTTTTTTGAAAGAAGCACAAATCGCGTTCCTTGGACTGGCGGATGGGGAGTTTCCTTATGTAGTGCCGCTGAATTTTGTTTGGACGGACGGATCGTTTTACTTCCATGCAGCGGAGGAGGGGCGTAAGATGGAGGTGATCGGACGTAACCCGGAAGCTTGCGTCACGGTCAGCGAAGCTTACGGAACGCTTCCGCATCCCGTTCCGGCTCATACGGACACCGCGTATATGAGCGTCATGGCATTCGGCAGGGTAGAGCCGGTCGGCGATTTGGAAGAGGCGACGGCGGCGATGCAGGCCATGCTGGACAAGTACGCTCCAGGCTTCCATCGTGAGCGGCTAGCGAAGAGCCATGTCGAGAGGTACAGATCGTCCATGGGGAGCAAGACGGCGGTATTCAAGCTGAATGTAAGACAGCTGACCGCGAAGGAGAACGAATCGCCCAGAGGTTAACAACAACATAAAACGGGGCTGTCCCAGGTCGTTTAGACCAACCGGGACAGCCCCGTTATTTCTTATGATTTATTAGGCCGTTTCGCCTTCCAGCTCGGCTTGTTCGATTAACATCTCGACCTTGCGAATTCGGTTTTTGCTTGTTTCGCGGATGATGAACTTCAAATTCTCGTGATGGTATTCCTTGCCGGGCTTCGGATCGTGGAGCTTGCTATACAGCCAGCCGCCGATCGTGTCCACGTCTTCTTCGTCGAAATGTTTGCCGGCGAGCGCTTCCAGTTCGTCCAGAAGCACCTTCCCGTCCAGCAAATAACAATTGTCGGCAAGCTGTTCGATTTCCTTCCGTTCGTCGGCATCGAATTCGTCGCGGATCTCGCCGACGATCTCTTCGAGAATATCCTCGATCGTAATGAGGCCGGAAGTGCCGCCATACTCGTCGACCAAGATCGCGATATGAACGCGTTCCAGCTGCATCCGCTTCAGCAGCATCTTAACCGGAGTGACCTCGGATACGCTAAGCACGGGATGGATCAGCTTTTTGAAATCGAATTCCTTATTTTCTTCGTAGGACAGGAACAGCTGTTTCGTATTGATCATGCCTACGATATTGTCCTTGCTTTCGAGAGCGACGGGGAACCTCGTATATTGTTCCTTGCGGATAATTTCCAGGTTTTCCTTCAGCGAGTTATTCGTATATAGACAAATCATATCGGTACGAGGCACCATAATTTCTTTGGCCAGCAGCTCGTCGAACGCGAAGATACGGCTTACGTACCCGTATTCGGTGTTGTTGATCATGCCGCTTTGGAAGCTCTCGTTCAAGATGATCTGAATCTCTTCTTCGGTATGGGCTTCTTCGTGTTCCTTCATCGGCTTGAGGCCGAACATGCGCACGAGCGCGTTCGCCGAGCCGTTAAGCAGCCAGATGAACGGGAACATCAGCTTGTGGAAAAAAATAATCGGCTTGGCCGTCAGGAACGTGACCGCTTCGGCCTTCTGGATAGCCCACGACTTCGGCGCGAGCTCGCCTACGACGACGTGGATGAACGTAATGACAACAAATGCGATCGCGATGGATAAACCATGGCTAAGGGCGTCGCTTAGCTGCGCGCCTTCGAATAAGGGTAAAAGTATTTCTTCCACTGTCGGTTCCCCCAGGAAACCGAGGCCCAGGGCGGTAATCGTAATCCCCAGCTGACAGGCGGACAAGTAAGCATCCAGATTGCTTGTTACCTTCCGTACGGCAAGTGCGTTCTTCCGTCCTTCCAGCACCAGCTGATCGATCCGGCTCGTGCGCACCTTGACGATGGCGAACTCGGTCGCGACGAAGAAAGCGGTCAAGAAGATAAGCAAAGCGATCATGATTAAATTAAGTCCTATACCACTACCCATTTTCGTGTCTCACTACCCTTTTTTTTATAAATTTGGTGGATTTGAATCTACTGGTTCTATTTACTTATGAATTACTATAACGAATCATGACAGTTGCTGACAACCTGCAAAAGGGACGTAATTCGCCGTGTACGTTCGTTTTGAACGATTTTCGCGCGCTGACGATGCCCTTCTCATTGTTTTTCGAGTCTTTACAAGCTTGATTCGCAGCCGTAAGATGAGTTCATATGAACTCTTAGCGATGAGGGAAGGAGGCGTTGGCATGGATGGATTCACGCTCACGCGCGCCGAAGTAGGCAGCTTGCTCCAGGCGATGGAAGGGATCGGGCCGGACCAGCCGGCCGATATTATGCAGCGGGCATGGGCCGCGCGAAGCATGTCCAAGCGTCCGCATGAGCATCATGTATTGTCCGCGCCGTTACCGCCCATCGCGATGAAGTTAATGAAGAACGGCGAGCGGAAGGGACTTTCGCTTCACGAGATCGCCGAGCTTGGTCAGCTGACTGAATTCGCGAGCCCTTCGGCGACGTCGATGCAGAATTGGGTCAAGCGCGACTTCAAGGCTTATTTCGCATGCCCGCAAGCAGGCAAGAAGTATTCGCCCGGTCAAGCGGCCTTGCTTTATATGATAGACGATTTGAAGGCGAGCCTGGACTTTGAATCGGTTCGCAGCTTGTTCGCGATCTTGTTCGGCAAACCGGAATGCGCCGGCGGCGATCCGCAGAAGCCGTTAATTGCGCCTGTTGCGCTATATTCATGTTATGCGGGCTTATATGAAGAGATCAAAGCGCTCAGTCGGTCGGGTGCGAGAAGCGGAAGCCAGCTTGAAGAGATCGTTCGCAGCCGCGCGGATAAGACAGCAGGCCAGCTTGTCCAGGGGACGGAGCAGGAGCGCGAGGCGCTTCGCAACATTTTGCTCGTCGCCGTCATCTCGGTTCAGTCTGCGTTCTGCCAGGCGCTTGCCCGCAGATATAGCGAAGCGACCTTGTTCTTAGGCGGGACGACAGGCGGGAAATAAAGCTTCATAGTGCAGAGAGAGGATGAAGACATCGATGTTTAAACAATTTATGAAAGCCTCGCGAATCAAAGTGCTTCCCGTTATGCTCATCCCGGTCGCGCTTGGCGCGGTAGGGGCTTTCGTGTGGACGGGACGGTTCGACCTCATCTCGTTCGTTATTACGTTGGCAGGCGCCGGAGCCGCGCACTTATTCTCCAACATGATCAACGACTTGTGGGACTATTACAATGGAACCGACGCCGCCGCGAAGGAGACGGAAGGCGCGATTTCCACGAATTCCGGATTTTTGACGGCAGGGGCTTGGAGCATCGGCGTCTTCCAGACGGTGACGTGGATGCTATTCGCGATTGCTGCGGCATGCGGCGTCGCGCTTAGCTTTATAAGCGGCTGGCCGGTGCTGCTGCTCGGTCTCGCCGGCGCGTTCATCGCTTACTTCTACGTAGCGCCGCCGATCAAATTCGGGTACCGCGGCAAAGGCTACAGCGAAATCGCGATCCTGCTCGCCTTTGGCGTACTTCCGGTGACCGGCGCCTACTATGTCCAAACCTCGCATCTCGATTACCGGGCGCTTCTGTTGTCTCTTCCGATCGGCTTGTTGACGACGCTGATCCTGTTCAACCATCATTTCCTGCATTGGGAAGCGGACAGGCAGGCGGGGAAACGAACGCTCGTCGTCGTCTGGGGCGAGAAGCGGGCGTTGCAATTTTCGAGATTGCTGCTGCTACTCGCTTATTCGGCCCTCGTCTTGTGCGTCGTATTCGGAGCGCTGCCGCCGTACGCTTTGCTTGCCCTGCCGACTGCGATTCCCTTATATTTGGTATACGGAAGTCTGGACGCGCATAATAAATCGACGGCTTATCTGCCGCTGATGGGCGCATCGCTTCAAGCGACGCTGCGCTGCGGGGGCGTTCTCATTCTTGCTTTGATTCTTCAGGGAGCTTTGCAATAACAATAACGACCACACCGAGAAAGAAGGCATATCGATGGGCACTACTAGGACGCTTGGCGATTTTCATACGATTCTGAACGAAGGCGATGTTTGGAAGATTGGCGGATTCCCTCTGCAAGACGGAACGTTCTGGCCCTACCGCGAGCCGGAAGCGGTCGTCATCGTCCGTAACGGCATTCTTTACGTTCGTGCGGCGATCAGCCGCTCCAATGACAGGGTGCAAATTCTCGACAACGCCAAACATATGTATTATTCCGCTGAGCCCGTGAAGGTGCCGGAGAACGGGGAGATCAGCTTCGAGCTGAAGATCCGGGCTCGGACCAAAGACACGGCACCCGGCGACCTGTACGACGGCTACGTCTCGCTTAACCTGCTGGACTTCACGACGGGCGGCGCGCTCGACTTCTTTGTCGGCAACGACCAATACGCAAGCGTCTATGCCGTACTGCCGTTTCCCGGCGTGCAGGTACCGGAGACGGAGGGGACCAAATATTTTTGCATCTTCAAGGAAGAAACGGATTTCGTGCCGCGCGAGTTCAACACGTACCGTATCGCGTATAACCGGAGCTCCGACGAGATCGTTTTCTACGTGAACGGTAAGGAAGTACGCAGAGAGACGCATGCGCCGGTGAAGTTCAACCAGTTCACGGTGGCGCTCGGCATTATGACGGAGAAGGATTTGACGCCGGAGGGCAGCGTGTCCGCGCATGGGCAGACGGTCATCGCGGAATGGTCTCCGATAACGATCGAGGTTACCGAATAAAACATGCCGGTGCTGCGTCGTTCAAGGAATCACTTCAACGGTACTTGGCAAGCCAATCTCGACGAGGCGGTGAAGCGAACTTGTTCCAATTGTTTTCCGCCGCGCATGTCGCGGCATTGCTGGCGGCGATACTCTTATGCGCCGCCGTGCCGATCTATCGCTCGAAGCTGAGAGACGCGAAAGCGGGAAGGATATTCCGGCGCGGGCTGGCAGCTCTGCTTGTCGCTTGCGAGATTTCGCTTCAAGTTTCGTTATACTTGGATGACGGCTGGCAAGTATCGTCGCTTCCGTTCCAGCTATGCAGCCTTACGCTGCTCGTATCGGCCGCGGCGCTCGTATCCCGCTCGAAGCGGCTGTATCCAATCGTCTTCTTTTTGGGCACGCTCGGCGCCCTGCAGGCGCTGCTTACGCCGAATTTGGCGGAGAGCTTCCCGGAATTCCGTTATTTCCACTTCTTCATCGCGCATATCGGCATCGTGATGACGGCGTTTTACATATTCGCCGTGGAGCGATACCGCCCGACGTTCGTTTCCGTGTTGGGGGCGATGGCATGGCTTCACGTGCTGGCGATTCCCGCCGCGATTGTCAATATCGCGACCGGCACGACGAATTTCATGTTTCTGGCGCGCAAGCCATCGACGGCTTCGCTGCTCGACGCGCTCGCGCCCTGGCCCTGGTATTTGCTGCAGCTAGAGGCTGTCGCCCTCCTGATGTGCCTGCTCTTGTTCGGCCTGTCCCGGCTTGCCGCGAAGGCGGGAAGGAAGTCGATGTCCGCGTGACTAGCCGATAAAGCTAAAAACATGTACAATGGGAACCGATATTACTCATGTATACGTTTATTCACGCATATTAGGGGGCAATAACCATGAGTATAGATCCGCGAACGTTAAAATCTTTGCTTCAGGCGCAGCTTGCGCCAAGCCTGAACTTCGGGACGGCAACAAAGAAGGCGGCCAGCCAGAGCGAGGATGTCGCTTCCTTATTCGAGACGATTCTTTCCGGCCAGCTAGGAGGAGACAATGGGGAAATCTCGACCGACGCCGGCAGCGGAGCATTGCCGCCCGTCTGGTCGGATCGACTCTGGGCGCAGGTAATCGCGTACGACCCGCTCGATGGCTCGGCTTTGGCCGATGCACCGGAATTATCGGGGAGTCACACCTTCTCCGGAGCCGCAGCGCCGTTCGCGGGCATTATCGCAAGCGCGTCGGCCAAATACGGCGTAGACAGCGCCCTGATCGAAGCGGTGATCGCGACGGAGTCCGGCTTCAGGCCGCTTGCGGAGTCCCATGCGGGTGCCAAAGGCCTCATGCAGCTGATGGACGGTACAGCAAGAGGGCTCGGCGTATCCGATTCCTTCGATCCGGTCCAGAACATCGAGGGCGGCACTCGTTATCTGTCGCTTCTGCTGCGCAAGTACGGCGGCAACGAAGCGGTGGCGCTTGCGGCGTACAATGCCGGACCGGGCCGCATCGACAGGCTCGGCATCTCGACGGACGAGGAGCTGCTAGCCAGACTGGGCGAGTTGCCGGAGGAGACGCAGCGCTACGTCGCGAAGGTTCAGCAAGCGAAGCAATAGATCGTACCCGGGGATCACGGTTTTTTCCGCACTCGAATGGCGGGGAAACGCGATCCTTTTTTCATATTGGACTGGAGGCTGACGAGAATGAAGGATGTTGTTTATTTCGACCACTGCGCGTCTACGCCGCCTTACGAAGACGTGGCCCGCACTGTCATGGAAGTGATGATGAAGCATTATGCGAACCCGTCCTCCTTGCACGGCATGGGTGTGGAGGCGTCCAAGCTTCTGGATCGTTCCCGAGCGCTGCTGGCAGGCAAGCTCCAGACGAGCAAAGGCGGCTGGCTGTTCACATCCGGCGGGACGGAATCGAATAATTTGGCGATCAAAGGGTCGGTGCGTTATTATCGGAGCAGAGGCAATCACATCGTGACGACCGGCATCGAACACGCATCCGTCCTTGAAGCGACGAAGCAGCTCGAAGCCGAGGGGTTCCGCGTGACCTATTTGCCGGTTAGCCCGTCGGGGCATGTCCGCGTCGAGGACGTGCGGGCTGCGCTGACCAAAGAAACGGTACTCGTCAGCGTCATGCACGTAAACAACGAGATCGGAACCGTTCAGCCGATCGAAGAGATCGGCAGGCTGCTCCGGGATTATCCGAAAACACTGTTCCATGTCGATGCCGTGCAGAGCCTGGGCAAGCTGCCGATCGATATCGAGGGATGGGGCATCGACTTGCTGTCGGGATCCGCGCATAAGCTTAGAGGGACGCGCGGCGTCGGCTTCCTCTACGTGCGCGAGGGCATCGGCCTTCAGCCGCTGGCTTCGGGAGGCACGCACGAGAAGGGCATGCGCGCGGGCACGGAGAACGTGCCGTCCATCGTCGCATCCGCCAAAGCAGTCCGCCTTGCAGTGGAAGGCATCCCGTCAAGAGCGGCGAAGACGAGCACGCTGCGGGACAAGCTGAGGGCATACGTGGAGACCGTTCCGGAGCTTTCGCTGAATGGCAGAGCGCCGCTGGCGCCGCATATTGTCAACTTCTCCTATCCTGGCATGAAGCCGGAGGTCATCGTCCACATGCTGGAGCAGAGGGGGATCATCGCGTCGACGAGGTCCGCCTGTTCGTCGAAGGACAACAAGCCAAGCCGCGTGCTTCTCGAGATCGGAGCAAGCCCTCTTGCAGCGGCGAGCGGAATTAGGATCAGCTTCGGGGACGAGCATACGGAGGAGCATGTGGATCGGCTGATCCAGGCGCTGGATGATGTGATAAAGCAATTGAAGCCGCTTGAGAGGAGCACTTAACGTTGATATTCGACCAAATTGTATTACGTTACGGGGATCTGACGATGAAGGGCAGAAACCGGAACCAGTTCGAGAAAAAAATGCTGCAGCAAGTAAAAAACGCGCTGTCGGGATATGAAGGAGTTACCTATTGGAAGACGTTCGGCAGACTGTACGTCAAGCTGAACGGGCTGCCTTACGAGCCGATCGCTGCACGGCTGAAGGAGCTGTTCGGGCTCGTCTCGCTAAGCCCGGTCAGGAGCTCGGAGACGAAGCTGGAAGCGATCCGTGCGGCCGCCATGACGGTCATGAACGCCCTCGGCAAGCCGCCGAAGACGTTCAAGGTCAGCGTCAAACGCGCGTGGAAAGGGTTTCCCCATAGCTCGCACGAGATGAACCATCTCGTCGGCGCGCACATCCTGAGGGCATTCCCGGAGCTGAGCGTGGACGTTCGCCATCCGGAGGTCGAGCTCAGAGTCGACATCCAAGAAGAAGCGACATACGTTTTCTGCGAAAATATCCAGGCAGCCGGAGGTTTCCCGTTCGGTTCGAACGGAAAAGCGCTGCTGCTGCTCTCAGGAGGCATCGACAGCCCGGTAGCGGGTTGGATGGCGATGCGCAAAGGGCTTGAATTGGAAGCCGTCCATTTCCACAGCTACCCGTATACAAGCGAACAAGCGAAGGACAAGGTGGTTGAGCTGGCGCGACGGCTGACCTATTTCAGCGGGACCTCTATGAAGCTTCATCTGGTCCCGTTCACCGAAATTCAGACGACGCTCGCCCAGTCCGGACAGGAGCATCTGATCATCACGCTGATGAGAAGGGCGATGCTGCGCATCACGGAGCGGCTCGCGGAGCAGAGCGGCGCGAACGGAATCGTGTCGGGCGAAAGTCTTGGTCAAGTCGCCAGCCAGACACTCGCCAGCATGAACGTGATCGGGCGGGCGGCGCAGCTTCCGCTCATCAAACCGCTCATCATGATGGATAAACAGGAGATCATCGATATCGCGAATCGAATCGGCACTTACCAGACATCGATTCTGCCATATGAAGACTGCTGCACGCTGTTCCTGCCGAAGTCACCGAGCACGAATCCGAATCTGCGCGTCGTGGAGCGAATTGAGGGGGGCTTGCCGGGTCTAGACGAGATGATCGAAAAGGCGGTTCGCGACACGGAAGTGCTGAAGCTGTACCCGAACAGCGAGCCCGTCTCGGCGACGGCAATCGAAGAGGATTGGTTCTGAGGAGCGGAAGCGGTTCTTCGAAACCGAAAAAAAAAGCAGCGAGCCCCTTAGTGGGCTCCGCTGCTTTCTTGTTTCTTGGAAGCTTTTGCTTGATTCCGCTTGTTCGTTAAGTATCCCCCGAGAACGGTGAGCACGACGACAACGGCGATGAACGACCAGTAGATCGCCTTGTTATCCTCCAAGAAGCCGTCAAACTTCTTCTCATGGGTAATCATCTTGGCTGCCGTATAAGCGAGTACCGCCGAACCGACGTAGACGATCCAGCCATACTTGTTGATCAGCTTAATGAACAAGGTACTGCCCCAAACGACGACCGGAATGCTGATGAGCAGACCGAGAATGACGAGTACCAATTCATGTTCCCCGTGCGAGGTGCCTTTGGCAGCGCCCGCAACCGCGATGACGTTGTCGATGCCCATAGCCGCGTCCGCGATGATGATCGTCCGGATCGACTGCCAGAGCGTATTGCCCGCCTTGATGTTGTCGTGGCTTTCTTCCTGAACGAGCAGCTTGTACGCGATCCAAACCAGCAGCAAACCGCCGGCAAGATTCAGCCATGGCACGTCGAGCAGGTAGACGACGAGCACCGTTGCGATGACACGGATGCCGACCGCGCCGACGGTGCCCCAAATAACGGCTTGCTTCTGCTGATGCTTCGGCAACTTGGCTGCCGCAAGTCCTATGACAATGGCGTTATCCCCGGCCAATATAAGGTCGATGAATACGATGGTCATCAGAGCGGTGAAAAATTCGACCGAGAAAAAATCCATCATTTGTTTCCTCCTTTCCGAAAGCATTGCATAAAGAAGTCTACATGAAATACGCGCGTTCGTGAAGATGGATGCAAATTTTTTTTGGACATATTCCCCTCGGCTTGGACATACCTCTGTTATGAGAGGGGAGTGTAATCGTGGACAGCGTACTTATTTTTCTACAAATCGTCTTAATTAATGTATTGCTGAGCGGAGACAATGCCATCGTCATCGCGATGGCCAGCCAGCATCTGCCTGCCAGGCAGCGGAAGCGAGCGATCTGGTGGGGAGCGTTTGCAGCCGTTGCGCTTCGATGTTTGCTTACAGTCGTCGCACTGCAGCTGCTGCAAATCCCTTTCCTTCAGGCGGCTGGCGCGTTTATGCTGTTATATATTGCCATCAAGCTGCTCGCGGATGCCGGAGGCGTTCACGGCGACCAGAACGTCAATCGGGCTACGACGCTCGGCGCTGCCGTATGGACGATCGTGACGGCGGATTTCATCATGAGTCTGGATAACGTGCTTGCCATCGCGGCCGTCGCGGACGGCGATCTCGTCCTCGTGCTGCTCGGCATCGCGCTCAGCATTCCGATGATCGTCTGGGGCAGCCAGATGCTCGGCAAGCTGCTGCAGAAGGTACCCGCGATCGGATACATCGGCGCGGCTCTGCTTGCTTATGCCGCTGGCGAAATGTTGATGAAGGATCCCGGCATGAACGCGATGTTGTTCCATCACTCGAAAATGCTCTCCGAGCTTGTACCGTTGTTATGCGTACCGCTTGTCATCGCCCTTGCCGTCATGAAGAAAAAGCCCGTTTAGGGCGTAATTGAGGAGCCGTTTGCGCCGATCCGGGGCGCTGACGGTTTTTTTTCGTGCTGCCAACTCTTCGTACTGGTTTTTTTGCCTGAGTTCCTATACACTAGTAAAGATAAAAACTGCCGTCTTTCGTCTATCTATACGATTGATGTTGTAAGGAGCGGAATGAATATGCCATCTAACAAATATTCCGCTGGAATTATTTTGCTGTTAGCCGGGGTCGTCATCTTATTGGGCAAATTAGGAGTATTCGGCTTCCTGGGAGCCATATTCTGGCCTTTGCTCGTCTTGATCCCGGGCGTGCTTCTGCATGTGCTCTATTTCGGCAGAGTCGTTCCGGCTGTCGCGCTGGTACCCGGCGGAATGCTCGTTGTGTACGCATTGCTGTTTATCATTTGCAACATCGCCGGTTGGGAGAGCTTGAAGTACCTGTGGCCGTTATTCGTGTTCGGGGTCGCCGCGGGCTTGTACGAATATTACATGTTCGGCAGCAACGTGCCGCGCGTCGTATTCACGGCTTCCATCGTCATCGGCATCGCATCCTTGCTGTTCCTCGCTTTGATCCTGCTCTGGAGCTGGGGCATATACCTGGTCGCGGCAGCTTTCATCGCGGCGGGAGCATGGATGATGTTCGGCACGCGCAAGCGTTGGTGAGACTCGCAAGAGAGAAACAAATAAAAAAAGTGGAGTGGATCATTTCTTATGCAAGCAAGAGAGAACTTACGCAATATCGCCATCATCGCGCACGTCGACCATGGCAAAACAACGTTGGTTGACAAGCTGCTTCAGCAATCCGGTACCTTCAGGGAACACGAAGCCGTTCAAGAACGCGCCATGGATTCCAACGATCTGGAGCGCGAACGCGGCATTACGATCCTGGCCAAAAACACGGCGATCAACTACAAAAATTTCTTGATCAACATCGTGGACACGCCGGGTCACGCCGACTTCGGCGGCGAAGTGGAGCGGATCATGAAGATGGTTGACGGCGTATTGCTCGTCGTCGACGCGTTCGAAGGCTGCATGCCGCAGACGAAGTTCGTGTTGCGCAAGGCGCTCGAGCATCAGCTTACGCCGATCGTTGTCGTGAACAAGATCGACCGTCCGAACGCCAGACCGACCGAAGTCATCGACGAAGTGCTTGACCTGTTCATCGAACTCGGCGCGAACGACGATCAGCTTGAATTCCCGGTCGTGTACGCTTCCGCGCTGATGGGAACGTCGAGCCTTGATCCTGAAAAACAAGACGATAACATGCAGGCGCTGTACGAGACGATCGTCAGCCATATTCCGTCACCGACGGAGAGCGTGGTCGATCCGCTTCAATTCCTGGTGACGCTGCTTGACTATAACGAGTACCTGGGCCGTATCGCCATCGGCCGCGTAAACCGCGGAACGATCAGTCAAGGCCAATCGGTTGCCGTCATCGACCACGACGGCAAGACGAAGCAGGCCCGCATCGAGAAGCTGTTCGGCTTCCAAGGCCTTAAGCGCATTGAGATTCCGGAAGCGGGAGCAGGCGACATCGTGGCGATTGCCGGTATCCGGGAGATTAATATCGGCGAGACGATCGCGGATCCTCAGAACCCGGAAGCATTGCCGGTGCTTAAGATCGACGAGCCGACGCTGCAGATGACGTTCCTCGTCAACAACAGCCCGTTCGCGGGCCGCGAAGGCAAGTGGGTTACTTCCCGCAAGCTGCGCGAGCGTCTCTTCAAGGAGCTTGAGACGGATGTGGCGCTTCGCGTCGACGAGACGGAAAGCCCGGACGCGTTCGTCGTATCCGGACGCGGCGAGCTTCATCTCGGCATTCTGATCGAGAACATGCGCCGCGAAGGCTACGAGCTTCAAGTATCGAAGCCGGAAGTTATCGTCAAGGAAATCGACGGCATCAAACAAGAGCCGTACGAACGCCTCCTGATCGACGTGCCGGAAGAAAGCATGGGTTCGGTTATGGAGAGCTTGGGCACTCGCAAAGCCGAGATGGTCAACATGATCAATAACGGCAACGGCCAAGTGCGTCTGGAATTCATCATTCCGGCGCGCGGCTTGATCGGCTACCGTACGTCGTTCCTGACGCTGACCCGCGGTTACGGCATCATGAACCACGCGTTCGACAGCTACGGTCCGCTTGCTGGCTCCGGCGTCGGCGGCCGCCATCAAGGCGTGCTGGTCGCAAGCGAGAACGGAACGTCCACTTTCTACGGCATGATGGGCGTAGAAGATCGCGGCCTGCTCTTCCTGGAGCCGGGCGCGGAAATTTACGAAGGCATGATCGTCGGCGAGCATAACCGCGACAACGACATCATCGTCAACATCTGCAAAGAGAAACAGCTGTCCAACGTTCGTTCCGCAGGCAAGGATGACACCGTGAAGCTGAAAACGCCGGTCATCTTCTCGCTGGAGCAAGCGCTTGAGTATTTGAACGACGACGAATATTGCGAAATTACACCAAAATCGATTCGTCTGCGCAAGAAGATTCTGGTGAAGAGTGAGCGCGAACGCGCCGAGAAACACCGGAAAATGTCGCAAGCGGGCGTCTAATCCATTGCGAAGGAAGGCCTATTCGGGGAGTCCGCCGCCAAGCGGGCTCCTCTTAGGCTTTAGGAGGTGGAATTCATGCAAGAATGGCTAAGCGAACATAAGCTGATTACGTATTTGATCATTTTGGCTTTTACGATTTATATTTTCAACTCCGTCTTCCGTCCGCAAGCTAGGCTTCCGATCTTGAAGGAAGTGCTCGTCTATCTGTTGATGGCGTTCGGCTCGTTCGTCCTCATGATCCTGCAAGTGGACAAGCTGCCCATCATCCAGTGTATGGCGATCGCAGTTGTCATGATGCTTATGCTTAGGGGCAGGCAGCTGTATGACAAGTGGAAGAAAGGCGGCAAGCCTGCCGGACCTCAAGCCGAAGCAAGCAAGCCGGAGTCGGGACGATGAGACTCGAGGACGCTTTGTTTAATTGGCTGCAGATCAAGATCGTGGCCGAAGGACGCCCGGACGACGAAGCGGCGTTCAAGACGCTTGGTTTCTTCGAAGAAATTCTCCGCGAGGACCACGGCCTGCAAGGCCTCGAAGTCGCATCTGTGGACAGCGGATTGATTCAGGTTGCTTACGAGAAGGACGGGCAACGATTCACGCAGCATTATCCGCGCGAGGCCGGCGAGGGATTGCTGCAGGACATTATCTCGAATCCTAAATACAACTGACATGAAGGTGATCCGATGAGCCAAACATCTTTGCCTCCACGTTCGGAGTCACGAGGTCAAACGAAACAGCAGCCAACGAAAGAACATAAACCGAAAAAACCGAAAAAACGTCGCCGTGCGCTCGCCGTCTTCATGGGCGTCGTAGCCGGTTTTCTAATTTTGGTTGCGGCCGTACTTGGTTACTTGGTGCTGAAGACGACGGATGCGATCGATACGATCGGCATTAGCGATAATGAAGCGGAAGAAGTGCCCGTTGCGGAATCGGTGAAGGAGAAGCCGGTAGCCATAGTGCTCATGGGCCTCGACTCCCGGAGTCATGGCGGGGGACTGAATACCGACGTGATGATGGTAGCGGCTTTCGATCCCGTCACCAAAAAAGCAACGGTCGTCTCCATACCTCGCGATACATACATTGACGTCGAAGGGTACCGCGGCCGGAAAGCCAACAGCTTCTACGCCGACTTCTACGTAGACGCCAAGAACAAGGGTTCGGAGACGGAGGAAGCGCAGGCGGAAGGCAAGAAGGCAGTCCGCGACGTAATGGGCAAGCTGTTCGGAATCGATATCAAATATGCCGGCACCATAAACTTCCAAGGGTTCTCCGATGTTGTGAACGCCGTGGGCGGCGTGAAGGTGAACGTCGACATGCGCATGAAATACACGGATTCCCAGGATGGCACGGTCATCGATTTGCAGCCAGGCCTGAAGCTGTTGAAAGGGGAGGACGCGCTCGATTTCGTCCGTTACCGCAAGTCGAACGACGGCCGCAACATGTCCAGCGACTTCGATCGGGGCCGACGTCAGAGCGAAGTGATCGGCGCTATCGTCGACAAGCTGACATCGCTCGGCGGAGCGACGAAGGTCGGTTCGGTTATCGAGGCGGTCGGCGACAACATGCGCATGGATATGCCAAGCAAAGAAATTAAACGGATGCTGGAGACGTACTACACCGTACGAAGCGACGATATTACGTTTATTTCGCTTGAAGGCGCATGGAAGAGCCCATACGTTTACGCGGACGAAACAAGCTTGGCGAACGCCCGTGCCGCCCTTCAGGAGAAAATGGGAGAATGAGCGTAGACTTCGCATAATAGGATAGCATATAATAGGAGCTAAGCAGCAGCTTATTCACACGCCGAGGAGGTTATGCGTATGGCCGAAGAAGGAAGAGCGGGATGCCCGCGGCTTGTCATGACTCGGCGCTTGCGCCGCTCTGCGAATGCGAACCTTAACAGAATCCATATGGACAAGGACGGCTGCTCTGCGTCCTGCCAATGTAAGAAAGCCTAGTGATAACGTCACTAGGCTTTTTGCGTCTTTTGAAGGCTTTTACAATTTCTTCACCGGCTTTTCGCGAGTTGCCGATATTAACGGTCGCCGTTCATCGTATTCGGCCGTCCCATCTGCCGCTGCGATTCCGGATCCGGATCGGCAGGCATGATGTCCCGCGGAATTTGCGGGATAATACGGCCCATGATATCGGCCAGCTCCTCGGCGAAACCCGCAACCGGACGGCCGTCGCGAATATCGCTGCCGATCTCGGCCAGCCTGCTGGCGATGTCCAGGTCTGCCGTGACGAACGCGTCCACGCCGTAAGGATCTTTGCGGAATGCTTCGGCCACCGAATACTTTATAGTCCCTACGCGCGATCGCTCGAGATTGCCCTCTACATCAATGCCGACGATAGCCGTATTCCCGATGACGACGCAATGCGCATTATTTACGCCTTCGACGCCTTTGGCCAACTCCTCCAGATGGGCTTCGACCTCGACCGGGTCCTCGATCAACTTTTTGCCGGCGTTATTCTGTTGGGCCCTAACGGACCCATTATTATAAGGAGAGGGTGATGATTCAGTCCGCATGCCGGTGCCGCAGCCTGAAACGACGATAGCCATAACTAACGCCGCTGTTATCCATTTGTACATGTTAGCCACCTCATTCTTGTGTGTACCTGCGTGGGATTCGCTCGTACTGTAGTTTGTCCGTTGCCAATTGAGGCTATGTATGCAAATGTATATCCGACGCCGGGAGGGTTCTCATGAAAAAAATATTCGTGCTCGATACCAACGTATTGCTGCATGATCCGCAGTCGCTCTTCTCGTTTCACGATAACGAGGTGATCATTCCCGCGATCGTGCTGGAGGAAATCGATTCCAAAAAAAGGCTGGCTGACGAGCTGGGCCGCAATGCCCGTTCGGTATCTAGATTGCTCGACCAAATGCGGGAGGAAGGGCATCTTCACGAAGGCATTATTTTGCCGGGCGGCGGGCTCTTGAAGGTGGAGCTTAATCATAGAAGCTTCTTGCGCGTTCAGGAGATGTTCGGGGAGATGTCGAACGACAACCGGATACTGGCCGTTGCGCTCAATTATCATATGGAGCAAGAAAAAGAGAACGATGAGGACAAACGAAGCGTCGTGCTCGTCAGCAAGGACGTGCTGGTCCGGATCAAAGCCGACGTGCTTGGGCTTCAGGCGCAGGATTACCTGTCCGACCGGAACGTCGTCGATTCCGATCTCTACACCGGCTATTTGACGCTGTACGTGCACCCTTCGGTGATCGACGAGTTTTATACGTACCGATTCTTAAGCGTGGGCCATCTGCAATTGAAGGCGAAGCTGAATCCGAACGAATTCGTCATTCTGAGGGATGAGATGGGTACTTCCAAGTCGGCGCTGCTCAAGGTAAGTTCCGACGGCGTAAGATTAGAGCCCCTATATCTCAGCAACGATCCCGTATGGGGCATAACGGCTCGCAACGCGCAGCAGCGCATGGCGCTCGAGCTTCTGCTTAACGACGACATTCCGCTCGTTACTTTATCGGGCAAGGCGGGGACGGGCAAGACGCTACTCGCGCTTGCGGCAGGACTGCTGAAGGTAGAGGATGAGCATAAATATAAGAAGCTTCTGATCGCTAGGCCCGTCGTTCCGATGGGCAAGGACATCGGTTATTTGCCGGGCGAGAAGGAGGAGAAGCTGCGACCGTGGATGCAGCCGATTTACGATAACCTCGAATATTTGTTCGATACCAAGAAAGCCGGGGACATCGACAAAATCTTGATGGGAATGGGCAGCATACAAGTGGAAGCGTTGACTTACATTCGCGGCAGATCCATACCGGGCCAATTCATCATTATCGACGAGGCGCAGAACTTAACCAAACACGAGGTGAAAACGATCGTGTCCAGGGTAGGAGAAGGCAGCAAAATCGTCCTCATGGGCGATCCGGGACAAATCGATCATCCGTACCTCGATTCGTTAAGCAACGGACTTACCCATATCGTCGAGAAGTTTAAATACGAAGGCATCAGCGGCCACATGACACTTGAGAAAGGCGAACGCTCCAAGCTCGCCCAACATGCCGCGGATTTGCTATAATTCCGTTCCGGAGCCGGTATAGGCCAAGCGAAGTGCGGGAGGATTCATTTCCTCCGCGCAAGCTTGGCTTTTTCTTTTGGTTATGCCGTAACGGATTGCTTGGACAAACTCGGGAAATGCTGGTATCCTATACGCATAATGAAGGGAAGCCGGAAAGGACGAATACTGTGACTTTTCGCAGATTTGCCCCGCTGCTGATCAGCGCGCTGATATTAACCGCATTTTTGCTGTTCCATTTTTCCCGCACGCTGAATTGGAATTGGACGAGCTCGGATCAAGGCGGCAGCTTTTCGCCAGTCCTGCCTGTCGATGCCGAGGCCTTCGATTCGAAGCCGACCGAAATTTTTGTAACCGTTTCCTTGGAAGCGTCCGGCTTTGCCAGGCTGTCCAAGCTGAACGATACGTTCATGAGCAAATATCCGCGCATCCGCGTCCAATTGAACAATGTTTTTCCGGAACGGAACGGTTATGACGATTGGCTGGACCAGAGCGAGCAAGGCAGGGCTCCGGATATTATGCTGCTGGATAATGACAAGGTGCTGCCTATGGCCGTAAAAGGCCATCTGAAGTCGCTCGATTCGTTAATGGCCGGCGATGTTTTGGCGGATCAGTTATCCGGCTTGCTGGAGCCTCTGCGATGGAACGGCTACTTGTGGGGCGTGCCCTCCGACATTGATCCTTACTTGTTGTTCTGGAACAAGGATATGCTCCGGCAGTTAGGACAACAATCGCCGATCTCGGATATGTCGGTGCTTGAAGACTCGGCAAAGGCTTTCTCCGAGCGTCCGGATGGAGATAGGGCTTTCATCGCAAACTTCAGTCCAGGGGATCTGCACCAGCTCCTCGTCTGGGAGGCGAAGTTCCATCAAGGGAAACAACCCTTCATTCGAATGGAAGGGCTTGACGACATCGACAAAACGAATCTGATTCGGTTAGATGCCCATGAAGGTTTAGTTGCGCAAATTCCGTTAGCCCAGTCGTTCCGGCTAAACGAGCTGGTGCTCGAAGATAAGCTGCTGAGCGCGGTCATGACCTGGAGCATTTACAACAAACTAAGCAAGCTGGTGCAGGACAAGCTGACGATCGATGCGGAGGGAATCGCGTACCCGTGGCTGAACGGAAGCAGTTATGTCATTGCGGCAGGCAGCAAGTTCGAGGATGAAGCGATGATATGGATCCAGGAAATGACCGGGGCGGCAAACAATTATTCGACGTACGAGGCTAGCGGCGATCTGCCCGTTCGCGCTTCGTTGTACGGCGAACAGGCGCAGCTTGTATTCAAGAGCGGCAAGATGCCCCCCGTCTGGTGGTACGAGGCGCTGAACGCGAAGCAGCCGGAAGGCGAGACGGCGCTCGCCGACCCCGAATGGCCGCTTAAGTGGCAGCAAAGGGAGTCGGACTGGCATCTCTATTCCGGCGAAGGGGCGCTGCGAATCACGGACTTTCTCTCGACTCTTCCCGGCGAGGATCAAAAGTAGCCGGCTATCGACGGTCTTGGCGGTATTCGCTAGAACGATACGCTAAGTTTGATGACAAGCTCGTCGTCCTTCACTTCCACGGCATTCGCTTTCAGGAAGGATAAAATCAGTTCCGGATAAAAACCTAAGTCGAATTCTTCTTCCAGCGAGTCTCGCGTCGTGTCTGGCAGAGCAAATCCGTTAAACAAAAGTTCGTCCACGTGGAAAATGATTCCGTTTGTCGGTTCGTCTTGGATGCTATAATGGCCTTTCACGCTAATCTCCATATTATCCCGCTTGCCGTGCGCCGTAATCGAATCGTCTTCGAACGCGAAGGCGAAGTTGTTGAACCGTTCGTCCTGCTCCCGGAGAAATTCGTTCAGCTTCGCTTCGGGCACGCGGATGGTGTAATTAAAACCTTTTACCTCGAGCATCTCTTTGTTGTCCTGCACCCACGCGGGAAGCTTTCCCATCGCAGCCGACAATGCCTTAAAATATTCGCGCACCTCGGACAGCCCTGCGGTTTCCCAGAAGCTGGTCAGCTCTTGAATCATCAGCCGGATTCGCTCGCTGTCGGATCGACCGCTTAGTTCACCGTCAACGCTTTGCTCCAGGGCGAGCACACGTTCCCGCTGCTCGATAAGCTTACGTTCCATCTCGGCAAGCTCTGCTTGCTTGCTTTCAAGCTCCTTGTAATTGTCCTGCATGCCGCGGTATTGATCGATATAACCGCTAAGCGTAGATTTGTCCTGCGAGACGATAATGTCGATATAATCGAGCACCCGGAAAAAGTTCGTCCAGGACTTCATCGTCAGCAAAGCGGAATATAAGGAATCCCGTTCTCCCATATAATAGGCTCGCAGCACCTCGCCGGCTTGTTCGCGCTTGTCCGCGATGTGAAGCTCTTGTTCGTGAAGCTCAGCCTCCGCGCCCGACATCGTTGCCAGCAGCTCCTGTTTTTTCTCCTGAATGCGAGTAATCTCTTTGTCGATCTCAACGACGGACAGGCTTTTCTCCAGCAATTCGTGTATATCGTCCGGAGGCGCCGTCGCATGCTGCTCGGCCAGAACCGGGAGCTGAAGGGCGAGCATGGTGCCGACGAACATTGCCGCGAGCATGCAGGCGACCCGTTGTCGATAACTGATAGCGGCCAACGTCATCCTCCCTCCTTACGCAACTAGTTTATGCGGCAGCCGATTCTATTATATCTCAGAATTAGAAAAGGATGAATCATCGATGCGCACCAATATTGGTCCCGCTTCTGATGCAGTGACGCGGCTAATAGCCGTTTCGTCATTGATCGGGAAGGAACTTTCCGGAGAAGGAGATGTTCCTTGCATTACGTTTGCCGACTACATGGCGATCTGTCTCTACGATCCAGCCGGGGGCTATTACCGCGCCGGTGAAGCGAGAGTAGGGAAGGCAGGCGACTTCTATACAAGCTCCGGAATCGGCGATATTATGGCGCGCGCAATTGCATATGCTGCCGCAAGCTGCCATGAGAAGCTGGGTATCCTCGATGAGCCGCTTCTGCTCGCGGAATGGGGGGCCGGAACGGGACGATTATCCGCCCAGCTGGGCGCCGTCATCGAGGAGCAAGCCGTTATTGGAGAGCGCCGATACCGGCAGCTGCTTATCGAAGATCATACCGGACATCGCGGCGTTATCCCCGAGACCTTTGCCAAACTGAGCGCCGTGCCTTTGCCGATCATATTCACTTCAAGCGAGGCATGGAGCCGCTCCTCAGAATGGCTCGGCGGGCCGCTCATGCTCATTGCCAACGAGCTGCTCGATGCGTTTCCCGTACACCGGGTTACGAATCGCGGAGGAGAGCTGCTGGAGCTTGGGGTCGCCGGTTCGCCGCATGAAGGGTTCCGGTACGTGCACATGCCGATTGCGGATCCCCGCATCAGAACGGCGATGGATCACGGTGCTCAAAAGTTGGAAGAGGGTCAGATCACGGAAATTAACTTGGCGGCGAACGATTGGATCAAGCGAATCGGAGAATCGATGCGCAGGGGGCGGGTTTTGCTTATCGATTACGGGCATGATGGCGAAGAATTGTCGGCTTCTCACCGTATGGCAGGCACGCTGATGACCTATCGTCATCATCAAGCGAACGATTCGCCATTTGTTCGGCCTGGCGAACAGGATATTACCGCGCACGTCAACTTCACGGCTATACGCCATGCCGTCGTTGAGGCAGGATTTCGGGTCGTTTATTTTGGAACTCAGAAGCAGTTCCTTGTCGATCATGGCGCGCTCGAGCTGCTGCGCGATCATGGCGGCGCTGATCCCTTCTCACCTATCGCGAGACGAAATCGGGCCATACGGCAATTGATGATCAGCGACGGCATGAGCGAATCGTTTAAAGTGATGATCCTGGAGAAGGATGCGGAGGAGTCACCTGATTAAAAAAGAGCTGTCCGGCGGCAGACGATAATCTGCGCCGAGACAGCTCTTTGTAATTCTAAGCATTGATAATTTTGCACACCTTAAAACGAGCTTAGAATTCTCGGAATAAAACGCGCCGCGCCGCCAAAGAACGGCGACAGCCGTTTTACCTTGTTGGGCGTGCTTAGAACGGCAAGCTCATCTTGAAGACGGACCAATATGTGAATCCAAGAAATGAAATCACCATATATCCCCAGAACATCATTATGTAAGTGCGTTCGGAGAAATTCAAGTAACCTAGAAATACGAACGCGACGGCTTGCGCGAAGAACAGAAGCGCAAACTCGGTCATATGGCCTGCGAAAGCCATGAGCCCGATAACTAAGCACCAGAAGCCAAGTACCCGATACATGCGTGCCATGATACATCCCCCTTCCACGTGGCCCATTTTTTCTAAACTTCATTATAACGTTTGCCTTCTGGAGTGTAAACCTGAAAGCGTGACGAATTCGCAAACTTTTGTGACATTCCAAGATGGAATACGGGCGGAATCATGCCTTCTGTTGACAGTTTGCTCAACCTTCGCCGAAATCATGTATGAGGTCGTCAAAATTTGGATATACAAATTAGTATCCAATAGATTCTATGAACTCTACCAAGGGCATAGAGATAAGTAAGCGCCTTTACGTTAGGAGGTTTTGATTGCATGACAGCAGTTAGACAAGATGCGTGGAGTCCGGACGATGATCTTATTCTCGCCGAAGTAACGCTGCGCCATATTCGAGAAGGAAGCACTCAGCTTGCGGCATTCGAAGAAGTAGGGGAAAAAATAGGCCGTACATCCGCGGCTTGCGGCTTCCGCTGGAATAGCTGTGTCCGCAAACGTTACGAGGATGCAATTCAGATCTCGAAACAGCAAAGACAAAAACGCAACTATTTGAAAAAACAGACGGTTACGGCAGCCGCAACGGCTACCTCCCAGGTATCTTCGCTTGCCGTATTCGAGACGGAGGATCGCATCTTCAAAGGCGATATCGGCGCGCTCGACGAGGGACTGTCGGTTGACGCGGTGATCCGCTTCCTGCGCAGCTGGAAGACGACTTACCAGGATCTTTCCCGTCAGATCAAGTTATTCGAGAAGGAAATGAAAGACAAGGAAGAAGAGCTGTTCCGGCTCCGGAGCGAGAATGAGAGATTGACGAAGGAAGTAAACAGCGCTCAGACGGATTACAGGACCGTAAACGACGATTACAAGACGCTCATCCAGATCATGGACCGCGCGCGAAGGCTTACCGTCCTCTCGGGCGAAGAAGAAGCGAAACCGCGTTTCAAGATGGACGCGAACGGGAATTTGGAACGTATTGAATAGGTCATAAAGGCAAACGATCATCGGAAACCCGCCGTTCTTGGAACGGCGGGTTCTCTGTTGTATAATGGCAGGAAACGGAAGGACGGGAGGACTGGAACTTGCGGATCGGGATAATCGGGGGAGGTTCCATCGGCCTATTGATCGGCGCTAAGCTAGCCGAGTCCGGGACGGATGTGACGGTCTGGACCCGCACGGAGAATCAAAGCGAGAACATCACGAAAAAAGGAATCCGGCTGCTCGCCGAGCATGGTTCGGAGAAGGTCGTGAAGGCTGCAGGCGAATGGCTATCTGAGGAACGGCTGCGGACGGCGGAGAAGGCAGGGGTGCGTTCTTGCGAATGGTATATCTTGGCGCTGAAGCAGACGGACTTGTCGGAAGAGGTCGTAGGCCGGATCATCCGTTTAATCCGCTTAACGCCTGGCGCTCCCGCCCTGGTTTGCATGCAGAACGGAACCGGGCATCTCGAGAAGCTGGCCGAGGCGGCTGCTGGCGGATTCGACCTATATAACGCGGTGACGACCGTCGGAGCCAAACGCGAGGACGAACGTTCCGTCCGGCATACCGGACACGGGCTAATACATATCGGAAGCCGGGCGGAGAATTCGATCGATGCCGGATCGGATGCAAGCCCCGAACGGGTGCCAGACATGGCCGACCAAACGAGCAATCGTCAAAAAATGTTGCTGGAATCGCTGATTCGGGCAGGATTTGACGCTTCGCTGTCGAATGACATCCATAATCGTGTTTTCCAGAAATTGCTCATGAATGCAATCATCAATCCATTAACGGCGATATTCGATATTCGGAACGGCGAACTGCCCTCTCACCCGAGAGGGTATCCGCTGATGAAGGCGCTGCATCTCGAGACGGAAGCGATTCTCCGCGCCGCAGGCATGGACGAGTGGCAGGATAGCTGGGAGGGCGTGCTTGGCGTCTGCCAACGGACAAGCCAGAACGTTTCGTCGATGCTTGCGGACGTCCGGGCAGGCAGAAGGACAGAGATCGGTTCCATTAACGGAGAAATCGTGCGGCTAGCCACGGCGCACGGCTTGCAAGCCCCGTTGAACGAGTCGGTCTTGCGTCTCGTCGAGGCATTCGGAAGCGGTCAGTAAGGAAGCGGGGGGAGTATACCGACATGAACGCAATATTGGACAGCCTTTGGAAGCTGTCTACGGCACTTGCCGTTTTTCCGATCGTGCCGTTCGCCATCGTGCTGTTCGGTTACGGGGCTTACGTGAAAGACCGGAAGAAAGCGCTTCGGATGGCAATGGACGTGTCGACGATCTTTTTTATCCTGTGCGTAGCGGGATGCTTCAAGCTGCTGTTCGACAGCACCTTCGGCTTCTACGGCATTCTGCTCGTCATGCTGCTTGCCGGCGGACTGCTCGGCAACGCGCAATTCCGAAAGCGCGGCAACGTCGACGTAAAAAGGACATTCCGGGCGATTTGGCGGCTTAGCTTTTTTGCGATGAGCTTCCTATACGTCATTTGCATGGTCGTCTTGCTCGGAAAAGTGGTTTTCTCCGTAGCTTAATGTGGCATTATATCGAGATCGCAACGTCCCCGATTTTCGCGGGGGCGTTTTTTCTTTTTGACTGCCGTACGACTATTCCTGTACAATTGGCTATGGTTTTACTATTATTTTCTCAGTAAAATAATGAGCTGACCGGAGAACTGGAGGTGCATGGCTGGGATGAATCATGATCATTATCGGCTGCCTGTCTCACAGGCGCTGACAGCAGCATATATGGAACGCAAGGACGCCGGAGTGGACGCATTGTACAGGTATCACGCCGGAACGCCGCAAGATTGGGAGACGCGCTGGCAAAGGCTTGGAGCAAGCGGAAATACGCGTGCCGCGGCGGCTGACGTCGCATCCGTGCTTCGCGGTTATAATGAACGTTTTGGCGCATCCGAAGCGACGATGAGGAATATCGCGGCGCTGGCGGAAGGAGCGCCGGTCATCGTTGGAGGCCAGCAAGCCGGGTTATGGACAGGTCCGCTTCTCGTCATACATAAGGCGGTATCCGTCATCGGGGCGGCCAAGTCGGCCGGCGAACAGCTTGGCGTCCACGTCGTGCCGGTATTCTGGATTGCCGGAGAAGACCATGATTGGGACGAAGCGAACCATGCTTATGTCATTACGGCTGAGCAGGAGCTTCGCAAGCTAATGGCCACGAAGCCGGAAGGAACGAGAACGTCGGTCAGCCGGACAACGATCGGTGCAGAGCAATGGGAGCAGCTCGCAAGCGAGCTGGAACAATCGCTTCCGCATTCCGAGTTCAAGGCCCCTATGATGGAAGAGCTTCGTCAGCTTTCGGGCGAATGTTCATCCTTAACGGAGATGTTCGCTTCGATCATGACGAAGTTATTCCGTTCGGAAGGGCTCGTGCTTCTGGACGCGGATGATCCGGCCCTTCGCAAAGTGGAAGCGCCGATGTTCCGAAGGATGCTGGAGCAGAACGAAAAGCTGGACGCGGCATACAAGGCTTCGGCCGCCCAAGTGAAAAGTCTTGGTTATCCGTTGCAGGCGGAATTGGCCGAAGGCAGCGCGAACTTGTTCCTATTCCAGTCCGACAAGCAGGATGAGCGCACGCTGCTCTATAAGAAGGATGGATTCTTCCAAGACCGGAAAGGAACCGTCACGTGGACGCAGGATGAGCTGCTGCGACTCGTCGACGAACGACCGGAGCAGTTCAGCAACAACGTAATGACGCGTCCTCTCATGCAGGACTACCTGTTTCCCGTCATTGCCGCCGTGCTCGGTCCCGGCGAAATCGCTTATTGGGCGACGACGGGCGAAGCGTTCCGTGCGCTCGGCATGGAGATGCCGATCCTCGTGCCTCGGATGTCCTACACGCTGATCGAAGGCACGATCGCCAAAAACATGGCCAAATACGAGCTCAGCTTCGCGGACGTGATGGAAAGGTTCGAGGAGAAGAAGTCGGCCTGGCTGAAGGGGCAGGACAGCTTGGATATCGAATCCAAATTCGGCGAGGCGAAAGCTTCATTCGAAAGCATGTACCTGCCGCTGCTGGAGCTTGCCGGCTCGATTCAAGCCGGGCTGACAAAGCTTGGCGAGACGAACATGGCGAAAATTTTGGAACAAATCGGCTATCTGGAATCGAAGACGATCGATGCGTACAACAAACAATTCGAAGCTTCGACCCGCCAGCTCGAACGGATCCGGTTGTCGCTGCAGCCGCTCGGCAAACCTCAGGAGCGGGTCGTCAACATGGCCGGCTACTGGAATCGGTATGGCGACGAATGGCTGAAGAAATTGCTTGAGGCGCCGTACAGCCGCACGGGCGAACATGAAATCGTTTATTTATAATGGAGGGTGCTGACATGAGTACGATTGACAAAAGCATAATCGCGGATCCATCCCTGGCTCCGGAAGGCCATCTGAAGATTGATTGGGCGAGCGCGCATATGCCTGTATTGAACCGCATTAGGGAGCAATTCGAGCAAGAGAAGCCGTTCCAAGGACTGAAAGTGACGATTTCCCTCCACTTGGAGGCGAAGACGGCCTACTTGGCTAAGGTGGTGCAAGCGGGCGGCGCGGAAGTGACGATCACGGGCAGCAATCCGCTATCGACGCAGGACGACGTCTGCGCGGCGCTCGTGGAAGACGGCATTACCGTATTCGCGAAATACAATCCGACGCCGGCCGAATTCAAGGCGCTGAACATGAAGGCGCTGGAGTGCAACCCGGATCTGCTGATCGACGATGGCGGCGACCTCGTTACGCTGCTCCATACGGACAGCAAGGAACACGCCGTCAATCTGCGCGGAGGCGCGGAAGAAACGACAACCGGCATCATCCGCCTGAGAGCGCTCGAGAAACAAGGCGAGCTGCAATTCCCGATGATCGCGGTTAACGACGCGTATTGCAAATATTTGTTCGATAACCGGTACGGCACCGGACAATCCGTCTTCGACGGCATCAACCGCACGACGAACCTGGTCGTAGCCGGCAAGACCGTCGTCGTCGTCGGTTACGGCTGGTGCGGCAAAGGCGTGGCGATGCGGGCGAAGGGACTCGGCGCGAACGTCATCGTCACGGAGATCGATTCAATCAAAGCAGTGGAAGCGTACATGGACGGGTTCGCGGTCATGCCGATGCTGGAAGCGGCGAAGCTTGGCGATATGTTCGTCACTGTAACGGGCAACCGCGACGTCATCCGCCGCGAACATTACGAAGTGATGAAGGACGGCGCGATCTTGTCCAACGCCGGCCACTTCGACGTCGAAGTGAACAAGGTCGAGCTCGAGGCGATGTCCGTATCCAAACGTACGGTGCGCCGCAATATCGAAGAATACAAGATGGAGGACGGCCGCAAGTTCTACCTGCTGGCGGAAGGACGCCTCGTCAATCTGGCTGCGGGAGACGGCCATCCGGCGGAAATCATGGATATGACGTTCGCCCTGCAGGCAATGTCGCTCAAATACGTAAACGAGCAATACAACACCATCGGGAACAAAGTGGTGAACGTGCCTTACGAGCTCGACGAGCAAGTGGCGCGCTACAAGCTGGAATCGCTTGGCTTCGCCATCGATAAGCTGACGGCCGAGCAGATCGCTTATTTGGACAGCTGGGCGGAGCACGAATAAACGGAAACGGCCGCTTCAAGCGGCCAGCCCGGCCTTTCGCGCGTACATGCGCGGAAGGTCCTTTTTTTCGTTTCCATTGGAACCTTTCTCTTCCAAAAACCGTTTAGGTTGGTGAAGCAGCCGATTATCAATTGAATAAGGGGGGTGAAGGCATGGTTCAATCGTCGGACAAAAAAAGAAGACGGCACAGCCTTATGGCCGCGCTCGCGCTCGCGTTAGCTATCTTGCTGCTGGCCGGGTGCCAAGCAGCCGATTCGAATTCGGCCGCAAACGGCGGGAATTTCACCGGCAGCGGCGAGAGTAAGTCATCTTCCGCGAATAACGGAGGAACGGATGCCTTGAAGTCGCAATCGGTCGCGGAAGCGCCATCGGAGGAAGCGGCGGAGGGCGAAGTCGCCGAGGGCGGCGGGGCGCTTGGCGGAACGGAGGCCGCGAGCGGCGAAGCCTTCCACGGCAAAATCATTTATTCCGCCAACCTGACGATGCGGGTAGAGGATCTCAAGGCGACGGCTTCGGAGCTGAAGAACGCGATCAACACCAGCGGCGGCTACATTTTGCAATTCAGCGATTCCAGGTACGACGGGGAGATCGGATCCCAATATACGATCAAAGTTCCCGCGCAGGGGTTCATGTCGTTCGTGGACCGGATATCGAACATTCCGAATCTGCAGATCGAAAAAAGCTTGTCCGGGAAAGACGTTTCGGAGGAATACGTAGACCTGGAGTCCCGGTTAAAGGCGAAGAGAGTGGTGGAGGATAGGCTTCTCGGCATGATGGAAAAGGCATCCAAAGCGGATGATCTGCTGCAATTCTCCAACCAGCTCGCCGTCGTTCAAGAGCAAATCGAACAAATCCTGGGTAGGCTCCGATACCTGGACGCGAATGTCGCCTACTCCACGATCGAGCTTAGGGTCTATCAAAAGGATCAAAAGCTGGCTTCCGCCGAACATATGAATCCCAAATCCTTCGGATCTAAGCTTTCGGACGCCTTGACAGGGAGCTCGAAAGCCGTACTCAATGGATTGCAGCTTCTCTTGATCGTTTTTGTAGGCGCATTGCCCGTAATTGCTGTGCTCGCTGTCGTCGGAATCCCGATCTATCTGTATGTCAAGTACAGAAGGACGCAAAAAGGAGCTCCCGGGACGATGTCGGATGACGGAAATTCACCGCCGGAAAGTTAATATTTAACAACCTAAAATAGTTAAACAAAATCCTGCTACTCTAGCAGGATTTTTATTTTAGGTGGCGAACTATTGTATTTAGGTGGGGAAAAGTGGGGCAAAGTGGAGTGTTTGGGGGAAGGAGTGGAGCGGAATCATGTTTATGGGTGAATATCAACATAGCATCGACGAGAAGGGGCGGATCATTATCCCTTCGAAATTCCGCGATTCGCTTGGAACGACCTTTATCGCCACCCGAGGCCTCGACAACTGTTTGTTCGTTTATCCCATGAGCGAGTGGAGCGTGCTGGAGCAGAAGCTGAAGACGCTGCCGCTTATGAAGTCGGACGCACGGGCGTTCACGAGATTTTTTTTCTCGGGGGCGACGGAATGCGAGCTGGATAAACAGGGAAGGGTAAACATACCCGCCCATCTGAGAGATTATGCCAAGCTGGATAAGGATTGTATGGTATTAGGCGTCTCGGGCCGCGTGGAAATTTGGAGCAAGCAGATTTGGGAAGGTTATTACGCGCAATCGGAGCAAGCCTTTAACGAAATCGCGGAGAAGCTGGTTGATTTCGATTTTAACTTTTAGCGCGAGAACGACATCATCTTAGAGAATAACGAACATCAGGAACGGGGGAATGACGGCGTGTTTCAGCATACGACGGTATTATTGGAGGAAGCAGTTGACGGATTGGCCATCAAGCCCGGCGGCATCTATGTGGATTGCACGCTTGGAGGGGCCGGGCATAGCGAACTCATCGCATCCAGGCTAAGTGACGGCGGAAGGTTGATTGCGTTCGACCAGGATGACTTGGCGCTAAGCAACGCACGCGAACGGTTAGCTCCCTATATGGATAAAGTAACGCTGGTCAGAAGCAACTTCCGCTACCTGGAGCAAGAATTAAGAGGCTGCGGTGTTCCGCTCGCGGATGGCATTCCGCAAGTGGACGGCATCCTGTTCGATCTAGGCGTCTCGAGCCCGCAGCTAGACGAAGCCGAGAGAGGCTTCAGCTACAACCACGACGCTCCGCTGGACATGCGAATGGACCGCGAGGAGCCGCTTACGGCGCATGAAATCGTAAACGAATGGGAAGAAAGAGAGATTGCCCGCATACTAGACCGGTACGGCGAAGAAAAATTCGCCCGCAACATCGCGCGCAACATCGTGAAAGCAAGAGCTGTCGCGCCGATCGAGAAGACCGGCGAGCTAGCGGAGCTGATCAAATCCTCCATTCCGGCCGCTACGAGACGGACGGGTCCGCATCCGGCGAAACGTTCGTTCCAGGCTTTGCGCATCGCGGTCAACGACGAGTTGGGAGCGGAAGAGGAAGCGCTGGAGCAGGCGGTACGATGTCTTGCCCCGGGAGGCAGGGCGTCGGTGATTACGTTCCATTCCTTGGAAGACCGGATATGCAAGACGATTTTTGCCAAATATGTGGAAAAATGCACTTGTCCGCCTGATTTTCCGTTATGCGTTTGCGGCAACAAAGGCACGCTTAAACTTATAAACCGAAAACCTATTCTACCGGGCGAAAGAGAGCTGGAAGACAATCCGCGCGCGCGTTCGGCCAAGCTGAGGGTCGCAGAAAAATTGTAAAAGGGGGATTTTATCGTGGCGTATGTGAATGGCAATCTGGCACTCCAACCGAAGAGAAAAACAAAGCAGGAGCCGGTAATCCGCGAAACCAAAAAACTCGTGATCAAACGCAAGTCTTTGCCGGTCCAGGAAAAGCTGCTTTATTTGTTCACCGTCCTGATCTGCGTCGTTGTCGCCGGAGTCATTATTTTCCGCTACGCGCAAATCTATGATATGAATCTCCAAATTAATAGAATGAACACGGAATATCAGACGATGAACATCGAGCTGGAAGAGCTGAAGAAGCAGGTCGAAATGCTGAGCAATCCGGAGCGTATCCGGAAGATGGCCGAGACGCAGGGCATGGTAAACAGCCTGGATGGCGGCATTACGGTGAAAACGAACGATGACGACCTGACGACAGTCATGCAAGAATAGGGTGATTCATATGGGGAAACGAATTAAGCTTCGAACGTTGTTTTTTGGAGGGATCATGACCCTCCTTTTTCTCATTTTAATCGGTCGAATCTACTTGGTCCAAGTTGTAGACGGGGCCATGTGGTATGACGAAGCGAAAAAAAGATGGGCGGCAGCGGATACGATCGCGGCGAAGAGAGGAGAGATCACGGACAGGGACGGCAATGTGCTGGCGATGGACACGATCGCATACAACGTGTCGGTAGACCCGCAGATCATTCATGAAGCGGATATTGCGGAGGAGGTAATTGACGGACTGCACGAAACGCTCGGCATCCCGAAGGACGAACTGGACAAGCAAGTCAAGGCGCAGAAGGATGACGGTACATACTACAGATCCCGCGAGCTGAGGAAGGGCGGGTGGCAGATCGATAAAACGGTGGCCGACGGCATCCGGACGTTCCGCGACGAGCTGGAGGAAAAGCTGAAGGACGACAAGAAGGCGCAAGACACCGGCATCTATCTCACCGAGACGCTCAAACGGTATTATCCGCGCGATTCGCTCGCCTCCCAGCTTGTCGGCTACGTCAGCTTGGACGGGGAGAACAAAACCGGCGTGGAAGCGTATTTCGACGATCAATTGACGGGCGTCGACGGCTTTATCAAATACGAGAAGGACGGCAAACGCGTCCAGCTCTCCAAAGGCGAGGTCGACTATCAGGCGCCGAAGGACGGCAGCAACATCAAGTTGACGATCGACAGCGACATTCAACAATACGTGGTGGAAGCGCTGCGGGACATCGTCGAGAAATACGCGCCGAAGAGCGCGACGGCGATCGCCGCCGATCCGAACACGATGGAAATCCTCGCGATGGCGAACATGCCGGAGTTTAATCCGAACGAATACGGAAAGTACGACTACGCGAGCTTCTACAACCATGCCGTCGGCTCGCTGTACGAGCCCGGCTCGACGTTCAAGATCGCTACGCTTGCGGCCGCGGTCGAGGAAGGCGTTTTTAATCCCGACGAGATCTATCAATCCGGAAGTATCGTCGTTCCGGGGGATCCGAGGCCGATAAGAGAGCATAACCGGGTGGGCTGGGGCAAGATCAGCTTCCTCGACGGGCTCAAATATTCCAGTAACGTCGCGTTTGTAAAGCTGGGCTTCGAGAGGCTCGGCGCGGATAAGCTCCGCGACTACTTCACTAAGTTCGGTTTCGGCCAGAAGACGGGCATCGAGCTGACGAACGAGCTTCCCGGCTTGATTAATTTGAAGTATAACAGGGACATCGCATCGGCTTCGTTCGGCCAAGGCCAGGTTCAGGTTACCGCGATTCAACAGGTTGCGGCAGTGGCGGCCGTCGCCAATGGCGGCAAGCTGATGGTGCCCCATATCGTGAAAAGCATTACCGATCCGTCAACCAAAACGACGACGGTCCACGAGCCGAAGTTCGTGCGCCAAGTCATCTCGGAACAAACCTCGAAGCAGGTCGGCGAATACTTGGAGCAAGTTGTCTCCGACTTGGAGAAGGGGACCGGACGGAACGCGTACATCGAAGGTTACCGCGTGGCTGGTAAGACGGGCACGGCGCAGAAGGTTATCAACGGCAAATATTCGACGGATAAATTTCTCGTATCCTTTATCGGCTACGCACCCGTGGACAACCCTCGCATCGTGCTCTACATCATGGTCGACGAACCGAACGATCCGCTCGTCGGCGGCGGCACGGTCGCGGCCCCGGCCTTCCGCGAGATCGTGCTGAAGAGCCTTCGGAAGATGGGAGTCGCGCCGAACTGGGATCTGATCGAGAAAGAGCAAGAAGAAGAGCAGAACAAAGAAATCCAGATTTCCGTACCGGATTTGAAGGGTTTGAAGGTATCCCAGGCGCAAGCCGAGCTGCAGGGCCAAGGCATGGCCTTCGAGCTCGTCGGCGGAGGCGGCACCGTGCTGAGCCAAATTCCTTCCGCGGGATCGCTCATCCATCCAACGCAGAAGGTGTATCTCGTTACGGAAACGAAGGATCAGCTAAGCGTCCCCGATTTGACCGGCGTCTCGCTGCGCGACGCGCTGGAGCTGACCTCCTTGATCGGCGCGAGGCTCGTGCCGGAAGGAACGGGTTATGTCGTTTCCCAGCAGGTTATCGAACAAAACGGGGAACGGCTGGTCAAAGTGAAGCTGTCGCCGCCGGAAGGTTCGGAAGGCTACGCCCAAGCGATGAGCGAGGGCAATGCGAACGAAACCGGCGGCGCGGACGACGATTCCGAGGACTCCGGCAGCGGCACGGGATCGGATGGCGGGGATGACGAGAACGGCGGATCGCCGGATACGGGCGGCGATTCCGGAGACTCCGGCGGTTCCGGCGGCGTTGGAACAGAAGGATCCCAAGGCGGCGAGAACTAGCCGATTTGAGACTCTAGCTGATTGCAGCCTTCGACAGCCATCGAGTAAGCCTATTGAATCGCATCGTGAGCTTTGAGCGGGATTTTTGATCTAATAAATTATACCTTCTAGGATCTAACGGATATGGGCGCTCTTATTATGCGATAATGAGCCACTATGGAAATCTAACGGACGAGAGAGAGCATATTTCATTGAAAATGGCGTTTTTCAGATTTAGAAACCGAAATAAGGCCTCATATCTCCGTTAGATTTTCAAAGCGAACAAAAAGAGCCGAATAGCGGCAGCTGCATCCGTTAGCATTCTGGAAGCCGGGAAACGAGGAGCGGAGCGTAGCTGTAAGCTACGTGAGCACCTCAAATGTTTCTGAAAGAAACATACTTCGTAAGCATAGGCTTTGACGGTTCCGTGCAACATTCGACGTCGAATAAGCTTCCTGAGTTACATCGTGATCAAAAGCGGACTTTTTGAACTTCAATTCAAATAGAGGTTCAAAAAGTCCGGTTTTCAGCACATTAGCCTATGCTTCCGATGCTGCGTTTTTTTCAAAAACGCTGTAGAAGATTGGACGAAACCGGGAAACGAGGAGCGGAGCGTAGCTGGAAGCTACGTGAGCACCGGAGTGACCGGCTGAGTACAAGATTCGACGTCGAATTAGCTTACTGAGTTACATCGTGATCAAAAGCGGGCTTTTTGAACTTCATCTAATGGGGCTTGTTCTATCCCCCTCTTGTCCTTCATAGGTTGGGAATGAGCGTCAGCGTACGCTCGCTCGCATAGCGGAGGCGCAGAGGGGGATTTCTACGATGAAAGTGTCCAATGTAACGGTCCGGCGACGGTTGTTTATTGTGCTTATTTTGGCCGGAGTGGCGTTTATCGCCTTATGTCTAAGGCTTGGCTACGTACAGCTGTACAAGGGTGCCGAGCTTGCGGAGAGGGCGGAGGATTCTTGGCGGCGCAATATCCCTTATGTCGCCAAGCGCGGCGAGATATGGGACCGTAACGGCGTTCAGCTGGCCTATAACATAAGTACGCCGACTGTGTGGGCGATCCCTGTGCAGGTGAAGGAGAAGGAACAAACGGCCGCGACGCTTGCGCCACTTCTGGATATGTCCGAGGAGGCGCTGCTGAAGAAAGTCAAGATGAAAGAACGGATCGTACAGCTCGGACCCGGTGGGAGAAAGATGACTCCGGAGAAGGCGAACGAAATCAGAGTGTTAAATTTGCCCGGCATCGTGGTGGCCGAAGACAGCAAACGTCATTATCCTTTCGGCAGCATGGCGGCGCATATGCTCGGATTTACCGGGATCGACAATCAAGGTTTAACCGGTATCGAGTCGAAATATAACGATGCCTTAACCGGCATCAAGGGCAACGTAACGTATTTGTCTGATGCCGCGGGCCGTCAAATGCCCAATTCTTCCGATACGTACATGAAGCCGCAAGAAGGGCTGACGCTGCAGCTGACGATCGACAAGGATATTCAAGCCGTCATGGAGCGAGAGCTTGACCAGGCGATGACGGGCTTGCAGGCGGACAGCGTCATCGCGATCGCGATGAATCCGAAAAACGGCGAGATTCTGGGGATGGCGAGCAGGCCGACCTACGAGCCAGACAAGTACCAGGAAGTGCCGAGCGAGGTGTACAACCGCAATCTGCCGATCTGGATGACGTACGAGCCGGGTTCCACGTTTAAGATTATTACGCTGGCGGCGGCCTTGGAAGAAAACAAGGTCAATTTGAAAAACGAACATTTCTTCGATCCGGGCGCGGTTGAGATTGGCGGCGCAAGGCTTCGATGCTGGAAGAAAGGCGGGCACGGCAGCCAAACCTTCCTCGAGGTTGTCGAAAACTCCTGCAACCCGGGTTTCGTCGCGCTGGGCAATCGACTTGGCAAGGAAACGTTGTTCCAATATATTAAAGACTTCGGCTTCGGCACGAAGACGGGTATCGACATCAACGGCGAAGAGAACGGCATTCTGTTCAAGCTAAGCCAAGTCGGTCCGGTCGAGCTTGCGACCACGGCCTTCGGCCAAGGCGTATCGGTGACGCCGATCCAACAGATCGCGGCGGTCTCTGCGGCCATTAACGGGGGGACGCTCTACAAACCGCATGTGACGAAGGCGCTCATTAACCGAGAAACAGGAGAAACGGTGCAGGAGGTTGAGCCCGAAGCGGTCCGGACGGTCATTTCCGAAGAAACGTCGAGGAAAGTGCGAGAAGCATTGGAAAGCGTCGTCGCGAAAGGTACCGGGCGCAATGCGTTTATCGACGGCTACCGCGTGGGCGGAAAAACGGGTACGGCGCAGAAAGTCATTAACGGGCGGTATTCGCCGAATGAGCATATCGTGTCGTTCATCGGATTCGCGCCGGCGGACGATCCGGAGATCGTGATTTACGTCGCCGTCGACAACCCGCAAGGTATCCAGTTCGGCGGACTGGTCGCCGCGCCGATCGTTCGCAATATTATGGAGGATGCCCTCACCATTATGGACATTCCGCCGCGCGAAAAGCAGATCGATCGCCTCTACAAGTACGGCGAGACGCCTGTCGTGACGGTTCCGAACCTGATCGGCAAGAGCGTCGCCGATCTGTACGAGGATCTGAACATGAACTTTAACCTCACCTCCGCTGGCTCCGGCAAGGTTGTCATCCGGCAAGCGCCCGCGGCGGGCGCGCGGGTCGAGCGCGGCTCGACGATCCGGATTTATCTGGGCGACGAGGACGATATCGAGCATCCCCACTAACCAAGCGGGCCATTAACGCGTTTGCTCTGGGCGGCATATAGTATTCCGTCAGAGTAATCGAGGGAGGCTTGAAAGGGATGCGTCTACGCGATCTTAAGGATTTGCTCGTTACCGCGCGGTTGATTGGAGACGGTGAGACGGAGTTTACGGGGATGGAGAAGGACTCGAGGCGGGTGGCGCCGGGTCAGCTGTTCGTGTGCGTGCCGGGATTGAAGGCCGACGGCCACGCGTATGCCGGGGAGGCGGTGAGCCGCGGCGCGGTCGCGATCGTCACCGAATGGCGATTGGAGCTGAACGTCCCGCAGCTGCTCGTCAAAGATTCGAGACTCGCGACGGCCGTCATCGCGGACTACTTGTACGGCTATCCGAGCGAAAGCGTCAGGCTCATCGGCGTAACGGGCACGAACGGCAAGACGACGACGACCTATCTCATCGAAAAAATATTGAACGACAACGGCAAGCCGGCCGGAGTAATCGGCACCATCGAACGAAGGTACGGAGGGCGCGCGTATCCGATGGGGAGCACGACGCCGGAGGCGCATGATCTTCAGCGTTATTTGGGGGAGATGCGAGATAGCGGCGTGAAGTTTTGCGCAATGGAGGTATCCTCTCACGCGCTTGAGCAAGGCAGGGTGAAGGGCTGCAAATTCCGCACGGCGATCTTCACGAACCTGACGCAGGATCATCTGGATTACCATGGAACAATGGAGCGTTATGAGGACGCCAAAGGACTGTTCTTCTCGCGTCTCGGCAATTCGTACGCCAGGCATGCGGAAGATCGGACGTTCGCCGTCCTGAACGCGGATGACGATGCGTCGGCTCGGTTCAGCATGTTAACCTCCTCCGAAGTGATCACGTACGGCATCGAGCGCGACTCAGACGTTCGGGCCAGCGATATCCGCATCACGGCCAAAGGGACGACGTTCCACGTGAGCACCTTCCGCGGTGAAGGGGATATCCGGCTGAACCTGCCTGGCAAATTTAATGTCTATAACGCGCTTGCGGCCATCGCCGCGGCGCTGCTCGAAGGCATCGGGCTCGATGCGATTACGGTCTCGCTTGCATCGATTCCCGGCGTGCCCGGCAGGGTGGAAAGCGTGGAAGCGGGACAGCCGTTCGCCGTCATCGTCGATTACGCTCACACGCCCGACGGGCTGGAGAACGTTCTCAAAGCGGTCAGAGAATTTGCGGAGAACCGCATCTTATGCGTTTTCGGCTGCGGAGGAGACCGTGATCGGAAAAAACGCCCGCTTATGGGCCGAATCGCCGCCGACTATGCGAACTATATGATCGTGACTTCCGATAATCCCAGGACGGAGGATCCACTGAGGATCATCGGCGACATCGAAGCGGGCCTCAAAGAGGCGGGCGTAGCCGCTGAACGGTATGCAATCATACCGGATCGGAGGCGCGCGATTGAAAAAGCGGTTGAAATGGCAAGCCAAGGCGATGTAGTATTGATTGCGGGGAAAGGTCATGAAACCTACCAGTTGATCGGCGGGGAGGTTCATGATTTCGACGATCGATTAACGGCAAAAGACGCGATAAGGGGATTGTTACATTGATTAAACGTACGATAGGACAAATCGCGGCCATGTGCGGCGCAGTTCGCCAAGGTGGCCATCACGATACGCTTCTGACCGGAGTGACGACCGATTCGAGGAGAACCGGCGGGGGGGAGCTGTTCGTCCCGCTCGTCGGGGAGAGGTTCGACGGCCATGATTTTGCGGCGCAGGCCGCTGCGAACGGAGCCAAGGCGATGCTATGGCAGAAAGGCCGCGACATTCCGGCGGATCTGCCGGACGTGGCCTTCCTGATCGTGAAGGATACGCTTGAAGCGCTGCAGCGGCTTGCTTCCACTTACCGGAACGAGCTGACGGTCCGCGTCGTCGGCATTACGGGCAGCAACGGCAAGACGACGACGAAGGACATGACGGCCGCCTTGTTGTCCGCCAGTTACTCGGTATTGAAGACGGAAGGAAACTTGAACAACCATATCGGCCTTCCGCTGACGCTGCTGCGGCTGGAAGAGGAAACGGAAGTCGCCGTCCTAGAGATGGGCATGAGCGGCTTCGGAGAGATTGAATTGCTTACGAAGCTGGCTTCGCCCGATCTCGCGATCATTACGAATATCGGCGACGCTCACATGCTGCAGCTCGGCTCTCGCGGCGGCATCGCGAAGGCGAAGCTCGAGATCGCGCTTGGCCTGGGCGAGAGCGGCGTATTGCTTTACAACGGCGACGAGCCGCTGCTGAGGGAAGGGCTGGCGGGCATGATGCTGCCCGAAGGGTTAACGCTTCGGACGTTCGGCCTCGGTCCGGACAATGAATGGTCGGCGGAGCAGATCGAGCTTTATCCGGATAGCAGCGCCTTTGCCGCGATGAACCGAGGTCAAGTCAGCAGCGTAGGGTCCGTTCATATTCCGGTACCCGGCCGTCATAATATTAGCAATGCGCTTGCCGCGATCGCGGCCGCCCGGTTCTTCGGCGTGCCGGCGGAGAAGATCGCGCAGAGCTTCCGGCAATTGAAGCTGACAAGCATGCGGATCGAACCGTCGAAAGCGTTCAACGGAGCGGTCATTCTGAACGACGCCTACAACGCGAATCCAACGGCCGTACGCGCCGCGATCGACTTGGTAGGCGGTTTGAAAGGGTTCCGCCGCAGATGGGTCGTGCTCGGCGATATGCTCGAGCTCGGACCGGAGGAAGCGGAGCTTCACCGCGGGATAGGTGCGTATTTAACGCCGGACTCGGCAGAAGGCGTGCTGACGTACGGTTCGTTATCGGCCAACACGTCCGAGGGCGCGAAGGCCAGCCTCCCTGAAGCGGATCAAGCAGGCAACGTGCGTCACTTCGACGACAAGGATCAGCTGGCGGAGTGGCTGAAGGATCAACTCCTTCCGGAAGACCTCGTTCTCGTGAAGGGCTCGCGAGGAATGCGGATGGAACAAGTTGTCCAAGCTTTGGAGAAGGGGTGAAGACATGGACATGATGGTCATACTTTTTTCGATCGGCACTTCATTCTTAATAGCGGTTCTGCTCGGACCATTGTTCATTCCTTTGCTCCGACGACTGAAGTTCGGCCAGCAGATTCGCACCGAGGGTCCTGAGAGTCATCTGAAGAAAAGCGGCACGCCTACGATGGGCGGCATCATTATCATGATCGCGCTCATGATCGCCTTCCTGCGATTCTCCGACAAGTCCAGCGAATTCTGGGTGCTGCTGACGGCCTCGCTCGGATTCGGCCTCGTCGGATTTTTGGACGATTATATCAAAATCGTATTTAAGCGCTCGCTCGGTCTGACGGCTAGGCAGAAGCTGTTCGGTCAGCTGCTCTTCTCGGTCGTCGTTTGCGCGTTGCTGTACAATATGGGCCACAGCACCGAAATCATGATTCCGGGTACGGACCTTGGATTCGATCTCGGTTGGTTCTACTATCCGCTTGTCGTTATCATTATGTTCGCGGCCAGCAATTCGGTCAATTTCACCGACGGCTTGGACGGACTGCTCGCAGGAACGAGCGCCATCGCGTTCGGCGCGTTCACGATCGTGGCGCTGCAAACATCCGCGTATGAATCAGCGGTGTTCTCGGCCGCGATGATCGGAGCGGTGCTTGGTTTCTTGGTCTATAACGCGCACCCGGCCAAGGTGTTCATGGGCGACATGGGCTCGCTCGGCATCGGCGGCGGCATCGCGGCCGTGGCGATCCTGACGAAGACGGAGCTGCTGCTCATCGTCATCGGCGGCGTGTTCGTCATCGAGATGCTGTCCGTTATTTTGCAAGTCAGCTCCTTCAAACTAAGAGGCAAACGAATCTTCAAGATGAGCCCGATCCACCATCACTTCGAGCTGGTCGGCTGGTCCGAATGGAAGGTCGTTACCGTGTTCTGGCTCGTCGGCCTGCTCCTTGCGGCTGTCGGCGTTCTGTTCGTTATCTAATAACCAAACGCTAGGGCGGTTCTCGCTTACGGGAGCCGCTTCCTGTGTACATAGAAAGGATTGTCGCTGCATGAACCATCCGGCAGACTACCGGGGCCGGCGCGTCGTCGTGCTCGGTCTTGCGAGAAGCGGCGTCAGCGTCGCCAAGCTATTCCATAAGCTGGGCGCCGACGTCATCGTCAATGACAAAAAAGAAAGAGCAAACAGCCCCGAAGCGGACGAACTCGACGCTTTGGGCATTTCCGTGTTATGCGGTTACCATCCGGACGACCTGATCGACGAGCGTACCGCGCTGCTGATCAAAAATCCGGGCATCCCGTACGGCGCGCCTCCCGTGCGCCAAGCGCTGGAGAAAGGCGTGGAGGTCGTGACGGAGGTGGAAGCCGCCTATCTGATCTCGCCAGCCCCGATCATCGGCATTACGGGCTCTAACGGCAAGACGACGACCACGACATTGATCGGCATGCTGCTGGATGCGGCGGGAAAGCAGCCCATCGTCGCAGGCAATATCGGCCTGCCGCTTTGCGAAGCCGTCCAGGACGCGAAGCGAGATAACTGGATCGTCGCCGAATTGAGCAGCTTCCAGTTGAAGGGAACGCAGTCGTTCCGTCCGCGCATCGCGCTTCTGCTAAACCTTGCGGAGACGCATCTCGACTACCACGGAAGCATGGAAGATTATTTGGCTTCCAAGCGGAAGCTGTTCGCGAACCAGACCGAGGCGGATACGGCCGTACTGAACTGGGATGATCCGGTCTGCCGCGAGACGGCGGAAGGATTGAAGTCCAGGCTCCTGCCGTTCTCCCTTTACGAGAAGCTGGAGGAAGGCGTGTGCATAGAGCCGCCTTTCGCGCGCGATACGGTCGAAGGCAGCGACGGATTGGCCGATACGGGTATCGAAGCTGAGCGCCGCAAGATCGTATATCGCGGCCCAGCATCCGAAGGCGGTTCGGAGACCGTCATTATGCCGGTCGACGAGCTCGGCATTCGGGGCCGGCACAACGCGGCCAACGCGATCGCCGCTATCGCGGCATGCCTTGCCGCCGGAGCCGAGCCGGCCGCTCTAGCAGAGCCGCTGCGCCTCTTCAAGGGCGTGGAGCATCGCCTCGAATACGTCTGCGAGAAAAACGGCGTGACGTTCTACAACGATTCCAAAGCGACCAATCCGACGGCGACAACGATGTCCGTCCGGTCGCTGAACAACCCGATCGTATTGGTCGCCGGAGGGCTGGACCGGGGTTCGGACTACATGGAGCTGCTGCCGCTGTTCAAGGAGCTCAAAGGGCTTGTGGCGCTAGGGGAAACCCGCTCGAAGCTGGAGCGGGTGGCGGGCCTGGCAGGTTTAACCAAAGTGGAATCGGTGAACGCTGAGAAGGACGCCGAATCCATGCTCCGCGAAGCGGTCTCGCGCGCCTTCGCGATGGCGGAGCCGGGCGATGCCGTGTTGCTTTCGCCGGCTTGCGCGAGCTGGGACATGTTCGAGTCCTACGAACAGAGAGGGAGCATGTTTAAACAATCGGCGCATACCTTGTAAGTAGGGGGCCTGTCCCTACTTTCCCATGCTAAGAGGTGTGTTCGCTATGGCTAAAGCGCGTTCTGCCCCCGATATTTGGCTATTCGCCGCCATTGGGCTTATTCTTGCAATCGGTCTCGTTATGGTATATAGCGCGAGCGCGGTGCTCGCGCTCCATGAGTTCGGGGATCGGTTTTATTATGTGAAACGCCAGCTCTTATTTGCCGGACTCGGCATCGGCGCGTTACTATTTACGATGAACGTTCATTATACTGTCTGGAAGAAGTGGGCGCCCATGGCGCTGATCGTTTGCTTCGGGCTGCTCGTCATCGTCTTGGTCCCCGGCATCGGCGTCGTCCGCGGGGGAGCGAGAAGCTGGCTCGGCATCAGTTCCTTCGGCATACAACCGTCGGAATTCATGAAGCTTGCCATGATTTTGTTCTTATCGAGGTGGCTCTCGGAGAAACAGCAGACCATTACGTTGTTCACGAAAGGTCTCATGCCGCCGCTCGGACTCGTCGGGCTCGCGTTCGGGCTGATCATGCTTCAGCCCGATCTTGGCACGGGTTCGGTCATGGTGGGCGCATCCCTTATTTTGATTTATACGGCAGGCGCGCGGATGACTCATCTCGGGGGTCTTGCGATGGTCGGCGTCGTCGGCTTCGTAGGACTGATCCTTGCGGCTCCTTACCGGTTGCAGCGCATTACGTCGTTCCTGGATCCTTGGGCGGATCCCCTCGGCGGCGGTTATCAGATCATCCAATCGCTCTTCGCGATCGGGCCAGGCGGACTTGTGGGTCTCGGCCTCGGCATGAGCAGGCAGAAGTTCAGCTACTTGCCCGAGCCGCAAACCGACTTTATCTTTTCCATTCTGGCTGAAGAGCTCGGCTTTATCGGCGGAGCGACGATCATCCTTTTGTTTCTTATTGTCGTCTGGAGAGGCATCCGGACGGCCATCGCGGCGCCGGATACGTTCGGCAGCTTCCTGGCCGTCGGTATTACCGGCATTATCGGCGTTCAGGTGCTCATCAACATCGGAGTCGTCATCGGCATGATGCCTGTCACCGGCATTACGCTGCCGCTTGTCAGCTATGGGGGCTCATCGCTCACGCTACTGCTTACGGCGCTTGGCATTTTGCTGAATATTTCGCGTTATTCGAGGTGAGGACGAAATGCGTATCGCGCTTTCCGGAGTCTCCTAGCTTAAAGCGGCGTACACTAGCCTGCTCTATAGGCGTCTGTCACACAACATGTTAGCAGGGCATAAGATACCTTATATTCGCGACCGTCACCTGCGGGAGCGGAAGATCACAATCGATTTGCGGCGAATGGCAAGATCCGCAGCAATGAAGGAGGAAGTCGTAATGGAAGCATGTATAGCGGAACTAAGGGAATCGGCAGTCGGCGAGCTGCTGCTTAACGAACCGCTTTCGAAGCACACTACTTGGAAAATCGGCGGACCGGCCGACTTGTTAATCCTTCCACGGAGCAAAGAACAACTGATTACCGCAGTCAAGCTGCTGCATAAACACGAGGTGCCTTGGACGAACCTGGGGCGCGGCTCCAATATGCTGGCTAGCGACAAAGGGATTCGCGGCGTTGTGATCAAGCCGTCCGGAGGTCTCGATTTCGTGCGTTTCGAAGGCTCGTCAGCGATCGCTGGCGCGGCCTATTCATTCATTAAGCTGTCTGTCATGGCAGGCAAGGAGGGCCTCACCGGGCTGGAATTCGCAGGGGGAATTCCCGGCACGGTCGGAGGAGCCGTCTACATGAATGCGGGAGCGCATGGATCGGATGTGTCGCGTATTTTCAAGTATGCTGACATTGTTCTGGAGACAGGGGAATTGGTTCGTTACGGCCTTGAGGATATGGGGTTCTCATACCGGCATTCTATCCTGCACGAGAAAAAAGGCTTTGTCGTGGAAGCCGGCTTCGAGCTGGCCGAAGGCGACCGGATGGAGATCGCTTCGGCGATGGCTTCATTCAAAGAACGGAGACTTAGGACGCAGCCGCTGCAGATGGCCTGCGCGGGAAGCGTATTCCGCAATCCGCCCGGCGACTATGCCGCGAGGCTCATCCAGGAGGCGGAGCTGAAGGGCTTTGCCATCGGAGGCGCGCAGGTGTCCGAGCAACACGCCAATTTTATTGTAAACACCGGGCAAGCGACAGCTAGAGATGTACTCGCCCTCATGTCCCACATCCAAGGCACCGTGGAAGCGCGCTTCGGCGTGAAGCTGGTGCCGGAAGTACTGGTGGTGGGCGAGCGGTAATTCGGAGGTGATACATTGGACAAATTGGTGATTGAAGGCGGGAAACCTCTCTCAGGATCCATAGTTATCCAAGGAGCGAAAAATGCCGCTTTGCCGATATTGGCTGCCAGCCTGCTGGCCGAAGGCACGATCACGTTGGATTCGGTGCCTCGACTGCTGGATATCGATGTCATGCTAAACATTTTACGCGAATTAGGATGCCGCGCCGAGCATATCGGAGAAACGGTCGTTCTCGATACGACCGCCATTCATACGTCCCATGTGCCGGAGACATTGATGAACAAGATGCGTTCCTCGATTTTCCTCATGGGACCGCTGCTCTCGCGCTTCGGCGAAGCGCAGGTCTACCAGCCCGGGGGCTGCGCGATCGGAGAGAGAAAGATTGACCTGCATCTGCAAGGCTTGCAAGCGTTAGGCGCCGAAATCGAGGAGATCGGCAACCGGATCGTCTGCCGCGCGGAGAAGCTGCAAGGTTCAGACATTCACTTAAGCTTCCCTAGCGTAGGCGCGACAGAAAACATTATGATGGCTGCCGTCCTCGCCGAAGGCCGCACGACCTTGACGAATGCGGCGAGGGAGCCGGAAATTCAGGATTTGCAGCGTTTCTTGAACGCCATGGGCGCCAAAATCATGGGCGCCGGCACGGACACGATTACGATTGACGGCGTTGCCGAACTTACCCCTTGCCGCTACAAGGTCATTCCCGACCGTATCGTAGCCGGCACCATCATGGTTGCCGCCGCCGCTACCCGCGGAGCGGTCACGCTGCAAAATACCCAGCCCGCCCACCTATCCTCTCTTATCCATGTTCTGCGCCGCGCAGGTGTTCAAATCGTCGTTGACGGTGATATAATAAAGGTTGATAGCGCCGCTAGGCCGAAGTCGATCGAACGGATCGTTACCTCGCCATATCCGGCATTCCCGACCGATCTGCAATCCCAGGTGATGGTTTTGCTCACGCTTGCGGAAGGGGTCAGCGTCATGAAAGAAACGATCTTCGAAGGTCGCCTCAAGCACGTCGACGAGTTGTCACGCATGGGCGCGGATATCCGCGTCGACATGAACGCGGCTTTCATCCGCGGAGTGGCGCGTCTCTACGGCGCTACCGTCGAAGCGACCGACCTTAGAGCCGGAGCCGCGCTCGTCATCGCGGGACTCGCGGCGCAGGGTCGGACGATCGTCGAGCAAGTTCATCATATCGACCGCGGCTATGACCGGATCGAGACGATGCTGACGAAGCTGGGAGCCCGGATATCCCGTTATTCACCCGTGCCTAATAAGGAAATGACTAGATGACATCATGCAGTTAGTTCGAAGCGTTCGGCTTCCTCGCGAGATCATGCCGGGGAGGCCGGCGTTTTGCAGGAAAGAGGGACAAGTCATGAGCAACGGTATGCCGGTGCTTAAAGAACCCGCTCGCAAACGCAGAGGCAACAAGAAGCTGCTTGCCGTTCTGTTTCTATTATTCGTGGCCTTGCTTGCTGTGTTGTTCTTTAACTCATCGATCAGCAAAATATCCGAAATCCAAGTGACCGGCATGGCGCATACGTCGAAAGAGCAGATCGAATCGGCGGCCGCCGTCGGAATCGGCGACGCCTTCTTCCAGACGCCTTCCGCCGAAATCGCAAGCCGCGTCGGCAAGCTGCCGGAAGTGGAATCCGCCAAGGTCATCAAAGTATTCCCCGGCGTCATCAAAATTGCGGTTCAGGAGTATCCCGTCGTCGCGTTCGAGCTAACCCCGGAAGGCGAATTGCAAGCGCTTCTCTCGAGCGGCGCAAGCGTCGAAGCCAAGCTGGAAGGCAATCAACTAATGGACAAGCCGATCCTCTCCGGCTGGAAGGCCGACGATCCAGTCAAGCGCGAGCTGACGAAGCAGTTGGCGCTCATCCCGCAGAAGCAATTGTCCGATCTGTCCGAGATCGCCCCGATTCCTTCCAAGGCCTATCCGGACCGGATTCGAATGTATACGCGCACGAAGTTCGAGGTCATAACCGCGGTGTCTGTCCTGCAAGAGAAGATAGAAGCGCTGAACGCGGTTATCGAGACGCAGGAGCCGGGCAAAATTACGATGCTGCTCGCCGATACGTATGTCCCATTCCATACAGATGATCCAGAAAATGTACAATCCGAATAAAAATAGACTACTCAATCCATTCAAAGAATGGTAGAATTTGAGGTACTAGCTTTGAGCAAGGTTCCAATAACGGCGCAGGCTCCCGGCGATATCGGCGCCTTCGCCGAGTTGCGCAAATCCATCTTTCGACAGCAAAAATAATAATTATGAAAAATTTGTTGAAAAAAGAGGGAAACCACTAAATACGTTGAATATGTAGAGAGACTTAAATCAAAATGATAAGAATTTATAAGTTTTGCACCTTATGCGATGCTTATAAACACACATATTATTATCGGAAACGGAGGTGCCGCGAGTTGAGCAGCAATGACATCATCGTCAGTTTGGACATCGGTACATCCAAGGTTCGTGCTATTATTGGCGAAATGAACAATGGAGCCATTAATATTATTGGAGTTGGATCTGCCGACTCGGAGGGTATTCGCAAAGGAGCAATCGTCGATATTGACCAGACCGTGCAGTCGATCCGCGCAGCGGTTGAACATGCGGAACGCATGGTCGGCATTCAAATATCTGATGTTTACGTCGGGATTCAAGGCAATCACATCGCGTTGCAGACGAACCATGGCGTCGTAGCTGTATCCAACGAGGACAGGGAAATCGGAGAAGAAGACATAGAGCGCGTGCTGCAGGCGGCGAAGGTTGTGGCGCTGCCGCCGGAGCGCGAAATTATTAATCTGGTGCCGAAACAATACTTGGTGGACGGGCTCGAAGGTATATCCGATCCAAGAGGGATGATCGGCGTTCGCCTAGAAGTGGAAGCGACGATCGTCACCGGAACGAAGACGGCCATACATAACTTGATGCGCTGCGTCGAGAAAGCAGGTCTTCGAATTTCCGGCGTCATTCTGTTATCCTTGGCTTCCGGCATGATGTCGCTGACGAAGGACGAGCGGATGATCGGTACCGTGCTAACGGATATCGGCGCCGGCTCTTGCACGATTGCCATCTACGATCAGGGCGGCTTGTCCGCCGTCTCGACGCTGCCGATCGGCGGGGAATTCGTGACGAACGACATCGCGTACGGACTCCGCACGCAGAGCGATCAAGCGGAGAAGTTTAAGCTGAAGTACGGCTGCGCGAATATCGCGGATGCGGCGGAAGACGTTAGGTTCAAGGTTACGCGCATGGGCAGCAATCTCGAGAAGGAATTTTCGCAGAGGGATCTTGCAAGCATCATCGAACCGCGGATGCAAGAGATTTTCCATCTGATTCGTCAAGAGGTGCGCCGTCTTGGCTACGGCGACAAGGTGAATGGTTATGTGCTGACCGGCGGCGCCGTCGCATTGCCAGGAACGCTGGCGCTCGCCCAAGCGGAACTGGAAGCTTCGGTCCGTATTGCTTTACCCGACTACATAGGCGTGAAGGATTCTGCGTTCAGCAGCGGAGTCGGCATGATACAATACGTGTCGAAATATATGGGAGTACGAGGAGCCGGCGTCGTCAAAAAGGCGGCAAGCCGCAAAGCAAGTCCCGCAGCTTCAACAAAACCCGGTATGTTTGAACGGATCAAGAATATGTTTAACGAATTTATTTGACTTTGACTGGGGGACTATGAGAAATGTTGGAATTCGACATGGAGCTTGAAACGCTCGCTCAAATAAAAGTAATCGGTGTAGGCGGCGGCGGAAGCAACGCCGTTAACCGCATGATCGAGAATGGCGTGAAAGGCGTAGAGTTCATCACGGTGAACACGGACGCGCAGGCGCTGCATCTCGCCAAATCCGAACATAAACTGCAAATCGGCGATAAGCTGACGCGCGGGCTTGGCGCGGGGGCGAATCCGGACGTAGGCAACAAGGCTGCCGAGGAATCCCGCGAAGCGATCAGTAACCAACTGAAAGGCTCCGATATGGTGTTCGTAACTGCCGGTATGGGCGGCGGCACAGGTACGGGCGCGGCTCCGGTCATCGCCGAAATCGCCCGCGAATGCGGCGCGCTTACGGTAGGCGTCGTTACCCGCCCGTTCACGTTCGAAGGACGCAAACGGTCCAGCCAAGCCGAGAACGGCATCGAAGCGCTGAAGGAAAAAGTAGACACGCTCATCGTCATCCCGAACGACCGTTTGCTCGAGATCGTCGACAAGAAGACGCCTATGCTCGAAGCGTTCCGCGAGGCGGACAACGTGCTTCGTCAAGCCGTGCAAGGCATCTCCGACCTGATCGCCGTTCCCGGCCTCATCAACCTTGACTTCGCTGACGTAAAAACGATCATGACGGAACGCGGCTCGGCCCTGATGGGGATCGGAATCGCGGCAGGCGAGAACCGCGCCGCGGAAGCCGCGCGCAAAGCCATTATGAGCCCGCTGCTGGAGACGTCGATCGACGGCGCTCGCGGCGTGATTATGAACATTACCGGCGGCAGCAACTTGTCGCTGTACGAAGTGAACGAAGCGGCGGAGATCGTCATCTCCGCGTCCGATCCGGACGTGAACATGATCTTCGGCGCGATCATCGACGAAGACCTGAAGGACGAGATTAAGGTAACTGTGATCGCGACCGGCTTCGAAGCAAAGTCCTCGCCAGCGGCACAGCGCAAAGTCGGCGCGCAGCCCGTCGAGCAAGCCGAAGCAAGACCTTCCCAAACGGCGTCCAGCGTAAAGCCGTTCGGCTCCGGCGTATCCAGCGACCAGTTGGAAATTCCGGCGTTCCTGCGCAAGCAGCCGCGCGACAGATAGTCCGTAACGTATGCAATAACGCCCTCTCGGCATGGCCGAGGGGGCGTTTTTTCTTTTGGATCTCGACAAAAAAAGATACCTGGGGTCGTCATGAATAGACAGACTTTGAAATAGGATTACCATATACTAGTCTCAATCGTTTCAGCGGGCATCCACATGCGGAGCAGCCGTTCCGATAGGGTGGAAGGGGATGGGCATGGCGGTTTACATCGATATCTTATTCCTGCGCGAACTGCTCGTTGACGGCGCAGTCCTGCTAACGACCGCTTGGGCTTGCAATATCAGGGCAAAGCCTTGGCGCGTGCTCGCGGCTTCCGCATTCGGCGCTTGTTATGTTGTGCTCATGTTATTTCCTCAGCTGTCATTCCTGTTCACGCTTATCGTCAAAATTGCGTTCTCGTTCTTCATGATATGGATCACCTTCGGATTTCATTCCCTGCAGCGATTCGTTAGGACGACCGCGGCGTTCTATGCCGTTAATTTCGTCGCCGCCGGCGCGGTGCTCGGACTCTATTATCTGTTCATGCAGGGTTCGGGGGATGTGTGGAGGACCATATCGTTTTCCGGCGGCAGCGTTCATGCGGAGCTGAAGCTGGGCATCTTCTATTTTGCCGCGGCCTTCGTTATCGGATTATATGTATACCGGTCCGTTCTGTCGCAGAAGCGCGAGAAAGAGTTGATCGGTACGCATCTCGCGGAGGTTATGATCACGATCGGCGATCAGCGGTACGGATGTATCGGCCTGATCGATACGGGCAACCAGCTGTACGACCCGCTTACCCGCACGCCCGTCATGGTAATGGAAGCGTCGAGGTGGGAGGCGGAAATTCCCGAGATCTGGATGAAGGGCATTCGCGACGCGCAAGTCGACCGGCTCATCGCCGGGGCAGATACGGAGCCGTTCCCATGGCAGGATCGGATGCGGCTCGTTCCGTTTCGCGGGGTGAACCGTGGTTCACAGTTCATGCTGGCGGTCAAACCGGATTCGGTTCAAATTACAAGAGAAGGGCAGGTGTTCGAAACAAGCAGGGTTCTAATCGGGTTAGACGGCGGCAAGCTGACAGCAGATGGGACGTATCAAGCGATTATCCATCCGTCTATGGTACAACCGTAACAAGTATCCGCATAATTCATCAGGGGAGGGATGGGCCAGATGCTCGTCAAGTACAAACTCGTTCTGCAGTTATATTATTATCGAATTTTATTTTTATTCGGACTAAAAAGCGAAGAAATCTATTATATCGGCGGAAGCGAAGCGCTACCGCCCCCGCTCACCCGCGAGGAAGAGGAGTACTTGCTCGAGAAGCTGCCATCCGGCGACTCCGCCATTCGCGCCATGCTGATCGAACGCAACCTGCGCCTTGTCGTCTACATTGCCCGCAAGTTTGAGAATACCGGCATCCACATCGAGGACTTGGTCTCCATCGGCGCGATCGGACTTATCAAGGCGGTTAATACGTTCGATCCGGAGAAAAAAATCAAGCTAGCGACATACGCTTCCCGCTGCATCGAGAACGAAATCCTGATGTATTTACGCCGCAACAGCAAGACGAGGACGGAGGTTTCGTTCGACGAACCGCTTAACATCGACTGGGACGGCAACGAGCTGCTGCTGTCGGATGTGCTCGGCACGGAGAACGACACGATCTACCGCAACATTGAAGAGCAAGTGGACCGCAAGCTGCTGCACAAAGCGCTGGACAAATTATCAGAGCGCGAGCGGATCATTATGGAGCTTCGGTTCGGCCTTGCCGACGGCGAAGAAAAAACGCAGAAGGACGTCGCCGATATGTTAGGCATCTCCCAATCGTATATTTCGCGGCTGGAGAAACGAATCATCAAACGCCTCCGCAAAGAATTCAACAAAATGGTTTAAGGAGGTAAAAAAGTCCACTTTTGATCACGAGGTTTCTCTTAGAAGCATATTCGACGTCAAATATTGAATTCAGCCGAAACTTCCGTTCCTCACGTAGCTCTGCTACGCTCCGGTACTCAGTTTCTAGCTTCATCCAATCTTCTCGGTGCTGAAAACTGAACTTTTTTACTTCTATTGGAGATCGAGAAATTCAAACAAGCTTTGTCGAAGGATGTCGGGATAAGGAATAAAATGAAGACCCAGGGAGATAATGAACATTAATGTTGCTCCTTGGGAGGTAATCACGTTGACCCGAAACAAAGTCGAGATCTGTGGAGTGGATACCGCGAAACTGCCTGTACTGACCAATGTCGAGATGCGAGAGCTGTTTACGGCGTTGCAGACCAGGAACGAGTGGGCAGCAAGAGAGAAGTTGGTTAACGGCAATTTGCGTCTCGTGCTCAGCGTTATTCAACGGTTTAACAACAGGGGAGAGTTTGTGGACGACCTATTCCAGGTTGGCTGCATCGGACTCATGAAGGCGATTGATAATTTCGACCTTAGCCAGAACGTCAAGTTCTCTACGTATGCCGTGCCGATGATCATCGGTGAAATTCGGCGATACCTGCGTGACAACAACCCGATCCGGGTATCCCGGAGCCTCAGGGACATCGCGTACAAGGCGCTTCAAGTGCGCGACAGCCTAACGAACAAAAATTCCCGGGAACCGACGATCTTCGAAATATCCGAAGCGCTTAACGTGCCGAAGGAAGATGTCGTATTCGCACTGGACGCGATTCAGGATCCGGTCTCGTTGTTCGAGCCGATCTATCATGACGGCGGCGATCCGATTTACGTCATGGACCAGATTAGCGACGACCGCAACAAGGACGTGTCCTGGATCGAAGAGATCGCCTTGCGGGAGGCGATGCACAAGCTGAATGACAGGGAGAAAATGATCTTGTCGATGCGGTTCTTCGAAGGCAAGACGCAGATGGAGGTTGCCGACGAGATCGGCATCTCGCAAGCTCAAGTGTCGAGACTGGAGAAGTCGGCCATCCAGCAGATGCAGAAACATGTCAAGACGTGAGAAAGTAAACATGAACGGCAATCGCTCGGCCATACAAGCTCATGCAAAATCCTTCGTTCCGCCTAAGCGGGACGAGGGATTTTTTGCTAGGTCCGGACATAATGGGCAATTGGCTCATATACTAAAAGAGGGACATAAAAGGACGCGGGAACCGTGACCAATTCCGCCGGAAGAGTGGTGAGCGAGGATGAAAATATCGGATTTCCAATCGAAGGACGTCATCAATATCGTGGACGGGAAAAAGCTGGGCCATATTAGCGATCTGGAACTCGATTTGCGACAAGGCAGAATCGATTCGATCGTTGTTCCCCAAGTAACGAAGGTGTTCGGGTTTTTCGGCAACGGTGGCACCGAAGTTGTGATCCCGTGGCGCAATATCGTCAAGATCGGTGCGGACGTCGTACTCGTGCGGATGGACGAATCGAAGGCGCTGCGCGGCGAAGAAGACGATTTGCATGCGCGGACCTAAGCGTATACACTTGACGTAGAGGGCCCTTGGCCGATCGGAGAGTCGGGCCTTACGATTGTTTTATTAAGAGGTGATGGGATGGAGCCGTTCAAAAAAATAGATGCCGCAGCGAAGGAACCTTCGCTTTTTTTGTTGTCCGAATGGATGAAGGACGAGGCGCGTTTGACCGCCGGCTTCTCCGGAAGAGAAGGAGGGTCAAGCTCCGCGCCATGGGCAAGCCTGAATATCGGGCTTCATGTGGGCGACGAGGAGCGCGATGTCATCGCAAACCGCCGCAAGCTGACGGAGGCGATCGGATGGCCGTTCGAGGCTTGGACATGCGCGGAGCAAGTGCACGGCAATGCCGTCTACCGAGTAAACGCGGAGGATCGGGGCCGAGGCCGGCTTTCGATGGCGGATACGATCGCGAATTACGACGCCATCATGACGAATGAGCCAGGCGTCCTGTTGACTTCTTTTTATGCGGATTGCGTGCCGCTGTACTTCTATGATCCGGAGCGCCAGGCGGTGGCGCTGGCGCATGCGGGCTGGAGAGGGACCGTGGCGGGCATTGCCTCGGAGACGATACGGGCGATGGCAGCAGACTATGGAACAAGGGCCGAGGGGCTGCTTGCCGCGATCGGTCCGTCGATCGGCGATTGTTGCTACGAGGTGGACGGGACGGTTATCGCGGAAGTTGAGCGAGTCATAAGCGAGCTGGGACTTGATGCGGCTGTTGCCGGCAACTGCATGAAATCGCGAACGAACGGGAAAGCAAGGATCAACTTGAAAGAAATAAACCGACAGATTATGATAAAAGCAGGAATTTTGCCGACTCGTATCGAAATAACCAATTGGTGTACAGGATGTGAGAGGGATTTCTTCTTCTCCCATCGTATGGAAGGCGGCAAGACGGGCCGGATGGCCAGTTGGATCGGAATCGCAGAAGGGTGATTGTTCGAAATGTCCATACAGGATCGCATACAGCAGGTCGAGCGGAGAATAGAGGCGGCATGCCTTCGTTCCGGCCGCAGAAGAGAAGACATACAGATCGTTGCCGTAACCAAATACGTGTCCCTGGAACGGACGATGGAAGCGTACGAGGGCGGCCTTAGCCATCTTGGCGAGAACCGCTGGCAGGATGCCGAGTCCAAGTGGCAGGCGCTTAGTGAAGAGCGATTGCCGGAACCGGAAGGCGGCAAACCCGTCTGGCATTTCATCGGTTCCCTGCAGAGTCGGAAAGCGAAGGACATCGTCGGCAGATTCGACTACATCCATTCGCTGGACAGGCTGTCGCTTGCGGAGGCGATTCACAAGCAAGCCGAGCGGCTGGGTACCCGCGTGCCTTGTTTCATCCAGGTGAACGTCTCCGGGGAGGCGAGCAAACACGGCATCGAGCCTGGCGAGCTGCTTCCGTTCTTGGAAGCGCTGCAGGCCTACCCGGCCATTAAGCCAATCGGCCTCATGACGATGGCGCCGTACGAGGCGGAGCCCGAAGCGACCAGACCGGTCTTCCGGGCGCTGCGCGAGCTGAGGGACGAGGCGCGAGAAACATCGGCATTCGGACAGGAATTGAATCATTTATCCATGGGGATGTCCGGCGACTTCGAGGTTGCGATCGAGGAAGGTGCGACCTGGATCCGGTTGGGCAGCATTCTGGTAGGGAAAGAGGAGGATGAACAATGAGCGTGATGAACCGATTTATGAATTTTCTTGGCTTGCAAGAGGAAGAAGAAGTCGTGGAAAGAGAACGCGTCGTGCAGTCCGAAGAGCAAGAACCTGAAACGTCTCCCTTCGAGACGCGTAGAAACAATAGGAACAGCTCGATCGGCGCAGCAACCGCAAGCAGCAATGTGGTGAGCATCCACTCCCAGAAGAACGTGCGCGTCGTGCTGAGCGAGCCTCGGAGTTACGACGAAGCGCAGGAAATCGCGGATCATCTTCGTTCCAGACGTTCGGTCATCGTCAATTTGCAGCGCGTGCGCAGCGATCTTGCCCTTCGGATTGTTGATTTCCTAAGCGGTACGGTATACGCTTTAAGCGGCAGCATCTCGAAACTTGGACCGAATATTTTTCTGTGCACGCCGGAATCGGTGGAAATTCAAGGCGCCATTACGGAAATGCTGGCCGAGGAGAACGATTACACTAGAATGAGGTGACCTTGAGTTGGAACTGTATGTCATTAATTTTATTGCGAGGGCGCTGGAAATTTACAGCTACTTAATTATCGGGTACGTGCTGCTGTCATGGTTCCCGAATGCGAGAGAGAGCTTTATCGGCCAATTCCTGGGCCGAATCGTCGAGCCGTACGTCGGCATCTTCCGCAGATTCATCCCGCCGATCGGCGGCGTGCTCGATTTGTCCCCGATCATCGCGCTGTTAGCGCTCAGATTCATTACGATGGGGTTAATCGCCGTCATCGAATTTATGTTCGGCATGGGTTAAGCGGTTATGATGAAACAATCGATATATGAACATTTCCATCCCGAAGAGAAAGTTTTCGTCGACCGGGCTGCGGAATGGGTCGAACGGTCCGCACAGCTGCACGAGCTGAAGCGGACCGATTTTTTGGACCCGAGACAAGCGCAGATCCTGACGATGCTCGCGAATCGCAACTCGGATGTTACGATCCGTCTGGTCGGAGGGTATGAAGAAGCGGAGCGCAGACGCGCGATTATTGCTCCCGATTACCGCAGCTTGGATGACGAGCCTGCGGGCATTGCTGTGCTCGCTGCGCATGCTCCGGGAAACAGCCAGCTCGAGCTCGATCACGGCGATTTTTTAGGGGCGCTGCTCGGACTCGGCATTAAGCGCGACCGGATCGGCGATATTCACGTCCATGAATCATTCGCGCATATTATCGTTACGGACGAAATTGCCGATTATCTTAATATACATCTTCGCCAGGTGCATCGATTCTCCGTGTTAACCGATTTATTGCCTATCGAACAATTGCAGGTTATGCGTTCGAAGCTTGAAGAGATCAGTTTATCCGTCGCATCCATGCGTCTCGACGGCATCGCGAGCGACGTCTACCGGGTTAGCCGTTCGAAGATCGTGGATCCGATTAAAGCGGGGCGCTGCAGGGTGAATTGGAAGACGGAGGAGAATCCGTCCGAGCCGCTTAAGGAGGGCGATGTGGTGTCGTTCAAGGGCTTAGGCAGATTCAAGTTGCTCGAAGTCGACGGCGTGACAAAAAAGGGCAGGATTCGGGTCAAAATCGGCAAATTTATTTAAAAGGTTGCAGGAAATCGGATCGGAGCTGTCGAATCATTCAGTCAAACAGCAGCGGTGGTCAGCGGTGGTCAAGTGTAAACATTCATAGGGAGGTGCGCCAATGCCGTTATCGCCATTGGACATACATAACAAAGAGTTTTCCCGCAGATTGCGCGGTTACGATGAGGACGAAGTTAACGAGTTTCTCGATCAGGTAATCAAGGACTACGAGTCGCTTATTCGCGAGAACAAAGAAATCCAGAATCAAATGTTGAATCTGCAAGAGAAGCTGAATCACTTCTCGAACATCGAGGAGACGCTCAGCAAGACGATCATCGTCGCGCAGGAAGCGGCCGACGAGGTTCGCAACAACGCGAAGAAGGAAGCCCAGCTCATCATCAAGGAAGCCGAGAAAAACGCGGACCGGATCGTCAACGACTCGCTGAACAAATCCCGCAAGGTGGCTCTGGAAGTGGAAGAGCTGAAGAAACAGGCATCGATCTACCGGGCCCGGTTCCGCACGCTGGTCGAAGCGCAGCTGGAGCTTCTGTCGCAGGATGGCTGGGATTCGCTTGATTCTTCGCGCGATTCGGAGCGGGAGCTGCTCAGAGGGTAAGCAGTCGAGGGGCGCGCCGAATTGCCGTTTGACAATCGATGAGGAATTCGTTATAACTGAACTATCGAACGAATCATATGATGGAATGAACTTCATTGACGAGAACGAGTACGTATCGGAATCATTCTCCAGAGAGCCGGCGGCTGCTGCAAGTCCGGCGTTTGAACCGTTACCGAATATCCTCTCCGAGAAGCGCCGCCTAACCCGCGCAGATCCGCGCGGCATTAAGCGTCGACGGCATGTCCTCCGTTACAGGGACCGCGAATCGAAGTCCGGTTCGCAGCTAAGGTGCCGCAAGCGGCTGTTCGTCGAACGACGAACGGGTTGCTCCTCCATGGAGCGATAACGATTGCGGAACAAGGGTGGTATCGCGAGCAAGCCTCGTCCCTTTATCGGGGGCGGGGTTTATTTTATTTTCAGGGAACGGAAGGAGCTGTTGAATGATGCAACGCGTAGACGTAAAGGAACGCGCGCGCAGCCGCGAGCTGCGGGTACTCGCGCAATGGAAAGAAGAGGACACATTCAAGAAGTCGATCGACAACCGGGAGGGTAAGCCGAACTTCGTTTTCTACGAAGGGCCGCCGACGGCAAACGGAGCTCCGCATATCGGCCACGTGCTCGGCCGCGTCATCAAGGATTTTATTTGCCGCTACAAGACGATGGCGGGTTATCGCGTCGTCCGCAAAGCCGGTTGGGATACGCACGGCCTTCCGGTCGAGCTTGGCGTCGAGAAGCAGCTCGGCATCTCCGGCAAGCAGGAGATCGAGAACTACGGCGTGGAAGCGTTCGTGAAGAAGTGCAAGGACAGCGTCTTCGAATACGAGAAGCAGTGGCGCGAACTGACGGAAGCGATCGCATACTGGACCGATCTCGATAACCCGTATATTACGCTGAAGAACGAATACATTGAAAGTGTATGGCATATTTTGTCCACGATTCACAAGAAAGGGCTTCTATACCGCGGTCACCGCGTTAGCCCGTACTGCCCTTGCTGCCAAACGACGCTGAGCTCCCACGAAGTCGCGCAAGGGTATGAGGATGTTAAAGATTTGAGCGCAACGGCGAAATTCAAGCTGCTGGATTCGGGCGAATTCGTGCTGGCTTGGACGACGACGCCTTGGACGCTGCCGGCGAACGTGGCGCTAGCCGTTCATCCGGAGCTCGATTACGTTCGGGCATCGAAAGACGGCGAGGTATATATCGTAGCTTCCGCGCTTGCGGAAACCGTGCTGAAGGACGGGTACGAGGTACTTTCTACGCTCAAGGGCTCCGAGCTTGTCGGACAGTCGTATGAACCTCCGTTCCGTTATGTGCCGATCGAGAAAGGCCATGTCGTCATTCCCGGCGATTTCGTCAGCGACGCAAGCGGTACGGGCATCGTCCATATCGCACCGGCGCATGGCGAAGACGACTACAAGGTTGCCCGCGCGAACGGCATCAGCATGCTGAGCGTCGTGAACAACGCAGGACGTTACGTTGACGAAGTGACGGATCTCGCCGGCCGGTTCGTGAAGGACTGCGACGTCGACATCGTGAAGATGCTGAGCGAGAAGGGCTTGCTTTATTCCAAAGAACGTTACGAGCATAGCTATCCGTTCTGCTGGCGTTGCAAATCGCCGCTGCTCTACTACGCGACGGAAAGCTGGTTTATCGAAACAACTGCGGTCAAGGACCAACTCATCGCCAACAACAATGGCGTGGACTGGTACCCGGGCCATATCAGGGAAGGACGCTTCGGCAAGTTCCTCGAAGATCTGGTCGACTGGAACATCAGCCGCAACCGGTATTGGGGTACGCCGCTTAACGTTTGGGTATGCGAAGCGACCGGCCAGCAATACGCGCCGGACAGCATCGCGGATCTGCGCGCTCGCGCCGTAGGCGATGTACCTGCGGACATCGAGCTTCATAAACCGTACGTAGACGAAATCCTGCTGAAGTCCCCATTCGCGGAAGGCGCCGTCATGCGCAGGACGCCTGAAGTAATCGACGTCTGGTTCGATAGCGGCTCCATGCCGTTCGCACAGCAGCATCATCCGTTCGGCGACGAGAAGACGTTCGAGGAACAATATCCCGCGGACATCATCTGCGAGGGTATCGACCAAACGCGCGGCTGGTTCTTCAGCTTGCTCGCCGTGTCGACGTTATATAACGGCAAAGCGCCGTACAAAGCTGTCATTTCGACGGGCCATATCCTTGACGAGAACGGACAGAAAATGTCCAAGTCGAAGGGCAACGTCATCGATCCTTGGGAAATCATCAACGAATACGGGACTGATGCGTTCCGCTGGGCGCTTCTGGCGGACAGTGCGCCATGGAACAGCAAACGTTTCTCGCGGGGCATCGTCGGCGAAGCGAAGTCCAAGGTGATCGATACGATCGTGAATACGCATGCTTTCTACGCGTTGTATGCTTCCATCGACGGTTATGACCCTGCCGATCATGCGTCGTCCGCATCGGACAACAAGCTGGACCGTTGGATTACGTCGAGGCTGAACAGCTTGATCGCAACGGTGACCAAAGGACTCGAAGTGAACGACTTCCTTAATCCGGCCAAATCGATCGAGAACTTCGTGGATGAGCTCAGCAACTGGTATATCCGCCGGTCGAGAGACCGGTTCTGGGGAAGCGGGCTTTCGGCGGACAAAATCGCGGCATACGGAACGCTTCGCGGCGTGCTGATGACGTTATCCCGCTTAATCGCGCCGTACGCGCCGCTGCTGGCGGACGATGTGTATCGCAACCTGGGAGGACAAGGAAGCGTTCATCTAGAGGAGTTCCCGGTCGCCGACGCATCGCTTATCGACGAGTCGCTGGAGCGCGACATGGACAGCGCCAAACAAATCGTGGAGCTTGCCCGCAACGTCCGCAACGAAACGTCGATCAAAACACGCCAACCGCTCTCCGAGCTGATCGTGTCCTTGGACCGCGACTTTGCGATTGCCGAATACGAAGAGATCATCAAGGATGAGATCAACGTCAAAGCGATTACCGTCCAAACGTCGGACAGCGGCTTCGTCGATTTCACGCTGAAGCTGAACTTGAAGGTTGCCGGCAAAAAGTACGGCAAACATGTTGGCCCGATCCAGTCGGCGCTCAAGGCGATGACCGCGGAAGATACGCGAGCGATCGTTGGCGGCGGCAGTTATTCGTTCACGACGGGAGACGGAGAGACGTTAGCGATTTCACTCGAAGAGCTGCTCGTGGAGAAACAAGCGAAGTCCGGCTTCGCATCGGCTTCGGTTAGCGGCGTCACCGTTGCGCTGAATACGGACATTACCCCTGAGCTCGAGCAGGAAGGCTGGGTACGAGAGGTTATTCGCGCCGTGCAGGATACGCGCAAAAAACAAGATCTCCCGATCGAAAAGAGGATCGAGCTCGTGCTCGACGTCGATTCGACGCTGAAAGCCGCGCTCGAAGCGTTCGAAGACGTGCTGAAGGATAACGTTCTGCTACAAGCCCTGACTTACGGGGTAATGGATGGTATGGAACGAGTTGCTCTTGGCGACAAAGAAATCGGCATTTTCATCAAGGGTTAAGGTTATAGTAAAGGAGTGAGAAGCCCGCTTGCCGCCACGCCGGCGGAGCGGGCTTTCCTTGTTCTGTAACGGAGGTGTCATGTAACCATGCGGATGAAACGCGGAGATTCGGAATGGACAGACATTAGCGGCAAAGAAAAAAACGATCGATCCGGCGATAAGGAAACCGGGCAAGACGAGAAAGACGTAACGGTGCTGCAGCGTTCTCTCGAAGCGGTAGACAAACGGCTCGAGCATATCGCATCCGAGATGGAGCGCACGCATATTGCCGAGTATGTGGATTTGCTCAATCGGCCAATGGCGCTCATCTGGCGCAATCTGCTGGCAGGATCGGCAAGAGGCGTCGGCATCGCGATCGGATTTACTTTTTTTGCCGCGACGATTTTATATGTGCTGCGTATCTTAGGTGCTTTGAACTTGCCCATCATCGGAGATTACATCGCCGATATCGTGAAGATCGTGCAAATTCAATTGGAGGGCAAATCGTACTGAACGAACGACTTCTATTGATTCCGGACCATCAATCGTCTTCGAATCGGTCATCGAATTGAAGTTCGGCATCGCCTTCGTTCGCATGCATATATCGATCATATTGGCGATTGCGGACAACGGAGACGTGGCGGCCCGTAATATCGGTGGCCAAGAAGCTTTCGATCGGTTCCACGAATCCGTCGTTTTCTTCCGCTTCTATGCCGACGTGGTCGTAGTCGGCGACATCGCGGTTCTCGGACATCGCGGGCGAATCCGAGTTACCCCAGCTCTCCACGATTTGCCAGGCGTCTTCGCCGTCGAAGCCATTGGATTTGCGTTCGTCCATGCTCGTGCGGCCGAACGGCGGCTGCAGAAAAACCTCCTCGATCGGACGATTGTCGGATATGTTATTCCGCGGCGCATGATCGATGCAGTATAAGCTGTCCGGAGCGGCTTCGAGCCGCTCGAACGGGATAATCGTGCCGCAAGCGACGCAAGTGCCGTAATTGCCCTTATCCATCGCGTCCAAGGCTGCTTCGATGCGGCTGAGATGCAGTTCCTCTTGCTCGAGCAAGGCGATATCCTTCTCGCGTTCGTATAGTTCGGATGCCATATCGCCCGGATGGTTGTCGATGGGGGAAAGCTCGCCGGATTCATCGCGCATGGAATCGGATTTACCGTAATGATCGTTCTGCTCCAAGCGAGACAGGATGTCGGCTTGTTCGTCCTCCAGCCTGCTTCTGAGCGAGGAGTATTGCGCGTTCGTTAGAGAGGTCATTGGCTAATCGCACCGTCCTTTTCGGAATAACCGTCGTTCGTTTTCTCCCGTAGTTTTAGCCGGAAGGGCCGTTTTCAGTATGGACATGCATGGAAGCCTTGCAATACATGCGCAGCCGCTTTGCCGGATTGGGCAGGATTGGCTCTGCCAACGGTCGTATGCTACACTATGTAAAGCGGTCTTAAGGCGCCGGATACTATGCCTTTCAAACTTTTTAGGAGTGATCAGATGCGTGCTTTCTATTATTATTTGCTCGCGGTAATCGTGCTTGTGCTCGACTTTGTCACCAAAAAAATCATCGCGACCCGAATGGAGCTGTACGAAGAAATCAGCGTAATCGGCAACTTCTTCTTGATTACTTCGCATCGCAATCGAGGCGCGGCATTCGGCATCCTGCAAGAACAGCGCACTTTCTTCATCATCATTACTACCGTTATCCTCATCGGGTTAATTACCTATATCCAAATGATGCGCAAAAACGGCAAGCCGATTCTGCTGACGGGCCTTGCGCTCGTGCTTGGCGGAGCGGTCGGCAATTTCGTCGATCGAATTCGGTTCGGCGAAGTCGTCGACTTCTTTAAATTCAATTTCGGCAGCTATACGTTCCCGATCTTCAACATCGCGGACTCCGGCATCGTCATCGGCGTCGGGCTAATCCTGCTAGACACCCTGCTTAGCGCGAAGGACGAAAAGAAGAAGCTGCAGCAAGGGGAAAACAAGGAGCTTAACGAGCATGAACAGCAGCCTATATCTTGATCGGGAAGATCATTACGAATGGAGCATCGAACCGGAAAAATCCGGAGAACGAATTGACAAATTCATCGTGGACCAGCTCGAGCAACTTGGCCTCGGCGGCGTGTCGCGGACGCAGGTGCAGGACTGGATCAAAGAAGGAGCCGTTTCGGTGAACGGCCGGCCCGTCAAAGCCAATTACAAGCTGAACGCGCAAGACGCGATCGTCCTGACTATTCCGGAAGCGCAGGAAGCCGATATTTTGCCCGAACAAATTCCGCTCGACATCGTGTACGAAGACAGCGACGTCATCGTCATTAACAAGCCCCGCGGAATGGTTGTCCATCCCGCACCCGGTCATTCCTCCGGAACAGTCGTCAACGCGCTTATGTATCATTGCAAGGACTTAAGCGGCATAAACGGCATGCTCCGCCCCGGCATCGTGCATCGGATCGACAAGGATACGACGGGATTGCTGATGGCGGCCAAAAACGATCTGGCCCATGTATCGCTCGCGGAGCAGCTTAAGGAGCATAGCGTGACCCGCAAATACATCGCGCTCGTCCACGGCAATCTTCCTCATGATCAAGGTACAGTTGACGCTCCGATCGGCAGGGACGCCGCGGACCGGAAGCTGTTTACCGTAACGGACCGGAACAGTAAGACGGCCGTCACCCATTTTGTCGTGCTCGAACGGATCGGCGGCGATTATACGCTGCTGGAGCTGCAGCTGGAGACCGGACGCACGCATCAAATTCGCGTGCATATGAAATACATCGGCCATCCGCTGGCCGGCGACCCCGTCTACGGCCGCAACAAAACGGTGGCGCTCGACGGGCAAGCGCTCCATGCGGGCGTGCTTGGCTTCACGCATCCGCGTACAGGTGAGCGGCTTCAGTTCGAAGCGCCGCTGCCGGCGGATTTCGAGCATGTGCTGGATAGCTTGCGCCATCGGTGATCAACCGATAAGTGCAAACTTTTGCGCACATTCTGCATTATTATGGCCTCGGAAGTGCGTTATTCTAGACATAATCGGATTAAAATTGACCTAAGGACAGGTGAACGCAAGTGACATCCATTAACCAGAACTACTTGGAGCTGCAAGGCAGCTATTTATTTTCCGAAATCGCGAAACGCCGCACGAAATTCATTCAAGAGAACCCAAATGCCGAAATCATTAGCCTTGGCATCGGCGACGTTACGCGCGGCTTGCCCGAAGCCGTCGTAAAAGCGATGCACAACGCGGTGGACGAGCTGGCGCAGCCGGGTTCGTTCCGCGGCTACGGTCCGGAGCAAGGTTACGACTTTCTGATCAACGCCATTATCGAGAACGACTACAAAGCCCGCGGCATCGATATCGCCGCGAACGAAGTATTCGTCTCCGACGGTTCCAAATGCGACGTCGGAAACATTCAGGAAATTTTCAGCGAAAACAGCATCGTTGCGGTTCAAGATCCGGTGTACCCCGTATACGTAGACACAAACGTGATGGCGGGCCGTTCCGGCAAGTACAACCAAGAGACCAAACGGTACGATAACATCGTTTATCTGGAGTGCACAGCTGAGAATAACTTCAAGCCGTCGCTGCCGGACCGCAAAGTAGACTTGATCTACCTGTGCTACCCGAACAACCCGACAGGCATGACGCTGACGAAGGAAGAGCTGAAGGTTTGGGTCGACTACGCGCGCGAGAACAACTGCCTGATTTTGTTCGATTCCGCGTACGAAGCGTTTATTCAAGAAAAAGACGTACCGCATAGCATTTACGAAGTGGAAGGCGCGAAGGAAGTCGCGATCGAATTCCGCAGCTTCTCGAAGACGGCGGGCTTTACCGGCGTTCGCTGCGCCTACACAGTCGTGCCGCGCGAGCTGAAAGGTCTGGACGCTGCTGGCAATTCCGTTATCATCAACGATCTTTGGAATCGCCGTCACACGACGAAGTTTAATGGCGTTTCCTACGTGACGCAGCGCGGAGCCGAAGCGATTTACTCGCAGGAAGGCAAACAACAAATCGGCGATTTGGTCGAGTACTACATGACGAACGCGGGCATTATCCGCGACGGACTCGCATCCATCGGCCTGGAAGTGTTCGGCGGCGTCAACGCGCCGTACATTTGGCTGAAGACCCCTCAAGGCATGGATTCGTGGAGCTTCTTCGACAAGCTGTTGTCGGAAGCGAATATCGTCGGCACCCCTGGCGTTGGTTTCGGCCAAAGCGGCCAAGGCTACTTCCGCCTTACGGCGTTCGGCAGCCGCGAGAACACGGTCAAAGCGGTTGACCGCATTCGCAAACTAAGCCTGTAATGATCGATTGCCAACGCTATCCTTGCATAGGCTTCGGAATTCAATCTACACTAGAGACAAGATAGCAAGATAAGGGCAAACGCTCTTGACAACCTTTGTCGAACGTGGGATAATTCCAATGATACAAAGCAGAACCTTTAACTCAGTCCCGAGAGGCTGGCAAGGTAGCGTGAATATTGGTCTTAACGAATGGAATTGGACATCCTCGCGTTTTTGGCGGCTCCCCGGAGCAGAGCCAACAGCAAAGAGCGACTCCTCTTCTTTTCCCGACTGGTCACAAACTCCTTGCGGACTTCTCCGCAAGGAGTTTTTTTGTAGGCCGGTGCCGGGACACGCTAGAAACGGGAACGACGACGATTGGTCGAATGAGGCACGATCAGAAAGGAGCGCGGACATGGCAGAAGAAGAACATCTGGTCATTATGGATGAAACGGCGATACGCCGTGCGCTAACACGGATTGCCCATGAAATCGTGGAGAAGAACAAGGGAATCGACGATTGCGTTATCGTCGGCATCCGGACACGGGGCGTGTACATCGCGAACCGGGTCGCCGAACGGATCGGAGAAATCGAAGGGAAACCGGTACCGGTACGCGAGCTGGACATTACGCAGTACAGGGACGATCGCCATGACGAAGCTTTGACGGCCGCAAAGATGGAATCGGCCGCGGCGCTTGGCGAGATCGACGGCATCCCGTTCCGCACGAAGGACAAACGAATCATCCTGTTCGACGACGTGCTCTACACCGGACGCACGATCCGAGCTGCCATGGACGCGCTTATGGATTGCGGCAGGCCGCGCAGCATACAGCTCGCGGTACTCGTTGACCGCGGCCATCGCGAGCTGCCGATCAGACCGGATTTTGTCGGCAAAAACGTGCCAACCTCCAAACAAGAACAAATCCAAGTATCGCTTCAAGAAATCGACTTGAAGGATCAAGTGACCATCATCCATCAAAGGGGGTAAGCGGCAATGACGCTAACGCAATTGAAACAACGCAGCATGCTCGGCTTGAAGGAGCTGGACAAAGAAGAAATCATAGCGATCCTGGATCGGGCGGCTTACTGGGAGAATCACCCTTCCAAAGTGCACAACGCCATGCAAGGCAAATTCGCCGCGAACATGTTCTTCGAGAACAGCACGCGCACGCGCTTCTCGTTCGAAGTAGCGGAGAAACGGCTGGGCGCGGAAGTCATCAACTTCTCGGCGGCGGCTTCCAGCGTACAGAAGGGCGAATCGATCTACGACACGGTAAGGACGCTCGAATCGATGGGCATCGACGTCGGCATCATCCGGCTGAAGCCGATCGGCGTGCTCGCTGAACTCGCAGAGAAAATCAAGGTGCCGCTTATTAATGCGGGCGACGGAAACAACGAGCATCCAACGCAGGCATTGCTTGATCTCTATACGATGCGCAAACAGTTCGGAAGCAGTCTCCAAGGCTTGAACGTCTCCATCGTCGGAGATATTCTGCACAGCCGGGTGGCTCGCTCCAACTTGTACGCGCTGCGCAAACTCGGCGCAAACGTAAGCTTCTGCGCGCCGGACAATATGCGGGCAACGGAGCTGGACGCGCCGTACGTCACAATCGATGAGGCGATCCAGGCCGATGTCGTGATGATGCTGAGAGTGCAGCTGGAACGCCACGAAAGCGGCATGTTAAGCTCGGCGGAAGCTTACAGGGAGCAATTCGGCATGACGGTCGAACGCGCTTCGCGCATTCAGAAACATGCCATCATCATGCATCCCGCGCCGGTGAATCGAAACGTGGAAATCGACGACGAACTGGTCGAGCATCCGCAATCGAGAATTTTCCCGCAGATGGAGAACGGCGTGCCGGTGCGCATGGCCGTGGTCGAACGGGCTCTCAACTAATAATTAATGAAGCCTCTTCCGAGGCGGACGGACATAAGACGGACTATCAATCGGAGGGTGAATCAGAATGGCTTTATGGATTAAGAACGGCAGCGTTTGGAACGAAACGACGGGAACTTTGGAGTCGAAGCACATTCGCGTTCAAGACGGCGTCATTGCCGAGCTTGTCGACGGCAATGTTGCGGTCGATACCGGCTCCGCCGAAGTGGTGGATGCGGGAGGCAAGCTGGTCTCGGCCGGATTCATCGACATGCACGTCCATCTGCGCGATCCGGGCTTCGAGCATAAGGAAGATATCATTACGGGATCGCGATCAGCGGCCAAAGGCGGTTTTACGACAATCGCTTGCATGCCTAACACGCGCCCGGTTATCGATACGCCGGAAACGGTAAAGTACGTCGTCGACAAAGCAAAAAATGCGGGCATCGTTAAGGTTCTGCCTTACGCGGCCATTACCAAAAACGAGCTGGGACGCGAGCTCACCGACTTCGCGGCGCTGAAGGAAGCGGGCGCGATCGGCTTCACGGATGACGGCGTAGGCGTGCAGAACGCGCAAATGATGAAAAACGCGATGGCGCTTGCGAAGTCGCTCGATATGCCGGTTATCGCGCATTGCGAAGACGATACGCTGGTCGAAGGCGCTTGGGCATCGGAAGGCGAGTTCTCCCGCAAGCATGGCATCAAAGGAATACCGAACGAATCGGAAGCGATCCATGTCGGCAGGGACGTCCTGCTGGCGGAAGCGACCGGCGTCCATTACCATGTATGCCACGTCAGCACCGAGCAATCGGTTAGGCTGATCAGATTGGCCAAGCAAGTCGGCATCTCGGTTACCGCGGAAGTTTGCCCGCATCACTTAATCCTTGCGGACGAAGACATTCCAGGTCTTGACGACGCCAACTGGAAGATGAACCCGCCGCTTCGCACGCCGCGCGACGTTCAAGCGGTGATCGAAGGATTGGAAGACGGCACGCTGGACATGATCGTAACGGATCATGCGCCGCACAGCGCGGAGGAGAAAGGCCGCGGCGTCGATCTGGCGCCATTCGGCATCGTCGGCTTCGAGACGGCGTTCCCGCTGCTCTATACGAAGTTCGTCGAGACCGGCAGATGGACGCTTGGATTCTTGCTTAGCCGGATGACGAAAGACCCGGCTCGCGTGTTCCGCCTGAACACGGGACGGCTGGAAGCCGGTGCTCCCGCCGACATTACGATCGTCGACCTGGAAGGGGAACGCGCCGTCGATCCGGCAACGTTCCTATCGAAGAGCAACAACACGCCGTTCGGAGGCTGGAAGCTGAAAGGCTGGCCGGTTACGACGATCGTGAACGGCAACATCGTTTGGACAGAATAAAACTATAGACGGAAATCAATAACAGCTGAGGAGTGAAACGGATGCAAGCTAGACTTTTATTGGAAGACGGAACGTTGTTCACCGGTTTGTCCTTCGGCGCGGAAGCGCAAATGATGGGCGAGGTCGTTTTCAATACGGGAATTACGGGTTACCAAGAGGTGCTCTCGGATCCTTCCTACTGCGGACAGATCGTCACGATGACTTACCCGCTCATCGGCAACTACGGCATTACGAGAGACGACTTCGAGGCGCTGCGCCCGCACATTCACGGCTTCGTCGTCCGCCGTCACGAGCCCGTGCCAAGCAACTGGCGCGCGCAATATTCGCTGGGCCAACTGCTGAAGGAATACGGCATCCCTGGCATCAGCGACATCGATACTCGCATGCTCACGCGCAAGCTTCGTCACTACGGTACAATGAAAGGCTTGATCACAACCGGCAATGAGCGCGTAGAGGAGTTGGCTGAACGTCTTGGTACATCCACGTTGCTGACGGATCAAGTGGCTCGCACATCGACCAAACACATCTTCTCGAGCCCTGGCAACCGCGAGCGCATCGTGCTCGTCGATTTCGGCGCGAAAAGCGGCATCCTGCGGGAGCTGACGCAACGAGGCTGCGACGTCGTCGTTGTCCCGCATGACACGACTGCGAACGAGATTCGCCGCCTGGCGCCGGACGGCATCCAGTTGTCCAACGGCCCTGGGGATCCGAAGGATGTTCCTCACGCGGTAAAAATGATTTCGGAGCTGCTCGGCGAATTCCCGATCTTCGGCATCTGTCTTGGACACCAGCTGTTCGCGCTTGCTTGCGGAGCCGATACGGGCAAGCTGAAATTCGGCCATCGCGGCGGCAACCATCCGGTCAAGGAGCTTGCGACGAACCGTTGCTACATTACTTCGCAGAATCACGGCTACACCGTTCTCGATCATACCGTCCACGGCACGCAGTTGACGGTGACGCATATCAACAACAACGACAAAACGATCGAAGGACTCAAACATAACACTTACCCTGCATTCTCCGTTCAATACCATCCGGAGGCAGCGCCCGGACCGTTCGATTCCAGCTACCTGTTTGACGAATTCCTGGAGATGATCCGCGAGCACAAAAAAAATAACCCGCAAAAACCTCGTCAAGCCGTCTTGTCGGAGACGTTGAAAGGAGAGCTTCAGTATGCCCAGAAATAATCAACTGAAAAAAATTCTAGTCATCGGGTCCGGCCCGATCGTCATCGGACAAGCAGCGGAGTTCGACTATGCCGGCACGCAGGCTTGCCAAGCGCTGAAAGAAGAAGGATACGAGGTTGTGCTCATTAACAGCAACCCGGCTACGATCATGACCGATACGAACATGGCGGACAAAGTATATATCGAGCCGATAACGCTTGAGTTCGTCTCCCAAATCATTCGCCAAGAGCGTCCGGACGGCTTGCTTCCGACGCTTGGCGGCCAGACGGGTCTTAACATGGCCGTCGAGCTGGCGCGCGCAGGCGTGCTGGAGCGCGAGAACGTGAAGCTGCTCGGTACCCAGCTTATCGCGATCGAGAAAGCCGAAGACCGCGACTTGTTCCGCGAGCTGATGCGCGAGCTGGAGCAGCCTGTTCCCGAGAGCGAAATCGTAACGACGGTCGAAGATGCCGTTAACTTTGCAAACGAGATCGGTTATCCGATCATCGTCCGCCCTGCCTATACACTCGGCGGCACCGGCGGCGGCATTTGCGCAAACGAAGAAGAGCTGCGCGAGATCGTTGCTTCCGGCATCCGGTACAGCCCGATCAGCCAATGTTTGATCGAGAAATCGATCGCCGGCATGAAGGAAGTCGAATACGAAGTTATGCGTGACGCGAACGATAACTGCATCGTCGTCTGCAACATGGAGAACTTTGACCCGGTCGGCGTACACACGGGTGACAGCATCGTCGTAGCGCCTTCGCAGACGCTATCGGACCGCGAGTACCAAATGCTGCGTTCCGCGTCGCTCAAGATCATCCGCGCGCTGAACATCGAAGGCGGCTGCAACGTGCAGTTCGCGCTGGATCCGCATAGCTACCAATACTACGTTATCGAAGTTAACCCGCGCGTAAGCCGTTCCTCCGCACTGGCCTCCAAAGCGACTGGTTATCCGATCGCAAAGATGGCCGCCAAAATCGCGGTCGGCTACACGCTGGATGAGCTGGTCAATCCGGTTACGGGCCAAACCTACGCTTGCTTCGAGCCTACGCTCGACTATATCGTATCGAAAATTCCGCGTTGGCCGTTCGATAAGTTCGTCAGCGCCAACCGCAAGCTCGGCACGCAAATGAAAGCGACCGGCGAAGTGATGGCCATCGGCCGCACCTTCGAGGAATCCATTCACAAGGCTGTCCGCTCGCTGGAGATCGGCGCACACCGTCTACATCTCAAGGAAGCCAGCTCGCTTGAAGAGTCGGTGCTGCGGGGCCGCCTCGAGAAGCCTGACGACGAGCGCATGTTCCTCGTAGCGGAAGCGTTCCGCCGCGGCTTCTCCTTGCAAGAGATCCAAGACATTACGAAAATCGACTGGTGGTTCCTCGACAAGATCGCATCGATCGTAACGTTCGAAGACCGTCTGCGCAAAGAAGCTACATTGTCTCAGGGCACTCTCTACGAAGCGAAACGCAAAGGATTCTCCGACCGTTCGATCGCCGAAATCCGCAAGGAAGGATTCCCGAACGGCAGCCATACGACCGAAGAAGAGGTTCGCGCGTTCCGCCTGCAGAATAACCTGAAGCCGGTTTACAAAATGGTAGACACTTGCGCGGCCGAATTCGAAGCGACGACGCCTTACTACTACTCCACGTACGAGGTGGAGAACGAAGTAACGGAAACGACTAAGCAGAAGGTGCTCGTGCTGGGCTCCGGACCGATCCGGATCGGCCAAGGCATCGAGTTCGACTACTCCACGGTTCACGCGGTATGGGCCATCCAGAAAGCGGGGTACGAAGCGGTCATCATCAACAACAACCCGGAGACGGTATCGACGGACTTCAGCACATCCGATCGCCTCTACTTCGAGCCGCTGTTCTTCGAGGATGTCATGAACGTCATCGAGCAAGAGAATCCGATCGGCGTAATCGTGCAATTCGGCGGCCAGACGGCCATTAACCTTGCCGCTCCGCTTGCCAAAGCAGGCGTGCGCATTCTGGGATCGAGCCTCGAGAGCATCGACGCGGCGGAAGACCGCAAGAAGTTCGAAGCGCTTCTTCGCAAGCTGAACATCGCGCAGCCTGAAGGCAGCACGGTGACTTCGGTCGAAGAAGCGGTCGTGACGGCGCAGAAGCTCGGTTACCCGGTTCTCGTTCGTCCTTCGTACGTCTTGGGCGGACGGGCCATGGAAATCGTCTACTCCGACGAAGAGCTGCTGAGCTATATGGAAGTAGCCGTGAAGATCAATCCGGAGCATCCGGTTCTGATCGACCGCTACATGATGGGCAAGGAAGCCGAAGTCGACGCGATCTGCGACGGCGAGACGGTTTTGATCCCGGGCATCATGGAGCATGTAGAGCGCGCAGGCGTCCATTCCGGCGACTCCATCGCGGTATACCCGCCGCAGTCGCTGTCGGACGACATCAAGAACCAAATCGTCGAAATCACGATCAAAATCGCGAAAGAGCTTGAAGTCATCGGCTTGGTCAACATCCAATACGTCATCCACAACGAGAAGGTGTACGTCATCGAGGTTAACCCTCGTTCGTCCCGTACGGTACCTTTCTTGAGCAAAGTAACGAATCTGCCGATGGCGAACCTGGCGACTCAAGCGATCTTGGGCACTAGCTTGTCCGCGCTTGGTTACCAAGACGGCCTATGGCCGGAAGACGAATACGTATCCGTGAAGGTGCCGGTATTCTCCTTCGCCAAGCTGCGCCGCGTCGACCCGACGCTTACGCCGGAGATGAAATCGACCGGCGAGGTGATGGGCCGCGACGTCCAGTACGCGAAAGCTCTGTATAAAGGCTTGATCGGCGCGGGTATGAAGATTCCGAATTCCGGAACGATCATCGCGACTGTTGCGGATAAGGATAAAGAGGAAGCGACGGAGCTGCTCCGCGGTTTCAACAATATCGGCTACAAAATCATGGCGACCGGCGGCACGGCCGACGTGCTGGAAGCGGCTGGCCTGTACGTGCAGCGCGTGAACAAGCTGAGCGAAGGCGCGCCGAACATTCTCGATATGGTTCGCGAGGGCAAAGCGCAATTCGTCGTCAACACGCTGACCAAAGGCAAAACGCCTGAGCGCGACGGCTTCCGCATTCGCCGCGAGGCGGTGGAGAACGGCGTCGTCTGCATGACGTCGCTCGATACGGTACGCGCGTTGCTTCGCATGATGGAAACGATCAACTTCTCGTCCCACTCCATGCCGGTAGCAAGTAAAACCAACAAATAAATAATACGGGGGGAATGGCAATGAAGCTGACACGCGAGCAGGCTGCGAAACGCATCATGGTTGCCCTGGACTATCCTGACGCCGGGGCTGCCGAACGACTGATCGAGGAGCTGAAAGGCATTCCCTGTTATATGAAGGTGGGTTTGCAGCTGTTTTATGCTGCAGGCCCATCCTTTGTGGAGAGCCTTAAGAAACGCGGCTATTACGTCTTCCTGGACGTAAAGATGCATGATATTCCGAATACCGTAAAAGGCGGAGCGAACAGCGTAACGAAGCTTGGCGTGGACATGTTCAACATCCACGCGGGCGGCGGTATCGCGATGATGGAGGCGGCAATGGAAGGGGTCGACGCCGCGTTGGCCGGAAGCGGAGTGACCGCGCCGTCCGTGATCGCCGTCACGCAATTGACGAGCACGAGCGAGGCGGTCATGAACGAACAGATCGGCATTCCGGGCACGGTGGAAGGCGCGGTGCTTCGCTACGCCAAGCTTGCGAAGGCAGCCGGTTTGCAAGGCGTCGTCGCTTCGCCGTCCGAAGTGATCGCCATCAAGTCGGCATGCGGCGCTTCGTTCGTGACAGTCACGCCGGGCATTCGTCCGACCGGCTCGGATGTGGCCGACCAATCAAGAATCATGACGCCCGGCGAAGCGCTTCGCCAGGGAACGGATTACATGGTGATCGGAAGGCCCATAACGGCTGCCCCGGAACCGCGCGCGGCGCTTGAATCTATTATCAAGGAGTTGATTTCAGTTGACTGAGCTGACATTATCGAATTTGCCCGGAGAAATCGCGAAGAGCTTATTGGACATCGGGGCAGTCGCCCTGCGCCCGAACGAACCGTTCACGTGGACATCGGGACTGAAGTCGCCGATCTATTGCGATAATCGTCTGACGATGACTTACCCAGACATTCGCGATATGATCGCAGAAGGGTTCGCGACGATCATCCGCGAGCGTTACCCGGATGCGGAAGTAATCGCCGGCACGTCGACGGCGGGCATTCCGCATGCCGCATGGGTAGCTCAGAAGCTGAACCTGCCGATGGCGTACATTCGCGATAAGGCGAAAGGCCACGGCAAACAAAACCAGATCGAAGGACGGATCGCGCCGGGCCAGAAGGTCGTCGTCATCGAAGACTTGATTTCGACGGGCGGCAGCTCGCTGAAGGCGGCGCAGGCCGTTCGCGAGGCGGGCGGCGAGGTTGCGGCCGTGCTTGCGATCTTCACGTACCAGTTCGACTCGGCGACGCAATCGTTCGCGGACGAAGGCTTCCAGCTGGACACGCTGTCGAACTATTCGGCGCTGATCGAGGAAGCCGCGCAGCAAGGCGTTATCGCCCAGAACGACGTTACGACGCTGCAAGCATGGCGCAAGGACCCTCAGTCGTTCGGGAAGTGACGCGTCGTTCGGATATGCGACAACTCGAATCCCATTAAACCTAACGAACGTACCGTCGTAACGACGGCACGTTCGTTTTTTGTGCGCTTGGCAGCGCACTCTACTAAGGAGTGAAAGTCTCCAGTACACCGCAGGTGGCGGAAGTACATAGCCGACACATAGTGCTTAGTCCGTGAGGATAGGTGCGGAGGATGTGAAGGCAAATCCCGGAACAGGCGGCA
>NZ_JAVFVT010000005.1 GCF_030929555.1 Paenibacillus sp. LHD-117 | reverse complement strand
ACTGCATAGTAACAGCTCCTTTTGCTATGTAGCTCTGAAAATGGTTGTGTTCTTACTTCCCATTTTTAACCTACGACGTGAAGCACATACGGGGCTGTTTTTACGTTCATCATAGCTAGATCATCGAATGGAATGGTTACGGAATTTCAGATCGATATACAGGTTAATCGAAGAATAGGGGACGCCCCGCAGATGCGCGTCCCCTCTTTCGTTTGGCTGGCAGGGCCTTCATGGATCGCGATGGCGTCAAAGCTCCAATTCGTCCCGAATAACGAGCCCGTCGTAGCCCGGAAGCAATTCATCCGATTCCCAGCGCTCCGTCTCCAGCGTGCCAAAGTCATGGAACGACCATTCATGGCCTACGAGCTTGAGAGTGGCTTCCAGATGTGCGGCTTTGCCGATGGCGTAGATCAAATTGAACATAAACGTAACGCGCACGGTATCGGGCCCGATGAACTCGGCGCCGATCGCCGGCCATGGGAAGGCGCGGCTTGGATTCCCCTCCGCCGCGTAGCCCGCGAAATCTTGCTTCATGCGCTGGAATCCGGGATTGCTCCACGCCTGATCGGTGAATAGCTCACGCAGCTTATCTTCGTTCATCGGGCCATCCGGCGGCCACTCGCTTTCGGTCAGACCGAGCGCCCGCGACAGAAGCAAGGCGCTTCGCTGCGTGATGGCCCGCAAAGCCGCATCTTCCCTCTCTCTGCTCGTTGCCGCGGCAAGGGTAAGCGTTCGGCTTGCCAGATCGGGCTTCCATGCCAGCTCGTAATGTCCGTCCCCGAGCATGGCGTGCGTCGTTATCGCGTCTCCGTCGCCAATGATCGGAGTATGCTGAAGGATAACGCTGTCTGGGGTCGTTGCCAGACCCGAAGGCATCTCGTATGAGAACGTCAAAGGGAAAGCTTCGCCTTGTTTCGTCACCGCATAGGCATATAGGGGACTCGTGGTTCGGTCATGCCCTTGCGAGAAAGAGTACTGCCGTGTCTGAAAAAACAAGAGATCGTAATCCGGGAAGGACATCCGGTGCATGCGGCCGACTTCGCCATCCTGCAGCAGCTCCAAGTTCCGCAGGGGAGGCAAAGCTTTGACAGCTCCATCGGCATCCACAAATTCCACCTCGTAAGTGCCGTAATAGTTATAGCTGCCGCCGTCCCTCCGGCCAAACTCTCCAGGCAAAGCGCGCAGCCGCAGCTTGCCAAAGCGGCTCTCGCCTTCAGCACGTAGCGCGGTTTTTTCCAATTGTGCAATAGAGCTGATCGACTCCGTCCACCATTCGTTTGCACCAGCTTGCGCGAACGGCGAAGAAAGCAAAGCCAGGCCGTCATCCGTTTGCTTGTCTGCCTCCGCCGATAAAGGGGCATAACGCAGCGCCTGTTCTTGATTGTCCAATTCCTTGTCCCAAACGACCAGCCAGTCATCGGTCACATGAAGAAGATCGTTGCTTTCGTTAAACCCTTCGAGGGCCAGACGCCTTCCATTTTCATCCCAGCCGTAAAGCAAAGCTCCGGCATACGTGTAGCTAGCCAGACGGAGCTTCTCGCCTTCTTGCCATAATCGGCCTTTCACGCTTGGCTCCCAGACCCGTCCGTTCGCTCGATCCAGCAAAAGGAAGGAAGCCGAATCATAGCCGTAATTGCCGCCGGCCCACGGGATGATCACGGGATCCGCCAACGCGGCTGTTTCCCTGACGGTTGTCAGGCTCCGCAGCTTGCCGTTCCGTACGTCGAACAACTTATAGGTCAGCTTTCCCTTCGCCCATTCCTCACCGTTCTGCTCAGGCCGGTACTCCTCGATTAAAGCATGATGTTCATCCGCCCATCCGAATACGCTCAATCGCCCGAACTCAGGCGCTTTCAGCTCTTGCTCCAACTTGCCGTCGCGATCGTAAAACCGAACCCCTTCGGCGAACAAATAATGGGCATTATCGTAATAGATGCCTAACGTGCGATCGCTCCGCGCATATTCCAGGAAAAATCGGCTGCTTTCGCCGTTCCACCGGATGCCCATATCCATGGGCATCAACGATTCGTTCATGTTGAACGAAGCGATCGTATCGAACCCGTCCGTATCGACAAGACGAAAGTCATTGCCGGTTATGATCTGATTCTCGTCTACCGACTGGTAGACGAATCGTTCCAGATCGGGAGACGGATAGAGGAGCTCGTGCGGCGGCTTGCTGCCCACATCGCCGTAGGCGGGATAGGGATCGGAGTTGACAAGGATTCTGCCTTCGCCTTCATTGCCACGACCCAACGAAAAGACCCACAGCTTCCCTTTGAAGCTGGTCACCATCAGCTTCGCGATAGATCCATCTGGACCGCGCAAGACATGATGACCCAAAATAAAGTCTTCTTTCGCCGCTTCATCCCGCAGGTTAACGCTCCAGAAGCGCGGAACTACCATCTCCAGCTCGCCCGTATGAATATTCAGACTGACCAGGCTATGGACAAGCAGCTCTTCTTCCGCCATCGCTTGCAGGAACAAGATCCGATCGCTGTCCAAAACAACTGCTTTCGAAAGGCCGGACCTGCCTTCGGCCGCCCCGGAATCGAATAGATGGAAGGAGGTCGCATCAGCCAGCTTCGGCCGAACGACAATGGCGTCGTAACGACTCGCCTCGCCTTCTCCCCGAGAGCGGCTAACGAAATGTACGATGGCATCGCCTGTCGTAACCGAATCATGCAGCTGGACATAGTGATCCTTGGCGAATGAGAGCCGGACCCCTTCCTCATCCATCGCGGCGACCCAAAAACGGTCCGTCATGGCAGCATCAGCCGCGGCTTCATTCTGGACAGTCTCCGGCACAAGCGCGGAGGCAGACTCAGCCGGCGCTTCAGCAGCCTCTTCAAGGGACCGGTTTGCCGCATCCGATTGCAAAAAAGTGCGATCTTCTCCTAACGATTTGTTCCATCCGGGCAATGCCAATAGGACAACAACCGCTAGCACGGTCGCGCTTATGGCCAGGGCAGACTTGCGCATGGGCACGCACCTCGTGATTCCCCAATCGGCGGGCAGCCAATCGGAAATTGTTCCATCATTTAACAAATAGACGCATGCGGCGGCGAATAGTTGCAAGGTTACAAGTGACAAGGCGAAGTCGCGGAAGCAGGATGCACGCGAAAAAAACGGATGAGGCCGATACGAGCCCCATCCGTTCATTCTATACCGCAATTATTGCGGTGGTTTACTTCGTTACGGTCTCAAGCGCAACCGTGATCATATCGTTAAACGTCGTTTGCCGCTCTTGCGCTGTCGTTTGCTCGCCCGTCAGAATATGGTCGCTGACGGTCAGCAGGGACAGCCCTCTTACCCCGAACTTGGCGGTCAAATAATAGAGCACCGCCGATTCCATCTCGACCGCGAGCACGCCATGCCGGCCGAGCTTCTCGAACGCGTCGTTGCTATCGGTGTAGAAGATGTCGGAGGATAAGACGTTGCCCACGCGAAGGGACAGACCTTTGCTAATGCCGATATCATGGGCCGATTTGATCAAATCGAAGTTTCCGATTTGCGGGAAGTCGTAGCCGGGAAACTCGTTCCGGATCATGGCCGAATTGGTGGCCGCCGCTTGCGCGATAATGATGTCGCGGATGCGGACGTCGTGCTGGATGGCGCCGCAAGTGCCGATGCGAACCAAATTTTGCGCTCCGTAATCGTTGATCAGCTCGTGAATGTAGATGGCAGCCGACGGCATGCCCATGCCAGTTCCTTGAACCGATACGCGCTTGCCGTTATACAGGCCCGTGAATCCGAGCATGCCCCGTACGTTGTTGTAGCAGACCGCGTTATCCAGGAAAGTCTCCGCAATGTACTTGGCGCGCAGCGGATCGCCGGGCAGCAGAACGGATTCCGCAATGTCGCCTTTAGCCGCTTCGATATGAAAACTCATCTGATCTCCCCCAATGGATTGGTATAGTCGTCCTTTGAAAACGCTTGAACGGAAACCATCATAGCATGCGCAGATTGGCGCGGTCTGTTAAAGAGCTTACCTCGTTTTTGTGATCAGGTTCACAAAACAAGCGTTAAATTGATAACGGTTTCATTTCCATTTGTTCGGTATAGTTGGTGCAAGACGCCCGCTAACGCTTGTACCATTTGCGGAGCTCGGGAAATTCCTCGGTGCCGTTGCAGATGACCTCCAACCGGTCCTTGGCGAGGAGATGAAAGTATTTGTCCCGAATGTCGATCAGCCCTTCATTCTGAAAGTCGCCCAGCGTCTTGGAGATCGATTCCCGGGTCACTCCGAGCATGCTTGCGATCAAGGATTGATTGATTTTTAAGTCAATTTTGAAACCGCTGTCAGACTGCGTCCCGAAATTATAGTAGAAATCCATAATCAAGTTGGCCACCTTGGCGCGCACGTCGTAGAAGGTCAAGTAGCGGATCTGGCGATTCAGCATCCGAATTCGCTCGACGAGAATGATGTACGCTTTGCGCAATACGGAAGGGTAACGATCCACGATATCCAGGAAGTCCTGACGGGACATTTGCCATACGGCGACGTTCTCGAGCGCTTCGATGGACGAAATGCGATGATGGTCGGGCGACAACGCCTCGACTTCGCCGACGATATCGCCGGGCATCGTGATGCTAAGGACGACTTCTCTTCCTTCATGCATGCGGTAGATCTTGATCATGCCGGAACGGATGATGTACACCTCGTCGCTCACGTCGTTCTCGAACATGAGAATATGGTTTTTTTTGAAATGGCGCTCTCTCAGCAACGGGGTGATTTGGGACAATTCCTCCTCGGGAATACCGGAGAATATCTGGATTTCTGAGAGGCTTGTAATCATGGCGTCCAATCCTTTCCTGTCCGTGTGACTGTGCCGTTCCATCCGCGGGCTGCGGCCGTTAAGTATTTATTTTGGCACAAGACGAAGCAAATATACCTTACTAAGATAGCAGCAATATTGAAAAGAGGGAAGCCATATGAGATTTGAACGCATCACCGTCATCGTTCTCGACAGCGTCGGCATCGGCGAGCTGCCGGATGCGGCGGCATTCGGAGACGAAGGCTCGCATACGCTGGGCCACATCTGCGAACGGGTGCCGGAGATCCGGCTGCCGAATTTGCAGAAGCTGGGCCTTGGCAACATTGCGAACCTTCAAGCGGTTCCCGCCGCGGAGCAGCCGCTGGCCGCCTACGGCAAGATGGCGGAGGTCTCGGTCGGCAAGGACACGATGACCGGGCATTGGGAGCTGATGGGGCTTAAGGTGGAATCCCCTTTCCAGGTATACCCGAACGGTTTCCCGGCAGAGCTGATCGAGATCTTCGAAGCGAAGACCGGCCGCAAGGTCGTAGGCAACAAACCCGCCTCCGGCACGGACATTCTGGACGAATACGGGGAAGAACAGCTCCAGACCGGCGCATGGATCGTCTATACGTCGGCCGACAGCGTCATGCAGATCGCGGCGCACGAAGACGCGATCCCGCTTGAGGAATTGTTCCGCGCCTGCGAGATCGCCCGGGAGCTGACGCTTCATGATCCTTACATGGTCGGGCGAATCATCGCCAGGCCGTATGTCGGCAGACCGGGAGCCTTCGAACGCACGCCGAACCGGCATGATTACGCACTGCAGCCCTTCGGGGCGACGGTGCTCGACCATCTGAAGCAAGGCGGGTACGAGGTTCGCTCCGTCGGGAAGATCAACGATATTTTCACGGGGATCGGCATTACGAAGTCATACCCGACCAAGAGCAACCTGGACGGCATTCGGACGACGATCGACCTGATGAAGGAAAGCTCCGGCGGGCTGATTTTCGCGAATCTTGTTGATTTTGACTCTTTATACGGCCATCGCCGCGATCCGCTCGGGTATGCGGCATGTCTGGAAGAGTTTGATCATTATATCCCTGAGCTTATGCGGCATACGGGCAACGGCGATCTGCTGGTCATTACGGCCGATCACGGGAACGATCCCACGTATCTGGGCACCGACCATACCCGGGAATACGTGCCGATTCTGATCTACAACCCTCGGTTCTCGGAGGCGGCAGGAAGCATCGGCATAAGAAACACGTTCGCGGATTTGGCCGCGACGATCGCGGACAACTTCGGGGTGGCGGAACTGGCTATCGGGACAAGCTTCCTCGACCGTTTAACGGCAATCGGCGACGACCGTACCGCAGCAGAAGCTCGGGGAAACAGCAAGGCCACTAGATCATAAGGGGGAAATCGCAATGAAAAAATGGATGAAAACGGCACTGCCTTTATTTCTCGTATGTGTACTGGTACTGACGGCTTGCGGCGGACAGAAGGGCAATAACGGAGCAGCGGGAGAAGGCGGGAACCAAGCCGCGCAAGGCGATTCAGGCGGCGAAGGGCTTAAGAAGCTGAAGGTCGGCATGGTCACGGATCTCGGAAGCGTCAACGACAAATCGTTTAACCAGAGCGCTTGGGAAGCGCTGCAGCAGCTGCAGAAGGATCATGGCTTCGATGTCAAATACCTGGAGCCGAAGACCGACGGCGACGTGGTGCCCAGCCTGAACCAATTCGTGAAGGCGGGCTACGACCTGACTTGGGCGACAGCGTTCACGCTGGCCGACGCGGTCAAGCAGCTGTCCGAAGAAAATCCGGACGCGAAGTTCGGCATCGTCGACTCCGACCTTGTCCTGCCGAACGTGGCAGCGGTGTCCTTCAAGGAGCAAGAGGGCGCGTTCCTCGTCGGCGTCATTGCGGGACTGACGACCAAGACGCAGAAGATCGGTTTTGTCGGCGGCATGGATATTCCGGTGATCAAGCGATTCGAAGCCGGCTTCCGGGAGGGCATCAAAGCCGTTAATCCGGATGCGAAGCTCATCGTCAACTACATCGGTTTGTTCAACCGCGTGGACATGGGCAAATCGGCGGCTTCCACCATGTACAACGACGGCGCAGATATTATATTCCACGCGGCGGGCTTGTCCGGCAACGGCGTATTCAACGAAGCGACCGAACGCAACAGCAGCGGCGGCAAAGTATGGGTCATCGGCGTCGACAAGGACCAATCCCTCACGTTCGGCGACGAGGTTACGCTGACGTCCATGATCAAGAAAGTAGACGAAGCGGTGTACCAAGTGTCGAAGAGCCTGGCGGAGGGCAGCTTCCCAGGCGGCAAAGTCACGCTGATGGGTCTGAAGGAGAAAGGCGTGGACATCGCGCCGACGTCGAGCAAAAACGTGCCTGCGGACGTACTCGCCAGAGTCGAGGAATACCGTGAAAAAATCATAAGCGGCGAAATCGTCGTGCCTGAGAAATAAGAGGATGCCGTCCCCTGCCGTGAGCCTTGCGGCAGGGGGCGGGAATAAGGAGGGTTCCGTGTGGTTCATGCAGATCATGTTTTGGAGCTGAAGGGGATCACGAAACGATTTCCCGGGGTTGTGGCGAACGATTCGATCGGCTTCGGACTGCGGCGCGGAGAAATTCATGCGCTGCTAGGAGAGAACGGCGCGGGCAAATCGACGTTGATGAGCATCGTGTTCGGATTGTATCAGCCGGATGAGGGCGAGATTCTCGTGGGCGGCAAGCCGGAGCGGATCGATAGTCCGAACAAGGCGATCGAACTTGGCATTGGCATGGTGCATCAGCACTTCAAGCTGGTCGAGACCTTCACCGTGACGGAGAACATCATTCTCGGGATGGAGCCGAAGCGCGGCGCGAGGGTCGACGGCAAAGGGGCGGCCAAGAAGGTCCGGGAGCTGTCCGAGCGCTACAAGCTGGACGTGGATCCCGAGGCGACGATCGACTCGATCAGCGTCGGCATGCAGCAGCGCGTGGAAATTTTGAAGACGCTTTATCGCGGAGCGGATATTCTGATCTTCGATGAACCAACGGCGGTGCTGACGCCCCAGGAAATCGTCGAGCTGCTGGACATTATGAAACGTCTGGTCGCGGAAGGCAAGTCGATCATTCTCATTACCCACAAGCTGAAAGAGATTATGGAAATCGCCGATACGTGCACGATTATTCGCCGAGGCAAGGTCATCGAGACCGTAGAGGTCGCTTCGACGAACCCGCAGCAATTGGCGGAGAAGATGGTCGGGAAAGTCGTCAACTTGGCAACGGAAAAACAAGCGGCAACACCGAAAGACGTGTACCTGGAAGTGGAAAATATCGTCGTTCACGGCGATAACGGCAAACAGGCGGTGAACGGCCTCTCCTTCTCGGTGCGGGCAGGCGAGATCGTAGGCATCGCCGGCGTGGACGGCAACGGCCAGACGGAGCTTATCGAAGCCATTACCGGGATGAGGCCGGTCCGATCCGGCGATATCCGGCTGCTAGGCGCCAGCATCGCGAATCATTCGCCGCGCGCCATCTCCGAACGCGGAATCTCGCATATTCCGCAGGATCGGCATAAACATGGACTTGTCCTTGACTTTACGGTCAGTGAAAATACAATCCTGCAAACCTATTATCGTCCGGGCATGAATCGGTTCGGACTTATCGACGCCGAGGCAAGGGATGGCATGGCGGCGCGTTTGGTCGGCGAATTCGACGTTCGTACGCCCGGCATCGGCACGAAGGTGCGATCCATGTCGGGAGGCAATCAGCAAAAGATCATTATCGCCAGGGAGATCGACAAGGATCCGGTCGTGATGCTTGCGGCTCAGCCGACAAGGGGCCTCGACGTCGGGGCGATCGAATTCGTGCATAAGCAGCTTGTCGCGCTGCGCGATCAGGGGAAAGCCGTGCTGCTCGTTTCATTCGAGCTGGAAGAAATCCTGAACGTGTCCGACCGCATTCTGGTCGTATCCGGCGGACATATCGTCGGCGAGACGACGCCGGAAACAACGAACGACCAAGAGCTCGGCTTGATGATGGCGGGCAAGCGGGAAGGGGGCATTCTTCATGATGAAACCTAGATATACGCTCGATCTTCGAACCTTCGTCATACCCGTCGTCGCGATTGGCCTCGGGCTCTTCATCGGCGCGATCATCATGCTGATCGGCGGGTACGATCCGCTATTGGCTTACGGTTCGCTGCTTACGAAGATTTTCGGTGGCAGCTACGATATCGGGGAAGCGCTCAGAAGCATCGTTCCGCTCGTTATGTGCGGCTTAGCCGTCGCGATCGCGTTCCGGAGCGGACTGTTTAATATCGGGGTGGACGGGCAGATCGTCATGGGCTCGCTCGGCGCGTTGATCGTGGGCACGCAGCTTCAGCTGCCGCCTTTCCTTCATGCACTCGCTGCGATCGTGTTCGGCGCGTTGCTCGGAGGACTATGGGGCGCCCTGGTCGGCTATATCAAAGCGAAGCGGGGCGTCAACGAAGTCATTACGTGCATCATGTTTAACTTTATCGCGCTGTACATTAGCCAGTACGCGATCCGTACGTTCATGCCCCAAGAGGGCACGCAGCGTTCTGCGCTTATCCACGACTCTGCGAGCATCCAGATCGGCTGGCTATCGGAGCTGATGGACGGCGCGCGCATTCACTGGGGTTTCCTGATTGCGATTCTTGCGGTTATTTTCTACTACTTCTACGTGGACAGAACCAGATGGGGGTATGAGCTGAGGACGGTCGGATTTAATCCGGATGCGGCCAAATACGCGGGCATGAAGGTTCAGGGCGTTATCGTGCGCACGATGTTCATCTCCGGCCTGTTCGGCGGCCTGGTCGGCACCTTCGAGGTGCTCGGCGTGTTCAAATACGTCGCGATCAGCTCCGTGACATCCGGACTCGGCTTCGATGGCATCGCGGTCGCCTTGCTCGGCGGGAACGGCGCGATCGGCGTTCTCTTCTCGTCCGTCCTGTTCGGGGCGCTTACCTACGGCTCGCAAGGGATGAGCTTCGGCGCCGAGGTGCCCGGGGAAATTATCCGGATGGTCATCGCCATTATTATCTTTTTCGTGGCGGCCCCGGGAATCGTTAAGCTGTTGTTCCGTCCGTTCGGACCGAAAGCGAAGAAGGAGTGATAAAGGATGGACATTATCGGAAATCTAATCAATGGGACGCTCGTATTCGCTACGGCCTTCATCTTTGCGGCGTTAGGCGGCTTGATCTCCGAACGCGCGGGCGTTATCAATATCGGACTGGAAGGGTTCATGGTGTCGGGCGCGTTCTTCGCCGCCGTCGTCGCCCATTACGGGGAGTCGGCGGGACTTGGCGCTTTCTCTCCTTGGCTTGGCGTGATCGGAGCGTTCGTATGCACAGCGGTCTTCTCTGCGATTCACGCCGTCGCCACGATCCGGTTCAAGGCGAATCAGGTCGTCAGCGGGGTCGTCATCAATATTTTGGCGGCCAGCTCAACGTTTTATTTGGTGAAAATGATCTTCGACGGCTCGGCGGAAACGCCTCTCCTGACGCATGTCTTCCATAAGCTCGCCATTCCATCCTTCAGCGATCTTCCGTTCATCGGCAACGCGCTTCTGAGCGGTTATCCCACGACGTATATCGCGATTGGGCTTGTGGGGCTTCTGTCCTTCCTGTTGTTCCAAACATCGAGCGGGCTCAGGCTCCGTGCGGTTGGGGAAAATCCGAGCGCTGCGGCAACGGTGGGCGTCAAAGTAAACCGCACGCGTTACCTCGCGGTCATCTTGAGCGGCTCGATTGCCGCCTTGGGCGGAGCGACGATCGTCTTGACTTCGAACGGCAATTTCTCGTTCAACACGATTTCGGGGCAAGGCTACATCGCGCTTGCGGCCGTCATCTTCGGCAAGTGGAATCCGATCGGCGCCATGCTGGCCGCGTTATTTTTCGGCTTGGCCCAAGCGGTGAAGGATCAGCTTCAAATTTTCGACTTCGCGGCGAACATGCCCGACGAATTTTTTTATATGCTGCCGTACGTGCTGACGCTCCTCGTCTTGATCGGAGCGGTCGGCAAGTCCCGCGCTCCGAAAGCGTTAGGCGAGCCTTACGAAGTAGGCAAACGGTAAGACGGAGCTGGATGGAAGGACGAATACAATGATATTGCTTAACCGATTGCAGAAGATATTTCGTATCCGGGAGTCCCATACGTCGGTAAGGACGGAATTGGTGGCCGGGTTGACCTCATTCATGACCGTCGCTTATATCATAGCGGTCAATGGAGCGATCCTGCGGAACGCGGGCATGCCTTACGAAGCGCTAATCATAGCCACGGTACTATGCTGCTTGATCGGCTGCTTGTTTATGGCGTTCTGGGCGAATTCGCCTTTAATCGTCATACCCGGCATGGGGGATAACGCGTTTTTCGTCTTTACCCTGGTCATTTCGTTCGGGCTTTCGTGGCAGCAGGCGCTTGCCGCCGTGTTCGTGGCAGGCACCGTGTTCCTGCTGACGGCGGTGACCCGATGGGCCGATCATCTGTCGCGCTCGATTCCTCATTCGATGATGAAAGCGATGACCGCGGGCATCGGGTTATTCATCGCGTTTCTTGGACTGAAGAACGGGGGCGTGATCGTGGCGAGCGAAGGGACGCTCGTCACGCTCGCGAATCTCGGCGACCCGTACGCGCTCACGACGATCGCGACGCTGGCGCTTGCGCTGCCTCTGTTTTTGCGCAACGTCAAAGGAAGCTTGCTGATTACGATTATCGCGGGGACAGGCATTGGGTGGCTGCTCGGCATCGTGGATTTCTCGGATCTGCGCGATTTCGGCTTCTCCTTCGGGGGTTACGAGCAGCTGTTCCTGGCGCTGGATTTCAGCGGGATGGGCTCCTTCCCGTTCTGGACGGCCGTCTTCTCCCTCTCAATGATTATCATATTCCAGAACATGGGCACACAGCTCGGCATGCTCCCGGATCAGTCGAAGTTTCGCAGATCGTTCCAGGCGAACGCCCTCTCGGTCATGAGCGCGGGTCTCCTCGGATGCAGTCCCATGACCACCGCCGCCGAAGGAGGAACCGGCATCGCTTCGGGAGGGAGGACGGGGTTAACCTCGCTCACGACGGGCCTCTTGTTTGTGCCGGCGCTGTTTCTCATCCCGCTCTTCAAAGTGATTCCGAATAGCGCGATCGCACCCGTGCTCGTTATTGTCGGCTGCCTGATGGTGATGAGTGCCAAGGATATCCGATTCGATGATTTCACCGAAGCTTTCCCGGCATATCTGATGATGGCGGTCATGCCGTTATCCTTCAGTATCGCGAACGGCATGGCGCTGGGATTCATCGCTTATCCGTTGCTGAAGCTGGCTACCGGCCGCAGGCAGGACGTGTCCGTGACGATGTACGTCATTGCGGGATTTTTTCTGCTGTATTTCTTGCTTGGAGCTCTATAGGAGCCCAGACGAGTTTCTGATGCGCTTATCAATAAGCTGCCTTAACCGGCAGCTTCTTTTCATTTGCCGAACCGGCGATTTATGTTATGGTCGATGATATACGAAGGTTACGGCGAAGGGGGCAAAGCGATGGGCGCGAACGGTAACGAAGAAGGGGAAAAGCGGATTTTGCGGGACGGCTTGTCCATCATCGCGGGCTGCAAAAGCAGAACGGGCGATATTTGGGAGGCGCATTTCGGGGCGGCGGCGATCGCGAGTTATTTTTTTGCGAGAGATAACCGGCTGGACGAAGCGACGGCACGCCGGGTGAGGTCCGAAGCCGCGGCCATGGTAGCGCGGTATGGCGGCAATTCGGGAGGCGAGGGGGCCGAGCCGCGTGTGGGCGATGCCTGCCTTCCGTCCCGAGAAGCCGAGCGTATGGTGATGGAAGCGCTGGACCGCTCGATCGACGGCCTGCACTGGGTCGGTCATAACGTCATCTACGCGGCGATGAGCCTGCTGGCGATTCGGGAGCTCGGCGGATGGGGGACAAGAGCGGACATCGAAGGGATCGCCGAACTGATCCGCGCGTTCGAGCGAACAATACCGGGAAGATCTTGGATCGGGCACACGGCCTCGGATGGGAAAAAAATGAACGTAGACGAGGACGTATCGCTGCCCGTAATCGAGGATGCGAGCCAATTATCGGCATTCGTATTAAGCGAGCTGGCGTCCGTCCGCACGATTTATAAGGCAGAAGCCCATCATGATCTGCTCGGCCACATGCTCACCTTCTCGCACGCGTTGAACGTGCTGCACGATCTCGGCTATCGCGACGAATTCCGCAGGGGGATCGGGCCGATTCTGAAGCTCGCGAAGGCGCTTCGCGCCAGCCGGAATCTGGGAGAGAAGGAAGCGATCGCGCTGTATTCGCCCGTCGATCGGTTGCCGCTTGCGAAAGCCGAGCGTTCGGAGCGGTTGCCGACGGAGCCGGAGTATTGGGTGGAGGATTTCGGGCGGCATGATTGGGATTTCGGGCATGTATTCAAGTTCCCGTTCAGCTTCTATGATCATCTGAACCGGCTTCCGGCCGGAAGCATACCGGAGGCCGTCGACCGGTTCCGCTATTTGATTATCGACAATCTTTCCGGAACGGGCTCCATCAAATAAACGTCAGCCGCCTTGCCAATTGGCGGATGTGATCGTGGTCCGCCCAAAGAATAAAATAATTGTAGGATGTCTCACCGATTTGGATCGGATAGGGATATTTCACAATGAGGGCCGATTGCTTCCTCATTTCTGCCGGTTGGTCGGCTGAAGGGAATATGAAACAAGCTGTCTGACCTTGTATCGTTGTCATGACGATTCGAGGCGCAGAACCATAAGGGCGTAAGGGGTGAAAGGCTTCCGCACGGCAAACCTCTTCCAAGCGGTTTTCGGATGAAATCGCGGAGATTTGGAAGAAACCATCCGCCCCTTCGTATCGTTCCTCGCTTACTTGCTGCCAATGTGCTGGATAGAGAAAGCGGATGCGGTAGAGCGCATTCGAATACATCTTGAGAGGATGCTCCATTCTGACGGGCGACGACCATTGCAGCGCGGTGATGCGGCCGCCTTCAATGATTTTGACCGGGTAGGGATGCCTCAAATGCTGAATCCAGATCTGGCTCGAAGGTTGTTCGTTCTCGCAACCGGACAAGTATGCGATCCGATGTCCATCGGGCGACCAGCTGACCGGCGTGGCAAAACAGTCGGAAATCGCACGCGTTAGTTGTTTTCCGCCGGTCTTGCCGTCTGTCTGAATAAGCGAATAATAACCCCGGTCGTCATCAAAAGCGGTTGCGCTGTAGGCGATTCCGGCAGCGTTCGGCGCCCATTCCGGGAAATAATTTTTGGCGAGCGGTCCGCCCTCTAGCGGATAGGTTTGGCCCGTGGATAAATCTACGGTCGTGATGATGGAAATGCTAACGCCGGGCGATGTATAGAGCGCAAATGCTCCGTCAGGAGAAAGTCTAGCGTTGTTAAGAGGCCCTTCCGTATTTCGCGTGAGCGGCCTCTTTGCCGTTCCATCGCTATTCATCCGATAAAGCTGGCTGATGCCGGCCGCATCCGGCGCCGCGAAGAGCAGCTCGAGGCCGGACGGGAACCACTGGACGTCGCTTGCGCCAGGCTGGATGATCGTTCGGCTGGAATGGGCAACGGTATGGTAGACGACGATCCGGCCATCTTTGACATAGGCCAGCCATTGACTATCCGGGGACCAGTCCAGCAGCGTAAAAGGCTCGATTTGGTCGATCCGAGCCATTGTTCCCATGCTAAGGTCAAGAACATAAACGATGTTTTGCTTACCGATAAATGCGATTTTCCTTACATCCGGAGACCAATAAGGAACGGAGAACGATTCTCCTATTCCTTGCGTAACCGGAAAATGGGCGGCATCAACAGGACGGTATAGCCAAATATCGAAATGACCACCGCGATCCGACGTGTATGCGATCCACACCAACAAATCCCCCTTCGATTGCTTTAAACCAATGTATTCAAAAGGAGGGGGATGGGCGACTGTATGGGTACGCTACAAATAATCACCCGCATGTTCCGTCTCCGTGTAGACGGATATGAGCACGATGGCCATCTCTTCGCCGATATTTCGCACCAGATGAGGGATACACGCATTCCAAGAGAAGGAATCCCCTTCGGCAAATTCGGCCGAATCTTCCCCCTGCTCGGCGTAGATCTTCCCTTTCACCACCATGTGCACTTCTTCGCCCTCATGGGCATGGGGCGCTTCGCCAGTCGAGGCTCCGGGAGGTATCTCGACGAGCATCATCCTTACGTTTTTTGTGGAGCTCAGATGCTCGACCTTTAATTGCTCGATCCCGCTTGTTGTCCGTTTCCGTTCTTCTTTCCGCACGATGGACATGCGTTCCTCTTTCTTCAACAGCAAATAAGCGAGCGGCACCTTCAAAGCCTCCGCAATGTTTTCCAGCGTGGGAATGGACGGCGACGTTTTATTCGTTTCGACTTGGCTTAAGAAACCCTGGGATAAGCCGGTGTCTTCGCAGATTTGAGCAATCGTTATATTTTTGCGTTTCCGGATCGCGCGTATGTTGGAGCCGATATCCATCGAATCACTCGCCCTCAAAATATTTGTAATAAGAATTATATATTCATATTAACCATATTCCAATTGACATGCTAGTCTTGGTTGATGTAAATTACTTATATAAAATATATTTTATTATTACTAATATTTTTGGAGAGGGAGAGGATAGATGTGATGGAACCCGCTTACCAGTATGACATTCAATTGCCGAGCAACATGGATCCGGACAAAACCTATCCCACGATTTTTACGCTTCACGGGAAAGGGTCTCATGAGAAAAACATGGTTTCGTTGGTCGATCCATTGGCCGCCGATTTTATAAGGATTCATATTCGGGGAAACCTTACGCTTGGCGCCGGATATCAATATTATGATTTGAAAAGTCTGGGCAATCCGATCCGGGAGCTGTTCGATCAAGCTGTCCAGCAGCTTGAAGCCTTTATCCGCTATGCGACGGAGCGATACCCGGTCGATGCGAATAGACGTTACGTGCTCGGCTTCAGTCAAGGGGCGATTCTCTCCATGACGCTTGCGCTTACGATGGGGAATCAGTTGAAAGGGATCGTGGCGTTAAACGGATATGTACCGGCATTCGTAAAAACGGAATATCCGCTGCGCGCCGTCGAAGACGTGTCGGTGTTTGTCTCGCATGGGGAATACGATTCGGTATTCCCGGTTCGGATCGGCCATGAGACAGCGGCCTACTTTGAAACCCTGACAGACCGTCTCACGTTCAACATCTATCCGACCGACCACGGCGTTTCCGAGGAGAATCGGCGGGATTTCGTGAGCTGGCTTGAACGGGATGCCGGAATTGATAACAATAAGGAGTGAAGACGGATATGATGCCATCTTATTTTTTCGCGCACGGAGCGCCTTCCATCGTTCTCGAGCATAATGACTACACCGATTTAATGAAAAATTTCGCCGCCCATACGCCTAATCCGAAAGCGATCGTGCTGTTCTCCGCCCATTGGGAGCAATCGGTACAAACAGTGAGCGCGGTGGGCGAGTACAGCACGATCTATGATTTCGGCGGCTTCCAGGATGAGCTTTATCAGATGACCTATCCAGCCAAAGGGGATCGGAACTTAAGCGACAGCATTCAGTCATTGTTCGCCAAGCATGGGATCGAGAGCGTCCTCGACGAAGAGAGAGGGCTCGATCATGGCGCATGGGCCGTGCTCAAGCTGCTGTATCCCGACGCGGATATTCCCGTCGTCGCGCTGTCCGTTAACCGGTACCTGACGAACGAACAGCAGTATCAGATCGGCAAAGCGTTGTCGGCGCTCAGGGAGCAGGATGTTCTGATTATCGGAAGCGGGGGAACCGTTCATAACTTGAGGGGCTTGAACTGGCGTTCGGAGGGGATTGACGATTGGGCCGAAGCGTTCGATAATTGGTTGCAGAGCAAGCTGGAGTCGTGGGATACGGAAGCGCTGTTCAACTATAGGGAGCTTGCGCCATATGCCCAAGAAGCGGTGCCGACGAGCGAACACTTTATTCCGCTGCTGCTTGCGATGGGAACCGGCGACGCGAGCCGGCAAGCGAAGTTGATTCATCGCAGCTATCAATACGGCAATCTTAGCTTAAGCTGCTGGCAGTTTAATTAACGAATAACGAAGAAGGTTATTGGAATGAAACCATTCTATAGGGCGGCGATCGAGAGAGGCGTCATATTCTCTCTCGCCGCCGCATTTATCGCGCAGCAGCTCACGGACTCGGGGCTGCTGCTGCACGTGCTTGGGGGTCTCTCGTTTGCCGCGGTGCTCCTGCTGCTGCCCAGGCTGAAGGGCAGCATGAGATGGCTGGCCGCTTCCTTCCTGATCGGCGGGGCGGCGCTCCTGATCATGCAAGGGGCCGACGCGAGGCAATGGTTCGAGGCGGCTAGCATGAACGCGACGCTCGTGACGTTGTTCGTTTTCGCTCCGCTGTTCGGCATACCCGTTCGCTTGCCCGCCTACGTGGAGGCGCTGCGGCGTTTCTATGAGGGGAGCGTGCGAAGCGGGACGGCGTTATTTGCCGGCACTCAGCTCCTTACGCTGATCATGGGCGCCTTTATTAATGTAGGCTCCATCCCCGTCGTTTACCATATGGCATTCGCGAAGCCGCATTCCGGCCGGATGTCGAAGCTGCTGGCGAACGCGATGAACCGCGGCTTCGGGGGCGCGATTCTATGGTCGCCCTATTTTGCCGCCATGGCGCTCGTGACTTCGGCGCTGGCGCTCAGCTGGTCGTCTCTGCTTCCTTATGTCATCGGCTTATCCTTGCTTGGCGTGTTCGTCAGCCTAGCCGTCGATTGGAAGGAGCTTCGGGCGAGAGAGGACGGTCAAGAGGAGGATGCCGGAGCGGCCCTGGAGCAAGAGGAAGAGACCGTCCATCGCGGCGATCGCCGCGCGTCGTTCCCGGCCGGGCTTGGCGTCTATTTGGTTTTGGCCATAGTCGTCATCTTACTGCTGGAGCAGGCGATCGACCTGCCCATGGTTCTCATTATTTGCATGGCCGCGGTGCTCTTCCCGCTGCTGTGGTGCGTCTCCAAGGGGGCGATGGCGACTTACAAGCAAGGGCTTGCGAATCACGTTAGCGTCACGTTGCCCGCCTTGCAGAAAGAAATTACGCTTTTTCTAGCCGCCGGCTTCTTCAGCGGTTCCATCGGCGCGACAGGGTTCGGGGCAAGCGTTCCCGCTATGCTCGAGCATCTGCCTGTTCCTCTCTGGTTCGCTTTTTCGCTCTTCACGGTAGCGATCATTGTGTTGACTTCGCTGATCGGCCTTCATCCCATTGTGCCCGTCACCATTCTGGCCACGGGCATCGCTCCTGCATCGGTCGGCGTGAGCCCGGTCTACTTCGGCGTGCTCCTGCTCGGGAGCTGGAGCTTGTCCAATCCCATCTCGCCGGCCTCGGCAGTGAACAATCTACTTGCGGGTTTGCTCCGGAAGCCGGTCTTCGAGCTGGCCAAGCCGAACTATGCATTCGCCGCAGTTATGGCGGTCGTGCTTCTTCTTTATTTAACGGTTGGTCTGCGATGAATGAAAGGGCAGTCTCAGAAGTAACACTCTTAGGGGCAGCTTTTTTTCGTCTACTTGGGGCGCAACGGGCCGAATGTGTATGGAAAACCGTATACATGACGCCCAATCGGGGCGCAAAAGGGCCGAATGTGTATGGAAAACCATACACACGACGCCCAACAGGGGCGCAAAGGGCCGAATGTGTATGGAAAACCATACACATGGATCCCAACCGGGGCGCAACGGGCTGAATGTGTATGGAAAACCATACACATGACGCCCAATCGGGGCGCAAAGGGCCGAATGTGTATGGAATTTCAAACGCGCAGGGCCGTCTCGTCAGAGACAGCCCCTTTCATGAATAGGCATGATGAGTCGATGCTTTAATCGTCATCATGTTTTTTCTCGCATACGACAAAATCTTCATAGCGGAAAAACAGCGTGGCATCGGGGTTATTTAGCCCTGGCGGCGTTCCGGGTTCGGCGTGACCGCCAAGCACGCTGATTTCTAGCTTATCGCAAATCGGAAGGCAATCATCGACGGCATAGTCGCCCGACGTTTCGACGCGAAGCGTTTCGCGTTGATTCGCGGCTATCGGAAATTCGAATCGGGTGCAGCTCATTGCCGGCACAGTCGTTGGAGGAACAGTGAACAATGGCGATTCAGCCGTGTTAAAAATGATAGGGAAACCGGTAAAAATAAAGGGAGATGGAATGGGACAACGTGTGATCGCCAGTGAAGCGCTTAACGGTTTATTCGTTGGATTTTTGAGCGTGATGACAAGCAAATCATTGGTTGATGCTGCTGGACCTACGCATAATGACTGAGTAAACTGGGGGACGAGGAACGGCCCCGTTGTAAGGGTCGCATCGTGTTTGCTGGACATGATTCCACCTCCTTTTTAGTCGTGCTTCTTATCGCATACGACAAAATTATCATATCGGAAAAATAAACTTGGATCCGCATTGATGAGACCTGGCGCATTTACAATTCCGCTTCCGCCCGTTACGCTGATTTCCAGCTTTCCACATACGGGTATATCGTCGCAAACTTTATAATCGCCGGTGGTCGTTACATGCAACGTACTGCGTATAAAAGGCGCGATAACCACTTCGATTCGGGTACAGCTCATTGCCGGCACAACGGTTTCGGGAAATTCAAAGAAAGTCTCTTCCGCCGTATTGAACGGAAAGCTGACGGGATCGACCGGCGGCAGCGGGCATACATCGATCTTTGCCGAAGCCTCTAAAGGTTTGTTTGTCGGATTCTTGAGTATAATAACCAGTCTGTCTTGGTTGAACGGATTAAACGCAGGCACATGAAAAGGTCCGGTGCTCAAAGTTTCTTTGTGTTTATCGGACATATTTTCACCCCCTTTTGTTTGTCCAAATGCTCAATCTATTTAATGCAGCGCTGCCATGCAACGAAACGGACAACCATCCAGATTGGTTGAGCTGACATAATGAAAAGGGCACCCTCTCGCGAGAGTGCCCTTGTTCGATTAATCTTTGTTTCTCATAACGCCCGATCATCCACGCCATCGAGCCAAGCTTCGATCGTGCCGATGACGGAGGTAACGCAGCCGTCGTCGAACGGGGAGATGAGGCCGGCCGCGCCAGCAAGCTCGGTGAAGGAGAGGCTGCCGCCGAGACGGCACAGATCGAGATAATCGCTCCAAGCGGCGGAACGGTCCTCGCGCGACTTCTTCCAGAACTGGAACGCGCAGATCTGTGCCAGCGTGTAGTCGATGTAGTAGAATGGCGTGCGATAAATATGGCCCTGCTTATGCCAGAACCCGCCCGCTGCCAGATACGCGTTGTCCGCGTAGTCGCGATGCGGCAGGTATTTCTTCTCGATCTCGCGCCAAGCTTGCTTCCGCTCGGCCGGCGTCGCATCAGGATTCTCGTAGACGAAATGCTGGAATTCGTCGACGGTCACGCCGTAAGGGATGAAGATCAGCGCGCTCGCGAGATGGTCGAACCGATATTTGTCGGCGTCCTCCTTGAAGAACAGCTCCATCCACGGCCATGTGAAGAACTCCATGCTCATGGAATGGATTTCGCAGGCCTCGTATGTCGGCCAGTTGTACTCCGGCACCGCGTAGCTTCTGCTCTCGTACACCTGGAACGCATGCCCCGCCTCGTGCGTCAATACGTCGATGTCGCCGGACGTCCCGTTGAAGTTGGAGAAGATGTACGGCGCTTGGTACTCGCTAATATACGTGCAATACCCGCCGCCCTGTTTGCCCTTCTTGGCTACGAGATCCATCAGCTCGTTCTCCTGCATGAAGGTAAAGAACGAATCCGTCTCCGGAGACAGCTCGGCGTACATCTTCGCACCTCCGGCCACGATCCAGTCGGGATCGCCCTTCGGCGTCGCGTTGCCGGACAGGAACGCAAGATTCTCGTCGTAGTAGAGAAGATCGTCGACGGCAATGCGGCCGCGCTGGCGCTCCTTCAGCTTCGTCGCGGCCGGCACGATGTGGTCAAGCACCTGCTTGCGGAAGCCGGCGACCATTCCGGCGTCGTAATCGGTCCGGCTCATGCGTGCGTAGCCGAGCTCCACGAAGTTGTCGAAGCCGAGCTTCTTCGCGATGCGGGTCCGCACCTGGACCAGATCGTCGTAAATGCGGTCGAGCGTCGCTTCGTTCTCGGCCATGAAGCCGGAGGATGCCTCGGCGGCGCGCCTGCGCATGTCGCGGTCGGTCGATTGCTGGAACGGACCGAGCTGCGCGAGCGTGCGCTCCTCGCCTTCGAACGGGATTTTTGCGGAGGCGATCAGATTCGAATATTCCGTTGTCAGCTTGTTCTCCTGCTGGAGATCCTCGATGATCTCGGGACTGAACGTTTTCAGCGACAACTCGGCAAGCCGGAACAGCTGCCGTCCCCACTTGGACTCCAGCTCCGCCCGGAACTTGGATTCTGCTAGAGCCCGATAATAATCCGTCACGAACTCCTGTACGATCGGCCCGTTCTCGTCGAAGAAATCCTGCTCCGCTTTATAAAACTCGTCGTTCGTGTCGATGGAATGCCTGACGCTCGCGATCGTCTGCATCGTATCGAATTCGCTGCGCAGCTTGTTCAGGGCCGCCATCGCCTTGTCTTGCTCCTCGTAGCTTCCCGCAGACGCGAACGTCTCCAGCAGCGCCTTGAATTGCTCCTCGAATGTTTTCACGTCGGGACGCTCGTATGTATATTCGCTAAATTTCATCGATGTACACCGCCTTTTCAAAAATTTGTGCCACTTCCATTATACGCCATTCGCGAAGCCATTACAGGGGATAATATGGCTATAGCCGTCCGTGACCTTTAAGAGGTTGTAACACGCACTTTCACTGCCAATTGGCCAAACAATTCGCGAAGATAGTCCCGCCGCCCATGCAAGATTCGATGAATGACAACCGTATCGCCAAGAATACGATAAAAGACTAAATAAGGATGTACGACAATAAATCTGTAGCCGCGTTCAATAAGCGTATATTCGTCTTCGGCTAGAACCGAACCCAATTGTGGGAATTCGCCTAGCTGTGAGATTTGACCAGCGAGCTTGTTGAGCAGATTTTCCGCCGCATCGACGTTGTCTTGGGATAAATAAGAGAAGATCTCATCCATATCGTCGACGGCCGCGGGGGTATACTTTATTTTATTCTTTGGCGGCATTTAACTTCCTCCGCAAGTTCCCGATTACTTGATCGTGATCAAGCAGTTCGGCTCCTTCCGCCACTTGCTTCTCTGCGACCAGAAGCTTCGATTGCAGCTTGTTGCGAGCCTCCATGCGCCGGAAGGCTTCAATGCTCATCACGACCAAATCCGCTTCGCCGTTACGGGTGAGAATGACCGGTTCATCGATTTCGTGGCAATATTTCGAAAAACCGTTGTAATCTTGCCTAATGGTAGTGGACGGCTTAATATTCATATGTTCAGCCCCTTCAATGGATGACATTATTCTGACGATATTATAACATATGGTCGCAAAAAAAGATCGCCCAACGCTCCTGTGCAACCAGGAAGCAAACGATCTTCTTTTACGGTTAAATCACCATATCCACGAGCAACACCGTGCCGAACACGATGAAGGAGAGCAGCGTCTCAAGCACCGTCCACGTTTTGAACGTTTCCTTGACGGATAAGCCGAGATACTCCTTCACCAGCCAGAAGCCGGCGTCGTTGACATGCGAGAACATGAGCGAGCCCGCGCCGGTGGCGATGACGAGCAGCTCCAAATTGACGCCCGACATCTGCTCGACGATAGGGGCAACGATGCCAGCAGCGGTCGTCAGCGCGACCGTCGCCGAACCCGTCGCGATCCGGATCAGGCCGGCGACCATAAACGAGAGGACGATCGGCGACAACGCGGCGCTTTCGGACATGCCGGCGATCGCCGTGCCCACGCCCGTCTCGTACGCTTTTACGATGGAATCCAGAGACAGCCCGGACATGACCGCGAGGAACAAACCCGCCACGGTCAAGCTGATAAAGACATGCCACTTCCACCAAGCGACGCCCAGAATAACGATCACGATGGACAACAAGGTGATCAACAGCAAATATAGATCCATATTCATTAAAATGGCACAGGATACTCCCGCTTCTTCAAGCGGGGAGGAATGGGTGTCAGGCGCTAGCTTGAACGATTTTTTGAATGTTCTTGCCCTCCACGATATGCTATACTAAGCATAGAAAGGAAGGCGAACATATGATCTTAACCGTCACTGCAAAAATCAAAATCAAACCGACGGAAAGTCAAGTAGAGGCGCTGCACCAAACTATGATTGCTTATCGGCAGGGCTGCAATCTCGTCTCTGCACTTGTGTTCGATACGGGCGAATTGAAGCAGCCTTCCGTGCACCGAGTGACGTATCAAACCCTCCGCAATACGATGGGCTTGCGCTCCCAAATGGCGCAGTCGGTGATGAAAACTGTCATTGCCAGATACAAGACGATTCGGAGCAACGGGCATGCTTGGTCGCTCGTGCGCTTCAAGAAGCCGGAATATGATCTCGTATGGAACAGGGACTATTCGCTGAAAGCGCAGCTGTTCTCCGTCAATACGTTACAAGGCCGAATCAAAGTCCCTTTCGAGGCGAAAGGCATGGAAATCTATCTTGACGGTTCTTGGACATTCGGCACTGCCAAGCTGGTGTGCAAAAAGCAAAAGTGGTTTCTGCATATTCCGGTGATGAAGAACACGGAGGTTCCTGGGCTCAAGGACATCAAACAGGTGGCAGGGATTGATCTTGGCATCAACTTTATCGTAACAGCGTATGGGAACGACGGCAAAACGGTTTTCTATCGGGGAAGGGCACTGAAACGTAAACGAGCAAACTACAAACGGTTGCGTTCGGAACTGCAGCGCAAACAAACACCGTCATCCCGTCGCAGACTGAAGCAAATCGGAGAACGAGAAAACCGTTGGATGACCGACGTGAACCATCAAGTCAGCAAGGCACTCGTTACCCGGTATGGAGCAAATACGTTGTTCGTGCTGGAGGATTTGACAGGTGTCCGCCGCGCAACAGAAAAGACGAAGCTCAAGGATCGTTATGTGACAGTATCGTGGGCCTTCTATCAACTTCGTAAAATGATAGAGTACAAGGCGCTGCTCGCTGGCTCAATAGTAATTGCAGTCGATCCGAAGCATACCTCGCAGACGTGTCCGTTATGTGGTCATATCTCAAAAGAAAATAGGGATAAACGAAAACATCGCTTCCGTTGCCGGACATGCGGTTATGAAAGCAATGATGACCGCGTAGGCGCGATGAATCTATGTTTGAAGGGAAAAGAGTACCTTCTACAAGGTACAGGTTTAGCATGACTAGGCTTGCAGGGCAGTTGTCAATCTGCCCATCGGTAAGCGTATGCTTATCGTGGATGTAACACCACGTACTTCTGAATGACAAAAGATCGGAGTCGCTAAAGACGATAGCACGATCGGGTAGTTACAAGCTCCCGCTTCAAAGGATAGTTAAGTGGGAGTCATTGACCTTCCAGTTCCCCCTTAGATGCGACCGCTTCCAAATCAAATGAAGAAGGCGAGAATCGGACGATCTCGCCGTATAGCTAAATGTCGTAATTGACGACGTAGTTATGCATGGCCGTATTGTAAAGCCCTTCGCTAAACTCGATGAGGTTGCCCGCCCCGTCATAGGAATACCGCGACCGTTTGAGCAGCGGCGTGCCGGGAGCGACGCGCAGCCTCTGTTCGATGTGAGCCGGAGCGAGCGTGACCGCAAATTCGTCGCGGAACTTCTCGAGCGCGACTTCATGCTCCTCGAGCATGTCGTACAGCGATTGCGAAGTGAGATCGGAGAGCTCGATGCCCCCCGCCTTCATCGTCAAATAGTGCATGTAATGAATATAGGGCTCGTCGTTCAAATGGTAGAGCCGCTCGATGCGGTAGCATTGCGAGCCGAACAAACGATGCGGCAAGGAGCCGGCTTCGTTCACGACGACTTCGGCGATGAGCAGCTCCTTCCGGATCCGGTGACCGCTTTCGACGAGCACCTCCGTGAACCGTTTCTGCTTCGACAGCTTCGACGTCGAGGTGTTGCGGACGACTTTGGTGCCTTTGCCGCTGCCTTTCTCCAAATACCCTTCCTGGACGAGCTCGCCGATGGCGTTCCGGACGGTGATTTTGCTGACGCCGAATTCGCTTTCGAGCTGCGGCTCGGAAGGGATATTTGATTCAATCGGGTATACCCCGTGCAGAATCCGGTCCTTGATAATGCTTTTGATTTGCATATACAGTGGTTTATTCTTCCGAGATAGGTTCACGTTTATGCGCACTACCTTTCTACGTCGCCTATGGTATCCGAAAGCGCCTTTCGGATGTCGCCGACGGACGACATCGGGGTATCCCCGACGATCGTGTGGGCGAGCATGCCCGCCCCCGCCGCGAACGTCACAATCTCCTCGGGCGACCAGCCTTCCGTCAAACCGTGAATGATGCCGCTCGTGAAGGCGTCGCCCGCGCCGATCCGGTCATGAACGGCGAATGTCAGCGGGCGAGCGTACGTGAATGCTCCGTCCGTATAGATAAAACCTTGCAGCGCATGCGTATTGTCTCCGTTGATGGAACGATGCGTACCCGCAATTGCGGAAATCCGATACTTCGCCGCGACGGCGGGAATGAGATCCTCGAGCTGCTCCCGGCGCGTTTCCTTCTCCGTGGTCATGCCGAGCGTGAACATGGCGTCTTTCTCGTTCATCATGACGATATCCGCGAGCGCCAGCATGTCTTCGTAGAAAGGCTTCGCCTTCGCATACGCGTTCTCGCCCCACAGGCTCGGCCTGTAATTGCAGTCGAACGCGACGGTGCCACCGCTTGCCTTGACCGCCTTGGCGAACGCTTTCATGTGGCCTCTGACGGCATCGTTCATGGCCAGCGTAATGCCGCAGAAATGCGCAACGTCGACGGCCTGAGCGATCGCGTTAAAATCGTAGGCGCCTTCCGGCGCCGTATTGAAGCTGCTCTCCAGCCGGTTCGTATACGTCACGCGGCTAGGCCGCGCGCCGAAGCCGTTCTCCAGGAAATACATGCCGACGTACTTGCCGTCCCTCCGTATGAAGGATGGCGTAATGCCAAGCCTGCGAAGATACGCCAGCGCGGCGTCGCCGACGGCATGATCCGGCAGCGTGGAGACGAGGCAGCCCTCGTGGCCGAAACGCGCCAGCGCCGCGGCGACGTTCACGCCCGTCCCGGAGAACGAATACTGCAGCGTATTCGATTGGGACAGGAGCTCGTAGCCGGGTACCTGCAGGCGCATCATGACTTCTCCGAATGCCGCGATCCGCTTAGGCATGCTCGTCGACCAGCCGCTTCGTCGTCGCGAGCAGCTCGCGCACGTCTTCCACGATCGTCTTGCCCGTGGCTTTGTCGATGATCGAGGAGTAGACGTGAGGGATTACCTGCTGCACGCCGGCTTCCAGGCAGATGCGCAGGATGGCTTCGAAGTTCTCTTTGTCGATGCCGCCTGTCGGCTCCAGGGCGAAGCCCGTCTCGGCGCAAGCCTGAGCGACCGCGCGAAGCTCGTCCTCGCGCGCAAGGCCGTTCATCGGGAAATACTTCAGCGCGTTGCCGCCCATGTCGCGCACGAGCGCGATCGCCGTTTTCACCGGCACGATGGCAAGTTCGTCCTGCGCAGCGCTGACGGGACCCGTCGAAATGTTCACGTAGCCGACTTGACCGGTCGGCGAAACGAGGCTGTTGATCCAGCTGTCGCGCTCGCCAAGGTTCGCGCGGGTCGCTCCAACGGCAGGGAACACTTGATTAATATGCGTGCCGCCGTACTGCTTGGCGATTTCGGCGACGACGGCCGCTTGGCGGTTATCGCCGGCGCCGAGGCCGATGGATACGGCATCGTCGATGGCTTCGCCGTACGCTTTCATGGCGGCGACGCCTTCGGCAACCGTCGGGTAATCCTTCGACAGCACGCCGACGAGGACGTACCCTTCCGCCGCTTCGAACACTTCCTTGGCGTTCTCGATGCTGTTCGCCAGCACGTTCAGGGCGACGCGGTTTTTATAGAAACGTTTTGCGATGGATGTCATGTTAGTGTCCTCCTGTTAATCAGGTAATAGTTGTGTTCGAGTTCTAGATCGTGCAATGTGTATGAAATTTCGCACATATGCGCGGCATTTGATCGCCGTGCGAGCAACGTATACGAAATTTCGTATACAAATGCCGCGTGCGAGCCCTGGATTGAGCAGCGTATACGAAATTTCGCATACAATCGCGGCGTTTGAGCTCCTGATCGAGCAATGTGCATGGAATTTCGCATACAATTGCTGCATTTGATCCCCGTGCGAGCAATGTATACGAAATTTCGCATACAATCGCGGTGTTCGAGCCCTGAATCGAGCAATGTGTACGAAATTTCGAATACAATTGCCGCATTTGATCCCCGTGCGAGCAATGTGTACGAAATTTCGCATACAAACGCGACGTGCGAGCTCCGGAACAAGCATGGTATCCGTCTGTTTGTTCTAATAGGAACTTTCTGTCGGCGCGCTACTGGGCCGGCGTCTTACGAACGAGAGCCCGTCACCAGTTCGCTCACTCGTGCTGCGATGACCGCCATATCGTCGCCCATCAGGGGACGCGGGTCGATGTCGAAATACCCTTGCCTTACGCCGTAATCCCGCGTGTAGATGGCAATGTCGCCATTCTGCAAGCCGTCCACGACCGCCTTGGCTGTCGTTCCGGACTGGCCAGGGTCTATCGCGATCCGCGCGCGGAAGATCGCGCGTCCGGCCTCGTCTTGCACGATCGTCACTTTGACGCCGGCCAGCTCGTTCAAGGCCATGAGCTGCTGCAAAGCTTCTTTCTCTTGTTCGCTTTTGTCTTCCTTCGCGCTATACTCGTCCAGCGCTTGCAGCAGGCCGAACGTCGTTTCCTTGCCGACCTTCATGCTGCGGCCGATGCCGTGCAGCTGCGTCTTGACCGATTCGATATATTCGCGCTTGCCGCCGACGATGCCGGAGGTCGGGCCTTCGATCGCCTTGGAGCCGCTATAGATTGCCAAATCCGAGAACTTAACATACTTCTGCAGATCCTCTTCCGCGGCTGCGTCCACGATGAGCGGCACGCCTCTGCGCTGCGCGACCTCCCAAGCTTCCTCGACCGAAATCATGTTCTTCTGCACGGCATGATGCGACTTCACGTACAGGATCGCCGCCGTAAGCGGCCCGATCGCGTCTTCGATGTGTTCGGCTTTGCCTTCGTTCGCGTAACCGACTTCGACGACCTGGCCGCCTCCCAGGTACACCATCGTATCGACGGGAGCGCCATACTGGACGTTATGTCCCTTCAGCATGATGATTTCGTTCTTCGCGATCGGCTCTTGATGCAGGCGAAGGCTGACTCGCTTGTTGCCGCCGGTCACGATCGCCGCGACGGACAAAGCGATGCCGCTCGAGGCCGAGTTCACGACGACCGCCGCTTCCGATCCGAGAATGCCCGCGATGTAATCGCCGGCTTTGTCGACCAGATCCGCGATTTCCACGTAATTTTGCCCGCCGTGCTTCATCGCGTCCATGACGGTATCCGTCGGCGCGGATACACCGAGAATGCTCATGCGCCCGCTAGCGTTGATGACCCGTTTAAGGCCATACTTTGCATTTAATGAAGTTGCCACCTGCAACCACTCCTTTGGCTTCTATTCGTTGATCGGTGATTCGTCTGTCCCCTTCGGAATCGACGAGCTCCGTCTTCCGCTGCTCAACCGTGAACAGCGTCAAGTTCGCCCGGTCTCCCGCTTGAATGCGCCCAAGCTCGGGTTTGCCGAGCCAGTCCGCCGCGTTCGAGGTGACCGCCGCGATGACTTCGTCTAGGGCGTATCCCAAATGCAAAAATTTCGTCAGCACGTTCGCGAGGCTGTACACCGGTCCGTTCAAGCGGTTGCCTCGGTAAATGTCGGAGCTGATCGTGTCGAAGGCGATGCCATGCCGTTTCGCGGCTTCCGCCACCTTGAACGAGAAGCTGGCCGTGCCGTGGCCGACGTCGAGGCGCACGCCGCGCCCGATGGCGTCAAGCAGCACCCCCAGCGGGTTACCATCCTCGTCGAACAGGTTGTTCGCTTTCCCGTTGAGATAATGCGTGATGATATCCCTATTCGCGAGAAGCGGAACAACCTCCTCGATCGCGGGCGGGCCCGAACCGATATGAACCATGAGCGGCATTCCCGTCTCTTCGGAGAACGACCGCGCGATGCGGAGCGGCTCGATGCCGCTGCCCTTCACGACGCTTTTGCTGATGCGCGCCTTCAGTCCGACGATGGCGTCCCGATGCGATCCAAGCGCCCCAAGCAATTTCTCCCGATTGATCCAGGCCAGATCGGATAATTCGTCGATCCGCAGCAGCCCGATGTGCGAGATGTTCAGGAAGGCGAGCAGGTTCGTCTTCGCTTGCTCGCCGCTCGCGAGCAATTCGCCGATCCGGTCGGCTCCGCAGCTTCCCGCGTCGACGATGGTGGCGACGCCTTGCTCCACGCCGATCGCGTCGATCTCGTCGCCGTACGGATCGAGCTCGGGAAAGGCATGGACATGCATGTCGATCCAGCCGCTCGACGCGTATTGCCCCGAGCAGTCGATGCCGTTCGCCTCATCCGCGAGCCTGCCGCCTGCTTCGCTCACCTCGGCGATGAGGCCGCCTTCGATCGCGATATCCACCGGTTCTTCATTCACGAGTTTAAGATTGCGTAATACGTATCGTTGATGCATACCGTTCACCTTTTTTCCAAGTCTGCGTGATTGATGTCTCGCATAGCTTTTCCACAACTCTAGAATATCATAGAAAATCGAAAATACAATATAACGTTATAATGTTTGGCATGCCAAATAAAAGCAAGCTCAGATCAAGCTGAGTCCATGCGCAGTCCAAGCTCAAACCTTGTTGACAAACCATAGTCTTTCGCATAAGATTCACCTATCTGAAAGGTGGAAAGGGAGAACAAACGGAATGTCTCGTAAAATCAAAAAGCAGCACGTGCACGAGCTTGTCGCGGAGGAAATCCAAAAGTATATCGAAGACAAAGAGCTGCAGGAAGGGGACAAGCTTCCTTCGGCCGAGGAGCTGACCAAGCTGTTCGGGGTCGGGCGTTCGTCCTTGCGCGAAGCGTTAAGGTATTTGGAGGCCATCGACATCATTAAAGTGGTGAATGGAAAGGGGATCTACGTCAATGATGCGGGCTCGTTCCGTTATAGCGGCAAGGTGAAGGTGGAGAACGAGAAAAAGTTCCTGCTCCATATTCTGGATGTCCGGAGGGCGCTCGAAGGAAAAGCCGTGGAGCTCGCCGCGATGCGCATCAACCCGGAGATGATCGAGAAGCTGCGGCTATGCCTGAAGGAATACGACGAACGGAAGCAGAGGGGCCTCGATACGTCGGCAATCGACTTCGAATTCCATCAGCAGATCTATCACGCGGCGGCCAATCCGCTGCTGCACAGCGTATACGAATCGATCGCCGGCTTGATCGAGAAGTTTTTCGCGGGTCCGTTCGGCGTGAAGGAATTATTCGATAATACGTATCCTTACCACCGCACGATGTTCGACGGAATCGCCCAACATGACGTGGCGCACGCGCTTACGGAATTCCATAAAATGATGGATATTATCGAAGAAACGATCCGGAAATATTGAGCGTTTTTTTGTTGACAAAATGAAAAGGCTTACAGTATAGTTGACCTATCATACAGGCAGAAAGTATGAAACTATATCGAGGGGGATTCAAATGCGAATGATAGCAAAGCAAAAGTGGATGTTATCGGCCATGTCGATCGTACTGCTGCTCGGTTTAACGACGGCGTGCAGCTCCGGCGGTTCCGGTGGTTCCGGCGGCAACGGCAGTGACGAGATTGTTACGCTGCGTATGATCGAAAGCTTGACTAGCCCTGGCAGAACCGAATTGATTCAAGCTAGCATTGATAAATTCATGAAGCAAAACCCCGCCATTAAAGTTGAATTAGTTTCTCCTCCGTTCGATCAGGCGGACAACAAAATCAGAACGATGCTCGGCGCGAAGCAAGAGCTGGACATCGTGGAAGTGCGCGATCTGAACGTGGCGGAGTTCGTAAACAACGGCTACGTTGAACCGATTGACGAATATACCAAGTCATGGAGCGACTTCGGCACGGTCACCGCGGTCGCGCAATCCGTTGCCCAGGTCGACGGCAAGCTTTATTTTATCCCAAACGGCCTGTACCAGCGCCAATTGTTTTATCGGGCGGATTGGCTGAAGGAGAAGGGCATCGAAGTTCCCGCGTCGTACGAAGAGCTGGTGAACGCATCGGTTCAATTGACGGACGCCGCCAATAACCGCTACGGATTCTCCTTCCGGGGAGGACCGGGCGCCAATGCCGTCCCGGATACGATGATCCAGGCTTACAGCTCGGAGACGATCAATATCGAAGACGCGATGTTCCTAAAGGATGGTGGCACGATCTATTCGTCGCCGGAAGCCAAGACCGCCTTGGAGCAATACGTGAAGCTGTATAAGGAAGGTTCCCCTCCCGACTCGATTAACTGGGGCTTCCAAGAGCAGGTGCAGGCGTTCACCTCAGGCGTAACCGCATTCCTGCTGCAAGATCCCGACGTCATTCAGGTATTGACGGACGGCATGGAGGAAGGCACCTGGGCTACCGCTCCGATGCCGACGGGACCGGCCGGCAAGGCGCTGATCTCCGCCGGAGGCGCGGGCTGGGGCATCACGTCCTATTCCAAGCACAAGGAAGCGGCATGGAAGCTAATCGCGTTCCTGTCCTCGCCGGAGGAGAATACGAACCTGTCCAAAAATCACGGCACCGTGCCGATCCACTCCTCGGCGACGGAAGACGAGTTTTTCCAGAACGGTCCTTATAAAACGCTGCTGGACATGACGAATAAACCGGATACGTTCGTCAACTTCAAGCCGCCGTTCCAATACCCGGCCAACGGACAGTGGGGAACGGTCGCGATGGAATCGGGCCAAGCGCTGCTGCTCGGCCGGGCTACCGCGGAAGAAACGTTGAAGAAATGGGACGAATATTGGACGGCGGCGAAAGCGGAAATGAACAAATAAGAATCAAAGGCGGTGATTGAATTGATGAGGCAGCGCACGTTTATCCTTCTCAGCTTGCTTCCGGCATTATTGCTGCTGCTGATATTCACGTTCTACCCGTTCTTCCAAGGGGTCATCATGGCCTTCCAGAACTACGTCCTGTTCGATCTGTCCAACGTAAGCTTCATCGGGCTTCGGAACTTCGCGGACGCTTTCCGCGATCCGAAGTTTCTCCAGGCGCTCACGAATAGCGGCTATTGGGTGTTCTTCTCGCTGGTCTTCCAGTTTCTGCTCGGCTTGTCGCTTGCGCTTATCCTGCGCAAGCGCTTCTGGGGCAGAGGGGTGTATCAAGGATTCATTTTCTATTCGTGGGCGTTGTCCGGCTTCTTGATCGGGCTCATCTGGAAGTGGATGTTCAATTCCCAGATCGGTGTCATTAACGACATGCTCATGCGCACGGGCTTGATCGAGAGCCGTATCGGCTTCCTCTCCGATCCGGACTGGGCGATGATTTCGGTAATCGTCGCCAACGTATGGTACGGCATCGCGTTTTTTGCCATCATGCTGCTGGCCGCGCTGCAGTCGGTGCCGGCGGACTTGTATGAAGCCGCGGACATGGACGGGGCGGGCGTCGTCCGGAAGTTCTTTAACGTGACGTTCCCGTTTATTCTGCCTACCATTATCGCGACGACCTTGCTGAGGGCGATCTGGATTTTCAACGACCCGTCGATCATCTACGGTTTGACGAACGGCGGACCCGCAGGGATGACGCATATTCTGTCCTCCCTCATGCTGGACAAAATTTTGTACGGCGGAGACTACGGCATGGCATCGGCGATCGGCGTCATCATGATCGGGATCCTCATGCTTTATACCATCTTCTATTTATTCGCGACCAAGTCGGAGAAGGCGGGTGATTTCTAAAATGAAACCTCGCTTGCTGATGGGCTTGAAGGTGTTGTATATGGCGCTGCACTTCGTGGTGATGGTGTTCCCGCTGTATTGGATCGTGATCACGTCGCTGAAGCCGCAGAAGGATATTTTCTCCTTCCCGATCCGTTATTGGCCTGAACGGTTTACGTTCGAGAATTACACCCAAATCTTCAAAATCTCGAAGTTTCATATTTATATCGGAAATAGCTTGCTCATCTCCGTCATTTCCGCGCTGATCGTGCTTGCGATCGCTATTCTTAGCGGATACGTGATGGCCAGATTCCAGTTCCGGGGCCACAAACAAATCATGATGGCGTTTTTCTCCACGCAGATGCTGCCGGGTTTCATCGCGCTCGCGCCGCTCTATCTGCTGATGGCGGATCTGGAGTTGATCAATAACCGCATGTCCTTGGTCATCGCCTACACGGTCATGCTCATTCCGTTCTCCACGATCATGCTGCGCAGTTTCTTCCAGCGCATCCCGAGCAGCCTGGAGGAGGCGGCCATGATCGACGGCTGCTCGCGGCTTACCGCTCTGATCCGGGTCATTATCCCGATCATGCTTCCGGGCATCGCCTCGACCTTTATTTTCGCGTTCGTCCAGAACTGGAACGAGCTGTTCATGGCCGTCATGTTCATCGACGACGACGCGCTGAAGACGATACCGGTCGCCATGAATTCCTTCGTCATGAAGTTCGACGTGGATTGGGGCGCGATGTCGGCGGGAACGGTATTGTCGATCCTGCCCACGATCGTTTTGTTCGCTTTCGCCCAGCGATTCATCGTGGAAGGGTTGACGCAAGGCGCGGAGAAAGGATAACCCATTACAGCATGGATCGAGGGACTAACATGGCAGAGAGCAAGGGACCGGATGAAAGCATCTATTCGAAAGTGGCGCATGATCAAGTGGATCCCAGACATTACGGAGCCGTCGCGATGCCGATCTATCAGAACAGCCTGTTCGCGTTCGAGAATCACGAAAGCTTCGATCTCGCGATGCGGGATGTCTTAAGCGCGACGGTATATTCCAGGGGCAATAATCCGACGGTGAGCTACTTGGAAAGCCGGATCGCCGAGCTGGAGCAGGGCGAGCAAGCCCGATGTTTCGCCTCCGGCATGGCCGCCATCGCAAGCACCTTGCACGCGCTATTGAAGTCGGGCGATCATGTCGTCTGCGTGAAGCAAGCCTACGGGCCGACCCGCGAATTCCTGAACGAAATGTCGGAACGTTATCTCGTCGAAGTGACCTACGTCGACGGAAGCCGGCTGTCCGACTTCGAGCAGGCCTTGCGGCCGAATACGAGAATCATTTATTTGGAAAGTCCGACGTCCGGCCTGTTCCAGCTGCAAGATCTGGAGGGCGTCGCCAAGCTGGCGAAGAAAGCGGGCGTCTTGACGCTGATCGACAGCAGCTGGGCTACGCCGTGCTTCCAGCGGCCGCTTACGCTCGGCATCGACGTCGTGCTGCATTCCATGACCAAATATTTGTCCGGCCATAGCGATTGCCTGGGAGGGGTCGCGGTCGGGCAAGCTTCAATCATGAACCGGATCGGGAACAAAGGGTATATGCTGTTCGGGGGCATCATGACGGCGCATACGGCATCGCTCATGATCCGCGGCCTTCGCACGCTTCCGCTGCGCATGGAGCGCCATCAGAAGAGCGGCCTCGCGATCGCGGCTTATCTGGAAGACCATCCGTTGGTCAACCGGGTCAATCATCCCGGACTGCAATCGCATCCCCAGCATGCGCTCTCCCGGAAGCAGCTAGACGGCTACGGCAGCCTCTTCTCCTTCGAATCGAAGCTGCCGGTGCCCGTCATGAAGCGTTGGGCCGATTCGCTTCGTTACTTCCGCATCGGCGTAAGCTGGGGCGGCTACGAGAGCCTCGTCACGGTGGGGGCGACACCCGATGAGAGAAACCCGGACGGCGGCAACCCGTCGGTCGTCAGGCTGTACATCGGGCTCGAGGACACGGCGGAGCTAATCGGGGATCTCGAGCAGGCGTGGCTTGCGGCTGCGAACGAACCGCTTGAACCGCATAAACCGGATGAAACGCAAGAGCTCGCCCGCTAAAGGAGGTTAGCCGTGCGCCATCCGCAAACAAGGGCTGTCCCGAAAGGTCGTTCGACCTTCCGGGACAGCCCTTCGTTCCGCTTGCGCGACGGTTTTATTCTCCGATGATCCGGAAGTCGATGTTGTTCGGCGGCGGGAACCGGAGCTTGGCTTCCTCGATGTGGGACTCCGCGAACGGCTCTCCTCGGTCTCTCGCCATCTTGCGCGCATGATACTTGTACCAGAGCTCGATGATGAGCAGCTCCCCTTCCCGAATGACGGCGAACTCCTGCAGGAAGAGGCGGTTGATGAACGCTTCGTTGTCCAGCTCCAGCGCAGCCGCCCCGACAATGATCCGAATGCGGTCGGCCGCCTTCTGTTTATCCGGCAGACGGTTATAGAAGGACCAGGCTTCTTCGTATCGCCCGTCCTCGATCAGCAGCCGGATATATTCCTCGGAGAGCGCTTGGTCGGGAAGTACGGGCGCGAGCGTTAGCGCTTCCCGCCAATAAAATAACGCGTCGCGACGTCTTCCGCTGCGGCGCATCGCTTCGGCGAGGTTGCGATAGGCCCAGACGGACGGCTTCAGCCGGAGGGAGGTTTCCCATACCGCAAGCGCCTCGTCTTCCCGCCCTCGTTCGTAGAGCATGACGCCAAGATGCAGATAGGCGTTCCAGCTTTCGTTCTCCTGCGTCTTCAGGCTGCCTTGGAGCAGCGCCAGCCATTCGTCCTGCACCATCCAGGCTTTCGGCTGTTCGCCGGCGCCGCGCTCCGGCATGCGCCCTTCCTCGAGCAGCGTCAGCCAGTCGGCTCCTTCACCCTCGGCATTCAGCGCGGAGAGCGGGAAGTCGAAGCCTTGCGGAAGGCTCCGCCCATTCAGCTTCTCCCTGCGCCTGCGCTCCAAAGCTCCCCAGACGGAGCCGTGGAACAGAGGCTGCCCGGTCGTCTTCGTTCCTTCCGCTCTCAGCGTCTCGTGCAGCCGCAGCAGCTCGTCTTCCGGCATCCGGCGCTCCACCTCGGATCGCGCGTAGGCGTTCGAGTCCCGCCAATCCGGACCAATGGCACGATCGGCGTCGACATCCGCCATCCCGATGATCTGAGTGAAATCCCATTCCGACCCCGCAGGCATATCCAGTCCATGCAGCTGCGTCGGCGCGAATCCGCCTTGGATCTCGATATAATTGCCTTCGCCGGGCCTGGACAAGAAGTCGCACCAGCGTCTGCCGCCGGCATGATGGCCCCAGCAGAACATTTTGCGATAACGAAGCAAGGCGGTCGAACGTTCGTAGAACAATCGCCCGTCCTCGTAGGCGACGGCTTCCCACGGGGCAGCGCAAGCCTCCGGCGTCTGGAAGAAGTATTCGTTCGAGAACGGGAAGTTCATCGGATAAGAAACATCCGTATCCGGTACGGTGGGCAGGTTCGGCAGCCGGCCGAGCCCGAAGCCCTTAATGGCATGGTCGATATAGACGACCTCGTCCGTCTCGGAGAATACTCTGGCTTGTGGCGTCTCCTGCACCGCGATATTCGTCCACCAATACATAGGGACTTCCTCGTCGTTATCGTTCACGATGCGTACGTAGATTTGGAGATGGTCCGATCCCGGGGGCAGATGGAAGTCCAACTGCCAGAATACGTTTTTGCACCGCTCGTATTCGTACAGGCGAAGAAATTCGTTGCCGTCCCGATCCGTCAGCTTCGCGGCATGCATGGGCGAGCAGGTGGTGAACGTATGGCCGACCTGGCCGATGTTCCACTCGATTCCGCCGGAGAACCAGGCGTTCAGAATGGCCAGGTTTCCGGGCCGGAACACCGGGTTCGTATACAAAATGTCTCGGTTCGACCGTTTGTCGATCAGCGAATACAGCCTGCCGCCGTATTGGGGGAGGAAGGTCGCCCGCAAACGATCGTTCTCCAGCACGATGGTCTCCACGGTCATGGGAACCAGATCTCTGGAATAACGGTCCTGCATGCGGTAAGGCAAATAACGTTCCCCGGTTTCATAGCCGAGCTTCTCCCGATGCCCCGCGGAGAACGTGCCGTTATCGGACACTTCCCGATGCGGGTTGCGGCTTCGGAACATGGGCAGCGGACTTGCGCCTTCCAGGGGAGCGCCGTCCAGTTGCAGGGTGGATGGAAATACAGCCATTGCCGTCAGCCTCCTTGTTGCGGCTAGGAATGATGCCCAGCCAATATTTTTTTGCGGTATTCGGACGGACTGACGCCGACTACCTTCTTGAATAGCCGGTTGAAGTAGAAGGGGTCCTCGATCCCGACGGAAACCGCGACTTCCTTCACGCGCGCGTCCCGCCCTTTCAACAGCTCGACCGCGTGATTAATCTTGAGCTCGTTCATGTATTGGAAGATGCTCTTGCCGGTATCCTGCTTGAAGATGCGGCAGAGATAGCTTTCGTTCAAATTGACGCTCGTGGCCAGCATGTCGAGCGATATTTTCTCTTCCATGCGATCGTGCAGAATGCCGATCACATGGAGCACTTCCTTCCTGAAGCTTTGCCGCTTCGTTTCCCGCAATTGCGAGGCGACGTGCAGGAGCGCGGATTCGGCGTCCGCTTGGAGATGGCGAACCGACTCCGCGTGCATGATCCGCTGCTTGATCGCGATGATCGATTGACCGCTCTCCGTGTCGCCGCCCGGCCTGTCGTTCTGTCTCTTCCACTTCGCGACGATATGCTCCAAGTCGGTGAGCAGAATCAGGAAGACGTTCTTCACGAGCTCCGGATCGCATCGCACCGCGACCATCTCGTCCATCATGATCCCCAACTGCGCGGATAGCGCCTCGTCGTTCTCTTCTTCGAAGGCGGCTTTCACGGCGGCGGACCAATCCGGAAACCGCGAGCTCGTCAGCTTCTCGTCGAATGCCGTAGCCGAGGCCAGCAGGACGGATCCCGCGCCGTGGTAGAACTTTGCCGCGGCCGCCCGCCGGCAATACCGGTATTGCTCGCGAAGCTGGCCCAGCCCGCCGAATCGGCCGCTGATCGTGACGCTCACGTCCAGGTTCAAGTACGTGCGGATCAGCTTGACGATATTCGATGCAAGCTGCGTGCTTGCCGCGTCGCCTTCAGTCCATGGGGTATCGTACAGAACGGCGGCATATTGGCCGTCGCCAAGATCGATAAGGTCGATGTCGTCGTTGCCGGATATGATTTCTTTGATAATGTTCATGACGGAGAAGTGAAGCAGCTTCTTGTTCTTGATCTTGCCGCCAGCAAGCGCTTGTTTGTATTGGTCGATGCAGACGAAGAACAGATGGCCTTCCAGACGTTCGAGCGCAATGGCGTTTTTCTCCGCGTCCCGCTGCGCGTCCGGCAGCTGCTCGTCCTCCTCCTCCAGAAGCTCCTTCCAGGCGGCGTTGCGTTTCTCAAGCTGGGTTTCGATTAATTCGTGCTGGATGCGCAGGCGATGTTCCTTGTCCTTGCGTTCCCTCGCCAGCTGCTCCGCCGTCTTCTCCAAGACTTGGAGAAGATCGTCCGGCTTCAACGTCACCTTCAGTAAATAATCGACGGCGCCGATTTTCATCGCTTCCCGGACCAGCTCATAATCGCCGTGGTTGCTCAGCACGATGACTTTGCCGGAATAGTCCCGTTCCTTAAGGGCGTGCAGCAGTTCCAAGCCGTTCATGTTCGGCATCTTCAGATCGGTAATGACGATATCGGCAGGGCAATCGTCAATGAGTTGAAGCGCCTGCAGGCCATCCGATGCCGTTCCGGCCAGTTCGAAGCCGTTTTGTTCCCACCCGATCATCGTTCTAAGGGCTAGTCTTATGGTTCTTTCGTCATCGACGATTATGACGCGAAGCATCGTCATCCCTCCTTCGTCCGTCATGAACATTTCAACAGGCAGGGCGGTTATCCCTTTACGGCGCCGATCGTAATGCCGGACACGATTTTGTTGGAAATGAAGATGTACAAAACAAACGTCGGGATGAACACGACCATCGCGGCGGCGAAAATGCCAGAATAGTTGCCGGAATTGGTGAAGCCTTGCACGATGGACTGCAGCGCGAGAGCGAGCGTATGCGTCTTCGGATCGTTCGCGAAGATGAGCGCGAAGATATAGTCGTTCCAGATCGAGATGAAATTGAAGATGGAAACCGTAATCAGTCCCGGCTGCGCGACCGGCAGCACGACTTTGACGAACGCTTTGATCGGACCGCAGCCGTCGATCGCGGCGGATTCCTCCAGCTCCTTCGGGATGGAGGCGAAGAAGCCCGATAACAGAAACACGCTGAACGGCACGTTCGTGCAAATGTAGATCAGCACCAAAGTCAGGATGGAGCCGGTCAGCTTCAGCTGGACGAACATCGTAAACAGCGGAATCGTAATCAGCAGCGCCGGTATGGACAAGGCGGACAGGAACATCGTCTCGACGAGCTTTTTGCCGAAGAACCGGACTCTGCCCAAAATATAAGCGGCCGGAGCGGCGACCACGAGCACGCCTAGGCAAGCGGAAACCGTATAGACGACGCTATTCAGGAAATAGCGGCCCATCTCCATATCCGTGAACAGGACGGTGTAGTTGGAGAAGTGGATGCCGCTCTCGAACAGCGTATTGGTGAAGATCCCCCGCGTCGTGCTAAGCGACGCCAAGACGGCGAAGCCGAACAAGACGATGGTGAACAGCAGCCATAGATAGAGCGGGACGTAGCGAATCTTATTGGCCATGGCGAATCCCTCCGGTTAATATTCGAGACGCTCTTTGCGCCGGAAAAACAAATTGATGACGGCCGAGAGGACAAGAATCGAAACCGTAATGATCACGCCCACGGTCGCGCCGGCGCCCACGTTGAACGAGTCCTCCTGATAGACGGTAGTCGACGAGCCGAACACTTTGATGTACATGTAATAGCCGGGCGTCATCGTCTCGGGGCTCTCCTGGCCGAAGGTCGCGGACCAGACGAAGAAGTTGATCGCCGTAATCGTCCAGAGCACGAGCGCCATGCGGAACACGTCTTGGAGCAGCGGCAGCGTAATGCTGAAAAACTTGGTCAGCGGTCCCGCGCCCTCCAGCAGGGCGGCTTCGTAATAATCGTGCGGGATCCGCTCCATGCCTGCGTTCAGCAGCAGCATGAAGTAGCCGATGGAACCGAAGCAATACGCAATCAGCATGGACAGGAACAAATGATCGTCGCTCGTCCACTGAAGGTCGGCGAGTCCGTTCAAGCCGAGAAACCGGAACGTTTTGGTCAGGAAACCATAGGTGGAGTTGAAGATGTAATGGAGCCAAACCACGGTCAAGACGACCGGCGAGACGATATTCGGCAAATAAACGAGCGAACGCCAGAAGCTTTTGCCGCGAACGCCGGAAGCGAGAATGGCGGCGAACAGGAACGCGAAGAACAGGACGACGATGCCGCCGAACAGCCATATTTTGAACACGTTCCATGACGATCCAATAAAGTAGGTGTTGTGGAGCAGCTGCCAGTAGTTTTCAAAGCCGATAAACTTCCACTCCGACATGCGGCTCGCAATGTTCGGAATTTCGAAGAAGCTCATCAGCAGCGCGCGAACGGTCGGATACAGGAAGATACATAAGTACAGCGCTACGGCGGGCAGCAGAAACAGGGATATCGTTGATTTTGAAATGCGCAATGAATTTCCCTCCCGGGTGCGTGAATGGCGCTATAACGGTGATGTGCAGCAATCCCGAAGGATTACTGCACATTCGTCTGGCGCGAGCCGATTAGCCGGCGCTATGGAATTTTTTCGCTTCCGCGCTCATCTTGGTCACGTATTCCTCGGCGCTCATCTTGCCCGCGACAAGCTCCATGAAGACCGGAACGATCGTGCTCTTGGAGAAATCGGCGTTATTGTTGATGCCGAAGCCCCACGGCGCGTTCACTTCCGCGCGGTCGATCGCCGCGCTTGCTTCCGCGAGCGCCGCCGGCCATTCCGTGTCGACGGTTGCCGGAATCGCTTGCGCCTGCTGAACCATGCCTTCTTGGGCCGTTTTGCCGATCAAATATTTGACCAGCTCGATAGCTGCATCCTTGTTGCCGCTATTCTTGTTAAGCATGAGCGCTTGCGCGCCGAAGGTCAGCTCCTTCTGGCCGCCATTGCCGTTGCCGCCCGGCACGGCCGGGAATTGGAACGAACCCCATGCGAAGTCCGGCCCCGCGGTAGCGGATACTTCGTTCGGCAGCCATGTGCCGTTCAGATAAGCTGCGGACTGGCCCAGGACCAAATCCTGCTGAGCGGCCGGATACTTGCTTCCCGCAATTTTTTTCGAGAAATAACCTTTCTCTCTCATCGCCACGATATCGTTCGCGAATTGAAGGATGATAGGATCCTTCCACATATCGCCGGTTTTGTCGTTCACGAGCTGATCGACCCATTCGTGGCCCATCGCGCTGCTCAGGTAGCCGCCGATGAACAAGTCGCGGTAAGCATCGTCGAACGTAATCGGATCGACGCCCGACTGTTTGATCAGCTCGTTCGCGTTCATGAACTCTTCCCAGGTTGCGGGAGGCGCCGTTACGCCGGCTTTCTCGAACACGGCCTTGTTGTAGAAGAACAGCACCGCGTACGGCTGCTGCGGCAGGGCGTAGTACCCTTCCTCAAGGCCGGCCGCCACGGACAGCGACTTGGTCCAATTCATCAGGCTGGGCAGAATGGAGTCCTGAACGGCTTTGCCTTCCATGCCGATTGCCGGCGAGCTTAAGTAATCGTCGAGCTTCAGCACATGGTCCTTCAAGCTGCCGATGGCATTGGACGGATCCCCCTCGAAGATGTCGATCTTCTCTCCGCCGTCAAGCGCGGGTTTGATCAGCTTGTTAATGTCGCGGCCGGTAAATTTCACGTTCACCTTCACTTTCGGATAAGTGGACTGGAATTCCTTGACCGCCGACTCGATAACTTTGGCCTGCGGCTCCGAATCGCTCCACATGGACCAGAACACGACATCTCCGGACAGCTCGGGGCCGGCATTTCCGGTTTCTTCCGACGGGGCCGGGCTCGGATCTTGGGAAGCGGGAGAGGAACTAGGGCTGGCAGGTTCGTTATTGTTGCCGGAGCATCCGAACAGGGCGAGTGATGCGGCCAGCGTTAGGGTTGCGATTTTTGCTTGTTTCATGGGCGACTCCTCCTTTTTTTTGTAAGTATACCGCCCAGGCTCCGGCTCGGTACATGTACGATCTTGAACAGTACCTGAACGATCTTGAACAGTTTTGCATTCGCGCGCCAAGGTGAAACGGCTGGCGCCGTCCTTTGGCGGCGTGGCGCGTTTCATTCCGAGAAATATAAGCTCAGTATAGAGAAAACTTATACTTTCTTATATTTAAAAAAAAGAACGCCAATCCAATCGATTGGCGTTTCGCGGTTATTCGACTTTGTCGAGCAGATCTCTGAGCTTGGCGAACGTTTTGTCCACGTGATCGATCCATTGGTCGACGGACATATCACCTTTCATGATGTTGTTGGTCGGATTGAATACCTCGTCGGTAATATTAAACGCCGTCGGCGGCGTCACCTTCCATTCGAACATGAACGGCTTCACGCCTCGCTCGAAAACAGTCGCCGCATCGTAGACCGATGCGGGCAGGACGTCCTTCGCCAGCTCGGCGCCGTTCTTGACGGCGATGACGCCCGTGGACTTCTCGGCGTTTAACCGAATGATGTCGTCCCGGTACTGATATTTGATGAATTCCATCGCCAATTCCTTGTTTTTGGCTTTCTTCGGAATAAACATCGCCTCGAAGCTGATCCGCGCGTATTGCTGATCGTCCGGTCCGAATGTCGGCGACGGAAGAAACCCGAATTCGAAGCCAGGCGCGCGCGGAATATCTTTCATCTCGCCTTCGAACCAGCTGCCGTTCGGTATGAAAAGCGCTTTGTTCTTTAGAAACTCCGTCTGCGCTTGCGTATGGTTCAGCGCGACCGTTCCGGGCATTAGCGCTTCCCGATCGGCCATTTTCTTCAATTGGTCGAGCACCTTCTTGACGGATTCCGACCCGAAGGAGCCCTTCTCGTAGTTCGTGATCGCGGTCAGATCATCCAGGCCGCCCGCCGAAGCGATGGCAGACCAAAGCATGGAGCCGACATAGCCGGGATAGATGCCGGGGTACGTAAACAGCGAGATGCCCTCGTGCGCCGCCGAATCGCCGAGCGCCCAGAATTCGTCCCAGGTCCGGGGAGGCTTCCATCCCTTTTGCTCGAAGAGCGTCTTATTGTACCAAAGCCCCTCCGTTGTCACGTAATTGGGGGCCATGTAGATTTTGCCGTCGCCGTAAGGTTTGGTATATTCCAGAATGCCGTCCATCATGATGTCTTTCAAAGGAACGTCCTTGCCGAGCGCTTTGGTGTCGAATAACCCCGTCAAATCCATAAAAGAGTTGCTGGCGATCATCGTGCGGACCGTGTTGGTGCTTTCCGTGAACGGCGCATAAAGGAAGTCGGGAGGATTGCCGGACACGTTCATCGGTTTGATGACGTCCATGATTTTGGGATTGGCGATCAAGGTCACGTTGACTCCCGGATAATCGGCCTCGAAGCGCTGGACGACGGCCTCCCAATACGACTTTCCGTAAGCGCCTTCAAAGACCGCGATATGTAATTCTTTGTTCGCGAAGCCGGTTGCGGCGTTCTTCATCGTCTCCGGCGAGGATTCGGGTGTCGTTCCCGCCAGTTCGCAGCCGGTCAGCCAAACGAGGGAAACCATCAGAAGGATTCCGAGCGCGGCGTTCTTCTTCAGCATCATGACGCATGACCTCCAGAGTCGGATTTCCCTTTTACTATAAGGGCAATCTTGCGAGAAACGCAATGATAGATTGCAAGAGGAGATGAGGCGGGCAACTTATGGCTTGCAAACTCGCAAGCATCTGTGCGACAGTTTTGATAGAGGAAGTTGACGAGGGAGAGGTTCGGACATGCGATGGTTTCCCGGATTGTACAGGCTGCTTCGGAATACGAAAATCAAGTCGAGATTAATCGTCGCCTTGCTGTTATTGACGACGGTGCCGATCGTGTTGTCCGGCATCTACTCTTACATGAAGGCGAGCGAAGCCATCGGGTCCAAGATCACCACGTATTCGGCGGAAATCATGAAGCAATTGCTCAAGAATGCGCAGCTCGAGAACAAAAAATATATCGGCCTCAGCGATTCCATCATGCTGAACGCGCGGGTCCAGCAATTCGCCAAGGATTATGCCTCGCTCGACGAATTCGCCAAAAGGGACATGAGCGTGTACATTAACACGCTGCTGAGCGACAAGCTCGAGCTGCTTCAAAACATTCGAAACGTGCGGATCATGGCCACGGATGCCACCGTCATTTACGACATGGGCTACAATTCGATCGGCGAATCGGCTTTCGCGCGGCTCAAGGAGCTGATCGACGAGGCGGACGGGAGCGATCAGTGGTCTTATTTGACGACCGAGCAAGGCGAACCTTGTCTGGTCATCGCCAGGAAAATCAATTCGCTGGACGACTGGAACAACCCGCTCGGGTACATCTTCGTCAGCATCAGCGAATCTCTGTATTCGCAGCAGCTATACGCGGATATCGATATGGGCGAGGGGACGGACGTGTTTATTCTCGACGGCGAAGGGACGGTCGTCTCCAGCCGGAATCCCGACATCGCAATGCACGAGCCCTATGCCGACGCGCAATTGATGCCGCTCATCCGGCAGCACGAAGCGGCCTCGGAGAGAGCCTTCATGGCCGAGAGCGAAGGCAGCCGACAGCTGATCGCGTACGGCTACGATATTTATTCGGACTGGTATTTGGTCAGCACGATTCCCGATCGGTACTTAAGCCATGAGACGAGGTATATACAGCGCAATATTTTGTGGCTGTGCGGCGTGCTTGTCATCGTGTCGTTATCTTTGGCCTTATTGATATCCAACTCGATCTACCGGCCGCTCACCGCGCTGGTCGAACAGACGTCGCGCATCATCCGGGGCAATCTGAATACGTCGATCGATGACCGAAGCAAGGACGAAATCGGCTATTTGTCGGACAAATTTAACGTCATGGTGGACAAAATCAACGCGCTTATCGAACAGACGAAGACGGAGCAGCGGCAGAAGCGGGAAATCGAGCTGCAGATGCTGCAAGCCCAGATCAATCCGCATTTCCTGTTCAATACGCTCAATTCGCTCAAGTGGACGGCGCAGCTCAGCCAGGCAGAGAGCGTCAGCGTCGGATTAAGCGCGCTCGCGGAGCTGCTGCGGGGCACGATCGTGGACAAAAAGGAATACGTGACGATCAAGGAAGAGCTGCGCTACATCGACAACTACGTCGAAATTCAGAAAATCCGGTACGGCTCGACGTTCGATGTTTCGATCGAGACGGAGGACGAAGCCGGGGGTTGTTTGGCTCCGAAGTTTATTTTGCAGCCGATCGTCGAGAACGCGATTATCCATGGCCAGGAGGGGATCTCGCATAATCTGCTCATTCGGATCCGCTGCAGGCTGGAAGGCGACACGCTCCAGATCACGATCGAGGATAACGGCAAGGGGATGGGCCAAGACACGGTCAACAAGCTTCTCCAGGGGAGGGGGAAATCCTCGTCGGACGGCCGGTTATCCAACATCGGCATTTCCAATGTGGACGAACGGATCCGGTACAGCTTCGGCAACGAATACGGCTTGAGGATCGAGAGCGAGCCGGCCGTCGGAACGACGGTGACGCTGACGATGCCGAAGGTTGTGGCGGAGGGGGCAGGGGATCCGCCGGGCTTGGCCTAACGAACCGAAGCTATGGGAGCCTGTTTGGCATAAAAACGCCAATGATCGGCCTGTTTTTACGAAATAGCGCATTCACCGTGAAACGTTGGCAATTCCTGCGTGTGCAGTGACATCTAGTCCTTTTCACGTCATGAATTTGGTCGCATTGCAGTTTCGCCTTAAATTGCGACAAGAAAATGTTGCATTTCTTTAAACAATGTGGATAATAAATGATTTAGTTCAACTACGAATGATCTGCCGTTGAGTCAATCAATGATAATCTTTACATTTCGAAAATCACCAATATGACTAAATCATTCTCCGTTTTGGTCTTAATGATTTCTTCGTTTTTCTTACAAAAGCCCTCATACTTACGCCGTGAGAGACCAGTTTCGACAGCTTATCGAATAACTTTATCGGGCTTAGGTCGAATGTCTAAAGAAAAGCACGATGTGTTGTTTACAAAATATAGAAATTTCGAAACTTAATGAGATTGAAGTGGCTAGAAATTGGAATTGGTATACCGCACAGTGCTTACGATACTTAACCTGAGCTAGATGCAAAAAACTCCGAATAATTACGAATCGGAGTTTTTTGCGAAATTGCTATGAATAAGGTTTCGCTTTATTTATAACTGAATGTGAAAAGAATCTCCCCAGATTTTGCATCTAAGACAACGTTTTTTTCTGTAAATATTACCTTCTCAGCTTTACCTCCCCTAATTTGACCACCTAAGGAAGGAACTTTGATACCTTTATAATTCACAATGTAAATTGGAGTTTTATTAAGATAACCATCCTTCCGTAGTTGATCATTTTTTGATAAAGCAGCCTCTGAAAACTCTCCCCAATTTTGATATGTCATCAAATGATATTCAGCAGAAACCTTTGATGCTTTAGGTGCAATAACATCACAATACGCAGACGCAAGTCTGATAGCTTCATCTTCAGAAATTCCTGCTTGGACTGCGGGGATGTCCAATGTCATTCCCTGCTTTTGCAACCATGTTCGATTCAATTCTGTCTTTACCTCAGACGTTTGCGGAGAGCTGTCCTCACTAAATTGGTCGGCAGATATTGTAGTTGAAATAACTACACCAACCAGTACAAGAATAACAAACAAACCAACCCACACCATTAGTTTATTTTTCATAGTTCAGCACCTCAACATTTTTTTTTTACTTCCATGATGTCCAAGTCGAACTAGAGGACCAAGTTGAATAGTCAAGTGAAGTTCCAGTTCCTTCATTAAAGAAGTAATTATTAGGAATATTTGGTTTTTTCCAAATCCATTTTGAAGTATCACTTGCACTTGCACTTGCACTCCCATCCCAGAATTGTACCGCAGAAAATTTTAGCTTACTACTGGAAGTACCATACCATTTTTGTGCATCATCATACGATTCATTATAATATTGCACCCTGTCCGGACCAATACTAGTATTAGTGCCCGCAAAAAAAGTGGGGCTGTTACTTCGATACGCTCTCCATGACCCGTTTTCTTTTTTCACAGTAAATGTAATGCTAGTTGATGTTGATGGCCCCGTCGTACCTATCACTTCTGAATATTGACTTAAAGGAGGTTGTGATGTGTCAATTACCCCGAAAAAATAGTGTGGATTTACACTTGTCACGGATGGTTCGCTTGCAAATCCCATTTGCGCAAGATTTCCACTGGATCCCACTACAGCCACCCATGCCGATGTCATTTGTCCACTTGATACGCTGACAAAAGAACTTGGTGTGGTAATGGTTGCTCTAGCCCCTTGAACATGTTGAACTGGACTCGTTGGGTATACTGTGCTCTCACCTCCAACAAACAATGAATTACCATAGGCGAAAGAAGTTGATGAGTTTGACAATAACAAAATAAACATTAGAGACATCATAATAACTTTTCTCATATTATTCCTCCAATAGGGATTGTTTTATACAACAAAAACAATATACACATTTAACAATTACCTCAATAGGTATAGTTAACCAAAAATAATTCGTCAGGAAACTTGCATTGACCGCAATTTAATTAAATGAACAGAATACAATATTAAAGAGGAGATTCCCTTAAAGTATAATTTGGACTCCCTTGCAGCCAAAGAACCACATTCTTGTTGTTGCACACTGTGGGAGGAAGGCGACAGCCGTGCACGTTTTGGGCTTGTCTGGAAATGTGCTACAATCGAGCTGAATAAAGGATTGATATGTTGCGTAAAATTGGCACAGCCTGCCGGGTTGTGTTCATATCCAAGGGAGGAACATCAATGGAGCCCACCTTAAGCCAAGCACCGATAGTAAAAGTTGAAATGCTCATTCGCAAGCCCGTAAACGAGGTGTTCACGGCGTTTGTAGATCCAGCGATCACGACGCAGTTCTGGTTCACCAAAGGCAGCGCGAAGCTGGAAGCGGGATCGCGCGTCCAGTGGGACTGGGAGATATACGGGGCTTCGGCGGATATCGATGTCCTTGAGATCGTAGAGAACAGCCGCATCGTCATCGATTGGGGCAGCCGAGTGGAGTGGACGTTCGCGCCGCGCGGCGACGACGCAACGTTCGTGACGATCGTGAACGACGGCTTCGAAGGCAGCGGCGACGAACTTGTGCATCAAGCGACCGATTCGACGGAAGGGTTCACGATCGTCCTGTGCGGGTTGAAAGCGTATCTGGAGCATGGCATTCGCCTGAATCTCATCGGGGACAAGGCGCCCGACGCGCATGTAGGCAGCTAGACGGATTACATAGCTCGTTCAAAATAATACGTCCCGGAATCCATCCGTTATCGCGGCTGGGTCCCGGGACGTTTGTCGTTTGTTTGCTATTCGTCTCAGACTCTCGCGCGCTCTGAGAGCTCGCTGAGCGAACGAAGCTCCGCCGCGGTCAACGCGAAGCGCATCGCTTGCACGTTCTCCGAAGCGTGATGAGGCTTCGAGGCGCCCGGAATGGCGAACACGGTGTCGCCGTTCCCGTGGATCAGCCAATTCAGCGCGATCTGGGTAGGGGATGCGTCGTACTTCGCCCCAAGCTGCTCTAGCGCTTCGATGAGGGGCAAGGTCTTCCGAAGGCCGGTAGCGCGGAAGCCGGACGTCCACTTGCGCGGTCCGGACATTGCCTTCACTAGCTCGGGATTGCGATGGTACTTGCCGCTAAGCAATCCTTGCTCCAGCGGCGAGTAAGCGATGATGGATACGCCGAGCTCCTTCGCGGCATCGAGAATGCCGTTGCGCTCGATCGAGCGGTCCAGCAGGTTGTACTTCACCTGGTTGGAAGCAAGGCGCAGCCCGTGTTCACGCAGGATGCGATCGGCTTCGCGCATGTTTTTCGCGGAGAAATTGCTGACGCCGACATGGCGGATTTTGCCCGCTTGGACGAGCTTCGCCATTTCCTTCATCTCGCTTGCGACCGAAGAGAAGGAGTAAGGCTGATGGACTTGGTGCAGGTGAATCGTGCGGTTGTCCAGCAGACGGAGCCTCTCGTCGATTGTGGCGGGGATGCTGCTTGCCGTGCGGAAGACCGGCCACCACTTGGTCGCGATATAGGCGCGCTCGGCTTCTTCGCTGCCGAGCTGCTTCAGCGTCCTCGCGAGCAGCAGCTCCGATTGGCCGCCCCCGTAAACTTCCGCCGTATCGAACCAATTGATGCCGCCTTGCAGGCTCGTTTCTACGATTCGGGTCATTGCCTCCGGCGCCAGGACCGGCCAGAACTTCCCGACCAACCCATTGCCGTTGCTGAATTGCCAGCAGCCAAGACCCAGCGGGGACAGCAGCAGGTCGGTATGGCCAAGTCTACGGCGAAGCACTTTGTCTTGCGCCGAGCTTGTTAATGTTTTCGTCATCATTTGATCTCCTCTCCCATGCTGTCATTCCACATTCCTACAAGTACCTCTTATTTCTCGGGAACGAGTCCCCGGAAAAACAACTCGAAGCTAATCGCCATCTGGTTGACCAGACGTTCTTCGCCAAACCCCTTGCACCAGTACAGTAAGGCTCCGTCATACGTCTGTACCGCCAATTCGGCAATAACTTTGGCCGGCAGGCTGCGGCTGATCTCTCCGCGCTCCTGCGCGTATGCGACGATATCGGTAAGCATGCGCATAAAATTTTCGGTATCCGCACGCTCCTGCTCTAACAGGGCAGGGGAATGGAGCTTCATCTGTATAACGGCGAGCATGAGCGTTCGCTCGTCCGGCAGCTGCCGGATCATATCCATCAGCGCTTCGCGCAGAAGCGGAAGGATAGGCCCTTCCGTGCCTTCGAGCTTAGCGAAGTGTTCCGTCGCAAGCGTATGCTGAATATCGCACAATACTTGTTCCTTGCCGGCAAAATAATTAAAAAACGTTCCTTTGGCAACGCCCGCGGCCTCCGCGATTTGATTCACCGACGTTCCGGCGTATCCGTGCGCGGCGAATAATGTCAAAGCGGCGTCGATAATCGCTTGACGGGTTGCGTTTTTTTTCTGTTCACGGTTCAAAGTGCTCAGCTCCGGTAAGTAATTTCATACAATAATTATGACCATTAGTATAATATTATTTCTGAAAGGTTACAACCCGCATGCCTTGTCTTATTTGATCTCCTTAGTTTATTGGTATATTTGAGTTATTATTAAGATGACCAGTGATATAAAATTATTCGACATTTTCAAATGAGAAAAGCTTAATGGCCTATGGGACTTCCGCTTGATGCCGGCTAACACTTCGTATGGCAAAGTATGACTAAGGGATACTGAATGCCCGGTCGCGCTGGAATGGATGCAATAACAGGCAATTACCTAATCCGAGGAGGAGTGTCAAGATGAACTATCATTTCTTCGTAGGCAACGATAACGGGAACAGTGAACATGATTTGATGATCGACGGTCGTTTAATTGGTCAGCCGAACGTGAATTGCAGGGTAGATGAGCTGCCATGGCGGGAGGAGCAGACGCCGGAGAGCTTCGTGAAGGGGCTGCAGGATCAGCTCGTCGTGACAATCGATTCGCCTGCTGCAAGACCCGGCATGTATTACGTCGGGAAGTTCGCGCTCGAGAGCGGAGAGATTGTGGATAATATACAGATCGGAATCGATCTGAAGAGCGATATGGAATTGCCGATCGTCAACACACTGGCCCAGATCGCGGCCGTAGCCGTTCAGAAGGCCTATGAGGAAGAGAAGGGAATCCCCGAGCTGATCCATGTCGAGGCCGATATGGCGACGGCGCTGCCGGTGACGCAGCATACGGACGACTCCGCCGCCAAGTTCGAGCGCAGGTTCACGAACGGCGTTCACCATGTTACCGTCCATCTGGGCATTCAGCGCGTGGCGGTGAAAATTACGTTTCCGTTCGTGAAGGTGGTGCCCGAGGCGACGCCGGTCATTTTCACGCTGCAGAAGGATGCGGAAGGGAACTGGCGGCAGGGCGAGCTGTTCGACCATTTCTCCGAATCGTACGGCATGGAGAACAAGTTTAACGGCAGTTATTTTAAGGACAAGCGCATTCTGCATGTCGACATCGGCGACGGTTCGACGGAATATCCCATTACGGAGGGGAACAAATTCCTGCGCCAATTCGTCCATGGCAGCCATCATGGAGCGGGATATGCCATCGAGGCGGCATTGCCGGAGTTCAACCGCCTGATTCATTTGCCCGATAGTCCTAGGCAATTTTTTAGTGACGTTATCAAAAACACGAAGCATAAATATCACGCGAGAGCGCTCGGTACGCTGCGGCGTCCGCTGGAGAGCCAAGTGAAACAGATCGTGCAGCAGGCGAAGCGGCAGCTCACGAAGGCGCGCAACGAAGTCGATCTGATCTGCGTCTACGGAGGCGGCAGCATCCTGATGAGGTCCATTCTGTATCCGTATCTGAAGGAACTGTGCGACGAGCGGGAAATTCAGTTGCTCTACGTGCCGGCCGACTATGCCGTCAAAATGAACGCAATGGGGCTGGATTCTTTTGTCCGGGGCAAAATTTACGAGGCGCTGCGGAGCAAGGCGGTCCAACCGGCATAGTTGCAAGTCGTATGGACCTCGCGCGCGCCTGCGCGGGGTCCGGCGACGCGGAATACACCTATACGGATGCGGGCAGGTGAAACGAGATGAAGAAGACGAAGCTTCCTGGCGACAATATAAGCCTGAAAACGAAAAAAAACGAGAACCCGCTGGTCATGTCCTGGCTGAATTCGCAGACGAATCTGATGGACTCCCTTCGCTACTTGGTAGAGAAAGAGATTTCGTCGAACGGCGTCCGGAATTTGCAGGCGATTATACCCGCTGCGCGGGGCGAATTGCACAATTCGCTGTCGGAGCTTCAAGATTCGACAGCCGCGCGGGAATCGACGATGGCGCGACTGTTGTCGGAGGCAGGCGCAAACGATGCAACAATGGCGCGGCAGTTGTCGGAAGCGGGCGCAAGCGATGCGGCCATCCAGGCCGCGCTCATCGCCGCCCGGCAACTCGCCGTCGCAGCGGAAGCGGCAGCTCTAGAGGCTGCCTCAGAGGCGGAGGCGGCAGCCGAGGAGGAGGAAGTGGACGAGGAGGATATCGAGGCGTGGAGCTGACCCTGGGGGTGCGGAGCAGATTCCGCGCCCTCGTTTTTTTGCGTGCAATCGAGCCGCATCTGGCATTGTTACATTATCTAGCATCACTAAGTAATACTAGATAACGCTAAGACATATTTGGGAACTCATTGCCTCACTTAGTATTACTGAATATTACTGCGAATACGCCTAAGTGATGCCAAGTAATGCGTATATAAAGAGGTGTTGGACGCCGAAAGCTGCAGCATCAAGTGGGTTTATTTCAAAATGCAGACATGCCTCGTATGGCTAAGTAATACTTTGTATTATTTTTATGTGATCGTTCTTTCGCCTTATATAACCTTACGAGCCAACGTCTAGACAAGTCTAATGCGCTGCCCTATTATCTTTACTAGAGACGAAGAACGTCCCGACTCCACCGCATGAGGTGGAGTCGGGACGTTTTATTATTGTTTAGGAAATTATGAAACTCTAAGAATTGTGGATAAGTACGTCGAAAAAATAAGGGTAACCAAGAGACATGGAAGAAACGCGGAGTAGGCAAACAAATTCTAAAGGATCACTTTCAAGGCTTTTGGGAGCTTTATGCGAATCACTTCTAAAAGGAATTGCAAACAGCCATACAGGATGCAGTAAAGAGGGCAATGCGATGTGGCGCAAGGATATGGGAAATGCGAGGTACGAGTGTATGGGATGTAAAAAAGGTAAGCCTGAGCCAGTCCTCATTTGCGTTACTTGCAAGAGCCGTTTTTGTCATGGATGTAGGAAGAAATACACTGATGACTGGCCAGAAAACAGCAGGAGAGGATCTTAAATGTCTTTCATCGCCATACCGTATTTACTGTATTGAAAGAGTTGAGGAAATATTTCTTTGAGAATCGCAACCGTCTAAACGAACTGAGTAAAGAAGTGGCGAAGGTCATCCAATATTAATATCGCCCTAAAAATAAGAGCAAGCAGTATGAATTGGGCATCATTACGGTCATTCATACGCTTGGCAGGGATCTAAAGTTTAATCCGCATATTCATGCATTGGTTACGGATGGTGCATTAGATCGCCATAAGCAGCGGAAGAGTGTTACTTGAGAAAGTCATGGCAGAAACTGCTTATGGATTTAATGCTGAAGTGGTATCCCGACGATGCGAAGGTGAAAGAGCTGGTAAACTAACTGTACAGTCGATACAAGCATGGTTTTTATGTCAACGCCGAACAACGAATGAAGGATGCCGGTGGAGCGGCCAAGTATATTGGCCGTTATTTGGCGAGCCCAGCAATCGCAGAGTATCGCATCGTAAAGTATGACTACCATAAGGTATAACGATAAGTCACCGCAAGGTGATTTTGTTCAGTCTCAACTTTTTATCGGGCAACAATATTCATCAAATTCTGAAACCTTTTATGGAAATAATGGTTCTTTTTAACTATTGTAGAACGCACTTTATATAATTTATTATTGGAATCGATGTAAATATTTTATAATTAAGGAGAGTGATTATTCTGTTCAGACAGTTCAGAATCTCGGTACTCAGCATGTTAATTATCATCATGGCATTTTCTTCTTTAAACATGGTAGCTGCAGAAGGAAAAAGTGACAATGATCCATTTACGTCCGTTGAAAACTTTCTCGCTGAGATTGACAAGAATAACTACTCCGAATCGCTAAACTATTTTGTAAAACCGATGAAGGAGGAGTTTTCCTTATTTATTCAAAATAAAGAAAATGAAGGTACTGGAATTTTAGGTGTTAAGAAAGCAAAGCTCAAAGGGTACAAAGAGTTGGATCATACAGCAGCTCAGAACTACACTCCGTACTTCGATGCTATAACGGCCCAATACAATAATGTTCATTTCTTCTATGTGGCAGTAGATTACAAAGTTACTGCTGAATCTGAAATGAATATGAATGGTATTAACTACATTTTCGTGGCAGTAGTAATGGAAGATGGCGAATGGAGAATTGCTCAATATTCAGTGGCGCCAGTAGATAACATTGTGGGTGATAATCAAGGGTTTAATACATCTGATGAGCAGAATTGGGTGAAGCAATATCGAGAACGATTTAAAGGGGATTATCTGAATCGTAGCAATAAAATTCTTAAAACAAACGCTAAATTGGATGTGGAAAACGAAGAAAACACAGCGGCCACAATGGAAATGAGTGGTTTAGCGGTACAAGCTGCCGATGAGTTCGAAAGGCCGGCAACGATAAAAGTAAAACTAATGAAAAATGCCAATTGGACACATTACAAATGCATCGGAGTTGGATGCATAGTAGATGTTGACTTTTATTATTACATTAAAAACACATTGGTTAATGAATGGACTTATATATCTCCAATGGAGGCACTTAAGTCAGGTGCAATGGCAGTAAAAATGTATGCATGGTTTGCTGTTTACAATCCGCTGAGCCCACTTGGTAATTACGCTCTTAATGACGGAATTGCCCCATCCGGCACCTATCCAGATCAAGCGTTTGATGTCAAAACAGAAAAAAGTAGAACAACAGATGCAATTAACGCTGTAGGTAATTTGGCAATGGGAGATTTAAGAAACAACGTAGTTAGATTATTTCTAGCAAGATACGCTCTAGGACAATACAATGGAACATTTGATGCGCACACAGGAGAATTGCAACAGGAAGGGTCAAGATGGTGGGCCGAACCATTAACTACTACTGATCCCAATACAGGGGCAATAATATACAGAAACAAAGACATGTATTGGATTCTTGACTATTATTATTTGGGATCGACAGAGGTTGCTGATTTAGTCTTTTTCACATATTAATAGAGTATCTAACCAAAGAAAACTGTTCCCTCGTAGGAACAGTTTTCTTATTCATCTTTAAGAATATTCAAAGTATTCACTTCGCATTTGCTGTAATTCTCATTACAAATTTTAATTAGCAGATGATGATGGAGATTTAATTCTTTCGGTGGTTCCCATTCGAATTCCCATTCATTTTTTTCATTTCCCTGTAATGAGCCTATATTTGTATATTCTCTGTCTATATTTGTTCCGGTTGGGATTATGCTGAAACTAATGAATGAGGTGTTAGAAGTTTCGAGTTTGATTTTTAAACTGTCTGTTTGTTTGAGATTAATCCAGTTATTAATAACTGGCGGTTCACTTTTAATTGAAATAAAATGCGGTTGTTCTTCTGATAAATTAGTGAAAAGCAAACTTCCGAGAATTAGTGTTTTAATTAGCAATCTCATCGCCTCCTAATCACTAAAATCCCCAGATTCATTTTAGTTATTCATTAATCAGCGAAATCAAATAATGGACTAAGAGAATAATTGGTTTACAAATATTCATCCTCATCCTCATTTTGACTCTCTACAAAAACAAAGCGTTTGTGACACTTGCCGCAGAGGATATCCAGCTTCTTTTTAGCACGGACTTTAATGGTGTCTTATAATTCTCGCAATCCTCTTTAGGACAGCGCCAAAAGAGCTGTACGGGCTTTCGTTTTCGTTTTAGGAACGCCATCCTCATCTTCTTCATCCAGCTCGTCACCCCATGTGTAGCGCTTGACCAGGAATGATTCCGGCTGCAGGGGGAACGTCAAGAATAAGGCTTCCAGCCGGGTCGTTTAGAATAGTAGCAGGAAAACCTCCCCTTAATATGTTTACTGGAGCATTCTGCTCCTGCAATGTGTCGATTTAGTGGGAAGTTTTCCTGCTGCGTGCTCGGCAATAGTCTCTACGGATAATTAAGAGGAGAAAATCCCGCTAGATCGACTCCATGTACATTGTAGCTCAACCGAATTTGAGGGCGATGTACAAGCCGGATGAGCGGACTGCCACTCACCGGCTTTCATGCTATTCCGTTCAGGCAGCCACGTATACCGAGTGCCGGGTCGGAAACAATGGAGAGGACGAAGCTCGCATCCCCGCGTAGGGGCGGGAATTATGATACACTATGGTGTAGGCTGATCGGCCGGGAGAAGAAGGAAGCCATGTGGGTCAGGCATCATTGGATAGATAAGGAAGCGGAGGCTGCAATCATGAGCAAGGAAGAATTGATCTTAACGTCAGAAGGTTTGAAGAAGATCGAAGATGAATTGGAAGAGCTGAAGACGGTCAAGCGGAAGGAGCTGTCACAGCGATTGAAGGTAGCGATCAGCTACGGTGATCTCAAGGAAAACAGCGAATACCATTCGGCCAAGGACGATCAAGCGTTCATGGAGACGCGTATTCTGCAGCTCGAGAGAATGCTGAAGATCGCGCGCGTGGTAGACGCGAGCAGCTTAAGCTCGGGCAAAGTCAGCGTAGGTTCGGTCGTTATTCTCAATGATATCGAGTTCAGCGAGAAGATCGAATACCAAATCGTCGGACCGGCGGAAGCGGATGTGGCGGATAACAAAATTTCGTACGAAAGTCCGCTGGGCCAAGAGTTGATGGGCAAGAAGGTAGGCGACATCATCAACGTGAACGCGCCCGTCGGCATCATCAAGTACGAGCTGCTGGAAATCAAAGCGGTTTAGCGCGAAAGCATAAAAAAGATCATTGCCCGCGAGCGGGAGCATCTGCTATAATCGGCTTTGGCTTACCCCAATTTCAAAAAGCGCCGATGCGTCATTCGGCAATCAAACGGATACCTTGCGGTGTTCGTTTTTTTTCGGACAAGGAAGGGATTATGGTTCTATGAACAAACGATGGATAGACATACTCATGTTGATCACGGGTTCGTTGTTGTTCGCGGTCGCGATCAATGTATTCGTCATTCCTAACGACTTGGGAGAAGGGGGCGTCACGGGCGTCACCATCATCCTCTATTATCTTCTTGGGTGGTCCCCGGGTCTTGTCAACCTCATAGCCAATGTGTTCTTGCTGGCAATCGGCTACCGGTTCCTGGATCGGACGACTACGATTTATACCGTGGTGGCGGTGTTGTTCAATTCTCTGTTCCTGCATCTGACGCGCCACTGGACGGTAGAGACCGACGACCTCATGATCAACGCCATCTTCGGAGGGGTGCTCACCGGGATCGGCCTCGGCTTGATCATACGGGTAGGAGGAACGACGGCGGGCTCTACGATTTTGGCCAAAATCATGAACAAGTACCTGGACTGGAATACCAGCTACGCGCTTCTCGCGATCGATTTGGTCGTCGTTCTGGCTTCCGTCTTCATTATCAAAGTGCAAGGGCTGCTGTTCACGGTCGTCATGCTCTACATCGGCACTAAGGTGATGGACTTTATGATCGAAGGGCTGAACGCGCAGAAGGCGGTCATGATTGTTTCGAACCATCACGATTTAATCGCGGATCGGGTCAATACGGTTATGGAACGGGGAGTCACGGTCTTCTACGGACGCGGGAACTACACGAACGAACCTAAAAATATTTTGTACATCGTGATTACCAGGGGAGAACTAAGCACGCTGAAAAAAATCGTGAAGTCGGTCGACAAGCAAGCTTTTCTGACGATCCATGATGTGAGAAACGTATTTGGCGAAGGATTCGTCGAACTATCCAAATAACCTGCATCAATTGTCGCGTTGACGGGCAACTTAGAAGCAATAGACGCGAAGGGGCGATGAAGGTGTCGAGAAGACGAAAGTACGCGGTGCCCGGAGCCGAGCGCGGCATGCAGGCGTTCAAGGCGGAAGTCATGAAACGGGAAGGCTACAAGGTTGATCCGAATCGGCCGGATGACGTCAAGTTCGAAGTGGCGAAGGAGCTCGGCGTACCGCTTAAGCCTTACGGGAACGGAGACCTGTCGACGGAGTCCGCCGGACACATCGGAGGCAAGATCGGCGGTTCGATGGTGAAGGAATTGATCCGGATGGCCCAAGATCAGCTTTCCAAAGGCGAATCCAACTCATAAACGAAGACAAGTGCAAGTACACGCCGGAGTCGTTCCGAGAGGAATGAATTCTGGCTTTTTTGTGTCCAAAGTGCAATAATGATTTTCATTCTCATATATTTATGGTACGATTTGATCAGGATAAACCTTGAAAAAGGAGTTTGAAAAATGACGATAGATACGATATATGACATGACGGTTATCGGCGCCGGGCCTGCGGGTCTCTACTCCGCGTTCTATGCGGGGCTGCGCGAGATGAAGGTGAAGATCATCGAGTTCCAGCCGATGCTCGGCGGCAAGGTTCATGTGTACCCTGAGAAAATGATCTGGGATATCGGCGGGTTGACGCCGATTACGGGCGAGCAACTCATCCATCAGCTCGTGCAGCAGGGGCTCACGTTCTCGCCGAAGGTCGTGACGGGAGAGAAGGTCACTTCCATCTCGAGGGGCGAGGATAACGTGTTCGTCCTACATACTTCCTCGGGGGAGAAACATTATTCCCGTACCGTCATTCTGGCGGTTGGAGGCGGCATTCTGAAGCCGACGAAGCTCGATATCGAAGGCGCAGACCGGTTCGAGGTATCGAATCTGCATTACACCGTCAAGTCGCTGTCGCGGTTCAAAGACAAAACCGTCTTGATCTCGGGAGGCGGCAATGCGGCAATCGACTGGGCGAACGAGCTGGAGCCGATCGCGAAGAAGGTGTACCTCACTTATCGGAAGGATGTCTTGAAAGGGCATGAAGCCGAAGTGACGAAGCTGATGAAGAGCTCGGTAGGCGTCCTGCTCAATACTTCGATCGGCAAGCTGATCGCAACGCCGGAGCAGGATGCGATCGGCACGGTCATGATCAAGAATCATGACGACGGCTCGGAAGTCGAACTGGCGGTGGATGAAGTTATCATTAACCACGGCTATGAACGCGATTCGGATCTGCTCGAGAAGAGCGAGGTGCAGATCCGGATGCATGAAGAGTGGGGCATCGCCGGCACGTCGATGAGCGAAACCTCGGTTCCCGGGATATACGCCGCAGGCGATATTCTGGCGCATGACGGCAAGCTGCATTTGATCGCCGGCGCCTTCCAGGACGCGGCCAACGCCGTCAACAAAGCGAAACAATACATCGCACCGGATGCCAATGCTTACGGCATGGTGTCCTCCCACAACGAGGTTTTCGCGGAGCGGAACCAGGAGCTGAAGAAAGCGATGTTTGCCGCGAAGTAGCTTTAGGAAGGCTCATCATTTCTGGATAGAACGATAGCAGGATAAAGAGCGATTCCCGATCATAGGAATTGCTTTTTCTTTTTTAAGCGCTTGTCATTCGTACTGGCCTCGGGCTATGCTGCAGTCTCGCGAATAGATTGATCCAGTGCAATTGTTTTTCTTATAATAGAGCTACTTACAACAAGGCGAAGGAAGGAGAGTTGGTCATGCAAGCCGCGCTGGCGTTCGATCGCGACAAGCTCACCGTGTCCTACCGCGGCCAGGAGATCGTGCTGCTGCCCAAGGAATATACGTTGTTGGATTTTCTATGCCTCCATGAAAGCCAGACCTTTAGTCGCGAGCAGCTGCTTAACGCGGTGTGGGAGCTGGAATCGCCCGTCGACCGGACGGTGGATGATCATATTTACCGCCTTCGAAAGAAGCTTACGATATGGGAGTCCGATGTGAGAATCGAGACGGTCAGGGGCGTAGGCTACCGGTTCACGCAGAAGCGGCCGGAGCCGAAGGCGAATCCACTCCATGCGCTCCCGAGCTTTGCGGAAGAAATGCGGGGCATCGCGGACATGTACTTAAGATACGGAAGAGGGGACGCGCTGCTTACCTTGTACAAGAACAAGGAGATGCTCGGCTTCGACGTCGATCCGGGGTTCGGCTTGCTTATCCGAGCCATGGAAGGCGATGTCCGGTTCGCGGTGGATCCGGCGGCCGGCTCCATCCGCGAGCGCGCTTTTCTTCTCCTGTATCTGTATCAGCATTTGGAGCCGGAGGACAATCGTCCCTATATTGAAGCCGCGCTTCGCGCGCGATCGCTTCCCCCGGTATGGCAAAATGAGCTGGAGACCATGATGATCGTCCAACTGCAGATGGATTGGGGCGAATACGTCCAAGCGTCTGCGCGCTTGGAGCAGTTAACGGCAGAGGTGCACAAGCAGCGCTGGGAGGGTCTTATCCCGTATTGCGCGAATCTGAGACTTGCCTATTCCCTGCATGCGGAAGAGGAAGAAGCGCAGCTAGCGGCGCTGAGGCAGGCCGAGCTGGAGCTGGAACGGTATCCGTACATGCGGGAAGAAGGGCAGTTGTTTTTGCTCAAGGGGCTGCTTCTGTATCGAACCGATCCAAAGGTTGGCGAAGCGTGGATGGAACGGGGCAGGCAGGTGCTTCAGCAGTCGTAATTCGTTCTTCACTCCCTGCATGGCTTGCGTACGGTGCTCGATTTCTCGCGGCGATTGGGATGGGAGGACGTGCAACGGCGGTTCTCGGCCGACTGGGATCGGCTGCTGAGCCGAACGGGACTTTACGAAATACGAAGCGAAATGAAGCGGCAGCTGCATCGCTTTTTTTGCGAAGGCGAGCTCCTCTGATCTTCCTCTGACAGAAGGTGGTTACGGTAGAGGAAACGGATGATGGAGGGATACGTCATGGTTGTTGCCGCTGCTCGAATGTGGTTGCCGCTGAAGGAGAAAGGTTTTCGCCGGTTGTTCGCGGGTCAGGTGTTATCCGACTTTGCCAACTGGCTGGATTTTATCGCGATTAGTACGCTTATCGTATATGGATGGGGTCAAGGGCCGATGGCGATGGCGCTCTTCTCGTTATGCGTCGGCATTCCATGGGCCGTCATCGGTCCGCTCGCCAGCGTCAGGATGGGAAGGTTCTCGGGCAGGAAGGTTTTGATCTCATGCGATCTGCTGCGCGCCGCGATCGTGCTCGCCATGCTCATGGCCAATTCGCTCGGCTTCATGCTGGCGCTGGTTTTTTTGAAAATGAGCGTCAGTTCGGTGTTCGATCCCGTCCGGCAGCGCGCGGTGAAGCGGCTGGTCGATGCCGGTCAGCTTGCGCAGGCTTCCTCGCTAAGCGGGTTATCGGTCAATCTGACCAAAATTATCGGGCCGATGGTCGGCGGCGCCTCGGCGTTATGGATAGGCGGCAGCGCACCGTTCGCGATCGGAGCCGGATTGTACGCGTTGTCCGCATTGGTCCTAATGGGACTGCCCGAGTGGAAGACGGAAGAACGAGGTTCCGCAGGTGATCGCGGAGGCATGCGGCAGGCGCTCTCGGACATGGCCACGAAGCCGCTGCTGAAGTCGGGCATCCTCTTTATGGGCCTCATGTTCGCGTTGATCTTTATTTACGATAACCTCTTCGTCGTCCTAGCTATGGAGGCGGGGCTGCCGGAGAAGCAATTCGGGCTGTTGATCGGCGTCGTCGGAGCGGGAAGCGTCGTCGGAGCGCTTGCGGCCGGGCATTGGGACGGCTGGAAGCGAAGTCCGGTTGCCCGGATGGCGGCGGCAGGCGGTTTGTCGGGCTTCATTCTTGTGCTCGTGGGTCTCTCGGGACAAGGCTGGCTGCCCGTGTCGCTGAGCGGCTGGCTGCTCGCCGGGGCGCTTCTTGGGATTAGCGGGGCGCAGGCCGCGGTTCCGTTCGCCTATATTCTGCAGACGGAGACGACGGACGATACGATCGCGCCCGTATCGGCAGCCGCCTCGGCCATTCAGACGGGTTCCATACTGATCGCTCCGTCGGTTGGCGCGGCAGCCGCGGCCTACTTGGGAGCAGGCGGCGTCTTCATCGCCGCGGGGCTGCTCATGACGGCGGTCGGATGGCTGTTTTGGGGGATGACCGCGGGCGGACGGCGATCGGGCGCGCGCGCGGGCGGAGGGCAAGAAGCTGCGTCTAACCGAGTAGAACGATTCGCCGAATAGAAGGAGAGATGGAGAGATGAACGTAAGAAGTTTGCTCGAAACGATGGATGTGCGGACTGGCGAAAGATCCGTGCATGCGACGTTCGATAAGCTGATCGAAGCGCCCAATTGGACGCGCGACGAGAAGCTGATCTATAACAGCGAGGGATCGCTATATGACTTCGACCTTGCGACCAGGGAAAGCCGCCGGATCGATTCCGGCTACGCGAACCGGTGCAATAACGACCATGTCCTCTCGCCAGATCATTCGGAGATCGCGGTCAGCCATCATACGAAGGAAGACGGGCAATCTCGGATCTACGTGTTTCCTGTTGCAGGTGGCCAACCGGTGCTGATTACGGCGTTGGGACCAAGCTACCTGCATGGCTGGTCGCCCGACGGCAGCACGCTTGTCTATTGCGCCGAGCGTAACGGCGAATACGATATTTACGCGATCCCGGCAGCGGGCGGCGTGGAAACGCGGCTCACCGACGCGCCGGGTCTTGACGACGGTCCGGAATATTCGCCGGATGGCCGCTACATTTGGTTCAACTCCGTACACTCGGGACTGATGCAGATCTGGCGGATGAGAACGGACGGCAGCGAGCAGACGCAGATGACGTTCGACGAAAGCAACAGCTGGTTCCCGCATCTGTCGCCCGACGGGGAGACGGTGGTCTACATCGCGTACCGCAAGGGAGATGTCGCGCCCGGAGACCATCCGCCGAACAAACACGTCGAACTACGTGCGATGCCCAGCGCGGGCGGCGAATACCGCGTCCTGGCGAAGCTCTTCGGCGGACAAGGCACGATCAACGTAAATTCATGGTCGCCGGACAGCTCGCGGATTGCCTTCGTCAGCTACGAGCTGATCGATTGACGCAACAGGCATCAGGAGGCAGGAATCGGAAATTGAAAGCTGAATATAGAAGACGGAAAAAGCAAAAACCTTCGCAGCTGCTTGCAGTTGCGAAGGTTTTTTTGTATGACCGGCTCACGAAAATAACGGCAACGAGTGGCGAATAGCCACGCGCCAAACCGATGCGTTTAAGCTTGCGCTTCGGTACGAGCCAGCTCCTTGTGCACGATCGGAGCGACCTTGGTGCCGAGCAGCTCGATCGCATGGAGCATCTCTCGATGCGGCATCGTTCCGACGTTCAGGTGCAGGAAGAAGCGGGTGACGCCAAGGTTCTTGCGCAGCAGGACGATCTTCTCCGCCACGAACTCGGGGTCGCCGACATAGAGGGCGCCGCGCAGCGTGCGGGCTGCGTCGAACGCCGAGCGGTCGTAAGCCGGCCAGCCGCGCTCGCGCCCGATCTTGTTCATCTGCGCTTGCGTCGAAGGGAAGAACAAGTCGGCCGCCTGGTCCGTCGTATCGCCGACGAAGCCGTGCGAATGCGTTGCGATCTGCAGCTTGCGCGGGTCGTGGCCGGCTTTGATGGCAGCCCGCTGATACAGATCAACGAGCGGCGCGAACCGCTCCGGCAAGCCTCCGATGATGGCGAAGGCGATCGGCAGGCCGAGCACGCCCGCGCGAACGGCCGACTCCGGATTGCCGCCGCTGGCGATCCATACCGGAAGCGGGTTCTGCACGGCTCTTGGATAGATGCCGAGGTTGTCGAAAGCTGGACGATGTCCGCCTCTCCAGCTAACCTTCTCCGAGTCGCGGATCGCGAGAAGCAGCTCCAGCTTCTCCTCGAACAGGGCGTCGTAGTCGTCAAGGCTATAACCGAAGAGCGGGAACGATTCGATAAACGAACCGCGGCCCGCCATGATCTCGGCCCTGCCGTTCGACAAGCCGTCGAGCGTTGCGAAGTCTTGGTAGACGCGAACCGGATCGTCGGAGGACAACACTGTAACGGCGCTGGAGAGCCGAATATGCTTTGTCGTTGCGGCTGCGGCCGCGAGGGCGACGGCGGGAGAGGAGCCGGCGTAATCCGGTCTGTGATGCTCGCCGATGCCGTAAACGTCAAGTCCGACCTGGTCGGCGAGGACCATCTCCTCTACCGCGTTGCGCAGCCGTTCCGCATGGCTCGCGGGTCCGCCCGTCGCTTCCAGGAACGTGCTGATGCCGATTTCCATCTTCTTCTGATTCTTATCTATCGTCATGGGAGTAAGCCCTCCTTATTTTCTTTCTAGTTTACTATATAATTTAATGTTTCTCAACAATAGTAAGTAATTTTTGGATCTTTCCATGATTGCAACCAATACGGTTCCCTGCTATAATTTGATCGATCATTCAAATTATTGATTATATAATCAAATTATAAGGGCGGGATCGGCATGAACAATCGGGTATTGGCGGTTTTGAGCTTATTGGCGGGCATTCTAGTGTTGGCTGGAACATGGTTTTTTTATCAAGAACGGATAGACTGGCCGAACTTCCATTGGTATCATTGGATTCAGCCGGGGTTAATGGTGCTGGGAGGGCTGCTCTGCTTCGGCGCGGCCATCGGGTACCTGACCGGCAACCGCGACAATAACAGCAAAAACATGCTGATTCTAGCAGGGTCCATGATCCCGTTTATTCTGGCGCTTCGACTCGTGATCGTCATCTGCGTGGCGGCGGGCATGGGTATCGAGTGGCTGGCGGACGGTGCTTCCTTCGAAGGGTTCAGCTTCAAGTGAAGCGGGTTATGGTTGACGCTTCTTATTATCGCGGCGATCATTACGGCTAAGCTGCTGTCGAAGAAAAAGAATGAATGAGGGATTGGTATGAGCGATGAACGCAAATCCGATGGGAAGGGCTCGTTTATTTCCGAAGCGAGACGCGAACAAATGATGGAAGCGGCGATCGCGACCTTGGACGAGATCGGATTCGCGGCCGCCAGCTTGTCGCAGATCGCGAAGCGGGCGGGGATCAGCACGGCGCTGATTTCGTACCATTTTGACGACAAAAACGACTTGATGAACCATCTTCTTATGAGACTAGTCGGGCAATCGACCGAATATATTGTGGAACAAGTACGCAAGGCAGCGACGCCTGCGGAGCGGCTGAGAGCGTTCATCGCTTCGAGCCTCGCTTATCAGGAAGCGCATCCGTCACGGTATACGGCGCTGCTCGAGATCATCTTCCACGCACGGACGCCGGAGAACGTTCCGTATTACAAGCTGAACGATCCGGATGACGAAGAGCCGATTATGATGGAGCTTACCAGGCTGTTGCGCGAAGGGCAGCAGGAAGGGGCGTTCGGGGTATTCCGCGTGGAAGTGATGGCAACCGCGATTCAAGGGGCGATCGGCGAATATTTGCTAAACCCCGCCATCGCGAAGAGCACCGGGCTGGAAGCCTATACGAACGAGCTGGTCCGGATATTCGAGAAGGCGGTTCGCTAGAAGGGTAGAGGGAGGCAAGATTCATGACGATTCGGCTAAGAGGGCATCATCTGCTCTGCTTGTTAGGCTACCGGGGCAAGGGCTATTCGGACGGGTTCTGTACGAATATGACGGAAATTTACGAGACGCTGCGGGTTCGCCCCGAGACGGAGATCGCGATCATCGAAGGTCCCGACGATATTTGCCGCGCGTTCCCGGCAGATCAGCATTCCCATTGCCGGAACGATTCGGTTTTCCGGAAGGATAGCGACATTTTGTCGAAGGTGGGGATGAAGATCGGAGACAGCGCAAGCTGGTCCAGCATTTTGGAGAGGGTAGCGGGCAACGTCCAGCCGGACGATATCCGGACCTTGTGCTCGGACTGCCGATGGGAGCCGTACGGTCTCTGCAAGGAGGGCGTCGCCCACATACACGGTAGAAGAGAGCTTCGTCCGCTGCCTGAACAAGGAGAGAAAGGAGGACAATCGGCATGAATATACGCATCGATTCCCGCGGCGACTCCAGAGTTGCGATCATTGAAAGCGGAGAAGTTGTCATCCAAGACGCGCAGGATGCGCTTGATCTGATGGCGACGGTGAGCTACAACGAGGATGGCTGCAATAAGCTGCTGCTCGACAAAACAATGCTGGCCGAAGCTTTTTTCGACTTGAAGACCGGGCTGGCGGGCGAGATCTTGCAGAAGTACACGAACTATCGAGTGAAGCTGGCGATTGTCGGCGACTTCGGCGGATACGGCAGCAAGAGCTTAAAGGATTTTATTTATGAATGCAACCAAGGGAAGCAGGCGTTTTTCCTAAAGGATGAACAGGCTGCGCTGGATGCGCTGCATGGGGTTTGACGGACGCAAAGGTTGAATGAGGGTTTGGGGTATAATGAGAGCAACGATCGGGAAAGCCGAAGCGTGTGTGCTTTGCTTGTAAGGAGGCGTGTAAGATGAATGATCAAGAACGGCTGAAGCCGCTGGAGCTTGTACGGAGAGCCGAACGGATGGAGCTGGAGCTGACCCAATGGAACGCGATCCGCGCGCTCTCCGGAGTCGAGAAGCGGCTAGAGGCGAAGCGTATCGGGGAGACTACGCTGCTTATCGAACGTACGGCACCGGATTCCGTCTATTATAATCGGGTCAAAGGTTTTGGTCCCGCGGACCTGCCCGAGCTGGATGACATTCTGGCTGCGTACGAAGGGTTCGCTCCCAGCTTCGACATGGCGCCCCCGAATATGACGGAAGATATCGGCATCGCGTTGACCGAGAGAGGGTACGCGCCAGCGGAGCAGCTCGCCTTCCTGTATACCGAACGTTCGGAGGACTGGCAGGCCGGGTCGCTTTTTCATATCGAACGGGTAACGGATGCCGCCGCCGCGGATACGTTCATCGAATGGATCGTCTTGTCCAATCCAGGTTTGAACATAAACGAAGCAACGATTGCGAGGACGCGGGATTGCTTCCATGCGCCGAACTTCCGCAATTACATGATTCGGATCGATGACCATCCCGCGGCGATGGGGTCGATGTTCCTACATGGGGAAGAGGGTTATATCGCGAACGACTATACGTTCCCGGATTTCCGAGGCAGAGGCTGCCAGTCGGCGCTGCTCAAGGCAAGAATGCACGATGCCGCCGAGCTTGGCTTGAAGCGCCTCTATACGGACGTCGAGTTCGGATCGGTCAGCCACGGCAACATGGAGAAGGCCGGCTTCCGGCTTGCTTATGTAAATACGATATGGCTCAAGATTGATTGTTGACATTGTGTAAAGAGAGCAGTACAATCATCTTAAATCGTTCTTAATAAAGAACGAATTGCATTACAGCGAAGCGTGATTCGGTTTAATTGGAGGTGTTATGTTTGGAGAAGAAACTGTGGGTAACACCGAGGTTGGAAGCGCTTGATATTAAGATGACGGCAAAGAAGCCTGACAAAGACAAAGGCGGATCAGGATCGGGCTCCGGTTCGGGCTCAGGTTCAGGATCGTCCAGCATCGGCTTCGGCAGTTAAGGCAGACGCAGGCAATATTGTTTGTCTATAAGCCCTTGTCCCTTTCCTTGCGGGGTGAGGGCTTATTCATGGTGAATAAATGAGACTAAATGTTCTTTAAAAAGAACAATTGAATCGTACCCATCGGAGGCGAAGCCATGTTCGAGAAGAACGACCGCTACTTATATAAGGCGTTTGGATTTCATATCGCTTCCGACATTCCGTTTCCCGGCTCGAAGCCCGCGGAGGAGCGCGCTGGAATGGTGGATGTCGTAATCGAATGGGGGGACGAGGCGGCGCTGTGGGAGTCGTTATCCACGCCCGAAGAGGCTTTCGTCGTGCAGGACAATACTGTCTTATTCCGAATTGCGAATACGGCGATCTATATGGTCGAAGCCGGCCGCAGGGTGGTCGTTACGCCCGAGGAAGGCGCCGAATTGGAGCGGATCCGGTTATTCCTCGACGGTTATTGCATGGCGATTCTGCTGCTGCAGCGAAGGATTCTACCGTTGCATGGCAGCGCGATTGCGCTAGATGGCCTTGCTTATGCGATCGTCGGTTTCTCGGGGGCGGGCAAGTCGACGATGGCGAAAGCGTTGCTGAATCAAGGATTCACGTTTATTAGCGATGACATTATACCGGTCGTCCTGCATGGGACGGAGAAGGAAGCCGCGACGGTATGGCCGGCTCTGCCGGAACAGAAGCTGTGGCAGGAGAGTCTGAGCGAAATGGGCATGGGCGTTGAAGAATACCGCACCGTTTATGAACGCCAGGCTCGATCGGGCGAATCCGCGACGGGACTCCGTACGAAATACGCGATTCCCGTGACGCGGTTCACCCATCAAGCTTTGCCGCTGGCAGGCATATTCGAACTGGTGAAGAAGGAAGGCGACGATGCATTAAGCCTTGCTCCCATCCAAGGGGCAGAACGATTGCGGACACTCGCCCATCACACCTTCCATCGCTCCTTGATTGAACCGATGGGGTTGATGGAATGGCATTTCCGCACAACCTCCAGCTTGGCGAATCGAACCGAAATGTTAAAACTAAGCCGGCCCGCCGACCTCTATTCCGCGCCGGGCTTGGTTCGGCTCGTGCTGGATGCACTCGCTTCGGAGAAGGAGAACGCGTCATGATCAGCGATATCCGGCAAGACGGCAACGATGGTAGACCGGCAAGCGATCTCCATCCATGAGCCATATCATCGACTTTGCGGGGAGAATCTATCGTTTCGCCGGTCCCGTCCTATGGCTGAACTCCGCGGCTTTGCTAGTCATCGGCATTCTGCAGTCGGTAGGCATCCTCCTCATCCTTCCATTGCTGGGCATTACGGGTCTAGTGGACTTCGACGCCAGCGGAATCCCGTATGTGGGCTGGTTGTTCGAGTTGTTCGAGGGCGTGCCGCGCACGCAGAGCCTGACGGCCATTCTCATCGCTTATGTGGTCATAAGCGTCTGCCAAAGCTTGTTCAACCGCCATCAAACCATTCTGAACAAAAAAATCCAGCAGGCCTTCATCCGCAAGCTTCGGGAAGAAACGTACAAAGGCCTGTTGAAAGCGGATTGGGATTTCTTCATCCGGCATCGAAAATCCGATATCGTCAAGTTAATGACGACGGAGATCGCTCAGGTGAAAAACGGATTAAGTTCTTATTTTCAGTTTATGTCCTCGCTTATTTTCGCGGCAGTCAAGATCGTCCTTGCGTTTCTGCTATCGCCGTGGCTCACGGCTGCTATATTGACGGCAGGGCTGTTGTTACTCGCAAGCTCCCGGTATTTCACGCGGAAGTCCGAACAGTTCGGCCAGGAGAATTTGAAGCTGTCCAAAATGTACATCGCCGGCATAACGGATCACATGAACGGGATTAAAGACATTAAAAGCAATACGTTGGAGCAGACGCACGCGGATTGGATGAGCGACGTCTGCGGCCAGGCCGAACATAACGCCGTCGCGTTCACGAAGCTGAAGACGAATTCGCAATTTCTTTATAACATCGCGTCCGCCGTCCTGCTTGCCGGATCCGTGTACCTGCTAGTCAACCTCTTCCAGTCGCAGCCTGCCCAGCTTCTGCTTGTGGTGCTGCTATTCTCGCGGTTATGGCCGGTTATCGTCCGCATTCAATCCAAGCTGGAGAACTTGTCGAGCATGATTCCGTCGTTCGAAGCGCTGGTCGAGCTTCAGAAGGACTGCGAACAGTCGAGGGAGCTGCGGAACGCAAGCTTCCGCGATATCCGGCCTGCAGAGCTGAAGAATGGCATAGAGCTTCATGGGGTCTGGTTCCGGTATAACCGCCAGAAGGAGGCGTATGCACTGAAAAACGTTCGCGCCCGAATTCCAGCGAAGGGAATGACGGCGATCGTAGGCCCATCGGGCGCAGGCAAAACGACGCTGGCCGACGTTCTGATGGGGCTCAACCGCCCGGAACGGGGAGAAGTTCGGATCGACGGGCAGACGTTGACCGAGGAGAATTTGCTGTCCTTCAGACGTTCCGTCAGCTATGTCCCGCAAGAGCCGTTCCTCTTTAATGCCAGCATAAGGGAGAATTTGTTGATCATGGAGATGGAGGCCACCGACGATCAGCTATGGGAAGCGCTGGAGCTTGCTTCCGTCGCGGAAGTCGTCCGAAGGCAGCCCTTTGGACTGGATACGCAAATCGGGGACAAGGGCATCCGGCTATCCGGGGGAGAGAAGCAGCGACTGGTGCTTGCGCGTGCGATGCTCCGGGAGCCCTCCATTCTCATTCTAGACGAGGCTACCAGCGCCTTGGATACGGAGACGGAGCGGCGAGTGCAGGAGACGCTGGAGCGGTTGCGAGGGCAGGTGACGGTTATCGTCATCGCGCACCGGCTATCGACGATTCGCTATGCGGATCAAGTGATTGTCGTCGACCACGGCGCTATCGTGCAGAGCGGACGTTACGAGGAGTTAGCAGGCGACCCCCACGGCGTATTGGGTCGCCTGCTCGGCCATCAGCAGGAGCTAGCGGCGCAGATTGGATCAGCTTGAACTTGTAGTCAACGCCGGATGACAGCAGTCGAAAGGTTGACAGCCCGGTTCGGCTATGATGAAATCGTATTGAACGCAAATCATAGATCATAGCGGGTGAGCGCTCCGATGACCAAAAAGCAATTGTACAAAGACTTTTTCCTGCACGCGGATATTACGGTGATGGTTGCGCTGCTGGCGGCCATCGCGGGGACGCATCTTGCGCTGTACGGCGCGAGCTTCCGAAGCGCGATTTTTTTCGCGGCCGGCCTAATCGGCTTTATGTTCAGCGAATACTTGACGCATCGGTTTTTCTTTCATCTGAAGGCCCCAAGCAATCCGTTTTTCCTCAAACTGCTTAAGCGCTTACACTATGATCACCACAGCTTTCCGAACGATCTCAAGCTTTTGTTCCTCCCCCTCTGGTACAGTCTGCCGATCTTCGTCGTGTTCGTTGGCGCGTGTTATCTGATAACGGACTTGACCGACGCGTCCGCCGCTTTCGCCGCGGGGCTCATCGCGATGCTGCTTATTTATGAATGGAAGCACTATGTCGCTCATCGGCCGCTGCAGCCGAGAACGAAGCTCGGGAAGTGGGTAAAGAAGACGCATCTGCTGCATCACTTCAAGAACGAAAACTTCTGGTACGGCGTCTCGACGCCGTTCGTGGACGCGATCTTCGGCACGCTAAAGGATGAGAAGCAGGTACCGACGAGCGCGTTTGTGAAGGATTTGGAGGGACGTTAAAATTTAACCGCCTTTTTTAGTGCGGACATTGGGGAAGCGTTATTCGCGAGGAGCGGATGACGCTTTTGTTTGTTGCAAGGCTCGGGCGTGAAAAAAACCAAACCCCCCAATCGCATGCTTATGGATTGGGGGTTTGGCGCGGAAGCCGCATCATTCCAGGATCATTAATCGTTTATTTCGACCAGCAGCCCATACTTCAGGAAGACGTCGAGCATGGCGGCTTTCGCTTCTTCTTCGTCGGGACCGTGGATGTCGAGCCGGTACGTCTGGTCGCGATAAAGCGTCATGCTGAGTCCGAGAATGCTCTTCGCGTCGATAAACCTGTCGCCTGTACGGAGAACGATGCTGGATTGGAAAGCGCCAGCCGTTTGATTAATATCGACAATCGATCGAATGCTTGACTTCATAGGAAAACCATCCCCCGTTCTCGCTGAATGATGAAGCGGTTACCGGTATTCCCTCGGAATGCGCCTGGCGACGCCCGTCCGGATGGCCGCCCGAATGACGAGATCCCGAATCCCTTTTACGACGTTCTGGTTGAACACGCTCGGAATGATGTAATGCCGGCCAAGCTCCTCCTCCGAGATCGACGAGGCGATCGCTTCCGCGGCGGCCAGCTTCATCTCTTCGTTGATGGCCGATGCCCGGCAGTCGAGCGCGCCGCGGAAGATGCCCGGGAAACAAAGCACGTTATTGATTTGGTTCGGGTAGTCCGAACGCCCCGTGGCGATGACCGCGGCAATATCCTCGACTTCCTCCGGCAATATCTCCGGCGTCGGATTGGCCATGGCGAACACGATTGGCTTATCGGCCATCGCCTGGACATCCTCGCGCTTCAGCAAGCCGCCCGCCGATAGTCCGATGAACACGTCTGCTCCCCGAATAACATCCTGCAACGAACCGCTGGCGCGTCCGGGATTCGTATGTTCGGCATACCATTGCCACATCGGATTGTCATAGGTTTGATCCGCGGTGAGCGCGCCATGGCGGTCGACGCCAATGAGGTTGCGAACGCCTGCCGACAGCAAAATTTTGCTGCAGGCAACACCTGCCGCGCCGATGCCGCATACGACCACCTTCAAATCCCGCAGCGGCTTGTCTACGACCTTCAGCGCGTTGATGAGCGCGGCGTATAGCACAACTGCCGTTCCGTGCTGATCGTCATGGAAGACGGGGATATCCAGCTCTTCGCGCAGCCGCCGTTCGATCTCGAAGCAGCGCGGCGAGGAGATATCCTCTAGGTTGATGCCGCCGAAGGCGGGCGCGATCGCTTTGATCGAGGCGATAATGGCCTCCGTATCCTGCGTGTCCAGGCAGATCGGGAAGGAGTCCACGTCGGCCAGCTGCTTGAACAGCATCGACTTGCCCTCCATGACGGGCATGGCGGCGTACGGGCCGATATTGCCGAGGCCGAGCACGGCGCTGCCGTCGGAGATGACGGCCACGGTATTGCGTTTCACCGTCAAGGTGAACGCCTTGCGGGGCTCCTCGTGGATCGCGAGGCAGACGCGCGCGACATCCGGCGTATAGACGCGCGACAGGTCGTCGCGGTTGTTGATCGGCGCCTTCAGCTTGGTTTCGATTTTGCCCCCGAGATGAAGCAGGAAGGTACGGTCGGACAGGTTGACCAGCCGCACCCCCGGAAGACTGCGGATACGCTCGGTAATGATCGCGATATCAACCGTATCGGCGACGGTAATCGTAATGTCTCGCACCGTCTGGTGTTTGCTCGTCTGGATCACGTCGATCGCGACGATGTCGCCGCCGGCTTCGAAGATGGCCGAGGCGACCGCGCCGAAGCCGACTTCGTCCGTGTTCATTTCGATGCGCGCGATAACGCTTTTGCCGCCTAGTTTATTAGGGTTCATGGTGCACCTGCCTTCTGCGATCTGCTTCCAAGTCCGAAGCGAAGTTAGTTTGAACGGCGTGAGCTCGTCCCGTTATCCTTCCTCATTGATGACGACTTCCTTGCCCCGACGCTTCAGAAGGATCGGAACGGCAATCCAAAGCAAGGCAATGACGAGGAACGCGAGAGACATCGGCTTCTGCAGGAAAATCATAAAGTCTCCGTTCGACGTCGTCAGCGCCCTGCGCATGTTGTTTTCGATCATGGGCCCGAGCACGAGGCCGAGCACGAGCGGAGCGAGCGGATAATCGTTGCGGGCGAGCAGGAAGCCGGCCACGCCGCAGGCAAGCAACAGCATCAGGTCGAAAATCTGCGCCTGCACGGCATACACGCCGAAGATGGAGATGGCGACGATAATAGGGATCAGGTATTTGGCCGGCGTCTGGATGATCTTCGCGAACACCTTCACGAGCGGCATGTTCAGAATGAGCAGCAGCAGATTGCCGATCAGCATGCTCGCGATGAGGCCCCAGGCGACTTCCGGATGTTCCTCGAACAATAAGGGACCCGGCTGGACGTTGTACATGATCAGCGCGCCCATCAGAATCGCGGTCGTGCCGGAGCCCGGAATGCCGAGCGTCAGCAGCGGAATCATGGCGCCGCCGGACGCGGCGTTGTTCGCGGATTCCGGGGCCGCGACGCCGGCGATGTTGCCTTTGCCGAACGACTCCGGTTTCTTGCTGATCTTCTTCTCCAGGATGTAGCTGAAGAAAGAGGCTAAAGTGGCGCCCGCGCCGGGCAGAATGCCGATAAAGAAACCGACCGCCGAGCCGCGCGCGATCGGCGCCGCGCTATCCTTGAGATCTTGCCGGGTCGGAAGGATGCGACCGATCTTCGCGGTTGCGCCCGAGACGTAATCGCGCTCCAGAATCGTCTTGAATACTTCGCCGAGCGCGAACAATCCGACGGCAATCGTCAGAAATTCAAGCCCGGAGTACAGAAGCGGGATGCCGAAGGTGAAGCGGGCGACGCCGGACACCGTATCCATGCCGATCGTGGCCAGCAGCAGGCCGAATACGGTCATGATCAGCGCCTTCGTGATCGACTTCCCGGCGAGTCCGCTAACGGCGCATAGGCCGAGCAGCATCAAGGAAAAGTAGTCGGCCGGTCCGAACTTGATCGCGACATTGGACAGCGGCTGCGCAAGGGCGATAAGTGCGATAAGTGCGAAGACGCCCGCCGCGAAGGAGCCGATGGCGGAGATGGACAGAGCGGCACCTGCCCGCCCTTGCTTCGCCATCTGATAGCCGTCGAGCGTCGTGACGACGGACGACGATTCCCCCGGCGTGTTCAGCAGAATCGAGGTGGTCGAGCCGCCGTACATCGCGCCGTAATAGACGCCCGCGAGCAGAATGATGGAGCTGGTCGCCGCGGCTTCCGGCGGAAGGCCGCCCGTCATGGACGCCGTGACGGGAATCAGAAGGGCGACGCCGCTCATCGGCCCGATGCCGGGCAGCACGCCGACGGAAGTGCCGATGAGCACCCCGACGAACGCGAACAACAGGTTATGCCATTGCAGGGCGGTAGCGAATCCGTCGGCCAGGAAATGCAGGATGTTCATCTATGGGTTCCTCCCATTCTCATGATAGCCAAGACGGGAAGCCTGGCATGGTGCCTTCTAGCAGAATAACGAATATGACGTATACACCGATCGAGAACGCGGCGGCAATCAGAATCGACTTCACCCATTTGCCTTTCTCAAGCGTCTGGAAGCCGACGAGAAGGAAGAGGAACGTTCCGATCACGTAGCCGATGACCTCCAGGAAATACGCATAGAGAAATGCCGTCCCGAAAATAATCAAAAATCGTCTGTAGTCCAGCTTCTCCCTCTTCCGGTCGGAAGATTTGGCCTTCAGCGCTTCGAAGAACAGGCGGACGCTTAGCAGGACAAGCAACGCGCCGAGCCCGAAGGGGAAGATGTTCGGGCCGACCGTGCTGCCGTAAGCGGAAGAGCTGATGCCCGCGCTCTGCCACATAAACCCGATACCGAGAAGCAGGAACACAAAGCTGGCGTATCGGTCGAACGTTTTGTTCATCGGCAGGTTAACTCCTTTCTATGCAAGGGGAGAGCTTGCGCTCTCTCCCTATGGCGAAATATAGGAAAGTATATGATTTCGTCCTACTTTCTCTATATTTCTCGGAATGAAACGCGCCACGCCGCCAAAGGACGGCGACAGCCGTTTCACCTTGTTCCGTATTATTTCTGCATGCCCAGTGCGGTCAGCAGCTCTTGAACGTCCTTCTCTTGCTCGGCCAGGAATGTCGCGAAGTCAGCCGCGTTCCGGTATTCGCTCGCCCAGTCGTTAGCGGTAAGCTCCTTCGTCCACGTCTCGTTCTCGGAGAGCGACTTCAGCGTCTTATCCCAGAAGGCGATTTGTTCTTCCGTCATCTCCTTCGGACCGAACACGCCGCGCCAGATTGTGAATTCGGCATCCAGCCCCAGCTCCTTGAGCGTCGGGATATCTTTGTAGTCGCCGCCCAGCCTTTCGCCGGAAGTGACAGCGAGGATGCGGATTTTGCCGGCTTTCAAATAGCTGCCGAGTGATGAGACGTCCGTGCCGATCGCGTCCGCGTTGTTGCCGAGCAGAGCAGCCAGCGCTTCGCCCCCGCCATCGTAAGACAGGTACTTGACCGCTTTCGGATCAATGCCGGACTTGAAAGCCGGCAGTACGCTGATCAAGTGGTCCATAGAGCCCGGCGCGGATCCGCCCGCAAGTGTGATGGAGGCCGGGTCCGCCTTCAGGTCGTTCAGCAGCGACGGGAGGTCTTGGTACTTGGAATCCGCGGATACGGCGATCGCGCCGAAATCCTTCGTCATCTGCGCAAGCGGCGTAACATCCTTATAGCCGTAAGGACTGTTGCCTTCCGCCTTTAGATTGTTGATCAGAATCGGGGGCGAGCTGACGAACAGCTTGTAAGGATCCTTGCTGTCCTTCGCCACGTATTCGCCCAGGAATACCGTTCCGCCGCCGCCGGGCTTGTTCTCGACGGTCATCGTTTGCTCGATCAGCTTCGTGTCGGTGAGCACCTTCGTCAGCGAGCGAGCCGTCTTGTCCCAGCCGCCGCCCGCGCCGGATGGAGCCGTAACGACGAACGGTTTGTTCGGATAGTCGGCGCCGCCGCCGGAACCGCCTGCGCTGCAAGCGGCAAGACTGAACGTCAGGAATGCGGCTGCCGCGATCATTTTGAAACCGTGTATCTTTTTAGCCATGAGATTGTTCCTCCCTCGGGATCGTCAGTTGTAAGCGCTTTGTGTAAGCGCTTACTTCACTGTGTATCTATACTAGCATCGGGTCCGCGGGATTGAACAGAATACCGCCATAAGTTGAAAAAGATTCATTTTGCTAATTTTGTTCATAATATTTATGGCGGAATTCTCTGCTTGGTCTGTATTCGGACAGGCAGGTAGACTACAATGGAATCAACCGGCATCGTCTTGGATTATTAAGCAAGGAGGGAAATGTATGCGATTACAAACGCGAATGATCCTGCTGATCGGAAGCCTGTTGTTTCTGATTATCCTTGCGCTTACATTCAGTTTCGAGCGTTTGCTCGTGAACACCCTGGAGAAGAACGTCGGCGCATCGGCGCTCAAGCTGGCGAAGACGGTCGCTTTAATGGACGACATCCGGTACGCGTTCGATGACGTGGAACCATCCGCGGCCATTCAGCCGATCGTGGAGAAAATACGGAAGGAAACAGATGCCGAATATATCGTCATCGGCAACCGGGAAGGCATTCGTTACGCGCATCCCGTTCCGGACCGAATCGGCAAAACCATGGTCGGGGGGGATAACGGCCCCGTCCTGGAGGGTAAATCCATTATTTCGAGAGCGATCGGCTCCATGGGGCCCTCCTTGCGGGGCAAAACCCCGATCTATAATGACCGCAACGAAATTATCGGCATCGTCTCGGTCGGCATCCTGATGGAGGATATCGAAGCATCGGCGCAGGCGTACCGTAACCGGGTCCTTGTACTCGCCGCTATCGCGCTTATGATCGGGTGCGTCGGGGCCATCTGGATATCGAGCAGCGTGAAACGTTCTATTCATGGCCTGGAGCCGAAAGAGATCGGATTGCTGTATACGGAGAAAAGGGCGATCCTCGAGACGATCCATGAAGGCATCATCGCGGTGAACGCGGAGGGCATCGTCACGCTGGCCAACTATACCGCGACCAAGCTGATCGATCCGCAGATGCGGATGGAACTGACGGGGCGACATATCCATGAAGTAATTCCGGATTCGAGGCTGCTGGATGTCATCGCTTCCGGCGAGGCTGAGAAGGATCAGGAAATGATGATCGGCGACAGCGCGGTCGTCGTGAACAGGCTTCCTATCTTCGACCGCCAGCATAACGTGGTCGGTGCGGTATCGAGCTTCCGCAACAAGTCGGAGCTGCTTCGACTGACGGAAGAGCTTACGCAGGTGAAGCGATATACGGAAGCGCTTCGCTCCCAGACGCATGAGTACTCCAACAAGCTTTATACGATCTACGGATTGATCCAGTTGGAGTCGTATCAAGAGGCGATGGATCTGATTACGCACGAAACGGACGTACATCAGAATCTCATCCAGTTTCTGCTGCAGGAAATCCCGGACCCGATGATCGCCGGCATTCTGATCGGCAAGTTCAACCGGGCGAACGAGCTGAAGGTCAGTCTCGATATCGACCGGAGCAGCTCTTTCAAGGATATTCCGGAAACCCTCGACCGCAATCTTCTTGTGACGATTATCGGCAATCTGATCGACAACGCACTGGACGCCGTGCTCGAGTCGCGTGCCGAGGGCAGAAAAGTAATGGCTTTGTTCGTCGATACGGGAGATGTGTTGACGATCCAAATCAGCGATAACGGCGAGGGGATCCCGGAGCTGGCAGCGGATCGGATATTCGAGCTCGGTTACTCGACGAAAAAGGAGCATAACCGGGGCTTTGGGCTGCCGATCGTGAATCAGGCCGTCCAGCAGCTACGCGGGACCATTTCCTTCCGGAACCATCCGGACGGAGGCGCGATCTTTACGGTCATGGTGCCAAAGACAAGAGGGGGATTGTGGTGATTAGGGTCGTCATTATCGAGGACGATGCCCGGATCGCGGGCATCAACCGCAGGTTCGTGGAGAAGGTGGAGGGCTTCGAGGTCGTCGGCATTGCGATGGATCAGGGGCAGGCTTATGAACATTTGGCAATATTGTCGCCTGATCTGGTATTGCTGGACTTATATTTCCCCGATTTGAACGGGATGGATCTGCTGGAGCATATCCGTGTCGAACATCCGCTTACGGACGTGATCATTATTACGGCGGCGAAGGAATTCGATACGGTGCGGGAAGCCATTCGGGGCGGCGTGTTCGACTTCATGATCAAGCCGGTGGTGTTCGAACGATTCCAGGAGAAGCTGAAAGCCTACCAGAAATACAGAGAGCGGCTTGCGAAGCTTGGAAGCGGAAGCAATCAGGTTGACCAAGAGGGCATCGATCAGCTGCTGTGGAGCTCGGGTGAGCGCGCGGAGCGGGATGTTTACCTGCCGAAGGGTATCGACCGGATTACGAGCGAGAAAATTTTGGGCTTCATCGAGAGCGGCGCCGAGGCGCTGACGGCGGAGGAGCTCGGCAAGAAAGCGGGCTTCAGCCGCACAACAGCCCGCAGATATTTGGAGTATTTCGTGGAGAAAGGCGTGCTGGCGGCCGATATTTCTTATGGAACCGTCGGCAGGCCGGAGCGGGTATACCGCCGAATCGGCGGGCAGGGGATCTAACTAGTAGATCGTCCCGAATGACCGTAATCATTCGATCGATGATCTAACGGAACTCAGCGCGCTTATCATGCGATTATGAGCTGTTATGGATATCTAACGGAACCAGGAACTCTTATTCCATTGAAAATGGCGTTTTTCAGGCTGAAAAACAAGGATAAGGCCATATATTTCCGTTAGATTCTCAAAATGATTAAATAGAGCCGAATAGCGTACGCTGTTTCCGTTAGCATTCAAGAACAACGCGCCTCCATTACCCTGAACGCCTTCGTCCGCGCCTTGCTTACGGTGATGGGAAGGAAGAGGGGGAACATCGTGCTCGAGTTGGATATGCAGATAATAGGGGGAGGATGTTGCGCATGTGGAGAAAAAGTCTCGTCGGGCTCATCGCGTGCACCGGTCTGGTGCATCTGGCGACGTTATCGTCGGACGTGGAGCTTCTGCATTGGATCTTCAAGCTGCTGCCTATGGCGCTCATTATTGCGCTGGCGGTTGGATCGCGGAGTGATGGCGGCGAAGGCGCGAAGTATCGGAATTTGATTGTGACGGGATTGCTATTCAGCATCGGGGGAGATACGTTCCTCCTGCTGCCCGACGATCCGTGGTTCGTGTTCGGGCTAGGGTCGTTTCTGATCGGGCATTTGTCCTACGTGGCGGCAATGTTTGTGCGCTGGCTGGGAAGCGGTAGGATTCAGGGGAACGGAGGACGGGATCGCGTTCCGGCAATCCGTACGCGAAACGCGTGGATGGCCGGTCTGTCGGCCGGAATCCTCATCGTTGCTTATTCGGTTCTGCTTGGCAGCCGATTCCATGCGAGTATTATGGCAGACGACAGCCAGAGCGGGCTGTGGGTTCCGGTGGTCGTTTATATCGCGGTCATCGGCGCCATGGGCTGGTCTGCAATCATGAGCCGGAACGCGTATGCGACCTGCTGGGCGTTGCTGTTCATGGCGTCGGATTCCATTCTGGCTTGGAACAAGTTTGTTTCCGACGTTCCGTGGTCGGGCGTTCTGATCATGGCGACGTATTTCTCCGCGCAGTTCCTCATCGCTTCAAGCATTGCCGGGGGCAAGGGGCGTTCCTTGCGTCGGGCGCCGATCGTGAACGGCGGCTTGGAGGGATAACTTCGAGCGGCGATGGTGTGGGGGAGGGCGAGGCGAAGTAAGGCAATCGTACCTGCAGCTCGAGCAAGTGAACTAAATTCGGCATGTATCTAAGTGTATTGTAGAAAAAAGACCGTTAGTGCCGGAGCGGCATAACGGTCTTTTGGATTTTTGGGAGGCAGGCATGTCGATGAGCATTTGGTCCGTCACGCGTACCTAAATCCGCCAAATGAGCTCACTGGAACAAATTAGATTCGCCTCGCGCACCTAAATCCGCCGAATGTGCATCAGGGCCAAAGCAGCATGTTACGCCCGCTCTTCGTACAGGCGCGCGATCTCGACGATCGTCTTCACGGCCAGCTCCATCGTGTCGACGGAGACGTATTCGTAGCGGCCGTGGTAATTCTCCCCGCCGGTGAACAAGTTCGGCGTCGGCAGGCCCATGAACGAAAGCTGGGAGCCGTCGGTGCCGCCGCGGATCGGCTCGATGATCGGCTTGATGCCGAGGTTCTCCATCGCTTCGCGCGCAATCTCGACGGTATGGAAGACGGGCTCGATGCGCTCCTTCATGTTGTAGTAACGGTCCTTCAGCTCCAGCACGATGCGTTCGTCGCCGTATTTTGCTTTCATCTCGTCTGCCACGCGCGTCATCTCTGCCTTGCGTTCGTTGAACCGTTCGCGGCTGTGGTCGCGGATCAGATAATGCATGCTGACCTGTTCCACGTGGCCTTGAATGTTGTTCAAATGATAAAACCCTTCGTACCCTTCCGTGTACTCCGGGGCGTCCTTCTCCGGAAGCTTGCCGTGGAATTCCATCGCGAGCTTCGTCGCGTTGATCATTTTGCCTTTGGCCGTGCCGGGATGGACGTTCTTGCCGTTGATCGTCACGTTCGCCGAAGCGGCGTTAAAGCTTTCGTACTGCAGCTCGCCGAGCGGTCCGCCGTCCATCGTATACGCGTATGCCGCGCCGAACGCGGCAACATCGAATTTGTGCGCCCCACGCCCGATTTCTTCGTCGGGCGTGAAGGCGACGCGGATCTTGCCGTGTTTGATCTCGGGATGAGCCAGCAAGTAGACCATGGCCGTCATGATCTCAGTAATGCCCGCCTTGTCATCCGCGCCGAGCAGCGTCGTTCCGTCGGTCGTCACCAGCGTGCTGCCTTTATGGCCCGTCAGCTCCGGGAATTCCTTCGGGGAGAGCACGATGCCTTGCTTCGCGTTCAGCACGATGTCTCCGCCGTCGTAGGCTTCAACGACTTGAGGGTTCACGTTCGCGCCGGTCATATCGGTCGCCGTATCCACATGGGAGAGGAAGCCGATCGTCGGTACGTCCTTGTCGGTATTCGCAGGCAAAGTCGCCATCACGTAGCCATTGTCGTCCATTGTCACGTCTTCCATGCCGATGCTTTTCAGTTCGTCCACCAGCATGCGCAGCAACGTCAGTTGCCCGGGCGTGGAAGGACAGTTGTCGCTGCTTTCGTCGGATTGCGTATCCACTTGCACATATGTAGTCAGGCGGGAGATTAGCTCTTGTTTCATACTCATGGGTCATTCAGCTCCTGTTCTGGTCATGTTCCAAGTATAATATAAAAACAACGTTTCCAGAAATGCGGTGCGGCGAAGCAATGAATCATGCACGGGACATTCCCCCATGGAAGGAGCAGATTGCAATTGTCTAACGATCTCGAACAAAATCAAGCATGCTGGCATTCCGTCGTCGAACGCATTGCCCCGGGCGGCAAGCTGCTGCGAAGCCGGAAGCTGGAGGGCGGCGTATCGGCCGAGGTTACGGCGCTGGAGGTGCTGGAGACTAGCGGCGAGGTGTTGAAGCTCGTCGTCCGCCGGCATGGCGAAGCCGATTGGCGGCGCGACCCTAACGTCGCCCGGAAGGAATTCGAATTGCTAGAGCTGCTTCATTCGCAGGGCATGCCGGTACCAACGCCTTATGAAGCGGGAGGACTCGGCGGCACCGAAGAATCGCCGTACATCGTCGTCGCCTACGTAGAAGGCAGCTCGGGAATGGACGAGCCCAACCCGAACGGGAGCGCGCGCCGATTGGCAGAGACGCTTGTGCAATTGCACCGCATCGATGCCTCATCATTGCCGCAAGGGCAGCTAGCGAGCCAATCCGACCGCGTAGCGGGCAAGCTAGCGGATAAGCCCGCCAAACTCGACGAATCGCTGGACGAATGCTTGATTCGGCACGTGCTTGAAGCGGCATGGCCGCTGGTCGAAGCAAACCATGACGCCATCCTTCACGGCGATTATTGGCCGGGAAATACGTTATGGCGGGACGGAGCGATCGCAGCCGTCATCGATTGGGAAGACGCAGCAACCGGCGATCCGTTGTCCGACGTGGCGAACGCACGGCTGGAGATTCTTTGGGCTTACGGGGAGGACGCATCGAAAGCATTCACGGCCCGTTACCAAGAGTTGATGTCCACCCTCTCATACGTCAACCTTCCTTATTGGGATCTTACGGCCGCCCTTAGACCGGCTTCCCGGTTGTCGGAATGGGGGCTGGACGGCGAGACGGAACGCCGGATGTGGGAGCGCCATAAGCGTTTCGTGCAGCAAGCGCTGGCGAATATCGGCCTAGGGTAGACGCAAGACTCGAACGAACGAATTGAGACAAATGTTGATTTGTTATATGATAAGGATGGTTTCAGAGCGACTGGATATCTGAAGTACTTTAAGATTGCGATAACGGGGGAACCTAACACAATGAATCCGAAACAATTGAATTATACAATGCCGGCGGAGTGGACGGAGCACGAGCGCACCTTCATCTCGTGGCCGGTGCAAGCCTCCATGGTTTACCCGGATCATCACGCGCAAGTAAGCGATGGCTACGCGGAGCTCGTGAACGCCATCGCGGAATTCGAGCCGGTGACGGTCGTCGTGAATCCGGATGATTTGGAGAAGGTAAGCGGTCTGTTCGCGAGCAACGCGGCGGTGGAATGTCTGCCGATCGAGCATAACGACGCTTGGCTGCGCGACAACGGACCGACGTTCGTCGTGAACCGGGACGGCGAGCTGGCGGGCGTGAACTGGAAGTTTAACGCATGGGGCGGCAAGTATTCCCCGTGGGATCTGGACGACGACGTCGCTCCGCAAATCTTGAAGCATGTCGGCGTGAAGCAATTCGACGCGCCGCTTGTCATGGAAGGCGGCTCCATCCATACGGACGGCGAAGGCACGCTGCTGACAACGGAAGAGTGCCTCCTCAATACGAACCGCAATCCGGAGCTGAGGAGAGAGACGATCGAAGGTTACGTCAAAGAATTCGTGAACGTCGACCAAATCATTTGGCTGAAGCGCGGACTCAGCGGCGACGAAACGGACGGGCATGTCGACAATATCGCTTGTTTCGCGGCGCCGGGCAAGGTCATCCTGCAGGTATGCAACGACCCTTCCGACGAGAACTACGAGATTACGCAAGAGAATCTTCGGATACTGAGCGAGGCGGTAGACGCCAAAGGCCGCAAGCTGGAGATTATCCCGATCGAGCAGCCGCCGCTTGCGGAATACGAAGAAACCCGCCTGACGCTTAGCTACCTGAACTTCTACTTCGTCAACGGCGGCATTATTCTGCCGGTGTTCGGCGGAGCGGCGGAGGAGACGGATCGCAAGGCAATCGAAGTGCTCGGAGCGGCGTTCCCGGATCGCCGGATCCGCCCGATCGACGGCATGGCCGTCATTCGCGAAGGCGGCAACGTGCATTGCACGACGCAGCAGATGCCGGCACGCCGGGCATAATCGTACTAAGGATTAAAGGAGGCAGGACATTCCGATGAGAACGGTCAGGGTAGCAGCCACGCAGATGAGCTGCACGACGAATATAGAAGAGAATATCCGCAAGGCGGAAGCGCTGGTGCGGGAAGCGGCGGCGCAGGGGGCGCAGATCATCCTGCTGCAGGAGCTGTTCGAGACGCCGTATTTCTGCCAGAAGGAGAAAGCGGATTATTACGTCTATGCGACGGAGCTGGAGGAGAACAAGGCGATTAACCACTTCCGCGGCATCGCGAAAGAGCTGAACGTCGTGCTCCCGATCAGCTTTTACGAGAAGAAGAACTACGCGCGCTACAATTCGCTGGCAGTTATCGACGCCGACGGCGAGGTGCTGGGCAAATACCGCAAGAGCCATATCCCGGACGGCCCGGGGTATGAGGAAAAGTTTTATTTTAACCCGGGGGATACCGGCTTTAAAGTGTGGAAGACGCGTTACGCGAAAATCGGCATCGGTGTCTGCTGGGATCAGTGGTACCCGGAAGCCGCGCGCTGCATGGCGCTGATGGGCGCCGAGCTGCTGTTCTACCCGACCGCGATCGGCTCGGAGCCGCAGGACGGCTCGATCGATTCCAAGGATCATTGGCAAATGTGCATGAGAGGCCATGCGGCTTCCAACCTCATGCCGGTCATCGCGTCCAACCGCGTCGGGGAAGAGGGCGACGAGGACTCCGCCATTACGTTCTACGGCTCTTCGTTCATCGCAGGACCGCAAGGCAACAAAATCGCGGAAGCCGGCCGCTCCGAGGAGACGGTGCTGGTCGCCGAATTCGACCTCGACCAGCTGGAGACGCAGCGAATCGAGTGGGGCATCTTCCGCGACCGCCGTCCGGACCTGTACGGCATCATCGCTTCCTACGACGGGGAGCTTCGGATTAAGTAAACCCCGCGGGCAAGTAGAGTCGTCTCATGCAAGCAGCCCCCATGACCGAGACGGTCAGGGGGCTTTTGCGTTGCGTAAAATTGCCTTAAGTCTCAAAAGAAAAAGCCGCCTGCGCGAGGGCAGGCGGCGAAAGCTGCGGTCGCAGCTTCTTCTGTTATTTCTTCATGATCGGAATCCAAACCTCGCAGCGGTAGTCATCTGCGCATGTATCGCCTACCGTGTAGGCTTCGATCTCCGGCCCGCCCGCATGCTCGTAGCCCGTGGCAGGGAACCATTCGGAGAAGATGCGTCCGAACAGCGTTTGGATGGAGTCTGGAAGCGGTCCGATGGAGGTGAAGATTGCCCAGGTCGACGCGGGAACTTCTCTGGCGACAAGCTCGCCGGAAGCCTTGTCCGAGTCGCTCTTTACGGCAATCATGTAAGTGAAGTCGCCGGTCTCGACGTTCATGTCCAGGCAGACGCCCAGCGCGAGCTCTCCTGGCGCCATTGTTTCGAGAGCCGCCACGGTTCCGTCGTCGTGGCATCTGCCCCAAAACTTCGGAATCTCCCGATGGTTTTCTCCGTCTTTGCAGGATACCGCAAGCGACTTGCCAACGATGGTGAACGCTTCTTTGTCCTCGATTCTGTAATCCATATCCTGATCTCCCTTCAATGATAGATGGAATGAGAGGCGCGGGAATGCCTTCAGCGAAACGCCCGGAAGACGGGCTTCGGATGGCGAGATGCCGTGAATGCGGCGGAACGCCTTCGAGAACGACTCGGGCGAATCGTAGCCGTATTTCAGCGCGACATCCAAAACCTTGACGGACGAGGAGGCCAACTCTTGGGCGGCCAACGTCAGTTTTCGCTTCCGCACATATTCGGCCACTGTCATGCCGGTCAAGATGTGGAACATGCGCTGGAAGTGAAACGGAGAGACGTAGGCCGTCTTCGCGATTTCGTCCATGTCGAGCCGTTCCTCCATCTTGGTCTCCATGTAATCCAGGGCGTTCATCATGCGAACGAGCGCTTCCACTTGCGCGTCACCTTCCTTCGAGTCTTATCGTATCAAAACGGTCCGCACCCGTTCCTGACATTCCGTGCTGCTTGCGAACAGGGGGTCTGGACCGCTGAAGTCCGAATCATCGGCAATGGTATGTATTCGAGAATTCCGCTTCGGATTCCTCCGTTCCGCACTCGGACGTTTAGTAAATTTCCCCTGTGTGCTATACTCTACGTATGACTACCGAACATTCCGATCCTACCCAAAATGAACATATAAGCACGAAGTTATGCGTGCAGTGCGGAGAGATGAAGCCGCTGAACGAGTTTCTGCGGCGGACGGGCCGTCGGGCAGGCGCGCAAGGCAGGCGAGGCACTTGCCGGGACTGCCGGCGCGGGCTGCCGGCCGTACAGGCGGATCCGCCGAAGGCCGCGGCCCGGCATGCGCATCATGCCGGCGCCGCGAAATCTGCGGCGGCACGGAACGGCGTTGGCTCCGGCGATGGAGCGGCGGCTGCGCTTGCGGCGATGGCGAACGCGCCGGCAAGCGAATCGCCGAATGCGGGCGGAACGGCTGTGCCAAGCGTACCGCAAGGAAGGCGCTCGCGAGGCGCGGGAGCGCCGCAGCAGGACGTCCTCCCTGCCGCGCAGGAGGCCGCATCCGCTTCGCATCCCGCGGGTAGCGCAACCGCTGCGCCGCGCAAGCAGCCGCGGCGACAGGCGCCGTCGCCCTCTGCGACTGAGGGCGAAGAAGCGCCAGCCGCGTCCGCGCCTGGCGATCCGTCCGCGCGCAAGCAGCGCGGCCGCAGCCGCAAGCGCCGCACCGGCGCGGCGGCGAGGCAGCTGGCGGAGCCGCCGAAGCGCGGCACGCACGACCCGGCCGACGCGTCCTTCCTGAGGACGACCGCCAGCGGTTTCATTCGCATGCGCGGCAAGACGGATAACGGCCGGCGCTGGTATCAGGAGGTGGAGTTTGACCTTGCGCAAATTCTGGTCAAGGAAGGCGCGGCCGTCGTCGTGAACCGATCGACGATCCGCCGATTGTACAGCAACAAGGAATTCCGCAAGCTGATTTTGACTCGGGACAACTACACGTGCCGCTTCTGCGGAAAGTACGGCGACACGATCGACCATGAGCTGCCGCGGGCGAAGGGCGGCCACACGACACCCGTCAACTGCGTATGCGCATGCTATGAATGCAACCAGCTCAAGGCGAACCGCGACGCCGATGAATTCAGGAGCACCTTGGAATAAGGATGTTTCGACACAACTGTGGAGAAGCGCCATGCTCGCATGGCGCTCCTTCGCGTGCTCCCCTCCTGGATTGCCTGAGCGGCGAGACAGGGGGGCCGCAGACACGACACATATTCGAGGGGCGAAGGGGCAATAACTATGTTGGAATTCAAGAGCATCGTACCGGGCCAGGAACCGAATGTAAGCGCAATCAGATGCAGGTAGACTTCAGCCCATTCCCGAGGAAGCCATTCTTATTTACTTACGCAAGCCATAGAGCTGTGCTAGAATACGTATCGACATCCTTGTCAGCTAATTTGACATGAACCGACAGGTGAAGAAGGACATCATAGCGAAGGCAGAACGGGAGGATTCCGGATGGAGAATTGGCTGGGCAGGTCGCTCAAGCATAAGCTGTCATTATTAATCATTATTTCGGTGCTGGTGCCTGTTCTGTCGCTTGGGTTGTTCTCGTACAACATCGCCGCGGGACTGACGGAGGAGAAGGCAAAGAACTCTGGCATGAATACGCTGCGCCAGATCGGAGCTTATTTGGAGAACATGGTCAGCGACGTCGAGAATCAATCCTTGTTTTTGATCGGGCATGCGGATGTGCAAAATTATCTTAAGACGCCCGAGCGGAATTTGCTGAAGCAAACCTCCATCATCAACCTGCTTACGATGCTGTCGATCTCCAAGCCGTATATCGCCAACGTCATTATCGAATCTAATGTGGACAAGCCGGCGGTATCCTTCAAATCGGTGGTGGCTTCGGAGTTTACGGACATTAAGGAGATCATCCCCAACTATTATTCGGTCTATCCGAAGTGGTGGTCATCCGTTCATCTGCAGATTACCTCGGACAGCCGGAACGAAGTGATCACGATGTCGAGGCCGATTCGCAGCACCCAAAAGTATTACGACATCGGCATGCTGAAGATCAGCCTGCTTCAGTCGGTCATCTCGGCCCATCTGAAGCAAGCCGGGCTGGAGGGTGGCGGAATCGTGCTGCTGCTGGACGGTAGCAACCGGATTCTTGCGGGTCCCGACGATTATTCGACAAAGCAAGTTTTGGAGGATTATTACCCGGGAATTAGGAATTTTGAGGGGACTTCGGGTTCTTTCTACTACGGCGAAAACGCGGATCGGAAAGCCGTTCTTTATTATTCCATGTCGAACGTGAATTGGAAGCTCGTCGGCATAACCCCGGTCCAATCCTACAAGGCCGAAAATAAATACTTTTTGACGCTGACCGCAGTGGCCGTCACGCTCGCCATGTTGTTCGTCATCGCGTTCGTGTTGTTTTTGATTCAGAAGGTCACGAAACCGTTGTCCCAATTGACCAAATCGTTGAAGCGCGCCAGTCCGGACGAGCCGCTGCCGATGCTGCAGGCCACGACGATCGACGAGGTCGGCCAGCTCATCATTACCTACAATCGGATGAGCTCGCGGATCGTGAAGCTGAACGACGAAGTGAAGAGAAACGAAGCGCTTAAGAAAGAAGCGGACATGTCGGCCCTGCAGGCGCAGATCAATCCGCATTTTCTTTATAACACGCTGTCTTCCGTCCATTGGATGGCGCTGATGAAGGGCGATGCCAAAATCGCCGAGATGGTCGGTTCCCTCAGCGATTTTCTGCGGTTCAGCCTGAACAAGGGACAAGAATATTGCGCGATCAGCCAGGAGATTCTGCATATCGATCATTACGTCAATATTCAGTCGATCCGCTATCCGGACAAGTTCGAATACGAAGCGGATATCCCGTCCGAGCTGCTGGATCGCCGGATGCTGAAGCTGTTGCTGCAGCCGCTTATCGAGAACGCGATGATCCATGGCATTTTGACTCGGGAGGGCAAGGGGCATATTTCGGTTAAGGCGTGGGAGGACGGCGACAACATCACGTTTACCGTGGAGGACGACGGTGTCGGCATGGGCGCGGAGCGGCTCGAGGAGCTGCGGGATCGGATCGGCCAGCGGCTTGCCGCGGCCGCCGCGGACGCGACGGAGAGTCAGGCGGGCAGCAGCTACGGTTTGCGCAATGTGCATAACCGCCTGCTGCTGCATTACGGGCCCGATGCGGGACTGCATATCGAAAGCACGGAAGGCGACGGCACGAAGGTGACGTTCACCATCCTTCCGTCCTATGCATCGCGGGAGCAGGAACGAGTGGAAATGCAAGTACAAGAGCAGGAGAGCCGGCAGGAGCCGAACGCATCAAGCAAGTCGCACGATGGAGAGGGGGAACAAGGATGAAGCTGCTTATCGTCGACGACGAGGTCATTATCCGCACGGGTCTAAGCACCGTGATCAAGTGGGAGGAGAACGGCATAGCGCTGCTGGCGCCCGCGGCCTCCGCGGAGGAAGCGCTAATGCGCATCCCGCTGGAGAAGCCGGATATTGTTCTGACCGATATTCGCATGACGGGGATGACGGGACTGGAGATGGCGCAAGAGATCAAGCGGGATTACCCGGAGATCGAGATCGTGGTGTTGTCCGGTCATGACGACTTCGCCTACGCCCAGCAAGCGATCCGGAGCGGCATTAGCGATTATTTGCTCAAAACAAGCCGCCCGGGGGATATTATGTCGGCGGTCATGAAGGCGCGCGGCAAAATAGCGAGCAGCCGAGCCGCCTTGCAAGAAGGCGAGGCGCATCAGACGGCGTTTCGCTGGAAGCTGCTCGACCGGCTGCTGAGAAGCGACCATCCGCTGGAGGAAGCGGAGGCGCGCGAAGTGCTGTCCCATTATCCGGAGCTTCGGCTTGGCTCGGAGTGGGAGACGATCGAGCTATGGATGATCAGCCCATTATCCTCGATGTTCGTGCACGAGCAATGGAAGCAGCCGCTTCGCCTGATCGGCGACAAGCTTCGTGATTCGCTGAACTGCGCCATCCTGGACTGGAACAACGGTTGGCTGCTCTTCTTCCGCGCCGGACAGCCGGGCGCGAGCCGGACGGTGCGGGCTGCGATCGACGCTATCGCGCGCGTCGTGGACGCGCTGATGTTCACCGTCATCGGCCAACAGGCTCCCGGCATCGGAGGACTGCGCGAATCGCTCAAGACAGCCGAGCAAGCCGTCGCTTATCGCTGGCTGATGGGAGGCACCGGAGTGCTCGACTATGAAGACATCAAACATCGTAGAGGCATGCGCACCGTCTGCACGCAAGAAGAGGAAGCCGCGCTCATCGCCGTACTCCGGGGCGGCGACGAAGCGGCATTGAAGAAATGGATCGCGGACACGCTCGTCGCGATCCGGAACGATGGCGAAGCGACTCCGAGCACGATGACTTCGTATTTGCATTCGGTGCTGGTCGCGGGCTTTCGCTGGCTAGAGAGGGCGGCCGAATCGGTCGGCCAATCGGCGCAGGGCATCCAAGAGCTGGAGCAGCCGGACGCGAAGCAGCTTGCCGAGCGGCCCGAAGAGGCAATGGACCGGATCCTCTCGGCCATCGTCACGGAATACAAGCGGTTGAACGGCGGCCGCAACGAGGCGATCGAGCGAACGTTAGCCTACATCCGGGAACATCTCGATCAGAGCCTGACGTTGTCGCAGGTCGCGGCCTCGATTCATATGAATCCGAACTACTTCAGCAAGCTATTCAAGCAGGAGACGGGCAAAACCTATATCGAATATGTCACGGAGGCGCGCATGGAATGGGCGGTGCGGCTACTGCGGGAGACGCCCGCGAAGGTGAGCGAGATCGCGAAGCGGGTGGGGTACGAGGATTTGAAGCATTTCAACCATCTCTTCAAGCGCCATACGGGCGCAACGCCGTCGCAATTCCGCCAAGGGTAAGCCGCTTCAATAATGATTAGCGGCAACAATCGCGTGTCGCGAGTAGCGTGTCAAGACGCTAATAACGTCTTAAACGCGACGATGGCATGGGGCTGGGACGCTAAGACGTCGAGAACGTCTTAGACGCGACGATGGCATGGCGATGGAACGCTAAGACGTTGAGAACGTCTTAGAGGCAATAATCGTGTATCGAAAAGACGTTAAGACGCTGTGAACGTCTTAAATGTGGCAATCGTATGTCACGACGACGCTAAGACGCCGATAACGTCTTAACCGCATCCCTCCAGCGCGAAAACGTGCATAAACGTCCGCCACGTTCGCGTGCGACCTACGAAGCAGTAAAAAGAAGCCGCTGGCCATCCCGCCAAGCGGCTTTCGCCATTATTTGCAGCGTATTCGCCGGGCACACGATACGCATGCTATACGTATCATTTCCGGACCTTGGAAGCGCTACCGCGTATTAGGATGGATGTGAAGTTTCACCCTACTTGGACTGAAGAATCCCCCCTACGACATCGGGAAAGCGTTCTCTATACTTAGGTTACATTACATGAAGGGGGATTATTCTAGATGAAGAAGAGACTTACCCTTATTGTTACCGTTATCACAATGATAGCTTTGCTGACAGCGGCTTGCGGTTCGAACGAACCAACCGGCGAGAACGGCGGAAGCGGCAATGGAGGCGGCGAAAAAACAAAAATCACTGTATGGCATAACTTCGCGGGCGACGACCTGCGCGCAAAAGCGGTCAGACAGCTGATCGACGATTACAAGAAAAACAACCCGAACGTCGAAGTGGACGCGCAAGCGATTCCAGTAGACGGTTACCGTCAACGCCTGAGCACAGTTGCTGCAGGCAACGAAATGCCGGACGTATTCTTCGTATACGCTGGCAGCCAGTCGCAAGAATTTTTCAATGCGGGCTTACTGCAGCCGATTACGTCGCTGGCGGAAGAGAATCCAGACTGGAAAGCCAATTTCATGGACGGCGCATTCAACCGCTTCGAGTTCGAAAAAGATCAAATCTTCTCCGCTCCAATCGGCTTGTCCGCAACTTCTTTCCTTTATTATAACAAAGACCTGTTCGAGAAAAACGGCGTAAAAGTGCCGACAACTTGGGCGGAAATGATGACTGCTGTAAAAGCATTCAACGATAAAGGCATCACGCCGATCGCGCTTGGCAACAAAGCTCCATGGGTAGCGCAATCCACGATCCTTGGTTCGCTTGCTGACCGCGTAACGGGCACAGATTGGTTCATGAAAGCCGTTAATGGCGAAGCTTCCTTCACTGATCAAGTATTCGTCGATGCACTCGGCAAATTCAAAGAGCTCGTTGACAACAAAGCGTTCCAAGAAGGCGCGAACAGCATCGATAACACGCAAGCTGAGCAATATTTCGTACAAGGCAAAGCAGCTATGATGATCAGCGGCGCTTGGACGCTGACGAACCTTGCGGCATCCGCTACGCCTGAGCAAGTCGCTCCAATCGAAGTGACGACGATTCCTGCAATCGAAGGCGGAGCTGGCAAAGCCGGCACGATCTCCGGCGGTGCAGGCGGCGGCTTCGCACTAAGCAAAAAAACATCGGGCGCTGCCAAAGACGCGGCTCTTGACCTCATCTACGCGATCAGCGGTCCGGATGGACAGAAGAAAATCGCAGAGAGCAACTCCATGGTTATGTACAAAATGGACCTGGAAAACTCGAGCGTCAGCCCGCTTTACCTGAAAGCATTCAACGTTGCCATGAACGCTGGCATCACGCCGGTATATGACGCTTACTTGTCCGCTGAAGCCGGCGAATCGATCAACAACGGTCTGCAAGAAATTATGATGGGCGGCAAGCCTGAAGACGTAGCGAAGAAGCTGCAAGACGCTCAAGCACGTTCGACTCAGAAGTAATTCGGCAAATCGCAATGCTCGCGCTGTCCGCCTTTCGAGGGTGGTCGGCGCGAGTTATGAATTAGAGGAGGCTGTCGCCATGTCATCATCGCGCACCCGAAGCTTCGTCGCCCTGGCGCTGCTTCCTGCATTACTCATCTTTATCGTCTTTGCAATCGTTCCGATCATTTGGTCCGGCTATTATGGCTTTTTCGATTGGAGCGGCCTTGGTTCACTAAAGTTTGTTGGCTTGAACAACTACGAAATGATGCTGCAGGACCCGATCTTTTGGAGAGCGCTCAAAAACAACCTTATCTTGGTTGCTTCGGCCATTATAGGCCAAGTGCCGATTGCGCTGCTTCTGGCGCTGCTGCTGCTCAAAAACTCGATGTTCAACCGCATTATCCGTTCCGCCGTCTTTATGCCAATGGTTCTGTCGACCGTCGTTGTAGGCTTGATCTGGGGATATATCTACCAGCCAGAAATCGGGTTGTTGAACAACCTACTTGAGACGATTGGGCTCGAATCATGGACGCGGGCATGGTTGTCCGATCCGAAAGTGAATATGTACGCCGTTTCGATTCCGATCAACTGGGCTAACATCGGTCCATACTTGATCATCTTTATCGCCGCGCTGCAGAACATCTCCTCCGAGGTGAACGACGCAGCCAAGATTGACGGTGCGGTAGGGCATAAAAAGCTGTTTTTCGTTACGCTTCCCATCATGTGGGAGACGATCGTCGTTACGATTGTCCTCTGTATCTCCGGCAGTTTAAAAGCATTCGACCATGTCATCGTCATGACGGGCGGGGGTCCGGCGCAATCGACGGAGCTTCTAGCTACGTACATGTACAATAACAGCTTCACGGTGTACCGTTACGGTTACGGCTCTGCCGTATCCACCATGATCATTCTGATCAGCGCCTTGCTCATTGGTCTGAACTATATCATTACAAAGAGACGGAGCTAAGCCTAGCCTCACGCAAGGCCGATGAAGGAGTGAATCTTATGCAAGCATCAACGAAAGTCCATGCGGAAGAGCCGAAGTCGGCTGCGTGGAAGAAGCCGTTTGGTCTCATTCTGAAGCTGGCGCTTCTCTTATATGCGGTGTTCACGCTGTATCCGCTGTACTGGCTTATCATTAGCGCGTTCAAGTCGAATCAGGAATTTTTCAACCGTCCCTATGCATGGCCGCTGCAATGGCAGCTTAACAATATAACCCGCGCCTGGGATCTGGGCGATATGGGCCGGGCGATGTTCAATTCGACCGTCGTAACGATCACATCGGTTATTCTTACGGTGGTACTTGGCACGCTGGCCGCATATGCGCTGTCCCGCTTTCAATTCAAATTTAGCGGAGCGGTGAAAGGGTTATTCCTGCTCGGCATGCTTATCCCGATTCACAGTACGCTCGTTCCGCTCTTTATCTTCATGAACAAGATCGGGATGCTGGACACGTACTGGTCGCTTATTCTGCCTTATACGGCATTCGAGCTTTCCATCGCAATCTTCCTTAGCATCGCGTACATGGCGTCGATTCCGAAGGAAGTGGAGGAAGCGGCTATGATCGACGGCAACGGCTGGTGGGGCGTCTTCGGACGCATCATCTTCCCGCTCTGTCTGCCTGTTATCGCGACGGTGACGATCCTTGCGTTCCTGCGCTTCTGGAACGACTTCTCGTTCGCTCTCGTCTTTATCAACTCGCAAGCGCTGAAGACGCTGCCGCTCAGCTTGTCGTTGTTCTCCGACGGCTTCGGCACGGACTACGCCTTGACGATGGGCGCGATGTTCATCGCGGTTATCCCGACGATTGTCATCTACCTGATCTTCCAAGAGCAGATCATGAAGGGTATGGTTGCGGGTTCGGTTAAAGGCTAATATGGATTCTTACACAGAAGAACCGCGGACTGGAGCTATCCAGTCCGCGGTTTTTTATTGCTCCGCGTTACTTGTTGTAGACTTCGAATTCATAAATGCCAAGCTTGTTGAATTGCGAGAAGTTGCCGCTTGGAATATTCGGCAGCTCAGCGGAAGTAATGAGCACCCTTATGTTGCCCGTTGTAATGGCAGGGAAGCTGATCACTTTATAGGCCCCCATTAGACCGCCTGAGTAAACATCTACCCATTGTCCGCCGGACCAATTCTGCACTTTGAACGACCGTACGTTATTGCCATGCTCTTTCAGCACCACGGTATTTAACGTCGTCACCTGCTTGAAATCCAGCTGCAAGTAGGCATCGCTAGTAACGCCCGCAGGCGCTTGCCAATACGTCGTCTTGTCGTTGCCGTCGAATACTTGATGCGCGCCGTAGCCGGAATCGCTGACATTCGCGTAATACCATTGATTGGCGGCCAGATTCGTCATGCTCCGATAAGCTTGATGCCCGTTTTTCTCATCCGTAATCGCTTTGAGCAGCGACTTGGAGTCGCTCACCGGCGCGTCGGCGAACAGATGCCACATCATGACGCCTCCCACTTCCATATCCTGAGCGAGCAGCATCTTTCTTTTGTTCATATCGATGCCGTTGAAATAGACATTTTTGACAACGGGGTTGCCGTTGGCAGTCCCGACAGTAAAGTTATACACGATATCCGTCTCCGGCGTGATGGAAGTTTGAGCGTTGATTTCATCATAGTCGAGCCAGTAAGCAGAGCCGTCGAACGGTCTGCCGTACCAGGCGAGGCCGAGATTGATTTTTTCCTTAGGCACGCCTAGATTCAGGAAATAATTAATGCCGGAGCGGGAGTTCTCGAACGGCGCATGATAGTAGCCGGCGTCATAGTTCATATAGTTGATATGATCGACGCTGGCGAAGGCGTTGGCGCTTAAGCTTACGCCCCATGCGGACAGCGCGAGGGAGATGCTTTTGCCGTTTTTGCCAAGCGCTTGCTGCATCTCAATAATTGTGGTGCTGAAGTTGTTCCACTGCGTCGACCCGCTTGGATACTCCCAATCGATGTCGACTCCGTCGAAGCCGTATTGGGTAAGGAAGCTGCCCACCTGTGCGATATAATTCGCTCTAGCGGTCGGATTGCCGACGACTTGGGCCATCGTGCTCGCATCGGCGTTCAGCGTAATCCACTTTTTGACCGACCTGCTACCGACGGCTTGATGCATCGTGTCCACGTATTGGGGCCAATTCGCCAAGTCTGGATCATCGGTTCTCGTGACGATATTGCCGCTTGTATCCAAGGTGTGGAAGCCGATGAGGATCACGTCGGTAATATAATCGAATGCGGCCGAATCGATGTCGTTATTGCTGAAGCTCTTAGGGTGAATATAGCCGGCTACCTTGAAGGTTTTCGGAGACAGCGAATAGTTGTCGATCTCCACGCCGTACGTGAAGGTCTGGCCGCCGTCATTTTGGAGCTTGATGCTGTTCGTTGCCCCTGGGTTCAGCGTCACTTCAACCGTCTTATTCACGAACGTATTCCATCCGCCCGTCGATTTGAATTCGATATACGCCACTTTGGAGCCGTTCACATACAAAGCTTTTGTAGCGACGGCATCGCCGGTAGCGAATCGAATCGTCAATTCGTATTTACCCCCCGCTTGTCCGCCATTCACGTTCTGGACTTGGTTATAGGCATTGTTGAAATGCATGCTCCCAATGGCGCTGCCGCCGGATGCATTCGATTTGCTTGCGACAGCCGCTCCGCTACCGATCGTGCCGCTTTCAGCTTCGTAGACTTGCTGATTGGGGGCCGCTAATACCTCGTTCTGCGGCGGAACCAGCACGAAGGAAGCAAGAACAAGCAGAGCGGATAAGCCGGCCGTCATCCATCGTTTCATCATCATTCATCACTCTCGTCTCTTCATATTTGTTAACGCTTTCAGGTTAGATTATGTACAAATCCAGCAGGAGCCGAAAGGGTAATAATTTAAGAATGACCGTCTTAAGTCAATATATTTGACGAACTGACATAAAGATCATTAAATTGTGCATTGTATCGCTGCGGCAGGTTCATTATGATAGGACTGAATTTAATGTCCGACCTGCATGATAGTTCGCAACTATAGTTGGCTAGGGGGAATTGCGAATATGAACCGACGCAAAACGCATATTTGGCTCATTACAACCGACCAGATGAGGGCTGACGCTATCGGAATGGAAAATCGCGATGTTATAACGCCTGTGCTGGATGAGATGGCGGGAGAAGGTACCGTATTCGAACGATCCTATTGCGCAAGCCCCGTATGTACGCCTTCCAGAGCCTCAATCTTTACGGGACGTTATCCGCATATTCACGGCGCGTGGAACATCGGCGTATCGCTGAATGAGGATGAGATGACGCTCTGCGATCATCTGAAGAAGCTTGATTATGCAACGGTGGGCGTAGGCAAGATGCACTTCCGCCCGCAATGCAAGCCGAACGGCACGTATGAAGCGGAAGAACCGGCTTACAGAGACCGGGGCCGGGCATCGGACAGTACGTATTACGGGTTCGACCAGCATTTCATTACGGAAGACAACGGCATTGGCGCCTATACGGATTGGCTGAGCGAGCAAAATCCGGAGTGGGCTGAGCGCTTCATGCGCGATCGCGGCCGCAGCGATGACGCGGCGGGCGACGTATGGGAGAGCGATATGCCCTCCGAGCTTACTCAGACCTATTGGACGGCTGACCGAAGCATCGAAGCGATTGCAAGCCATAACGACGACCGCCCGTTGTTCCTATGGACAAGCTTTGTCGATCCGCATCATCCCTTCAATCCGCCGCGTTCTTATGCGGAACGTTACGCGAATGCTGACATTCGTCTGCCGTCCCCGGCAGAGAGCGAGATGCCGGATCGTCCGGAACATCTTCTGCGTCAGGACGGGAAGTATTGGCCGGGCGGCGGTGAGGCGCATACGCATAGCGAAGACCATATGAAGCGTTTGATCCGCAATTATTACGCGATGATTACCTTTATCGACGAGCAGATTGGACGTATCCGGGACGCGTGGAGAGCGAAGGGGATGTATGATGATGTTCTTGTCGTATTCACCGCAGACCACGGCGAGCTGCTTGGCGACCATGGCCTGCTGTACAAGGGACCGTGGCTTTACGAGGGATTAACCCGAGTGCCGATGATTGTGCGCGGACCTGGCATCCGAAGCGGATACCGCGCATCTGCGCTTATGGAGAATGTGGATATCGTGCCGACGCTGCTGGATGCGCTCGGTCAGGAACGCCCTTACGGCGTGCAGGGAGTGTCGCAGCTTCCGGTCATAACGGGACAGGCGGCGGCCATACGGGATTCCGCGATGACAACATACGATGCGCACGATCGGGGCATCCACGCCAAGTGCATGAGGACGGATAAATATAAGCTGGTCCTATTTGAGGGCGAAGCGTACGGCGAGCTCTTTGATTTGGAGAACGATCCGAGAGAGACGGCCAACCAATTTTTTAACCCGATCTATCGGGAAATCAAATACGGGTTGATGGAAGCGATGCTTCAGCGGCTGATGAGCTGGCAGGATCCTCTTCCTCAGCGAAAGGCGCTTTGGTAGAGCGCCCGGGCTGGCATCCTATTTGTAAGCGTATTCAGAAAATCCGGGCAGAGAGGGTGAAGAAGAGTTGCAATGAGAAGGTTCACCCGCATAGTAGGCGAGCTGTATCGGACGCATTTTGCAGAAAAGCTGTTTAATAAAATATTACTGACCTATTCGGTTATTATTATGGTCACTCTGGTTGCGCTTGCCTTCTTCATCTATCAATATTTCACGCAATATATGATCAACAAGGAGACTTTGCGGATGCAGGAGGCGTCCGCCAATGTCAGCGCCTATATCGACCAGCGCATGGACGCGTCAAGGATGATGCTGGAGAGTATCCATTCGAACGAAAGCTTTATGCAATATTTCGAGGTGCTGCTGGAGAAAGGTTATGCGGAATTTTTATCGTATCAGCTCGACCGGTATTTCGACATCGATACCCCCATCAATGCTTCCTTAAAGTCGCTGTCCGCTTACTTCAACAACGGGTTCGACCTCGACTCCATCCTGTTCCTGGGCAAGGGAGGGGAGGTGTACCGGGTGACCTCCCAGCTGTCGCTGGAAATCGTCACGCCAAGTGAACTGCCGGAGAGGGTGGCGCAAGAGAATGAGCGTTATGCGGAGTCGATGCCCATCTTCCCAGTCATGACTAATGAGAGCGCGGGGAGACAGCCGCTGTACGTCTACGCAGCCGAGCTGAAAAATCCGGATACGCTGAAGCCGATCGGGCAGATCATGATCCAGTACAGGGCGAACGGCATCATGAAGTCAAATCAGCGCACTCCTTCCGATTTGAAGGGGGACATTATGGTCCTGACGCGCGAAGGCGACGTCATCTATGATTCCTCCATGCAGTGGTACGGTATGCGCTATCCGGTCGAGCGCCTGCTCGACAGCGATACGCCGAAGTTGGAAGAGCAATATACAGTATCCACTGCGAACAAGGCCGGCGTCATCGTCGCAGGCATCATGTCCAGCGAGCAACTGAGCTCGGGTACGAAGGCGCTGCAGCGGTGGATAACGATTGTGACCGGTCTATTCATTGCCGTGGCATTGCTGTTGACGTATATATTGATCCTGCGGTTTTCCAAGCGGACCAAAGTTATCGTTCGGGCGATGGAGAAGCTGGACGTCGGTCAATGGAATGTGCGTATCCCGCTGACCAAAGGGGACGAGCTGTACCAGATTTCCTCAAACTTTAACAAGATGTGCGAACGCGTCAATGATTATATCGAGAAAGTGTACGTCTCCGAAATTAAGCAAAAAAACGCCGAGATCGTCGCCATGCAGATGCAGATGAATCCGCATTTTCTGTATAACACACTGGAGGCGATCCGCATGAACGCGGTCGCGCAAGGGGCTCCGGAAGCGGGTCATATGATATTCCTGCTCGCCACTCTGTTCCGCACCACGATGAAGAGCGCAATGATCGTGGATGTGGCGGCTGAGATGGAGCGATGCCGCGTCTATCTGGAGCTGTTCCAAATTCGTTATCCGAACCAGCTGCAGGTGGAATTCGATATTCCGGAGGAACTCGGACGCCATGAAATCTTGAAGCTGTCGGTGCAGCCGCTTATAGAAAACTATGTGCTGCACGGCTTTAGGGCGGGTCGCCTGGACAATCTGATTCGCATCGAAGGCATTTTGAAGCAAGACGTTATGATTTTGAGCGTAGGAGATAACGGCAAGGGGATACCGCTTCCGGAGCTCATGAAGCTTCGCCAGTCCTTGAACGAAAAGAGCGAGCTTGAAGCGAAGTCCGATTCGCTCGGCTTAAGCAACGTGCATATGAGACTGCAGATGGTGTACGGCAGCGAATACGGTTTGACAATCGAAAGCATGGACGGAGCGGGGACGGAGGTTACTTTGAAGATCCCCGCCGTCGTCAAGGAGTGAGACAGCATGTACAAGGTCATGATCGTAGATGACGAACCTCTCATCTTGAAGGGCATGTATTCCATCATGGATTGGGAAGGGCACGGACTTCGGATCGCGTCGCAAGCCTCTAGCGGGGAGCAGGCGCTCGAGCAATTTCTGGATCACCCAGTCGACGTAGTCATGACCGATATCCGAATGCCCGGCATGGACGGCTTGAAGCTGATTGAGACGATTCGCTCCATCGATCCGAGCGTCAAATTCATTGTCCTGAGCGGCTACGACGATTTCCAATATGTAAAGGAAGGGATGCGCTTCGGCATTGAGAATTACCTGCTCAAGCCCGTCGATGTGAACGAGTTGTCCGCTACGGCTGCGACTGCCGTAAGGAAGCTGGAGCTCGAAGGGCAGCGGCGGATTCGATCCATTGAAGAGAAGCAGATATTGCGTACCAACGTGCTTAATCGGTGGATGAGCCGTTCGATTCCAATGGCGGAGTTGAAGCAGCGAGCGGAGATGGCCGACATTCCGCTTCATCACCGCGCGTATGCCGTCGTGACCGGCAGCCTTCTAAGAAGCGATCAGGCCGGAGACAGCTTTCCGCCTGATGTCCGCAACGAGCTCGTATCCGAAGTTTGCGAGCTGGTCCGCACAGATGCTTCGGAGCTGCTCTCTACGTACACGACGTTGGATTTTGTAGATTTCGACGGCGACATCGTGATCTTATTCTCGGATCATGGCGGCGGCCTGAACCGTGAAGTATTGCATAGGGAGCTGGAGAGCCTCTATGAGAGCGTCAGGGAGCAATGGCGGATTGATATGCTGTTCTCCATAGGCGCGACCGTCGGCAGTTACCTGGAGGTGCCCGAGAGCTATCGGCAGGCCAAAGAAATACAGATCCAGAGGATGATTAACAGCGACCGGTTTATTGTCGACGGGGAACATGCCGGCACGCGGGTGTCCAGCGTCGAATTTCTGCAGGAGCTGCAGACGCTGACGTCGCTGCTCGCTAAGAAAGACCGTAAGGAGCTCCAGCTATGGATTGACGACTCGTTCGATGGACTAAAGGAGCATATGCGCGCTTCGCTTGCGGATGCGCAGGATGGCGCGCTGGAAATTATGCTTCAAGTCGCCAAGCAAACGGGGCGCAGCAACTTCATGGAAAGTTTCGCCCAGTTGTTCCGCTTAAGAAGCGTAGACCAGATCAAACAATATATTCAGCAATTTGCGGGCGAGTCGCTTGACGCTGTATCCGTGGCGGAAGAGAGCCGAAGTCCGGTCATTAGCAAAGTCGTTCAGGATATCCATACCCGTTACGAGTCGGAGCTGTCGCTTAAGACGCTTGGTCAGATCTATAACGTCCATCCCGTCTATTTGGGCCAATTGTTCAAGAAGGAGATCGGCGTCGGGTTCACAGACTACGTCAACGGCTATCGCATCCAAATCGCCAGGGAGCTGCTTCTTCAGACCGATCTGAAGGGAAGCGAGATCGCGGCGAGGGTAGGCTGTCTGGATCCTAACTACTTCTATAAGCTGTTTACGAAATTTACGGGTGTATCGCCTACCGAATTCCGTTCCGTCCGTAAAGGGGTGCCGAGAGGATAAGGAAGGAGGGGATCCCCGATATCGAATGTTCGCCGGTTGCATTGTGGGCAGCCGGCGTTTTTTTGTCCCCATATGCCTCCCGGTTTTGCCTTGAGTTCTGACGGTTCATCTTGGATTATTCCTCTTTCTGCAGCACGGCGTAGAACGGATAATAGAATCAGGATGAAAACGCTTTAAACGAATGAGTTCAGACAACTTGGGAAGGAAATGGGAGAGTGGAGAATGTTAACGAAATGGAAACAGCTGAAACGAAATCAAATCTTTCTGCTAATGGTGCTTCCGGCGACTTTGTGGTTCATCATCATGAAGTATTTGCCTATATTCGGCAACTTAATTGCTTTTCAGAAATTTACTTATCATGCAAAAGGAATATTTCACGGCATATGGAGTGCGGAATGGGTTGGCTTGGATAACTTCAAATTTCTGTTCCAGACGAACGACGCCTTTATCATCACGCGCAACACGCTGCTTTATAATTTCGCCTTTATTATCCTTGGCGTCGTTATACCCGTGGCGCTGGCCATTGTGGTCAGCGGGCTTACCAATAAGCGGATGTCCAAGTTTTATCAGACCGGGATGATGCTCCCGCATTTTCTGTCTTGGGTCGTTGTCGGCTATTTTGTGTTCGCCTTTCTCAGCATGGACAAGGGGTTCCTCAATAACGTCCTCGCGAGCTTAGGGGTGGAGCCCAAGATGTGGTACAACGAACCGGCTTACTGGCCGTTTATCCTCATTCTTGCGCAGGTGTGGAAGACGGTCGGATATTCCAGCGTCATCTATATCGCGGCTATCGCAGGGATAGACAGAACCTATTACGAAGCGGCGGTCATTGACGGGGCGAGCAAGTGGCAGCAAATCCGGAGCGTGACGATTCCACACTTAAAGCCGTTGATCATTATCTTGACGATATTGGCTATCGGGCAAATCTTTCATTCCGATATCGGGCTGTTCTATCAAGTGCCGCGCGAATCCGGCCTTCTGTTCCCGGTTACGAATGTTATCGACACGTATGTCTACCGCAGCATGAAGGAAATGGGCGTATTCAGCATGAGCGCCGCCGCTGGCTTGTATCAGTCGGTTGTCGGCTGCATTCTGGTTCTGACGGCCAACTACGCGGTCCGCAAAATCAGCAAAGACGACGCCTTATTCTAACAGAAGGAGGAAGCTTGCATGAAATCAAAGAACAGCGCGAATGTCGAAGGATTTTCCCGAGGCTGGAACTGGTTTTGGAACGTTGTGGCCGCGTTGGTCGCATTCGCTTGCATCATGCCGTTTGTATTCACGATCATTATCTCGCTGACGGAAGAGAAGTCATTGACGCGTAATGGATACCGGATTTGGCCCGAGCAGTGGAGCTTGTCCGCTTACTCGTATCTATTGGAGGATTCCGGCCAGATGCTGAACTCCTTCCTTGTATCCATCCTCATTACGGTGCTTGGCGTGATCATAAGTTTGGTCTTGATTCTGCCGTACGCTTACGCGATTTCGAGGCCGGAGTTTGCTTACCGCAAGCTATTTACCTTCATCGCTTTCCTGACGATGCTGTTCAACGCCGGTCTCGTTCCATTCTATATGATGGTGACGCAAGTTCTGCACTTGAAAGATACGATATGGGCGCTGATTCTCCCGCTTAGCGTCAACGCCTTCTATATTATCGTCATGAGAACCTTCTACCGGACGACGATAGAAGAGGGTATGATCGAAGCGGCCAAGATCGACGGAGCCGGAGACTTCTCCATCTTTGTTCGCATGGTGCTTCCGATCTCGCTGCCCGGCATTGCGACCATTGGTTTGTTCAGCGCATTGGCTTATTGGAACGATTGGTTTAATGCGATGCTCTTCATCGATAAGCCGGAGCTGACGCCTCTTCAATATATGCTCTCAAGAATTCAGAACAACCTGCAGTATTTGCTGGAGAATACCGATTCGTTATCCACTTCGGATGCAACGCTGATCGCGAACCTGCCTCAGGAAACGATCCGCATGGCGATGGTCGTTCTGGCAACGGCGCCAATCGTGCTCGCCTATCCGTTCTTCCAGCGGTTTTTCATCCAAGGTTTGACCGTAGGCTCCATCAAAGGGTAGTTGTTTAACGCGGCGGGCGCATCCAAGCGAACGGTGCTTTAAATAAAAACAAACGATACAGGAGGGTACAACATGTTTCTGAGAAATAAAAAAAGAGGGTTGATTTCATTAGCGGCAATCTTGCTGTTGACCGTAGTGCTCAGCGCTTGCGGCGGCAAGAACAACAACGAAAACGGACAGCCCGGCGCAAGCAGCTCCCCATCGCCTGAAGCGACCGGCGAAGCGGCGGAAAATCAATTGAAGCCGTACGAGCTGGTGCTGTATTTCTTCGGCGATCCGCAGAAAGATACGGAGCTCATTGAACAGAAGGTGAACGAGTACATTCAGCCGAAGATCAATGCGACAGTCAAAATCAACTTTGTGCCTTGGGCCGAAGCCGAGCAGAAAGTGCCGGTCTTCCTGGCATCCGGCCAGAAGATCGACGTCTTGTTCGCACAAGCGAAGCATATGGTTCCGCTCGCTTCCAAGGGCGCTCTGAATCCGGTGAACGAACTGCTGGAGAAGCATGGCCAAGACGCGCTCAAGTCGATGTACAGCAAGTTCCTGGACCTGTCTAAGGTGAACGGCCAAAACTACGGGGTTCAAAATCCGAAGGAAATCGCTTCGCAATGGGTATTGCGCTTTAACGAGCCGCTTCTGAAGCAGCATGGCATCGACGCATCCGGCGTGACATCGATTGCAAGCGCTGAGCCTGTCCTGAAGCAGCTGAAGGAGAAGGATTCGACGATCTATCCGATCGAGCCGACTCAGCAATCGCTGTGGTATGTGCCGTTCGATTACGTCATGAACGAAAACATTCCGTTCGGCATGGTCTACGAGCCGATGGCGACGGACGGGAAGATCGTCAGCCTGTGGGAGACGCAGCAAGCGAAGCAAGCGCTGGAGACCGTACGCGCCTATTACAAGGCCGGTTATATCCGACCTGACGTTGCGACTTACGCCCGTCCGGAGAACGAGGAGCAGGCAGGCAAGTGGCTGACCGGCATATCCGGCGGCATTCCGACAGCAGAGGTGATTTGGACGAACCGCGCTGGCTTTGATGTCGGCTACAATCCGGTTGAGAAGCCGATCGTCACAACAAACTCCGTTATGGGGTCTATGCTGACGATTCCGAAAACGTCCGAAGATCCGGAACGAGCGATGATGTTCATTAACATGCTGCATGCCGATGTTTATCTCCATAATTTGTTCGTGTACGGTGTCGAAGGCGTGCATTACGAGAAAGTATCCGATAACGTGGTCAAAGATTTGCCGGCGCGCAAAGAACGCTGGAACACGGGTTGGTTCCAATTCGGCAACGGCTTCTTGAACTACCTGACAGAAGCGGACCCGGCCGACAAGTGGGAGCAGTTCAAGAAATTTAACGACGAAGCGCAAGTATCGCCGCTGGTCGGCTTCGTATTCGACCCGGCTCCGGTGCAAGCCGAGATTGCCGCGATTCAGAACGTGACGGCTGAAGTAAGACTGCCTCTCATTACGGGCTCCATCGATCCGGAGCAGTTCTTGCCGAAAGTTAACGAGAAGCTGAAAGCTGCCGGTTCCGAGAAGGTAATGGCGGAGATGCAGAAGCAATACGACGCTTGGAAAGCTGCGCAATAATAGATCGAACTGAGAAGCCTCCCGGTATCATCGGGGGCTTCGCTTCACGAGAGGAGAACCGGCAATGGCGGGAACAAAAAAAGACGCGCTGAACAACGGCGTTCACGATTATACGGCAGAGGATATGTACGTGCGTCCGGATAACCCGAACGTATTGGAGGCGCTGGAGAAATTCCGCGACCACAAGCTTGGCTTCATGATGCATTGGTCGCCTGCATGCCAATTGGGCATCTACGAATCCTGGTGCATGTCCGACGACAGCGCCGCCTGGTCGAAGAAGGATGTCGACTGGACCGACGACATGAACGAGTTTCGGCGGCAATACCGGAATTTGAGAACGACGTTTAATCCGATCCGGTTTCAGCCGGAAGCTTGGGCGGATCTTGCGAAGGAATGCGGGTTCCAGTACTTGCTGTTCACGACGAAGCATCATGACGGATTCTGCATGTGGGACACCGAAACGACGGATTACAAAGTGACAAGCCCGAATACGCCGTTCAGCTCGCACCGTTACGCCGATATATGCCGGCACTTGTTCGATGCGTTCCGGGACCGGGGCATGGATATCCATGCGTACTTCTCCAAGCCGGACTGGCATACGCCGTATTATTGGTCGCCCGACTTCGCTTCGCCGGATGGCAAGACGGATCGCAACGTTAATTACGACGTGACGGAGCATCTTGAGTTATGGGAGAAGTTTGTCCAGATGTCGCATCGGCAAATAACGGAGATCATGACGAATTACGGCCGGATCGAAGCGCTGTGGCTGGATGGCGGCTGGGTTCACCCGGATAACAAAGGGCAGGATATTCGAATCGGAGAGATTGTCGAACGTATCCGCGAGACGACGCAGCCGCATCTGATGGCGGTAGACCGTACCGTCGGCGGCCCTTATGAAAATTTCATTACGCCGGAGCAAACGGTGCCGGATGAGCCGATTCTTGTTCCTTGGGAGAGCTGCGTCACGGTCGGCCAGCGCTTCTCATTCAATTACGACGATGATTTCAAGTCGCCGAGACAGCTCGTCCACTTGCTCATTAACATAATCGCCAAAGGCGGTAACTTGGCTTTGAACATTGCGCCGCAGCCTGACGGCAGGCTTCCGGCCAAAGGTATGGCTGCGCTGCGGGAGCTCGGCGCATTCCTGAAGCGGAACGGCGAAGCGGTATACGGCACCCGCGAATGCGCGCCTTATTTGGCGGACGGCATGGCGTATACTAGAAAAGGCAATACGGTTTATGCGTTCTATCTGTATCCGGACGATTCGTCCGAGGTTCGCGATTCCTTCATCCTGCCGTATTTCGGAGAGGTGTTGTCCGCTTCCCTGATAAGCGATGAAGGCGAAGTGAAGACGGAAGCTATCGACGAAGGCAAGCTCCGAATTACTGTTTTGTCTCGGACAACGCAGGGGACGCCATATGCCGATGTATTCCGGATGCAAATAATTTCCCACTTGAAACTGCCGCACAGAGTGTGTACCCTTACAAAGGTACAATAGAATAGAACTCATCAGGATAACATTTCGAAAGGACAGGCTTCACTTGAGTGAGTACGAGCTCAAGGAAGACTGTCCTTTTTCAATTTCACAGCAGATGGGGGAACGGGAAGAAGATGAAAGAGCTTGAAGAGCGCATACGGCAGGAAGGGGCCATTCTGTCCGAGACGGTGTTGAAGGTGGATGCCTTCTTGAATCATCAAGTCGATACGGAGCTGGCGCTGGCGACGGGACGGGAGTTCGCGCGCGCGTTCGCCGGAGAGAAAATTACGAAGGTGCTGACGATCGAAGCGAGCGGCATCCAATTCGCCATGGCGGCGGGCATCGCGCTGCAAGTGCCGTTCGTCTACGCGAAGAAGAAAAAAGCCGTAACGCAGTCCGGCAGCGTATATTCGGCGCCCGTCCATTCGTTCACACGCGGCGAGACGTATCAGGTGACCGTAGACCAGCGTTATTTGGGGCCGGGCGACAAGGTGCTGATTGTCGACGACTTCCTCGCGACGGGCGCGGCTCTCATCGGCCTAGTGGATATCGTCCGTGAATCCGGCGCAGAGCTGATAGGCGTAGGCGCCGTCATCGAGAAGAGCTTCCAGGAAGGGAGAGGCCTGCTGGAGGCGAAGAACGTCCGTGTGCATTCCCTGGCGCGCATCGAGTCGATGAAGCCGGGCGAGGTACATTTCACGCAAGACCACAACGAGAGCAGTCATCGAGTTAAGGAGAAGGTATAAAGCATGTAAAGCAAACAAAGGGTCGTGACGTTAGGCTTCCAGCACGTGCTGGCAATGTATGCGGGGAGGTCATCGATAGAAATACTGATGGATAATAGAGAACGACCGAAGAAAAGGTCTTTTTTTCCGGGTAAGCGTTTAACGCGAACATGATGTCAGAAATGTAAGAATATGATACGATAGGACTAATCTATCCGAAGAGGTGATTATGCGTGATTGGACGCAGCGGCAACCCCACGTTAAAGGATTCGACATTCGAGAGGACGGGCCTTCATACCGGACAAGACCGGATGACGATCGAAGGAACGGTCAACAAAATGTTCATCGCGCTCGCGATTCTGCTCGGCGGCGCGTTCGCGTCTTGGAGCATGTACGCGAACGGACAGGCGAACGTCATGGCGCTGGCCATCGGCGGCGCGATCGCGGGTTTCGTTCTTGCGTTGATTATTAGCTTCGTGCCGAAAGCGGCTCCCTTCCTGGTGCCGATCTATGCGGCTTGCGAAGGCTTGTTCCTGGGCGCGATCTCCGCGCAATTCGAAAGCTTGTACAACGGCATTACGCTTCAGGCATCGGCTCTGACGATGTGCGTGTTCATCGCGCTGCTCGTCGCCTACCGTTTCAGAATCATCCAAGCGACCAAAAACTTCAAGCTTGGCGTTTTCGCGGCTACGATGGGCGTTATGCTGCTTTACTTGATGAGCTTCGTGCTCGGGTTTTTCGGAGTCACGATTCCTTATCTGCACGAGAGCAACTGGATCGGCATCGGCATCTCCGTCGTCATTGTCATCATTGCGGCGCTGAATCTCGTGTTGGACTTCGACTTCATCGAAGCCGGCGCGCAGCAAGGCGCACCGAAGTACATGGAGTGGTACGGCGCGTTCGGCCTGATGGTGACGCTCGTATGGCTGTACATCGAGATTCTTCGTCTGCTATCGAAGCTGGCAAGCAGAGACTAATAGGCAAATACAAAAGAGCGGGGCTTCGGCCTCGCTTTTTATTTTGCCTGTACGTCACTTGACAGTTGGCTAAGACTGATATACTATGATGTCAGTGATCACTGACATTGCTTTAAGGAAGGTTCATGGCCTATGGATGACAGCAAGCTGGGGAGCAGTGACAGACTATTGCTCGCTGCAATCAATCTAATCTCGGAGAGAGGCTACAACGGCGTAACCACGCAGGAGATCGCGGCTGCTGCGGGGCTAAGCGAGAAGACGTTGTTTCGCCATTTTCAGAGCAAGCAGAATCTCCTAGAGGCGGCGTTCGACCGGTATCATTACGCAGAGGAAATGAGAAAGCTGTTCGAAGAGAAGCTCGTGTGGGAGCTGGAGGAAGACCTGCTTACGATATGCAGAACCTACCATACGACGATGAATCGCAACCGGAAGCTGATCCAGATCAGCGCGAAGGATGAGTCCAGATTGCCTGGATTCAAAGAACGGACACGGCAGCACCCGCTGCAGCTGCTTGAGTTTCTTACGAATTATTTTATCGCCATGGGTGACAAGGGGAAGATGATTCGAGGCAATCCGAGAATAGAGGCTTTCACGTTTATGATGTCTCAATATGGCGCCTTTATGAATGATTTGAACGCTGGGAAGAACTATCCCAATATGGAGCTTGAGCCATTCATGAAGGAAAGCGTGAAACTATTTGCTAGGGCTTTGACCCCCTAGCTATTTTTACGACATAAATGTCAGTCAGTACTGACAGTCGGCAGCGATTAGAATAATTGAAAATTGGCGTCAGGCCGCTTGAAATATTTTAGAGGAGAGGATGAGTGAGATGATTTTGAATAAAAACATGCGGGTATGCAGGAAGCAAGTGGATGTGGAGGTGCTGTTCCATGTCTAATACCGCTACTGCTATTTATTCCAAAGGGGTGAAGCTCGCTTATTTGCTGGCCGTCATCAACGCCAGTGTAATCGGCGTTTCTTTCTTGATTGTTAAGCTAACCCTCGACTACGCGAACCCCTTCGATACGCTAACTTTCCGGTTTGCCGCAGCGTTTATGATCCTGTCGATACCTGTGGCGTTTCGCTTGGTGAAGCTGAAGTACCGCGGCAAGCCGCTTCTTAAGCTGCTATTGCTGGCAACGATGTACCCGGTCGGTTATTTCACGTTGCAAGTATTCGGATTGAATCACGCCAGCTCCGTAGAAGGGGGAATTATTAATGCCTTTACGCCGGTCATTACGATGGTGCTGGCGTCGGCGTTTTTGAAGGAAGCGATTACCCGGACACAGAAGCTGTCTACGCTCCTTTCCGTTTTCGGAGTTGTATTCATCTTCATCATGAAGGGAAGCAGCTTGGACTTCTCGAATCTGTCAGGCATTCTTCTGCTGCTTCTAGCGGGCTTGACCTTTGCGGCATACAGCGTGCTGGCCAGATCCATCTCCAGACATTTCAGCCCGATCGAGATCGCTTATTTCATGGTGGCCGTCGGATTCGCAACGGCTCTCGTAATCTCTCTAATTAAGCATGGATCTAGAGGCACGCTTGGCGACTTGGTCTCACCGCTGGCGAGCGGTACGTTCCTCTCTTTGATCCTCTTCCTGGGCATCGTCCAGCTTGGTACCGCGTTGATGGGCAGCTACATCCTATCCCAGATCGAAGCTTCGAAAATGGCGGTGTTCATGAACCTGTCGACCGTCGTATCCATCGCGGCAGGAGCAAGCATACTCGGCGAATCATTCACATGGTTCCACCTTGTTGGTTCCGTGCTCATCATTGCCGGAGTCATTGGAACGAATGTGGTCGTTAGGCCTCGTATCGGCCAGCGTGAGCGTTAATCCTGCATGACATAAAAAAGGTCCGGCAGTTCCCGCTCTGGAAGCGACTGCCGGCCTTTGCTGTTTGTATAAAGATCAATATATAAAAAAATAGCATATAAAATTCTTATTGATAATAATAATCAATATCGTTATAATGATAACGGTTATCATTATTAATTACTCTATTGGGGGCATAACAATGAAGAAGTTGAAGTTGATGAGCTGGAAATTAACGATGATCGCGGTCATCGTCGCATTAACCGCGGCATGCGGCAATAACGGCGGCAACGGAGGCAATGAGCAGGCGGCTTCCCCATCGCCGACGGCCGAAGCTACGGCGGAGGCAACGGAGCAGCCTGCGGCAACGGAAGCGCCGGCGGAAAACCTGGTGGACGAAGCGCAAGTCGAGGAGCTGCTGGCGCAGTTCAAGAACCAAGAGCCGACGAAGCTGATCGCCATGTCCGTCGCGCTGACCGAGCTGTTCGATGCGCTAGGCGTGGCGCCTGCCGGCGTGCCGGTCACGAGCAGCAAGCTGCCGGCCGCGTTCGACGCGCTGCCGCGCGTGGGCTCCTCGCATCAGCCGGATCTGGAGGTGATCGCGGGTTTGCAGCCGGATGCGGTCATCGGGCCGGCCTCGATCAAAGAAAACCTCGAGAAACAATTCTCGGCCGCGAAGTTGCCGACGGCGTACCTGCCGGCAGACTCGCTCGATGAACTGAAGCTGTCCACGGTCGTATTGGGCCGCTTGCTCAAGAAGGAAGCGGAAGCGGATGCCCTCATCAAGAAGTTCAACGAGGACGAGAAAGCCGCCATGGCCGCGGTGGAAGGCAAAACGGCGCCAAGCGTGCTCGTTCTGTTCGGCTCCGCCGAATCGTTGATGTTCATGAATGAGAATACTTACGTGGGCAGCCTGGTAAAAAACCTTGGCGGCAAAAACGTCGTATCCGACGTGCTGAAATTGACGGAGACATACACGCCGCTCGATATGGAGAGCGTAGTCACGGCGAACCCGGATATCATCCTGTTGGTCGCGCACGGCGATCCGGAAGCCGTAGCCAAGAAGCTGGAGGAAGACGTGAAGAACGGCGGCGCCTGGGATAAGCTGAACGCCTTCAAGAACGATAAGCTGATCGCGCTCGATTACGGCCTATTCGGTATCGCGTCGCTGCCGAAAGCGGTATCCGCCTACAATGAGCTAGCCGGCATCCTGTACGAATAATGATGGGACGGGGCGAGCTGGCGGAAGGGAAAAGAGGGAAGGGCAGAATCGTGCTGATCGCGGCGGCGGCCTTGCTGCTACTGATGGCGGCGGTTACCGCCATCGGCATCGGCAGCGTCCGGTTCTTCCCGATGGAGACGTTCATGACGGTGATCGGACTAGGCGATGACAGAGCGACAACGATTCTTTGGGATATCCGGATTCCCAGAGTGACGCTCGCGCTGATCATCGGAGCCAATCTGGCGGCGTCTGGCGCGCTGCTTCAAGCCGTCATGCAGAATCCGCTGGCGGACCCCGGGCTTACCGGGGTATCCAGCGGGGCGGCGGTTGCCGCGTTGTTTATTTTGCTCGTCATGCCGGCCTATTCCTCGATGCTTCCGCTGGCGGCCATCGTCGGAGGCGGTATCGCGGCGATCATGATGTATGCCATGGCTTGGAAGAAAGGCGGGGGGTTCACGCCCATACGGATCATTCTCTCCGGAGTCGCGGTCAATGCGGTATTCGGCGGCGTCATCGGCCTGTTGTCGATCCTGTACAGCGAACGGCTGCCGAGCGCGCTCCAATGGCTGAACGGAAGCCTGAACGGCAAAGGCATGGACGACGTTATGGTCATTCTGCCATATTCGATCGTAGGCTGGATCGCGGCGATCTTCTGCATCCGGAAAGCCAATATTTTGAGGTTAGGGGAGCAGACGGCGCATCATTTGGGCCAAAATCTAAATCACGTGCGATTCTTGCTCTCGCTCGTTGCCGTCTATCTTGCGGCGGTGTCGGTCTCGACGGTCGGCCTCGTCGGGTTCGTCGGCCTCGTCGTGCCGCACATCGCACGATTGCTCATCGGCTCCGATTACCGGTTCAGTCTGCCGCTCGGATTATTCTCGGGGGCGCTTATCCTGCTCGTCGCGGATACGGCGGGCCGCACGTTCTTCAGTCCGCTGCAGATTCCCGCCGGCATTATCATGGCGATCGCGGGCGGACCGTACTTCCTATATCTCATGCGGAGGGGAGGCGCGTAAGGCATGCTGAAGGTACAGTCGCTGACCATTGGTTACGAGGGCAGGACAATCGTGAAGGATTTCTCGCTCGAAGTGCGCGAAGGCGAGGTCGTCTCCATCGTCGGGCCGAACGGCTCGGGCAAGTCGACTATCCTAAAGGCCATCACAAGGCTAATCCCATGCAAAGGCGGGCAAGTATGCGTGGCGGACCGGGAGCTGCGGAACATGACGCAGCGACAGCTCTCCCAAGTGATGTGCATGCTCTGCCAATCCAACAGCAGTCCCGCCGATATGACGGTGGAGGAGCTTGTCGGTTACGGCCGCATGCCGCATAAGAAATGGTACGAGAGGTTGTCGGGCGAGGATCGCGAAATTGTGGACTGGGCGCTGGAGCAGACGAATATGGTTCGTTACAAGGAGCGGCTCGTCGTCTCGCTCTCCGGAGGCGAAGCTCAGCGAGCGTGGCTCGCGATGGCGCTCGCGCAGCGGCCCAAGGTGCTCTTGCTCGATGAGCCGACGACCTACCTGGACATCGGTCATCAGCTCGAAGTGCTGGAGCTGGTGCGGAAGCTGAACCGGGAGCTGGGCCTAACGGTCGTCATGGTGCTCCATGATCTTAACCATGCGAGCGCCTACAGCGATCGGGTATGCGTCCTGAAGGACGGCGACCTGAAGGAATACGGCAAGCCCCGCGATGTCCTGACGATGGACGTGATCCGAAACGTATATGGCGTGGAAACCGATATTCAGTACGCGCAGCAAGACAGCGTTCCGCGCATTCATATATTGAGGAAAATACAAGAGGAAAGAAGGGATACGCTTGAAAGCATTGGATATTGATTCACTGAAAGAGCAGTATTTGGCGTTCTCGGAGAGCTTGAAGTCGGTGATGCTGAGCACGATCTCGGAAGACGGCAAGCCATTCGTGTCCTATGCGCCGTTCGTCAAGCATGACGGCAAGCTGTACATTTATCTCAGCCGGATCGCGAACCATTACCGCCATCTCGAAGCGAATCCCGAAGTCGATGTCATGATGATCGCGGACGAGGCCGATACGCCGAACCTATTCGCGCGCCAGCGCGCGAGATTCGTCGGAACCGCCTTGAACCTGGGGAACGAAGGGTACGAGGAGATTTTCGCCAAGTTCGAGCAGCGCTTTGGCAAAAACATGATCGGCATGCTGAAGGGGCTCGATTTCTCGTTGTTCGAGCTGACCTTGTCGGAAGGACGGTACGTCGCGGGCTTCGGCCAAGCGTTCGACATCGATTTGTCCGGCGAGACATTCCAGCACGTCGCAAGAGACGGTCATTCGGCAGGCAAAAAATAAGGAGGCGCATTCGATGTCCTACGAAACGGTATTGCCGATCTGGCAAGCGATTCAAACCAGATTTCATAAAACGGTCAAGGTGCTGCCGGAAGGCGATCTAACCCTTCAATCGGGTCCGGCTTCCATCGGTTATATGCTGAGGCATAACGCGGAGGTCGAGTATATGTTCGCGGAATGGTTCTTCGGCCGTCCGATGCCGGAAGGACTGGAGATCGTGACGAACAGAGGGCCTGGAGGCGGCAAAAACAAGCCGACGTTCACGAGCTTGGAGGAGCTGGTCGCGCTGCTCGAAGCGTCGAACGCCCACCTCATCGAAGGGATGCGCGAGCTTCCGGCGGAAGCTTGGACGCAGCCGGTCGAATCGCCGATCGGTGCGTCGACGCCGCTTGAGGCGGTAGGCCGCCTTATGTATCATACCGGCATCCATGCAGGCCAAATCTCGTTGATTCAGAAGATTGCGCCGGCGGAGAAATCCTAGCGCTTGAGTTGCAGAGAATACCAAAATCAGGTACAAAGAAGAGTAGAAGCCGGAATATCGGCAGCTGCTCTTTTTATTTTTTTGGAGCGTCCAAGAACGGAAGGGGAATGGAAATGAACATGTCTGAGCTTGCCGAATATTGCAAAGGGTTGAAAGGCGCCTCCGAGGATTATCCGTTCGGGCCGGAGCCGCTGGTCATGAAGGTAGGGGGCAAAATGTTCGCTTTGCTCGGCGCGAACGGCGACGTCGCCAATATCTCGCTCAAATGCGAGCCGCATATGGCTGAGCTGTTGCGGATGCAGCATGCGGCGGTAAACCCGGGGTATCATTTGAACAAAAAACATTGGAACACCGTCACGATCGACGGCTCGATCCCGGATGAGGAGATCCGGGAGATGATCGACCATTCGTACGAGCTTGTCGTCCGCAGCCTGACGAAGGCGCAGCGGGCGGAATTGGCAGGGGCGTAAGCTGCGGCAAACGCACATTTGTAAATGTGCAGGTAGAAGGAGCTGGACAAGCCTAGTGATTTAGGCCAATACAGCTCCTTTTTCTTTAACGGCAGCTACAGGAGGAAAAATGAGGAATTATGTCGAATGGTAAGTTTGCCCATCATACATAACTTAAACCAACGAGGTGGAACAGAAGATGAAGAAAAAAATGACGGCCCTGCTGCTGGCTATGACGTTGCTCCTAACATGGGGGACGGCGGTATCCGCGGCCGATGCCGAGCCGAAGACGTACGGCGAAATTTTATTCGATTTGGGATTGGTTAAAGGCACGGACGCCGGTTTGGAGGAAGACAAAGAACTTAACCGCGCGCAAATGATCGCCATCTTGAACCGCTTGAGCGAGCGCGAAGGCGAAGCGGCGTTCACGCCTCCGGTAACGCCGACCTTCTCCGACGTGCCCAAGAACCACTGGGCTTACGCGGATATCGAGAAAGCGTACCATAACGGAGTAACGACGGGAATCGGAGGCGGCAAGTTCGGCGCGGGCAACAAAATTACCTACCAACAGGCGGTTACGCTTCTGGCAAGGGTCGCGGGCTTCGATATCAATTACGCGAACGCGGTCGAGGAAGGCTGGGAAATCGGTATCGCGCTGATCGGGGAGAAAGCCCCCACGGCGAATCTGTTCCGCGGGGACGTATTCGAGCTGATGGTATGGACGCTCGTTACTTCGCAAGGCGAGGACGAGGAGATCTTTTTGATCCATTCCATCCCTTCGATTAGCTCGGCGAAACGCGAAGTGTTTCTGAACATGGACCCGCTGTCCATGTACAATCCGATGATGCCGGTATTCGAGTACGGGGCGCTGATCAATAATTACGAAGGCGACGACAAGTTTATTGCGGATGCCGCCCAGAAGCAAGAGCAGTATATGACGGAAGCGGCCAAGGTCATCGGCGCGTTCAAAGGCGTAGGCGAAGAAGTCGATTTCGCTGCGTTCTTCAAGGCGGCTGCCGCCGGCGGACAGGCGATCGCCCTGCCGTATGACTGGAGCGTGTACTCCTACGATGAAGAAATCGGCGAATTCGGTTATTGGGGATCCACCTACGCCGAATTGACCGCGGACGGCATGCTCTCTGGCGATGTGCAGGCGACCGAAGGCGGGGATTATTTCGAAGCTGCGAACCCTGTAGTGTGGAAGTATGCATCCGTTCAAGTAGACGGCAAAGCCGTGGACGCCTATTATGTTCTTATGGACATCGAAACGTACGAGGGAGAACTCGAAACGTTCGAGCTGTTTGTGCTCGTGGACGACAAGGGCGTGTATAAGGCAGCGCTTGTAGGCGTGCATGGAGACGGAGCGTACGTGCGGGAATAAGACGGAACAGGAAGTGGCGGGAAAGCGATGACGAATCTTCAGCTTGGATCGTTGGTGCTGAATACGGAGCTGCTGGTGTATCTGGCCGCGGGCTTGATGGGCTTGCTTGCGGCTAAGCTGCGGCTTCGGAAGCGGGGGGATGGGGACTTGTCCGCCGCGTGGAACGCGATTTTGTTATGGATCGCGATCTGGAAGGGCAGTCTGCTTCTGATCGATCCGGCTGGCGTGGTTCGCCAGCCGCTTTCTTTGTTTTTTTTTGACGGGGGCGCGATCGGATTCTGGCTGGCTTCGGCGGCAGTCGCGTGTTATCTGCTTGTTCGTTTCGGCAAGCTGTACGGCTCTGCCGAAGGCTGGATGTTGACCGGGGCATTCGCGTCGGGCTGGGCGGCGATTGACTTGCTGGCGGTGGTCGCTTTGGATCGCGAATCGGCCTTGTACATCCATTGGCTGGGACTGTTCGTTGCCGTAGCGGCAGGCTTGCTGCTGATCAACATTCGGAGCGGCGGCGGTCGGTTCTTTGCGATTCATGTCGAAGACGGCAAGCTTCGTCCCTCGGTCGGCCGATTGGCCGCGCAATCCGCGGGAGCGCTGCTCGTATTGGCCTTGCTCAGCTATACGGCGCATGACCAAACGCAGCGAATGATGGATAGGGCGGCCTTCGAAGAAGGCGGGTCAACTGCCGTCGGAGCCCGCGAGGGGAACGAAGCGCCCGCGATTGAACTTATCGGCTTGTCCGGACAGAGCATTGCTTTGGACCAATTCAAGGGGAAGACGGTGCTCGTCAACTTCTGGACGACATGGTGCAAGGTTTGCATGACGGAGATGCCGCATGTCCAGAAGCTGTACGACGAGTATCGAGAGCAAGGCGAAGACGTAGCGATCCTGTCGGTCAATGTGACAAGCCAAGAGCAAAGCGCCGCCAAAGTACGGCAATACGCGGAAAAACAGGCGCTTGGCTTCCCGATCGCGCTCGACGAGCGCGGCGAGGCGGCTGCTCAATATCGCGTAGCGGCTTATCCGTCCACGTTCATCATCGATAGCGACGGCATCATTCGGGAAAGGTTCCTCGGCGCCATCAGTTACGGCGATATGAGGAGCCGGATCGAGCGGGTTCGGGATAGGTAATCGGTCTGATTCTCTGACGGAAAGGCGGGAAACGGTCAATGTGGAATGGTGACTCGTGGCTAGCAGGATTGTACGAGGAAGCGGTTAGCCGCCATAGCAGGGAGGCGGAGACGGAGTCGCCTCTTGAGCGGAAGCGCCGGCTTCGAGAGGCGCTTCGGGAGGCTATCGGAAGCTTTGAGCCGAATCCCGGCTTCGAGCCGCGGCTGTTGGAGCGGGTCGTATGCGACGGTTATGTCCGGGAACGGATCGAGTTGTCCGCGACGCCGGGATTAACGTTCGGGGCGTATGTTCTGCTGCCGGAACATACGAATGGTCCGCTGCCGGGCGTGCTGGCGCTGCACGGTCACGGTTATGGAAGCCGCGAGATCGTAGGGTTGCTCGCGGACGGATCGCCGGATGTCGGCGCGCCGGGCATTCACGGGCACTTTGCCGTTCAGCTTGCGAAGCGCGGGATGGCGGTCATCGCGCCGGACGTTATCGGCTTCGGAGAGCGAAGGCTGCTTGCCGATCTGGCGGATAACCCCGATACGCCAAATTCCTGCTTCCGTCTGTCGACGGAGCTGCTGATGCTGGGCAAGACGCTGACGGGCTTGCGCGTTGCGGAATCGCTGTGCGCATTCGCCTATTTGGCTTCCAGACCCGAGGTTGACGAAGCCAGGATAGGGACGATGGGCTTCTCCGGCGGAGGATTGCTTGCCTATGCGACATCGGTGCTTGAGCCGGCCGTGCGGGCCACGGTACTGACCGGCTTCGCGAACACGTTTAAGGACAGCATCCTGGCGGTGCGTCACTGCATCGACAATTATACTCCGGGCATCTTGCTTCACGCCGAGCTGCCCGAGTTGATCGGACTTATCGCGCCGCGTCCGCTGTTCTTGGAGTCGGGCGATCGGGATCCGATCTTCCCGGTCGAAGGCTTTCGCCGCGCGGTTGCGACGATCAAAGAAATCTACGCCGAGGAAGGCGCCGGTGACCGCGTCGCCGTGGACCTATTTCCTGGCGCGCACGAGATTAGCGGACGGAAGTCATATGATTGGTTGAAGGAGACGCTTTCGGAGTAACGAAAGCGTTTCTTTTTTGTTTAAATATAGACTATTTTAGCGATACGCCAAAGTAGATCTACCTACTTCCCATTATGATACTTTGCCATAACCTTCTTATAGTTTTCTAAGTATTGAGTTTCGATATCCGTGACTTCAAGCTCCTCCTTCTTGAGCACTGAAATATCTTTACCAGTTGTATTTAAGATATACTTCCCTTGATGGTGACTGTGGATTTCATATGCATCAAAAGTATTGGATTTATAAAGATAGAAGATGTATTCCTTTTCCTTTTGGATAGGCAAATAATGTTCCCTGTGAATCTCATAAGCACCTCTAGCGTCTCTCCAACTTGCAAAAGGCTCCATAACAGTAACGGTATCCCCTTCATTAAACTCTCCATTGACATCCTTATATATTTCGATAATTTTCAAACTAGTAAATGTTCTCCAGTCTAAAGGAACTTTTGATTTATCGAATTTCACTTCATCAGCTAAGTTATCCACCAATTGTGCCTTTACGATTACATGTGATTGTTCTTCTAACTCTTCGAATGGTACTGTTGGATAATCTGCAGTAGCCACTAATATCTGAGGATTTAGCTGATTGTAGCCTACGAAGCAAATAATTCCTGCGAGTAAGCTCAATGCAATAATGGACGATATTTTTTTCATATTCATCCAGTTGCCCTCCACTTCCATATTTAGTACTTACTTTTTAGAACATCTTTATCATGCGTTTGAATCGTGTAGTAAAGGTTATCTCCTTGTTTCATAATCGCTGTTTCACTCGTATCTGCAGGGTGTTTTAGACCAAGAGTATGGCCAATCTCATGTGTAATAATTTTTCTCTTTAAGTCTGTATCATAAAACGAAAAGCCTCTTTTAGTTGTAGAGTCGGTATTATTGTTTAATCGAATTCTTCCAACTTTCCATTCCGCATCCCAATCTCCAGTATATCCCCACAGAACAGAGTATTTGAAATTCAATGCTAATGCCCAATCCCCTGTTGAACCAAGATCTGTTGCGAAAAGATTTATTCTGCTTGGAAAGGTTTCATTGTCAACTTCAGGATTATGATAAATCGATGTTATTGCTACGTTTGGATCAATTCCATTCCAGCGTTCAGCCGATTGTTGAATTAATGCAGACCATGTTGATGCAGAAGTGCCATATGCAACTGCAAGGTTAGTTGCAACGCTACTTGGCCAGTTGCCACTATATACATCTGTATTGTGTGCATGGACTACCGGCAAAGCAAATAATGTGGCTGCCAAAGTTGATAATATCAATACCTTTTTCAAATTCCTTTTTTTCACAATATGACACCTACTTTCCAAAGTGATCTTAGATCAACTAAATAATCACAAACTCATCAATACATAGTAAAAAATTCAGGTCTATTCAGTGGGATGAGGTAAGCGAATTCGAGCTAAGATAAATTTTATCCATTATAACCAATTAATGGAATGATCCTAGTGCCCTAATTTTGTGTCGAATTCTGACTGATTTCACAGACCACCGTATAGACGCATGCATACGGAGAAAATTTTAATCTTTCCCTTAGCTCGCGTTGCCTAATATGCTCATATCTAAGGAAGTATACGCCGCCAAGGATGGCGATAGCCATTTCACCTCAGAAGGACCAATAGGACGGCTTCTCAAGCCCCGCAGGCAGCTTCGTACGGGCGTCGCCCTTGGCCGCGTTGATTTGAAATTGCGTCAGGTAGAGGCTCTCGCGGAGATCGGCGCCACATAGATTCGTATCCCGGAAGTCGGCCCCGATCAGATCCGCCCTCCGCAAGTCCGCGTTCGATAAATCCGTCGCGATAAGATAAGCCCCGCGAAGATCGGCTCCCCTCAAATTCTCTCCTCTTAGCCGTGCTCCCATCAGATCGGCCCCTCTGCGAATCGGGTATTTCGTTCGCTTGCCGCCTGTTGTTGCCCCACGGTGGCCGTCCCGCGCCCGCACGAGCGCGCTTGCTTCGACGAGCAACGCGTTCACTTGGATCCGATGCGCGGCCGCGGTTGTTTCCAGCAGTTCTTCTGCAGCAAGTGAGGCAAGCGCCTCCGTAGCTTCCAACGAACGTTGGAGCTTCGGATGGATGGACTCGGTTTCTATCCGAGCTAACGCGTCGCGCAAATACCAGAGCAGCTCGTGGAGAAGCCGCATGGCATGGAACGCTTCGAACATGCCGGGCGCCAGCTCCGGTGCAGTACGCCAGTCCCGCCCTTCGAAGGTCGCCTGAGACACGCGCTGCCCCGCGCCGAAACAGTCGAACACCGTGCAGCCTCGATAGCCAATCTCCCTGAGCCGACTATGCACGCCGCATCGGAAGTTCTCCCGCAGATGCCTGCAGGGCGTTCCGGCAGGCTTGTTCGCCGCGAAGTCGGCCGAAGCCGCGAACGGCAGCGCCGTGCAGCAGAGACCGAAGCAGTTCGCGCAATCGGCGCGGAGATCGCTCCGTCCGAGCGGCATGGCGTTGTTAGGCGTATCGGTCATAGTGATCTCTCTTTTCTCGATTGTTTATGTTCAATGTATTTCTTGCGCGCATTTGTTTTCAATGGAAATAATCGCTGTAACCGTTTTTTCCCATAGCCTCAATAACGTTTTCTCGCCGATTAAGGCATTTTGACGCATGAATGCGTAGCGAATGTTCACAATAAAGGAGGAGATTGGAACAAGTATACGAATAGGGAGTTGTTCATGGAATGGCAAAACATGCAGTTGTGCGTATGATGGCGTTAGCAGCGGCCGCGTTGGTCGTGTCGGCGACGGTGATGACAGGACCTGTCGGAGCGAGCGCCGAGGGCGAAGCGGAATCCGTATGGGAGAGCGGTGCCGGCACGGAGCGGGAACCGGCTGTGGAAGCGGAGCAAGGAGACGGGGCGGAAGCCGCCGTCGAGGCGGAATCGGAAGCGGATGCCGGAGCAGAGCCGGAGCTGGAAGCGCGCACGGAAGCGGCAAGGGAACGCGAGGAAGGGGGTTCCGCCGGCCAAATCTGCTGGACGGACGCGAAGATCGAGCTGAAGCGATCCATGAAGCGGCTATGGATCGAGCATGCGATGTGGACCAGAAGCTACATGGTCAGTGCCTTAGCGGGCCTTGAAGATCAGAAGGCGGTTCTGGTCAGGCTGCTCAAAAACCAGCAGGATATCGGCGACGCCATCAAGCCTTATTATGGGGACGCGGCAGGCGATCAACTGGCCGAGTTGCTGAAGGAGCATATTCTCATCGCGGGCAAAATCGTAGCGGCGGCGCAAGCGGGCAATAATGCGGAGCTTCAGAAGTTCAACAAGGAATGGTACCGCAATGCGGACGACATCGCGACGTTCCTGGCCGCGGCGAACCCCCATTGGTCTAAGAAGGAGCTGAAGGAGATGCTCGATGCGCATCTGGCGCTCGTAGCAGAGGACTTGAAAGCTAGGCTGGAGAAGGATTGGGAGGGCAGCATCGAAGCCTTCGACAAAGGGGAAGAACATCTGATCCATTTTGCCGATATGCTGTCCGAAGGGATCGTGCTGCAATTCCCCGAGCAATTCAGGGCCGAGTAATGCTGGATCGTTGCTCTTGTATTCCTCTATGAATTTTGGGACAATAGGCTGTGTGCCCGAAGCCAAAGCAGGCATTGGTTGATACGAGGGCTTGAAAAGAGGAATACAAATGAGCAAACCATCCATTTATGGACTGACAATAGAACAATTGACGGCATGGCTGTCGGAGCGCGGACATAAGAAGTTCCGGGCGACGCAGGTGTGGGAGTGGCTGTACCGGAAGCGCGTGACCGACTTCGACCTGATGGAAGATGTCCATCCGACCTGTGTCGCGCTGCTTAAGGAACATTTTGCGATCGGCACGATGGAGGAGCATGTGAAGCAGGAGTCGGTCGACGGCACGGTGAAGTTCCTGTTCCGGCTCGTGGACGGCAATCTGATCGAAACGGTGCTGATGCGCCATAAGTTCGGGCTGTCCGTCTGCGTCACGACGCAGGTCGGCTGCAACATCGGCTGCAGCTTCTGCGCGAGCGGGCTGCTGGCGAAGAGCCGCGACCTATCGAGCGGGGAGATCGTCGAGCAGATCATGAACGTGCAGCTCCATCTGGATGCAGCGGGCCAAGGCGAACGGGTCAGCCACATCGTTGTGATGGGCATCGGCGAGCCGTTCGACAATTACGCGAACGTGTCCGACTTTATCCGCGTCGTGAAGGACCACAAGGGTCTCGCGATCGGCGCCCGCCATATTACGGTGTCGACGAGCGGCCTCGCCGGCAAGATCAAGGAGTTCGCGGACAGCGATCTCGGCGTCAATCTCGCCGTATCGCTTCATGCGCCGAACAACGAGCTTCGCACGCGCATCATGAAGATCAACAAAGCCATCCCAATCGAGAAGCTGATGGATTCCATTGACTACTACTTGGAGAAAACGCGGCGGCGGATGACGATCGAATATATTTTGCTGAAAGACGTGAACGACGGAACGGAACAAGCGCTGGAGCTTGCCGGGCTGATGCAGCCGCGGAAGCAGCTTGTTAATGTCAACCTCATCCCGTACAATCCGGTTGATGAGCACAGTCAGTACCAGCGGAGCGAGCAGGAGTCCATCCGCGCGTTCTACGACGTCATGAAGAAACAAGGCATCAGCGTCAGCGTCCGCCTGGAGCACGGGGCGGATATCGACGCGGCTTGCGGCCAGCTTCGAAGCAAGCAGATGAAGGCGGCGAACTAACGGTCGTAGTAGGCGAGACCGACTTAAGAGAAGAGGTTCCTATTCAAGCGAATAGGGCCTCTTTTTTGTTGAAAAAAACTTTGAGGCAGACCCCGTTCGTTTAAAGGATCGACAAGCCTTTATTCGTCAACAGATTAAAATGTATCCGTTGCGCTCTAATAAGAGCATGTAGACCGTTAGCAAGAAGCAATAACGAGCACAACGAAGCGCAAACCATTAAAGAGCCCCCGAGCAACCTTCCGCCTCGCGAACCTAAATCCGCTGAATGGGCATTGGCGAGAGAAATAGATCCGCCTCGCGTATCTAAATCCGCTGAATGGGCGTTGGCGGAGGAAATAGATCCGCCTCGCGAACCTAAATCCGCCAAATGGGCGTTGGCAGAGGAAATAGATCCGCCTCGCGTATCTAAATCGCCGAATGGGCGTTGCCTAGAGAAGTAGATCCGCCTCACCTACCTAATTCCTCGGCGGGTTGGCAAGGCGGTCCTGCGTCGGTTGCGCGCGAAGCCGGACAGCTTTAGATTTCTACACCTTATCTTAAGGTTTTCTTTAGCTTCGCTTACGTTTGCCTTACGATCTGGCGGGTATGCTTGTTGCAGATGAACGAACCGATGAACGAGAGGAAGGGATTCGCATGATCGAGATGACGGGAATCAGTCATCAATTCAAGATAGGCAAGAAAGGCAAGGAACGGATCGTACCGGTGCTGCACGATATTCATCTGGGGGTGGCCAAAGGGGAAATCGTCGCGATCGTCGGACGAAGCGGCTCGGGCAAGTCGACGCTGCTGAACTTGATGTCCGGCTACATTCGGCCGACGGCGGGCGAGATTACAGTGGCGGGGAGGAACGTGACGAAGCTGGACGAAGGACAGTGGGCGGACTTCCGGCTGCGGCATTACGGGTTTATCTTCCAAAACTTTCAGCTCATCTCGAGCATGACCGCCTACGAGAACGTGGAGCTGCCGCTTGTCTTGAAAGGCGTGGGCAAAGCCGAGCGCCATAAACGGGTCATGAAAATGCTCGAGAACGTCGATATCGCGCCGTTCGCCAGCCATTATCCGAGCGAGCTGTCCGGCGGGCAGCAGCAGCGGGTGTCGGTAGCGCGCTCGCTTATCCTGGAACCGCCGATCGTGCTGGCGGACGAGCCGTCCGGCAGTCTGGACAGCGAGAACGAGAAGGCGCTTCTAACGATGATCAAGCAGCTGAACCACGAGCTCGGCATTACGTTCGTCATCATTACGCATGACGATCAGGTCGCGTCCGTCGCGCATCGCACGATCCGTCTGCAGGACGGCAAGCTGGCGCGCCCCGCGGCAGCGAAAGCGGAGTCCGAGCCTGCTCGGATCGCAGCAATCGAAAGAAGCAGGGAGGAGCAAAACGTATGAAATTCAGCGATCAACTCCGGTTCGTCCGGCAAAATATGAAACGAAACAAAACCCGCCTCTTCATGACGGTGCTCGCGACGGCGATGGGCTGCGCGTTCCTGACCGTGCTCGCGTCGGTCGGCTTCGGCCTGCAGCAAAGCGTGGTCGAGGAGGTCGTCGGCGACCGGCTCGTGACCGAAATTACGATTTTCGATAAAAATCCGGACTTATTCGACACGCAGGGCATTCAGAACGGGGATATCGACTATTTCCAGTCGCTCCCGAACGTGAAGGCCGTCACTTACCGGAATTATGTGCAGCAATGGCTGGAGCCTAACGTGGACAATGTGCCGGTTGAAGTCAATCAGAAGATCGGAATGGACTTCGAAGCCGAGAAACGCGCGGGATTCGCGCTTGGCGCGGGTCGATTGCCCGAGCAGCCGAACGAAATCGTCGTCGGCTATCATATACGCGAGCAGATGCCGAAGGAAGGGGAAACCTCGCCTCCGTTACCCGATGCGTCGGAGTGGCTGGACAAGACGATGAAGCTGCAGGTCAGCTATTACGAGAACGGCGCGCTTGCGAAAAAAACGATTGATGCCGTCATCGTCGGCGTGGCCGCAAAGCCTACCAGGGAATGGAACCTCGACAAAAACTTGTACTTCGGCGAAGGGTTGCTCGAACAGATCGAAGCGATTACCGGCACGCAGCTGGGCGAGCTTCCGTACTTCGAGACGACGCCGACCGAGGAGCAAGTGACCGAAGCGCTCGCAAACATCGCGAAGCCGTCGGCGGAACGGAATTATCAGGACGTCACCGTCATCGCGGAGGATGCTTCCAAGGTGAAGCAAGTCGCGGAGGCGATTCGCGAGAAAGGGTATTACAATCATTCCATCGCGGATGAGCTGAAGCAAGTGAACATGATCTTCATGATCATGAAGATCGGGCTGATCTTCATCGGGACCATCGCTGTCCTAATCGCGTCGATCGGCATCTTCAACACGATGACGATGGCCGTGACGGAACGCGCGCAGGATATCGGCATCATGAAAGCGATCGGTGCGCATCCGTCCGTCATTCGCCGCGTCTTCCTGCTAGAGAGCAGCTTAATCGGTCTCTTCGGGGCGATCATCGGAACCGTGGTATCGTACGGCATCTCGATCGCGGTGAACGGCGGACTGCCGTTCCTGATCCAGATGCTGATGGAAGAGGAGCTTCCTGCGGATTTCAAATTCTCGATCATTCCGCCGTTCCTCGCCGTGCTCACCTGCGTCATTGCGCTTGGCGTCGCCTTGGTATCCGGCCAGCGTCCGGCTAGACGGGCTACGCGGATCGACGTGCTCAGCGCGCTCAGGAGAGAAGTTTAGATGGAATAGGGGCGGGGCATCCGATGATGCCCCGCCCTTGCTGTCTTAGGCCGGGCTTTCTCTAAATATAAGAAAGTATAAGTTTTTACTATACTGGGCTTCTATTTCTCGGAATGAAACGCGCCACGCCGCCAAAGGACGGCGACAGCCGTTTCACCTTGAAATATAGGAAAGTATATCATATCGCCATACTTTCTCTTAAATTTTCGGAATGAAACGCGCCGCGCCGCCAATGGATGGCGACAACCGTTTCTCCTTGGTTGTTTAGGAAACTATGTACGACACCGAGTTGTGCTAAGGGCTGAGTGGCGAGTGGCAAGTGGCGAGTGACGAGTGACGTGTGGTGTGTGGAGAGTAGCGTGTGGCGAGGCTCTAACGGTTGCCACAGAGGCTATTTTAGCTAAAACGCCCGCTTCCGAAATGTAACGGTTGTGACGGAGCTTATTTCGAGGTAGACCACCATTTTCCAGCTTTTTTCGCCAATTAAGCTCCACCGCAACCGTTACATTCTCAAAACAGCCTAAATGAGGCATTTAGCCTCTGTGGCAACCGTTACACGGTCTTAACAACGACTGGTGACGAACGAGCCCACGAAAACAGCAGGAAGAAAGCAAATACATGTATAGGTTTGCTATGAACTGAATGCATGCGCGTAGAGGCTTTTTTGTTCTATTTTTTAAAATATAGGAAAGTATATGATTTCGTCCTACTTTCTCTATATTTCTCGGAATGAAACGCGCCACGCCGCCAAATGACGGCGACAGCCGTTTCACCTCGGGCAAAGGAGGAAGAAGGTCAAACGAAGGCGATATCGCGATGTGGAGCGAGCGATTCGCAGATAGCATGGCAACAGCAAGAAAACGAGGCGTCTAAACGGGAGAAACTGTCGCAGGCGAGGCGATTTCAAACCTGTACAACCATTGTTCCACTGAGGATAAAGGGAGTAGAATAAGCATTGACCACCTTGGTCAATGCTATTTTGCATAGCGGGCGATAGCTGTCTCAAGGCTGCAAACATCCTATGCGCATAGGAGGAGTAAAGTTGTTCGACAAGTTTCTGAGCATCGATCAAGAGAAGCAGCAGCGCGTCATTAACGCGTCGCTCAAAGTATTCGCGCTTAAAGGCTACGAAGCGGCATCGACGAACGAGATCGCTCGCGAAGCGGGCATTTCGAAGGGATTGTTGTTTCATTATTTTACAAGCAAAAAGGATCTGTATCTGTACCTGTACGACTACGCGGTCGATCTGATCACGGAGAAAGTAAACGAATTCGTCGATCCCCGGGAACGCGATTTCTTCGAGCGGCTGAAGCAGATCACGAACGTGAAGATGGCCATCTACGACCAATTCCCCGATCTGCTGACCTTTCAGAAAACGATCTATTTCGAGGAGAGCGCGGAGGTCAGCTCGGAGCTGAAGGCGCGGAGCAAGCTAATCGCGGAGAACGCGTACCACAAGCTGTTCTCGGACATCGACACGTCGAAATTCAAGGAAGGCGTGGACGTGAAGCGGGCGATGAACGTCATCTTGTGGTCGCTGGAGGGGCTCGCCGATTCGGAGCGGGAGAGGCATAAGGCGCTTGGCATCGATTTGGATATTCCTCATCTGTTGGAGGAGTATGAGCGTTACGTGCAGTTGTTCAAAACAAGCTTCTACAAGCAGTCGTAATCCGCGGCGGATCAAAGATGAGGAGGAATAGGGCATGTCTGTCATCGCATTAAACGGGCTGACGAAAACGTACGGAGGCGCGAGAGGCATTACCGATCTTAGCTTCACGGTGGAACAAGGGGAGATTTTCGGCTTCATCGGGCCGAACGGCGCGGGCAAGTCGACAACGATTCGAACGATGCTCGGGCTTATTTACCCGACGAGCGGCAGCGCGAAAATTTTCGGCAAGGACTGCATCGAGCACGGCCCCGAGATCAAGCGGGAGATCGGATATTTGCCTTCCGAGGTATTCTATTACGATAACATGCGCGTGAAGGATCTGCTGAACTACTCGGCGAGCTTCTACAAGAAGGATTGCGGTAAACGCATCAAGGAGCTGGCGGAGCGGATGGAGCTGGACGTGAGCAAAAAAATCGACGACCTCTCCCTCGGCAACAAAAAGAAGGTCGGCATCGTGCAAGGGCTTCTCCATTCGCCCAAGCTGATTATTCTCGACGAGCCGACCAGCGGGCTCGACCCGCTCATGCAGCAGCGGTTCTTCGAACTGCTGGAGGAAGAGAACCGCGGAGGAGTCACGATTCTGTTCTCGTCGCATATTCTCAGCGAGGTGCAGCGGTTGTGCGACCGGGTAGCGATCATCAAGGAAGGGCGGCTGATGGCTCTCGAGAAGATGAGCGACTTGAAAGAAAACACGTACAAACGGTTCAAGCTGCAGACCGCTTCCAAGGTGGCGGCCGGCGCCTTCGCCATTCCCGGCGTGACGGAGTGGAAGGAAGCGGAGGGCGCGGTGACGTTTCTCTACAAGGGCAATATTAACGAGGTTACGCGCCGGATCGCGGAGCTGGATCTTCTTAATATGTGGGTCGAGGAGCCGGATCTGGAGGAAATCTTCATGCATTATTACGTGAAGGAGGCGTAAAGTCCATGAACATGTATCTTTATGAACTGAAGGCTTATCGGAACACGACTTTGATCTGGACGGGATCGATCGCCGCGCTCGTATTGCTGATGATGTCCATATACCCCTCCTTCGCGAAGGACGCGGACGCGTTCCGGGAAGTGATCGAGTCGATGCCGGAAGCCGTCATGAAGGCGGTGGGCATCCAGCTCGACACCATCGCTTCCTTGCTCGGCTTTTATTCGTACATCTTCCTCTACGTTACGTTGTGCGGCTCGATCCAGGCGATGCATCTTGGCGCTTCGATTCTGTCGAAGGAAACGAGGGAGAAAACGGCGGACTTCCTGCTCTCCAAGCCGGTCACGCGCGGAGCGGTATTCGCGTCGAAGACGCTTGCGGCGCTTACGCTGCTGCTGCTTACCAATGCGGTATTTTTTGCGGCATCCAGCCTAATTGCGTCGGCCGTTAAGCTCGAGAGCTTCGATTACGGGACGTTTGCTCTGATCTCGTTATCCTTGCTGCTTATCCAGCTTGTGTTTCTTGCGATCGGGATCGCGGCGGCGCTCCTGCTGCCCCGCATGAGAACGGTGCTTCCGGTTACGCTCGGCACGGTGTTCGCGTTTTTCATCATTTCGTTCATAGGAGCTACGACAGGGGACGGCAAACTCCGCTACCTGACGCCATTCCAATATTACGACCGGGCTTACATCATGGAGCATAGCGGATACGAGCCGGAGTTTATCGCAGCGTCGGCCGTCATTATTGTGGCGTGCACGGCGTTCGGCATCCTTCGTTATCTGAAGCGCGATGTCCACGCCGTTTAGGAAGGAGATAAGGCGATGAATCTATTTTGGAGAGAAATGAAAGCCAGTCGCAAATCGCTGATCATCTGGATTGTAGGCATTATCGCGATGGTGGCGGGGGGCATGGGCAAATATGCGGGGATGGCCGAATCGGGCGATTCGATCAACGAGCTTATGGCCGATCTGCCGAAGACGCTTCAGGCGGTATTCGGCGTCGGAGACTTGGATATCGCTACGCCGATCGGCTATTATGGCGTACTGTTCCTCTATTTGCTGCTGATGGGCACGATCCACGCCTCCATGCTGGGGGCGAATATCCTCTCCAAGGAGGAGAGGGACAAGACGTCGGAGTTTCTGCTGGTCAAGCCGATCTCGCGGGAACGGATGCTGGCATTCAAATTGTTGGCCGCACTCGCGAACGTCGTCGTATTTAATGTCGTCATGTCAGTAAGCTCCCTCCTCGTTGTCGATACGTACGCGGCGGAAGGCGAATCCGTGGCGGGCGACATCATTACGCTGATGATCGGCATGTTGTTCGTGCAGCTTGTGTTCTTGAGCATCGGATTCGCCATTGCGGGAGCGGGGAAAAAACCGAAGCGGGCGGTGGCCATTTCGTCGGCCGTCATGTTGCTGACGTTCCTGCTTTCGATCGCGATCGAGGTAAGCGGAAAAATCGACTTCCTGCGCTTCCTGACGCCGTTCCAGTACGTGGATGCGTCTGAGGTCCTCGGCAGCGGGCTCGGCATCGGCTACATGCTGTTGTCGCTTGGTATTTTCGCCGTGTGCCTGGCCATCATGTTCGTGGGCTATAAGCGAAGAGATATTCAAGTATAGGCGATGACTGGCGGAATGTGGGCGGAAGCGGCTTGAAACCTTCGGGGGGGCAGCACGTAAATAGGTAGTAAGCTTTCCGTCTCGCCCCCCGGGCCGGAATGCGGAACTAGAAACGGCGGGTCGCGAATAGCGGCTCGTTGTTTTTTTTGGCATAATAGGGGAAGACAGCTTGTTCAGTATGACTGATGATCGAATGCCAGGATAAGGAGATGGGAAGATGGCGTACGAGGCAAAAATGAAGATGACGGACAGCAGCGTGTTCGAATTTATCGAGGCGGTAGACAGTCCGAAGAAACGCGAGGACGCGTACCGGCTGCTTGATCTGTTCACGGAGACGACCGGCCTCGAAGCGAAAATGTGGGGACCTAGCCTTATCGGCTTCGGGTCGTATCATTACAAATATGCGTCCGGTCATGAAGGGAATGCGCCGATCGTCGGTTTCTCCCCGCGCAAGGCGAAGATCAGCCTTTACCTGGACCCGGGCGAGCCGAAGTGGGAAGAGAGGCTGAAGAGTCTCGGGAAACATACAATGAGCGTAGCTTGCCTCTACGTGAACAAACTGGCGGACATCGACCTGGACGTGTTGAAGACGATGATAACGGAGTCGGTCGCTCATATGAACGAGAAGTATCCTTCCGGGGTAAGCGAATAAAGCGAAAAAGCTTTTTTGGGGAGCCGTGCGCGAGCGCGGTTCTTTTTCTTTTTTTGGGGACTTGTCGGGAAATCGGGAACCTAATCGTCGCTTGATGTGTCTAATTGGGTAGAGGTGATGGGAGTGGAGCAGGACTATTGGAAGTTCGTGGAGCGATTCTCGCCAGACGACCTGAACGATCTGATGCGTCTGCATGGCCAAGAAGTGTGGAACTACGCTTATTTCCTCCAAACGAGCGGACTTTACGGATGATATTTCTCAAGAGGTGTTCCTGAACGTGTTCCGCGGTCTGAGCCGTTACCGAGGGGAATCGTCGATGCAAACCTGGCTGTTCGCCATTACGCGGAACTGCGCGTTTAATTACCGCCGGTCGGCGTTTCTGAGGAGGGTTACGCTGATGGATCGAGTAGAGCGGCGGGGGGACTCGCCTTCGGCGGAATCGGAAGCGTTAGGCAACCGGTTCACGGACGAAATTTGGGAGACGGTCATGTGTTTGCCCGCCAAATACCGCGAACTGCTTGTGCTTGACGCAAAGTACGACCTGAGCGTCAAGGAGATGGCCGAGCTGACGGGGTTATCCGTTGGAACGGTGAAGTCCCGCCTGTCCCGCGCCCGTCGCAAGGCCGCGGAAGCTTGGAAGGGAGATGCCTTGTATGAGCGAATCTAGGCCGGATTGGTACGAGCGCATGAAGACGGGGCCGTTCCGCGAAAGAACGTTCACGGAGGAGAAGCGGCGCCGAATCTCGGAGCTTGCGAATCATGACCGGAAGCGCCCGGGTTTACGCGGCTGGCATTGGGCGGCGGGCGCGGCTGCGGCGGTCCTGCTCGTTCTTTTTGTTAGCTTGCGGCAACCAAGTTGGTTCGGAGACGACCCCGTCGTTTCGGTGCCGAACCCGGTGCCTTCCGAGGCTCAGCCGACGCCTTCCGAGAGTCCGCAGTCCAAAGTGAAATACGTCAAGGGTGAGACGGGGGCTTATGCCGAGCCGGATTCTTTTACCATGCATGAGCCCGAATTTCTGGTAGAGCCCGGGGTTCCGGTGGAAGTGAAAGAGAGTGCGGGCGGTTTCGCCCGGGTGGAGCAGGCAGGCCGCGCAGGGTGGGTGAACGAATGGTATCTGACGTCAGACGGGGAGGAGCGGTCGGTTGTTGCCGTTGAGCCATATTTGATGCTTGTTGGGAAACCCGTGGCATTCCGCTTCAATCCGCATGAACCCGAGCCTTCGGGATTCGAACTCGCTTCCGGGAAGGTCGTTAGGGTGACGAAGGAGTACGAGGATTGGGTCTGCATCGATATGATCACCTATGATCAGCCGTATGGCGGCGAGTTCTGGGTGAAGAAGACGGAGCTCGACGCATGGAATCCGACTCTGGCGAAGGAGGGAGTTCTGCGGCAAGGCGCGATCGTTCTCGGCGAGGACGGCGGGAAGATCGAACTATCGGCCTTCAACCCTATCGTGGTGCAAGAAAAACGGGAAGACGGGCGTTACCGGATCGGGGCGGCGGGGGGCTTCGCAGGCTATATCGAGGAGAGCGATTTTGTGCCGAATCCGTTCCTGGCGGAGAGCGAGGCGCGGCGGTTGTTATCGTCAGCCATGCAAGAACGGTGGTTGCTTACAGCCGAAGAGATGGAACAGTACGGGCAATTTGCCGCTAATCATGATGAGGAGCTTCTTCGCGGACTGTCGCCGATTCAGATTTTTCGCTACTATGTGCAGGCGCAAGAGGCAGGGGATCACGAGACGGCGTATGCACTGTTTATCGATGACCCGGATCACGGAGTGCCTAGCTACGAGTCGTATAAGAATGACCTTTCGCGCGATCAGCAGGGCGTGGAGCGTACGTGGCAATTATGGGCAAAGCTTAAGCAGGGCTATACGCTGAAAGAGGAAGTCGAGTTGACCGAGGAAGACCATGCGCTCATCCGCATCTCTCCGGTGGGCGGAGGTACCTCGGAGGAGGTTTACGGCTTCCAAATCGTCAGGAACGACGCAGGCATTTGGAAGGTTGGCTGGATGCCGATGCAGTAGGGCGAGCAGGTCGCTCATGCCGGGATAAGGATCATCTCGGCGGGCAGCAAAACAGCGGGTCTGTCGGATGGAAGCAATCGTCCGATGGATCCGCTGTTTCAGATTTGATGTATAAGTCTGCAAGGTATTTCCTCCACTTGTTCCAGGCGTAAATCATACGTAACAAAAACCAATACCTCGGCTTGCGAAACGATTGCCGAAGCGACTACAATCGCATCTGGCGTTCTTAATCCATACTTACCTCTTAAGAAAGCAGCCTGTTCGGCGACCGAATTGTCAACCGGCACAATAGATAAGTTGGGGAAATGAGTAAACAAAAGCTAATATTGTTTCTCTAATGCCAGATTTGCGTCCCGGATTGGTTTCACTAAAATCTCGGTCAGTGAGAGGGTAGATGCAGTGGCCGAGTATGTTCCACGCTCTATATTCTCGAGCAACCACTTGGCTTTCTCTCCAAATTCGGGATGTTGTTCAAAGACATAGATGAAAATATTCGTATCCAATGCTACTCTCTTAAATGTAGAAAGGGGAAGAACACTCACCAGTTTTCTCGCTCCTTCCGAACGTAATCGTCGCTGGACTCATTCGCCCATAATTCTTTTCCCAGCCCCCACAATTTGTCTGAGAACGATTTAGGTTTTGGCATGACAATGATGTCGTCACGAACTTCATCGTATTGCCATAACAATTTGTCGCCTACGGCCAAATTTGCTTTCACGCGTATTTCCTCTGGAATTGTAATTTGGTATTTGGTCCGAATTTCGCTTTCCAATCTCGCATTAAGGTCCATGTCGCACCGCCCTCAAATTTGTCTTACTATACTAAAATTCTATCACACCCCTATACGGTTATTCCGACTTTTAAAACAAAGATGCTCTTATCAAGGAAGGAAATTCATTTTAATATATCTGATGCAGAAACCAGCCACTGCAATAGTCTGAGGTCCTGGCCGCGGGCCGCGATAAAGGACAGGCCGACTGGCAGACCGCCTTCGCCGGCAATCGGCATGGTCGCTTGCGGCAAGCCGGCTAGGCCTGCCACGCAGCAAAGCTGGAACGTCTGTTGGCGACGTTGCTCCACTTCCTCGCCGGTGCCGTTCTTGAGCGGCGTAACGGAAGGAACGGTAGGCGCGACGAGAATCGTATGCTCGTCCAGCAGCTCTCCCATCCGTCGAATGGCCGTTTGCTGAACGACCAATGCTTGTTGCAGCTCGCATTCTCCGATCGTGGACGCCCATTTGAACCGCTCGCCGATGTCCGCGCCGAAGACAGGCTGCGTTTGCGTAATCCATTCGCCGTGCATGCCCCAGATTTCATGGCCTTGAATGATCCGGAACGCGTTTTTCCAATCGTTAAGGCCGCGTTCTTCGGGAGCTGTCGTTATGGATTCGCCTTCCGCCACCATCTCCGAGAGGGAAGGCAAACACGCGGCAAGGGCGGCTCTCGTCGATTCGTCGGCCAAATTCCACATATCTTCCGCAATGAGGAGGCGCGTGAAGCCGTGTGTAGGTGCTGGTTCGGCAAAGGGAGAGCTGAGGGAGTCGTCGCTATTCCTTTCCTGTTCGCTGCTGGCTTGCTCGTCGTTGAACGCCTCAGTTTCCAAAAGCACTTTTCCCACGTTTAGCAATGTCCTCGCATCACGCGCCATCCATCCGACCGTATCGAAGCCGGGAGCGAGCGGGATGAGGCCTTCCGCGCTGACCGCGCCATGCGTCGGGCGGATGCCGTACACGCCGCAGTATGAAGATGGAACCCTGACCGAACCGCCGGTATCCGTGCCTACGGCAAAATCCGCAAGCCCGGCAGCCGCCGCGACGGCCGACCCGCTGGAGGAGCCGCCCGGGATGCGATCCGGGGCGGCGGGGTTGACTGGTGTGCCATAGTGAACGTTCTCTCCGTTAATGCTGAACATGAGCTCGTCCGTGATCGTCGTTCCGCGCAGCCGTGCGCCATTCTTCAGCAGCAGCTCCACCACGGCGGAATGCCGCTCCGCGGGACCGTGGGTCCGCAGCCAAGACGGATTGCCAGCGCCGGACGTATGTCCTTTGATCGCAAAAACGTCTTTGATGGCGAAGGTTAGGCCATCGAGGGGGCCAGTGCCCGTCGCTTCTTCCGATATGTTCTCGTTCGCGTAAACATTCCATGGATCCATCGTTTGACCTCCTTAGCCTGATTGGTGGTTCTTATGTTGGCGAGACCGACGAAGCAGCCGGGTTTAGCGCGCTAATTGCAGTAAGTCCGCGAAACGAACCTGCAGCGCGGAAATCCCGGCCGCCGGCGCCACAAAGCGGCCTCTGAGCCGCGCCCCTCGCCTACCAGCCGAGCGCGCTGCCGTCGCTACGGCGGTCGGCGCCGCCTTGCAGGAACCCTCTTTCGTCGCGGCGAATCGCGTGGGCGTGGCCCATGATGCCGTCGAAGTCGGCGACCTTGCGGACGAGATGGCCTGCGGCGCTCAGCCTGACTAGCGTGTCGTCCGGCACGCGGCCTTCCACTTTCAGCTCCTGCGTGGGCTCGCCCCAGGTGCGGCCCCATACCCAGCGCGGCGCGTCGATTGCCGACTGCGGGTCCATTCCGTAATCGACCATTCGCGTGAACAGCGCGGTTTGCGTCTGCGGCTGGCCTTCGCCGCCTTGCGTGCCGTACAGCAGGACGGGCTTGCCGCCTTGGCAGGCCATGGCCGGCATCAGCGTATGGAACGTGCGCTTGCCCGGCTGCAGACGGTTCACATGTCCGGGATCCAGCGAGAAAAATGATCCGCGGTTTTGCAACAGCACGCCGGTGCGACCCGCGACGACGCCCGAGCCGAACTCGAAGTAGAGGCTCTGGATGAAGGAGACGGCGTTGCCTTCCTTGTCGACGACGGCCGCATAAGCCGTATCGCTGCCAAGCGGCTCCGCCTGCTGCGAGCTGGCCCGACTTAGATCGATGGTCGCCGCTAGCTGCGCGGCATAACCTTTGTCCAGCAGCCGATCCAGCGGAACGGCCGAGAATGCCGGGTCCGTCAGGTGCGCATTGCGGTCGCGGAAGCTAAGCTTGAGCGCCTCCACGCACAGTTGGTAGTACTCGTAAGAGCCATGCTCCACAGCGGCAAAGTCGAAGTTTTCGAGAATGTGCAGCGCCATGATGCCCGTAAAGCCTTGCGAGTTCGGGGGCATTTGGAACAAATCATATCCGCGGTATGAACCGGATACCGGATCGACCCAATCGCCATGATGGTCGGCCAGGTCGTCCAGCCCCAGCAAGCCGCCGTGCCGCTCCAGGAACGACGCGATTTCCTTCGCCGTGTCCCCCTTATAAAAATCGTCCCGTCCGCCTGTCGCGAGCCTCCGAAGCGTCGCGGCCATGTCCGTTTGTTTAAACCTCTCGCCCGGCCGCGCCGCCCGGCCTCCCGGCAAATAAACGGCCGCCGTCTCCGGCGTCGCGGCTAGCATGCCCGCGTGCTCCACGGTGAACCCGTATTGATTTCCCGTCATCGGAAAGCCGGTCTCGGCGTAGCCTATTGCGGGCGAAAGCACCTCTCCCCACGAAAGCTTCCCATATGAGCGCTGCACCGCATCCCATCCGTCCACCATGCCGGGCACCGTCACGACGGAGCGGACGCCCCGATTCGGAATGGCGCCCAGTCCGGCGTAAGCGTCCAAGTTGGCTTTGTACCCCGATCTTCCGCTTGCGTTGTACCCTCGCATCGTTCTCTCGGCCGCATGGTAGGTGAGCCAGAACGAGTCTCCTCCGAGGCTGGTCATGTGCGGATAAACGACGGCAAGGCAAGCGCTGATCGCGACGGCCGCGTCGAATGCGTTGCCGCCTTGCGCAAGGACGCGTGCGCCCGCCGCCGTAGCCAAATAGTGCGGACTGACGACCATCGTCTCCGTGCCGATAACCGATTGGTTCATCCTGCTCACTCTCCCGATCTTCATGATGACAGATAAGTTCACACAACAATATGCTATTAAAATACCACCAACCCCTGAAGTGCGCAACAGTAAAGTAAGTGGAGATTATTTTTTATATTGAAAACGTATGAGATGGCGTATATATTAATACATATCGTAATGGAAATCGGGAATGAACCGACGATTCGAAAGATATAAAAGAAGGATGGGGGCTGGCGACGATGCACGAACAATGGGACGAGGCGGAACCGGTGACGGTGGAAATCGACGATATCGACCGCCGGATCATTAGGGAACTGAACGCGAACGGGAGAATGTCGTACACGGATCTGGCCAAGGAGATTGGCCTGTCCCGGGTCGCCGTTCAGGCAAGGGTCAACGCATTGATGGAGGCGGGCGTCATTGAACGATTCACGGCCGTCATCAATCCGGAGCGCATTGGCATCCAGGTATCCGCGTTCTTTAACGTAGAAGTGGAACCAAAGCATCTGTACGAAGCGGCGGATCAGCTGTCGACGGAGCCGTACGTGACGAGTCTTTATCATATGACGGGACCGAGCAAGCTGCATATGCACGGCCTGTTCCGCAACAACGCGGAGATGGAACGGTTCATGAAGGAGAAGCTGTACGTCCTGCCAGGCATTATGAGCGTCGATTGCCAGCTGCTGATCAACCGGTACAAGAGCCGGATGGGGATGAGGTTGTAGCATGGGGGAAGCAGCGGAAGAAGCGAAAGCGGCGAAAAGTTCCAAGCTAAGCAACCCTTACTTGCAGCTCGCATGGGCCATGATGAAAACGGGCGTGATCGGCTACGGCGGCGGACCGTCCGTCATCCCGCTCATCCGGTACGAGGCCGTTACGCATTACAAATGGCTGGAGGACGAGGAGTTCGGCGAAATATTGGCGCTCGCCAACGCGCTGCCCGGACCCATCGCGACGAAGATGGCCGCGTACCTTGGCTATCGCCGGAAAGGCGCCCTCGGAGCCGTCGTATCGGTGCTCGCGCATATCGTGCCTTCGGGCATCGCGATGATTGCGCTGCTCTCCGCCGTCCAGTGGCTGAGCGGCTCCGCTATTGTACAGGGCATGATCGGAGCGGTCATTCCCGTCATCGCAGTGATGCTCGGCGTTATGGCGTACGAGTTTGGCGAGCGGGCGGTTAAAGGGCTTGGTATTTATGTCGGCGTCGCTTTCTTCGCGCTGGCGTTCGGTTTGCTTCAATTGGCGCATATACATCCAGCAATCGTTATCGTTGTTTTCTTGGGATACGGAGCGTTCCATCTAAGAACCTCGGCAGCCTGGAAGAAACGCAAGGAGGAACGCATGTTGAAGCGGGAGCAGGAAGCCAGGAATCGGCAGCAAGAGAATGGGGGCGTGACCCGTGGAATGGACTGAGTGGCTTCAGTTGATCATCGGATTTTTTGTTGCGAATGTACTTGGCTACGGCGGCGGACCCGCCTCGATCCCGCTCATGTACCGCGAGATCGTGACGAATCACGCATGGTCCACGCCAGCCGAGTTCTCGAATATCCTTGCGCTTGGCAACGCGTTGCCCGGACCGATCGCGACGAAGATCGCGGCGTTCGTCGGCTACGATGTCGGCGGCTGGGTCGGCGTCGTCTTCGCGCTTGCGGCGACCGTCGTGCCCTCCGCGGTCGCGCTCATCATCTTGCTGAACGTGCTGCAGAAGCATCGGCAGTCGCCGGCGGTGAAAGGGATGACGCTGCTGGTGCAGCCCGTGATCGCCATCATGATGCTGCTCCTCACCTGGCAAATGGGAGAGAGCGCGATCGCTTCCATCGGCTGGCTGCAATCGCTTATTATCGCGGCAGTCGCGTTCTGGGCGATGCAGATCCGCAAAATCCACCCCGCCCTCGTCATCGTCGCGGCATTCGTCTACGGCGGTCTCGTCATTCCGAATCTGTCGATATAACGAGCCGACGTAGTAGAAGTCCTCTACCCCAAATCCGGTAACACGATATCCACTTCCTTGCCCGCGGCGGAGGAACGGAGAATGCCGTCGATGATCGCCTGGTTGTACAGGATTTCCGACGCCGGGATCGGCGCGTCGCCGCCTTCGCGCAGGGCGCGGACGAAGTCCTTCACTTTCTCCTCGAACACGTTCAAGTTATGTTCGATGCGGGGAATCGGGGTATGCGTATGCTGGCCCAACAGATCGTGGTAAAGCGTCATGCTGCCGACCTGCCCGTCCCAAACGCCTGACCAAGGGCCTTGTCCGTGAGGCGTCACCTTCAGCCCCGCATCGGTTCCAAGGAACATGGAGGCGCCGAGCGTATCCATATGCATCGCCCAGGATATTTTGAACTGGAGCGTAATGCCCCCTTCTAGACGAATCAAGGCCGCGCCGAAATCCTCGACATCGAAGCGGTTCGCCTCCGGATGATAGGCCGGGTTGGTGCCAAAATAGTTCGACGTCACGGCCGAAACGGTTAATGGCTTCGGATAATCCAATGCTTGAAGAGCGAAGTCGAGGGAGTAGCAGCCGATATCCGCCATCGCACCCGCGCCTGCCAGCTCCTTGCGAATGAAGGTGCCTCCAGGCATTCCTCTCCGGCGGCCGCCGCCTACTTCCACGTAATAGACCTTGCCGAGCTTTCCTTCTTGAATCACTTGCCGAATCAATTTCATGTTGGGGTCGTAGCGAGGCTGGAAGCCTACGGTCAGCATGCGGCCGGTCCGCTTCGACTCTTGCGTCATCTCGATCGCTTCATCCAGCGTAACGGACATCGGCTTTTCCAGCAGAACGTGCTTGCCCGCGCTCAGCGCGTCTATCGTCGTGCGATAATGGGATACGTTCGGCGTGCAGACGCTGACGCCGTCCAGATCAAGCTCGAGCAGCCGGCGATGGTCTTCGAACGCCAAGGCACCGCCTAGGCCCGCCGCGGAGAGGAACTGCTCCGCTCTTCCGGGAATAATATCCGCCGCTCCTACGATTTCGACATCCTCCATTTGTTGATAGGCCCTAAGATGGCCACCAGCGATTCCGCCGCTTCCGATAATGCCAATGCGAATTTTTCTGCTCAAGTGTAGTCAGCTCCTTGTTTAATGATGACATTAGCCTCATCGTAACACCGCCGCATGTGGCGTTGTAGTCGATGATTGCGTCATTTGCAGGTTACAAAAAAGCGACATCAGCGCGTAAACAACATCGTGACGGCGGTTGAAGCGGTTGTGCGGGGTAATCAAATGCAAGGTTCATTTTTGGCGCTCCTGCACAATGACAGCGCAAGGAGCAAGCGATTATGATGAAGGGGCATCAAGCAGGACGGTGTTAAGGAACCTCACATTCAGGAAGGGCAGGCGTCGTTTATGGAGGCAAAAGGACGGATGGACACCGTCATCCGGAACGGCACGGCGGTGTTGAAGGACGAAGTTCGGAGCGTGGATATCGGCATCAAGGACGGACGCATCGCGCAGCTGGGCACGACGGGCTTGCCGCAAGGCGCCCGGGAAATCGACGCTACGGGCCTAATCGTCATGCCGGGCATGATCGATGCCCACGTCCATCTGAACGAGCCGGGACTCGGCGATTGGGAAGGGTTCGAGACCGGCTCCGCCGCGCTGGCGGCAGGAGGTTGCACGACCTATCTGGATATGCCGCTGAACGGGGTGCCGCCGACCGTTACCGTGGCCGCATTCGAGCAGAAGCTGGCCGCGGCGCGCGGCCGTTCCCATGTCGATTACGCGTTGTGGGGCGGGCTCGTCCCGGGCAAGCTGGATCATCTGATTCCGCTTCACGAGGCCGGAGTGATCGGATACAAAGCGTTTATGTCCGAGCCGGGGGGGCCGGGGGAAGACGCCTTCGCCCGCGTGGACGATTACACGCTGCTGGAAGGGATGAAGATCATCGCGAGCGTCGGCAAAGTGCTGGCGCTGCATGCAGAGAGCGAGCCGATCGTCTCGAAGCTCGGCGAATCGGCGAAGCGGGAAGGCCGAACGTCGGCCGCCGACTTCGTTGCTTCCCGGCCGATCATCGCCGAGTTGGAAGCGATACACCGCGCGTTGTTTTATGCCGAGCGGACGGGGTGCGCGCTTCATTTTGTCCATATTAGCAGCGAAGAGGGCGTTCGGATGATCTCCGAGGCAAAGCGGAGAGGCGTCGATGTCACGGTGGAAACCTGCCCACATTACTTGACGCTGACGGACGGCATGCTGGCGCGCAAGGGCGCCGCCGCCAAATGCGCTCCGCCGCTTAGAAACGCGGAGGAGCAGCAGAAGCTTTGGGGCGCGGTTGCCTCGGGCCAGGTGGATATGATCTCCTCCGACCATTCTCCGTGTCCGGAGGAGATGAAGGACAAGGAACATTTTGCGGATGCGTGGGGGGGCATTGCGGGCGCTCAAAGCTCGCTGGAGCTCATTGTCGGGGAGGGTCACGTGAAGCGGGGCTTGCCGCTGACGGCCATCAGCCGGATGCTCAGCTACGAACCGGCGAAGCGGTTCGGCCTGCTGGATCGGAAGGGCGAGATCCGGATCGGCGCGGACGCGGATCTGGCGCTCGTGGATTTGAACGCGGCTTACGAGCTTAAGAAGGAGCAGCTCTATCATAGACATAAGCATAGCCCCTACATCGGGGAGACGATGTGGTGCGCCGTACGGTCGACGCTCTCCAGGGGGCGCGTCGTCTATGACGGGAAGGCTGGGCTGACTGGAGGCATGACAGGCGAATGGCAGCGATATCGTAGAGTTTAGGCGCAAGGGGTGGCATGGCATGGGACAACGCGCGAGGATGTCGGAGCAGGATCGGGAAGAGCTGCTCGAACGCTTGGAAGAGAAAATAGAGGCGTTCCTGGAGTGGTTGTCCGTATATTCGGCGGAAGGGGAAGGCGTGACGCGGCTTCTCTATACGCGGGAGTGGCTACAAGCCCAGCAAGCGCTGATGGGGAAGCTGTCGGACATGGGCTTAGACGCGTCGTTCGATGAAGTAGGCAACGTATTCGGCAAGCTGGCCGGACGGAAGCCGGAGCTGCCGCCCGTTCTGACGGGCTCCCATACCGACACCGTCGTGAACGGCGGCCGGTATGACGGCGCGTATGGCATTGCGGCGGCGCTTGTCGCGCTCGACTACTTGCGGGAGACGTACGGCGCGCCGATCCGTACCTTGGAAGCCGTGGCGTTAAGCGAAGAAGAAGGGAGCCGTTTTCCGCTCGCTTATTGGGGCTCTGGAAGCATAACCGGCGAACGCGGCTTCCGGGATATCGTGGGGCTGACGGATACGGAGGGCATATCGTTCGAGGAGGCGATGAACGGCTGCGGCTTCGGCGATGGGTGCGGAAGGCGAGCCCGGCGCGAGGACGTGGGAGCGTTCATCGAGCTTCATATCGAACAAGGCTCCGTGCTAGAGCGGGAAGGCATATCCGTCGGCGTGGTAGACGCCATCGTCGGCCAGCGGCGCTTCCAAGTGACGGTCGCAGGCGTTGCCAACCATGCTGGCACGACGCCGATGCGGATGCGCCGGGACGCGCTGGAGGGAGCGAGCGCCATGATTGCGCTGCTCCGCGAGGAAGCGCTTCGCAGAGGCGAGCCGCTTGTGGCGACGGTCGGCCGGCTGAGCGTGCAGCCGAACGTGCCGAACGTCGTGCCGGGACTTGCGGCGTTCACGGTGGACGTCCGCCATGCCGACGCGGCGGAGCTGGCGTCCTTCTGCGCTTGGTTTGAAGGGCGGTTCCGCGAGGCCGCGGAAGCCCGGGAACTCGGCTTCGAATGCGCGGAATGGTTCCGCGAAGAGCCTGCCCCTATGGACGAAACGCTGAAGGAGCAGCTCGATACGGTATGCGGAGAGCTCGGCATCGCTTCGCGGCGGATGGTCAGCGGCGCGGGCCACGACGCCCAGATGTTCCAGAGGCTATGCCCGTCGGCGATGCTGTTCGTGCCAAGCCGCGGCGGCATCTCGCATTCCCCGGAGGAATACACGTCGCCGCGCGAGCTGGCCGCCGGCGTTCTCGTCTTGACGGAGCTGCTGTACAGATTGGGTTACGAGGAGGAGGCAAGCAATGAAGAAATATAACGATCTGTCGCCGTCGCCGCGCACGATTATGACGCCTGGGCCCGTGGAGGTCGATCCCCGCGTGCTGCGCGCCATGTCGTACCCGATTCTTGGACAGTTCGATCCGGAATTTACGAATCTCATGAACGAGACGATGGGGATGCTGCGCGAAGTGTTCGCGACAGGCAACGAGTGGGCGTATCCGGTGGACGGCACGTCCCGGTCCGGCATCGAAGCGGTGCTGGTCAGCCTGATCGAGCCCGGCGACAAGGTGCTGGTGCCGATCTACGGCCGTTTCGGCCATCTGCTGGTCGAGATCGCGAAGCGCTGCGGGGCGGAAGTCGTCACGCTGGAGAAGGAATGGGGAAGCGTATTCGCGCAAGAAGAGATCATCGCGGGCATACGCGCGCATTGTCCTGCGCTCGTGGCCGTCGTCCATGGAGAAACGTCGACGGGAAGGCTACAGCCGCTGGACGGCATCGGTGCGATATGCCGCGAGGTGGACGCGCTTCTCGTCGTCGACGCGGTGGCGACGATAGGGGGCGTCAAGGTGGCGACGGATGAATGGCAGATCGACGCCGTGATGGGCGGCACGCAGAAGTGCCTGTCGGTTCCGTCGGGGCTGGCGCCCGTGACGTACAACGCGAGAGCCGAAGCCAAGCTGCTTCGGCGCAAGCGCATCGAACGCGGCCTGCTGACCGCGGAGGAAGCGGCCGTAGCCGCCGGGGCGGTCGGAGGCGAGGCGTATTCGCCGATTCGGAGCAATTATCTCGATCTCAGCCAGCTCCAGGATTATTGGAGCCCGGCCCGGCTGAATCATCATACGGAAGCGACCACGATGCTGTACGCGCTGCGCGAAGGGCTGCGGCTGGTGCTGGAGGAAGGGCTCGAGGAGCGGTTCGCGAGGCATCGCCTGCAGGAGTCGGCGCTCGTCTCGGGCATCGAGGCGATGGGGCTTCGGCTGTACGGGGATCCGGCCAGCAAAATGCCTGTCGTCACCTGCATCGAAATCCCGGACGGCGTTGACGGCGAGTCCGTCCGGGCGATGCTGCTCGCCGACTTCGGCATCGAGATCGCCAGCTCCTTCGGCCCGCTGAAGGGGCGAATCTGGCGCATCGGCACGATGGGCTACAGCTGCAGCAAGCGCAACGTCCTGCTGACGCTCGGTGCGCTGGAGGCGGTGCTGCTGCGGCATGGCTGCAAGCTGGACGCGGGCGCGGCGCTGCAGGCTGCGATGGACGTCTATGCCTAGTAGAACGATCATAAGAAACGGTTGCCATTACGGTTGATCTAGAACGCTAACGGAAGCAGCTGACGCTAATCGGCTCATTTTGTTCGATTTGAATATCTAACGGACGTAGGGAGCCTTATTTAGGTTTTTCAGTCTGAAAAACGTCATTTTCATTAAAATAAGAGCTACTGGTTCCTTTAGATATCTATATTGGCTCAAAATCGCATAATAAGAGCGCCCAATTCCGTTAGATCATCGAATGGTTACGGTCATTTCGGAGCTTCTATTAAGGCGCCAATAACCAGCGACGGCGGCGCCCGCTGCAGCGCAAGCAGCCGGAACGGCAGTCGCGACAAGCTGGGCAGCTTGAAGGCAACAACACTTTAGCCGCAGCATGATTAAGGTCTAGCGGGAACGGGCACACAAGAGGATAGCGGCGAGAGCTGCTATCTTTTTTTGGTGTCACAAAACGATGGATTCGCGCATGAATAATGATGTAAAATACAAATAGATGAATAAAAAGATCAAAATGTCGCTTGCGGATGTACGTATATTCGTCGTCACATCGACTTAAAGTCGTGAAGACAGGTCGCCATGATCGCCAGGAAGCAGGACATTACTGGAGGGGAACAACATGAAGCTGAAAGTGATAGGCGATTTAACGGAAGTGCGCGCCGGGATGGAGCTGCTGCTGGCGGACTTGAAGGTGCAGCAAGGCGAGGATGGATTGCCGGTCGAGGTGTCGAGTTCGGAAGGGGAGCTGGAGGTAGGCCTTGAGAACGGCCGGGCGTATATCCGGTACGGCGCGAAACATCAGTTTTTCCGCGCGCTCGGCTTGCTAGTCCAGAAGGGACAAGGCGGCGGAACGTTCCATATACGGGAAAAGCAGCAGTTCGATACGATCGGCCCGATGTTCGATCTGTCTCGGAACGGGGTGCTGACGGTAGGCAGCTTCAAATTCCTGCTTCGCAAGATGGCGCTCATGGGTCTGAACAGCGTGATGTTATATATGGAAGACACGTACGAGCTGGAGGGAGAAGCGTACTTCGGTTACATGCGGGGCCGATACTCCGCGGCGGAGCTGCGGGAAATCGACGATTACGCGGATCAGTTCGGCATTGAAGCGTTCCCGAGCATTCAGACGCTGGCTCATCTGGAGGAATTCCTGAAGTGGGAGCCGGTAAAGGCATACAAGGATACGAAAGGAGCGCTGCTCGTCGGCGACAGCCAGACCGACCGTCTGGTCGAAAACATGATCGCCGCCGTCAGCGCGCCTTTCCGCAGCAAGAAGATCCATATCGGCATGGACGAGGCGGAGGAGCTCGGCCGCGGCAAGTTCCTGGACCGCAACGGCTATGTCAGCCGATTCGAAATCATGACGGACCACCTCGACAAGGTGCTGGCCGCCGTTCGCCGCCTTGGCCTGAAGCCGATGATGTGGAGCGACATGTTCTTGAAGCTGGCCTCCGGCAGCGGCGAGGACTATTACGGCCACGAAACGCAAATTCCGGAGGAGATGGCCCGCCGCATCCCGAAGGACGTGGACATGGTCTACTGGGATTACAACCATGTGGAAGAGTCCGATTACGAGACGCTGATCGCGAAACATCGTCCGCTCGGCAACAATCTCGTATTCGCGGGCGCGGTCTGGGTGTTCAATACGTTCGGCGTCAACTACGGGCTGTCGCTGCCGGCGACGGACGCGGCACTGACGGTATGCAAGAGGGAAGGCATCCGCGAGGTATACGCCACGATGTGGGGCGACGACGGCATGGAGAGCAATCCGTACATCGCGCTGTTGGGCCTGCAATTCTACGCGGAGCATGCGTATTCGGAAGCGTCGCCAAGCGACGCCGTCGTGGCCGAGCGCGTCGAGTTCTGCACGGGCATCGCGGCGGATGCCTACCTGCAGCTCAAGTACCTCGACGAGACGCCGGGAGCGGAGCCGAACAACCAGAAACAAAGCAATCCTTCGAAGTTTCTGCTCTACCAGGACGTGCTGCTAGGCATGTTCGACAAGCAGATCGAAGGGCTGCCGATGAACGAGCATTACGATCGGGTGGAGCAAGAAATCGTCGCCCGCCGCAGGCCGGACGCCGAGCTGGATTATCTGTTCGAAGTGCCGCAGAAGTTGTGCGGCATTCTGAAGCGGAAGAGCGAGATCGGCATCGAGCTGAAGCGTGCGTATGACGGCGGCGACAAAGCCGAGCTTGAGCGGATTGCGCGCGAGGTGCTGCCGGTCATCTCCAAGGCGGTAGCGGAGCTTCGGACCGCGCATCGCGCACAGTGGCTCAGCATGTTTAAGCCGTTCGGCTGGGAAGTCATCGACATTCGCTACGGCGGCGTCGTCAGCAGGTTGGATACGGCCGTCATGCGCCTTATGGATTATGTCGATGGCCGCATCGACCGAATCGAGGAGCTGGAGCAGGAACGCCTCGCCTACAGTACGGTCAACCGCTTCAACCAGAAGGGCGCGGGCTGGTGCAGCTATTATTACCGGATGGCTTCGCCGAACGTGTTTTTCCACGTCATCAACCCGTTCTAAAACTACGCCCAAGCCGAATTCAAGCAGATCCACCTATGCCCCAGCGGCATGGAGCGGGTCTATTTTTTTGTCTAGTTGTGGGATTTATCCTTTGCCGCGAAACGACGGCTGTTACCGTGGAAAGACGGCGTCTGCCGCATGTTTTTCGTGACAAGTATCCGTAATTGGTTCGGCGAACGGCTCACTGGGCCTCCACTCATGTCCAATCGGCGGCCTTTACAAAAGCATATACATAAGGGAACATCGCTTATACAGCTTTTTTAGAGTGGAGGTAGCTTAGTTGGAACAGTATCAAATTGTGCCATGGGATACCCTGTCGCCGGAAGAGTCGCCCGCCATGAATCTGGAGCAATACGTCCCGCCGGAGCTGGAGAGTCTGGCGTATGATGTGATCAATTCCTATGATATGAAAGTAAGCAATATGACGTTGATTACGTCCAAACCGGACAAAGGCGGAGCGATCTGGAGAATCGAGACGAACCGCGGCCCGAGAAGCTTGAAGGTGCTGCACCGCACGCCGCAGCGGAGCTTGTTCAGCGTAGGCGCACAGGAGTACGTAGTGGGCAAAGGCGCGAGGGTGCCGGGGATCATTCTGACCAAAGAAGGCAAAAACTCCGTCGTAGCCGGAGGCAAACTGTGGATCGTGACCGACTGGATCGATACGCTGACGCCCGTCATGAAGATCGATCTTGAAGGCGCGAAAACGTTGTGCCACGGACTCGGGGAATTCCATCAATGGTCGAAAGGGTACGTGCCGCCGCTGGAAGCCGGCAGTTCGTCCCGGATTTACAAGTGGGAGAGCCAATATCAGAAAATCATGACGAAGATCGGCTGGTTCCGGCATATCGCCACGGCGTATCCGGAGACGCAAGCAAGCGCGCATCTGCTGTCCGTGCTGGATACGTTCGAAGGCCAGGCTCAGGAAATCTTCAAGCGGTTTCAAGCTTCGGCCTACAACAGAATGGTCGCCAAGGGCGAAGCGCACTGGGGGCTTGCCCACCAGGATTACGGATGGTCGAACGGCCAGATGGGGCCCGGGGGCATCTGGGTCATCGACCTCGACGGGGTCGCCTTTGATCTGCCGATCCGCGACTTGCGCAAAATCATTACGAGCACCATGGACGACATGGGTGCCTGGGACTTGGAATGGATTAGAGGGGTCATCGCCGCCTACCACGAGGCGAACCCGCTGGATCAGGAGACGTTCGAGCTGCTGTGGATCGACATGGCGTTCCCTAACGAATTTTACAAGCATGTCAAGGAGGTCGTCTTTAACCCCGTAACGTTCATGGACACGGAGTTGAACGCGATTCTCGACCGGGTCGTCACGACCGAGACGAACAAGTGGGTAGTGCTTGGCGAGCTTGAGAAGGACAAAGCGAAGTATCCGGCCGGCAATTACACGGAAGTTACGGTTGCGCCAAGCCTGCCTTACCGGTACAAAGATTACGCCAAAGGCGGCACGACGCCGCTGCCGCAGCAGCAGCAGCTCGATCCGTCGAAGCCGAAGCGTTCGGACAAAAGGGATTACGTGCGTCTCGTCGTCAATCCAGATGGGAAAGCGAAGCTTATTCCCGGAGGAGAGAGAGCGATTCCCAGAGAGTTGCCCATTCCCGAAAGAGAGAAGCCCAAGAAGATCGCAATGCAAGAAGAGAAGCCCAAGAAGATCGCAATGCAAGAAGAGAAGGAACTCCAATCGAAGAAAAAGAAGCGCAGGCTTCAGCGCGCTGAGCTGCCTAAGAACGAGAAACAGCTCAAATCAGGGAAATCGAAGGCTCCTGGATCGGGCCAATTGAAAAAAGCGAAGAAGCTAACGGCCGCATCGGAGGCGGCGATTCCATCCAGGCCGTTGATCAGCAAGCCCGCGACGGGAGGTCCCCGCAGGCTGCGGCAAGAATCCGGCGGAGCCTCGGCGAAAAGAGCCGTCTCGGCATCCGGGCCGAAAGCGGCTAAAGGAACGACGAATAAACAAGCGAAAAAAACCGCGAGCGGAAACCGTCCTTACTCTTCTTTGCGCAAAAAAACGAAGAAGGCAAGGGTAACGGCCTATCTATCCGCTTATCGCTCAAGTATGGCGGCAAGGAGGGCTAGACGTGAATATTTTGATGATCTGCACGGAGAAGCTGCCGGTTCCGAATATTAGGGGAGGCGCCATTCAAACTTATATCGGAGGAGTAACCGCTCTGCTTAAAGCGCGCCACCAGATTACGATTATCGGCAGGGACGATCCGCAGCTTCCGAGCGACGAGCGGCTGAACGGCGTCCGGTATTTGCGGTTCGAGTCGGCCGGGGTGCTCGAAATTTATATGAGCAACCTGTTGCCCTATCTGGCGGCGAGCAAGGAACGTTACGACGTCATTCATATTTTCAACCGTCCGAGGCTGGTGCTGCCCGTCGCGGAAGCGATGCCGAACGCGCGTATCGTGCTGAGCATGCACAACGATATGTTTAACCCGCACAAGCTGGCCAAGGAGGAAGGGGACGCCGTCATCAAGCGGGTCGATACGATCGTTACGATCAGCAACTATATCGGAGCCGCGATCTGCAAGGATTACCCGCAAGCGGAGCCGAAGATCCGAACGATCTATTCCGGAGTCGATCTTGGGCGGTTCGCGCCATGGAAAATGTCGCAATCCGCGCTCAGGGACAGGGAAGAGATTCGTTCCCAGCATGGATTGAACAACAAAAAAGTAATTCTGTTCGTTGGCCGCTTGTCGCGGAACAAAGGGCCGCATGTGCTGGTTCGCGCGATGTCCCAGGTGAAGCATTCCGACGCCGTGCTGGTCATCGTAGGAGCGGCTTGGTACAGCGACAACCGCATCAGCGATTATATCGCCTACTTGCGCGCCATAGCCGAAAAGTCGCCGATCCCGGTCATGACGACGGGCTACGTGCAGGCGAGCGACGTGCATAAGTGGTTCTGCGCGGCCGACGTCTTCGTATGTACCTCGATCTGGGAGGAGCCGCTAGCCAGGGTCCATTACGAAGCGATGGCGGCGGGACTGCCGCTCATTACGACCGCGAGAGGAGGCAATCCGGAAATTATTCGCAACAACAACGGCATCATTATTCAAAATCCGGAGGAGCCATCGGAATACGCTGCGCAAATTAACACGATGTTATCGAACGTAAGCGGGTCCAGACAGATGGGCTTGCAAGGCCGCAAGCTCGTCGAAGAGAACTTTACGTGGAACCACGTCGCAGGCCAAATTTTGGAGGTTTGGGGCAGATTACCGGCCCCGGTCACTGTCGCCGCGCGGGAAGATGTGGCGCTTCATGCGGTACCGCAGGGCGATGTGGAGATATCCTCCGTGCCGGCTCAGCCCGCTGGAACGGATCTAAAGGAAGACGAAACGACCGAATAACGCATAATCCGGTTTGATCATAGAGTAGGCCGATGGCGTTGCAGCGTGCTGCAACGCCATCTTTGCGCATAAATTCTCAGAATTTGAAAAAAGACGCTTCCAACGGCCGCATCGCGCGAGTGTAAGGAAGCGTCTTTCGTGCGGGGTGATTCATGTTCCTGGAGAGAACGGGAAAAGTGCATTTCGTTTACGAAGGTACTTATCAAGCCGAAACAATGGACGACTGCTATTCGTCGTCGTCATCATCATCATCGTCGTCGTCATCGTCGTCGTCGTCATCGTCGTCATCATCATCGTCGTCGTCATCGTCGTCGTCGTCGTCATCATCGTCGTCATCATCGTCGTCGTCGTCGTCATCATCGTCGTCATCGTCGTCATCGTCGTCATCATCGTCATCATCGTCGTCATCATCGTCATCATCGTCGTCATCGTCGTCGTCGTCATCATCGTCATCGTCATCGTCATCGTCATCTGAACCTAACAAGCTGAGAGAGTTGTCATCCTCATCCTCATCATCGTCGTCGTCATCGTCGTCGTCATCGTCATCATCGTCGTCATCGTCATCATCGTCGTCATCATCGTCATCATCATCATCGTCTTCATCTTCATCTTCATCTACATTCTCGGAAGCTACTTCAAAGTTGACTCCCGCGACCTTTTTCCACTTGATGGAAGACAATGCCTTTTTGATATCGGATTTGCTGAGTCCTTCTTCTTCCAATGAAATTTCCCGTGTGCTGCCGTCTACGAATTCAATCATGATGTTCATCACATCTTTTGTCCGCAGTACGTCTTTTACTTGCTCCAGGATAGACAAATCATAATCCCTCCGTCTATTTCGATTTTTCAAGCTAGTATATTGTATAAGCGGATTATCTAGTTGGTATGGGTTAATGGAGCTAGATAATCGTCGCTTTTTGCTAGAATAGGATTAGAAAAAAGTTGAAGGCAAGGTATTGACTCTCACGTTACGTGATACCTTAAAGTGAAATCAAGAAGGAGGCGAGAACGCGATGAAGGTAAAAGAAGTTGCAGATCTGGTCGGGATCAGTGTGCGCACACTGCATCATTATGATGAAATCGGATTGCTTATTCCCGACCAGGTCACGGAATCCGGGTATCGCGATTATTCGGAGCGTAATTTAGAGCTTCTGCAGCAAATTTTATTTTTTCGTGAACTCGGGTTTCCTTTGAAAAAAATAAAAACCATCGTCACGAGCCCCTCGTTCGACCGGCTCGAGGCGCTTCGGCTGCATCGGGAGATGCTGCGGGAGAAGCGGAGCCATCTGGACCAACTGCTGCGGACAGTGGAGAAAACGATTAGGCACGCGAAAGGAGAGGTTACGATGACCAATCAGGAGAAGTTCAAAGGGTTCGACTTCGGCAATAACCCTTACGAGCAAGAAGCAAGAGAACGCTTCGGCGACAAAGCCGTCGACGATTCGAACGCGAAGATAGAGAGTATGAAGAAGAACGGCCAAATCTGGGCGTTCCAGGACGAGGTGAACGAGCTGTACAAGAAGCTGGCGGCCGTCCGGCACGACGACCCGGCTTCGGAGTCGTCGCAGGAAGCGATCGGCGGCTGGTTCGAGCTGCTGAACAAGATGGGCTCCTATTCGCTCGAGGCGTTCAAAGGCCTTGGACAAATGTACGTCGATGACGAACGTTTCACGAAAAACATCGACCAATTCGGCGAAGGGCTCGCGGCTTTCATGCGCGACGCCATGGCGATCTACGCCGACAGCCGTCAAGGCTAATCACCCGCAACCGTAAGCGGCAATCGCCAAGCCCTCGATCACTGGGATCGGGGGCTTTACTTTTGCCTCGCGATATGGCTACGATAGTGGCAATAGATTGATGGAGGGAAATCCATGTTCGTCGCATTGATCGTTATCGGCATCATACTTGTGATCGCGGCAGCCGTACCTCTCGCGCAGCGCATCGTTCCCGCGTTTGGAGGACGGCTGACCCGGAGGGACAGTGAGCGGTACCGCTCGCTGCCGCATTATGACGGAGGGAAGTTCCGTTACCCCATAGAAACGAAAATGAACACGAGCTTCAAGGAGATGCTCCCGGTTGCATGGGAGTTTCTGAAAGGGAGCCCCAAGCGGAAGCCGTCATCTCCGATGCCGGTCGTCTCCTTGGGAAGAGAGGATCTGAAGCAGGGGGGAGGACCAAGAGCGATCTGGTTCGGCCATTCCGCCGCGCTTCTGCAATTGGACGGCTTAACGATCCTGTTCGACCCGATGTTCGGCAGTGCGCCGTCGCCGTTCCCCGCGATCGGCGGCAAGCGGTTCGGAGGCAAACTGCCGATGGCGCTCGCCGATTTGCCGAAGATCGACTACGTATTGATCTCGCATGACCATTACGACCATTTGGATTATCCTTCGATTATGGCGATGAAGTCGAAGGTGGGTCATTTTTTCGTCCCGCTCGGGGTCGGCTCGCACCTGAAGCGCTGGGGCGTGGATGAAGCGAGCATTTCCGAACTGGACTGGTGGGAGGAAAGGGAGGCTGGCGGACTGAAGCTTGCATGCGCGCCGGCCCGCCACTTCTCGGGCAGGGGCAGCTCTAACAGGGACAGTACGTTGTGGTGCTCTTGGGCCATTCGCGGCAGCGAAGCGAATGTTTTCTTCTGCGGAGATAGCGGCTACGGACCTCACTTTCGGGAGATCGGAGAACGGTTCGGCCCGTTCGACCTGACGATGATGGAATGCGGGCAGTACGATGAGAAGTGGGCGGCGATCCACATGCTGCCGGAGCAGACGGTACAAGCCCATGAGGACGTGAAGGGCGAGCTTCTGCTGCCGATCCATTGGGGCGGCTTCACATTGGCGCTGCACGATTGGGACGATCCGGCCATTCGAGTGACCAAGGAAGCGGAGCGGAGGGGCGTTCGCGTGACGACGCCGATGATCGGCGAAAGCGTTCCGCTCGCCGGCGGCGTTTACCCCAATCGGAGATGGTGGGAACGAGAAGGATGAAGAGAAAAGGGTTCGGTGCCGGAATATCCGGTGTCCGAACCCTTTTTTTGTAATCGTAAATTCGCGGCGAGCAATGGCTGCATATGCCGGCGGCTCTTGGAGCTTAGAGCGTCAGGAAACCCATCGCCTGCTTCGCGGCGCTCAGCGTCCGGTTCGCGACTTCCGCGGCGCGGTTCGCTCCGTCCTTCAGCATGCGGTCCAGCTCTTCGGAGTGGACGAGCTCGGCGTACTTCTGCTGGATCGGCTCAAGCTTCGCGACGACGACCTCGGCCAGCTCTTTCTTGAACGTGCCGTAACCTTGCCCTTCGAACCGCTTCTCGACATCCGGAATGGAAACGTCCGCGAAGACGGAATAGATTTCGATCAGGTTGCTGACGGCAGGCTTCGCGTCCCAATCGTACCGCACGCTCATGTCGGAGTCGGTCACGGCGCGGGAGAACTTCTTCCGAATGACGGCAGGATCGTCGAGCAGCAGGATATAGCTGCTTTGGTTCGGATTGCTTTTGCTCATCTTGCTGGACGGATCGTCGAGGCCCATGACGCGCGCGCCTACCTCCTGGATCATCGGCTCGGGCACCTTGAACGTCTCGCCGAACCGGTTGTTGAAGCGGGTCGCGAGGTCGCGTGTCAGCTCGAGATGCTGCTTCTGGTCGTCGCCGACCGGTACATGCGTCGCTTGGTAGAGCAGGATGTCCGCGGCCATTAGCGCCGGATACGTGAACAATGCGGAGCTGACGGTGTCTTTGCCGTCCGACTTATCCTTGAACTGCGTCATGCGGCTCAGCTCGCCGAAGTGCGCCTGCGTCTCCATCAACCAGCCGAGCTCCGCGTGGGCGGATACGTGGGACTGCATGAAGATCGCGTTTTTGTGCGGGTCAAGTCCGGCCGCGACGTACAGCGCCGCGATTTGGCGGGAGCGCTCGCGCAGCTCCTTGGGATCTTGGGGAACCGTGACGGCATGGAGATCGGGCACGAAGAAATAACATTCGCCTTCTTCCTGCATGGCTACGTATTGGCGCAGCGCGCCGATATAGCCGCCGATATTCAAATCGCCGCTGGGTTTGATGCCGGATAAGAAACGTTTGTTGGACATGGGGAACCCTCTTTTACGTTAATTTTTGGAACAAAAAAACGCTCCGCCCCCTATGAAAGGGACGAAGCGTGAACTCCGCGATACCACCCGAATTCGGCCTGATATGGCCGCTCTTTGCCATGAACCAAGGTGAAACGGCTAGCGCCTTCTATTGATGGCGCGGCGAGTTTCATTCCGAGAATTCTAAGCGAAATGGAAGATGCCAAACCGATGAATGCTTAGAATTGGAGCAAAACAGCGCGTGGCCGCTTGCGAGCTTTCGTTCAAGTCTCCCTCGGATAACGGGGGGAGCTGCCGTCAACGCCTACTGCCCGTCGGGGTTCGGGTTGAAGCGAGAGGATCCATTCCCTAAGTGCGTATGCGCCGGACCTTCCACCAACCGCCGGCTCGCTGCGAGCATCCGCTGCCAAGGTACTCTTTCCCCTCATAGCTGTAACCATATGAATAGGATGTCTTTTGAACATACACTTTAGGTGTAATTGTTCCTAAGCATAACGGTTATTCGGCAGGCAGTCAAGGGCGCGAGCATGCCGAAGGACAAGCCCTTTACAATAGATTAATCCAAATATTAACAATCTCAAAACAATCGCCCGATACACTTCAATTATTACAAGGAATGGGAGTGAACGACAGGTGAAGACGGCTGGCAAAAGGGTCTTGTCTACAGTTATAGCAACGCAACTGGCACTTGGCACGGTATGGGGAGGAAGCGCGGTTTTTGCGGATGGCGCAGAGGCAGACGGATTACAGTCCTATTACGCCATGAACAAAATCGGATCGTATTCCGTCGGCACGCATAACGAAGACGGCGGCGTCGCCGAGATCGTCAAGTTCAATAAGGAGAACGGCAAGTTCTATCTCGTGAACGGCTCCAGCAATCCGCCAAGCCTCGATATCGTCGAGCTCGGCTCCGGGGACGGCGAACTGAAGAAGGTCGGAACGGTGCTCGTGAAAGAGCTGGCCGAGACGAACGGGTTCAAGTTCGGCGATCTGACAAGCGTCGCGATCAGCAACGCGAACGATCTGGTTTACGTCGCGGTGCAAGAAGCGGATCCGCATAAAGCGGGCAAAATTTTGGCGTTAAGCTACGATGGCAAGCTGGTTCGCGAATATGCGGCGGGCATCCAGCCGGACATGATCATCGTCACGGAAGATGGCAAATACGTGCTGACGGCCGATGAAGCGGAGCATCGCACGGGCGTGAAGGGCCAAGATCCGAAGGGCAGCGTGACGATCGTGAATACGACGGACGGCAAAAGCGCGCAGGCGTACTTCGACAATCCGGCCGTCATCGCGGACGACGTTCATATTCGCGGCCAGGCGAACGCGGACGGAATCGTCGACGGCAAAGGGACGAAAGCCGACGCGAGCTTCGACTTCGAGCCGGAATACATCGCCTTGTCCTCGGATAACGGCACGGCATACGTGACGCTGCAAGAAAACAACGCGATCGCGACGGTCGATATCGCGAAGGGTGAAGTGACTTCCGTGAAGTCGCTGGGGCTGAAGGATTACAATGATCCGGCGAACGCGCTGGACATTCGCAAGGACGGCGAATTCAGCCTGGAGAACGTGCCGTTCTACGGCGTGTACATGCCGGACGGCCTCGCGTCCTATGAAGTCGGGGGCAAAACGTACCTGCTGACGGCCAACGAAGGCGACGCGACGGAGTGGCCGGATCGCGTCAATGCGAGCGAAGTCGGCGAACTGAAGGGTGCGCTCGACCCAGCGTCCGAAGCGTACAAGTTCCTGCAAGACACCGAGGATTTCGACGGCGTCGAGGTCATGACGGACAGAGGCAATGACGGCATTTACATGTACGGCGGCCGTTCCTTCTCGGTATGGGACGCGTCGACGATGGAGCAAGTCTACGACAGCGGCAGCGAGTTCGAAGAGATTACGGCGCTTGCGGTGCCGGATTTCTTCAATACGAGCAACAGCAAGGCGAGGTTCGACGACCGCAGCGGCAAGAAAGGTCCTGAGCCGGAAGAGATCAAGACGGGCATGATCGGCGACAGAACGTTCGCGTTCGTCGGCTTGGAACGCGTCGGCGGCATTATGATGTACGACGTGACGGATCCAACGGTGCCGGCTTTTGAAAGCTACGTCAATACGCGCGAATTCGCGGATGCCGAAGGCGAAGTCATCCTCGACACGGATACGGGTCCGGAAGGCATCGAGTTCATTCCGGCGGCGGATAGCCCGACGGGCAACCCGCTCTTGCTGGTAGCGTTCGAGGTCGGCGGCAAGGTCGGCATCTACGAGATTGTCGAGGAAGCCTTAGAAGAAGGCATATCTTTCAATGACATCGAGGGCAGCTATGCCGAGCAGGAAATTCTGGCGATGGCCGAAGCAGGACTGCTGCAAGGAACGGGCGACGGTAACTTCGAGCCGAAAAAAGGCATGAGCAGAGCGGACTTCACGCTGTTGCTGTCCCGCATTGCGGGCGTGGATTTGGAAGCGGGCGTCGACGCGATGAGCTTCACGGACGTGGAGCCTTCCGATTATTACGCGGCGGCAGTCGAGTGGGCGGCTTCCCTCGGCATCGTACAAGGCAAGGGCAATGGCGAGTTTCAGCCGAAAGCCGGTATTACCCGCGAGCAAATGGCGACGATGATCGTCCGGTTCGCGGCGGCGATGGAATTCGAGCTGCCGAAGCTGGCCGAGGCCGTCGCGTTCACCGACGCGGCATCGATCGGCGATTACGCGAAGGAAGCGGTAGCCGCTGCGCAGCAAGCCGGCATTCTGAGCGGCAAGCCGAACGCGAACGGCATTGGTGTAAGCTTCGATCCGCATGGCCAGGCGACGCGCGAGCAGACGGCAAAGATGATCGCCGGTTTCCTGGACATTTTGTTCCCGGAATAACCCAGCTATTAGGTTTGAATATTTTGAAATGACGAAAACCGCAGGCAACGCGCGAGAATCTAGCGCGGCCTGCGGTTATTTTTGTCGCGTAAGGGAAAAAACGGTCTAAACTTGTCGAGTCAAGGTCATACTGAGCTACTAATAAACCATTTCAGTGGGTTGGTGAGCGCGATGAACAATAAGGGCAATAGGAGGCGCCTCATGTCCGCTGGCAAGGGGAGTGCCGAGGAGGCTAAGGAAAAGCGACCGCTGCTGGCGGCTATACGACAAAACCTCGAAATCATAAAAAATGATCTCGGCAACAGCGGCGACATCATCTTCCGCGAGGTTTGGCTGGCCAGCGGAGAAGCGATAGCGGTCATCTATGTGGATTGTTTAGCGGACAAACAGGCCGTCTCCGATTTTATATTGGAACCGATGATATACGAAGCCCATTTGCCAGGAACGGATTCCGGCGGATCGCCGGTTTCTCCAGGGGATGCATTACGGTCTCTGAAGCGATACGTTCTGGCGACGGCCGAGACGAAGGAAGTAACGAACTTTGAAGAGTTATACAATGCGCTGTTATCCGGAGAAACGATTATTCTGGTTGACGGTCATCGGGCCGCGTTAACGGCAAGTACCCGGGGCTGGAGAGACCGCGGCGTCGCCGAGACGACGTCCGAATCCGTCGTGCGGGGACCGAAGGAAGCTTTTACGGAAACGCTGCGGACGAATACGGCCATGGTCCGGCGCAAGATCAAGGACCCTAATCTATGGCTGGAGTCATGGCAAATCGGCCGCGTTACCCAGACCGATGTCGCGGTCATGTACATTAAAGGCATCGCGAGCGACAAAGTGGTGGAGGAAGTTCGGACGCGTCTCGAACGCATCGATATCGACGGCATATTGGAGAGCGGATATATCGAAGAACTGATTCAGGACGAGACGTATACGCCGTTTCCGACGATCTACAACTCCGAACGGCCGGACGTGATCGCCGCCGAGCTGCTCGAAGGTAAAGTGGCCATTCTGGTGGACGGTACGCCATTCGTGCTGATCGTTCCGGCGTTGTTCGTTTCCTTCCTTCATTCTGCGGAAGATTATTATCACCGCGCGGATGTTAGTACGCTTGTCCGACTTCTTCGGTACCTAGGCGTATTTATCGCCTTATTCAGCCCTTCCTTGTATGTCGCCATCACGACGTACCATCAAGAGATGCTGCCGACGCAGCTGCTAATCAGCTTGGCGGCGCAGCGGGAAGGAGTACCGTTCCCTGCCTTCATTGAAGCCATGATGATGGAAGTGGCTTTCGAAATATTGCGGGAAGCGGGATTGCGCATGCCGCGTACGATCGGCCCAGCGGTATCGATTGTCGGTACGCTCGTCATCGGGCAAGCGGCCGTAGATGCGGGAATCGTATCCGCGGCGATGGTTATTGTCGTATCAACGACCGCGATTGCCAGCTTTGTATTTCCTTCCTACAGCATGGCCAATACGATCCGGATGCTGCGGTTTCCGCTGATGGGGCTTGCGGCGAGCTTCGGGCTGTTCGGTATCATCGTCGGCATATTTGCTCTTGTGCTGCATGTCAGCAGCCTGCGTACGTTCGGCGTTCCGTATATGAGTCCGTTCGCCCCAATGATCGTGGCCGACCAGAAAGACGCGATCATCCGAATGCCCCATTGGGCCATGTTCTCGCGTCCGCGGCTGATCAATCAAAACAACGTTAAACGGCAGCAAGATCCGAAGGCCGCGAAGCCTGGGCCCAAGAAATAACGCGGAAAGGAGAATCGGCGATGACAAGGAAAACAGCCATGTTCATGCTTCTATTGATTGTACTCCCCATCGCGACAGGCTGTTGGAACCGCCGCGAGCTCAACGATCTTGCGATCGTAGCGGGGCTTGGCATAGATATAGCGGATGGCAAATATCTCGTTACCGTTCAAGTCGTGGATCCCGGAGAAGTAGCGGCAGGGCAAGGGACCAGCGGTCGTTCGCCCGTTACGACGTTTCATGCGAAAGGAAATACGATATTCGAGGCGATCCGGAAGATGACGACGGTGACGCCGAGGAAGCTTTATTTCGCCCATCTTCGGATCATGGTGATTGGCGAGAAGCTTGCCAGGAAAGGCATAGGCGAGGCTCTGGATCTGTTGTCGCGCGACCAGGAGGGAAGAACCGATTTCTATATCGTGGTGGCGAAGGGAACGACCGCGCATAACATTGTAAATGTCCTAACCCCCATGGAGAAAATTCCGGCGACCAAGATGTATACGTCGCTGGAAGTTTCGGAGAAAGCGTGGGCGCCTTCGGTTTCCGTACAGCTCGACCAGCTCATAACGGCTATCGTGAGCCCGGGCATTCAGCCGGTCTTAACGGGCATTTCCATTCAAGGGAATGTGGCGAAAGGCAAGAAGCAGGCCAATGTGGATACGCCGGATACGGACACCCATCTGCAATATAAGGGCATTGCCGTATTCCGGGGGGATAAGCTGGTCGGGTGGCTGAACGAAGCGGAAAGCAAAGGCTACAGCAACATTACCGATCGGTTAACAAGCACGGTCATTGAAACGTCATGTCCGAAAGGAGGGAAATTAGGCATCGAAATCATTCGGTCGCAAGCGAAGATAAATGGCAAAGTGAAGGGCGGAAAACCGGAGGCGGAGGTTGTCATTTATACGGAAGCCAACGTAGCGGACGTGGAATGCAAGATTGACCTGACGAAGACCAATACGCTTTACGATCTGGAGAAAAAAACCGAACAAGTTTTGATCGCCCATAACGAACAAGCATTGAAAAAAGCGAAAAAACTGAAATGCGACATCTTTGGTTTCGGAGAAGCGGTGCACCGGGCGGATCCGGGATATTGGAAGGCTGCCAAAAACGATTGGGGCAAGATCTTTGCGGAGCTGCCGGTCCAGTTCCGGGTGGAAGTGAAAATTAGGCGAATCGGAACGGTAGGGGATTCCTTCCTCAATGATCTTAAGGAGTAGTAGCCATGGTTGCGATAGCGGGAATTATAGCAGCGGGCGCTCTCATTGCTTTAATTGAGGCGCCTTCTCTTTGGAAGAAGCGGCAAATCAAGGAGTTGTGGATATTTTCGCTGTTGCTGTTAACGGGGATCGGAATCGGCATTGCGCAAAGCTTGCATGTCACGGTCCCCAATCCGATTGATTGGATCAGCTACATCTATAGCCCGATCGGCCGGATGGTGGATAACGCTCTTAACTAAACAGGGGATGACAAAATGACGGTTAAAGAAAAAATCAACGGCAGACAGCTCGCCATCATCGCGGCGTACTTGACGCTTGGGGATTCCATGCTCATATTGCCACCCATTCCGGTCCATGAAGCGAAAAAGAATGCCTGGATCTCTTCGCTCCTCGGACTCGCCGCCGGTTTGCTCGTAATCTTACTGTTATGCGCCGTCGGCAAGCTGTATCCCCTGCTTACAATGGTGGAAATACAAGAGAAGCTTTTTGGCAAATGGCTCGGTATAGCCGTTTCGCTTTTTTTTCTCTTTTACCTGTTTTCTTCGGTGTCGGCCCACGTGAGGGAAATCGGCAATTTTATGACGACGCAGATGCTGCCGGAAACGCCGCTCCTCGCGCTCCTAATCTTGTACGGGGGCATTATCGTTCTGGCGGTGAGATTTGCGGCGAGAAACCTTTATGCCACCTTTGCGATGGCCAAAAAAATCGACATCGGGCAATTTCTGCAACGAATCGAAGTCATCTTGGCGTTCATGTGGCTGTTAACGACCTACTTTAAGACGGCCATTTATTTCTATGCGTTTCATGTCGCTTTCGCGCAAGTATTCAGGCTTCGCGATTATAAAGGGTTAACGCTGCCGTTCGGCATGTTGATGGTTTTTTATGCGATAATCGTTTCTCCAAATGTTGTTCACATCAATAATTTTGTGACCTTTTGGCCTTACTTCGATTTCACATTCAGCGTGGTCGTGCCATTGCTGCTGCTTGCCGCCTATGCGGTTAGGCGGGGCTTCGCGGGCAACAAGGGGGAATCCGGACATGGTTGACAAAGAGAAAATAAACGTACGCCAGTTCGGCTTATTCGTCGTCATATATTCCATAGGCACCCCGATCCTTATCGTTCCGGCGGGACTCACCTCCATTGCGAAGCAGGATGCCTGGATTGCAGCGACCATCGGAATCGGAATCGGACTGTTGCTCGTGAGCTTGTATCAGGCTGTCGGGAAACTCTTTCCCGAAAAATCATTGGTTGAAACGACAGAGCTGCTGCTGGGGAAGTGGATAGGCAATGCGGTCAGCTTCACTTTTGTTTTCTTTTGCCTAATCGCAGCGTCGGAGCTATTTTATTATGTCGGCAACTTCATGACTACGCAAATCATGTCGATTACGCCCATCCAATCCATCAACATTATATTTGCGGTTGTTGTGGTGATGGGCATCAAGCTTGGAATCGAAACGCTGGCCCGTTCCGCGGAGCTAATGTTCCCCATTTTTATCGTACTTTTTCTCATCCTGGTTGTGTTTGTGTCGCCCCAAATCGAAATTGAGCGCATCCAGCCCGTCCTGGAAACGAAGCTGAAAGATTTAACTTGGGCGACCATGTATTTCACGAGCAACTTTTCGTTAACGCAAATCGCGCTTCTTATGATTTTCCCTTCGTTCGTCGACCGGCCCGAAGCGGCAAGCAAAGCCTTCTATAAAGGAATGATAATCGGCGGAATCGTTCTAGTCGTAATCATTGCATTGTGCATCTTGGTTCTTGGCGCCGATACGACCGCAAGGCAGACCTTTCCCAGCTATGCGCTCGCCAAAAAAATCAATGTCGGCCAGTTCCTTCAACGCATAGAGATCGTGATGGCTATTATGTGGTTTATTACGATTTATTATAGGCTGTGCATCTATTTCCATGGCGCCGCCATGGGTCTTGCGCATGTCTTGAAGCTGAAGGATTACAAGTTTCTCGTACTCCCGCTCGGCATGATCGTGGTCTCTCTGTCGCTGATTGTTCACCCTAATACGCTGCACATGGAAGAATATACGCAACACGCGTGGCTGCCTTATGTCATGACCTACGGTTTGTTTCTTCCGCTGTTATTGCTGGTCGTACATGCCATTCGCAAGAAGCGGCAATAGCATTTGAAGAGTTTTTGAACAAGCTGAAATAAAACTTTCGTTAACCCGCTATTTGACAGGTGCCAAAGGCTGGATTCTGTGCTACGATACGTGTTGCATATAGACAGATAGAGAAGACACGGAGCGAAGGTGATGGAATGGAAGGGCATGCTGGATCGGCATCGAATGAGAAGGGCGGCGGAGAGCGGGCTAAGGACTTGAAGCTGTTTTATTTGACATGGCCGATTTTTCTGGAAGTGGCCTTGTTCATGATGATGGGGATCGCGGATACGTTCATGCTGAGCGAGATTTCCGACAATGCCGTCTCGGGCGTCGGGGCGTCCAATCATTATTTGCATATCGCGATTCTGCTGCTGGAGGTCATCGGCAACGGGGCGTCCATCGTCGTGGCGCAATACATCGGCTCGCGAAAGTTCTTCGAAGCGGCGAAGATATCGGCGCTGGCGGTCACGCTGAACCTGCTCTTCGGCGTCGTGCTGAGCGTCGGGTTTGTAGCCTTTAACGGCTTCCTGCTTAGCTCGCTGAACCTGCAGGGCGAAGTCTACGAATACGCGAAAAGTTATCTGTCGATCGTCGGCGGCGCGATTTTCCTTCAAGCGATCATCAACTCGTTGGCCGCGATCATTCGGGTGCACGGCTTCACGAAGGAAGCGATGTACGTGTCGCTGGGCATGAACGTCATTCATATTATCGGTAACTACGCGCTGATCTTCGGCAACTTCGGCATGCCGGCGCTCGGCGTCGAAGGCGCGGCGATCTCCACGATCGCGAGCCGGCTCATCGCGGTGGGCGTCTTCTTCTGGCTGCTGTACCGGATCATGGAGGTCCGGATCGCGTTCAGCTATTATTTGAACCTGTCCAAGGAGTACGTGGGCAAAATATTAAAAATCGGCATCCCCTCCGCGCTGGAGCAGGTGATGTACCATAGCTGCCAGATCGTGTTCCTGTCTTACACGACCTATCTGGGGGATGCGGCGCTGGCGGCGAAGCAATACGCGTCGAATATTTCGATGCTGATCTACCTGTTCGCGTTCGCGGTCGGCATCGGCACGTCCATCATGGTCGGCCGGCTCGTCGGGGCCGCGCGGCCGGACGACGCGTACCGCCGAGTGTGGATGAGCGTAAGGTCCGCAAGCATCGGCACGCTGCTCGTGCTGGTTGTCGTCATCGCGTTCCGCGAGCCGCTCGTCGGGTTCTTCACGGACGATCCGGAGGTGCTGCGTCTCGGCGCCCAAGTGCTGCTGTACGCCTTGATCCTGGAGACGGGACGCACGATCAACATCATCATCGTCAACTCGCTGCGCGCTTCCGGCGACGCCAAGTATCCGCTCTGGATCGGCATGTTCTCGATGGTCGGCATGAGCTTGCCGCTCGGCTACGTATTTGTCTTCCATCTCGGCATGGGACTGCCGGGCATCTGGCTGGCGATCGCTGCCGACGAATGGCTCCGCGCGATCATCTTCTACTTCCGCTGGCGCAGCCGCAAGTGGGAGAAACACGCGCTCGTCACGCCGGACGCGCCGGTGGACGCGAACGCCGCGGCGGCTCAGGTGTAGGCTTCACGCGTTGCGCTTTAGCGGCGGGAGGCGAGGTGGCCGCCTAGCGGCTAGCGCAGGCCGGCTCCGGCGGCGGGATGGCGCGATGCGCGCTAGCCTCTAGCGCCAGCCTGCCCGGCGGCGGGACGGCGCGATGCGCGCTAGCCTCTAGCGCCGGCCGGCTCCGGCGTGGCCCGCATAACGTGCTGGCGCTTAGCGAAGCCCTGTGGGACCGCTTTGCCGAATGGCCGGTGTGGCCTTACTCGGCTGTAGCCAACCTCGGCGATCGATTGGCCGGTTAGGGGCGTTAGATGGAATTTCTCCATCTAATTTCATTGGAGCACCTATCATGTAGGTTTAACGGGATATACTCCCTCTAATTCGGAGATAATGGCCAAAGTGGGCTCATTCGTCCGGCATTAGAGGGAGTTTTTCCAACTAAAGAGACTTTGACGGGGATAAGGGTGCAATTAGTAGGACTTTTTCCGGTTACTACGTTGGATTTGATCGTATGAACTCCGACTAACTTAGATTTCTTCGCCAGCAAGATGGGTTGGAGTCGCCAATCTGTGCTGCAATGCTTCTTTGTTCGTACTCGTGCCACATGCCATACTTAACAGGCTTGCGTCTTTTTCCGCATACTGACCTTTAAGGGTTACTTACGCCTTGTGCCACAAGTTGCCCGCGACGCCATACTACGCAGCTCCCGACGCCGTACCGAGTTGCCCGCGGCGCCATACTACGCTGCATGTACGCGGTTTGCACGTTAACTGTTGCGTTCTGTTTCCGTAAACGTGAACATTGGGTTTACTTAAGTGTTGACATCGGTTCGATCTTCTGTTATCTTTAATTTAAGATAATACAATTTGAAGGAAAGGGGCGAGCGAAAATGAGTGGCGACAGCGAACGGCAATCGAAAGCGGAAGCCGCGAAATCGAACGTCACCCTGGATCTCTACATCGCGCTCTCGCGAGCCAGCCAGTGGGTCAATGCCCACGCGGACCGGGATATCCGGCGGCACGGCTTGAACCGTACCGAATTCGGCGTTCTGGAACTGCTGTACCATAGAGGTCCGCAGCCTTTGCAGCAGATTGGCGGCAAGGTGCTCATGAGCAGCGGCAACATCACATACGTGATCGACAAGCTGGAGAAGAAAGGGCTTTGCCGGAGACGCGCTTCGAAGGAAGACAGGCGCCTGATCTACGGCGAAATTACGGAAGAAGGCAGCAAATTCATAGAAGAGGTATTTCCCGAGCATACTACCTGTATCGAAGAAGCCACCGGCGGTTTGACCGACGAGGAGAAGGAACAGGTCAGCGTTTTGCTTAAGAAGTTAGGCAAGTTTGCCCAGCAGTCCTACAAGTAGCCATGAAGGCGTGAAGGGACTGCTTTCCAAGACCATATATCTTAATTTTAAGATTCTGCAAAATCAACCATTAAGGAGAGGATTACGATGACAAATCAAAACGCGCAAGGACAATCGGCATTCGAATCGCAAGCCCAAACGGCGGGTATCCACCACATTACGGCTTTTGTTCGGGATCCGCAGGTTACTTCGGATTTCTACGCGGGAGTGCTGGGACTCAGGCTGGTGAAAAAAACGATCAATTTTGACGCGCCGGAGGTGTACCACCTGTATTTCGGAGATCAAACCGGCAGCCCGGGGACGATCATCACTTTCTTCCCGTGGAAAGACTCGAGAAAAGGAAGCATCGGCGGAGGCCAAGTCGGCATCACGACCTATGTCGTGCCGGCCAGTGCCTACGAGTTCTGGAAAGTACGGCTAGCTAAGCTTGGCGTCGAGTTCCAAGAGTCGGAGCGTTTCGGCGAACGTTACTTGCAATTCGCCGATCCGGACGGCTTGCGAGGCGAGATCGTAGCGCGCGAAGAAGGCGCGAACAGCGAATGGTCGTTCGGCGGCGTGCCGGCGGACAAAGCGATCAAAGGCTTCGGCGGTGCGGTTCTGTTCAGCACGGCGCCGGAGTCGACGGGCCGTCTGCTCGAGAACGTGATGGGGCTGACGAAAGTTGGTGAAGACGTTGGTTATGTCCGATATCGTTCCTTCGGCGACCTGGGCAACATCATCGACGTCAACAGGGCGGCTATGGCGCCAGGCCACGGCGGACACGGCACGGTGCATCACATCGCGTGGAGGGCCAAAGACGACGCGGAGCACGCGCTCTGGAGAAGCCATGTGGCGAGCAGCGGATATCAGCCGACGCCGATCGTGGACCGGCAATATTTTAACGCGCTGTACTTCCGGGAGGAAGGCGGCATCCTGTTCGAGATCGCGACAGATCCTCCGGGCTTTGCCCGCGACGAAGAGCCGGAGCATCTGGGCGAGAAGCTGATGCTGCCGGAGTGGTACGAACAGCACCGCGGCGAGATCGAACGTCTGCTGACGCCGTTTGAAGTTCGCGCATTGGAGGGGATCTGAGCCATGACGATGAAACATCTGTTTATCAAAGGGAGCAACGAAACCGCGCCAGTATTGCTGTTGCTGCACGGAACGGGGGGGACGGAGCGGGATTTGCTCGGGCTGGCGGAGCTGATCGCTCCGGGCTCTTCCGTCCTGAGCGTGAGGGGCAACGTGCTGGAGCATGGCATGCCGAGGTTCTTCCGAAGACTGGCGGAAGGCGTCTTCGATCTCGAAGATCTCGTGTTCCGCACGAAGGAGCTGCATGAATTTCTGAATGGCGCCGCTGCGGAATACGGCTTCGACCGCGGCAATGTCGTGGCGGTTGGCTACTCCAACGGGGCGAATATCGCGGGAAGCCTGCTGTTCCATTACAAGGACGCGCTGAAGGGCGCGATTCTCCATCACCCGATGGTGCCGATACGCGGCTTGGCATTACCGGATATGACCGGGCTGCCCGTGTTCATCGCGGCCGGCGAGAACGATCCGATCTGCTCGCCTTCCGAGTCGAAAGAGCTGGAAAGTCTGCTCCGCGGGGCAGGGGCCGAGGTCGAGGTGCGGTGGGACCGATTCGGGCATCAGCTTACGAGCGCGGAGGCGCATGCGGCCGCAGAGTGGTTCCAGCGGACGTTCGCGAAAGGCGGCCAGGGATAAGGAGGGGCAAAAAATGACGACGATCGCGATAGACCCCGGCGCTCAAAGCGCGCACGACAATTACAAGCTGTTGATCGGAAGCATCATTCCGAGACCGATCGCGTTCGTCACGACGCTGTCGCGGGAGGGCGTACTGAACGCTGCCCCGTTCAGCTTCTTCAACATCGTGACGGCCGACCCGCCGATGGTGTCGGTGTCCGTGCAGCGCAAGAACGGCGAGCCGAAGGACACCGCTCGCAATGCCGCGAATCGAGGCGAGTTCGTGGTGCATATCGCGGACGAGCGGTATGTCGAGGCGATCAACGAGACGGCGGCGCCGGTGCCGCCGGACGTAAGCGAGGTTGGGCTGGCGGGATTGACGCCTGTGCCAAGCGATAGGATCGCGGTGCCCGGAGTGGCGGAAGCGCGCGTGCGAATGGAATGCGTGTTGGAGCAAACCATCCCGCTTGGCGGTCATGACGGCACGCCGTCCTGCGACTTGCTCATCGGCCGCGTCGTCCGGTTTCATATAGACGACGAGCTCTACGAGAAAGGCCGCATCGATCCGGACGCTCTGCTCCCGGTCAGCCGCCTCGCGGGCAACGACTACGCGAAGTTAGGCGAGCGGTTTACGCTGGTACGGCCAACGTAAGCTAGCTGGCTACGAAGAAGTAGCGATGAGGAGCAGGAAGCTACGAAGCAGGAGTAGAAACGCAGCAGCAGAGAAGCAGAGTCGATTGCAATCCCTCTTTCGCGAGGGGATGCTTCGGCTCTTTGTTTGTTATATAGTGATGATGGTTTTCTTTAGATCGTGGAACTTTACGAGGCGAGCAAGCTTCAGCTGTTCTTGGTCTTGGACATCCGGTAGCCCTTCGGCGTCATGCCGGTCTCCCGCTTAAACATGCTGCAGAACTGCGCGTCGTTAACGAAGCCGGCGTCCAAGGCAATCTCGGACACCTGCTTTTCCGGATGAAGGAGTAGCGACGATCGGGCGTAGTTCAGCCTTTTTTCATAGAGGTATTGAAGTGGAGCGATGTCGAATTTTTCTTTGAATAGGTGGCGAAACCGCCCGTAGCTATAGCCGGCCAAATCCGCCAGCGTCTGGACGGATATTTTTTGGCGAAAGTGTTCATCCATATAGTTAAGCACGTATTGCATGCGGTCATCGGTCTGTTTTGGCGCTTTTTTGTCGCCGATGAGGCGCCCGAGCTGGATGGACAGCTCTCCGACGAACAAGTTGAGCATCTCCGCAAAATCATCCCGCTGCCGCACGAACTCCTCCTTCATCCGAAGCAGGATGCTTTCAATCGCTTGATTCTCGTCATCGTCGTAGAGTCCCGCCAGGTGGGCGAGACCGTCCCGTTCGCAATAGAAGCCGACGAACAGCACGTCGGCCGCGGCCGTATGCAGCTCATCGTGCTCCGTATAAGGCGTCACCAAGGCAAAGGAATGTTTGCGAAAGTCATGGGACGCCTTCCCGATTCTCGTCTTCCCGTTCCCGTAATAGTAGACAAGCTCGTAACATTCATGGAAGTGCGGGGGAATGTAATGCTCCTCCCTGCGCTTCGAGAAAAACAGAAAATCCAATTTGTTCATGCTCCCAGACCCTTCCTAATAAATTAGCCAAATCGTATAACAAACTTGATCGAATCAAGATAAAATCGCAGGGCATGGTTTGTTACAATCATAGCATAGCAAGAAGCAAATCATAAATTTCCCGATTCAGTAGACAAAGGGAAAGCGCATTCAAAAAAAGATCACCTTAAGGGGGCAAAATCGATGAAAAGAAGTTTATTCGCACTTATGCTCGCGGCGGTTATGCTTATGGCCGCATGCTCCAATGGCGGAAGCAATAACGGCTCGAATGCTGGCCAGACGGGTACAGGCACCGACGATGCGCCGGATTCGAAGTCCGATAAGCTGAAGGTTGTGCTGCTCGTGCCGGGAACGCTGGGCGACAAGTCCTTCTTCGACGCGGCGAACAGCGGGCTGACGCAAGTGAAGGATACCCTGCAAGCGGAGACGAAAGTGATCGAAATGGGAGCCGACACGAGCAAGTGGGAGCCGACATTCAATTCCGTGGCGGCGCAGGATTGGGACGTCATCATCTCCGGCGGCTCGCAAATTACCGAGTTGCTGAACGCGACGGCCGAACAGCATCCGGACAAAAAATTCGTTAACTACGACACCGACATTCCAGAAACGGCTGCCAATGTTTACGCGATCTCCTACGCGACGAACGAAGTGTCCTTCTTGGCCGGCGCGGCCGCGGCTTTAACCAGCGTGTCCGAAATGCCAAGCGCCAACGCCGACAAAAAGATCGGCTTCTTGGGCGGCATGGACATTCCGGGGATCAACGCTTTCCTGATCGGTTATATCGAAGGCGCGAAGTATGCGGTTCCCGACATCAAGGTAGCCGTATCCTATGCGGGCGATTTCGCGGATCCCGGCAAAGGCAAGGAGCTGTCTCTGCTGCAATACAATTCCGGCGTAGACGTCATCTTTAACGTGGCGGGCGGAACAGGACTTGGCGTGTTCGACGCGGCGAAGGAGAAGGGCCGCTATGCGGTTGGCGTCGATTCCGATCAGGCGTCCATGCTGGCTGGCACGGATAACGAGAAAGCGAATCTGATCCTTACCTCCGCCGTGAAGAAAATCGACCAAGCCATTCTGCGGACGGTACGCGGCATCCAGGTAGGTACGCTGGAGATGGGCAAGCTAGAGGTCGTAGGCTTGGAAGAGGATGGCGTCGGCATCGTGCGGAACGACATTTTCAACTCCGTCGTATCCGAGGACGTGAAAGCCAAGGTGCTTGAGATCGAGAAGAAGCTGATCGCGAACGAAATCGAAGTGGGCAACGCGATGGGCATGGAAACGTCGGAGATCGAACAAACCCGCAATTCCGTCAAACCGTAAAGCAACGCCAATAGAAGCCAAGCCAAGGGAGTTCTTCGCTTTCGAAGAATTCCCTTCATTCTATCAGGCCCGGACGGTTTGTTGTTCCGGAACGGGCAAGGAGAGAGGATATATGCAGCCTTATTTGCTGGAGATGCGCAACATAACCAAGGTATATCCGAATGGCGTCGCCGCCAACCGGAACGTGAATTTCGCGCTGCGGGAAGGCGAGATCCATGCCGTGGCGGGAGAGAACGGGGCGGGCAAGTCCACCTTGATGAAAATCTTGTTCGGCATGGAAGAGCCGAGCGACGGCGAAATTTTGCTTAAGGGAGAGCGCGTTCGGTTCCACACTCCCCAGGATGCGATAAACAAAGGGATCGGCATGGTTCATCAGCACTTTATGCTGGTGCCGTCCTTCACCGTCGCGGAGAACATGGTGCTCGGCATGGAGCCGAAGAAGGGTCTGGGGATCCACTACGACGAAGCGATCCGCATGACGAAGGAGCTGGCGGACAAATATCAGCTTGCCGTCGATCCGAAGGCGAAGGTTGAGAGCTTGTCCGTCGGGATGAAGCAAAAGGTGGAAATTTTGAAAGCGCTCATTCGCGGCGCCAAAATCCTGATTCTCGACGAGCCGACGGCGGTATTGACGCCGCAGGAGACGGAGGAGCTGTTCAAGCAGCTGCTCGCGCTCAAGAGGGAGGGCCACACGATCGTTTTTATCTCGCACAAGCTCAAAGAAGTCAAGGCGATCTGCGACCGCATCACGATTATGCGAAGCGGGACAACCGCCGGCGTATTCGACATGGCGGATATTACGGAGCAGGAAATTTCCCGTTTGATGGTCGGCCGCGACGTCGTGCTGAAATACGAGAAGGAAACGTTGAAGACCGGACCGTCGGTGCTTGAGGTCGAAGGGTTGACCTATATCGACGCGCAGGGGAAAAAGGTGTTGAACAACATCTTCCTGAGCGTCAAAGCGGGCGAAATCGTCGGCATCGCGGGCGTCGAAGGCAACGGTCAAGCCGAGCTGGTCAGGGCGCTTACAGGCGGGCTGGAAGGAAGCCGTCAAGGGAAAGCGGCAGTAAGCGGCTCGGAGATCGGGAATGCGGACATGCGAACGATCCGGGGACACGGCGTATCATACGTTCCCGAAGACCGCATGAGCCAAGGGGCCGCCAAGGACGAAAGCATCTCGGACAACATCATCTCCACGCGCTATCGGGACAAAGCATGGAACTGGGGGATGTTTCTGAGGGGCAAACAAATCGTGAAGCTGGCCGAATCGCTCATCGAGGAATTCAAGGTGAGATGCTCGGGTCCCGCGCAGCCGATCGGCATGTTGTCCGGCGGCAACATGCAGAAGGTGATCGTGGCCAGGGAATGTTCGTCGGACCCTGTCCTGCTTATTGCGGAGCAGCCGACAAGGGGCGTCGATATCGGAGCCGCTCAGCTCGTCCATCAGAAGCTGCTGGAGATGAGAAGCCGCGACTGCGCGATTCTGCTCATCTCCGCCGATCTGAACGAAATCATGGAGCTAAGCGACACGCTGCATGTTATGTACGGCGGCGAGCTCGTCGCCGAGTTCGATAAGCCGTCCGAGGTGACGGAAGAGGAGCTTGGACTGTATATGCTGGGTCTGAAGAAGCAACAACAATCGAAATCGAGGAGGGGCGGGAATCGAGATGCTGAAGTACTTTGACGCAATCAGAACGCTTATCTCCGTTGCGATAGCGCTTGTCATCGCCTTTATCATTATCGCTTTCGTAAGCGAAGACCCGCTCGGAACGATCTCGGTCTTCCTGCTAGGGCCGCTCTCGTCCGTTGCCCAGATCGGCAACGTGGTCGAGATGGCGATCCCGCTCATGTTCACGGGCTTGTCGGTCGTGCTCTTGTTCCGCAGCGGCATGTTTAATCTCGGGGCGGAAGGTTTGTTTTATATATCGGGCCTCGTCGCGGCCGTCGTCGCGATCTATTGCTCGATGAACGCGTTTTTCCATCCTCTCATCGCGATTTTGGCGGGAGCGGCCGTCGGCGCGCTGCTGTCGGCGATTCCAGGCATCATGAAGGCGAAGTGGAACGCGGACGTGCTGGTGACTTCTCTCATGTTTAACAGCATCCTGGCCGGGTTCGGCCTCTACTTCCTGAATTACCGTCTGAGGGATGTAGAAGCGTTCGCCAACGTTTCGTTCAAATTCGAGGAAACCGCGCGGCTATCGACGATCATTCCCGGCACCCGCATTCATTCCGGGCTGTTCCTGGTGCTGATCTGCATTCTGGCGACGCATTATTTCATGTACCATACCAAGTGGGGCTATGAGCTTCGAATGACGGGATCGAACCGCGCGTTTGCCGAGTTCTCCGGCATTAAGACGGGCCGGGTCATCATTATGGTCCACCTGATCGCCGGTTTTCTTGCGGGAATGGGCGGTTCGGTCGAAGTGCTCGGCATGTACTCGAGATTCCAATGGACGGATCTTCCCGGCTACGGTCTCGACGGCGCGCTTGTCGCCCTGCTCGCCAAGAACAATCCGTTGTCCGTCATCGGCGCAGCCTTGTTCCTAGGCTATATTCGGATCGGCGCGGACCAAATGTCCATCCTGTCCGATGTGCCCGCAGAGTTGGTCTCGATTATACAGGCCGTCATTATTCTGCTCATTTCCGCGGAGCAATTCCTGAAAATGTGGAAAAACAGAAAGCTGCTGAAGGAGGCGGAGAAACTTGGATAGCTTCTGGAGCGTCATCTTCTCGACAGACTTTGCTTTCTCCGTGCTTCGGGTGACCACGCCGATTCTGCTGGCCGCGCTGGGCGCTCTGATCTCGAACAAAGCCGGAATCATCAATATCGGCATGGAAGGCACGATGCTGACGGGCGCCCTTGCCGGCGTCATCGTCAGCGCGTATACGGGAAGCGCCTGGCTAGGCCTTCTGGGCGCGGTGCTGTCGGGCATTGCCCTCTCGGGAATGCTGGCTTATTTTACGCTGAAAATCAAGACGCATATTATACTCGGCGGGATCGCCATCAACATGTTCGCTTCGGGCGGAACCGTCTTTGTCCTGTATCTGGTCAGCGGCGACAAGGGAACGTCGACTTCGCTGCAGAGCAAAGTGCTGCCGAACGTCCATATTCCGCTGTTGCAGGACATTCCGGTGCTGGGGCCGATCTTGTCCGGCCATAACGTACTGACCTATGTGTCCTTACTGGCCGTCGCGGGCGTTTATTACCTGCTCAAAAAGACGCCGCTCGGCCTGCAAATCCGCTCGGTCGGAGAGAATCCGCAAGCGGCCCAATCGGTGGGCATCAGCGTGGTGAAGATTCAATATATCGCATTGCTGCTAAGCGGCTTCTTCGCGTCCCTTGGCGGAGCGTTCATGTCGATGGGCTATCTATCCTTGTTCACGAGAGACATGACCGCGGGGCGGGGCTGGATCGCGATCGCGGCCGAGGCGCTCGGCGGCGGCAGCACGGTCGGAACCTTCGTCGCGTCGCTCATCTTCGGGGCGACGAACGCGATGTCGAACGCGCTGCAAATTTTGAAAATCCCGTCCGAGCTGATTTCGACATTCCCTTATGTCGCGACGGTAGTCGGATTGCTTGTGTACGCCATCGCGGAGACGAAGCGCAAGAAACGGAAAAAAGGAATATGAACGATAAGAAGGAGAATGACAAATGGTGCGAATCATTTTGGATACAGACATCGGGAGCGACGTAGATGACGCGATGGCGCTGGCCTTTGCCATGCAATCACCCGAATTAAAGATCGAAGGCGTTACGACCGTATACGGCAACGTGGACCTGCGAGCCAAGATGGCGCGGAAGATGCTGCAGTACGGCAAGCGCGAGGACGTTCGCGTCTATGCGGGCCTGAACCAAACGCTGCTCGGCAACCGCGAGATTTGGATGGCGGGCCATGAGGGCGACGGGCTGCTGGCGGAAGACGATGAGCTGGCCTACGAGAACCGGCATGCAGTCGATTTCATGATCGACGCGGTGATGAGCAATCCCGGCGAAATGACGCTCGTCGCGATCGGGCCCCTCACCAACATTGCGGCATGCCTGATCCGCGAGCCCCGCATCGCGGACAATGTGAAAGAGATCGTCATCATGGGCGGCGTAACCCGCCTTGGCGACAACGGCATGCATATGCGGACCGTCGAGCATAACATCGTCTGCGACCCCGAAGCCGCTTCGCTCGTGTTCCGCAGCGGCGCTCCTATCGTCATGGCCGGATTGGACGTGACGCTGAAGGTGACAATCACGGAGGAAGAGCGGCGCCGGCTGCATGAGACCGGCGATCCGCTCAATATGGCCCTTGCCCGCATGATCGGCAAGTGGTTCGAGTTCGCGAAGGAGCCAATTTCCTATATGCACGATCCGCTTACGATCGCGTTATTGATCGACCGCACATTGGTTCGGACCAAGAGAATGAACATCCGCGTTGAGTACGACCATCGGCCTCAGACGGGGCAGACGATCGCCACGCTCGATCCTTCCGGGAACGTGGAAGTATGTCTGGACGTCGATCACAAGAGAGCGGTAGAGCTCTTGATGGAACGGCTGACCGGCGGACAAGCAAGGAGAGCCGTATGAAGCGGCCGACGATCGCGGTCATCGGGAGCATGAATATGGATATCGTCGTGAAGGCATCCCGGTTTCCGGCCGGAGGCGAGACGATCCAGGGCGACGAAATCCATTTCGTCCCCGGCGGCAAAGGGGCGAACCAAGCCGTAGCGCTTGCCCGCCTTGGCGCCCAAGCAACTATGATCGGGGCTGTCGGCCAGGACGGCTTCGGCAGAATGCTGCTTGCGTCCATGATCGATAATGGCGTGAACGGCGAACATATCCAAGTGAAGGAGCAGATTCCGACGGGCACGGCTTCGATTACGCTGACGCCGGAGGAGAACAGCATCGTCGTTGTGCCCGGCGCGAACGGACGGCTTGCTCCGGCCGATATTGAACGGATAGAACACGTGATCCGATCGGCCGACACGGTGCTGCTGCAGCTGGAAATTCCGCTGGAAACGGTTGAATATGCCGCCAAGCTGGCGGAAAGCTTAGGGAAAACCGTCATCCTCAATCCCGCGCCGGCCCGGGTGCTGCCGGAAAGCCTCCTAAGAAGAGTGCATTACATGACGCCGAATCGGACGGAGCTGGAAGCTTTAACCAGCTTGAGCTTGTCCGAGCGTCCGCTTGAGGAAGCGGTCGACGTGCTTCTCGCCATGGGAGTGGGCTGCGTGGTTACGACCTTGGGCTCAGAAGGGGCGGTATGGAAGCGAAAAGGCGATCCGATGCGCAGTCAGCCGGCCTATCGCATGGCCGTAACGGATACGACCGGAGCCGGCGACGCGTTTAATGCGGGGCTTGCTTACGAGATCAGCGCGGGACAAGAGATCGGGGACGCCGTCGCTTTTGCCGCGAAGGTATCCGGCTTGGCCGTCACGAAGTTCGGCGCGCAGGATGGTATGCCGACCCTGGCGGAAGTCAAAGCTTATTTTGGAGAATGAATCAGGGGGGTGCGCAGTGACACAGGCCAAAAAAATGATTATTGACGCCGATACGGGGATCGACGATGCGCTCGCCATTCTGTACGCGCTGAAGTCTCCAGGCATCAAGGTGGAAGGCATTACGACCGGGTATGGGAACATTAGCGTCGAGCAGGCGACGGACAACACGCTTCGGATTCTTCGTCTTGCGGGCATGGCGTACGAAGTGCCAGTCGCACAAGGGGCGGCGAAACCTTTGAAGCGGGGCATGCCGGAATTCGCCACGCACGTCCATGGCAGGAACGGCATCGGCGATGCGGAGATTCCTCCGTCCAATCAGCGTCCCCTCGAGGAGAAGGCGGATGACTTCATCATTCGGAAATCGCTGGAGCTGGAGGGCGAATTAATCGTGGTGACGCTCGGCAGGCTGACGAACCTGGCGCAGGCGGTGCTGAAGGATCCGGGGCTGTGCCGCCGCATCAAACATGCGTACGTCATGGGCGGCGCCGTCGGGGTTCCAGGCAATGTCACACCGGCATCGGAGGCCAACATATGGGGCGATCCCGAAGCGGCGGATATCGTATTAGCTTCCGGGATTCCGGTCACGATGGTTGGGCTCGACGTTACACTGAAAACGCTTCTGACGGGCGAACATTTGGACTTGCTGCAGCGTTTCCGCAAGGAAGAGAACGTGGACATCGTCGATTTCATTCGTCAATCGCATCGGTTCTATCAATTTATGCCGAGAGGACTCCCACTTCTGCATGTGGTGAGGTGAATCGGCGACTTCCTGAGCCTTCTCTCAAAATGTTCTTCTTCTCCAACAACATATGCGATATAATAAAAACAGAACATATATTCGCATTATTTATGGAGGGGAGGTGAGATCTTGCCTGAAGAGAAGAAAGATTATCGAACCTATCAAATTTGGATCAAACCAGGTCATCGATTGTTTTCTTACCTGGACCAGGCTTGTCAGGATGCCAAGAATCTCTACAACTCGACGAACTTTTATATTCGTCAAGTGTTTACAGCTTTTGGGCGGAATGAACCGCTGCAGCCGTTGCAGCAGCAAGTCATGGACACGCTTAACTCAACTATAGACGCCATGAACGAGCGACGAAGCGAAAAGAATCGTTCTCGCCCATTCAAGCTGCCGACCCAGGAAGCTCCTTTAATACAATATAACTTCTTGGACGCGTTATTCAAAGTGATGGAACAAACCGACTATCGGGCGCTTCCCGCGCAAAGCAGTCAAGGGATCATGAAAGTTGTGTTTCAAAATTGGAACGCCTTCTTCGCCAGCATCAAGGACCACCGCAATCATCCTGAGAAGTATAATGGTCACCCCCGCATACCGGGATATGCCCGAAACAGGGTGAAGGAAGTAGTGTTCTCGAATCAGGATTGTGTGATCAAAGATCGGAGGTATCTTAAGTTCCCCAAGACCAAGCTGCAGCTTAACATTGGCAAGTTAGGCCATACGGATAGCAAACTGATGCAGGTACGTGTAATTCCAAGCTATGGCCGCTATGTGGTCGAACTGGTTTTTGCATATCAGAAAGCAATGAAGAAAGCAACCCAAGAAAATGTAATGTCTGTAAATCATTCAGATTTACTAATGGCAATTGATCTTGGCGTCAACAATCTTGCAACCATCGTCACTACCACCGGTTCGAAACCGGTCGTGGTGAAGGGCGGGATTGTCAAGTCGATCAATCAATATTACAACAAGATGAAGGCCTATTACACGAGCCTTCTACGCATGGACAAAACTCCTGGCAAAGGAACGCACACATCGAGACGGTTAGAACGGATGCACCTGAAGCGACACCGCAGAATCAAAGACCTGTTCCACAAGGCAAGCTTTCGGATTGTGAAGCTGGCTGTGGAAGAGCAGATCGACACGATCGTCATCGGGCATAACGACGGCTGGAAGCAAGGGGCTTCGATCGGGCGGCGAAACAATCAGTCCTTCTGTCATATCCCGCATCGGATGCTGATCAAGATGATCCAATACAAAGCGGCCGAGCAGGGCATAACGGTTGTTCTGACGGAAGAAGCATACACCTCGAAAGCCAGCTTCCTGGATCATGACCCATTGGAAGCATTACGGTCGTTTTCGCGGCTTGGTGAACTGAGCATGCAGCTCTTCTCTGGCAGGAGAATTTATCGCGGGCTGTATAAGAGCGCGAAGGGCTTGATTCATGCTGATGTGAACGGCGCAGCCAACATTATGCGAAAAGTATTCCCAAACGTATCCGCCCAAGGAACGAATGGGATAGAGGGGTTGGATGACAAAAAGACCATCAACGTGTCAACTCCACTGGTGTTAAGTATCCCGAAATAAGGGATGTACATCAGAAACCCCCACTTCAGTCAATACGCATGTATTGGTAAGTGGCGGGAGTATTCATTTTGATTTCTATCAGTCAAGCAACGCCTTCATCGATTCGGCGCCCATCCATGACCCGCTGACCGTGCTTGTCGCAGAGGACCCAACGCTTGTGACGACCCGGCTCATGAAAGTGAATGTCGTATGCGACAGCAAGTTATGCCAGGGGATGACGGTTGCGGATTTGCGACGGAAGCCGCACGTCGGTTCCGAGATCAACGTTTGTACGGATGTCCTAGCGGATTTGGCGGTAAACCGGCTGCTGGACGTCATCATGCGCTATTAGAGAACAGACCCGCGCGGGAAGCGCGGGTATTGTTTTTCTCACGGATTGCTTTCCTCAAGCATTTCGAACCCTGCCGGGCGATATACATAAACAGATTGTCATTTCCTTATTCCGCTCGACAGGATAAGGGTTTGGAAGGTGGAAGCGCGCGATGGAAGTGGAATGCGCCATTATCGGGGGAGGACCGGCGGGCTTGAACGCGGCGCTCGTGCTCGGAAGGGCGAGGCGAAGCGTCTTGTTGTTTGACGATCATACGCCGCGCAATGCGGTGACCAGACATACGCATGGATTTATGACGAGGGACGGGGCGAGACCGGAAGAGCTAAGAGAATTGGCACGTCAAGACATTGCCCGCTATCCATCCGTCTATCCGGTCGATCGCCGGGTGGAGGCGGTTGCCCCTGCTGAGGGAGGCGGATTCCTTCTGCGCGACCGCGCGGGATCGGCGTATTATGCCCGCAAGCTGCTGCTCGCTACGGGCTTGAAGGAAACGCTGCCGAACATTCCGGAGGTCGAAGTTTATTATGGCAAAAGCTTGTTCAATTGCCCTTATTGCGATGGCTGGGAGCTTCGCGACCAGCCGCTTGTCGTCATTGCCGAAGGAGCCAATGCGTTCTCGCTCACCAGGCTTGCTTATCAATGGAGCAGGGATCTGCTGGTCTGCACGAACGGCTCGACGCGGTCGCTGAGCGGCGCCGAGCTGCGGACGCTGTGGAACAAGGGCGTGGCCGTTACGCAGCACCGGATCGAGGCGTTGGCCGGCGAGAACGGGCAGCTTCGCGCCGTCCGGTTCGAGAACGGAGCCGAATCGAGCCGCGTCGGCGGCTTCGTCTCCCCATATTGGCGGCAAGCGTCACCATTCGGGGAGCAATTGGGCTGCGCGATGAACCATCAGGGCGGCATCCAGACCGACGGCTTGGGCCGAACGAGCGTGCATGGCGTCTATGCGGCGGGCGACTCCTCCATCATCGCGCCCGCCCAGACGGCCATTGCCGCGGGAGAGGGAAGCCGGGCCGCGATCGGCATGAACTCGGATTTGATCCGTGAAGATTTTGCATAAGTAAAAAAATGAAAGGACCCGGCCATCGTTACGATGGTCCGGCTCCTTCGATATTAACCCCTAGTTAGCAGATTACAAGCTCCAGATGCGGTACAGTATGACGGCCGCTTCGGCGCGGGTAAGCGAATCGTTAGGCGCAAGCTTGCCGTTCTTGCCGTTCACGATGCCGGACTCCGATAAACTTGCAGCGCTGTCGACCGCGTATTCGGAAACGGTTGCCGCGTCTGAATAAGCGTCCAAAGATCCGCCGCCTTCAAGCGACATGCCGGCTGCAGCCAGCGCTCTTGCCGCGAGCACCATCATATCTTGCCGGGAGATCGCGTTATCCGGTCTGAAAGTACCGTCTCCGAAGCCGGAAACGATTCCGAGCTCTACCGCGATCGCCAGCTCGTCATAATAATAATCGGTTGCAAGGACGTCGCTGAACATCTCCTCGATCTCGACCGAGCCTTGCAGCTCCAGCGCTCTTACAAGAAGAGCGATGAAGTCTGCCCGCTTGATGGAGTCGGATGGCGAGAAGGTATCCTCGGAGATGCCTTTAATGATGCCGCGCGCAGCCATGGCCTCGATCGCTTGCATCGCCCATGGCACGTTCGACAAGTCCCCGAAGCTCTTGACGACGGAGGCTACCGCATACGTACTGAAATGTGTCGTTTGGAAGACCACCGTTCCGGTTGCAACATCGTACCGGCCGTTCGGAATCGCCGTCACGACTCCGTTGCTGTCGATGTACCAGACGACGATCGAATCCGGATTGGCGAGCTCATCCGCCGTCGGCGCATACGGAACCGAAATCGTGACGGGAGCGCTTGGGTTGTTCCATTCCATGGTTTCGTTTCCGACGATGACGCTTAAATCGAGAACCGGACGGTTGCCGATGCTCTCGAGCGTTGCCGCATCGAGGTTTTCCGTTGAAGCTTTCGCTACGCGAATGGTTATCGGAACCGCGTTCTCCGCCGTATCCGACAGCATGTCGCTCGGAATCGCGAGCGTTGCCAATTCGGTCTGCATCCTCAGCTCGAAGTTTTGTTCGCCGTTCAAACTTTGAGCCGGCAATTGAACTTCATAGGCGTTCGCGCCTCCTTGCTTCGGCACTTCGATGAAGATTTGTTTGTTGCCATCGGCCGCGGGAGAGGCCAGCTCCAGCGCTTTTTTCAAATTGTCATCGGACACTTGGCCGGTTACGCGATTCCCTTCGGTTTTCGTTACAGGCGTGATGACAATCCCGTCGACCGTCTCCTCCACTTTGCCTGCGGAAGGGATAAAGATGCCGCCGGTCGAATCGCTTGGATTCGCAGATTTGCCGATCAGCGTCAGCTCGCCGTAAACGGATGTGTCTTGATAGCCTTGGCCTGTCGTATCGTTCCATGACGCGACGCTTTGACGATCGCCGGCTTTGCCGTCATTGATCTGTACGTCGAAACCTAGCTTCGTATCGTTTGCCGGCGTTACCTTCGACAAAGGGATCTTCACTTCAACCGTGTAGTTGGTGCCGGATACCTTGGTGGCCGATACGAAGCCTGCCGCGATGCTCGCAGGGTTGAAGGAAGTCTCGTTGTCATAGTTCACGCGATATTGTCCGTCATCGGCTTGATAGGAGAAGCTTTTCTCGTTGTTCTGGTCCAGGAACACTTCGACGGAATCTTGTTTATACGCGTCCGTGCTTGATTTGTCCAGCTCGGCGTTGTTCACCTGGAACAGCACGTACAGGAAGCTGTCATCCCATAGCGCTTTCGCCGTTCCGCTTGCTCCCTGCCAAGCCATCTGGAATCGATTGATCGGAATTTCGGTTGTCTGGCTCCAAATGCCGTCTATCGTCCCGTCGATGACCGGCGTGCCGTATTTGGCGGTGGATTGATTAATGGTGATATCCGCAGGAGGATTTTCCTCGATAAACGTATCCGGATCAATGACGCCGTAGTAAGCCGGTTTCGCTTGCAGGTCCTTGTCGAACAGCAGCGGGCTCTGCGAGGCTCTCCAGCTCGTCGCGTCATTTAATCCCCAGAAGGTCACTCGCGCGATGTTAGCCGCGTATTTCTTGTAAATGTTCATGAGCTGCGAGTACAGATAACCTTGCGCCTTTGCTTCCTTTTCCGTTTGGACGGAATTGCTGCCAGCCGTAAGGTCGATCTCGGTTACGCTGACCTCTACATCAAGGTCGATGAACCGCTTCAATGACATTTCTACGTTTTCCGGCTTCGTGTTGAGATTATAGTGCGCCTGCATGCCGACGCCGTCGATGAGCAGTTTGCCGGGATGCGTTAGGGCATATTTGTCATTGAGCTCCTTCACCATATTTGCGATAGCGGTCGCTTTATTCTGGTTGTCGTCGTTGTAGTCGTTGTAGTACAGCTTAATGTTCCAGTTCGGATGCTCGTCAAGCACTTCTCTTGCGATCAGGAAGGACTGCTCGACGTAATCTTCTCCAAGGGCGGCTTTCCATGGGGAGTTACGCAGCGAGGCTTTCCAGTTCGCCGGATTGGAAGGATTGTCGTTCATCGCTTCGTTGACGACGTCCCATGAAATCACATCATCGCCGAAATGCTCCATTACCGTTTCGATATGGGTGCGCAAATTGGCGAGAGCCGTTTCTCGGCTCAATGGCGTGCCGTCTGCCGCCGTGCTCAGCCAGGTCGGCATCTGCTGATGCCAGACGAGCACGTGTCCGTGCAGCAGGAGGTTATGCTCTTTGATCTTGGCTACTAGCGCATCCTCGGCCGTAAAGTCGAACTCCCTGCTTGTGTTATAAACATAGTCCGGCTTCATGGCATTCTCCGCCGTCACGACGTTGTGGTGTTTCTTCAGCAGTTCCAGACGGGTACCGTCGAATTCCGCGTCGCCAACCGCAGTTCCGATCAGGAAATCGTCAGCGTAGACGTCCTTGATCGGCGTCAGGTTCTGGATCGGCTTAGGTGCCGCTACGGCTCCGAGATGGGTGATTTTGAAATCATCCATGTAGAAAGTTACAGGCGCGGCAGGCGTTTGCGCCGTTTCTACATAAGCATTCAATACCGATGGAGTAGTTGCCACGGTATACTCGCCCGACAGCTCTACCCATTGCCCATCCATTGCCGTCAAATTGGCGGATACGTTCGTGTAGGTGCTGTCTCCGCTCTGGACGCTGATGCGAAGCGAAGTCGCCGCCTGGCCGGGAGCCATCTTCACCCATGCCGACAAACGATACTTATGTCCTCGGTGCATTTTGCCCATGACATCAAGGATCGGACCGTTATATTGCGTCGAAACGGTTACTTTCAGGCTATTGGCACCGCTTGGAGTGTGGTTGTCGGCAACCGTTCCTTCAACGCTGCCGCCTCCGCTGTTGCTTCGGATTTTCCAAGCGCCAATGCCGTTCTCGAAGTCGGCGTTAATGCCCGACTGGTCCGCTGGCTTCGTAATCAGGATGTCCCCGATATAGAAGGGAACCGATTTGCCGGTTTCGTTCGATTGCACGCGCAGGGCCGTATCTTTGCTCGTGTCGACGGTTATATCCTTGGTCATCGTGAAGGCGGAACCGGCGATGAAGTCCGCACCAGCATGCCATTTGTAGCTGTTTACGGTTTGGAGAAACGTTTGCCCGCCGGATGGCACGACCGCGTCTGCATCGACGAAGCCTTTAACGGTTACCGTATAGGTTTCTCCATTCGCGAGGCCGACGTCGGCGAATTTGAAGTCGGCCGCGTCCCATGTATTCGAGCGGTTGCTGACATACAAAGCCGCTCCGTCATCGTTGCCGGCAAAAACTTTCCCGGTGACGGGAGTCAAAGATGCGCCGCCGGATTGGAAGGCAAGTCCTTTGCCGCCTGAAAAGGTTTCGTGATACACCGTAATCGTATCCGCTTGTTCCGTAGGAGCAGGTCCGCCAACCATTGTTGCGAATTGGCTTAAGGTCGTGTTTCTCTTCATGTAGTGACGCCCCATCGCATAATCGCCTTGGTTCGGATAACCGACCTTGAAGGCGTACTTGATGCCATTCTCTTCGGCGGCAGCCTCAGCATTAGCATTGTAGGCGCCGTAAGGGTAAGCAAGCAGTACGGGCTGCTTGCCTGTTATGCCATGCAGATACGTATTCGTCGCCGCAATCTCGCCAACTGCTTGCTCTTTGGTGATCTGGCTCGTCCAAACTTCGCCAGCCGCGGAGTCGTTGGTTCCGTTATGCGTCTTGGAATGATTCTGGAGGCTGACGCTGCTCTCGTCCGTAAGTGCTTCCAATTGCTCGGTCGACATGCTATAGCCGCCGCCGATCCAATCGCTGATGACGAATTGAACGGATTTCATGCCATATTGCTTCAAAACCGGAAGCGCATGGGTGATGAAATCGGGCGTGGCGTCGTCGAAGGTAAGCAGAATCGGCTTATCCGGAGCCTGCTCCGTTCCTTCAAGAATGTTTACGTACTGTTCCGCGGACAACGTGTCATAGCCATTGTCGTTCAAATATTTCATCTGCTTTTTAAAATCGTCTAAGCTGGTATGAGTCCAATCATCCGTCGCGTTGTCGACAACCCGATGATACAGGATAACTGGTATTTCCGGTGCAGACGCTTCCGCCGCCGGCGCGAGCCAGCCTGATGGCAGCAGCAAAGCAGCCGCGAGAAGAAGCGAGAGGATCGGCCGTAGCTTTCGATTCATTTGGATACATTCCCCCTTAAAAATGTAGTAAAGCGCTAATCAAAAATGAAAGCACTTACATTTTAAAACGCCTTGGCGCGGCGAACTACCCAAGAGATCATAGATGTTATTGAAAAAACTATACTTGTTTTTTGTCGAAAAGACATTCCGGGCTACGCCTTCAAAAAAGGCAGTCCCGGTTTCTCTTGTAATACCCCGGATTTACGCCGGTCGCGGATTTGAACGTCTTGGAGAAATGGTGGACATCCGAAAAGCCGCAGTATTCGCTCGCCTGTTGAAGGGAGAGTCCGTCTCTAAGCAATTCCTGGGCATATTCGATTCTAAGCTTCAACAAGTATTGGTAGGGAGTCATCTTGAAATGCTGCTTGAAGACGACGGAGAATCGGGAGGGCGAAAGCCCGGCTTTTTTTGCCATATCGCCGACGCTGATCGGTTCGGAGATATGAAACGCGAAATAGGCCGTGATCCAGTTCAAGAACGGTTGTTGGGAAAGCGAGTCTTGCTGGGGCTTCATATATTGTTTGAGCAGCGCGGCGATCCATTCGTGCGCAAGCTGATTGGCTTCCATAATCCCCGCGTAAGTTTGTTCTTGCCAGCAATCGATCATTTTGAACAATAGATCCCGCATCTTGTTCGGATGGACGAATTCCAGCTTGAACGGTATCCGTACGGCCTCGCAGTCATGGAGCCTGGGCTGCATATAGGAGGCGTAGGGGGTCATGTCCAATTGGCCGGGATAGGTGACGAAGCTGCGCTCACGGAGCGGATTATAGAAAAAATCGAGGTGAACGTACGGATTATTCGTATCCGTAATCCCTTTGATCGTATGGATGTCGCCGGGCTGAAGCAGGCAGAAGTCGCCTTCCTTCAGCGTATGGGTACGGCCATCCAGCCGTATTTCGAACACGCCTTCTTTGACGAAAAAAAGGATGTAGTCCAGCAAGCTGCGTTCGCCCAGAAAAAACGGGGGACGGATCGCGTAGCCCGCGATGCGAGTATAGGGGGCGATGACTTGTTTCTCAAGGATCATGGCATGTCCACTTCTTTCACGGTTGGATTTCAATCGTTTTTTACATAAAAAAAGCGGTTTATTGACAAAGGCGCGCGAGCGCCTATTCGTTATGATTAAGAAAATATCCGTTGTTAGTATACCATGAACGGAAAGAGGTTGAATGTGTGGAAAACGTATACAAAGGCGCAAAAACAAGAGAAATCAGCTTCCCTCTAGGAGGGATAGGAAGCGGGAGCATCGGCTTGGCGGGCAACGGCAGGCTTGTCGATTGGGAAATATTCAACCGTCCGAACAAAAGGAGCTTCAACGGTTTTAGCCACTTTGCCGTCAAAGCGGAACGGAATGGCAAGCTGCTTGATGCGCGGATTTTGAACGGAGACGTGCAGGCTCCATATATGGGGGAGCCTATCCGCGGCGCCAATCTGCATAGCGGGTATGGCTTTGGTCCGGAATCCCAGACGATGGCGGGCATGCCCCACTTCCGGGAGGTCGCGTTCAAGGGGGAATTTCCGGTAGCGGAGATGACGTTCGAAGAACCGGCGTTCCCGGGGCGCGTCGCTTTGACGGCATTCAACCCGTTCATTCCGTTGCAAGAGGACGATTCGAGTCTTCCGGCGGCATTCTTCGAATGGGAGATCGAGAATACGAACGACGAGCCAACAACCTATATGATCTGCCTCTCCGCGGGCAACCCGATTCCGACGAAGAAGGTCTATCACCGATACAGCGTCAGCGAAGGCGATCGCGGCCAAGCCATTCACATGATTCAGTTAGGCTCTGCCCAATTCGCCGACGATCACGTGTCCTTCGGCGATATGACCCTCGCGACAGACGCGGAGGAGGTCAGCTACCAGGAATTCTGGTATCGCGGCGGCTGGTGCGACAATCTGGAGATGTTCTGGCACGACTTCGCGCGGCCCGGCAGGCTGACCAACCGGCAATACCCCGAAGACAAGCCCCCCATGGCCAGGAAAGATACAGCATCGCTTGCCGCGCATGTCGAGCTCGGACCGGGCGAGAAGAAGAAGGTCCGATTCGCGATCAGCTGGCATTTCCCGAACGTGGAGAATCATTGGAACCCAAATCCGGCAGGCCCGAACGGCTGGCGGAATTATTACGCGACGTTGTTCGAGGATTCCGCGGCGGTCGCGAACTATGCGTTCGACCATTGGGACCGCCTTCTCGGGGATACGCTCAAATTCAAAGAGGCTTTGTTCTCGTCCACAGTGCCGGATGTCGTCAAGGACGCGGTGTCCGCAAACTTGTCGGTGCTGAAATCCCCGACGGTTTTGCGCCTAACCGACGGCACATTCTACGGCTTTGAAGGATGTATCGAGAATATCGGCTGCTGCGAAGGCTCTTGCACGCATGTTTGGAACTACGCCTACGCGCTCCCGTTCTTGTTTCCTCGCTTGGAACGCGGCATGCGGGACGCGGACTTCGCCTACAACAAACGCGCCGACGGCAGAATGTCTTTCCGTCTGATGCTTCCGCTCGGGCGAGAAAGAATGGATGCCCGCGCCTGCGCCGACGGCCAGTTCGGCGGGGTCGTCAAAGCGTACCGCGATTGGAAAATTTCCGGGGATACGGATTGGCTTCGATCGAACTGGCCGGCGATCAAACAGTCCATTACGTATGCTTGGGCCGAGAGCAACGAGGACAAATGGGATCCGGGCAAGACGGGCGTACTCACGGGCAGGCAGCATCACACTTTGGACATGGAGCTGTATGGCCCGAATTCCTGGTTAAGCGGATTTTATTTGGCCGCCCTGAAGGCGGGGAGCGAAATGGCGGCATTTTTGGGCGAGCAGTCGACCGCGGACGAATTCGAAACCATTTTCCGCAAGGGCAAGCAGTGGGTCGACGAGCATCTGTTTAATGGAGAGTACTACGTTCAACGCATCGCCTTATCTGATAAATTATTGCTCGATCCGTTCGGCGACGAAGCCGTGAATTCGTATTGGAACAAAGAGCGGGACGAAATCAAATACCAGATTGCGGAAGGCTGCGCGATCGATCAAGTGGTTGCCCAGTGGCACGCCAATCTTTGCGGGTTAGGCGAAATATTCGATAAGAACCAAACGCGCAGGGCGCTGGAATCGTTGTACCGGCATAATTTCAAAACCAGCATGCGGCATGAAGCCAATACGTGGCGGCTCTACTCGCTGAATGACGAGGGAGGACTCGTGATTTGCGCATGGCCGAAGGGGGTAAGCAAACCGGCTATACCGCTCACCTACAACACGGAGACCATGACGGGTTTCGAATACCAGGCGGCATCGCATATGATCCAAGAGGGTTTCGTCGAGGAAGGTCTTTCGATCGTTCAAGCCATTCGCGACCGTTACGACGGCGAGAAACGCAATCCGTGGAACGAGATCGAATGCGGCAGCAATTATGCCAGATCCATGGCCAGCTACTCCTTGCTGCAGGCTTTCAGCGGATTCGAATACGATATGGTCGAAGGAATGATCGGCTTCAAACCCTTGTATACGGAGAGCGGCAGCTTCAGCGTCATTTGGTCGCTCGACATGGGCTGGGGCACGTACGGGCAAACAGACGGGCGGATCGACATTCATGTGCTGGGAGGGAAGCTGGAGCTGAAGGCCGTTCGCCTGCCGAAGGAGCGAATCGAAACGATCGTCCGCATCGAATCCGGAGACTCTGCGGCGGCTTTCTTCGCCGAGGGAGACGAAATCCGGTTCGTCGAGCCGGTCACGCTAAATGCGGAGCGTCCGCTAGTGATCGTGTGTGCTTAGGCCATAAGCCGAAATATTGTTGATACGGTTAAAAAAGGGACTGCTCCGCGAAGGAGCAATCCCTTTTTGCCGTTGGATCCGTTCGATTAGCTTACCGCGTCGATTACTTTCGCGCGAAGCTCCGCGCCGACGGGACCGCCCAGCGCCAGCTCCAGCGCCCACAGAACGGCGCCAGCGGCCGGCGGCTCTTGCAGTAGGATGAAGCGGCACTCGCGGCCCGTCAGCTCCGCGACGAGGAGCTTATAGCGCTCGCGCATGACCGGCGATGCCGCCTTCGACCAGACGGAGCCGGCCATGACGATGTCGACGGGCTCGCCGTCGTCGAAGTCGAGATGGCTCATGCAGCCGACGGTGGAGTAGGCCAGCTGGCGAGCGGAGTGGTCGACGATGCCGGACGCGACCGGGTCGCCTTGCTCCGCGGCTTCTAGCAGCGTCGTGACGATCGCCGTATACGGCAGGCTGCGGGCGACCATTCCTTCCAGGGCGCGGTCCATGAACGTTTCCTTGCCAGCCGCCCCGATCAGTTCCATCACGCGGGGGGTCATGCTCGTCTCGGGCCCGAGGCGGTAGAAGCCGTCGTAGATCGCGCGCAGCACGCGGCGCGTCAAGTAGAAGCCACCGCCTTCATCGCCGGCGAGCTCGCTGCCGACGCCGCCGACCTGGAGGCGCCTCCCGCTAGGCGAGATGCCGCCGGTACAGACGCCGGAGCCGTTGATCGAGCAGATGCCGTAGCCTTTGGCGGAGCCGGCTTTGATGCCGAGGAAAGAGTCGTTGTCCATCGCGAAGCGGGCGAAGCCGATCCGCTCGATGACGGCGTTCAGCTGCTCTTTCTGCGAAGGAATATCCGCCCCCGCGAGTCCGAACGCTCCCGCCGCGACATCCTCCATCGTCAGGCCGTTCCGAGCCAGCAGCTCCGTAATCTGCTCGTTCATGACCTGATAAGCTTTGGCGTAGCCCTCCGGGAATTGCTCGTGGCTGCAGGTGCCGGAGCGGATATGGTCCTTCCGTCGGCCTTCAAGATCAAATAAATAATAGTCCGTTTTGCTATTGCCGCCGTCGACGCCAATGACGTAGTTGCCCATGGCAGGTTCCAGCTCCTTACGCGTTATTGAATTGAGGCAAGTAAGCCCGATGCGCTTCCTTCAGCTCGCGGAAACAGGCCAGCGCCTTGTCGTAATCGACGACGAGCGGATTCATCATGAGCGCCCGCATCGCCGCTTCCTCGCTGCCTTCGACGGCCGCCGCGACGGTCTCGCGCTCGTAGGCTTTCACCATCCGCATGTAGTCGACGATGTGGCGGTTAGCGAAGTCAGCGATGCGAATCGGCTTCGCGCCGTCCTTGCCGATGACGGCCGCGACCTCGACCGCGTCTCGCGCTTCCATGAAATCAAGCGCTCCGCCGTTCAGCAGATTGACGACATGGACCTCTTGCTTGTCGTTGTAGATCGCGTCGACCAGGCTGATCGCGACTTCGGAGTAATTGGCTCCGCCTCGGGAAGCCAGCAGCTCGGGCTTCTCGTGCAGCTCCGCGTTGGAATAAATGCCGAGCAGCTCCTCTTCGATGTCCATACATTTTTCGCCGCGGGATTGTTTGCTTTCCTTGAGCAGCTTTAATTTCTTGTCCTTAAAATAGTAATATTCCATATAGGAGGACGGGATCGCGCCGACCAGCTGGACGAGCTCCTTGCTGAAGCCGCTCGACGGGATGTTCTTCATCGTTTCGCTGTTCAGGCCCATCTCCAGCGCGTCCTTCAAGTAGTTCTTGCCGTCCTGCTCGATCGCCGTAATCCAGCTCAGATGGTTGAGGCCGACGTACGTCAGCTCGGCGTTCGGGAGCTCCATCGTCTCGTGAATGCTCTTGTACATATTGTAAGGAACGTTGCAGAGACCGAGCATCTTGACGTTCGTATGGTTCAGAATCGCTTCCGTAATGATGCCGGCCGGGTTGGAGAAGTTGATCAGCCAAGCGTCCGGGCACAGCTGCTCCATGCGCTTCGCGATGTCCAGCATGACGGGGATGGTGCGCATCGCCTTGAAGAAGCCGCCAATGCCGCAGGTCTCCTGGCCGATGAGATCGTATTTGAGCGGAATTTGTTCGTCCAACACGCGTGCCGGCAGCTTGCCCACGCGAATCTGTCCGAGCACGAAGTCCGCGCCGGTCAGCGCCTCGTCCAGCTCCATCGTCTTGACGACCTTGCAGTTCATATCCGCGGCTTGCACCATGCGTTCGCAAAGCCCGCCCACGATTCCGAGCTTGCGCTCGTCGATGTCCATCAGCGCCAGCTCGACCAGCGGGAGCGCGTTTTTGCGCTTAATGATGCCTTCCATCAGCTCGGGCGTATAGGTGCTGCCCGCACCGATAATGGCGATTTTGAGTCCTTTGTCCATGTCACTCATCCTTTGCGCGTTTATCAAGGCGAAACGGCTATCGCCGACCTTTGGCGAAGTAGCGCGTTGGAAAACACATGTCGATTTGAGGCCATTATAGCATAGGGTGAGTTTTTGCGACAATAATAGTTGCAATTTTAGTATCAAAATGATAATAATATTTTGAAATAATATTTTAGATTATTGGCGTTTCCATGAAGCGTTTGCTTGCTCGGCAAGAAGATGGCGGCGCCCCTCTGCACGGAACCGGACAATCGTCCGTGAAAAAGTCCACATCTCCGATGCAAACACTTGTAATTTGGCAGGAATCCGTATACTATTTAACCACATAAGAATGCGAAACTCCCGGCCCATACTAACCAGAAAACATTCTTTAAATATAAGAAAGTATAAGTTTCACCTATACTGGGCTTATATTTCTCGGAATGAAACGCGCTGCGCCGCCAAAAGAAGGCGCCAGCCGTTTCACCTTGGCGTCGATAAAACCTACGAAACGGCAGGTAACGTCATATGGCGATTAACGATAACGTATTGATCAAGATCCGGGACAGGAAGGACAGCCTGACGCCGGTCGAGCGGCTCGTAGCGGAGTATATTCTGGCGAACAAAGAGGAGATACCCCATCTGTCCATCAAGAGCCTCGCGCAAGGCAGCAAAACAAGCGACGCTTCCGTGCTGCGCTTCTGCAAGACGATGGGTTATAACGGCTATCGCAGCTTTATCGTAAGCATATCAGCCTCGCTCGGTTCCATGGACGAGGAGGCGGGCGAACAATATACCGATATTCAGCCGGGCGACGATCTCGGGACGATCATCGCGAACATTGGCCGGAACAATATGCGGTCCATCGAGGACACGATGAGCGTCCTGGACCGGGCGTCGGTCGCCCGCGCGATCAAGGCGCTTCAGACGAGCAAGCGGCTCATGTTCTTCGGCATCGGCGCTTCGGGCCTCGTCGCCCAGGACGCGGAGCAGAAGTTCACGCGCATCAACAAAATTTGCCATGCCTTCACCGACGGGCACAGCCAGTTGACGGCGGCATCCCTTCTGACAAAGGAGGACGTTGCGATCTTCATCTCCAATTCCGGCGATACGGTGGAGATTCTCGATTCGCTGGACATCGCGAAGAAGAACGGCGCGCATATCGTGGCCATTACGAAGTACAGCAAGAGCGAGCTGTCTGAGAAAGCGGACTCCCTCCTCAGCATCTCGACGCCGGAGATTTCGATCCGAAGCGGCGCCATGGGCTCGCGCATCGCGATGCTCACTATCATCGACATGTTGTTCGCCGGCGTGGCGAGCGCCGATTACCAGCAGGTGAAGAAGTACCTGTCGAAGAGCCGCAACATTATTTCGAACAAGCGCAGGAGGTAGGCGGGCTTGCGGCCGAATGACGGCAATAGTTTTATAGGTACAAAACAGGGCACTCCTACCGGCAGGTACGGAGTGCTTCTCTTTGCTGCGACTGCAATTACGGCCCAGCCCGGTTTGCGGCGGATCGCCGTGGCAGGGTAGGCCAAACCGTCTTTACATCGCCGCGCCGCCGTAATCCGTACAAGAGGAGCCTTCATTCGGTAGGCGCGTCGCCGTTGAGGCAATTTGAGCTTGCGTGGCCACCGGTTCGAGGCGTCTATCTAGTCAAAGACTGAGGAATTGATGCAACTGTACATCAATTTTCTCCAATAATGTCGCGAGATAGGGAAGTTGATGCGAATGTGCATCATTTTCTGCTCCGTAAGGGCGCGTAGGCGCTGATCAGCAGAAAAATGATGCATTTTAGCAGGAATTTCGTCTGTGAGTAACGGATGGCGAGTAAATAATGTACTTTTGCAGGAATTTCAGGTGACAGGTGACGACTAACTGTTCCTACCGTCAAGACTTAATCGCAATGATTTTTTACTCCAAAGCCCGAAAAGCTCAAACGAGTCTATCGTTTTGCAACCGTAATCACTGGAAATTTTAACGTGCGGACCATGAATACGCTTACCTGCGAAAACGCCGTAAACCCGCGCCGCTGCTGGTTCGACAGTGTTTGTGCAAACCGCACAAATTGTGATATAAAATGCCAATGATTTATTCCACACTAAAAATTTATTTCAAAATCTATTGACGTCCCTGAAATAAATTCTTAATATAGAGCTATGCTAAACATCATCAAGAACAACACGAACAGCATGAAGGAAATCGATCACATGGGACGTTTCATTCCCAAACATGATCACGTTAGGGGAATCACGATGAATGACTATCTTGCAAGCTTGACGACGGAGGGGATTAATCCCGAAACGGCGATGATCGATGAGATGTCCACGGAGCAGATGCTCGCGCTTATGAATCAGGAGGACGCGAAGGTGCCGGCAGCGGTCGGCGCGGAAATTCCCCAGATCGCGCGTGCTGTGGAAGCGCTTTATCGGGCATTGTCCACCGGCGGGAGAATGTTCTACATCGGAGCGGGAACATCGGGCAGGCTCGGCGTGCTCGACGCTTCGGAGTGCTTGCCGACGTTCGGCGTCGACCCGTCGCTCGTTCAAGGGTATATCGCCGGCGGAGATTCGGCGCTGCGGGTGCCCGTTGAAGGCTGCGAGGACGATGGCGAGGAAGGCAGAGCGCTTATCGATCGCATCGGCGTGACGAACAAGGATGCCGTCATCGGCATTTCCGCAAGCGGAAGCGCGGCATTCGTCATCGAAGCGCTTCGCAGAGCCGGAGAGGTCGGCGCGGTTACGATCGGCGTCGTGAACAACAAGGACACGAAGCTGGAAGAAGCGGCGAGCATTTGCATCGCACCGGTCGTCGGACCGGAGGTCATCGCCGGCTCCACGAGGCTGAAAGCCGGAACGGCGCAGAAGCTGGTGCTCAACATGTTGACGACGAGCACGATGGTGAAGCTCGGCAAAACGTACAACAATCTGATGGTCGACCTCAAAGCCAGCAACAAGAAGCTGTTCGACCGCTCCTTGCGCATCATCAAGACGGCAACTGGCGTGGACGAAGCGACGGCGGAGAAATACTTGCAGGAATCGTCTCTCGATTGCAAGCTCGCGATCATGATGATCAAGTCCGGGCTGAACGCCGGCGAGGCGAAGAGGGTGCTGACGGAATGCGGCGGCAACCTGAAGAAGGCTATACGCGTCTGCTCCAAAGTCATATAAGGTTGCTTGAAATAGAAGTAAGGTATAAGTTTATAGGGATACCTTACTCATATTTCTCGGAACGAGCCGCGCTGAGCCGCCGACTATGGCCGTCAGCCGGATCATTTTGGGCAGGATCGTATATATAGAATTTCATTAAAGGGAGGATCTTAGCAATGAAACAGAAAACAAGATTTGCTACAACCCTGCTTGCTCTCACGTTATCCGTAGGCGCGTTATCCGCTTGCTCCGGCAACGGCAACAACGCCCCGGGCAATTCGCCAAGCAACTCGCCGGGCACAAGCCCTAGCGCTTCCAGCGAAGCGCCGGCGGCGAAAGACACGATCACGGCCTTGCTTCCGCCGGTGTCGCCGAAGTACCAAGAAAACTTCAAGCAAATGGAAGCGGATTTCAACAAGCTTTATCCGAACCTGACTTTGAAAATCGAGCCTGCAAGCTGGGAAGACATGACCCAGAAGCTGGACACGCAAGTTAACGCGGGCAGCCCTCCGGATCTCGCCTTCACGAACTCCGAGAGCATCGCGAAGTATGCCGCCCTTGGCATGATGATGGACATCAAGGAACACTTGACGCCTGAGATGGTAGCGGACTTCGACGAAATTCCGTACGGCTACATGACGAAGGAAGGCGCGCAATACGGGCTTCCGGCTTACCTCGCCGTTCACTCCATCGGCGGCAACAAGCAGTTCCTGGAGGAAGCGGGCATCGATTACAAAAAAGTACAGCAATCCGGCTGGACTTACGACGAGTTCCGCGAAGCGATCAAAAAAGGCGTTGTGAAAGAAGGCGACGCAACCAAACGTTACGGCTTCGTATTCGCGACAGCGGGCGTAGCTTCCAAGGACTACTTGGGTATTCTAGTGAAAGGCGCGGGCATGCCGTATCCGTTCACTGAAGATAACAAATATGCGTATACCGACGAGAAATACCTGACGGTTCTGAAATCAATCCGCGAGTTGATCGACGACGGTTCCATGCCGAAGGAGCTGGGCTCCATTGACGCAGGCAAACGTTGGAACATGTTCCTGACCGGCCAGACGATGATTACGGGCAAAGGACTTGCCGTATTCGAGAACTCGGCTAACACGAATAATAAGAAGATCGAAGCAAACGACGGCAGCGCCGTAGCGGACAGCATCAAAGCGGAATATATCGTTCTTCCAATGCCATCGTTCGCAGGTCAGCCAGCTGTATCCCATGCGGTAGTCGACGGTTACGTCGCGTTCCGCGGCAAGAAAGAGCCGACTGCCGAGCATGCGGCGAACGTAGCGAAAGCAGCTTACTTCCTGGCGAGCGGCCAAGTAGCGGCAACAACGAACACGGACCTGTTCTTGTCCCACATCACGGACAGCGCACGCAAAGCGGCGGAAGGCGTTGATACGGGCCGTAACCCTGACAACATCGCTGCTGACGAAGCGCTCTTGAAACAAGCGCCTCCAGCGCGCGAGATTCCTACGGATCTGGCGGCGGATGCGATCAAACTCGAGAACGAAGTCATTATTCCGAAGCTGCAAGCCCTGCTAGCCGGAGAGATTACGCCGGAAGAAATGTTTGAAGCGGTGAAAAAAGCTGCGGTCGACACGTTCGGCGCGGATGGGGTCGTATAAGCGTTTGATTTGCGCTCGGATAGCCGCCCCGAAAAGCGGGGGGCTATCCGTTCTATGTTTTAGAAGAAGGATGCGGTAGTGAAAGGAGTCCTGCAAGATGGCACGAGGGACATCAACCATCAAGAATCGCTTGAATCGGGGAGACAGCGCATGGGCCTATGCCTTTATCGCGGTCGCTCTGATCGGATACGCGCTGTTCACGGCCTATCCCGTTATTAGCGCATTTATTATAAGTTTTCAAGAATACGCGCCTCTAGGTTCGACCTTCATTGGCTTTGACAATTACGCGGATATTTTCAAGAGCGAGCTGTTCGGGAAAGCGGTCTGGAATACGGCCTTTTATACGCTGCTTACGGTTCCGGTGGCGCTGATCTTGTCCTTCGCGGTCGCGATCATGATCATGCCGCTTAAGAAATGGGCGCAGACGACCTTCAAGGCGATCTATTATTTGCCTGCGGTCGCATCCGGCGTGGCATTGTCCGTGGTATGGCTTTGGATCTACGATCCGCTGCCGGGCGGCATTCTGAACCAACTGATCAGCCTCTTCGGCATCGAGAATCAGAATTGGTTAGGCTCGAGCTCGACGTCCATGTTCTCGCTTGTGTTCATGTCCTGGCTGTCCAGCCACGGCACGAGCATCATTATCTATGTGGCTGCGTTGCTTGGCATTGACGAGAGCTACTACGAGGCGGCGGACATCGACGGAGCATCCTTCTGGCAGAAAATGTGGCACATCGTCATTCCATGCCTGAAGCCGACTACGCTCTTCTTGCTCGTGACCGGCGTCATCGGTTCGTTCCAAGTATTCCAGAACGCTTACCTGATGACGGGCGGCGGTCCGGACCATTCCACGACGATGGTCGGCTTGCTTATTTTCGATACCGCGTTCAAATATTTCGAGTTCGGCAAAGCGGCGGCACAATCGCTCGTGCTTGCCTTGATGATCGGCATTATCGCGCTTATCCAGTTCAAATTCCTGGGCAAAGACGTGGAATACTAGGAGAAGGAGGGACCCGATATGGCCCTGTTTAACAACCATTTGGGAAATCGCACAGTCAGATACGCACGAAACACGATCATTGTGATCCTCCTTCTGCTATTTGCGCTCGCGACTTTGTTCCCGATTTACTTCATGATCATGTCTTCCTTCGGGGATCCCATCGAGGCGGGAGCGGTCAGCTATTCCATTTGGCCCGGCAAGTTCTCTCTGGAGTCTTATAAGTTCTTCTTCAACTTCAGCGAATATTCGTACCGGTGGCTCTGGAACTCGCTTGTCGTAGCTGCAGTGGTCATGGTATCGAACGTGATTTTTGCGACGATGGCGGGATATGCGTTCTCCAAAATCCAGTTTAGAGGGCGCAGCATCCTGTTCGCGGTTCTGCTCGCGGCGATGATGATCCCGTACCAAGTGACGCAGGTGCCGCTGTATATCCTGATCGTGAATATTTTCGAAATCCAGAACACGTACAGCGCCTTGATCTTGCCATCGCTCGTAACGGTGTACAACATCTTCCTGGCGAAGCAGTTCATGAGCTCCATTCCGAAAGAAATCTTGGAAAGCGCCAAGGTAGAGGGTGCCAGCCAGTTCAAGATTCTCGTTACGATCATCATGCCGCTTTCGAAGACCGTTATGGCCGTTATGGCGATCCTGACGTTCATGGAAACGTGGAACACGTTCTTCTGGCCGTTCCTCGTCACGAACACGATGGATATGCAGACGATTCAAGTCGGTCTGAAAAACTTCCGTTTCGCCAACACGACGTATTTCGCGCCGATGATGGCGGGAGCGACGATCTCGGCCGTGCCGATGTTCATTCTGTTCTTCAGCTTGCAGCGCTACTTCCTTGAAGGGGTAACGGTCGGCGCGGTCAAAGGCTGATCCTACGCAACAGGAGGAGGAACAACATGATCGCGACATGGAACGACCGCTATACGCTTGAAGTCATCGCGTTATGGAACGAAGCCGCCGTCAAGGACGGCTACAAGGAAATGACGGAGGAGTCGTTCGCGGGCATCGTGACGGGCAACGCGTATTTCGATCCGCTTAGCACGTTCGTCTGGCTTGAAGAAGGGCGCGTGGTCGGCTTTGCGTGCGGCTGCACCGGAGACGATCTCCCGCTCGGCGACGTTGCAGGGTATGTGACTTGCGTCGTGATGGCACAGGGGCATGAAGATGCGGAAAAGGCAGACGCGATGATCGCCGCGCTGGAGACTAGATTCGCGGAGCTCGGCAAGAAACAGGCGGATACGCTGTTCTTCAACCCGATGCATTTGCCTTGGTACATCCCGGACACGGCGGGGCATGAGCATAACAACGCCCCCGGCGTTCCGACGGGAAGCCTGCTGCACGAGGCGCTGACTCGCCGCGGTTACGTCGAACGCGCCATTCAGTGCGCGATGTACCTGCAGCTAGGTAGCTTCGAGGTGCCGGAGAGCATTCTGGCGAAGGAAGAGAAGGCAGCCGCTTCGGGTTACCGGGTGGAGATGCTGGATGCGGAACGGCATGTAGGCGTGGGCGAAATGCTGGACGCGCTAGGCAATCCGCTCTGGCGGAAGGAGATCGGCCGCAGCTTCGAAGACGGCACGCCCGTCGTTATCGCAGCGCGGCATGGACGGGCAGTCGGCTTCGCCGGACCGGTCGTTCGGCAGGCGAACGGACGGGGTTATTTTGCGGGAATCGGCGTTCATCCCGAACATGAGGGGCATGGACTCGGCTCCAGCCTCTTCTTCCGCTTGTGCGAAGCTTTCCAATCGATAGGAACGGATTATATGTCCCTCTATACAGGCAGCAACAACCCTGCCCTGCGCATCTATGAACGGGCCGGGTTCAGAACGGCGAAGACATTCGCCACGATGAGAAGGGAGCTTGGACCATGAGCGAAAGAGAACCGATTACGATACTAGGCATTGGCGCGCACGTAGGAGACGTTGAGCTGGTAGCCGGAGGCGTGCTTGCGAGCCATTACCTCAAAGGCGACAAAATCGCCACGCTAGCGCTGACCGCGGGGGAACGCGGCGTGCCGGCCGGGCAGGACGTGAACGAATATCGGGAGCAGAAAATTCGCGAAGCGCATACGTTTGCCGGTATGCTCGGCGGCGAAGCGCGCGTGTTCGAAATTCCCGACGGCGAAATTCCGGACGACCAAGAAATCCGCTTGCGCGTGTGCGACGTCATTCGCGAAGTAAAGCCGAACATCATCATCACGCATCACTGCAACAGCATGCACAAGGATCACGCGACGACGCACCGCATCGTTAACGATGCGCGTTACTTCGCGGCTTTGCGCGCGATGGAGCGCGAACAGCCGGCCCATTTTGCCGCCAAGCTTTATTACGGGGAGAACTGGGAGGATGCGGTCGGTTATGTTCCTTACGTCTATGTGGATTTCAACCAGGAAGCGTTCGACCTGTGGATCGAAGCGCTGTCGACGCATTGGTTCGTGACGGGCAGCAAGTCGTTTAACTACATGGACTACTACAAGTCGCTGGCCCGCGTTCGCGGCCTCGAAGCGCGCAAGGAATATGCGGAGACGTTCATGATTCCGCCGGAAACGATGCGTCTGCGGCAGTCGGAGCTGTAATCCATGCCGAGGAGAATAAGCGCGGGAATCGACAATATCGATCCGTACGCGGGATTGTTCGGCGGGAAACGGCTGGGGCTCATTACGGCTCCGACTGGACTCGGCGCGGATTTCCGTTCGACGATCGATATTTTGCACGACAAGTTTCATCTGGCGGCGCTGTTCTCTCCCGAACACGGCGTAAGGGGAGATCTGGCGGCCGGGGCGCTGGTGGATACGTACGTGGACGAGGCAACCGGCGTGCCGGTGTACAGCCTGTACCGGAAGGATTCCAAGCGGCTGACGCCGGAGATGCTGGATGCGGTGGACATGGTGGTCTACGATATTCAGGACGTCGGGACTCGCTATTATACGTTTATTTATACGATGTTGTACGCGATGGAAGACTGCGCGGCGGCCGGCAAGCCGTTCGTCGTACTGGATCGGCCGAATCCGCTGGACGGCGTGACGGTCGAGGGGAACGTGCTGAAGGAAGGATACACCTCCTTCGTAGGCAATTATCCGCTTGCGATGCGTTATGGGTTGACGGCTGGCGAAGTGGCGACGATGGCGAACGCGGAGACGGGTCTTGGCGCGGAGCTGTACGTCGTGCCATGCGACGGATGGGAGCGGGACATGCGATTCTCGGCCGGCAGCGGCGTATGGATTGCTCCGTCAATGGGGATTCCGCGGTTCGAGACCGCTTTGCTCTATCCCGGGACTTGTTTGTTCGAGGGAACAAACCTGTCTGAGGGTCGAGGGACAACCGCACCGTTCGAGATCATCGGCGCGCCGTTCGTGGACGCCGAACGTCTAGCTTCGGAGATGAACGCGAAGAAGCTGCCGGGCGCGCATTTCCGTCCGGTCTACTTCAAGCCGACGTTCTCCAAGCATGAGGGAGAGCTGTGCAGGGGCGTTTATGTCCATGTGCTGGATGAAGCGGCTTTGAGACCGGTCGAGCTTGGCGTGACGTTGTTGTTTGCGGTGAAGGAGCTGCTCCCGGAAAAGTTTGCGTTCCTGCCGCCCGTGCGCGAGAACGGACGTCCGTTCATCGACCTGTTGTGCGGCGATTCCGCGCTGCGGGAATTCGATGGTGATACGCGGGACCTGCTGGACGGATTCGCGGAAGAAAGCCGCGTTTTTGCGGAGCGCAAGAAGGCGTTCCACTTGTATTAGTCGAATGGATGTTGAAGTAAGAGCACCGCGCGGGAGGAACTGGCCGATGAGAAAGGTCTGCTCGCGCGCGGTGCTTCTTTGCTGCCCGATTCGAAATTGAAGAGACTACCGATGCGTTAGCCGTATTCCTGGTAAACCGGCAGATGGGCACAGCCGTGATGCAGGACGGTAGGGCATTGGCGGTGCGAGGTCTCGGCATCGAGGTATCGCGGCAGAGGGTCTGTTTCAAACTTACTTTTTAGGTCGGAGGTTGGCGAATATGCGTTATGTGGTCGGGCTGGACGGCGGCGGGACGAAGACGGCGGTAACGGTGGCGGATGAAAGCGGGGCCTTGGCGCATGCGTTCACTGCCGGTCCGCTCAATTTGAACGGGCAGGACGAAGCGAGCGTACGGAGCACCTTGTCCGGGATATGTGCGGAGATCGCACGCGTCTTGGACGGGGGACTGAATAGCTGCGCCGTCATGTGCGTCGGCGCTGCCGGAATTAGCAACCCCAACGTAAGCGGACGGCTGACGGACGGACTGAGGCAGGGCGGCTTCCGCGGAGAGCTGCTGCTCGTGGGCGACCACGAGACGGCATTATGGGGCGCGCATGAGGGGCCGCACGGGATGATCCTGATCGCAGGCACCGGCTCGATCGCCTTCGGAAGAAACGCAGATGGAGAGGTACACCGCGCGGGAGGCTTTGGCCACCTGATCGACGACGAAGGAAGCGGCTACAGCATCGGCCGCGATCTGCTCTCTGCCGTCGTCCGGGCTTCGGACGGGCGCGAGGCGCCGACGGTGTTGACGGAGCTCGTCTATGAGCGCCTTGGCGTCTCGACCGTGCAGGAGCTCGTCGGCTACGTCTACGCCAAGGACCGCAATAAGGCGGACATCGCGGCGCTGGCTCCGCTGCTGTCGGTCGCGTGCGAAGCCGGCGATGCGGCCGCTCTGCGCATCGCGGAGCGGAACGCCGCCGCGCTCGTCGACACGGCGTCCGCGGTTGCTGAGCGCCTCGGCCTCGCCCAGGGCGGCGAGCTTGCGCTGCTCGGCAGCGTGCTGCTGCAGAGCAGCCAAGTGCGCGCCGCGTTCGAGGCGGGCATGGCGGCGCGCCATCCGCGGCTGCGGTGCATCGACGCGAAGCGGGACGCGGCCTACGGCGCCGTGCTGCTGGCGCTCGCGGGGCTGCGCGGGGAGCGGTAGTAGGCCGGCTCGGAGCATTTTAGCGGCTTGGATGGACGAGGAGATGCTCGGATTCGCGCCCAAGGTACCGCAAGTGTGAGCTAAGACGCTGAGAACGACTTAGAAGCGGCAAAAGTGCTGCAGGGGCGAGCTAAGACGCTGAGAACGTCTTAGAAGCGGCAAAAGTACCGCAGGCGCGAGCTAAGACGCTGAGAACGACTTAGAAGCGGCAAAAGTGCTGCAGGGGCGAGCTAAGATGCTGAGAACGACTTAGAAGCAGCAAAAGTACGTTAAGCGTGAGCTAAGACGCTGAGAACGACTTAGAAGCGGCAAAAGTGCTGCAGGGGCGAGCTAAGACGCTAAGAACGACTTAGAAGCAGCAAAAGTACGTTAAGCGTGAGCTAAGACGCTGAGAACGTCTTAGAAGCGGCAAAAGTACCGCAAACGTAAGCTAAGACGCTACCAGTCAGGTAAGCTGTGGAAAAACTTACGGTTAAGTCGTTTCTTACTGAAGGGAGAGGGTCAAAAATGTTCCAATGGGTTCAGGAGAAGCCGTACGTGTATGCGGTTGGGTTAATGTCGGGCACGTCGCTCGACGGGGTAGACGCCGCCGTTGTGCGGATCGACGGGAGCGGGCTGGACGCGAAGGTTCGGCTAGTCCATTACTATACTCGTCCTTATGACGAGGCATTAAGGAAGAGGCTGAAAGAGCTGTGCGATCCCGCGACGTCAGACGTTTCGAAGATCGGCGGAATGAACGTGTACATCGCCGAACGGTTCGCCGAGGCGGCCATCGAGGCCGTGCATGAGGCGGGGCTGGCCATGAGCGACATTGCGTTCGTGAGCTCTCATGGCCAGACGGTCTGGCATATGCCGGAGGCGTCGCCATCCGATCCGTTCCTTGCGCGCTCCACGCTGCAGATCGGCGACCTATCGGTAATCGCGAAGCGGACCGGACGACTAACCGTCGGCGACTTCCGCCCGGCGGACATGGCCGTCGGCGGTCAAGGCGCGCCGCTCGTTCCTTACGGCGACCTGATCCTGTTCCGTCATCCTTCCAAGGGTCGGCTGCTCCAAAATATCGGCGGAATCGGTAATTGCACCGCTCTTCCGGCGGGCGCGAGCGCGGACGATTTATTTGCGTTTGATACCGGTCCGGGCAACATGGTCATCGATCAGGTCGTGCATACGCTTACCGACGGACGAATGGGCTACGATGCGGAAGGAGCATGGGCGGCTCAGGGCAAGCCCGACGAAACATTGCTCGCCGAGATGCTGGCCCATCCGTACTTCCGGATGGCACCGCCCAAGTCGACGGGCCGCGAGCTGTTCGGCGCTGCATACACCGCCGAATACATCGCGAAAGCGACGAAGCGCGGCCTCGAGGCGGCCGATATCGTGGCTACCGCTACCGCGTTCACGGCGCGCTCCATTGCGGATGCATGCCGCGACTTCGTTAGTCCTCGCTGCCGCATCGACGAAGTGATCGTCAGCGGCGGAGGCGCGCATAATCGCACCATGCTGACAATGCTCGCGGATTTGCTGCCCGAGCAGAAGATTCTCACCTCGGGAGAGCTGGGGCTCGCTGACGACGCCAAGGAGGCCGTTATTTTCGCGTTGCTCGGGAACGACTTCCTCCGCGGCATACCGAACAACATCCCTGCCGCGACGGGCGCATTGCGTCCCACGGTCATGGGTAAGCTGGCGATGCCGTAGCTTCCATTGAATGAAAGAGGGCTGTCCCCGGTCGAAACGAAACTTGATACGCAACCCTAAGGGATTCATCGACATACACCAAAGGTGTCACCCGATGTTATCTTCATAGGGTTGCGTCTCTGCCGTAGATAAATCCTAACGGACTGACATATTGTCAGCCCCCAGCCAGCAAAATCGAACCGCTGATCGTCCACATCATGAGGGCGAAGAAAATACCGGCAAGGACCGCGTAGCCGGATATTTGCTCGTCTTTCTTGAGGTTGTACAGCATTCCGGCGAAACAGAGAATAAACGCAAAGGCATAGATCGGCATCAAAATCATGCCGGAAATCGCAATGAATGCTTCCACTTCAATCCACTCCTCTTTGATCACGAATGGTCGGTACACCAGAAGACGGCAACTGTTCCATTTTAGTTAAATAAAACGGCAAGCGCAAAAACCACGATAACCGGCGCCGCCAGCAGACCGAATCGCACGAATCTTCTGTAAGGGCCGCCTTCCGTCACCTTAAGCAACGAATCCACCCCGAATTGAACACTCCCGCCACCTAAGAGGTGGGGGATTCTTGGGTTGTTGCTCCTCATGGAGCAAAGTTGTAGCGATATTTTCTAATGAAACATCGTACACCAAGCGATCCCTGTGGTTCCCACAGTTCCTATTTTCTTCGTTACAACGCCATGGCTTTTATGTTCTTCGCTGCATTCCCGTCTCGATCATGTACCGTTTGGCAGGATGAACACTTCCATACCCGAATGCTTAACTCTTTCACCTTTGCATGCTTCTTCCCACAGACGTGACAGGTTTGGCTCGTTGGGGCAAAAGCAGGTGTCTCCTTGATCGTTCGGCCATACCACTTGGCTTTATAATGCAGTTGTCGACTCATCTCCCCCCAGGAAGCATCTGCAATATGTTTGGCGAGATGTCGATTCTTCATCATGTTGGCAATGCGTAAGGACTCGATACAGATCGTTTGGTTTTCACGTATCCATCTCGTGGTCTGCTTATGCATCGCGTCTAATCGGCTATTTCGAATCCACTCATGGATTTGGGCTACTTTTCTTTTGGCTTTGGACCAGTTGCTTCCGTCTCGCTTTCTTCTCGCCAGAATGCGTTGCCATTTAGCTAGCATTCGCTCATACTGCAACGTATACCTCGGATTGTCCACGGCATGACCTTCCGAGGTCACAGCAAGCTGCTTGATGCCCACGTCAATGCCAAGAAAGCTGTCTGTTAAGGGAAGGGGCTGGATATCCACCTCACACACCAACGCTACAAACCATTTGCCGCTTGGGGCAAGTCGTACTGTAGCCGATAGGATCCGGCCTTCGAGCTCTCTTGACTTGGCAAAGGGCACCCATCCCAGCTTGGGAAGCTGCAAACGATCTCCCTTCATGGCAATGTTCCCGTTCGTATACCGAGTCGTGTAACTTTGTACGGGATGCTTGCGGCTCTTGAAGCGAGGTGGATCATTCTGCTTCTTGAAGAAGCGCTGAAATCCATCAGCCACGTTTCGCACAGCTGACTGCAGCGCAATGCTGTCCACTTCTTTCAGCCAAGGCCATTCACGCTTCATAGCAGGAAGATGTGATGCACAGGTGTTATAGGACAAACCCTTGCCTGTAGCCTGATAGGTCTGATTCCATTTCGTCAGGAGATGGTTAAACACAAAACGGCTGCAACCCAATGTTTTGCGCAACTGCACGATTTGTACATGATTCGGATAGATGCGATATTTGAACGCTTTATGCTGGAGCATCGTCTGATTCATCACCTCCCTACTCGAGTGATAGATGTTAACTTATCCCAATATTAGCACGTATGTTCGTATTTATCCAACAGCAAAATTTCAGATTCATCCCCTGCCAACACTCTCACTTCGTGAGCAAGGTGGTTTAGAGGCAGGAGTATTCTCGGTGTTTTTGATAAAGCGGCTGCCGAACGGATCCAGATCCAGCATCCACCCGAACAATGCCCCGAAACCCGCATGTCCCAGCCCCGACAAGATAGATCCGGCAACCCGATTCGGCACCCACCTCACGGTCGCGAATTCCAGAACAAGCGAGACGAGCGACCCGTAGATCAAGACGACGGGGAACGCGACGAACGACACGACGCCCAGGGTGGAGAGGAATTGGCCGGACAACCCTTCGTACATCGCTAAAGCGAAAAAAATCGCGTTCGCCCCGGCCGCAACAAAGGTACTGATCGCTTTGCGTATGAGCATATCCACGTTAAAAGCCCCTTTTCTGCTTCGGATTCGTCAGCCACACCGCCATGATCATGACGCCAACCACAAAAACGACTACGCCGATCCAAAAATAAACCGATGCCCAAATCGCCGCCTCTGGATAATCCCCGCTATAAACCGCGGCCCAATAACGACCTTCGGGCGTTCTCACGGCAATCGTCTCGCTCGCGCTCTCGCCGATGATGGCGTAATAAGGAGTCCCTTTCGGGAACGCATTCGAGAAGTTGCCGCGATAGGTTCCTTCCCGATCGGAATAGCGGGTAACCTTCCCAATCCTCTCCCCGATTCGATCTTCTGTTACTTCCGCCTCCGTCACCGTATACATCCCGCCTACGTAAACAACGAATTTGGATGCCCAATCAGCGAAGGCCGTCGGTATTCGAGCGGTCATTAGCAAGAGCACACACATCAATACGGAAATCAGCTTAAAATGGCGCATGCGGCAATCGCCTCCTAGCGAGTGGATGGCTTCACTTTTTTCTTTCTATCAATTTAAGCATAACGTTTTTCAAAAGGGAAAAGTTGTATTTCCGCAAAAAAACAAGCCCCGGATATCGCGTAGCAGCGTATCCAACTGGCTTGTTCATGAGAGTCGTCGAGCGCCATTCGCACCTCACAGGGATGTCATTGCGGGTTCAGGACGCGATACATCTCCGCCAAGGAGCCGCAGATTCGATCCTGAATGACCGCTGATTCGAAGTAACCGCCATGCGAGCCGAGCGGCGTCCAAGCCATCAATCCGGGATTGCAAACTTCGATATCCTCCGTCACGGCTCTGTTGTAGGGTTCGCTTAACGGTTTTATCGGGTAAGCGATCACGTCGTCTTTATCGTAAAAGTTCACCCATTCCCCGATCCCTTTTTGTTGAAACCTGGGAACGGGCACGGTAACGGGTTTGCCGAAATCGTCGTAGCGGAGGGTCCACAGCGCGATGGGGCTTCCCATGGTGTAGAGATGGGAGAGCGTTTCGCCTCGCTCGAGCGGCGTATTCCCGAACGCGATGATGGATTGAATGCGGGGAGGCAGCTTTCGGTTCTGCAAATCGTACAGGTAGTTGCTTGCGACGATCGTCCCGAGGCTATGTCCAATGAGACAAAGCGGAGCATCCGGGCCTGCCCGGCGCGCCAAACACTGAAGCTTTCGGGCGACGCGTTCGTGAATATCCGTGTAGATGTATTCGTGAGGCATCGGGTTATCGGCTTTGGGAATTGGCTGATAGGCGATCGCATCCCCCGCGAAGCTGATCATGAATCCCCGGGCGTCGATCCAATTGTCCCAACGCAGCTTGTAGGGTGCCAGCTTGGCTATGAGCTTATCCTCAATGCGATCGGTAATGTCCCCCCAGTAGATGCCTTCCGCTACAAGCTCGATTTCGGGGCAAACCAAGGATAGACGCCGCGCTAACGCCTCAGCCATCTCCTCGTAAAAGTCCGGTTTTTGTTTGCCAATGCCATGGATGAACCCGACCGCGATCTTCATGAAACATTCTCCCCTCGCCAAGCGCAAGCAAAAGCCGCCACAGTTCAAAATATGCTTGAAGCGGGCGAATGCTCCTGAACGATCAGGAAAACTTTGCATGGAGAAAAAACTTTCCGATGTGGTCAAAAAAGCCGGTCCGCCATCATTGTATGGCGGACCGGCTTTTTTGGGATTTTAGGATTATTGTTGCGGAAGGGTTGCTAGTTCTTCCCTGTAATCTTCGACGATGACATCAAGCTCGCCAGTCTCCGGATGGATGACGAAGCCGTGAACGGGAACGTCCTTCGGGAATAGCGGGTGATTGCGGATCATGCGGACGCTATCCATGACGCCCTCTTCGGGGCTGCCGAAACCTCGCAGGAACTTATCCATGCTGATGCCCGCATTCTCAAGCGTCTCAACGGCGAGCGGATCGATGCCGTGTTCGGCGAACTTGCCGAGCATGCTTTCGGCATCCAGATTCGTCATACCGCAGCCGTGGTGGCCGATGACGAGCACCTCGCGGGCGCCTAGCGCGTAGACGGCGACCAGGATGCTGCGCATGGCGCTTCCGAACGGCTGGGTCAGGATCGCGCCCGCGTTCTTAATGAACTTCGCGTCGCCGTTGCGCAGATTAAGCGCCTTGGGCAGTAGCTCGACAAGGCGGGTGTCCATGCAGGTCAGAATCGCGAGTTTTTTCTCAGGGAACTTATCGGTTAGATAGGCTTCGTATTGTTTCTCTTCGACGAATTGCTTATTAAATGCCAGAATCTGTGGCACCATAGACATGGAAAATCCTCCTCTATTCTAAGTCTAAGCAATGATCCGTATAGCTTGTATATTATTATTCATATCGAAAGCGCATTCGTCAAATCTTTTTCGCGGAAAATCGATTCTGCAATCGTTGGCTTCGATTCATTCGATTAGCTTCTCGATCGGATCTTCAGGGCAATTTTGACAGGTTGACATGAAACCCTAGGGTGTCATATAATCAAAAACATGAAACCTTAGGGTTTCCTATCGAGATCCAAAACAGTTGCATTACGGCAACCAAACATACCAACGGGAGGATGAAACAAGATGGATCAAAATCAATCGCAAACGAAGCTGCCGGACGTCGTGCAGGAAGTCGTCATTGGCGCTCCGGTGAACAAAGTATGGGAGGCCGTCTCCACGTCGGAGGGTATTGCCGCTTGGTTTATGCCGAACGACTTTCAGGCGGAGCTGGGCAACGTGTTTCACGTAGACGCGGGGCCGTTCGGCAAATCGCGCTGCGAGGTCGTGGAGCTCGACCCGCCGAAGCGCCTTGCTTTCAAGTGGGACAAGGACTGGACGGTCACGTTCCAGCTGGAGGAAGTGGAAGGCGGCACGAAGTTCACGCTGACGCACGGAGGCTGGGATGAGGATACCGCTACGGCTTTCGGGGAGAAACACGCAATCGTCCGCGAACGGATGGCAGGCGGCTGGGTCGGCATCGTCAAGAAGCTGGTCGAGTACGTACAAGGGTAACGTGTATGGGCGAACCTCTGCATAAAGCGGATGTATTCCAGGCGATCGCCGATCCGACGAGGCGCGAGCTGCTTCAATTGCTCAGCGGGCAGGAGATGCCAGTGGGCACCATCAGCGGTCACTTCCCGATTAGCCGAACGGCGGTGTCGAAGCATCTTCGGGTGCTGGTAAGCGTGGGGTTAGTGCAGGATCGCAAGGTGGGCCGCGAAACGCGTTATCGGCTTAATGCCGAGCCGCTGACCGAGCTCAAGCAGTGGCTGTCCTATTTCGAACGGTTCTGGGAAAACAAGCTGTCCGTCCTCAAGCATTACGTCGAGTCCGGGGACGCGGCTCCGGGTTCGGACAAGCCCCATGCCGAATAATCGGTCCTAGCCATCATAGGCAAGAAAAAACGATCGTCGTCCCGTGAGGAATTTTCCTTCGGGAAGACGGCCGTTTTTTGTTTGCGGAGGATGTCGAAATGAATTTGTCGAGAGACCAAGGAATGCCGCGAGGCTGGTTCATCATCGTTTCATAGGGAATCAATTGATGCAGAACGTACAGCAATTTCTCGGCGAAATTGGCGGATTCGGAGATAATTCTGTACTTCGTACATGAAATTCTAGAGATTTCTTAGGCGATTGCGAAAATCTCGTTTAACTGCTGCACGGAATGCAGGAATCGGGCGTTCGAGCACCGCTTATGTTGAAGAGGCTGTACGGAATGCAGCAATCGCCGGCTTCTACGAGTCATGCCGAGCCGTCTTCCACAGAGCACGCACGCACTGACGAGCTCCGTCGTCAGAGGCTGAGCGGACTCCCGGCAAGCGCGGCCTGAGAGCGCGCAATGTCGCACCGCGCTGTCTACCTCCGCAGCAGCCCAAGGTCGAACGCTGGTACAAGCCCTTGCTCCGCCGCCCTGCCTAGCAACGATTCGATGGCCGCGTATCCGGCATCGCCAAGATCGCGGCTGAAGTCGTTGACGTAGAGCTCGATATGCGATTGCACCACCTGTGGCGACAGCTCTTGCGCATGCTCCATCACATATGCGCTTGAGGCGTCGGGATGGCTCCATGCGTAATCCAGCGAGGAGCGAATCCAGCCGCTGATCGCGTCGCCGTCCAGCTCCCTGCGCGCGATAATGGCGCCGAGCGGGATCGGCAATCCCGTATCGGCTTCCCACCAGCTGCCGAGATCGGTCAGCATGTGAAGACCGTAGTCGCCATAGGTGAAGCGCGCCTCGTGAATGACGAGGCCGGCATCCATGAGCCCGTCGCGGACGGCGGGCATAATCTCGTGGAACGGCATGACGATGATTTCGCCGACGCCGCCCGGGACCTGCTGCTCCGCCCATAAGCGGAACAGCAGGTATGCGGTGGAACGCTCGCTCGGCACGGCGACGCGTTTGCCCGCCAGCAGGGCACCGACAAATTTGGCGGTCATTTTGTCCGCGTAATCAGACTTTGGCTCGCTGTAAGCTGCGGGCGGACCGTCCGCCTCGTTTCCGGAACGCTCGCCTGCTTGGGTCAAGTCGGATTCGGGACCGGAGCTGCCGCTGGGGAATGATTCGGGCTCCTTCGTCAGCACAAGCGGACCGCAGCCTCTGCCGAGCGCTCCGCCGCAGGGGAGGAGCCGGTAATGCTCCAGCACCCAAGGCAGCGCGGCGTACGAAATCTTCATCACTTCCGGTCCTTCGCGGCGCGCGGCCAGATGGTTCGTAATGTCGATATCCGCGTAGGTCACTTGCAGCTCCGGCGCGCCGGGCACGAGACCGTGCGCCCAAGCATGGAAGATAAACGTATCGTTCGGACATGGGGAGTAAGCAATATTCATGATGGTATGGACCCCTTTCGGAAAATAAGTCAGGCCCCTGCGCGATCTGCTGCAGGGGCTATATTCGTTAATGATGATCGCTCTCGGCCGGGTCGGCCTTGCCGGACCATGCGCCGGCGATGGCGCGCGAAGCTTCCTCCAGCGCCTTTAACGCGTCGCCGATCCGCCAAGCGGACCGGTCTCGAGGGCCCACGACGTTGGAGATGGCCCGAAGCTCGGCGCACGCGACGCCGAACTGGGTGGCGGCAATCGCCACGCCGTAGCCTTCCATGCCTTCGGCAGCGGCACCCGGCACGAGGCGTTCGCGCAGCCGCGCCGTTTCGCCCCGTCCCGTAGCGAGCGAGACCGTCAGGATCGGACCTCGCGCGAAAACCAATCCCGCGGTCTCCAGCGCGCGGGCCATGCGATCCGTCCATTCGTCGCTGACAGGCGCTCTGGACGTGCCGAAGCCGAGCTCGTCGAGCGTAAGCTGCCCCTCGGCCGTCTCCGCGCCGAGATCGGCGGCGACAATGGCATCCGCCAGGACCAACGATCCGATCGGCGCAATGCCCGGGAAGCCGCCGCCTATGCCGGCGCTCATAACGAGGTCGTACTCGGCGCGAGCAAGCGCTGCTGCCGTGCTCGCGGCCGCATAGGCGGGTCCGACGCCGGCGGCGATCACCTCGAAGCGCGGATTGGCGGTGCTGCCCGCGTTCGCGAGACCGCGCAGCACGGCTTCCCGCTCAGCCTCGACAGCGGTTACGATCAGCACGGATACTCGATCGGGAAGCCGATGCGGCGCCGATTCGGTTGGTTCGATTTTATTATAATCTGCGTCATTCATGTACGTTATGCCCCTTTGCCGCTAGCGAAAGCGTCGGTATCGCGCCCGCCGACGGCTGCCGGCAGGCGAATCTCAACGCATGTGCCCTGTCCGAGCGTGCTGCGGAAGCCGATTGCTCCCTTGTGATTGTCGATGATCTGATGGCAAATCATAAGGCCGAGTCCGTTGCCGTGATTCTTCTTCGTGAAGAACGGCTCGCCGAGGCGCGGCAAGTCTTCTTCCGCGATTCCGCAGCCTTGGTCGACGATCTGGATCAAAACCTCCTGATTGTCCGCTTGCGAGATGCGGACGCTGAGTTCGCCTCCGTCCGGCATCGCTTCGATGCCGTTCTTCACCAGATTGATCAGCACTTGCTTGAGCTGGCTGCCCACGCCGACGACATCCGGCAGCTCCCGGCTTGCCTCGAAGGCGAGACGGACCTGGTTAAGCCTCGCCTCCGAATCCATGACCGTGACGATATCGGTCATGATCGTTTCCAAATTGACGGCTTCGTAACGGTTGGCCTGCGGTTTGGCCAGAACGAGAAATTCGCTGACGATCAAGTTGATATGGTCGAGCTCGGACAACATGAGGTCCAGATGAGCCGTCGACAGCGAACCGGTTTGTTTTTGAAGCTGAACGAAACCTCTTAGCGTAGTGAGCGGGTTTCTCACCTCGTGCGCGACGCCTGCGGCAAGCTGCCCGATGACGGAGAGCTTCTCGGATCGCCGCAGCATTTCTTCCGCCTGCTTGCGGGACGTAATATTCCGGGAGATCGTGGCGATGGCGACAATCGAATCGTCTTCGTCCCGGATGGCGGATACCGTCTTGCTTACGTCGATCAGCTGGCCGGTCTTCGTGCAGTGCAGCGTCTCGAAGTCCGTCACGGATCCGCCCTGCAGCACTTTTGCCATAAGTATCTCGTGTTCCGGCCATTTCTCTTCGGGAACGCTCGGCGTATGTTGTCCGAGCACCTCGCTTCGTTTCCAGCCGTATATCTTTTCGAAAGCGTTGTTGACCTGCGTAATGTTTCCGTTCAGATCGACGACGTGGATCGCGTCCGACGTATTGTTCACGAACGACTCCAAGTATTGTTTGGTACTCTGGAGCTCGGTTGCCGTATCCTTTAGCTGGGTCGTGTATTTCCAAAGGTTGGTGGCCATCGAATTGACTCTTGCAGCGAGCAGACCCAGCTCGTCCTTGTTGCGAATCGAGATGGAGTCTCTGAAGTTGCCCGCGGAGATCGCGTTTACCTTCGCCATGATCTGATGCAAGGAACGCAGCATATATCCCGAGATGAAGTAGCTGGCCGCCATCGTAAACAACACAAGGCCAAGCGAGATGATCGCATGGACGACGAGCTGCTGGCGGAGCGGCTCCATCAGCTGTTTCTCGTCGAAGGCCACTCCGATGACGTAAGGCTTGTTTCCTTTGATCGGAATGAAGCTGCGGACCGTCTGCTTGCCGTTGCTGGCGAATTTGTCGGTGACCATCTCGCCGCTCTTCAGCGCATTCTGGATATGGACCGAATCCTCGCTCGAATTCGTGTATTGATATTGGCCGAACATGATGTCCCGAACGTCAAGGTTATAGACTGGCATGCCCTTCTTCATCTTGATGATCGGCTTCTGGCCGAAAAATACCGGATCGATGCCCGTGATCTCGAGCAAACCGGTCTGATGTTTCATTAATTCGGCGATCAGCGTATTGGTTCCGTTTACAAGATCGAACTGCATGTTCTGCTGCGCGTTGATAATGGTGTTGATCATATAGTTGGTGGAGCCGTCGTAATAATAACCCCACTTGTTGATCTCGTTCGGATCGGATACCGCATAGTTGATAGGCCCCGAGTAGAAATGCTCGAGCGCGGTGCCTTGCTTGACGTTCACGGGCTTCAGGTCGAGCAGTTGATTGAAGGCCGTATTCCAGTAGTCCCACGTCGACGAATTAAGGTTCAGCTCGTCGGGGTTGGAAGAACGCACGGAGACGACTTCGCCGTCGATCCGCTGCCACAACGTGATGTCATGGAGGCCCAGCTCCTTGCTCAAGGCGACAAGCTCCTCGTTGGTGACATTGGCCACGTTGGGATCGAGGCTTTCCCGCGCCATCATAGCGGCAAGGCGAAGCTTTTCTCCCAATTCAAGGTCGATGGCCGACCGAACCTTCTCATGCGTGTCGACCGTCACGACAAGCTGCTCCGCGATGCCCTTTATCTGCCTTTCGAGCGCGGCTTCCTGCGTCAATCTGTTCGTATAGTAGGAAAAGCCGACGTTAAGGATAAGAATGATGGCGACGATGCCGGAGATGGAGAGCGATAACTTGGCTTTTATGGACACGGAAGTACCTCCCGGAATCTAAGTTGTACCCTGTACAATTAGACATCGGGAGGGCAAAATCCTTTAGCCGCGTCGAAACTCCTCGTCTGCCAAATATTCCAATGCTTCCTTATAAGATTCGAAAGCCATGTCGAGCTGGTCTTCGGCGTACAAATACCACATTTCTTCGTCGAACAGAAGCGTATACGGTTCCCCTCCGGGACTTAGCCATTGTTCGGTGACCGGCAGTCGTTTGCGCTCCGGACGAGCCGCATCGGTTAGGGAATCATCCTCGTCTTCGGAGCCGTCCCCAGATAGCGAGGCGATGGAGCGGGCCACGAGTTTGCGCAGCTCGTCCTCGGAGTAGTCCCTAATATTGGCCATGCCTTTGGCGTCCACGGGAACATCGCCTAGCAGCGCGGCATACACGAAGCCGTTGCCGTTCGGATGGAGATGGTATGCGACGGTTTTTTTCTCATGGACGCTCTCTTCGAAGTGAAAGTTGACGCGCCCAAGCGAAACGTCCTTCCGCTGAAGCACAGGAAAGGACGCGATAATATCGATTTTCTGTTGGAATGTAAGCATGTTGCCTCCTAGGGTGGCGTGCTTAGTCGGCTTTCCTCCGCAGCGTCAGGATCGCCGCTCCGCCCAAGATGAGCAGGATGGCGAAGTAAGGCTGGCCTTTCAGCAGCTCATTGAATAGGGCGCCGAACGAGAAGACCGCGAAGAAGAGCAGGGACAGCACGGTTAATATATTGATCGGGATCAGCAGCCACCTGTTGCGGTTGCCGAACCAGTAGAACTCAAGCAAGCCGATGGCCGGCGCAAGGATGAAGCCGGGCCACATGTATTCCCAGTTGCCGAACAGCATCGCGATTTGGCACACCATGCCAACGGTAATGAGCACGCCGCCGGGGATGAGCAGGCCGCTGCCCTTGCGTCCCGTTACGCCGAAGTACAGCCAGTGGAAGAATAAGCCCAGCGGCATAACGAACAGAGACGGCCAGAAGTAGGCGAATATTTTGCCGGGACCGAACGTTTCTCCTTGGTTCATGAGGAGGACGACGCCGAGAAGGAGCAGGAGCGAGCCTCCGATGGTTTTGACATTGACGTTCATGATTAAACACTCCGTTCTATTAGTATATACAACTGATTCGATGGATTCCAATCGCTGCGCGGCGCGCGGCGGTCATTCGGGATGGTTGGCGACGTCGCTTCCGATCTCGAACGGGGAAGTGACGCCGTCGTACATGAGATGCATCGTCATGCCCGCGGCCGCATGGGTGAGGTTATGGCAGTGATCCATCCATAATCCCGGATTATTCGCTAGGAAAGCAACCTCGTACACCTCTCCGGGCGCAACGTCCAGCGTATCCGACCACCAAGGGCTTCCGCTCACGGTTTCTCCGTTGCGGCTTAGGACGAGCATGTGGTGCCCGTGCAGATGCATCGGATGTTCGACGGCGCTTCGGTTAATTATCGTCGTTTTCACGACTTCGTTTTCCTTCACGACGAACATGGGCGTATTCGGAAATACGTTTCCATTAATTGTATCATATAATCCCGTTGCTCCGTTATAAAAAGCGAGCTTGTTATCGAGCACCATCGTAAACTCCCGGTCGAAGTCGCTGTCCGGACCGAACGGCGTTTCGGCGGGCTTGCCATAATGAGTTGGGTCGAAGCTTGTTCCCGCGCTCGCGACTTTCGGCACATCGTAGGCGGTTCCGCTGTCGGGCGACATGATAATGCCCAGCTTTCTGCTGCGGTCCACGCTCAGGTAAACGGGATTGTTCGGCATGACGAATTCCACGTCGTAACGAGCGCCCGTAATGACATCGATGCTGACGCCGCTAATTTCCTCCGGTTCGTTCAGCGCGACGCCGTCGATGGCGGTTACTTTGAACGAGGTGCCGGTCAAGTCATGAGCCTTCCGCGTCCAGTTGTCGGTATTGAGCAACCGAAGCTTGACGGGCGTCCCCGGCTTGATCGTCTTGCGCTGGAGCGTATCGTTGCTCCCGATGGCGTGCCCCGCGCCGTCCCACACATGCGTCGCCACCGTAATGTCCTCGGCAAGCTCGGCTGCAGTACCCGGCGGGTCGACGATCAATATGCCGAACAGTCCCTTCTCGACGGCTTCCTTGGAATGTTGGTGGGAATGGTACCAGAACGTGCCGACTTGCTCCGCGAGGAAGCGGTACGTATGCGTCTGACCCGGCATGACTGCGTCCTGCGTGGCGCCGGCGACCCCGTCTTCCGCGTTCGGTACATCAAGTCCGTGCCAGTGGATGGTGACGCCGTCTGCTATATCTTCGTTTACGAGCCGAACTTCGATCAATTCGCCGAGCTTCATGCGAAGCTCGGGTCCGGGAATCTGACCGTTGTAAGTCCAAGCCTCCACGGTCTTGCCCGAGCTGAGCTTGACTTCGGCTTGTTTGGCGGTCAGCGTGAAGACGCGGTCGGCCTTGCCTTCTTGCGGACCGGTCAGCGAAGCGACCGAAGTGCGAGGCCGGCCTAAACCCTCTTCGCCGAAGACGTCTTCTACGAGATGATGCCGATGGAACAGCTGGCTGGCGAGCGACTGCCCGGCTCCCGAAGAGGCTTGCTTGAAGCCGAAGTCGGCCATGCCCGTCATCATTGACATCCGCTCCGGCAGCCGGCTGTTGTCCGCGGCGATGATGATTGGAAAGCTAATGACCGCCGCCGATAGGAGGAGGGAGCCGCTAAGGCGAAGTCTGCGCCGCCATGGGCGGTAGATCGTGGAAGACGGAGACGCCGCCGCCGCTTGGTTGCGGTTCGATTGCAGCATCCAGAGCAGGCCGCCGAAGAAAACAAGGATCGTAATCGGCAGCAGGACATCGAACCAAGCGAACGGGATCGGAGGCGACAGCAGGAAGTAGAAGCCGCCCGCAGCCGCGAGAGCCGTCAGCTTGAACGGCATAACGAGTCCGGTCTCGGTCGCTTGGCGCCGACGGGCAACGTCCAGCTCATGCGCTGACTTTGCCTGCGTGCGCTGCGCCAGCCTGGCGATTCGCGGCAGCGCGGCGATCGGGATGGATAGCGCGGTCAGCAGGACAAGCGGTGTTCGGAGCAGCAGCCGATCCATCCAGAATGCTGGATGGAAGGACGCGGCCAGCGCGGCGTCCGCGGCCGACGAGACCAGCGCGAGAAGGAGCATGCTCCAGCTCCAGAAGACAAGCTTGCGGGTTTTGCGGTGAAGTTCATGTTCGTTCTTGCTGAATATTAATTTGGATGCTTTGTTCGCGGCAATAAGGCTCATGATTAACAGAATCGCGAGCGCGCCTTGCCCCGTATTGACGAATAAACTGTACATCTTTAATGCCCCCCGGTTTCGAACCTTCAATCCCTATAAACATCGTATATCCCGGGGACTCCAATCGAAACCGCCGAGAGGCTTAACCTTTTCCTAGACCTCAGTCGAGGTGCGCGCGCAAGGGTCGAATCCGGGCGAAAACTTCTTATTTTCCGACATTTTACACCCCTTGTCTCTTTCTATGAAAGCGCTACAATTAAGATATTACTTAGTAGGAGGTGATACACATGAGCCAAGATCAAGACGTGGTTCAAGAGAATGAAGAAATCGTGGAGCTGATCGAGGAAGAGGCGGTTGCCGAAGAATCGGTAGAAGCCATCGAAGCCGAGGAAGCCGCAGCAGAAGAAGCTGAGGCCGAAGCCGAGGCCGTAACGGAAGCCGAGCTGGAGGAAGAGCTTGAAGAAGCCGCCGCATCTTCGGATGAGGAAGCAGAAGAAGCTCCCGCAGCGGAAGAAGAGTAAGGTTTGCGCTTGTCAGACTCCGCATGTCTAGCGGCAAGCGGCAGTCCATAGGAATCATACAAGTACTTCGTTTCAGAAGTTTATGCTCATAAATAAGTGCAGACGTCCGCCGCCGACCACTGGAGGCGAAGCTGGCGTTTCACACCTGAATGCTTAGAGCGGATAGGGTTGCGGCCCTATCCGTTCTTTGCGTTTTGAGTGAGCCGCTTCGGCGCCGGTTCCATCGGCCGCGCCCTGAGCGGCTTTTGCCATGCTTGGGGGATTGCCCGGACAGGGCAGCGAAAAAAGATGTTGACATTGAGATATCTTTAGATTAAGATAAATCCAACAGCACAATATAAGTTAGTTAATTATTATAGGTTAGTAAACAACAAGTTGTAGCATACTTGCATGGCGAAATTTAATAAAAAAACATGGAGGTTTTACAAATGGCAAAAACAGTATGGGCAGTAGACGCATCCCACAGCGCGGTTGATTTTTCGGTTAGACACATGATGATCGCGAAGGTCAAAGGCACGTTCCACGCATTCGAATCGAACATCGTGGCGGACGAAAACGATCTGACAACCGCAGAAATTTCCTTCAAGATCGATCTGAGCAGCGTCGACACGCGCAACGGCGACCGCGACGCGCATCTGAAATCCGGCGATTTCTTCGACATCGAGAAATTCCCTACGCTTGATTTCCAAGCGACTTCCATCACGAAATCCGGCGAAGGCGAATACGAGGTAACGGGCGACGTAACCCTGCACGGCGTGACGCGTTCCGAGACGTTCGAAGTAACGTTTGAAGGCTCCGGCAAGGATCCTTGGGGCAACACGAAAGCGGGCTTCAGCGCGAGCGGCTCGATCAAACGCAGCGACTACGGCCTCACGTACAATGCGGCTCTCGAAACCGGCGGCGTCCTGATCGGCGACGAAGTGAAAATTTCCCTCGAAATCGAAGCTTTGCAACAAGGTTAATTCGAAGGCGACAGCAGAACGGTTTGTCGGAGCAACTTCCGGCAGGCCGTTTTTTTTTTTTTTTGTTGGCGTTTGTTGAAAGCCGCCCCTAGACGCGGTCACTCTTCTTTGATAGGCTTCGATTGAGGTTTGCATATTCCCGAGGACTCGCTGCATGGATGCGGCATGGAAGAGGAGAATCTATAGATGGATACGATGAAGGCGGAGGCGTTGCGGAATATCGGCATCTTCGCGCACGTGGACGCGGGGAAGACGACGACTACGGAAGGCATGTTGTATAGAAGCGGCCGGATTCGGCAGCTCGGCAGCGTGGACGAGGGCACGTCGCAGACCGATTTCCTGGAGGTGGAGCGGGCAAGGGGCATCTCGGTACGGGCGGCGTCCGCAAGATTCGAGCGGAACGGGGCGACGATCAATCTCATCGATACGCCAGGTCATGTCGACTTCCTGTCGGAGGTCGAACGGTCGCTCAGGGCCATCGACGGCGCGGTGCTCATCTTGTCGGCGGTGGAAGGCGTGCAGGCGCAGACGGAGGTAATTTGGCACGCGCTTCGCGAGCGGGGGATTCCTACCTTGCTGTACGTGAACAAAATGGATCGAATAGGTGCATCCGCCGAGCGAACGCTGGACGGCATTCGCCGTTTGCTTACGCCGCTAGCGGCTCCGGTGCAGGCTCCGCAGGGCGCTGAGGAGACGTTCGGAGGCGCCGTTCCATTGGTTCCGCTCGGGATGTCCCCTGCAATGCCCACGTCCTTGGACGCGGGCGGCGGCGAGGAAGCGGCGACGTCGACCGGCACGGGGATCGCTCAGCCGCGGTCAAGTTTGCGGTCCGAACAAGAAGATACGTTCCGCCAGCATCTCGTGGAAGCGGTTGCGGATGCGGATGAAGAGCTGCTGCTTCGTTATTTGGATCGAGGAAGCTTCACGGAGATGGAGCTCGCGGAAGCCGTGCCTCGCCTCGCGAAGGAAGCGCGGTTATATCCGGTGCTGTTCGGAGCATCCGGTAGAGGCATTGGCATTGAGCCGTTAATGGATGCCATGATCGGCCTGCTTCCGGCACCGAAGGGGAATGAGGATGCTCCGTTGTCTGGCGTCGTGTTCCGCGTGGAGCGCGACCCCGCCATGGGCAGAATCGCTTACGTGAGGCTGTATGGCGGCCGTATTCGGAACCGGGAATCCGTCCTGAACAGGACGAGGGGGCTGGAGGAGAAGGTCACCCAAATCAGGCGCATCGACGGCCGGCGGTCGGAAGACATCGGCGAGCTGCATGCGGGGGACGTCGCGGCCGTATTCGGCTGGAGTGAAGCGCGCATCGGGGACATCATCGGGAGCGGGGACGGGGTGCCGGGCGAGACTAGGCTTGCGGTGCCTTTGCTTACTGTGCAGGTACAGTGGAAGGACGAAGCAAAGTATCCGGCGATCGCAGCGGCGCTGCGGGAGCTGGCGGAGGAGGACCCGCTCCTTGATCTGCAGTGGCTGCAGGAGCAGCGCGAGCTGCATTTGAAGGTGATGGGGCCGATTCAGATCGAAGTGCTGACGCAGGTAATGAGCAGCCGGTTCGGGCTGGATATCGGCTTCGGCGCGCCTTCGGTTATTTACAAAGAGACTCCTGCAGGAGCCGGCGAAGGGTTCATCGCGTATACGATGCCGAAGCCGTGTTGGGCGATTCTGAGATTCCGGATCGAACCCGGAGAGCGGGGCAGCGGACTGCGCTACGAGTCATTGGAGCGGAACGAGCGTCTGCTCGAGAGCTATCAGAACGAAGTGGCCCGCCGCGTGCCGGAGGCGCTGCAGCAGGGGCTGCTCGGCTGGGAAGTGACCGACTTGCGCGTCACGCTCGTGGAGGGCGAGCATCATGTGTGGCATACGCATCCGCTCGACTTCGCGGTAGCGACGCCGATGGGCATCATGGACGGCCTGAACCGGATCGGCGTGAAGCTGCTAGAGCCGCTGCTGTCGTTCCGGATCTCCGTCCCGGAGGAGCATGGCGGCCGAATCATGAATGAGCTCATCGCTATGCGCGGCGAGTTCGACACGCCGCAGCTGCGCGGCGAGAGGATGGAGCTGTCGGGTACGCTGCCCGTGGCGACGTCGCTCGACTTTCCCGCGCGATTCGGGTCGATGACGAAGGGACGGGGCATTCTTTCGACCGCGTTCGCAGCGTACCGGGAATGTCCCGCCGACGTTCGGGCGGAGCGCCCTCGCAGAGGCGTTAACCCGCTTGACCAGTCGAAGTATATTTTGTACGTACGCAAGGCGTTGGCGCAATCCTAGGGATGAAGGATGGGAGAGACATGACGATCATGAAAATGCCGAGGGAAACGAAGCTGCAGCTCGTGTCCGAGCTGCGGAGCTACTTGGAGAAGGAGCTGGACCTAGAAATCGGCGAGCTGGCGGGAGAGCAATTCTTGGACCACCTGCTGAAGTTGCTGACGCCTCCGATCTACAACCAGGCCATCGATGACGCCCGCAAGGTCATCGAGCAGCGGATGGCGGCGACGGACGAGGATCTCTACGCGCTGCAGAAGTCTGCTCCGCTCTCGGGGAGAAGGTAGGAAGGTAAGGGCGCGAGAAGTTTCGAATGGATTCATCGCGATTTTTCAGACGACATTATAAAAAAACCGTCAGGCGCTTGCCGCCTGACGGTTTTTTGCTTGACGCGCGCTGGCTGGCGCAGCTTCACCGAAGGTCAATGCCAGCGGCGGCGATTCGGCGAATGTCACGCGTTCTCTGGAGGCCAGCACTTGTAGATTGCTCCAAAACGAACCTGAAGAACCGAATCCGGTACGATCGAAGTCGAAATATCGTATACATTCTAGCCTTAGGCGCTAGATTCGCTGAATCTATTCGAAAAATCGACTTGAATTCATGATTATTGGGGAATTTGGAACAATGTGTTCGAAAAACCGTCTATAATCGGTAATCCGTCCGCTCGATGAAACGAAGCATCAAAACATCGTTGCGTTTTTTCAAGATCGCTATACCGGAAATAACGTACGAAAGCGCCGAACCCTGCCTTACGCCGGCATTAATTCGCCCGTACCCTCGAGGCCAGCTCCAGGAACGAAAGCGTGACGCGTTTGACGCGGTCCAGGATATCGCTGCCCGCCCCTTCGTGGTCGGTATGCGGCTCCATAAACCAGTTGCGCTGCGCCCCGCCAATGGACACCCACTCCGGCAAGTTGATGCCGTGCAAGTTGCGCACGATCGCCTGCAGCTGCTGCAGCGAGCTGGTGCCGACCGCTCCCCCTGCCGAGCTCATGGACAACACGACCTTGCCGCGGAAGTAGTCCTGTCCCAAGTGATCCAGCGCGTTCTTGAGCACGCCAGAGATGCTGCTGTGGTACTCCGGGGTCGCCAGCACGATGGCGTCTGCCGCCCGCATCACTTTCTGCAGCTCGGAGATCGATTCCGTGCTGCCGTATTCGCCATCCGGCGAGTAGAACGGAAGAGGTCTCTCGTACAGGTTGAACACCGATGACTGATGGCCTTGGGCCGTAATTAGCGACGATACGTACTCCGAAAGCCTCGTGCTCGTCGCGCCTTTATGATTGCTGCCTGCGATAATGATTACGTTCATGTGTATCCATCCCTTCAATCGACGAATCGTCCTTTGATCTGGTTTTATCGTATCATCTGCTGCCCTTGGATCGCGTCGTCGGAAGGGATGAACTTTCGGAGAATCCGGCCTCATCCTTAGAATGAACCGGTGTACGACTTTAGTCTGAGGCCGGCGCCGCCCGGTCCAGCCCGTGCTTGACGGCGTAAAGGGCGGCCTGCGTCCGATCCGCGACATCCAGCTTGGCCAAAATATGGCTGACATGCGTCTTGACCGTCTTCTCGGTGATAACAAGCTCATCGGCGATGCCGCGGTTACTCCTTCCTGCCGCAATCAGACGCAGCACGTCCAGCTCGCGCGGGGTAAGCGACTCATGCGGCGCAGTCTCCCCGGATGTTCGCATCCCCTCGCCTTGATAATGCGATACGTATTGATTCATCAGCTGTCCGGCGATGTCCGGATGCAGCTCCACCTTGCCTTCGTGGACGCGCCTGATGGCGGCGGCCAGCTCCTCGGGCTCGATATCCTTCAGCAAATAACCCTTCGCGCCGGCCCGGATAGCGGGCAAGGCATGGTTCTCGTCCGACGAAGAGGATAAAATAATGACCTTCACTGCCGGATGACGCTCGGCCAATAAGGCGGTCGCTTCGATGCCGCCGATTCCCGGCATCATAATATCCATCAGGACGATATCGGGCGCAAGCTCGGCCGTCCGGGCGATGGCTTCTTCCCCGGAAGACGCTTCGCCGACGAACCGGATGTCCTTTTGCGAGGCAAGGAATAGCTGAAGGCCTTTCCGGACCATTTTGTGATCGTCCGCAAGCAGGATGCGTATACTCATCGTTCCCCTCCTAACGGCGTACCGGTCGGCATCGGGATGACCGCTTCGATCAGCGTGCCGCTGCCGGCAGGGCTGGACAACTTAAGCCGTCCGCCCAGCGATTCGGCGCGCTCCTGCATGATCGCGAGTCCGAATGAAGGCCGATGCCCGGCGGTACCGGAGCGTTCCTGATTTAACCCTCTGCCATCGTCCTGAATTACGAAGTTAAGCTCGCCTCCGTGAACGGAGAAAGCAATGTCCACTTGATCCGTGGCCGCATGTTTGGCGACGTTGTTGAGCGCTTCTTGCCCGATGCGCCACAACGTTTCGTTGACGTGCGAAGGGAGGCAGGCGTAGCCGCTTCCGCGATGGACCTTCACCTGAAGGCCGAGCCGCTTGCCGTAATCGATCAGCGCGGCGGTCAGCCCGCCGTCAAGGTTGGCAGGACGGAGATGCTGAATGAGCGATCTCATCTCCTTAAGCGCTTCCTTGGACATCGCGTGCATATCTGCGATGGCGGCGCCGGCTGCTGCCGTGTCGCTCTCCAGCAGGCAAGCTTCGGCTCCCTTGGCGGTCATGCTGATTGAGAATAGCAGTTGGGACACGGAATCGTGCAGGTCTCTGGCGAGCCGGTTGCGCTCTTCGGTCCGGACCAGCTCTCGCCGGTTCTCCTCGAGCTGCGCATGCTCCAGCGCGACGGCGATGTGGGAGGCGATCGCCTCGAGCACTTCGCCCTCCACTTTGGCAAGAAACTGCGGTTTGTTGCGGCCGACGAGCAGCACCTGGTTGGTCGTCCGAGCGTTCGAAGCCAAGGAGACGGCGAGCAGCGACTTGATTCGTTCGTTCCGCTCCTGCAGCGGATGCCATTGCTGTACGATCGATTCAGCCGCCGCGGCTGTGATCTCCCGATATTGCTCGCCGCCCGTCAGCGCGATTAATGGCCCGTGCAGCGACGTCTTCAGCTTCGCGGCGGCAGGCTCCGGAACGGATATTCCCGACGCGATCAGCGACTGAGCATGGTACTGGTCGCCTACCTTCTCGAGCAGGGCGACTCCTGGCCAATCGAAGATACGCGAGATAAGCATCGCCGCGTTCTCCGCCAGCTCGATGCGGGATATGCCGGTGCTGACCGATTGGCTCAGGCGGCGGCTGAACTCGCCGAGGCGGGTGAACAGATCAGCCCGCCGCTGCTCGACCTTGTGCAGGCGCATCCGCTCCACGCCGACGCCGATCTGGAGCGCGACGGAGGCGAGCAGGGCGAGCTCCTCCTGTTCAAAATGATTTTTGCCGAGCGAGCCCACGTTAAGAATGCCGAATTTACGGTCGCCGATCATGAGCGGGACGGTGGCATGGTGCGTAAATCCGCAAGTATCGCCGCTGCCGGTTCTCTTCGCGGTGTCGAGCCTCCGGCAGGACATAATGTTGACGGCGCTATTCAGGCGGCCGTCGCGGTATTGGTCGACGCACCAGCAGGAGCCGGCGTGCATCAGCTTCATCTCTTGATTGAGAAGGCCCGGCGGCAAATTGCGGTGCGCGGCTAGCACGTTCTCCTGATTGTCTTCGATCAGGAAGATCCACCCGTAGGTGAGGCCGGTCAGCTCCAGCAGCTTCCCGAGCACCTCGTCAAGCATGGTGAAGACGTCGGTGGATTGATTGAGCGTTTCCGCAATGATTTTCAGCGTCGTTAGTTCTTGGATGTGAGAGAACCGTTCCATTCGGCGGTCTACCTCCTCGGTCGCAATGTACCTGTTAGAAACCATCATATCGCGAATGTTCCGCTTACGAAAGGGAGATAGGCGAGGGCGGAGCGGAACGCGGTACTTGCAAACGGATTGCGGCATACGCTATAATACGTGAAAATCGAATTCGACATTATGCCTATGAAGAGCATCCAACTCGGAGGCGTTCTCGTCAAGAAAGTACCGGCCTATGTTTTCGTGCATGTCCCGCGAGGTGGATGATACGCGCGCGGAGCCTGGCTGGAGCTTCTCCTAAGTTAACCGGAATCCGCCCGTTATCGCGGAACAAAGTGGATCTTTGCAGCTACGTCTGCCAGGTCAATTTGGGTGGCACCGCGAGTATAAGCGCTCCTCGTCCCAGTGGGATGAGGGCGCTTTTTGTATTTTTTTAAATATAAGAAAGTATAAGTTTTCACTATACTGGCTTATATTTCTCGGAATGAAACGCGCCACGCCGCCAAAGGTCGGCGACAGCCGTTTCACCAAGCCAAAAACAAAGGAGCGGTGCCAAATGTTGGACATGAAATGGATTAGGGAACATGCGGAAGAGGTGCAGTTGACGGCGGATCGGAAGGGGATCGCGTTATCGGTCGCCGAGTTGCTGGCGGAGGACGATCGGAGGAGGAGCACGCAAGGCGAGACGGATCGGCTGCGGGAGACGCGCAACAAGCTCTCGGAGGAAATCGGCCGGTGGATGCGGAACGGTCGGCGCGAGGAGGCCGAGCGGGGCAGGGCTGAAGTGCGGGAGCTGAACGGGAGAATCGCGGTGCTGGAACGGGAGCTCGGGGAGGCGGAGCAGGCGATGCGTCTGTTGGGCGAGCGAGTGCCGAACATTGTCTCGCCGGATACGCCGGTCGGCGGCTCGGATGCGGACAACGTGGAGCTGAAGCGGGTCGGAGAGCCGCCGTTGTTTGATTTTGAATGGCGGGACCATATGGCGCTCGCGGAGCTGCATAAGCTGGTCGACGTGCCGAGGGGCGTAAAGACGGCCGGAAGCCGCTTTTATTATTTGACCGGGGCGGGCGTTCTGCTGCACCGCGCGGTCCAGCAGCTGGCGCTGGATTTGTTGATCGAAAAAGGATTTGCGCCGATGGATGTGCCCCTGATGGCTCGGCCGGATGCGATGAAGGGGACCGGCTTCTTCCCGCTCGGCGAGGATCAGACATACCGGATCGCGGATGAGGAGCGTTATTTGGTCGGAACGTCGGAGGTGCCGCTCGTCACGTATTACGCCGGCGAAATCGTGGATGTCGCCGAACCGATCAAGCTGGCCGCGGCTTCGATGTGTTTCCGCAGCGAAGTGGGTTCGGCGGGGCGGGACGTGCACGGACTATACCGCGTGCATCAATTCGCCAAAGTGGAGCAGGTCGTCATCTGCCGCGCGGACGCGGAACATTCGGATGCCATGCTGCAGGAGATTACCGGGCATGCCGAGGCCGTGCTTCGGAAGCTGGAGCTGCCGTACCGCCAGATGGCGGTCTGCACGGGCGACATGTCGCAAAAGACGTATAAGCAATACGATCTGGAGACCTGGATGCCGAGCCGGGGCGCTTATGGGGAGACGCATTCGTCGTCGAATCTGCACGACTTTCAAGCGCGAAGGTCGAACATCCGCTACCGCGACGAGAACGGCGCGCTGCGTTACTGCCACACGCTCAACAATACGGCCGTGGCGAGCCCGCGTATCTTAATTCCACTGCTGGAGAACCATCAGCAGGCGGACGGCTCGATCCGCATCCCGGAGGCGCTGCGCCCTTACATGTACGGCATGGCGGAGCTGGCCGCTCCGTCGACCTAAAGAAATAAGGCTGAGTGGGGGCTCGATGGGGGCTGTAGGTTCGCGAAACGTACCTGCAACGTGGACCGGCGCCCGATGGCTGCTGCAGGTCCGCGAAACGTACCTGCAGACTGAAATGGGCGCTCGAATGGAGCTGTAGGTTCGCGAAACGTACCTGTCCGCGCTCCCGCCGCGCCTAACCGCTGCGCTTTCGCTCGCGGTATTGGCCCGGGGTGATGCCTTCCTGCTTGCGGAAGGAGCGGATGAAGTTTTGCGGGTTGTTGTAGCGCAGCTTGGCCGCGATGTCCTTGATCGGCATCTCGCCGTCCGCGAGCCAGCGCTTCGCCATGTTGAACCGGTACATCGTCAAATATTCGCTGAACGAATGCCCCGTCTCCTTGCGGAAGACGCTGCTCAGGTAGTTCGCGTTGTAATGCAGCCTCGACGCACATTCCTCGAGCGTCAAGTCCGAATCGTAGTGGTGCTGGACGAGGTCGATGATTTTCTCCGAAATATTGTGGTACTGCGCCTCGCGCCTGTCCCTGAAAATTTTCACCATCGGATGCGCGACGCCGGTCCAGAACCAATCCTCGATTTCCGCATGCGTATGCAGCCCGAGCAGCTCCTCCAGCAGCGAGCCTTTCATCGGATGGATTTGGCCGAGGCCGACACCGGATTCCTGCATGACGACGAGCAAGCTGTTGAGGAGGCGGGCCAGCGGAATTTGATACTCCTGCGGACTGAGCTCCTCCGCGAAGACGGTCTGCAGGAACTGCTTCAGCAGCTCCTTGGCCGCTTCCTTCTCGGCCAGCTTGATGGCGTCGAGCAGCTCGTTCTCGATGTAGGACGGATAGCTAAGATTGAGGGTATGCGTGCCTTCTTGGTTCAAATGCTCATATTGGATAATGATGCCCGTACCGAGCTTCATCCGCTGCTTGAGCGCCTCGTTGCCTTCGCGGCAAGCGACTGCGAGATGGTCGAAGGCGACGAACGGCAAGCTGATTCCGATGCTGACCTGCAGGTTCAAATAACCCGCCACTTGGGATTGCACCAGCTCCGTAACGGCGCGCATTTTATCGTAAAACAGCGCCTCGTCCTCCGCCTCGCTGCCGATGACGGCGACGATCGAGCCGTCCATCGTGACTGGAGCAAGCCGTTCGCGCGACGGCACCAGCTCTTCGATGATGTTATGAATGGCGAACAGCAGCAGCTCCAGGTCGCCTTTGGAATAACGGCTGTCCTCCTGGAAGTCGATCTGCAGCGCCATAACGGCCATTGTGCGCCAACCCTCAAGCTGCTCCGCGTAACCGAACTGGCGAAGACGCTCCGGAATCGCGCCGCCGCGGACATTGCCCTGCAGCGCCCTCATCAGGAAAAACGCTCTCGCCTGCTGCACATGCTGCTGCACTTCCTTCTCGAGTTGGGATTTCGACTGGAACAAATGATGCACGCGCTCGCTGATGACCTGGAACTCGTTGCGGTTCCGCCGCTTGCCCGCGTCCGTCATGAGCTCTCCGACCTGGGCGAGCAGAGTCTGGATCGGCGAATACATGCGGCGGGAGCCGATCCAGGCGAGCAGCATCGACAGGAGCAGCATGAACAGGCAGATGTAGAGCGTGTACTGTCCGATCTTGACGGATTCCTTCGTCATGGCGGCGATCGAGGAGACCGACAGGTAATGCCATCCGTTCAGCTCGGAGCGATAATACGTAACGGATTGTTTGCCTTGCTCCGCAGAGACAACGAACTCGCCGGACGCCTCAGTCAACCGCTCGGCGGGCATGCCCGCCGCTTCCGCGGGCTGCCCGATGAGGGAGGGATCGCGATGCAGCAGAATCCGGTTCTGCTCGTCCAGGATGATCATTTCCGCTATCGGCGCATCGGAGGCTTCCGTCTCCAACAGCTCTTGCAGGCCGCAAGCGGGGATATTGGCGATCGCAAGCCCGTATTTCTCGAGGCCGGCGGTCGGCAGCTTCTTCACGAGGCTGATGATATAGGGGCAGGCGACCGTTCCGCGGGCGTTCTCCTCGGAATAAAACCACTCCGTAGGCGTCAGCACCCAAGAGACGCCTTCCGGTATGTCGCGAAGTGAAGCGAGCTGTTCCCTGAAGGGATATCGGTCGAACGCGTATAAGCCGGAATTTTTGACCATCCAGTTATGGCGCTCGTTGATCAGAATGACGTCCTCCAGCTTCGTGTCGAAAGATTGCATATACCGGATTTCGTTCTGGATGTCGTTATAGGTCATAAAATCATCCGCCGCGAGCGGCTGGTTCATCGCTTTTTTGAGGACGGTGGAATGAATCACCTGATTTAGCGTATGGTTGACAGTCGTCAGCTTCTGCTCTACATTGGAGTTAATTTGCATGAGGAGCTGGCGGTTGCCGTTTACGACATTCTCCTGGATCTCGCTGGACGACGTCATGTACGCGAATGCCCCAATGAAGATAACAGGGAGGGTGCCGAGCAGAAATCCGAATATGGTCATTTTACTTAAGAAGGACAAAGACCGCATACGCTTCCCCACCTTATCTCTCTAGATCGTACGTTGTTATCACTATTTTAGTAAACGCATACATTCGGGACAATAATCATCTTCTCGGGCGATGATCATTAGCTTTGATTATGTCGGCTAAAGGCCGTCTACACAAGGGGGATTTATATGCCACGGCCAAAAAGACCAATAACCGCCGCGCTTCGCAAGCTCGCGCTGACGCTGCTGCCCGTACTCGTCTTATGCGTTTCTTGCGTGCAGGACGACAGCAAACCGGGCAGCGGCGACGCGGGGGACAAGCCCGAGATTTCGATCATGGCGCCGCTGCATTTCCCTCATCCTCCGAGCGACGAGACGATGAGCGTGCTGGAGGAGCTGACGGGGACGGAGCTCGAGATCAATTGGGTGCCGGACGGAATCTACACCGACAAGATGAATACCGCACTCACGACGAATTCGCTGAAGAAAGTCACCTTCGCGAAACATACCGATTACATGTTCATGAAAAACGCGATCCGTTCCGGCGCCTTCTGGGAGATCGGCCCGTATTTGGACCGTTTCCCTAATCTTCGGCATTTGGACGAAGGCATTCTGAGCCAGACCGCCGTGGACGGCAAGCTCTACGGGCTTTATACGGAGCGCCCGTCCTCGCGGCAAGGCATCATTATCCGCGAAGATTGGCTGGACGCGCTCGGGCTGGAGAAGCCGGATACGCTGGAGGAGTTGTACGAGGTCATTCGCCTGTTCACGCAGAACGATCCCGACCGCAACGGCCAAGCGGACACGTTCGGGCTGGCGGACCGCAACGATCTGGTCTTCGGCGCGTTCAAGACGCTCAGCTCGTATTTCGGAGCGCCGAACAATTGGGGCGTCGAGGGCGAGGGAGGAGCCATCGTGCCCGAATTCGAGTCGCCCGCTTATTTGGACGCGATGAATTTTATGAAACAGCTTTACGACGAGGGATTGATTAATCGGGATTTTGCGGTGACGAGCAAGGAGATGCAGCGGGATTTCATCATTCGCGGCGAGGCGGGCGTCTATATCGGGAGCATGCAGGACGTCCAGAGGCTGTCCGATGAGGCAAAGCAGTTCAACCCGGAAGCCCGGTTCGCGCTGGTGAACCGCATCGAAGGACCGGCAGGCTACCGGGTATGGTCCATCCCGAATTACTTCGGATTGTACTTGTTCTCGAAAAAAGCGATCCGCACGGAGGAGGAGCTGCTGGACATATTGGCCTTCTACGACCGGACGATGGACAAGGACGTCGCGAACGTGCTTCGGTACGGCATCGAGGACAAACATTATAAGCTGAAGGACGGTAAGGTGCTGCTGCCGGAGGAGACGACCCAGCTGCGCACGACGGAAGCGGGCGCGCTATACGTGCTGATGATCGCGGACCTTAGCAATCCCAACGTCCTGGACGTCAGCGAGCAAGAAACGCTGCAGGAGGAAGCGGAACGGTATACGGAGGACAACGAAAAATTTATCGTGCCGGATCCGACGAACGGCCTGGAATCCAAGACGTACGACGAGAAGGGCGTGGAGCTGTACAAAATCATTTCCGACGCGACCTACAATTATATGTTAGGAAAGCTGGACGCGGACGGCTTTTATGCCCAGGTCGAGCAATGGAAGCGCCAAGGCGGCGCTCAAATCGTGCAGGAATACAGGGATGCGTATAATACGAGATAACGAATATGATCGGTCGATGAACCGCCCTCTCCGGGGCGGTTTTTTATTTTTGACCTAAGGCGAAGCGCTTAAGTGTCATCCCCCTCCCCGATAATCATTACCTCAGACGAACGAACAGAGCGGCCCGATGTGAGCAAATGATTGTTTCGGTACTGTTTTCGCGGATGCTACGCTCTAATCGTTCCACCCCGCACCACAGCATCCAACAAAAAACGGAGGTCAAGGCGCATGAACAAAAAAGCCATTGCAATCAGCAGCATCCTTACGCTCAGCCTGCTTGTCACCGCATGTTCGGGCGGCAACGGCAATAACACGAACACCCCAGACCCTACGCAGACGAATGAAGGAACGACGCATGCGACGGATAAACCCGCCGAACCGGAGAAGCCGGCCGAAATTACGATCATGCTTCCGCTCAACATCTCGGAGACGCCGCCGGACACGATCAAGAACGAGCTGGAGAAGCTCACGAACACGAAACTGACGTATCAATTTTTTCCTGCGGACACGTATGAAGAGAAGCTGAACGCTTCCTTCGCGACGGGCTCCCTGCCGCAAGTGACCTACCTGAAAAACCAAGCGACGTTCATCCAAATGAAAGGCGCGATCCGCGACGGCCAGTTCTGGGAGATCGGTCCGTACCTCGCCGAATTCCCGAACTTGAACAAGCTGAAGCCGGAAATACTGAACAACACGAAGGTCGACGGCAAGCTTTATTCCCTCTACATCGGACGCCCGCTGGCGCGCCAAGGCATTATCTACCGCAAAGACTGGGCAGACGCGCTCGGACTCGCTGCTCCGACGACCGTAGACGAGCTGTACAACATGATCGAGAAATTCACGAACGGCGATCCGGACAAAAACGGCCAAAACGACACGATCGGCCTCACGGACCGGAACGACCTCGTTTATGGCGCGTTCAAGACGCTGGCCGCCTACTTCGGCACGCCGAACAACTGGGGCGAGAAGGACGGCGGACTGCAGCCGGAGTTCGCGTTCGACCAATACGTGGCGACGATGGACTTCATGAAGAAAATCCGCGACAACAAGCTGATGAACGTCGACTTCGCGGCGACGAGCAAAACCGACCAGATCAACCTGTTCACGAGCGGCAAAGCCGGCGTTTACATCGGCTCCATGCAGGACGTGAACTCGTTAAATAAGGATCTCGTGAAGAACGTGCCGGGAGCGGTCATCGAGGTGCAGAACGTGGTGGCGGGACCGAACGGAGAGAAAGCGTCGTGGGCGATTCCGGGCTACAACAACGTCGTGCTATTCCCGAAAGGCGCGATCAAGGACGAGGCCGAACTCAAAAAAGTACTCGCGTTCTTCGACAAAATGATGACGCCGGAAGTCGCGAACCTCATGTACTGGGGTATCGAAGGTACGCACTATAACGTGCAAGACGGCAAAGCGAAAGCTTCCGACGACGCGGAGCTGACAGAACGCGAAGTGAAAGGCTACAAGGACAGCGTCATCGGCGAGCCGGAGACGAACGGCATGCTGGATGGCTTCCACGATCTGGCGGTGCGCGTCCATGCGGAGCAGCTCATTCCGGAAAGCGAAAAAATCGCGATCCACGATCCGACGGCGCCGCTCGATTCCGCAACGTTTACGGAGAAGGGCACGCAGCTGCAAGAGCTGATCGTCGACGCCACTTACAAATACATGTACGGCGACATCGACAAAGCGGGCTTCGACAAAGCGGTGGAAGATTGGAAGAGCCGCGGCGGAGCGCAGATCATCGAGGAGTTCACGGCGGCGTTCAAGAAGTAGTGTGCTTTTAGCAGGTTGAAGGGTGATCTAGCGGGAGATGAAGGGCGAAGCGGACTGCACGTTTGCCGAGCCGCGGCATCTCCTCTGCCCCTTGCCGCCGGCCACCCACTCCCCAGGAAAGGAAGAACCAGCATGCAGCACGCAGCAACGGAGATCAAACCAGCGGCGGCGAAGCCCCGCGGCAGCAGCGAACTGAAGAGACGGCTTTGGCGGAACAAGTGGCTGTACGTCATGATTTTGCCGGGCATCCTGTATTTTATCGCGTTCAAGTACATTCCCATGTTCGGTCTGACCATCGCGTTCCAGGATTATAAGCCGCATTGGGGGTTTGCGGGCAGTGAATGGGTGGGCCTCAAGCATTTCGAAAGGCTGTTCACCGAACCGGATTTTCTGATGATTCTAAGCAATACGCTTCTCTTATTCGGCATGAACCTGCTCTTTTATTTTCCGATCCCGATTATTCTGGCATTGATGCTGAACGAAGTGAGAATCACGTTTTTCAAACGTTTTTTCCAGACGCTCGTCTACTTGCCCCATTTCATGTCGTGGGTCATCATCGTGTCCATCGGCTTCGTCATGCTGACCATGGACGGCGGCATCATCAATGAAATGCTGGCTTACCTCGGCTTCGAAAAAATCAATTTCCTGCTCAGCACCGAATGGTTCCGGCCAACCTATATCATCCAAGTGATATGGCGCGAGGCGGGCTGGGGAACGATCATATATTTGGCCGCGATCGCGTCGGTCGACCCGCAGCTGTACGAGGCCGCGCGCATGGACGGCGCAGGCCGGTTCAGGCAAGTGTGGCATATTACGCTGCCGGCGATCCGGAGCGTCATCATCATTTTGCTGATTTTGAAAATCGGGGACGTCCTCGAGCTGGGCTTCGAACATGTCTACCTGCTTCTCAATTCCATGAACCGCGACGTTGCGGAAATCATCGACACCTACGTGTATACGGCGGCGCTTCAGCAAGGCCAATTCAGCTACAGCACGGCCATCGGCTTCTTCAAATCGTTCGTGGGCCTCGTCCTCGTCATGACGGCGAACAAGCTCGCGAAACGGATGGGCGAAGAGGGCGTTTACTAGTATTTTTTGAGGAGGCAAACCCCATGGTGGAAGACAGAACGGTCGGCGGGCGCGTGTTCGCCGCCGTCAATTATGCGCTGCTTTCGATCATCGCGCTCGTAACGGTGCTTCCGTTCCTGCACGTCGTCGCAGGCTCCTTCACGACCAGCGCCGAGATGGCGGTTAAGAAGTTTATTCTTTTCCCGACCGTATGGAGCTTCGACGCGTACACGTTTATTTTCTCGACCAACACGATCTTCCGGGCCATGAGCGTTTCCGTCGGCATCACAGTGTTCGGCACGCTGTTCAGCATGCTCATTACGGCGCTGATGGCCTACGGGCTGGCGAGGCGCGACCTTGACGGACGCAGGGGCATCATGTTCCTCGTCGTGTTCACGATGCTGTTTAGCGGAGGACTCATCCCGACTTTCTTGGTCGTTCGCGAGCTTGGCATGATCGACAGCTATTTGGCGCTCGTCATCCCTTCTTCGATCAGCGCGTTTAACTTGATCATTCTGAAAAACTTCTTCCAGAACATCCCCGAAGGGCTGGAGGAATCGGCGAAAATCGACGGCTGCAGCGACTTCGGCATCCTGTTCCGGATCGTGCTCCCGCTCTCCATGCCGGCCATCGCGACATTGTCGCTGTTCTATGCCGTCACGTATTGGAACACGTATCTGAGCGCGATTCTGTACCTGAACGATAGCTTAAAGTGGCCGATCCAGGTGCTGCTGCGCCAAATCGTCGTCCTCGCAAGCGGCATGGATTACAGCGCCGACCTCGACTCCGCTGTTCCGCCGCCGGATCAGACGATCAAGATGGCGGTCATCGTCGTGGCGACGCTGCCGATTTTGCTCATCTATCCGTTTTTGCAGAAACATTTTGCAAAGGGCGCGATGTTGGGTTCGATCAAAGGTTAACGGACGGGAGGGGTGGCGATGCTGGCGAAACGGTTAGCGGAGATGGACGGGATGTTCGGGGGGCTGCTGCCGTGGCTGGCAGGACAATACGACCCTGTGTCGGGTGGCTTCTACTACGCGAGGAGCTCCAGGGAGCAAGCAGGCAGACGTCCGGATATCGAATCCACGGCGCAGGCGCTGAACATGCTGGAGCGGCTGGGGCTGATTGAGACGATGCCTGACGCGATGCGCCGCCGGATGATTGCCTTCTTCCAGGCGAAACAAGATTCGTCGACGGGTTACTTTTATGATGAAGATCCCGCGATGCGGGAAGACGAAGTGATGGTATCCCGCGCGATCGGCTACAGCGCGAACGCGCTTCGCAAGCTGGGCGGGACGCCGCTCTACGGGCTGCCTCGGGAGAGCGCGCCGGCCTACATGGCATCGGTGGAATCGTATCGGCAATGGCTGGCTAGCGTCGAACTGTCGAACAGCTGGCGCGGCTGCGACCGGCTGTCCTGCTCTCACGTCTATGTGGGGGAGCTGGCGGAACCTGACCGGAGCCGGTATGCGGCGGCGGCGTTCGATTTTTTCGAAGAGGCGCAGGATCGGGTTACCGGCTTGTGGGGCGAAGGTTCGTTGTACGTCCGGATCTCCGGCACGTTCAAGCTGCATCTGTTCTACGGCGGCTTCGGGCGGCCGATGCCTCGGGAGAAGGAAATGTACGGCAGCATTTTGAAAGCACTGGCGGACGAGGTTGCCGGGGATATGTGTTATATCCGCAATCCCGTGCATTTGCTGTCTTATGTGCGGCCCGCCATGACCAATGAGGAGCTGGCCTTCGTGCTCCGCAGGACGCTTCATAACATGGGCAAGCTGCTGCGCGCCGACGGCGGGTTCTCGCGGGAGCTGTCGCATTCGCCTTCGGCGCCCAACGTAGCGCAGGTCAAGGACGGGGAAACGTATCCCGGCATGCCTTATCCCGTGCATCTGAGCGAAGGCCGGGTGGAAGGCGATATGAATGCGGCCACGCAGGCGCTGCTCATTCGGACGTTGTGCCGGCAGCTAGCCGGCGCGGAAGCCGATTGGCTGGAGGGCGTGACGCGGGAGCAATTGGATTCGTTTTACGAGGATGCTGTCGAACGAGAGAGATAGAATGGACACCAACAAACCGAGAAGGGAATGGAGATTATGGCTGAACAGACGGTGACAACGCCGATCGGGTGGGCAAGAGCCGCCTGCGATTCGTTAATGGACCGGTTCGCTCCGGAGGAGCTGCCGCCGGCGGGACGCTGGCATTACCATCAGGGCGTATTCCTGTGCGGCATGGAAATGGTCTGGGAGCGGACGCGCGAGCAGCGTTACGATGATTACGTGAAGCGCTACGTCGACAAGCTGGTGGACGGGCAGGGCAACTTCGCGTTCGCGCGAGACGAGCTGGACGCGATCCAGCCGGGACTGCTGCTGTTCCGGCTGGACGAGCGGAGCGGCGGCGATCGGAGGTATCGCATCGCGGCGGATAAACTGCGGGCGCTGTTCCATACGCTGCACCGCACATCCGAGGGCGGCTTCTGGCATAAGGACAAATATGCGTATAACATGTGGCTGGACGGCCTCTACATGGGAGGCGTATTCGCGCTGAAGTACGCGAACGCTTACGGGGATGCGAGCCTGCGGGAGCTGGCGCTGCAGCAGGAAGCGCTCATGCGGAAGCATATGCTGGACGGGGAGAACGGGCTGCTCTACCATGCTTGGGACGAGAGCTGCGAAATGCCGTGGGCCGATCCCGCTACGGGCAGGTCGCCGGAGTTCTGGGGGCGCTCGCTCGGCTGGTACGGCCTTGCCGTCTCGCAGTTCCTGGATGAGCTGCCGGAGACGGATCCGGGCTGGCAGGAGCTCGCCGATCAGCTCGCGAGTTTGGTCGAAGCGTTGATTCGCTATCAGGACGAGGCAAGCGGATTATGGTACCAAGTCGTGGACAAAGGGCATCTCGCGGATAATTGGCTCGAGACGTCCTGCTCCAGCTTGTTCGTCTATACGATCGCCAAAGCCTGCAAGCGAGGGCTGATCGGGGAAAATGGCCTGGAAGCGGCGCGCCGCGGATACGAGGGGCTGATTGCCGTCATGGAGTCGGATGAACGAGGCCGTTTCGTCATGCCGGACATCTGCATCGGCACCTCGGCGGGCGATTACGAGAATTACGTCACGCGCCCGACGAGCAGCAACGATCTCCACGGCGTCGGCGCCTTCGTCATGGCTTGCGTGGAGATGGAGGATTTGATGGCTTAGGTAGCCAGATTCAAGCAGCCCAGCCCCGATAGCAGGAGCTGGGCTGCTTGTCGGTTTGGGCGGCCCAACAGCAAGGCAGCTTGACGGCGTTACGAGCCTGAGGCTAGCAAGCTTAAAGTTTAACAAGCATCGCGCACAACTAACCGAAGCCGGCTTGCCAAATCTCCGCTCCAAGTGGGGACGGCAGCCGGCTTTTTTTGATGTCGGGATTAACCTTTAGCGGGAATTGATGCGTATATCAGGCTGTTGAGAAATTCAAAAACTTCAATAAATCACCGCGTTAATATGGTATAATGAGGGTAGAAACCATTCCATAGAAAGCGCGGTGTTTTTATGCTTCGCACGAATGATCCTAATCCGCAATTAGACTATGAATTAGTCTGTATTGAGCATATGGTGGAACCCAATCACTTTCTCCGACATGTAGAGAAGTACATCGACTTTGACTTCATTTTGGACAAGGTTCGTCATCTATATAGCGAGTCCAATGGCCGCCCGTCCTTAGATCCCATCGTGTTTTTTAAAATGCTGCTCATTGGCTATTTGTACAACGTTCGTTCTGAACGTGAGCTGGAACGCGTTGTCAACGACACCGTCTCGTTTAGATGGTTCCTTCGGTTAGGCCTGACAGGCAGAGCACCAGATCACTCGACTTTTAGTTGGAATCGAAAGCATCGATTCCATGACACGACTATTTTTCAAGATATTTTCGACCAAATCGTGAAGCAAGCCATCGAGTATCGTATGGTGGGTGGCCGTTTATTGGTCACGGATTCCACGCATATTAAGGCCAACGCAAACAATGGACGCTATGAAAAACGCGAGGTCACATACACGCCGCAAGAATATCTCCAAGAGCTCGAAAACGCGGTAAACGAGGATCGCGAGCAATTTGGAAAAAAGCCCTTTCCTCCAGAAGAGGAGGTGGAAACCAAAACGATAAAAGTTAGTTTAACGGATCCAGACAGTGGCTATTTAAACCGCGATGGAAAACCAGAAGGGTTTCATTACCTCGATCATCGGACCGTCGATCACAAATACAACATCATTACAGACTGCCACGTGACAGCGGGGAACGTTAATGACTCTGTTGTTTACATCGAACGTCTAGAGCACCAACTAAGCAAATTTAACTTCCGATCTACTATTGAAGCGGTCGCCCTTGATTCAGGCTACTGGACCCCTTATGTTTGCCA